>CAWAJD010000032.1:0-72196 GCA_963782265.1 Vulcanimicrobiota bacterium
CGGGTACGCGGAGCACGGCGTACGTAAGCCTCGACGGCGGCGCCAACTGGCAGCCGTTGACGCTCAATCTACCGGGCGTGCAGGTCCGCGATCTCGCGATCGACGTTCGCGAAGGCGAACTCGTCGCGGCAACGCACGGCCGCGCATTTTGGATACTCGATAACCTTGCGCTGCTCGAACAGATTGCGAAGCAGACGAGTTATAGCGTCGCGAACGCACAACTTTTTGCGCCGGAAAACGCATGGCTAACTGCAGAGCTATGGCGCCGGTAACTTTAGCCCGCCGGGCAGTGGGCGAGAATCCACGCTACGGAGCGCGCGTGTTCTTCAATCTTCCGCCGAAGTACGACGGTAAAACCCCGGCCACGCTGTAGTTTCTCGATTCGAAGGGTGCGACGATTCGCAGCTACACGCTGCATTTGGCTCCGAAGAAGGCAGCCGAAGACCTAACCGAAGATCAGGAGAATGCGACGGATGCGGCGCATCTGCGCGACCGCCGAACGGATAAAGCAACGGCGGTGAAGCCCGGCATGAACGCGATCCAATGGGATATGCAGTTACGCACCCGCATACGATCCTCCGGGCTACAACAACGACATCACCGACGACTTTCCGGACGCTGCGAACGGACCGACGACGCTGCCGGGTGCGTACACCGTCGTGCTGCAATATGGATCGCAGAAATTGCAGGCGCCGCTGACGATCGCCGTCGATCCGCGCGTTCATCCGGCGACCGGGCGCGCTCGAAGCGCGCCTCGCGTTACAGCAGCAAATCGTGGCGACCATCGACGAGCTCGACCACGCCATCGCCGCGGCGATGACGGCGAGTGCAAAGATGCCTGCCGCGAAGCGCGCGCAAGTCGACGCCGAGATTGCAAATCTCGTGCTCTTACACGGGAGTTCGAGCAGTACGACGTCGTGAACGAGACGAAGGTGCGCGAGCAGCTCGGCTTCTTGCTCAACTCGCTAGAAGGCGCGTATGCGAAGCCGACGCCAGCCGAGCTCTCGACGTACGACGATCTCAAAGCGTTGACCGCCGACGGCGAGGCGAAGCTGAAGAGCCTGACGGCTCTACCTCCGCCTCGTCGATCGCCGGGCCGCTTACTTCAACGCGGCGGGTTTTGCGAACGTGATCTTGACAAGGTGTTTGCCGTTCGGCTGCTTCGTATCGAAGATGTAGACGGCGTGCGTGTCGTTCTGCAGCTGTGACGAGGCGATGTTGTTGCCGCCGGCAGGCGGCGTGCCGGGTTTGAGCGACGGATCGGCCTTGCAGCGATCTGCGTGGCGGCTTGGTAGTTGGCGTCGGCGTCGCTTTAGGCGCTGACGCCCATGATGCAGTAGCCCCACACCATCGATTTATCGGCGTTGGCGCCGACCGTGCACGGATACATCGGGAAGAACCCGATCGAGGTCGTGGTCTCCGGACCGTTTTTCTTGTCCGTCATAACGTCGGCGAAGTTGTTGTCGATGCCGGCTTCCATTTTTTGGAACGTCGGCGTGTACTGCGCGAGCGGATTGGAGCTGTCCATCGGCGACGCCGCCGCCGCGGCGTTATCCGAGGTGGTGGTGGCCGCGGAGTTATCCGCCGCGGAGTTATCCGCTGCGGAGTTGGCGGTATTGCCGCTGCATGCGGAAAGCAAAAGTGCAACGAGTGCAAGACTCGAAAATTGTTTGGTCATGGCGCCCTGTTTCGGCGTCGGCTGCTCGCCGAACCTTGCAAGCAACCGGCGGTTGTCCTAGTGGCGATAGACGAAGCGGCAGGGTCCCTCGATGACGTCTTTAGAGTCGGCATCGACCGTGCCGGCGTTGTGTCCGGCGCAGTGGATCGTCTCTTTACAGCCATCCCACGCCAGAACGTTGTAGACGTGCTTGTCGCCTACCTCGTAGATAAGCGAAGAGGGAAAGCAGTTCTTGCCGAGTTCGGAAGTGCCGCTGGCATCGTAGCCGATCGTTCCGCCGCCGGGGGCGTCGATCGTTACCGACGAGATGCCGTCCGCCGCACAGTAAGCGGTTGGCACGTCAGCGTTCTTAACGACCGTGCAATCTCCACTCACCGGCAATGGCGCCTGGCCGTCAATCGCGGAGAAGATGTAGCACGGGTGAGGTCCTTTGCAGTTGTCCTTTTCCTTCGTGTATGCTGAGTTCGCCGTCGCGGTGCCGTCTGGACTGATCAACCGCACCATCAGACCGGAGCCCGAGCGCGAGATCTCGAGTTTGCCGTCGGCATGGCTTTTTAAGAAGGGCGCGGCGGCTGGGGTGGGCGGCGTCTGCGCCGGCGACGAGCACGCTGCAAGTGTCGCCGCATAAGCCAGCGCGACGACCACGGAAAGAGCTCGCACGAATAAATTTCTCACAGGTCTAGGACTCCTTTGAACAGCGGGAAGTGGAGCGGGTGTAAGCGGAGCGGACGCAAATGCGGTCCCCCGAGCGTGCCGTGCATGCTTGCGTGCGTTGGCAGGCGATGCCGCGCCGCGGTGGGCACGCCTGCGTACTCGAACGCGCCGACGTCGCACTTGCCGCCCGCTCCGCGCGTGTACCCGCGCTGATCCACGGGAATGTTTTGAGTACCGCAGTCACTGCCGCTGTACGGAATGTGCGCCCTCCCTGGACTCGCGGCTTGGTCTGCGTTGGTGAACGTCGGGCCGCCGTTGCTTGAGAGTCCCAGCAGCAGCGGGTCCGCAGTTTCGTTGCCCATCGTCGTGCCGGTGAGCGCGGTTCCCACCACCGCCGTTTGGATGATGTTGTAGCCCCCCGACGTGAGCGTTCCGGTGTTGTCGATATCGGCGCCCGTAGCGGCCGTTCCGCCCGCGACGATGCTGTTGGTCAACGTCATCCCGAAGAGGTTGTCGATATTTCCGCCGATGCCGGTTGCAGCATTCTTGAACAGCGTTACGTTCACGAGGAACACACTGGCGGCGGAGACGACGTCGATACCGCCGCCGTTTACGCTCGACCGATTGCCGGAGATGGTCACGTCGGTCAGTATCGCCCCCGCGCCGTTGTAGATGCCGCCACCGCCGCTTGCCGGGTCGGTTCCAAGCACGGCGTTCCCAGATATCGTGCTCTGGAGCAGTTCCAGGCCGCCGCCGTTAAGGATGCCGCCGCCGCCGACGAGCCCGGTGCCCCCGACCGTTACCGTGTTGTTTGAAACGGTCGATCCTTCCAAGATGAGGCCGCTGGCATCGAAGATGCCGCCGCCGCCGGAAGCAGACGTCTTCGCAGCGGGCACATCGTTGCCGGTAATCTTCGAGTTCGTGATGGTTTCGAGGCCGCCCGAGGTGAGGATTCCACCGCCGGCGTTGCTGGCTGCGTTTCCGGAGAAGGTGCTGTTGCTGATCGTCGAGCCTTTCGAGTCGTACAACGCCCCGCCGCCGCCGATTCCCGTGCCGGTCGTAGTAGCCGCCGCGTTTCCAGTAAACGTGCTGTTCGAGAGATTGCCCACCACGGCGGCGACCAGGCCCCCGCCGGCGCCCTGCGTGCCGATTGCTCTGTTGGCCGAAAACGTTGCGCCGCTCATTACGTAGCTTCCCGCTAAGAAGGCTCCGCCACCCGCGCCGACCATCGAGCCGGTGGCGACATTGGATTGGAAGGTGTCACCGCTTGAAGAAAGCGTTCCGGTAACCACGGCCACGCCGCCGCCGGCGGCCGTGCCGGTCCCGGCAGCTTCCGTCGCCGTATTCGAACTGAAGGTATTGTGGCTTGACACGAACGTACCGGCGCTCGTCATGACGGCCGCGCCGCCGTACACACCTTGCGCGTGGACGCCGTCAGCGGTTGCCGAGTTCGAAGTAAACGTGCAATCGCTGACTTTTGCGAGCGTGCCCGCAAAGAATCCGCCGCCACTCGCTGTGACCGACGTCGCACTCGCCGCTCCGGTGCCGATCGCAGAGTTCGACGTGAAGGTGTCGCCCGCGAGAAGACAAGTCACGCACGCAAGGGCGCCGCCCCCGGCTCCCGCGTTCCCGCTCGCGACGTTGTCGGCAAACGTACTGTTCGTGAAGGTCACGGACGTCATGCCGAAAGCCGCTCCGCCGATGCCCATCCCATTGGGGGTACACGTGCTTCCGGAAGCGACGTCGCTGTTTCCCTTGAAGATATCGCCCGAGCCTTGCAGGTCCATCGTCGCGAAAATGGCGCCGCCGCCCGAAGAACCGTCACCGGAGGCGACATTATTCGTGAACGTGTCGCCGTTTAAAACGAGGGGTACCGCGGCGATAATTGCGCCGCCGCCGCCGGTCGAACACGATGCCGAACCGCCGCCGGCGAGATTGCCCGTAAAGACGCTGTTGGTTATCGTCGGCGCCCCACCGACGAGCGCGAGAGCGCCGCCTTCGCCGTGGCTTGCGGCCGAAGCGCCGCCGGCGACGTTGTTCGTAAACGTGCTCGTTACGACCGTGACGCCGATGCCCTCATCGAAAATCGCGGCGCCGACGCCTTGCGCGTACGTCGCGCAGCCCGCAGACGTGCAGCCGGTGGTCGGGCAGCCACTGTTGGCGTTGCAGCCCGTGTTTGCGGTAAACGTATCGTTGGTGAACGCGGCTTGGCCGATTCCGCCGTTGAAGACCGCGCCGCCGGCCATTGCCGAGTTGTTCGTGAACGTGTCCCCGGTCGAACTAAGGCTTCCCATCGAATCGTTATAAATGGCGCCGCCTTCGCCGGAGATGCAGGTTACAGTGTCGCTCATGACCACGTTCCCGTTGAACGTCGTGCCGCTCGAGGTCAGCGAACCATCGTTGTAGATGGCGCCGCCATACGCGTACGTGGTGGTGCAGTTTGGATGCCGCCGAAACGCCGGAGTGTAGCGCCGCCGAGCGTGATGTTTGAGGTTGACGACGGACGTACTCGCACCGATCGTATCGTTCGCTAACGTCAGCGTGCCGAGGTTGCCGATCGCACCGCCCGCCTCGATGCCGACGGCGGCCATTCCGTGGTTTAGCGTGAGGCCGGAAATCGTCGCCTTGCCCGTGATCGCGAAGATCTGATGCGCGTTGCCGCCGCTGATCGTGACGTTCGACGCGCCCGGGCCGGCCAGAGACACGGTGCCGACGATCGAGATCGGCGACATCAGCGTTATGGTGGATCCCGCCGGAAGTAAGAACACGATCGTGTCGCCGGAACTTGCCGTCGCAATCGCATAGCGCAGCGAACCAATGCCGCTGTCGGCGGTCGTCGAGACGACCGGACCTAAACTCACGGCGACCGCGTTGGCTTTTCCTGTCGCGATCGGCACCGTCGCTGTGCCGCGGTCGAGCAGGGTTCCGCCGCCGTTTATGCCGCTGTATGTCGTGACGACGAACGTATCGGTTCCGACGCTTGCCGACACCGAAATCGTACATACAAGGCCGCCGGCACCGGTGACGCAATTGGGCGAGGCCGGCGTCGTGTTGTACACGTGCTGGCCTCCGCCGTCGATCGCGACCCCAATCGAGTTCGTCAGCGCCGAGATCGTTGCCGGATGCCTGACGGTGTGAGCGCCTCTTCCGCGGTGCGGGATCCGAATCTGCATTCGTACCCTGATGCGCTCGCGCTTCGACTCGGCTGCGGTTGTCGCCATGCGGGCGTCGACCGCGCCGGCGCCGGGAAGCGCGGCCGTCGGGACCAAGTGGTTCGCGCCGCCGCAGCCGGCGAAAAGGCTCGCGGCCAGGGCAAAAGCAAGCAAGCGCGCGGTAGTTTGATAGGCTCCGTACGTGCAGTCCATTTGCCTACTATACGGCCTAGGCGTCCACGAATCGTCTAAGCAGCGGCGATCCTTTTATCGCGGAATTCGAGTGGACGCTTAGTGGACACCCTCAATTGGACAATGGGAGTGAAAAGGGAGACTTCTCACTATGTTCCACGTGCGTCAACTGCTCGGGCTGTCTTGTATTGCCGGGCTCGTTCTGGCGGGCTGCGCCGGTCCCGGACCAGCCGGAACCAGCAGCTCCGGAATGCTGCCGGCAAGTTCCCCAGGGTTGGCGGCGGGGGCGCATGGGCGCACGACGACGACCTTGAGCATCCGGATCCCGAAGCGAATCCGCGTCGGCGGCCACCGCCATCCGCGCTTTGTCTCGCCGTCCACGCAGTCCGCAACGATCTCGCTTGCACCAAACAACGGGTGTGCGAGTTGCACGCCCGCGTCCACTCAAAAACTGGGCCTGACCGCCGGTTCGAAAGGCTGCGTGGCGACCGCGACGGGTACGGTCTGCTCCATCGCGTTCGATTTAAAGCCCGGCAGCTACACCGGCGCGATGACGACGTACGACGGCGCTCTCAACAACACCGGGAATCCGACCGGCTCCGTGCTGTCGCTCAACCAATCGTTCCCGTTGACCGTCATCGCCGGAAAGGCCAACGTTCCCACGATCTCGCTGTACGGCGTTCCCGCAAACTTTTTGTGTCTTGCGGTCACGGGCGCATCGATCTCCATTACCTCGTTCGGCGCGTGCAATCAATCCGAGTTCATCGTTGCTGCCGGGACCACATCGACGTTTGCGGTCTATGCACTCGACATCGACGGCAATCTCATGCTCGGCCCGGGTGCTCCGACATTTGCGGCCGCCGGTGCCGGGGGCTTTATCTATGCCACCAAAGGCAACACGATTTCGGTGACGCCGCCCCTGATCACGACGGCGTTGAATACGTTTACGCTTACCGCGACGTCGCCCGCGTGCTCGGCGACGGGCGCGGTCTGCCAGTTTGTCGAGGCGATCGGGTTCGACTCACTCGTCGCCATCGCCAACGCCGGTAATAACACCGTGTCGATTTTTTCGCATCTTGCGGTCGTCGCTGGTGCCGGCGCACCGTATGCCATCGTTGCCAACGGCGTCTCCAGCCCGCAAGCGGTAGCGTTCGATAAGAACGGAAATCTCTTCGTGGTCAACACGGCGTCCGTGACGGAATACGCCCCGCCCTACACCGGCGCGCCCGTCGCAACCATAACGAAAAATTTGAATCTCCCGTACGCGCTCGCGATCGGGAAAAAGACGGGCGCTCTCGCCGTCCTCAACGGCGGCGCGGCCACTGCGGAAGTGTTCGCTCCGCCGTACACCGGCACGCCGCACGAAGCACCGCTCGGCTACGATGACGCAACTTCACTCGCGTTCGATTCGACCGAGAATCTCTGGGTCTCGTTCTTCACGGAAAGCGCCGTTGCGCGGTTCCCGGTCGCGTTCTCGTATGGCGGAATAGATACGCTGCTCGATCACGCGGCGAACGGGATCACCCATCCGACGAGCGTTGCGGTCGACAACGCCGACATTCTTTACGTCGGCGACGGAAAGGTGGACGTCTTTCCCGGCCCCGGGTACAGCGGCGCGCCGACCTCAAGTTCCTCTTCCGTCTCGGGCCTCTCTTCGATGGCGATCGATTATACGGCCAACGTCATCGCCGTCTGCGGGACGAACGACATGGTGTTCTTTAATCTCACCGGCCTGGCCGAAATAGGCGGGAATTCGTTCCTTGCGAGTAACTGCGAACCGGCATTCGACCGGCTGCATAATCTCGAGTTGGCATTTGCCGGCCCCGACAGCGCCTTGACGCTCGCTTACAACTCGCAGTTCGTAAACTGGTTCCCAGCCCGAACGTTCACGTCGGTCAGGTTGAGCGCGCCCTCCGACGTGGCGACCTGGCCGTAACGTCTGATTAAGCGTTACTTTTCGAGGGATACTTCGACTCGGCGGTTGAGCGCGCGACCGCTCTCGGTGGCGTTATCGGCGACGGGTCGCGACAACCCGTAGCCTTTTGCCGTGAGCTGGCCGGCGGCGATGCCGTGGCTGGTGAGCCATGCGACGACGGAGTGCGCACGCGCGAGCGACAGCCCGAGGTTATAATCTGCGCCGCCCTGATTGTCGGTGTGGCCGGCGATGATCCAGCGCGAGTTTGGAATGCTCTTGACGAGCTGCAAGATCTCATTGAGCGACGTCGTGCTGGCGGGCTGCAGTTTCGCCGAGGCGGTATCGAAGTGAATGCCGTAGACCGCGACGGTTCCACTCTTCTGGATTTGCGCTTTGAGATCTTCAACGCTTTCCTTATGGCGCTTCAACGCGAAGTGCGCGACGCCGTGATCGCCGGCGGCCAGATCGAGCAGTTGCGTTTGGCTGTCGTAGTTTATGGCCGATGCGCCCACCGATACGAGACCGGCCGGTATGCCCTTCATCGAACAGGTTCCGTCGGCGGCCGTCGACGTGGTGACTTGCGCGGCGGAGACCGAAGCCTTGGCGATCGGCTTTTGCGTATCGGCATCGACGACCGTGCACGAGATCGAAACCGCGTATTGGAACGGTCCCGGATTAACTAGGACGCGCACGAAATCGATCGCGTAGCCGTCGGGCGCGCCCGTCGTCGGATCGTCGATGAGCAGATTCACGGTACCGGCCTTCAGCAACGGCCAGTATTCCGGCAAAAGCTGGAGCGTGATGAGTTTGCCGATCGGCCCGGTCTGATCCATCTGGTTGATCGTGTCCTCGAACTGCGGAATGCGCGTTCCGTTGAGGGTTACTTGGAAATGCGAATGAAACGTCGGCGCTTGGAAGTCGTCGAGAAACATTTGAAAGAACACGCCGTGGATTTTGCTCGGCAGCGTGCCCATTTCGAGCGGGACCGCTTGCGGAAGATTGTCGGGGCGCGTGTCGCAGCCCGAGTAGCCGTCGGACGGCTTGCCTTGCCGGCTCGCGTCCGTGACGCCGGTGCCCAACATGTTCCGGTCGGTTCCCGGTGCGGCGCCGGGCCGTGCACTGCAAATCCACGGATGTGTCGGCGTCGATTTGCCCGAGAACGGCGTGAAGTTGGGCGGCCAGCCGAATCCGAGGTTGTCGATCGAACCGGTGCGCACGACGAGCTCGGCTTCGCGGCCGTTCTCAACGCGATCGGACTGCTTCTCCCAACCCGCCGGCAGACCGGGCGGGGGCGTCGGAATCGTCGGTTGCGGCGTCGGTGCCTCAGTCGGTCCGGCGCTCGCGCTTGGCTCGGACGAGCTTCCCGGAGACGCGCTCTCTCCCGGAGAGGCGGATGGTGCTGCACTCGGTATTTCGGAAGAAGAAGGCGCAGCCTCGGTTGGTGATGCGGAAGCCGGCGGCGCGCTCGGTGCGAGCGTAGGCGCCACGGTCGTGATCGGTTCCGGCGGTGTTTGATGCGACCCGATAACGCGTAAAACGACGACCAATATCGCCACGAGGACCAACACCGAACCAATAACGATTAAGCGCGCCTTCATACGCGTACTCTTCCACCTAGCGACGGCTCACTCATGCGCTCTGGGAGCCTAGGGGGAGCCGCCGTTCGCAATTGGGTAAAAAAGGCGCATGAACGTTTCGTCGATTGCATTCACCGCCTACCCTGCGAAAAACGTACCGAAACTGCTGGCGTTTTACCGCGACGTCTTGGGGCTGCGCGTCGATCGCGCGTATCCAAGCGAAGAGGAAGCGCAGCTGGTCGAATTCGATATCGGCAACGATCACTGGTTCACGCTCATGCCGGATACGATGCTTGGGCGCCCTGCCGGCAGCGGCTGCGGCGTGGTGTTCGAAGTCGACGACGTCCCCGGGATGCTCGAGAAAGTACGTCCGCACGCAAAGAGCGCGGATGAGGTGCCGGGAGAATATAAGTCATGCAGTATGGCGTGGTTCGAAGACCCCGAAGGCAATAAAATCAGCCTGCATCAGATGAAGAAGTGATTGCCGTCTCCAGCCACTCGTCCTTGAGTTCGATGCGGCGCATACCCTTTGGGTACGTGCCGTCGGGATGGGCGGCGAGCCAGTCCTGCGCGAGCACGGTCAAATATTCGAAATGTTCGAAGATCTGCCGCCCTTTTCGCGCGCGCATCATCGCCGTATAGGGCGCGAGCATGGCCCAATCCGCAGCGATCCCGCTACCCCACAACTGGAACACGAGGCGCGGATCGATCATTCTGGTTCTTACCAACGCGCCCATGCCCTCGTATACGTTTGCAACCGTGCCCATCTTGGTGACGGCAGCGCGATTTTCGGCGGTTCTCTCGGCCGGGTTGTGCAGCTGGTGGCGAAATGATTTATCGTTTATGTGAGCGGTTATTTCCGATCGAGCGAACGAGCGCGCCGCCTGGAAGTGCTCGTTTTCGTAGGTCTGACGGAGTTCGTTGAGTACCGAGATTTGGTTGTTGTTGGCCAGGTGGCGAAGTTGGATGATCGCTGCGATGGCGGTCGCAGTAATGACGAGGAAGGTGCCGATTGTGCCGATAGCATTCAGCAGTTCGTAGGACATGGCAATCTCCGCTAGCTGGTGAGTGATGAGGGAATGCGCGCCGAAACGATCGGAACCATCCAGACCGCATAGCTCTTTGGATCTCGGATGTTCGCGATCATCTGGTTGAAGTACGCTTTTGCCTGCTCGGCGGTCAACGAGGTGTATTCGGCGATCGGCTCGACGTAGCCGTCCCGCCATGCTTCGAGAATGGACGCAAACGTCTCACGCGGGACGCGGATCGTGTCGACGATCGCGTAGTCTACCGTGATATCGTTCAAACCGAGCGCGCGCAGAATCCCGAAGGTATGACGGCCGATGAAGAGATCGGTCCCCGTCGCGGCTCCGAAACCGGCCGGTGCCTCGTGCCAGAAATCTCGCGGGTCCGGCGTCGCGCGCTGGAAGTGGAGCATTCCGTAGTCTTCGGGAATTCAGATGCAGCACGCCGCCGGCGCGCGTGACGCGTGCGAGTTCGGCAACGACGCGATCGGCGTGCGGGATCGAATGGATGACGTGCCGGCAGACGGTAAGATCGAACGTTCGATCCGGCGCGTCGAGCTCGTAAATGCTTTGGTGTTCGAATGCGACCCGCGGCGCGAGCGCTTGGTAATGCGACCTGGCCAGATCGAGATGTTCGTCGATGATGTCGACGCCGAGCACGCGCGCTTGCGGAAAGAGTGCCGCCAATCGCGAACTCGCCTGACCGGTGCCGCACCCCGCGTCGAGGATGTAGGGTTCGGGCGGCAGGTTGTAGCGCGCGAACAGCGGCGCCTCTTGCGGCCAAATCGCGTTCGTTTGGGCCGCGAGGTTGCGAACCATCGATTCGTCGGCCATCTGTTTGCCTTGCGGATTAAGGTCGGTCACCGCGTCATCCATCTTGGAGGCGGCGCATCATCGCATCTTGGCGCTCGAGGATCTGCTCTAACGTTGCGCGCAAGGACGCGTCGCTGCTGCCGTTGCCTTTCGAGAGTGCGTCCAGCGCCGTGCCGACGCCGTGGGCCAGAGCGAGCAGCGCGTCGGACTCATCGGGTGCGTAGGCCTCACCATCCCGCTTCGGTCCGCATACGAGCGTGCCGACGAGTTCCCCGCGCGAAATCATCGGAAAGGCAAGTTCGCCGGCCAGCGCCGAGCCGTCGACCCGGTGCAGGTCGACCGGCTTGCGCCATGCGCGCAGCGCGACGATGACCGGATCGTTCTCACCGAGGACCGTCGCCGGCACACCATTGGTGCCCGTCGACGAGTACAACCCGGTCCCTTCTGTAATCAAGATGTCGGCGCTCCCGGCATCGGTATGCTTGCGAACGGCCGTTACGGCGCGTTCGAGGAGAATGGTTTGGTCGGTGATATAGGCCGCTTCGTGCGCGAAGTCGCGCAGCGCCGCCTCGTCTTCGTGCCGCTTGCGAAAGAAGACGCGATCGACGAAGCGATCGACGTACTTGTGGATGAAACGCATGGAGAGGCCCAGCGCCAGGGCGACGGCGGCGCCCGCGAGCGCACCCGACGTGTGGCTGGCATTCACGAACCACTCGCTCGTAATCCACTCGGCCAAAACGAACGCACCGACGACGATGGTGGAAACGATGCCGAACACGACGGCGCGATTGAGGACGAAACCGATGTCCATGAGCCGCCGGCTAAGCGCAACGTACGTGAGGACGACCGGTGTAGCGAAGATGATGAATACGCTAAGGTAATTCAGCGCGAGCCACGCCGCGTACGAAGTCACGAGCGGCTGATCGTTCTTCTGGCCATAGAACGCAAAAAATAGCACCGCCGGCGGGATCAGCAGCCAACTCGCGCGTTGGCGCTCGGAGCGGGCAGACGCTGCAATGGCGAGAACGCTGCAGGCCAGCGCAGCCAGCATTCCCAGGCCGAGCGGGATGGTCACCGCGTTTGCAAAAAGTGCGACGGGGTCGATTTGCAGCGTGACGATTGCGAACACCTGGGCGATATGCAGGACGACCGCGACGGCGACGAAGGCGTAGCAGATCCGCGCGGCCGTTTTGCGCAGCGGTGAGAGCGGTTCGGCGAAGCACCCCGCAAATGCGGCCCAGAGTGCGACCGAAAGTGGGCCGAAAGCGTTGAGCGACGCGGCCGCGACGTACGTCCACGTCCATGGTGCCGCGTACGAGTACCTGTCGGTGTTCATCCAGAATGCTAACGAAACGAGTACGAGCGCGAGCATCCGCATTTCGCGAACGTTCGATCGTCGCCACGCGATCAGTCCGGCGAAGCACACGAGCCACACCATTCCGGGCCAATTGAGAAGAGCGTCCCAACGCCGCGGGAGATCGATCGGCTGCGGAACGACCGCGATCGGTATTGTCGACGAGCCGCGCCGGAGCCACAGCGTTACCGCGCGCCCGTTCAGCGGCTGGCCGAACAGCGAGAAGCGCTCGATGAGCGCGCTCCGGCGTACGTCGATCAGGTCTCCCGCGCGAATTCCCGCGCGGTCGGAGGCGCCCCCGGGGTCCGTGCTGCGGACCAATATCTGGAAAGGAACGCCCGAGCTCGCCTCCGTGTTGCCCCAAATGCCGAGCCACGGCGGAGCACCCCCGAAACCGCTCGCGCCAAAAAACTCGGCCGCTGAGACGATCGCTGCGGTCGCACAGAGCACCAGGAGCATCGCACGCGAGGCAGCCGGTTTCATGCCCGACTCTTACACGGGCGGGAGACGCCGGGCCTCCCCTAAAACGTCGAGGCTATTCCCTTGGGCGCTTCCGGAGGGCGCGACGTGATCTTGCCGCTGTTGTTGACCGTCGACTTTATGAACTTCAGTTACACCCGGCTGCCTTGTTCGTCCAACGTGCCGCCGCCCGCAATTATGCGCAAAGGCAGCTACTCATACTTTGACAAGAAGATGGCTGCCCAGTTCGACGTTTTCGTACGAGGGGTCGTACTCGGCAGTCTCAGCAAGGGTACGCAGCAAGCCGTCGTCACCATCGCGTGCGACTATCCGGTGGGCGGCACGGCCGAGGCTTACGCGTACGACGTGCACGGCGATACCGCGGTACTACTCGGATCAGTCGGAAGCGCTAATTGGGGGCCGGATTGGGGCGGCGGCCCAAGTTCGATTCACGTGCGTTTTGCGAACGACATTCTCTACGTTACCGATTGCAAAGACTCCGAGTGCACCGCAAACGAGACGAAGAAGTACGCGCTGCGCGGAGAAAAACTCGTTCCGATCTAGCCGGCCACGCGCCAGCGTCGCGGGATCGCCTGTAGGATCCCGCGACGTTGGAGCGCGAGGGCCGTTTTAGTTCGTAAGTAGTTGCGATAACGCGTACTTGCGAAGCCGGCTCCTACGCACGGCGCGGCGGCCGATGAGCAATTTAACGAGCTGGCGCTCCGTGCCCCCGCCTCCGCCTCCGCCTCCGCCTTCGTCGTCATCGTCGTCATCGTCGTCGGTCTCGCCGCGAGCCCCTTCGCGAGCCCCTTGGAGAAGCTCGGCAATAAAGGCACGGCGAAGACCGCGGCGCTTGAGTGCGCGGCGGCCGACCAGCAGACGTAAGAGCTTGTTCTCGCCGCCACCGTCGCCGTCGTCGTCGTCATCGTCGTCTTCATCGACCTCTTCAGACCTTCCGCGCAGCAGCTGCGCGATCAGCGCTCTGCGCAGCCGGCGCCGCACGAGTCCGCGCCCGATGAGGAACTTTGCAAGTACGTTTTCGGTGCCTTCTCCAACGACGTCGTCATCGTCATCGCCGTCGTCATCTTCCTCGCCGCTCATGCGGTTGCCGATCAGTTTGGCGACCAGCGCGCGGCGCAAGCGGCGTTTCTGGCCCGCCCGGGCGCCGATGAGAAAGCGTGCCAGCGTACGTTCGGTCGTGTCGCCGCCCTCTTCTTCCTCGCCTTTAAGACCCTTGATATCGTCTAACGTAACCATGTTCTTTCTCCCTGTCACTTAAGAAGTGACGGATCGTTTCTCGAATGCATAGCGGCGAATGAGACGCCGCAAGAACAGTTTCCGGAGAAGCCCCTCGCGCTCGCGTGCGACGCGTCGAACCGTCGCGCGCCCGAGGAGCGGAATCATAAGCAGTCGCAGGATCGCGAAATGCTCCGCATTGTCAGCAGAGATGTCGTCTTCGCCGATCGCTTCTTCGAGCACCATCGAGACGCCGGAATCGAATGCCTCGTCCAGTGCGGACGCGATTTCGGCGATCTCGTCTGCGCCGGCGATGCTTCGAATATATTCTGGCGACACTTCGGTTCGTTGCCCCGAATCGCCCACGACCTCGATTTTCGCGACGTCGCCCGTCGCGGGATTCCTCGTCACGACGATTTGCTCGGTCGACAGGGCTACGTCCTTGGGTCCGCTTGGAGTCCCGGTCGTTCCCCGAACCGAAGGGTTTTCAGAGGACTTGGATGGAGCTTGTGTCGTTTCGGTCATCGCAGTCTCCCTCACGTTTAACGTGAATTGAAAGCGTACTCCCGAAAAAGGAAGTTCTTGTGAAAACCCGTCATAAGGTTTCGCGTATTAACGAAACGCTTGCTCTGACTGCGTGCAGGCGGCGAACGAACACCCGGAATTTCCAAGGCGGAGGAACGCCAAAAGAAAAAGCGTTAGGGGGAAACGTTCTCGAGTTTGCGGATCGCTCCGACGAACAGCAGCGTGCCGGTGTGCTCGTCGCGCAGCGCGAACACGAACGGATGGTCGACGACGATCGCTCGCGGCGGCTTTTCCGCGCGCATGGCGAGGAGCGACATGCCGACCGACGTTGCCGCCGCGGCCGTGGTTCCGTCTTCATCCACGCGCAGATACGTAGCGTGCTCGACGCTGGAGATCTGCAGGCGCGGCGGGGGCGTATGCATGGGTGAGAAATCGGCTGAGTTGGAAAAGGCCGCGGTCATGCCCATGGCCTTCAGTTCCGGGATGAGCCCGGCGCGATACGTCACCGTGAAACGCGGCAGCGACAGGGCGATGCGCTCGTCCTTCAGCGCTTTTACGTCGCGATCGAAGGCGGCTGCGGTGAGCTGCTGCAGCAGCGCCGTCGTCGAGTTGGCCTTCGGCAGCAGCACGTACGCGGCGAAGCCGCCGCCCCCGTAAGGCATGCGCACGACGTCGTATCCGTCACCGCTTGCGGTGGAAAATACGGAGGTCTGCGACATCATTGAAACGCTTACCGACGAGCCGTCGCCGTTCGTAAACGGATGCGGATGGGTTGCGCGCGCTTCGAACGGCGCGCTCCATTTGGCTTGAAAGGCGAGCGCGTTGGTGAGGTACGCAAAGTCCGTCGGGCTGGTGCGATCGACCAGACGATCGATGAGACCGAGCGTTTTTGCTTTCACCCAGTCGTTGATCGTCGCGGCCGCCTGCGGGCTCGCAAAATCCACTGCTTGCGCTTGGGCGCCGTAGCTTTTCTCGAGCAAGCTCACGTACTTTGGGTTGGGCGGAATATCGGAGCGCAGCCAAATGGCGTTGGCAAGACCGATCTTCGCATCGGCGTTTTTATGAAGCGCGGCGATCAGCGCGGCGTTGCCGCCGGAGAGGTCGCTGCTCCCGAGACCGAGCGTCTGCAGCATCCCGCTGCGCGTCGATCCGGCGGCACCATCGGCCGCCATCGCCAGAGCAACGCCGATGCTGACCGGCGAAATGAAGACGTTATCGCTTGGCTGCTCGGAAGCCAACCGCCGCAGCAACCCAATGCCGAACGTATCGTAGTTCGCGGGCTTCTCCGTCGCGGCCGAAGATGACGATCCGCCGCTCGCGATCAGCGCCAGCAGGCAAGCAAGAGCAACGGCGCATTTCATAGTGGCTTAGCCTTCAGGGCTTGGAACCAAAGACCTCGACTTTTAGCCTGAATTGCGACCGTTGTCGGCAATTTTCCTTCGTCTGCAAGGTAGGGCAAACGCGCTCTTTACCTTCAGTGAGCCTCCGCTTGACGCTCGATAACTTCCCGAGGGACAAATCTTGGTATCATCAATGCAACACCGAGTCCTTACGGGGCGAGGTTTTTTTAAGCGGCCCGGCCGGCGCCGGAGAAGGAAATCATGTACAAGAAACTCGCGATCGCCCTCCTGGGCATCAGCCTCGTGACGACCGCCCCGGTCCTGGCTGCCTCCGGCACCGCGACCGGTACCCTCGGTGTAACGGCGACCGTTGCCGCTTCCATCAAGATGGTATTCAACACCGACGCCTCGGGTGTCACCCTCGGCGGCGCCGGAACCAACGCCGCAACGCTCGCGTTCGGAACCGTCAGCGCGTACGGGACGATCGCAACGCCGAACGTTACAAGAACGGCCACCGCAACGACGTTCACGGTGAGCTCGCCGTTCGACGTCAACGTCACCAAGGCGAACTCCGCTAGCTCCAACTACACGCTGACCGCGCAACTCGCAGCCGCGGACGCCGTGAATACGTGGACCGTCGGCGGCACCGCAGTCACGAGCGCAAGCGCGGCATCGATCACCACGACCGGTGCGTACGCAACGAACGTTCCGTTCGTCCTAGCATTGACGGTTCCGTTCACGGTTGCCGACGCAACGGTGATCAGCAACACGATCAACTTTACGGCGACCGGTAACTAACACTCGATTTGACTCAGAACGGCGCCGAACGGAGTTCGGCGCCGTTGTCGTGTCGAAGGCAGGGAGGAACGTGCGCCGCCTGGGAGTCGCGATCGTCGCTCTAAGCCTGCTGTTCACGCTAGCGGGCCGGGCATCCGGCGCTTCGGTCGCCTCTACGTACACGCCGCTCATCCTCCACATGAACGCCACGACGACCATCGCGTTAACCTTCATCACGCAAACCGGAGCGGGAAACTGCCCGCTCGTGAATTCCGGCAGCGACTACGTAGCCGCGGATTTCGGCACTGCGACGAAGACGGCGGCAACGTCGTGCGCGGCCTATACCGCCGGATCGACGTACACGCTGTCGAGCAACGTCGGAGTCGAAGCGACGTGCACGGGAACCTGTACGAACTTCAACTTGTCGATCGCACTGGCAACGGCGGCGCAGACGAACGTCACGTGGCAAGGCGCGGGCACAACGCTGACCACCACCCAGCAAACGCTCGGAACCAACCTTCCGTACAGTTCGGTTCAGGTCGGCGCGATCGCCGCACAGGTTAAGACCACGGGAATAACGCCAAACACGATCCAGCAGGCGATCGTCATCACCGCCACGGCAAACGGCGTCACGGGTGTTTCCGCCTCGGCCACGATCAACGTCGAGTTCACGAACCAACCGGGCATATCGATCTTCTTCACGCAAGATGCCAGCGGCGTAGCCATGACCGGCGGCGCATTTGCAGCGGCGATCGATTTCGGAACCGTCTCAGCCTACGGTGCCCTGCCCGCCGGCGTCACCCGGCCATCCGTTACCGCAACGAACTTTACGGTTGCGACCCTGTTCGACGTCAACGTGGAAAACGGAGGGATTGCGAGCACGAGCTATACGCTCCAAGCGGATCTCGCGTCAGCGGCGCCGACCGGGCTGTCGTACAAAGTCAATACCGTCACGTTAACGACCACTCTGCAGACGCTGACGACCACCGGAGCCTACTCGACCGCAACGCCATATACCCTAGACATCATTATCAATTCGGCGGCGCCGGGTTCGGGCGGTCCCGCCACCGGTTCGTTACTAGCCGACACGCTCAACTTCACGGCGACGTCGAACTGACGATGCGCAAGATCGCGACGTGTCTCGCCGCAATCCTCACGATGGCCGTCACGCATCCGCACGTCCCTGCTGCGGCTGCGGCCGGCGGCGTCACGGTCACGATCGTGCAAGCGCCGGGCGGCGCGACGGTACAGGCCGGCGCCGGCGCGGCCGTCGCGGAACTCGGCACCGTCTCATCGAACGTTCGCCGCTCGGTCAGCGGCGTCGCGATCGTCCGCCGATCGGGTTCCTACGTCGTTGCAACGGCAATCGGTTTGCGCGCGACCTCGACCATGACGAGCGAACCTGTCTCGCTTCAGGCGTTCTTAGAGTCGCCGATTTCGGGCGTGCACGTTCGGCTCGACGGCGTCGAACTCTCATCCAACCCGATCACCTTCGCGACCGGCGTCCCGCTGGGCGTGGTCACGCGGCATCGCTTGGAAGTCGAAATCCCCAATACGATGAACCCCGCATCGATTCCGCAAGACATTCCGCTTGAGTTTGGAGCGACAGCACTATGACGGCCATTTCTGCCCGCCGGTTTCTCGTTGCAATCCTCGCATCGCTATTGGCGTTCGGCGGTCTCGCGACCGTCGCAGGCGCGCAGCAGCAGCAGCCGAGTGCGGGAGCGCCTTCGGTTTCGCTCGCTCCGGCGGTCGTGGTGCTGCACGCGAAGGTCGGGCAGAGCTTCACGCAAACCGTGACGTTGACGAACGGCACGCCGCAAACGCTGAACTTCGATATGTACGCGCAAGACGTGATCGTCAAGAACGGCAAGCGCGTATTTTTTCCCGCGGGCGACCTGCCGAACTCGATTGCCGCGAGTGCGGTGTTCTCGCGGCGTTCGGGCAGCGTCCAACCCGGCATGGACGGAGCGGTGCAAGTGATCTTGACCGTTCCCGCGAGCACCGACATCCGTGCCGTCGCGGTGCAGTTCCGCAGCAAACACGTCGTGGCGCGCAACGGCGTATCGCTCAACGCCTCGCTCGGTTCGCTCATGACGTTCGTACTCACCGATAACATTGCGGTCAAGGCGGGTCAGGTTCGCGTACGCCCCGCCACCGCGAGTGCGAACATGAAGGTGACCCAGTCGCTGAAGAACACCGGTACCGAGCCCGTCGTGCCGGCGGGCGTCGCGGCGTTCGTCGATGCGGACGGGCAGCTGGCTGCAAAATTGCCCTTCGAACCGCAGCGCCTGCTGCCGGGCGAAGAGCTCGATTTCTCCGCCACGTACGGCGGCCGTTTGAAGCCGGGCACGTATCGCGTGTTGTGCTCCTTTCAGTTCGAAGGTAAGACGATCACGACGACGGGTCAGTTCCGATCGCCGTGAAACGCGTACTCGCGGCGATTCTCGGCATCGCGCTGGTGATGCCGTTGGGCGCCGCTGCCCAGAGCATGCTGACCATAGCCTACGGGAAGTCGATCGACGTGCCGGTGGCCGGCGCAACGTCCGCATATCCGGTAAATCCAACGATCGCGCAGGTCGGGGTCGCCGACGGCAACGTTGAGATTCGAGGCATCGGCGCCGGCATGACGAGCATCATCGTCGTTACGCTTACGGGCAGTCAAACGCTCGACGTGACCGTCACCGCACCGCAGCTCGCCGTCGCATTCGGCGTCAATCCGAGCGACGACGGCGGCGCCGCTGCCGCGATCGAGGGCGGCAGCTACGAGGGCAGCTACAACTCGGGCGCCGGCCAAGTGACCAACGCGATCGAGATGCACGATCGCCAGGGCGATTCGTTCCGTCGCTTCAATTTGATTACGGCCACTTACGCATCGCCCGGCACCGCGCAGACGACCGGCATTCCCCTGATCTCCTACGAAGTCGGCGGCCCGGGGCACGACGTGATCTATCTCGACGACATCGTGAACATGTCGCCGCTTACGTTCGAAAACGCGCTCGTCCGCGGCTTTCATATCTCCGATGGTCCGTGGATCTTCCATGCCGGCGCCTCGTCGGTCGCGCAGTTCGATACCTTGTTCGTTCCGACCGAACCGCAATGGACGGCGGGAATATCGCGCATCTTCAAACTTTCGCCTAGCAGCAATCTTCAAGCCAACGTCTACGACATCGTCAACTCAAAGGATGCCCAGACGACCGTCAGCGGCGGAGTGCTCGGCTCGCTGCTGTACACGTATCAACCGCAGCCGCATTTCATCGTCCAAGCCGAAGTCGGCGTGAGCCACGGCATCGGCTTCGATGCGTCGACGGCGTTCGACGATTCCAAGCAGCACCTCGACGCAACGTTCGTCGACAAACCGGCGGAGTACGCCACGCTGGCTTCGAACGCGCAGCAAGGCCTGTTCGCGACCGTCAACTACGATCGCACCTTCAACGACGCTCTGAACTTTAACGGCGGTCTTCAGCAATCCAACTACGATTTGCCGGAATTTCGGGAAGACTCGCTGACGACGCAGGGCAACCTCAACTATCGCTTGAGCAAGGTGCTCACCCTCAACGGCGGCCTGCAATACTCGGCTTTCGAGTCGTTTACGCCGACGTCGTTCAACGTGCGGACCCTGTCCGCTCCGCTCGGCATTCAATATACCGCCGGCCACTACACCGCCGGCGTCAGCTATCAGCCGACGAGCGATTTCTCCGGCACGCTGGCCAACGGCTACGGCGCGAACGCCGGCGTTGCCTTCGGCCCATTTTCGGCCTCGGGGTTTGCCAATCACAACGTCGATATCCCGACCGTTTCGTCGATCTTCAGTGAGGCCCCGGGATTGCAAGAAGCACTGCAGCAGGCCGGTATCGACGTCACGAATCCCGCGCAGCTCGCGGCCGTCCTCAACAATGCCGCGCTGCTGGCCAGCCTCGGCTTTGCGGGCCTGAAGTTCGACGTCGCGCCGGCACGCAACGATATCGGCTTCAACGCCGCGTGGAGCGGCGCGCAGCGCCGTCAGCTCATCACGCTCAATTACTTGAGCAGCGACGCCGACCTCACGCAAGGGGCGTTTGATTTCAAGCTGGCGACGCTGACCTATCTGCGCAAGCTGGGAAGCGATACCGAGGCGGAAGCGTCCGTTTCGGTCCTAAAGACCACCGAGACGACCGGCGCCGTGACGGCGCAAACAAACCAACCGTCGTACGGCTTGATCGTACGGCACCGGTTTGCGGGCGTTCCCGAGCTGCTGTTTCCGACCAAGCGCGGCTCGATCGGCGGATACGTTTTCCGCGACGACGATTCGGCCGGCCATTACGCCAGCGGCGATCCCGGCCTAGCCGGCGTCGAGGTGACGCTGGACGGCGAACATACCACGCGCACCGATGCGAGCGGGCACTACGCCTTTGCCGGCGTACCGTTCGGCGATCACATCGTCGCGGCTCAAGTAAAAACCGAGAAACCGTTTTACTTCACGACGGATTCCCCCGCGAGCGCCAAAATCAACAGTACGGTGAACTTCGGCGTCAACTACGTCTCCGGGAAGATCTTCGGCTACGTGACCAACGACGCGGGCGCCGGCATCGCGGGGGTCGTAGTGCTGCTTGAAGGGACCAATCAAACGGCGACCACCGAGGCCGACGGACGGTTCGTGCTCGAGGGCGTACCGCAAGGCCACTATAAAGTTGAGGCGTCGGCCGAGTCGCTCCCGACCGGCTACGATCTTTCCAATTTCACGCCGGTCGGCGTCGACGTGAGCGCGAGCGCGCCGTGGCCGGTCGCCATCTCCGCCCGTGCGCTGCGCAGCGTTTCCGGCTCGGTCATGAAGTTCGACCCAAAACGGCAGCGCTTGATTCCCGCGGCCGGCATTGAGGTTTCGATCCCGCAGTTGAAGCTCAAGGTGACTACGGACGAAAACGGCGCGTACGCGCTGCGCGATTTGCCGGCCGGCAGCTACGTTGTGCAAGTCGACGGCGGCACCGCAAACGAACGGCGCACCGTCACGCTTCCGTCCGATCCGACGACGCTAACGGGCATCGACTTCCGCGTCCGGTAAGCGCACCGCGAGACGATCACGCTTTCACGCAAACTGAAGATCGCGGCGGAATTGGTTTCGATGGCTGCCAGGAGTTCGCGGCGTTCGTGCGGGCTCGCGCCCTGTAAAGTTTCGATGGCCGAACCGACGCCGCGGGCGAACTCGGAGAGCGCCGCGATCTCGTCGGCGGCATAGGCCTCGCCGCCGGCGCGTTCGCCGCAAAGCAGCAGTCCGAGGAGCCGGCCGCGCGCGACCATCGGTAGCGCGAGGTCACCGTGCAGCGCGGTTTCATACCGGTGCGGATCCAGCGGCTTGTGCCAGGTCTTGAGCGCGAGAATCGCCGAATCGTTTTCGGAGACTTCGGCAGTAATACCGCCGAATTGCCGCACCGGTCGAAATACGCCGTCCTCGTTCAGAAAAAGCGCGGCGGAACGAGCGTCGGTGTGGGCGCGAAGGTTTTCGAGCGCGCGGTCGAGCAGCGCGTCGGAATCGGTAACGAACCCGGCCTCCGTCGAAAAATCGCGCAACGCTCGTTCGTTCTCGTAACGGGCGCGGAACAGCCATCGGTCGACGAGCGCATCGACCCGCTGATGGATCGACCGCAGAGAAACGCCCAGTACGAGGGCTAGAGCGGCATTGGCGATGACGCCGGTGGCGTGGCTCGCGCTGGTGAGAACGTTACCGAGGACCCATTCCAGAAGAACGAACGCGGCCACTACCACCAAAGAGACTCCCGCTACGACGATGGTGCGGCTCAAGATGAACCCTGCGTCGAGCACTCGACGCTTGAGCAGCGCGTACGAAACGGCGAAGGCGCCGAGGAGCAAAAGCGCGCTGCTCACGGCGTACATAAAGAAATAGAGATACCACGAGTTGACGAACGGGTAGACGTTCGCGGCGATCGCTGCAAAAGCGAATGCCACCGGGAGGGGAAGCAGCAGCCAAGCCGCTCGCGGCCGCTGTGACGGTGCGGTGCTCGAAACGGCCGCGGCAGCGGCCAGAACGACGGTGACGGACGCTGCGTCGAGCACGATGGACGTCAGTTGACCGTCAATAAACGGCCACGGATCCACCCATAACGTCGCGATCCCGATGGCCGCTACGGCGCTGATGAGAAACGCGAGGGCGTTCACTGCGTAAGCTAGCCATTCCAGAAAGGTGCGCCATTGCGAGCGACGCCCGAAACGAGCCGAAAGGATGACGAGCAGCACCGACGAGGCGGCGGTGAAAACGGCGTAGCCGACCAGGTTTATGAAGCCCATCGTGAGGTCGGGGACGGCATTGGCCGCCGGTGTGATGAGCGCCCCGATTTGTGTGAGCAGCACCAAGACGAGAATGCGCGCGTCGGGCGAGGAAGCACGCCGAAGCGCGATGAGGAACGCGCAGCAGAGGAACCACGCGTTGGCCACGACGAGCAGACCGTAGCTCACGACCTTGAGCTGCCATGCTCCGTCGTATACGGAGCTGCCCACCATTTGAACGGTGAACGTTTGCAGACCACGGCGCACGTTCAGGATCGTTGCACGAGTCGTCAACCACGCCGTCGTCACGAACCGGTATCGCGAGTCGAGCGTTTGGTTTCGAATATCGATCAAATCGCCGTCGCGTAAGCCGGCCCGCCACGCCGCCCCGCCCGGCAGCGCCTGTTGCTCTTCGATGACGTAAGGCCGGCCGGTCGCGACCGGGTGGTGATCGCCGTAGCCGTTCCACGGCTCGCCCCCGAGTCCAAAATGATCCGCGGCCACGGCGAAGAGAACGACGGACCCAACCACGCAAAGGGCCAAAAGCAAAAGCCTCCAGCGATTTTCCGCCATGCGCTTGCCTACGGTGGATGCCGCCCGCGGACCTGTGGATAGACCGGCATTTAGCGGCGGGGGTTGCCCTTTTGCCTTACCCGTTTAGGAATTCGGGCCCCCGTCTCGCAACGCGTCGGCAGCTAAGATGTAAGCACATGCGTTTGGGGGCTAGTATGAAGCTTACGAATATAGTTGGCGTTGCTGTAATTATTGCATTATGCGCGTGCGCAGGTGGAATACAGACGTCTTCGATACCCGCGCGGACCGACGCGATGGCCGGCCCGAACGTCGAGCGCAGCGCCGGAGTAAACACGATCCCCTACTGGGAATCTTCGTTCAGTTATGACGGTGTGGAATACCCCTATCAAATGGTGGGGAAGAGCCCTTTTGGATCGGGCGGCTCGACGACGATCGCAGACGAAATCGTTCCCTTAACGCTCGTTTTTAGCGATGGCACGAAGTTAAAATCCGACCGGTTCATGAACGGTCTGAAAAACTCGCCGTTGTTCACGAATGCTTCGTTCGGCGCGGCGGGGGTCACTCAATTCGGAGATGCAGTCATGCGCTCCGAGTTTTGGCAATACGCGCAGAAGGAGAACTATCACGTTCTTCTCGCGCCCCCGGTTATCGAACGACCCGTCGTGGTAGATATTCCTGCCGTCGACGGATATACCACTACGACGAGCGGCGTCACGTCCGGCTTCGTGACGTTCGACTACTTTATGGACGTCGTTGAGCCCAGCGTCATCGCCAAGCTCGGTATCGAGCCCAACACGCTGACGATCTTCCCAACGTACGGTACGCGGCTGCTGGAGCCGGGGGGGAACTATTGCTGTTACAACGGCTACCATAATGCTCTACAGGTAACGACCCCAAGCGGCACATCGACGTTCACGACCGTGTGGGGACCCATTGCTGCGGCGCGCTCGGTGACGGTGTTGTCCCAGAAATTGCCGAGTGGATGAACGATCCATTTTACACCAATCGGGTACCGGAATGGGTCCAGCCCGGCTTCACGACGTGCGGCGGGGAGTACCTCGAAGTAGGCGATCCCGTAACCCAATACGACTTCAAAGTCAATAAGTACAAGCTTCAGGACATCGCGGAGTATTCGTGGTTCACACGCACCAAAAGCCCGATCGGTATCGTCCTCGCTACTGGAAAACCGGGCTACGATTTGATGGGGATGTTGAAGAATCCGGCAAAAAATTGGACCCTGACGTAGATGTTTTTCAAGCATCGATGCGAAGCAGGTTGAAAATGGATATCGACACCGTTATCATTGGTGCGGGCCCCGCCGGCCTTGCAACAGGTGCGTGCCTGCGGCGCGCGGGCGTTGCGTTTGTCATTCTGGAGCGGGCGGACTGCGCTGCTTCATCTTGGCGCAGCCACTACGACGTCTGCACTTGCAGACCGCCAAGAGGCACTCGAGCCTACCGTACGTACCGTTTCCAAAGAGACGCCCCAATACGTTCCGCGCGAACAGGTCGTCGAATATCTCGAGGGCTACCGGAAAGCATTCGATCTTCCGATCCGAAGCGGTGACGATGTGACGGCGGGTCCGCCGAGAAGCGGATATGTGGACGACGTGCTCGACGACGAACACTTGGCGGTCCCGGCATCTCGTCGTTGCGACCGGCTATAATCGCTTTCCGGTTCGGCCCACTGGCCCGGCGAGTCCGAATTTCGCGGTCGAGTTCTCCATAGCAGTGGTACCGCGACGGCGAAATGTTTCGGGACCAAAGCGTGCTGGTCGTCGGCCTTGGCAATACGGGCGGCGAGATTGCGGTCGATGTTACGGAGCACGGTGCCCGCGCTAGCGTGAGCGTAACGCAGTTCTGGCTCTGCATCGTGCCGCGCGACGCAGGGGCGGGCCGGTGCAGGAGTCGACGATCGCGAACGAGCCTTCTTCCGCCGGCCGTTAGGGATGCTGTTGGGCGCATCGCTTCTCGGTTCGCGTTCGGAGATTCTCTACGGCTTGGCCTGGGAACGCTGACCGAAGGACTCGATGACCAGATCTCGTCAAGCGCGGACGCATTCCGCTGATCGATATTGGAACGATCGCGCGTCATTCTGGGCGGGCAAGATCGTTGTCGAAACCGGAGATCGAGCGGTAGACGGTCGACGGCGTAATGGTTTAAGAACGGAGAGGAGAAAGCCTTCGATGCCGATCGCCTTGAACCGGCTTCGGTCGGCTCGGTGTTTCCTCAGGATTGCACCAAGGCGCTCGACGCAGCGAGGCAAGCCGATTGCCGTGGACTCCATCGAAGCACGTACCGGGGCTCGATTACACAGGATATTTCGATATGTTCCGACCGGCCTGCTCTTCGTGAAATCGGCGCCGAGGCTCGCGTGGTTGCCGCAGCCGATCGCTGGAGATCGCCCTTGGCCGGATCGGACGGAAACCCGAGCGAGAACGCCGATCTGGAGGGACGATGACTAGAGCCTTTCGGGCATTCGTCTACAATCCTCGTCGCCGCTGCGCTCGGGGCGTGTTCCAATGCCGGCGGCGTGTCGCTGTTCGCATCGGGAGCGCAAGATGCGGCGGGAGTCCGAACCGCAACGGGCGAGCTGGTTTTGCGCGTTCGGATTCCGAGGCGCAAAACGGCGCACCGGAGTGCGCGCTACATTTCGGCCTGGGACGAAAAGCTTATCGATGTCGTTTGCGGGGCCGAAGTCGTTCAAGATAGCGATCGACCTGACGCCGGCCGATCCGCGCTGCTCCGGTTCTCCGCGGGTCTGCACGATTACGTTCGACCTTGCCGCCGTCCTATACCGTCGCCGCCGCGGCCTACGACGAAGCGCCGGTCGACGGCGCGATTCCCGCGGGCGCGCACGAACTCTCGACCGCTGCCGGGATTCGGCTGAAGGTGAAGACCGGCATCGGAAATACGCTTAGCCTTACGCTGGACGGCGTTCCGTTCAGCATTCTCGTCGAGAGTTTTGTGCCGGCCGACGAGGGAAGCGGCTTTTTGGATAAGAGCTTTAGCGTTACGGTTTCGGATGCCGATGGGTACACGATCGTCGGGAAATACGAAACGCCGGTCGTTCTGACCGACAGCGATACCACCGGCGTGACGGCGGTCACGACCGGCGGCAGCGACAATCCGCCCGCGCGGACGCTGTTGAGCTCGGCGATACCGCGGCGCTCAGTTACTCGGGTCAAGCGATCGTACCGGCGAGGATCACCGCGACGTCGGGAAGCGTGCGACGACTCGTCGGTGTTTGAGGATGCTGCACCGACGTCGCCGACACCTCGAACAATGCCGTCAAAGAAATTCCGATCGGCCGCGGTGACGCGGGTTGCGTGATCACGGTCGGCGGCGGATTCAACACGCCGTACGGGGTTGCGGTGGACGGCGCGGGAACGCGTAACGTAAGCGACTACGGCAGATGCGGTCAAAAAGGTGCTTCCCAATTGTTACAGCGCGGGCTGCGTCGAACCAATCGGAGGCGGGTTCAACGAACCGTTCGGCATTGCCGTCGACCGATCGGGAACGTGTTCGTCGCCGACTTCGCCAACAAGCGTGGTAAAAAAGATTCCTTCCGGATGCACCAACGCAACCTGCGTCGTCGCAAGCAGGCGGTGACTTCGACTTTGCCGCGGGCGTTGCGGTCGATCAATCCGGTGTGGTTTTCGTGGCGGACACCTTCCACAACCAGGTGAAAGCGATGTCCGAAACGTGTGCGTCCGCGAGCTGCGTTACCGTGCGCAACACCGGCTCGCAATTAACACGCCGACGGCCATCGCGCTCGACGGCGCGGACAACGTCGATACGTTGCGGAGCCGTTCGGGAATACTATTCAGGAGGTTCCGGCAAGCTGCAACGCCGCCGCGTGCGTCGTCACGATCGGCGGCGGCTTCAATACGCCGTATGGCGTGGCCGCTCGATTGGCAGGGGCGACGCCTTCGCCGCCGACTCGGGAACAACGCAACCAAGTTGATACGCCGGGGTCGCACCGCCGCCGCGTGCGTGACGACGTTCGGCGGCGGTTTTTCATACGATCCGTCCGGCGATCGGCGCGTAATCCCCTAGCAAGTCTCGAAGAGAAGGGCGACTTCCGTGTGGCGGAGAGACGCCGCGGCGTCTAAAACGTGTTCGCAAAGTAAACGGATCGGACAGAGTATAGTAACCGTCTAGACCATTAGATCGCGTCTAAAAACGCCGAATTTCGGGTATCATAATACGACGAGGGCGCCACCGGTGTAAGGCAATATTGGCAGGCGCCCTCGCCCTAAGGCTTGCGCCGTAGTTTTCTTGTTTATGGTTGAGATAATTCCATATAGTTGAATAGGATTTCCTCGGACGTAAGGCTTGATTTTCCGCCGCCGCTTCCGTTGCCGATCCATTCAGAATACGGCCCGAAGTTCCAAAAGGGCTGCGCGCCGCAGGCGAACGTGTTGATATTCGACGCCGATCCAACGAGCGCGCCGTTGCGGTAGAACGCAACGCTCCCCGTTCCCGTCGTCGATGGAACGACGGTAATCTTCCATGTATCCGTTGCGCCTTCGGTGTACGGTGCCGTCCACGTTTTGCCGCCGCTCGACATGTACCACGTCTGGCCGGTCGGTCCGCCGCTCATGTTCTGGATGCCGAGCACTGTCAACGGCGACGATCCGCACGCGTAGTCGTGAATCTGCCAGATGAGCCGCTGCGTGTATTGGCCGGTGTCGATGCCCATGTGAGTGACGTTGGAAGTTGAACGTGTACGACTGGCCGGTGTTCAGGAGGTAGACGCCCGAGCCGCCGTTGCCGGTCGGATTGAGTCGGTTGCGCATGCAGCCCGGGTTCTTGGCGAGCACGAAGTCCGCGGAGGTCGCAGCCGGATAGGTCGCGACACCGCACTGTCCGGTGTTCGCCGTTACCGACGGGCCGCCGATCTGCCAGAGCGGAGCGCTTGCGGGGGCTGCTGCCAGCAGCGCTAGCGCAAATACTAGCCGCCTGACGGGCATATCGTTTTGACGGCGTCGAACAGTCCGGTCCACGTTGGAAGCGGCGTGTATCCAGCGACGCCCGACGGGCCGTGCGAGTAACTGCTCGAGGTAGAGTTTCCAGTTGGTGTTCGAACGGGTGCCCTTATTCGTCGCGGTGCCTTGCCAGTTCCAGTGGAGCAGACCGAGCGGTATCCAAATGTTTTGTCGGGATGACGCCGCGGAGAGTCCGCCTTCATCCGACGGTTTGTAGACGAAGTAGAGCGAGAACGTATCGGTGTCCTCGAGCGTTTTCCATCGGGGAAGCGGCAAATCCGGCGAGTCGGCGCTCGTGTACGTCGCCGAGGCATTCTCGGCGATCGGCTGGTGCATATCGTGATCGTTGCCGTAGCGCAGGCATTGATCAAGCAGTGATTGGCCGTGCGTTCCGATCGGCGGCGACGGATTTCGCCCGGGCCGGGAAGCGCCGTGCGCGAGTCGGTGCGTTCGATCAACTGCGTCGCATCGAGGTCGCCGGCGCCGCCTTTGGGCGCCGTCGCTCGGAACGTCCAGCGAATACCGTTCGGCCCGGTCGGCTTGCCCGGGCACGTGTCGGTTCCGTAGAAACCGAAGTGCAGCGCGGGGATACATCCGACCGATGGATCGAGCCCAACCAGAACCTTTCCGGTTTGCGAGGAGAGCGTCACGCCCGTCGGTGCGACGATGTCGGCTTTTGATTCCGCGTCGGTCGCGCCCCATTCGTCTTCGGCACCGGTGCACGTCGAACCGCAGTGGATGGCTTTCACCGGGAACACCGCATCGACGCGGATATCGACCGGCGAGCCCTTCGTATCTTGGATCCAATAGAAGTCGATCGTTTGTTTTTTGAGATCGTCGGCATCGAACGGCTTTGGCGATGCCATGGCGGTCGTCTCGGTGTACGAGCCGATGATATTGCCGGGGATCGGTTTCCAAACGCTCTTGCGAAGCGTGACGTCGGGATCGGCAACGGCTTTGAGCTCGATGAACTGACCGACAACGGGCTTAAACGTCATGTCCGATTCGATCGTCGGCGCGGCTGGGATTTGCGGTATCAGGCCGACGTCCATCGTGACGACGGCGATCGTGTATTCGGTCGGAACCGGGAGGTTGCCGGTCGGGTCGGTGCCGGTGCACGTGCCGGTGACGGTTTCATGGTAGACGCCGGTCGGCGTGCCTACCGGAATCGTACTGAAACTCACTTCGGATCGGCCGTCCAAGCCCGTCTCCGTTGGGTTCATGGTCACTGTGACGCCGGGGATTTTGTTGTCGTACGTCCACGTCAGCGACCCACAGGACGGATCGATATCCGAGTAACCCCACGACTCGCGATGCGGATAGGCGTGTCCGACCTGAAGCGCTTCTTCTGCGATCGGCGTTTCGTTCGGCTGGAGTTTATGCTGATGCGCTGCGCGCTGCGAGAACGGCATCGTCGTCGTTAACGCAACGTGCGCCTCGACGCGCGTGCTTTTTCCGGCGTGTTTTGCCGTTGCGGCTTGCTGCGATGTCGGCGGGACGCCGCTAGCGCCGTTTCCTCCGCTGCAACCGGACGCTAGTAAGCTCGCCGCAATAATAACCCAAAAGCGCATGACGTTCTCCCCGGTGCCCGAGTACGAGACCAGCATAGCACTCGCTCGTTCCCATGTCGTCCCGAGTGCTTGGTTCCGTCGCTTAGCCGGAAACCGCCCTTCAACTTCGAATAGCGGGCCGATGACGACACGCCTTTACGCCATCGCGATCGGGCTGCTTCTCGGCGCCGCGGCCTGCTCGGTGCCCAACCAATCACCCATGACCACGATTGAGAACGGTGCGGCAAAAGCCGCAACGCTTCCGACGTTTACCGTTTTCACCGCCGGAACGACGCCGGGACTGCCGGTAACCGCCGTTCCTCGAGATATCGCCGCGGGGCCGAACGGGACGGTCTGGTTTACGGATCTGACGACGCCCGCGATCGGGAGCATTTCGCCGAAGTTGGCGATCACCGAATATGCCGCCGGGCTGCCGAATGGAGCACAGCCATACGCGATTATTGCCGGCCCCGACGGAAACATGTGGTTTAGCGACAGCGCTGCGATCGGGCGCATTACGCCGGCGGGAAAGATCGTTGAATTCGGCTCTGGGATTCCGGCGGGCGTCTCGCCTGGAGGATTAGCCGTCGGCGGGGGTGATAAGGCGATCTGGTCGGTCGGCGTCGGCACGCCGTCGGTGCTTCTGCGCATCACCCTTGACGGTGCGATCTCGACGTTTAAGATTCCGCCGAGTATTACACCCGACGGTTCGATCGCCGCGGATGCAGCCGGGAACGTTTGGTTCTTCGCCAGTCGCCCGAACCACAACGTCGTTCTGGCACAACGCACGAAGGGCGGGGGAATCGTCCTCAACCGCATCGGGTTGGTCACGAAGGGCGAGCCGTGCTGCCCGAACATAGCAACGAACCACATCACGATCGGAAGCGACGGCAACCCGTGGTTTACCACGCCGTACTCCGGCGTAGCGTCGAGCTTCTATCACATGGTCGGAACCTTTGCGAACGGCAAGGCGACGCTCTATCGTGAAGTGACGGGGAAGCTTACCTATCAAGTGTATCCGAGCGGCATCACATCACCAGGCAAATCGATGTGGTTTTCCGGCAGCAATCCGCTTGGTTTCGACGGCGCCCTGTGGAGGCTCACGACGAATGGAAAGCAAGTCTCGTATCCGATCCCCTACGATCCGGCGGGTTTAACCGCCACGAGCGAGTCGGTGCTGTGGTTCACGAGCCAAGCAGCGGGTCGCGCACCCCAAATCGTTCGAGCGGTGTTCTAGCGCGGGGATGCGGAAGGTTGCGGTGACGTTCGGGTGTGAAGTGCCGCGATGCTTTTCGTGACCTCGTCTGCGCTTGCCGTGTCGCCCAGTTGTTGATAGATCGCGAGCGCCTGCTGATAAAAGGTCAACGCTTGGTCGTCGTGGCCTTGGGCTTGTTCGAGCGAACCCAGGGCTTCGATGGTCGTCGCCTCGCCCGGTCGATCTCCGAGTTCGCGCGCAAGCGCAAGGGCTTGCTGCAGCGAACCCTGCGCGTCCGGGAATTGTTTGAGCGACGTTTGCACCATGCCGATATTGGCAAGCGTGGCGGCGGAACCATCGCGATCTCCTAGATCCTGTTGCATCGCTAGGGCTTGCTGATACGCCTGCAGCGCATCGGTGTAGTTTCCTTGCAAGTCGCGCACCTGGCCGATGGTGGCGAGGGCGCGCGCTTCGCGGTCGCGATCGCCCGAGGCTTGAAAGAGCGCCAGCGCCTGCTGCCCGGATTTCAGCGCCTCGTCGAGCTGCCCGAGATTTTGCTGCACGTTTCCGAGATCCATGACGGCGTTGGCTTCGCCGTCACGATCGCCCAGCGTCCGGTACAGCACCAGCGCCTGCCCGAATGCATTCACGGCGTCGGTATTGCGGCTGAGCATGGCGTAGGCGATTCCGGTGGTCGTGAGCACGTTAGCTTCCCCGTCGCGGTCGCCGACCTTGCGATAGATCGCAAGCGCGTCGCCGTACGTTTGCAGCGCATCCTTGTATCGACCCAGAGCACGTTCGACGTTGCCTCGATTCGCGAGCGCGCCCGCTTCACCGTCGCGGGCGCCTAACTGTTGAAACAGCGCGAGCGACTGCTGGAACGACACGAGAGCGTCGGGATATTTGCCTTGTTCTTTTTGGACGCCGCCGATTCCGGTGAGCGCGACCGCTTCGCAGAAGGCATCGCCGATCTGCCGGCAGGTCGCGAGTGCTTCGCCGTTCGACTGCAGCGCGGCGGCGTATTGACCCTGACTCACCTGGACCGAGGCGATACCGTTCATCGTGTTTGCGACCCGATCGCGATCGCCGGCCTGCTGATACGACGCGAGCGCCGTCCGGTATGATACGAGCGCGTCGTCATAGCGGCCTTGACGGCGCTGTACGTTTCCAAGATTGACGAGCGCCGCGTTGACGGCATTCGCGTCGCCGCTTTTCTGTGCGGCCGCGAGACGTTTCTGGTAGTAGTCGTCGGCTTGCTCAAAGCTCGCGAACTTCGCGAGATACCACTTCGACGTTGGGTGATACGTTACGGCGGACTGCTTGCCGGCGGAAATGGGGTCGATCAGCGATGCTTTCACCGTTTTGCCGCCGATGAGCATGTAGCCGGTTTTCGTGATGGAAACGCTGCCGCGGGTGCAAGCAAACGTGAAGCTTCCGGCTGCCGCGTCGACCGAAAATATCGTGCCGTGCACCGAAGCCGTAAGCGATTCGCCGGACTGCACGCGAAAGAAATCGAGCGCATTAGGAACGATGCTGAAGACCGATCGACCGCCGTTGGCGGAAAGAAGTTCGCCGGCGCCGGTGCTCACGAACGTGACGCTGGCGCCCGGCTCGAGCGTCACGGTGCTTTTTCCGCCGGTACTCACGAGCGTGAGGGTCACGTGGCTGGAGACGTCGATGCGGGTTCCATCCGAGATCGATTCGCCGCGCCGTATCGTGTGTTCGACCGCGTCGCCGCGTTTGACGTCCACGCCGGTGGCGCTCGCGACCGGTTTGCCGTCGAGCAGGATCTGCTGGACGGTGTGGGTGCGCGCAGTATCTGCCGCAGCGGGAAGCGCGGTGCACGTTGCGACGACGATCGCGCAACACCATACGCGTACGGCACGACTCCGAATGGTCACGACGGACTCTTTCCCTCGGAAATCGCCGCTCCTGCGGCCGGTTCGTTCGTGAGGCGCTCGATAATCTCGGCGATGTGCCGGCGGACCAAGTCGGGATGGTCGTCGATGCTGAGCGCCTGAATGTCGTCGACGGCGGCGTAGATTTTCGGATGGCCGCGCATAATCGGCAGCACGCAGCGCGATTCCGCGCCGGCGAGTACCCACTTGCGATGCGCGCGCACGATCTCGAAGCGGCAATAGGGCTGCTGGAAGTAGGCCTCCGAGTAGACCGGCACGATAAAGCGGCTGCCGTCGATCGCGAGCGACAGGGTCGTTTGCCACCCCGTTCCCGAGCGGATGGACGACGTGTCGAAGAAGATCGAGAGCTTTTTCCCGCGCGGCAGCTTCGCGTCGCGAAACGGCATGTAGACGTGCTCTGCGACCCACGCTCCATCGGCATGCGCGTAGCTGATGAAGACGTCGTAGTCGTACTTCTCCACCGGCGCGGCGTCGATCGCGTTCGCCTCGTCGGAGAGTATCTGCTTACCGCGAATTCCGCTAAGCCCGCTGGCCAGCACGATGCCAAGTGAAATCAGCGAAACCTGCGGCTGAATGTGATGCGAGAGCAGCATCCAGACCTCAAACGCTGCAAAGATCGCAAGACCCACGACCGCGGCAAGCCCCGACGAGAGCCACGGTGTCAGCCGCCGCCACGTACCCAAACGAGTGCGTTTGAACTGGAAAAAAATCGCCGCGTACGCAAGGACGGCAAGCGCCGAGAAAGCCGGAACGAGCAGCAAGAGCATCGCGTTTTGGGCCTGGACGTCATAGTACGGGCCGCGCCCGACGAGCGACCCTTGATCGAGCGCGTTGCTCATCGCCCAAGCCAGGAGCTCGGGGCCGCTTCGATCCGTGAACGGCGAGCGGTCGTATTTGACGGTGCCGACGATCACGTACATCTTGCTGTCGAACTGCGCGTAGTTCGAAAACGATCGCGCGTCGGTAAACCGATACACCGCCGGCGGTGACAGCGATGCCTTCGGTCCCATGCGGACCGGGACGTGGGTCGTGTCGCACGGCGGCGAGGCGGCAAAAGCTCGCGCCGGCATCAAGGCGCGGGCCACCATCGCCCAGACGTTCTCGGTACCGGCAACCTCACCGGCGTCGTTGACGAAAGGCACGTCGGCGTAACAGATTCGGTAGTACAAACCTTCGGCGTTCGGAATGCTTGTGAAGCGCGTCTGCGCCGCGCCGCTTAGCGCGCCGTAGACCTGGGCGTCTTTTCGGTCGAGCGGGCCGCTCGGAACGTCGTCGCGATCCACGCTGGGCTCTTCGGTTGCGTAGACTGGAAAATATCGTGTGGTCGATCGGATACTCGCGACCAACGCATCGCGTGCCGATGCCATCGGCTCGCCGCACGGCGTGGATTGACACGGATCGAACTCGACGTCCAGGATAACCGCATTCGGACGCTGGTTGCTTTTAACGAGGCCATCGAGAAAGGCGGCGATGCGCCGGCGATTGCTCGGAACGTCCGCGGGATCCCAGTCGACGTCGACGATGCTGACTTCTTGCGAGAGCGCCGGTTGGACGCGCGCGCTAAGCCAACCGAAAACCTTCCAATCCCATTCCTTGGGCATCCAGAGCGCCGCCGCGATCATAACGGCAGCGTAGAGTACGAGCAGTACGCCGATGCTGCCGGCCCAGCGCGGTACAGCTACCATGCAGCGCGGTTCGACGTCGCCGCCCTAAGCCTTGGGGACTTCAAGCGGTCGCGTGCGATGAAGGCTCAGCCAGGCGGCGCTTTCGCGAATCGCCTCCTCGCCCAGACCGCGTAGAATCATGCGGGCGCGCCGGATGGTTGCCGCGTCGGACGTCTCGGCGAGGATCGCCGTCAGGCTTTCGCGAGCACGATTGAATATCGCCCCCATGAAATCGTACCGCTTTAGGTGGTCGCTCCACCCCCGGTTCGTCGCGTAACTGGTGACGAGCGCGGCACCGAGGCCGCACACGGCCGCCGCAAAGAGGATCGTCTGCATCGTGTCTGCGTATTTGGAATCGGCCGGAACGAGACGCGTCGCAAGCGTAACGACGACGGAAAGCGCGATGCCCACCGCGCGATTTGCGTCGCCAAGCGCGAGCGAAAGTGGTCGCGCCGGCCGGCGAAACCGACAAAGTACTCGTACTGCCCGACGACCCACTCGTTAAAAACGACGCGTAGGTTTGCTATCTCGGCGGCTTCATCCAGGTGTTTTTCGGAAGCGTGCAGCGGCTCCGCGACGGCGCGGATCGCCACCGGGAGCCAATCCATCTCCGTGCCCAAGCTCTGCGCGTACCGGTCGGCGACCGGCTCGGTGATCCCGGCGAGACTCCAGTAGTGCGCGACGCGCAGCCCATAGCAAGGGCGCGATAATCCTGATAGCGATCTTGCCAGTCGACCCGTTTCGAAAGAGCGACGACGCCAAACGCGCACGCGCTGAACGCAAGATAGACGATCAGCGACCAGAGCGGATGCTCGGGCTGGTACTGATACGCGTTGAAGCTGAGCACCGCGACGAAGATCGCGGCAAAGACCGCAAGCAGCAGTTGGGCCGAGCGCAGCTGAAACGCGACCGCAAGACTTTCGGCCGCGATTCGAGCGTCGAGTGCGGCACTCTCACTGTCGCGCGTGCGATTCGTTCGCGCGTCGCGATTAAATTGTTCGATGTCTTCTTTTACGGCGGCGAAGGCTTTCCCGCCGCGCGTGTCGATCGACGTGCGCGGGTAGAGCGTGCGCACGACGAACGGCGCGATCGCGTCGTCCGTCGCCAGGGCGCGCCGCGTCGCGACGTGAAGCACCGGCCCCGTCAAAATCGGATCGAGGGCTTTGTGCTCCGCAACGTACGGCGACGGTATCCCGTCGAGTTGAAAGGCGACGGCCTCGGCGGTGCCGCGCAGCGGAACGGCAACTCCGTCCCAGAGCGCGATCAACTCGACGCAGCGGCGAACGATAAACGCGCTGCATGCGGCGTAGCCGCGTTCGCGTGAATCCGGCTCGTGAGCGGCGCCCGATGCAGGCGGCGCGGGAACGACGAACGACTCATCGGCGCGACCGAGCAAGTCGCGAAACTCGGCGATGGATTCCGGCGTTGCGAAGTCTTTCTCGAACTCGTGCGGCTCGAACGGCAGCGGTGCCACGAGCGAGAGGCCAAGGTCCAGGGCTTCGCGCGCGACGAGCCGGTCGGCGCCCTCGGCTAATGAAGAAAGAACGATCAGGCGCGTCGATGGGTACCGCTCGCGAAATCCGTTCAATACGCCGCGCACGGCGTCTCTGAGTCCATCGACGTCCTGCGGGCGAAGGTCCCGATGACCCGTGACGCCGAGGATCATCGGCACCGGTCCGTAGCGGGGATCCATCATCTCCGCCTTAGGTTACAGGAAGACTGGTTCCCAGCCCTTTCCCGAACGATCGTCGATACTATTTTCAGCCGTTTCGGGCGGGTTCTGCGGACCCGGATGAGGCGAGGCGTTTTAGGCGAACGGTATGGTGTGCCTATGCACGCCGCTTTTATCAGTTACTCGCATAGCGACCACGAGTTGGCCGAGGCGTGCTGCAACGCGTTAGAGGACGCCGGCATCCCGTGCTGGATGGCGCCGCGCGATGTCGTTGCCGGCGAGACCTATCCCGAGCAAATCGTCGGCGCAATCTCTTCTAGCAAGGTGTGTGTGCTGCTGCTTTCAGCGGGCTCGAACGCTTCACGACAAGTGCGCAGCGAGATCGAGCTCGCGTTCAGCAACGGTGTCCCTATTCTACCGTTTCGCATAGAGGCAGTTAGTCCGACGGGTGATTTCGAGTATCTGCTCGCCGGCACGCATTGGCTCGATGCGGGTGCGTCGCCGCGCGATCGGATCGCGGAACTAGTCGCGCGTCTCCGGCTTTTGCTCGAAAGATACGCGAAGCCGAAGGCGCGCCCGCGCGCGGAACGAGATACCAAAAGAACACACCAAGACCTTCCGTCGTCGCTGACGACGCTGGTTGGTCGAGATTCCGACGTCGCGGAAGTCAATCGTTGCTGCGCGCCTCTCGCTTAGTCACCTTGTCGGGTAGGGCGGCGTCGGGAAGACGCGCCTCAGCATTGGAGGTCGGGCAGCGCGAGCTCGAGCGATTCTCTGGCGGTGTCTGGTTCGTCGACCTCTCTGCACTGACGGATCCCGCGTTGCCGGCGACGGCTGCGATGCAGGCGCTGCAGTTGCGCGACGTGCCGAATGAAAGCGCGCTTGAAACGATCGTTCGGGCGCTAGGACCGGAGCGCGCGCTGTTAATCGTCGACAACTGCGAGGCGTACTCATCGATGCGGCCGCCACCCTGATTGGCGACTTGTTGCGAGCGTGTCCGGGCTGCGCGTGCTCGCAACCTCCCGTCAGGCGCTTGGCATTACCGGCGAGCACATCTACCGCCTGCCCTCCCTCTCGACGCCGGCAGCCGTAGAGCTTTTCGAAACGCGAGCGAAGGCGGCAAAGGATTCGTTCGTTTTCGACGATCAGACTGCGCTGATAATCGCGGATATCTGCGAACGTCTCGATGGGATTCCGCTGGCGATCGAGCTGGCCGCCGCCCGCGTGCGAACCATAACCGTCAACACGTTGCGTGACCTGTTACGTGAACGTTTTCGCGTTCTCGTCGGCAGGAAGCCGTACTGCGCTCCCACGACAGCAGACGCTCGGGTGCGACTATCGATTGGAGCTACGATCTGCTCTTGCCGGCGGAGAAACGCTTTCAATCGCTTGGGAGTCTTTTCCGGCAGCTTTACGCTTGAGGGCGCGACTGAGGTCTGTGCCGACGAGACGATCTCCCAACTCGACTTACTCGACGCCGTCACATCGCTAGCCGATAAATCTTTAGTCTACGTCGTCTCCGGAGACGACGAGGATCGATATCGATTACTCGAATCGGTAAGGCGATATGCGACGATGCGCCTCGTCGAGCGCGGCGAGGAAGAGCAAATCTCGCAGAGGCTTGCGACGCACGTCGTGGCGCGATCCGCACAGGCAGGTCAGATCGGCGAATCAGACGGCATGACGAAACCGGCCGGGACTTTCGACCCAGCCAAAATGGCGTACCATCGGCGCGAACGAGGCCTGACCCAGCGAGCGCTCGCGATCTCCGCCGGCGTCTCCCAGGCCTTAGTGGCAGAGCTAGAGCGTGGTAAGCACCGCCTTCTGAGGCTTCTCTCGTGAAGATCGCTCAGGCCCTTGGCCTAGAGCCGGTCGCGTTCTATACGGCATAGTCGCGCGCGTATTAGCGTGAAAGCACGAGCATCTTTTGCGGTCATGGATCAGCGATCTTTTCTCCTCAGCGATGGTTTGAGTGTTTCGACTAACGGACTAGGTAAGCGGCTTCGAAGCCGAGCCAACGTTCAAGGGCCAGAAGTCATGGCTCTAAAAACGTTCGCCCATTAAAGGGAATGGTTGCTTCATCAAACGCCTTTCAACCAGGACGTGCTACTCCCGATAGCTTTCCGACTGGTTGCAACTACTCATCAAGTAAGACTCGAGTTCAATAGGGCTGACCGCTCCGGATACAAATCGATTTGACGAAAGGTGCCCTACAACGTTCCCGTTTCGTCCACAATACTGGGAGGTGTCGTTGTAAACTGATCGTACGGGCTTTCGGTCGAGAACTTGCTTCCATACTGGTCAATTTATTCCAGATGCTGTCAGCCCCGAAACGGCTCCCATGCTGCGAATACCGATTGCCAATGTCAGCACAATCGATCGTGCCGAGAAACGTGCCATCGTTAGCAAACACCTTTAAGCCATCAAGCCCGCTCGCCCCGACTGGTCCCGGAAAGATCATTAGCATCGAAATCCAGATGAGCGCAAAAATAATGTATCTATGCATTGCTCAAGCCCCTTCTTGAATCCTCAACTTGATTATTGCCCATTCTCGGCTTGCCCGATCGCCTGCTGCGATCGCCTCCCAGTCGCGAACGTGGGCTCCATGCCAAGTAAGGCGATACCATTGCTCGTCTTTGTAATGATAGATGCCACTCGGAACGTTAAGCCTCACAACAACATCCTCGGCAATGAGCTTGGGTAGCGCCTATCCGAACGAGGAGTGACTGCATAGAATCCTGAGCGATGACCGACGTGCGAGGCGAAGCGACCGACCGGCTCGGAAAATGTAAGGGCCGCGGCCATCAAGGCCGCTAGGACGAGAACGCGATGCACTATCGGCACCTCCTGGATTCATTTTCGGCCGCACGTCAGCTTTCCTCAACACGGTGCGTTTTTTTTTGAACTAGTTCCAGCGGAGGGGCCACCTGCGCACTGCATTGGCTAAGGCGAGCGACGCCGCGCGCTTTTTTTGCGAGAATCAAATCGCGAGGAATCGATTTTACCGATACCGACCGACTTCCGTGGAAATGATATTCCCGCGGCGTTAGCTAACATCGTTGCTGATGGCGATGTCCGCGGCGTGATAATCGCGGGCAGAGACCAGCAGACCGTCGGTGGCGATGTCCAAGGCGTACTAGCGCAAGGTGGTGCGACAGCCTCATTGATGCTTCCAAAATTCTCAATCGATCAGCTTCGCGAACTGCTAATGAATGAACCGGAAAGGGTCGCGGTCGCAGATCGGATTTCGAGCCGAAATTCATTCGGCAAAGCCACGATGGCGTGTCATCTTAGTGGCGACGGGAGCCATCAAGAACGTTTCGAAGGTTGAAGAAGCTTGCGGGATCCTCGCGCAATGGTTCGCTTATCCAGCGGTTCCCGAGTGGGTGCAACACGCCGCGGAGGCTTTGCTAAAGCAGTTTTTCCGCGTTAGGTGCGTTCAACGATATTCTGACTAGTCGTGTGATTCCCCAAAAAAAAGAGCCTGCAGTCGCAAACTCTTTCGATTTGGTGGAGACGTGGGGAGTCGAACCCCAGACCTCTTACATGCGAAGCAAGCGCTCTACCAGCTGAGCTACGCCCCCAAAGTGCCCCGATTGGGCAACGCGCATCATTATACCGCCGCGGAAGTGGGACCTGTCAAAGCCTCAGGCTTTGCGGGGGTCGGATGCGCTCGGAGGATTATAGTGGGGCGCCTGAGCACCTGTCAAAGACATGAGAACGATAGGGACGGCGCTTTTAGCCGCTGCGATTTTAGTAGTGTCCTTCGGGGCGGTGGGGGCGCGGGCGAGTTCGTCGATGGTGGCGATCACGCGGTGCGATTCCAAGAACATCAACGAGTTCCAGAACACGGTTCAGGACTACGAGCGCCATCCGGCGCGCAAGTCCGGCGACCAGCTCAAGGAGCTTTCCGACCTTCAGGACATCGTCCAGGGGCTAGCCCAGGAGCGCGGCGTGCTCGATGCCGTCTGCCCCGAGACCATGTCGCGGGCGAAGTACTTCTCGCAGATCGCGGCCGTTGAAGCCTGGGCTTACGCCCTCCAGTCGGATATGGCGATCAACCTCGGGCCGCCGTGCCCCACCGCCGGCAACGTGATCCCGAACCAACTCCTGGCCTCCGGGTGGTTCGTCCTCGCCGGCAGCGTGCTCGAGAACGGTAGCGCGGTGCCCTCCGTCGCCGCGGTCATCCCGAAAGTGCAGACCCGCGCGGCCAAGATCGACTTCCCCCTACCAACCTTCGCGGACACCTCAAACTACTGGGTCGACACGACAAAAGAGAAGGCGAAGGCCGCTCTGATTGCTTGCAATCTGCCGGTCGTCACGCCGTCTCCCAGTCCGACCCCGATCCCCACACCCTTCTAGCGACCGAAGGCGCCGGCAAGGCACTTAGCTCGGCAACATAAACGTGACGGTGCGATCGGCTTCGCGATGGTTCGTCCAGAATCTGCTGCCGTCCCACGCGAGACCCCGCGCGCGAAACGGAATCGTCGCGAGGTCGTCGGCGTTCCCGCTCAGCAGATCCAGTCGCGTGAGCCAATAGACTTCCGCAGCCTCGTCGTCGGTCGAAACCAGCAGCGCCGCGTCATCGATTACCGCGACGCCGCAAATCTCGCGCGGCGTACTCCATGTGTGCGCGATGGTTCCGTCTTCGTCAAGCAGCAGGAGTCGCTCGTTGTGAAACTGGCCAAGAAGCACGCGCCCGTCGTAGAGCGCAAGATGCGAGCCGGTATCGTCGGGACAAGCAATGACGAGCTCGTCGTACCCTTCGCCGAGAACAAAGCGGTGGATGAAGCGATTGTCGTCGTCGCCCTCGCCGCAGGTCATGAGGATCCCCCCGCTGTCGAAAGTCATGCCCCACGGCATACCGGGTGTCTCGATCTCCCCGACTTTATTCCATCCTTCGCGCTGCATGACGTCGATGCGGCGGGTCGCGCGGGAAGATATCCAGACATCGTTTCCACGAACGGCAACACCGTGAGGTTCGGGTGACGGGGAGACAAGGCGGTCGATTTCAACGATTGGCTTGGACATGATCTGATCTAGGACTTTCCGGCGATTGCAAGCGCGAGCGTATGCCCGAGCGGATCGCCACTGATCGCTCCGTGACCCGGAATCACGTGTCGCGGGCTTCCGTACTTTGACACGAGCGTACAGAGACCACGATGTTATCGAGCGTATGCCCCGCGCCGGGATAGAAGACTTCGACGCTGCCCATTTGCACGGGGTGCTTCTGGACGCCGTGCAACGGCTCCGGCGATGGGAGGCCATTGTGGATAGCGAGGCCGATGGTCAGCGGGTTTCCAAACACCGGGGATGCCGCGCTCTTTCAACATCGAAATCCCGAGCGTGCGGTCTTCGTGAAAGTGCGTAGCGAGGGCTTTGGTGATAGGCGACTTCCCCATCGACTTCCAAGTATCGAGCACGATTGCGGCCTGATTCGGAAGCCAACCCGCATCGATGATGAGCGCTTCGCTTCCCTGCACGACGATCGCGCCGTTTTGCCGGATAGTAGCCGGAGTCGCCGTCGATGATCTTCGTCGTCGTGAAAATCCACACGTTGGGCGTAAGTTGGCCAAACCAAACGGTATCACCAATGCGTTGCATTCCCGGCATAGCAATCTCGAGATACTTCGGATCACCCGTGCGCGCAAGAGCGACAGCGGGTGCCGCAACTAGTGCGGCAGCACCGGCCAGAAACGCGCATCGTGTACACATAACCTCTCAGCTACACTTGTATTTTACTTGTTTGCCCGGATAGACTTCGATCAATACTTCGAACGTTTGCGGTCCCGCACCGCTGACGGTAGCGAGCTTAAACACTCTTCCTAATCCGTCGATTTCGCCGCCGAAGACGTTCGTTTTCGCTTTTACATAGCAGGTAATCGACCAGCGAGGGTGCCGCCGAGCATGCCTTGAGCGTACATGGTGTACGTTTGACCCGGCTTAATCGCCCGTCCCTCCAGACCTCCGCCGGCAGCATTGCCTTTGCCGAAGGATGCCGGGTCCGAAGTCGAGATCTGCAAGTAAAACATCGGCGCGCCATTTCCGAGCTGTCGCAAATTCCCGTTATAGTTGGTGGTGCTGCTAATCACCTCGGCCTGGTTGGACGAACTGGCGTGCGGGTACTGAACTGTACCGCCGAAGCCGCGGAATGCGGGAATGCACAAGGTGCCACCGCCCGATCCGAGCGGCTCCGTTACGCTTGCGAACTTCCTCTCGTCTCTTGCGCGCCACAAGGGTCAGGAACCGCAACGGTGGGGGCCAGGCTTTGGTGTCCGAGCGACTGCGCGGCCGGCGCCATAGTCGAGTTCCCAGCGCAGGCTGCGAGTGAGGCGGCGAAAAAAAGCGCGAAGAGTGCGCGGGCCGGGTACCGAAATGTGAACATGGCTCCTCCGAGAGTGGCAAGTGGTTCGCGAGCGAACGCCCGCTTTGCGGTGCACCGGTCCTGGCTTCAATAGTTACTCGACATTAGTGCAGACGTGAGCGAATCAAAAATGGCCCACACCTTGTCGAAGCTCGTTACGTCGAAGAGACGCCTGACTTTGCTCGACCTAATGACAAGTCGAGCGGGTTTTAGTCCGGCCTCTCTCCGCCTCTGGCGCATAAGCTATTAGTTTAGACAGGCAACTAGAGTCTAGATACTCTACCCGCGACATGTCCACAATGACGCTCGCGGCATTAAACGTTGGCGCGAGTATCCTTAAGAACTCGTTGCAAGTAGAGATATCGTATTCTTTTTTGTCACACGTTACGACAAGCGGTTCTTGGAGCGGTCGCTGACTGGTCTGATCATTCATGTCTGTTCGCGCCTGTAAGCCAGAGCTACTTCGTCGAGTGAACGGTCGGGCGGTGCAAGCGGTGCCTCTGATGGGCGTCGTGATCGTGCGAGCCGCCTTCCTCCTCAGTCATCGGCTTGGAGACCGGATGCGTGCTGAAGTACTCGAAAGACCGCCGAATGTCATCGATAATGCGTTTCCGAAATCGAGCGTGGAGCCGTGCCGAATCAGCACGCGCATCACGGCCATGTCGCTGATGTTCGGGACCATCGAATAGGCTGCCACTTGCCAGCCGCGTGCGCGCAATCGTTCGGAGAGATCGAAGAGCGAATAGCCGGCGCCGGCGTCGTCGCGTATCGTCCAGGATACCGCCGGGATTCCATTAGTGGCTGTCGCCGTCGAAAAGGATCTCGAACGGACCCATCGCGGCAATCCGGCGAGCCGACGTGCTGCGCGACGTGGTAGCAGCTCTGATGGATTCGCCGGTATCCGTCCATGCCGAGGCGCAGCATCAGATAGTACTGGCAGACGACTTGGCCGCCCGGGCCGCGAAAAATTGAGCGCAAACGTCGGCATGTCCCCGCCGAGATAGTTCACGTGGAAGATGAGGCCTTCGGGCAGATCGCTCGCTTCGCGCCAAATCACCCATCCAACACCCAACGGCGCCAATCCAAACTTGTGACCCGATGCGTTAATCGATCGTACGCGCGACAAACGAAAATCCCACAGGATCTCCGGCTGCACGAACGGCGCGATGAATGCGCCGGAAGCCGCCATCAACGTGGATCGGTATGTCGAGCCCGGTTTCGCGTTGAAGTGTTGTCGAGCGCTTCGGCTATTTGCGCAACCGGCTCGTATTGGCACGTAAACGTAACTCCAAAAGTAGGGACGACGCCGATCGTATTCTCATCTACCCGCTTGAGGACTTCCTCCGGCGTCATGATCAAACGGTCGCGCTCTAGCGGAACCTCCCGCAGCTCGACGTCAAAATACCGCGCAAACTTGTGCCAACATACTTGGACCGGACCGGTAATGATATTTGGCTTGTCGCTGGGCTTGCCGGCCTTCGCGCGAGCCTCTCGCCACTTCCACTTGAGGGCGAGCCCGCCGAGCATCGCGGCTTCGCTCGAGCCGGTCGTCGAGCATCCGATCGTCGTTCCGGCTGCCGGAGAGTTCCATAGGTGCGCAAGTAAGTGCACGCAGCGGCTTTCGATCTCTGCCGTTGCCGGGTACTCGTCCTTGTCGATCATGTTTTTATCGAGGCTGAGATCCATGAGCTTGTGGATCCCGTCGTCAAACCAGGTCTGGCAGAACGTAGCGAGGTTTTGCCGAGCATTGCCGTCGAGCATCAGCTCGTCGACGACGAGCTGTAACGCAACGTCGGGGCGTAAGCCTTCCGCAGGCACGCGGTGTTTCGGAATCGTCGCGTCCATCGCCCGGGTCGCGTAGATATCGGAGGCGGCTGGGTCGGTCGTCGGCGTCGATGGAGAGGCACGATGGACACGCTCCCGTTGCGGCGGTGGGGCCGCTCGCTTTCGCGACCTGCGACCGCGGCGCCTGGCCAGAAGGCCTGTCTATCGTTACGGGTCCGACTCCGGGGCAACTTGGCCGTAGTTGAGAATCGAGCCGATCGGACGCCGCCGATCGAGTTGCCGATGAAAACCGGCAGAAGAAACCCGACAAGGTAGTGCCCCCATCGTGCCGGCGCCGCTCACAACGGCGTAGAGCGCCTCGACCGAACCAGCAATGATATGGCTTAAGCCGGCAACGCCGACGATGTAGGTCATGATGATGATCACGCTGACACACAAGCGCTACCGCCGCCGAAGCAGCAGACCATCAGCGCGATCAACCACCCAGCGAAGATGTCCTTCACCAGGATGGTCAGAAAATCGTCTGACAGCGCCTGCCTCCCGAGCTCGAGAAACGCAGCCTTCACCTCAGGAGCGAATGCGTCCGTATGCGCGAGACCCCAAGGCGAAAAGCAGCTCACACGAGGACATTCGTCGTGAGGACAACGATCCACAAACGCGCGACGCACAGAAACATATAGCGTTTGTTCGGGTCGTCCAGCAGCGGTTCGATCGCCGTGACCGTATTCTGCGGTGAAGAGTTGCTGGCGCCCAAGGATGACGATAAGGAATCCCAGCGTGTATCCAGAGATTTTCGAGGAGCGGCCGCCAGCCGCTCGCCGGAAGTGTCGCGCGAATAAGTCCGTGGAGACCAGCGAGAATCCCATCGACAGTCCCGCGGCAAGGCCGGAAAATGCAAGCGAAGCAACGGGCCGCTCCAATTCCTGTTCGCCCTCGCGCCGCACAGTTTCGAATACGACGGCAGCACGCAGCGCGGTGCGGCGCGTGGCTTCTTTGTGTTCGGAGTCGCTCAGCGTTACAGTCGCACCGTCACGTTCCCCGGGCGGCTTGATCAGCATATTCGGGTCCATCGCGTGCCCGGTACCCAACCCAGCGCCCGCCGAAGCAGCGAGGATCTGGGAATCGTTCCCAAATAGACCCGTGCGTGGGGACCCGAGCCGAATACGCCACCGACCGCGCGAGCTGATCTCGCAGATTCTGCGGGAAGAGCCGCGCTTTCTCTCCGCCGCGGAGATCCACCGCCGACTCGATCTTTCGCGCGCGAGGTCTCGCTCTCGACCGTCTATCGCACGCTGGACCGTCTGCTCGCCAAGGGCGACGGTCACGCGCGCGTCCGATGCCGAGGGCGAGGCGACGTTCATGCTCTGCGAGCCGGCTGCGCCATCATCATCACGCGATCTGCCGCGAGTGCGGCCGCGTCGAAGACGTCGACTGCGCCGCGATGGAGCAGTTCGCCGAATACGCTGCGCGCGCTGCACGGATTCGAGCTCGACGGCCATGCGATGGAGTTTTTCGGAAGATGCGGCGCATGTCAGTAAAACGCATCCTCGCCGTTGCGATCGTCCTCGCGTTCGTGCGTGCAACGCGCAAAACCGGACACCAGCTCGACGCTCGGCCAGTCCGAGCAGCGGCAAAAGAGCGTCGTCACGACGATCTCGACGCTCAACTCGTTCGTGCAGGGCGTCGGCGGCGAGCACGTGACGGTGAAGAACATCGTGCCGATCGGCGCGTCGCCGGAAACGTTCGCGCCGGCGCCGCAAGACGTCGCGACGCGTCGCCGATGCAGACGTTCTGGTTGAAAACGGCGCCGGCCTCGAAACGTGGCTCGAAGACTGCTCGCGCGACGCCGGCGAGCCAGCATCGACGATCGTCGTCTGCGCCGACGGCTTGCCGATCAAGGATCTCAACCCGCACCTTTGGATGGATCCCGTACTTGCCAAGCAGTACGTGCTGAAGATTCGCGATGCGCCTGATCGCCGTCGACCCGGCGCATGCGAGTGCGTACGGCGCAACGCCGCAACGCTACAACGCGCGGCTCGACGCTGCTCACGCAGCGGATCCAAGCGCAGATCGACACCATTCCGCCGTCGCATCGCTACATGATCGTCTTTCATAACGCGTGGCAGTACTACAACGACCGCTTCGGCATCACGACGCTCGGCATTCGTCGAGCGCAATCCGGGCCAGGAGCCGAACCCGCAACAGATCGCGCAGCTCATCGATCTTGCGAAGCAGCACCACGTCACGCGGTCTTCAGCGAACCGGAATATAGCCCGAAGATCCTGCTATGCGATCGCGCAGGGCGCCGGCGTGCAGGTCGTTGAGGATCTCTACGACGATTCGGTCGGGACCGATCCGCGCGTCGCCAACTACATCGCGATGCTGCACGTACGATACGGACGTCATCGTCAAGACCCTGAAGTGATCGAATGCGGCCCGAGGTGAAGCGGTCGTCGCGCGCGACCTCGTCGTGCGCTACGACGATTTCACCGCGCTCGATGGGCGCGACGTTCGCAGTGCATTTCGGCGAAGCGCTCGGCATCGTCGGGCCCAACGGTTCGGGAAAATCGACGCTGCTCAAGATGCATCGCCGGCCTGCTGCGTGCCGTCGAGCGGCGAGCTGTGCGTGCTGGGCACGCCGCCGCGCAAGCTGCCGCCCGGAACGATCGCCTACGTGCCGCAGGTCGAAGCGGTGGATTGGTCGTTTCCGGCGACCGTCTGGGACGTCGTCGCAATGGGGCGCTTTGCGCGGCTGCAGTTTTGGCAGCGATTCGGTCAGCACGATCGCGAGGTCGTTCGGCGATGCGCTCGGGCGGTCGAGATGGGACCTGCGCGAGGCGGCACGATCGCGAATCTCTCCGGCGGCCAGCAGCAGCGCGCCTTCGTCGCCCGCGCGATCGCGCAGGAGCCGAAGCTGCTGCTGCTCGACGAGCCGACGACCGGCGTCGACGCGGCGACCGAAGAGGCACTGCGCGAAGTCGTGCGCGAGCTCGTCGCCGACGGGATGCCGGTAATCATGTCGACGCACGATCTCGATCGCGTCGACGAATGGTTCGATCGGCTGCTCGTGCTCGACCGGCGCGTGCTCGCGCTGGGCACGCCGCGCGAAGTCGTCGAGTCCGGCGCGTACAGCGCCATTCGCGAGCACACACATACGCACGGCCATCTTGCGCCACGATCACGAGCCGCACGCCGCCCACGCCGCCCACCCGGAGATCGAGCGTGACCCTCGATGCGCTGGTCGCGCCGTTTCATTACGCGTTCATGCAGCGCGCGTTCGTCGCGGCGCTGGCGGTCGGGCTTACTCTGTTCGACGATGGGTACGTACGTCGTGATCTGCGCAAGCTCTCGTTCATCGGCGACGGAATCGCGCACGCCTCGTTCGCCGGCATCGTCATCGCCTATCTTGCGCGGCGCGAACTTCTACATCGGCGCGGCATCGTCGCGGTAATCACCGCGGTCGGCATCGGATTCGTCTCACCGCCGCGGCCGCATCTCGCTCGATACCACGATCGGCGTGCTCTTTACCGGCATGTTCGCGCTCGGCGTCTTCCTGATGAGCCAGCAGCGCAGCTATGCCGTCGACCTCCAGAGCTTTCTCTTCGGCGATATCCTTGCGGTGGGCATCAACGACCTCTGGCTGATCCTCGCGTTAAGCGTTGCCGTCGCGATTCTCCGATCGTGCTCTTCGCGGGCTGCTCTACACCACGTTCGATCCCGTGGTCGCGCAAGCGTCGGGAATGAACGCCGGCCTACGAGTACGCCTTGCTGGTGATGCTCGCGCTGACGATCGTCGTAGCGCTGCAGTCGGTTGGGATCGTGCTGGTGGCCGCGTTGCTCGTCACGCCCGCAGCGGCAGCCTACCAGCTCACGTCGCGCTTCTCGCCGATGATGGCGCTGGCGGCAGTATTCGGCGCAGTCAGTACCGTCGGCGGGTTGTACCTTTCCGTATTATCTGCGAGCCTCAAGCGGCGCGACGATCGTGCTGCTTGCCACGGTGTTGTTCTTTGCCGCCGTCGGAGCGAAGTACGTTCGCCAGGCGATTGCAAGATGGCCTAAGCGCTACCCGGGACCGATAGCGATCGCGGCCGGCGTCACTGACTGCGGTATCGTGTACCGAAGGTGCATGCCGCGACCGTAGACCGTGACGCTCCTCCGGGCGTAGAGAACGTAGGTCGCCGTTCGGGTTGAACTCGAGCTCGATGGGATCGCTGCCCGGGATCGCGGGGATAATGTGTTTCGGAGCTGTTGCTCCCGGCGCGTACACCGCGATAGTCCCGCCGCGTAGTTTTTGGTTCCCGACATAGAGATCGCCGCTGCCGTTGAACGCGATCGCAAACGGACTGCGCAATCCCGACGTAATGACGCGATTCGGTTGGCTGGCGCCGGGCGGCTAGACGGGAGATGGAGCAGGTCTTCCCGTTCGACTTGCAGTTGGTCACGTACAGATTACCGCTGAGGTCCGTTGCAATCGTTCCAGGATTGACGAGATCCTGAATCTCGCGCAACGGTACAGATGTTTACCCGGTTTGTAGACGGCGATAGAGTTGAGTAAGAGGGTATAGTTTCCAAGAGATAGAGATTTCTCGCTGCCGTCGAAGGCGAGATCCCGCAAGCGGTTCCCGGTGCGAATGGTGCGCTTTGGCGTCGCACTCCCCTGCTGTGTAGACGTTGATCTGCTGCGGTCTATCATTCGGGAAACGGACGTTGGCGACGTAGAGGGCGTCGTCCGACGGACTGATCGCCATCGCCTTGACATAGAGCGGGCCATTCTTGAGCGTATACGACGGCGTCGTGGCTCCCGGTGGAAAGAAGGCGATCGACGTGCTACTGCGATTATAGGCCAACGCGTACAAGTTTGCCGCCTTGTCGAAGGCCAGCCCACCGAAACCATTTCCGGTAAGCGATCGCAGGAGACGATTGCCGTCCAACGTGTAGACGTCGATACCGTAGATGTTGGCTACGTAAAGTGCGAGCGCAGTTTTTGCGGCGGCGTCGTTGGGAAGTGCCGCCGGCGCGAGCGCATTGTTTGGTGCCGAGCAGGCAGCGAGGCCGAGTGGTCATCGCGAGCGCAGCGAGCTTGTTCGATTGCATGGAATCCACTCCCGTAAGGGCTTTCCCCATTCGGCGTCTGCCAGAGTACCCATCCCGAGCCATACATATTAGGCGTGGCTCGCTTGTAGGATGCCCCAGCGGCTTGGGCTGATACTAATGGGTGATTCACCAGCCCGTTGGAGTTCGCATGAAGGCTTGGGGCAGCGTTAGCGCGATCGCACTCGTGTCACTTGTAGCGACGAGTTGTTCCGGTCCGGGAACCCCGCGTCGCCGGCGGTCGCGCCGGCGCGCGACTCGCGGAGCGGGTCCCGGCATACGGCGCCCGCGTGCGCGAACGCGCGACGGCGCGCTTTTCGATTCGCATACCGCGCAAGCGCGTGCGCCGTGGCCGATTCGTTTCGCCCTCGACGAAGGCGCTCTCGATCACGATCGATCCCGGCTCGGCGAGGCAGATAACACTCGACGCGAATCTCACGCCCGGCTCGCCCGGCTGCAGCAACGGCGTCTGTACGATCGTCGTGAATCCACCAGTCGGCCGGCATCTCTTCGACGTGCGTACGTATGACGAACCGCTCGCGAACGGCGTTCCGCAAGGAAACGTGCTTTCGCAAACGATGGACGTGCCGTTCGTCGTTCGTCGCGGCAAAGACAACCGCATCGGCGTCGTCTTGGAGGGCGTCCCGGTTTCGCTCGTGGTCTCGGCCGACCCGGGCGAAGACGTCAGTGGCGACCAGGTCGCCGGCTTCGTCTGGTACGGCGCGTTTTCGGCCGACGGCTCAAGGGCCTATCCGCGCACGTTTACCGTCGCGCCCCTCGACGCAGACGGCAACCTGATCGCAGGCCCAGGGCGCCCGCGATCTCCTTACGAGCTCGTCGACGAGTGCGTTCGGCAACGGCGTCGCCGTGCCGTACACGACCGACCGCTTCGCCGTCGCGACGTCGGGGCTGTCGACGTACCGCACGTGGATCACGATGACGGCGACGGCAACGCCGCCGCTCGATGCCAGTGCAGCCCCGGTGTCGGTAACGTTCTCGATGCAGGTGGTGGCGCCGAACGCGCCCGTCCTTTTCGTGACCGATCAATCGAGCGGGCCAAGCGGACTCGGCCGGATTTGGGCGTTCGACGAGAACGGGCAACCCGTCGCGGCGGTTCAGAATAAGCTCGACGCAGCCGGGCCATACGGCCAACCGGCCGGAATCGCCTATCGTTCGTTCACCACCAGGGTCATTGCGCTCACCGAGTCCAGTCAGAAGATCTACGCATTCTTATCCGACGGGACGTTCGAGCGTTCGGCTTCGACAGCGTACCCGCCGCTGGGGATTGGCTGCGCCTCCGACTCCGACGACGTGTTCGTTGGGAATTATTCGAGGCCCGGTGACGTACTTCTACGAGACCACGCTTCTCGAAAGCCTGCCGGCCGCCGACTGGATAGAGCCCATTTCGAAGGGCGAGCCTTACACTCCGTGGGGTCTCGCCGAATTGGAGACATCTTTTATCCGCCGAAAACCAACGGGTCGCTCAACGAGTTTTGCCGGGCGGCACCGTGATCGGCGCATCCGCCGCCGTTCCCACCGGCGTTATGGCATTCGATGGAGAGATCTACTACACGGAGCGCTATAAGAACGACGTCGTCAATTTCGAGCCGACTTTCCAGCCGGGCGTTCCGGCGTGAACCTCCCGTTCGGGATCTCGGGCGATCCTGCCAACGGCTACATTTACATCGTCAACTGGGCGTGACCAATGGAACGAGCGTCGTGACGCGGTACGATCGAAGCGGAAACGCCGTTCCGCTGCCGGCCAATGCGTTCCGCGGGCCGGTTCAGGCGCTGGATATCGCGATCACGCAGTAGAGAAAGCTTGCGCTTGCTCGTTAACGCGCCGCGGCAGGCACTAATAGAGGACCTGCTCGCTTCCTCTTTAACTGGGAGAAGCCTGAGAGGTCGGCGCGCGCAAAGGAAGGTCGTGCGCCGGTACACGGCGGGACGATGATTCAGCAGACCGTTGGGAGCGACCACCGGGTCGCAAGTCACGGAGCTCGTGGCGATTATTCGCCGAGACACACGGTCCAGAGCTATCCAGAACCACTTTTCGAGATTGGAGATATGAGGTGTTATTCCAATTTGCTAACGTTCGGTCCTTAATCGCTCGTTCGTCGTTGATTGCCGGTGCGTGCCTGGTGCTCGCGGCCTGTCGGGGAGGGTCGTCGTTACGTCGGCCGTCCCAACACGGGCGATTCGGCCGTGTCTGCCACGCACGCGATGTCGAAGCACGCGGGCATCGCGGTGACGGTGAATCTGGTCGTGCCGGTCGGTAAGGCAGCATTACTGCGCAGTCTCGGCGAACGCAGTCCCTTCTTCGTGGCGCTCGGAACGAAAGGTGCAGAGGTCGTTGCCTTCGCGCATGGCGATCGAACGACGCCGCTGGGAACGGTGGTCGCGAACGTCGCCGCCGGATCGTCGGTGTGCACGCAAAGTGCGGCGCGCGTCTGTGCGCTCGCGCTATCGGTGCAGGCGACCGGCAAAGACGACTTCGTCATCACGACGTACGACCAATCACCTTCGGGCGGCGTCATTCCGCCTGGGGCGCATCAGCTAGCTGCCGGCGTGGAAGTGGCAAAGATCGAGTCGAAAGGCAAGACGTTGAACGCCGTGGTCGGCGGGGTGGTCGCCAGTACATCGCTCTACCTGTCGCTGGGTGCGGTCTCAAGCATCGACGCGACGAACTTTTCGGCGATTGTCGTCGCTCGCGACGCGGACGGAAACGCGATCGTGACCGACAAGTCTGAAGGGCGACGGGAATCGAGGGTCAAGAGTCACGCTGAGCTCGAGCGCGACCGGCGGCACGTCGTTCCGATTCCATCCCTCCACTATCACAACCGCGGCAAAAGGGTTTGCGGTGACGGTAAGCTATAAGCCCTCCGGCGTTACCGGAGCACAAGTGCAGGGTGGATTCTCGACGGTTCTCAGTGCAACGGCCAGCAACGGCGCAACCGTCGGCACCGCAACCTTCGCTGCGTTGGCGCCTCATATTACCGAGTTCACCACGCCGACCGCGGGCAGCGGACCGATCCTCATGACCCCCGGCAGCGACGGTGCGATCTGGTTCACGGAGGCCGTCGCCAATAAAATTGCGCGGATTCCGACGAACGCGACGAGCGGTACGCAGATTACCGAGTTTCCTATCCCCACGGCCGGCAGCGGACCAGTGGGCATCGTCGGCGGCCCGGACGGTCAATTGTGGTTTGCGGAACAGAATGGAAACAAGATCGGTCACATTCCGGTCACCGCGACGAGCGGCTCGGACATCTCCGAAGTCGCTCTCCCGACCGCAGCCAGCGCTCCCACCGGCATCACGGGCGGATCTGACAGCGCGTTGTATTTCACCGAGCAAGGCGGGAACCGCGTTGGTCGCATTCCAACGAACGCGACCAGCACGTCGGCCATTACGGAGATCACGCTGCCAGTCGCGGCTTCGTTCCCATTTCTCATGAGTACGGCCACGGACGGCACCATCTGGTTTACCGAATTTGGTGGTGCAGTAAATAGTGTCGCGCACATGCCCGTTGGTGCGACATTGGCATCGCAGATCACGGCGATTACGATGCCTACCGCAGCCAGTGGCCCGCTAGGGATTGCTCAAGGGGCCGCCGGGACGATGATCGTTTCCGAGGACGGTGCCCACAAAATGGCCAGCGTACCGTTGGGAGCAACCACCACGGCGCAAATCACCGAGTTTAGCGCGGGAACCGCGCAACCGTACGCAACGGTGCTAGGCCCCGATGGAGCGATTTGGTTCGCCGAGATCGGCGGCAAAGTCGGGCGCATCGCAACCGACGGCACGCTGCTGAATTCACGCCTCCGACGGCCGGAGCGATCGTCAGCGGCATCACGACCGGTCCCGACGGCGCCATTTGGTTTACCGAATTTAATCAGGCCAAGGTCGGCAAGCTTCAATAGCATCTAGCAACCCGGAACTACTATCAAAATCGGAGATATGATGGTGTTGATCCGAATTTACCAACGTTCGCTCCCTACTCGCTCGTACGTCGTTGATTGCCGGTGCGTGCCTGGTGCTCGCGGCCTGTCGTGGAGGGTCGTCGTCGTTACCGTCGGCCGTCTCAAACACGGCCGATTCGGCCGTGTCTGCCACGCACTCGATGTCGCAGCACGCGGGTATTCCGGTGACGGTGAATCTGGTCGTGCCGATCGGTAAGGCGGCATTACTGCGCAGGCTCGGCGAAAGCAATCCCTTCTTCGTGGCGTTCGGAACAAAAGGTGCCGAGGTCGTTGCTTTCGCGCATGGCGATCGAACGACGCCGCTGGGAACCGTAGTCGCGAACGTTGGCGCCGGCTCGTCGGTCTGTACGCAAGGTGCGGCGCGCGTCTGTGCGCTCGCGCTGTCGGTTCATGCGACCGGCAAAGACGACTTCGTCATTACCACGTACGACCAATCGCCCTCCGGCGGCGTCATTCCACCCGGGGCGCACCAGTTGGCTGCCGGCGTCGAAGTGGCAAAGATCGAGTCGAAAGGCAAGACGCTGAACGCCGTGGTCGGCGGGGTTGTGGCCAGTACGTCGCTCTACCTGTCGCAAGGTGCGGTCTCGAGCATCGACGCGACGACGTTTTCGGCGATTGTCGTCGCTCGCGACGCGGATGGAAACGCGATCGTAACCGACAAGTACGAAAGCGCGACGGGAACGAAGGTCAAAGTCACGCTGAGTTCGAGCGCGACCGGCGGCACGTCGTTCCGATTCCATCCCTCCAGTATCACAACCGCGGCGAGAGGGCTTGCGGTGACGGTGAGCTATAAGCCCTCCGGCGTGACCGGCGCACAAGTGCAGGCTGGCTTTTCGACGGTTCTCAGTGCAACGGCCAGCAACGGCGCAACCGTCGGCACCGCGACCTTCGCTGCGCTGGCGCCTCAGATCACCGAGTTCAGCACGCCGACCTTGAACAGTGGGCCGCTGTTCATGACCCGTGGGAAGCGACGGTGCGATCTGGTTCACGGAGTTCATAGCCAATCAAATCGCGAGGATCCCAACCAATGCGACAAGTGGCACGCAGATTACCGAGTTTCTCATTCCAACGGCCGGTTCTCTACCGTTTGGCCTCGCGAGTGGTCCTGACGGCCAGGTGTGGTTCGTAGAGCGGGCCGGCAACAAGATCGGTCACATTCCGGTGACGGCGACCAGCGGCTCGGATATCTCTGAGGTCGCTCTTCCGACCGCAGCGAGCGCCCGACCGGCATCACGGCTGGATCGGACAACGCGTTGTATTTCACCGAGAGTGTCGGAAATCGAATTGGGCGTATTCCGACAAACGCCACCAGCACGTCGGCGATTACGGAGATCACACTGCCGGTCGCGGGTTCTGCTCCGCCGGCATGGGCACGGCCGCGGATGGCACGATTTGGTTCACCGAAGGGGCTCTTGCAGTCAATAGCGTCGCCCACATGCCCGTTGGTGCGACGCTGCCATCGCAGATCACCGCATTTCCAATCCCCACCGCGAACGGCGACCCAATTTGGATTGCACCGGGGGCCGCTGGGTCGATGATCGTTTCCGAACACAACGCTCTCAAAGTGGGCAGCATACCGCAAGGAGCGACCAGCACGGCGCAAATCACGGAGTTCAGCGCGGGGGGCGAAGCATGGCAATGTGTGCTTGGCCCTGACGGAGCGATTTGGTTCGCCGAGTTCCTTACCAATAAGGTCGGGCGCATCGCAACCGACGGCACGCTGCTCGAATTTACACTGCCAACGGCTACAGCATCCGTTACCGGCGTTATGACTGGTCCCGATGGCGCCATCTGGTTCACCGAAGAAAACTCCGGCAAGGTCGGCAAGATTCAATAGCATCTAGCTACCCGGGACCACCTTTCTGAAATTGGAGATATGATCGTGTTAATCCAATTTACTAACGTTCGCTCTTCACTCGTTCGTTCGTCGTTGATTGCGGGTGCGTGCTTGATGCTCGCGGCCTGTCGTGGAGGCTTGTCGTTACCGTCGGCCGTCCCAATCACGGCCGATTCGGCCGTGTCTGCGCACTCGATGTCGAAGCACGCGGGCATTCCGGTGACGGTGAATCTGGTCGTGCCGGTCGGTAAGGCGGCACTACTGCGCAATCTCGGCGACCGCAGTCCCTTCTTTGTAGCGTTTCAAACGAAGGGTGCCAAAGTCGTTGCCTTCGCGCATGGCGATCGAACGACGCCGCTAGGAACGGTGGTGGCGAATGTCGCCGCCGGATCGTCGGTGTGCACGCAAAGTGCGGCGCGCGTCTGTGCGTTGGCTCTGTCGGTGCACGCGACCGGTAAAGACGACTTCGTTATTACCACGTACGACCAATCACCTTCGGGCGGCGTCATTCCGCCCGGGGCGCACCAGCTGGCTGCCGGCGTGGAGGTGGCAAAGATCGAGTCGAAAGGCAAGACGTTGAACGCCGTGGTCGGCGGGGTGGTCGCCAGTACATCGCTCTACCTGTCGCTGGGTGCGGTCTCGAGCATCGACGCGACGAACTTTTCGGCGATTGTCGTCGCTCGCGACACGGATGGAAACGCGATCGTGACCGACAAGTACGAAAGCGCGACGGGAACGAAGGTCAAAGTTACGCTGAGCTCGAGCGCCAGCGGCGGCACGTCGTTTCGATTCCATCCGGCCACTATCACAACCGCGGCACGAGGGCTTGCGGTGACGGTAAGCTATAAGCCGTCCGGCGTGACCGGCGCACAAGTGCAGGCTGGATTCTCGACGGTTCTCAGTGCAACGGCCAATAACGGTGCAACCGTCGGCACCGCGACCTTCGCCGCGCTGGCGCCGCAGATTACCGAGTTACTACGCCAACCGCGGCTAGTGGGCCGGCCTTTATGGCCGTTGGCAGCGACGGCGCGATCTGGTTCACGGAGTTCAGCGCTAATCAAATCGCGCGGATTCCAACCAATGCGACGAGCGGTACGCAAATTACCCGAGTTTCTCATTCCAACGGCCGCTTCTCACCCGTTTGACCTCACGAGCGGTCCGGATGGCCAGGTGTGGTTTACAGAGGATACCGGCAACAAGATTGGTCACATTCCGGTGACCGCAACGAGCGGTTCGGACATCTCCGAGGTCGCTCTTCCGACCTTGGGTAGTTCCCCGAGCTGCATCACGGCCGGATCGGACAACGCGTTGTATTTCACCGAGCTAACCGGAAATCGGGTTGGGCGCATTCCAACGAACGCGACCAGCACCTCGGCTATTACGGAGATCACGTTGCCGGTCGCGGGGTCTGGTCCTCAGGCATGGGAACGGTGCGGATGGCAACATCTGGTTCACCGAACAGGGTATTGGCACGAACAGCGTCGCTCACATGCCCGTTGGTGCCACGTTGGCATCGCAAATAACGTCGATTACAATTTCCTACCGCGGCCAGTCAGCCGCAATGGGTTGCACCAGGGGCTGCAGGTACGATGATCGTTTCCGAGCGCCTCTCTCACAAAATGGCCAGCGTACCGTTAGCGTCGACTACTCCGGCGCAAATCACGGAGTTCAGTGCAGGAACGGGCGACCCATATCAAACCGTGCTTGGCCCCGACGGAGCGATCTGGTTCGCCGAGTTCTTTACCAACAAGGTCGGGCGCATCGCAACCGACGGCACACTTCTGGAATTTACGGTGCCGACGGCCTTCGCGTCACTCACCGGAATCACCACCGGTCCCGACGGCGCCATCTGGTTCACCGAAGAGAACCAAGGCAAGGTCGGCAAGATTCAATAGCATTTAGCAACCCAGAGCTACTATCAAAATCGGAGATATGATTGTGTTGATCCAATTTACCGGCACTCGTTCCTTACTCGCTCGTTCGTCGTTAGTTGCCGGTGCGTGCCTGGTGCTCGCGGCCTGTCGGGGAGGGTCGTCGTTCCCGTCGGCCGTCCCAAACACGGCCGATTCGGCCGTGTCTGCGCACTCGATGTCGAAGCACGCGGGCATCCCTGTAACGGTGAATCTTGTCGTGCCGGTCGGTAAGGCGGCACTACTGCGCAATCTCGGCGACCGCAGTCCCTTCTTTGTAGCGTTTGGAACGAAAGGTGCCAAAGTCGTTGCCTTCGCGCATGGCGATCGAACGACGCCGCTAGGAACGGTGGTGGCGAACGTTGCGGCCGGCTCGTCAGTGTGCACGCAAGGTGCGGCGCGCGTTTGTGCGCTCGCGCTGTCGGTGCACGCGACCGGTAAAGACGACTTCGTCATTACCACGTACGACCAGTCGCCATCGGGCGGCGTCATTCCGCCCGGGGCGCACCAGCTGGCTGCCGGCGTGGAGGTGGCAAAGATCGAGTCGAAGGGCAAGACGCTGAACGCCGTGGTCGGCGGGGTGGTCGCCAGTACATCGCTCTATCTGTCGCTAGGTGCGGTCTCGAGCATCGACGCGACGAACTTTTCGGCGATTGTCGTCGCTCGCGACGCGGATGGAAACGCGATCGTCACCGACAAGTACGAAAGCGCGACGGGAACGAAGGTCAAAGTCACGCTGAGCTCGAGCGCGAGCGGCGGCACGTCGTTTCGATTCCATCCGTCCACTCTCACAACCGCGGCAAGAGGGCTTGCGGTAACGGTAAGCTATAAGCCGTCCGGCGTGACCGGCGCGCAAGTGCAGGGCGGATTCTCTACGGTTCTAAGTGCGACCGCGAACAACGGCGCAACCGTGGGCACCGCGACCTTTGCTGCGCTGGCACCTAAGATCACCGAGTTTAGCACGCCGACCGCGGGCAGCGGGCCGGCCTTTATGACGGTTGGCAGCGATGGTGCGATCTGGTTCACGGAGTTCTTCGCCGATCAAATCGCGCGGATCCCAACCAATGCGACGAGCGGTACGCAGATTACCGAGTTTCTCATTCCAACGGCCGGTTCTCACCCGTTTGATCTCGCGACCGGTCCGGATGGGCAGGTGTGGTTTGTAGAGGAAACCGGAAACAAGATCGGTCACATTCCGGTGACCGCGACCACCGGTTCGGACATCTCCGAGGTCGCTCTCCCGACCGCAGGCAGCGAGCCCACCGGCATCACGGCCGGATCGGACAGCGCGTTGTATTTTACCGAGCAAACCGGAAACCGCGTTGGTCGCATTCCAACGAACGCGACCAGCACCTCGGCCATTACGGAGATCACACTGCCGGTCGCAGGCTCTGTTCCCTCAGGTATGGGAACGGGTGCGGACGGCACGATCTGGTTCACCGAACAGGCTGGTGCGGTCAACAGCGTCGCTCACATGCCCGTTGGTGCGACGTTGGCATCGCAGATCACGTCGGTTACGATGCCTACCGCGGGCAGTGTACCAATCTGGGTTGCGCCAGGGTCTGCAGGTACGATGATCGTTTCCGAAAACGGCGCTCACAAAATGGCCAGCGTACCGTTGGCGGCCACCACTTCAGCGCAAATCACCGAGTTCAGCGCGGGAGCGGCCGACCCATATCAAACCGTGCTCGGCCCCGATGGAGCGATTTGGTTCGCCGAGTATTTCGGCGGCAAAATCGGGCGCATCGCAACCGACGGGACTCTCCTCGAATTCACGCCGCCGACGGCTGGAACGAACCCTCCCGGAATCATGACCGGTCCCGACGGCGCCATTTGGTTTACCGAATTGAATGGGGCCAAGGTCGGCAAGATTCAATAGCAGCTAGCTAGCCGGAACCACTTTCAAAATTGGAGATATGATGATGTTGATCCAATTTACTAACGTTCACTCGTGGCTCGCTCGTTCGTCGCTGATTGCCGGCGCGTGCCTGGTGCTCGCGGCCTGTCGAGGAGGGTCGTCGTTACCGTCGGCGATCCCAAACACGGGCGATTCGGCCGTGTCTGCTACGCACGCGATGTCGAAGCACGCGGGTATTCCGGTGACGGTGAATCTGGTCGTGCCGGTCGGTAAGGCGGCATTACTGCGCAGGCTCGGCGAAAGCAACCCCTTCTTCGTGGCGTTCGGAACGAAAGGTGCCAAGGTCGTTGCCTTCGCGCATGGCGATCGAACGACGCCGCTGGGAACGGTGGTCGCGAACGTCGCCGCCGGATCGTCGGTGTGCACGCAAAGTGCGGCGCGCGTCTGTGCGTTGGCTCTGTCGGTGCACGCGACCGGTAAAGACGACTTCGTCATTACGACGTACGACCAATCACCTTCGGGCGGCGTCATTCCGCCTGGGGCGCATCAGCTAGCTGCCGGCGTGGAAGTGGCAAAGATCGAGTCGAAAGGCAAGACGTTGAACGCCGTGGTCGGCGGGGTGGTCGCCAGTACATCGCTCTACCTGTCGCTGGGTGCGGTCTCGAGCATCGACGCGACGACGTTTTCGGCGATTGTCGTCGCTCGCGACGCGGATGGAAACGCGATCGTGACCGACAAGTACGAAAGCGCGACGGGAACGAAGGTCAAAGTCACGCTGAGTTCGGCCGCGAGCGGCGGCACGTCCTTTCGATTCCATCCCTCCAGCATCACAACTGCGGCAAAGGGGCTTGCGGTAACGGTAAGCTACAAGCCGTCCGGCGTTACTGGCGCACAAGTGCAGGGTGGATTCTCTACCGTTCTAAGTGCGACGGCCAACAACGGCGCAACCGTCGGCACTGCGACCTTCGCTGCGCTGGCGCCTCAGATTACCGAGTTCGCCACGCCGACCGCGGGCAGCGGACCGGTATTCATAACACCTGGGAGCGATGGTGCGATCTGGTTCACGGAGCGCTTCGTCAACAACATCGCTCGGATTCCGACCAATGCAACGAGCGGTACGCAGATTACCGAGTTTCCTACTCCCACGGCCGGCAGCGCACCAGAGGGCATCGTGAGCGGCCCGGACGGTCAGTTGTGGTTTGCAGAGGAAACCGGCAACAAGATCGGTCACATTCCGGTGACCGCGACGAGCGGTTCGGATATCTCCGAGATCGCTCTTCCGACACTGGTCAGCTCCCCGACCAGCATCACGGCCGGATCGGACAACGCGTTGTATTTCACCGAGCAAAGCGGGAACCGAATTGGCCGCATTCCAACGAACGCGACCAGCACCTCGGCCATTACGGAAATCACATTGCCGGTCGCTGGTTCGTCTCCCTTCGGTATCGGCACGGCCGCGGATGGCACGATCTGGTTCACCGAACCATTCGTTATAACTAGCGTCGGACACATGCCCGTCGGCGCGACTCTGCCGTCGCAGATCACGTCGATTGCCATGCCTACGTTGGCCAGCGATCCACTCTGCATTGCTCCGGGGGCTGCGGGGTCGATGATCGTTTCCGAGCAGGTCTCTAGCAAGATGGCCAGCGTACCGTTGGCGGCCACCACTCCGGCGCAAATCACGGAGTTTAGCGCGGGGGCGCATCCATTCGGAACGGTGCTAGGCCCCGATGGAGCGATTTGGTTCGCCGAGCTCGGCGGCGGCAAAGTCGGGCGCATCGCAACCGACGGCACGCTTTTTCGAATTTACGGTCCCGACGGCCGGAGCGGAGCTCACAGGCATCACGACCGGTCCTGACGGCGCCATTTGGTTTACCGAATTGAATGAGGGCAAGATCGGCAAGATTCAATAGCACCTGGCTAGCCGGAACCACTTTTCAAATTGGAGATATGATGATGTTGATCCGAATTTACCAACGTTCGCTCCCTCTCGCTCGTACGTCATTGATTGCCGGTGCGTGCTTGGTGCTGGCGGCTTGTCGTGGAGGCTCGTCGTTACCGTCGGCCGTCCCAATCACGTCAGATTCGGCCGTGTCTGCCACGCACTCGATGTCGAAGCACGCGGGTATTCCGGTGACGGTGAATCTGGTCGTGCCGGTCGGTAAGGCGGCATTACTGCGCAGGCTCGGCGAAAGCAATCCCTTCTTCGTGGCGTTCGGAACGAAAGGTGCCAAGGTCGTTGCTTTCGCGCATGGCGATCGAACGACGCCGCTGGGAACGGTGGTCGCGAACGTCGCCGCCGGATCGTCGGTGTGCACGCAAAGTGCGGCGCGCGTCTGTGCGCTCGCGCTATCGGTGCACGCGACCGGTAAAGACGACTTCGTCATTACGACGTACGACCAATCACCTTCGGGCGGCGTCATTCCGCCCGGGGCGCATCAGCTAGCTGCCGGCGTGGAAGTGGCAAAGATCGAGTCGAAAGGCAAGACGTTGAACGCCGTGGTCGGCGGGGTGGTCGCCAGTACATCGCTCTACCTGTCGCTGGGTGCGGTCTCGAGCATCGACGCGACGACGTTTTCGGCGATTGTCGTCGCTCGCGACGCGGATGGAAACGCGATCGTGACCGACAAGTACGAAAGCGCGACGGGAACGAAGGTCAAAGTCACGCTGAGTTCGGCCGCGAGCGGCGGCACGTCCTTTCGATTCCATCCCTCCAGCATCACAACTGCGGCAAAGGGGCTTGCGGTAACGGTAAGCTACAAGCCGTCCGGCGTTACCGGCGCACAAGTGCAGGGTGGATTCTCTACCGTTCTAAGTGCGACGGCCAACAACGGCGCAACCGTCGGCACTGCGACCTTCGCTGCGCTGGCGCCTCAGATTACCGAGTTCGCCACGCCGACCGCGGGCAGCGGACCGATCCGCATGACCCCGGGCAGCGACGGCGCGATCTGGTTCACGGAGTTCAGCGCTAATCAAATTGCGCGGATTCCGACGAATGCGACGAGCGGTACGCAGATTACCGAGTTTCCTACTCCAACGGCCGGCAGCAACCCGGTGGGCATCGTGAGCGGCCCGGACGGTCAATTATGGTTTGTAGAGGGTAGCGGCAACAAGATCGGTCACATTCCGGTGACCGCGACGACCGGTTCGGACATCTCCGAGGTCGCTCTCCCGACCGCAGGCAGCGAGCCCACCGGCATCACGGCCGGATCGGACAGCGCGTTGTATTTTACCGAGCAAAATGGGAACCGCGTTGGTCGCATTCCAACGAACGCCACCAGCACCTCAGCTATTACGGAGATCACGCTTCCGGTCGCGGGCTCGGCTCCCTCAAGTATGGCAACCGCCGCGGATGGCGCGATCTGGTTCACCGAACAGGCTCCTGCAGTAAATAGCGTCGCTCACATGCCCGTTGGTGCCACGTTGGCGTCGCAGATCACGTCGATTACGATGCCTACCGCAGCCAGTTTCCCGATAGACGTAGCGCAGGGGGCCGCCGGGACGATGATCGTTTCCGAGGAAGTTACGCGCAAAATAGCCAGCGTACCTTTGGGGGCGACCACTCCGGCGCAAATCACGGAGTTCAGTACGGGAACGGGCAACCCGTATCAAACCGTTCTTGGCCCCGACGGGGCGATTTGGTTTGCCGAGTTCGGCGGCGACAAAGTCGGGCGCATTGCGACTGATGGCACGCTGCTCGAATTCACGCTGCCGACGTTAGGAGCGTCCGTTACCGGAATCACCACCGGTCCCGGCGGCGCCATCTGGTTCACCGAAGAGAACAAAGGCAAGGTCGGCAAGATTCAATAGCAGTTAGCTACTGGGAACCACTTTTATGATTGGAGATATGATGATGTTGATCCAATTTACTAACGTTCACTCGTGGCTCGCTCGTTCGTCGCTGATTGCCGGCGCGTGCCTGGTGCTCGCGGCCTGTCGAGGAGGGTCGTCGTTACCGTCGGCGATCCCAAACACGGGCGATTCGGCCGTGTCTGCTACGCACGCGATGTCGAAGCACGCGGGTATTCCGGTGACGGTGAATCTGGTCGTGCCGGTCGGTAAGGCGGCATTACTGCGCAGGCTCGGCGAAAGCAACCCCTTCTTCGTGGCGTTCGGAACGAAAGGTGCCAAGGTCGTTGCCTTCGCGCATGGCGATCGAACGACGCCGCTAGGAACGGTGGTGGCGAATGTCGCCGCCGGCTCGTCGGTGTGCACGCAAAGTGCGGCGCGCGTCTGTGCGTTGGCTCTGTCGGTGCACGCGACGGGTAAAGACGACTTCGTTATTACCACGTACGACCAATCGCCTTCGGGCGGCGTCATTCCGCCTGGGGCGCATCAGCTAGCTGCCGGCGTGGAAGTGGCAAAGATCGAGTCGAAAGGCAAGACGTTGAACGCCGTGGTCGGCGGGGTGGTCGCCAGTACATCGCTCTACCTGTCGCTGGGTGCGGTCTCGAGCATCGACGCGACGAACTTTTCAGCGATTGTCGTCGCTCGCGACGCGGATGGTAACGCGATCGTGACCGACAAGTACGAAAGCGCGACGGGAACGAAGGTCAAAGTCACGCTGAGTTCGGCCGCGAGCGGCGGCACGTCCTTTCGATTCCATCCCTCCAGCATCACAACTGCGGCAAAGGGGCTTGCGGTAACGGTAAGCTATAAGCCGTCCGGCGTTACCGGCGCACAAGTGCAAGGCGGATTCTCTACCGTTCTCAGTGCGACGGCCAACAACGGTGCGACCGTCGGCACTGCGACCTTCGCTGCGCTGGCGCCGCATATTACCGAGTTCACCACGCCGACCGCGGCCAGTGGACCGGTGCTTATGACCCCGGGCAGCGACGGTGCAATATGGTTCACGGAGCGCGTGGTCAACAACATTGCGCGGATTCCGACGAACGCGACGAGCGGTACGCAGATTACTGAGTTTACTATTCCCACGGCTGCCAGCGCGCCAGTGGGCATCGTCGGCGGCCCGGACGGTCAATTGTGGTTCGCGGAGCAGAATGGAAACAAGATCGGTCACATTCCGGTGACCGCGACGACCGGCTCGGATATCTCCGAAGTCGCTCTCGCGACCGCAGGTAGCGCTCCCACCGGCATCACGGCTGGATCGGACAGCGCGTTGTATTTCACCGAGCAAGGCGGGAACCGCGTTGGTCGCATTCCAACGAACGCGACCAGCACCTCGGCCATTACGGAGATCACGCTGCCGGTCGCGGGTTCGTTTCCATTTCTCATGAGTACGGCCACGGACGGCACCATCTGGTTTACCGAATTTGGGGCTGCAGTAAATAGTGTCGCGCACATGCCCGTTGGTGCGACGTTGGCATCGCAGATCACCTCAATTACGATGCCTACCGTAGTCAGTGGCCCGCTAGGGATTGCTCAAGGGGCCGCCGGGACGATGATCGTTTCCGAGGAAGGTGCCCACAAAATGGCCAGCGTACCGCTGGGAGCAACCACCACGGCGCAAATCACCGAGTTTAGCGCGGGAACGGCGCAACCATACGCAACGGTGCTAGGCCCCGATGGAGCGATTTGGTTCGCCGAGATCAGCGGCAAAGTCGGGCGCATCGCAACCGATGGCACGCTGCTCGAATTTACGCCTCCGACGGCCGGAGCGGTCCTCTCGGGCATCACGACCGGTCCTGATGGTGCCATTTGGTTTACCGAGTTTAACGAGGCTAAGATCGGCAAGATTCAATAGCATCCAGGCGATCGCGCGTCAAGCGTGAGCTTTGCAAAGCTCCGGCGCTCCGTTCGGAACCATGATGACCATCCCGCATTTGCGGCAGTGCGTGACGACTCCGCCATGCTTGAACTCCTTCGCGTTAATGCTTTCGGGAGGCACGTATCGGCTGGAGTCGTCGCGAAGATCGTCGTCCATTCAGGCTCGGCTCTAAAACGCAACGCTGCTGGCGTTTGACAGAGTCGTCAGGTTCCCACTTATCGTCCGCAGCGGCTTCGCCGATCCCGTGGAGACGGGCGCGTACTCAGTTATCGAGTTGGCGAACGCAACGTAGACGTTGTCTTGGGAGTCGACTGCGACGCCATTACACCCCGCTATCGACAAGATGCTGATAGGCGCCACGTTTCCCTTGGCTCCGGTTGCGAACGTCAGCAGTCGTGGTACGCCGTCGAGGTTCGTGCAAGCGACTAGCCGTCCTTGAGAGTCGTAACTTATCCCACCGTACCCGTTCACACCAAGTAACGTCCGGTCACCGCCCAACTGTGACCGCGGGGCAGCGAAACCATTTTCTGTCGGATCGAACGTGAAGATCAATCTCCGTCGAGTATACAGACTGTAATTCTCAATCGATACTTGGCCGTTCGGGTTAATCGCGATTGACCGCGGATAGTTCACGGCGGTCTTCGTCGAACTTCCAGTGATTTCACGAATCGGCGTTAAATTGATTCCACCCGTTGCGCCGGCGGGAAGCGGCGGGAACTCCACGATAGCACTATTTTCGCCTTCGCCGCCGCATGCAACCCAGAGATTGCCGGTTCTATCGAACACGAAGCTGAGGTTTACAAAGCTCAAGTTACCGCACGAACTGTTAAAGTGCGCGATCGGCTTGGAGTTTTCGTTACTGTCGGCGGCCCATACATCGATCTGATTAAACCAATGACCGATCATGTACCGGCGCCCACTCTTGTCGACGGCTACGGCCGTAGCGGCACCACCCAGCGGTTGTTTTCTCCCGACGATATTCAGCGTCGGGCTCACGTTGCCGTTGGCGTTACCCGCAAAACCAAGAAGCTCGGCGTACCACACGCCGTTTCGCACGATCGTATTGGCGACGTAAAGCATCCGGTGCTTTTCGCAGCCGATGAATCTTCCGCTCGGAACGTCGCTGGTAAGACAGGTGCGGATCCAAGCGTACCGCATCCGGTCACCAGTGCTAAGGAAACGAACGCCAGCGAGAGGCGCCCGAGCAAGCTGCGGGTCATCCCCTAGCGTTCGTGTCGCCGCGAAATCGGCCCTGAGACCTACATGGGCCGTTCTTCCTCATTTCACTCCGACCGTAGACTTCTTTCGCCCGCCTTTGGACGCTTGGTGGACGGCACCGTGCGAGGCACCACGGGAAAACCATCAATTGTCGCTTTGGCGGCCCTTGCAGCCGGCGCTGGGTGCTCGGCCGGGAGGCTCACACCACCCGAAGGATCCCCATCATGCCACGATCCTCGTGGAACAGCATGTGACAGTGGAAGACGAACGTTCCGCGCGGCACGTTCCGAAAATCCATCAGCACGCGTACGAGGCTCGGCTTGACGAGCGGATAGTGCGGGTCCTTCGGGTTCGGTAAGAGCGTCCCAACCGGATCGAACATATCGTCGATCGTAACGGGAACACCGTTGGGTCCGCCGTCGATCTGTACGAATGACATTTGGTGGATGTGAAACGTGTGCGACTCCATGGTCGCGTTAAAAATGTACCATTCTTCAATCGATCCGCGCTTCACGGTGATGTCGGGGTTGTCGGGCGCCGTTTGGCCGAGAGCAAACTGCGGATAGAAGACGTGCTCGTGAAAGTTCGGATCCGTCGTGTCGGTCACGAAGTACGATGAGTGGATCGGAATCTTGCCGTGCGCCGGAAAGAGATACTCGGTAAACGTGATCGCGCGCTTACGCACGAGCGAGGGATTCGCCCGCGCATAGGCGACGAGCATTGCAGCCGGCGAATCGGCCACGTTGAGGGGCTGCGACATGACCGCCGGTGCAGGATCGGTTTCGGCTACCGCGGTTCCGGTGAGGCGCAGCAGCGGATGCGGTATCTGCAAGAACGCCATCGAGCCTTCACAGTAGTGCGTCGACCAGAGCGTGTACGTTTGACCGGGCGGCACGTTGACGAGCACGTCGCTGCGATTGGCCGACGAAACCATGAGCTTGTCGACGGCAAGGTAGCGCGCGAGCGGATGCGCCATGTCTCCGCTAAACGGGTTCGCGTCGATTTCGGCGACGTGCATCGGCACGGTGTTGCCGCTCTCGTCGCGCAGCTTGAGCATCTTCGGCGAATCCGACGTGCCGTTGACGATGCGCAGCAGCTGGTCTTGGCCGCCTGGGACGGCGAGCGTCGCCGGTATTGGGTGACCGTTGACGGTTACGACCGCTTCGGAGTTGATGCCGTCGCACGCGTGCGGATCCATCGCAAGCCCGGCTGCTGCAAGCGGAAACCCTAGCGGCCATGCGGGCGGATGAAACGGATCGTATGCAACCGGCGTGGCATCCTTGATCGCCGCTTCGTGCAGCATGCCGGCGATATACAGCGGCCCGAAGTCGGGCATGTATTGATAATCGATCTTTGCCGGCCAGCCGTATGCCAAGTACACGAGATGGTCGGCCGAGGGCGCGATCTGCGGCGTATCCGGTTCGACGATCCATACGCCGGCCAGTCCGCCGGCAATCTCTTCTCCCGAGCCGCCGTGCACGTGCGGATGGTAGAAGTACGTTCCCGGCGGCTGCGATTTCGGTATGTCGATCCGATATTCACACGCGTGCATCGGCGTGCTCAAGGTCGAAAGAAAGATGTTCTCCTGACTCGCCGGGCCTTGGAAACCGTGCAAGTGAATATTCGTGTCGACCGCGAGCTTGGGCATCCACATGTCGTCGATCTGATGATTGAGATAACCGGTGTAATGCAGGACGTCCGCGTGCGGCATCGCCATCGGCATGCACGGCGGCAACGCGTTCGATGCGGCGAACTCACCGCGACTCTGCGATGAAATGTCGTTGGCGATCCGTAAATCGAAGCGTTCGCCACGCCGCACGACGATGACCGGCGCGATCGTCTGCACCGTACCGTTGAGCCTGTATCGATAACAGTACCGATCGTGAACTTTGTGCACGCCGAGCACGAGCTCGTGACGGCCCGCAGCATCGACCGGAAGCGTCGATACCTCGACGCGCGGCGGTTCGCTAAACGCGCCCGTCAGCGGCGCGCCGCACGCGGACGGCTGTGTCGCGGCCTTTGCCACGACCGGCCTCGCGGGCGCGAGAGAAAGCGATATAAACGCCAAAACGAGCGTAGCAAAAACGCTAAACCACTTACCCATACGTTGCGTTACCCTAGTCCGAGACCGTGGTCCTCCTCGCCTAAGCCGCGCCGCTCGATGCGTCACGCCGGCTTTTTGCGTGACGTGTTCCAGTAGGTCTTTTCTCCTAACGGTGACGGAGCCGGTCGTAAGGCTCGATAAGCGGGATATTTTCTAGCTGTCAGGTAGACCGGTATTTAGGCCCCGGCTTGATCTTGAGAAAGGATCGTTCATGCGCCAATTGACAGCGATTCTACCGGCTTTGCTTTCCATCGTTCTGCTTAGCGCGTGTAATGCAGCCGTAGCTCCTATGCCAAGTGCGGCGACCGCTGGTGGTCCCGCATTTCTGGCGCTATCGATGGGACCGGCGTCGGTAGACTAAGAATTTACCTCACCAACGCCACGGGCGAGAGCGTATCGTCCTACCCCATCGGCGGAGGGAAGGCTAAAAAACTCGTTCGGACGGGCCTAAATTATCCGTCTGGAATCGCGTTTGCAAAGAATGGCAACATCTACGTCACGAACTACTATGACGGCGCGATTTTCACGTACACCCCCGATGGGAAGCCGACAACACCCACCATCAGCGGGCTCAACCGTCCCGTCGGCGTTGCCGTCGACGCACACGGCAAAATCTACGTTACAAACTACGGAGAAGGCGATTATGGCGGGGCCGTAATGACGTACAAGCCCGACGGAACTCCTACCACGCCGATCATCGAAAACGGGCTTTGTGCGCCTTGGGGTGTCGCGGTCGATGCAAAGGGCAAGATCTATGTCTCGAACGTATGCGGCCAGAACATAACGACGTACACTCCGAAAGGAAATGAAACAACCCCGACGATCGGTATTGGCGATAGCGTAACCGGTATAGCGGTCGATAAACACGGAAAGATTTACGCTAACGAAAACACCCTCAATATGCTCCAAACGTTCACTCCGGCGGGCGTGCAAACGACGCCGACGATCACCAGCGGATTGGACGACAATCAAGGATTGGCCGTCGATGCTGCCACCGGCAAGATCTACGTCGCCAATTACGCCAACGATACCGTGACGACGTACACGTCACAGGGAAAGCCGGCTAGTCCTACGATCAAACACCTAAGCGGACCGATCGGTATCGCGCTTCACTGACCACGCGGAGGTAGCGTCCGCACGGGTCCGCTCGCTTGTTTACCCGGAACGCTCGCGACGTAGGTTGCGCGTTGAAACGGTAACTACTGGGGGGTAACTACTGGGGGGTGGACAGCGTCGAATGAACCGCCGCTATACTTCTGTGTGGCTGCGTTGCAGCTTCGGGGGCTGCGATTCTGCAACCCCAAAGGAGAAAACGTGAGATTTTATCGATTAGCCGGTTGGGCCTTGACGGCGGCCCTGATGTTTTCCGTAACCCCTGGAGTCGGCTCGGCGTCGCCCTCGAGCGATGCAATTAACACCGTCAAGCTCGCCATAAACGCGATGAACAAAGGCAATATGGACGCGTTTGTGGCTCTGTGCGCTTCCCCCGTCGTCGTCATCGATACGTTCGATCCATACCTTATCGGCGGAGCGACCGGCTGCACCGATTGGTGGAATGCGAGAGTCGCCTACAACAAGACGGCTCAACTCACGGACGCAACGGCCGGGATCGGCGCGCCGTGGCACGTGTTCGTGACCGGAGATAACGCATACGTCGATGCTCCATTCGACTATCACTACAATCAAAAAGGTCAAACGATGCGGGAGACCGGTTCGATCATCACCGTGACGCTCAAGAACACGGCGAATGGCTGGCGCATAACGTCCTGGGCGCATACCAAGCACCTCGAGGGCTAAGCCGACACCGCGCTGCGGGCGTAAGCGCTTACGCCACGACGGCGACGGCTTCGGCCGGGACGCGAACGAGTTCCGTCGCGATCTCGCCTTCTTTCACGCAGCGATGAAGTAAGAAGCCGCCGCCCTCAAGCGAAACGCCGATCCGTCCGGGATGAAGCACGAGCGTCGGCGCCGTACTCGGTGCGCTTACGGCGATCGTGCCGCTCCACGTGCGGCAGATCAGTTGATGGATGTGGCCGCAGATCAGGCGCCGGATCTGCGGATGAGCGCTCACGATTCGCGCGAGTTCATCACGCCCATCGAAGGGCTGCTCGTCGAAATATCTCACGCCGGTGGGGAACGGCGGGTGGTGCATCGCAAGGATCGTCGGCACATGCGGGCGTTCCGTGAGCCGCTCTTCCAGCCACTGCAAACGTGGTGCGTCGAGATAGCCCCCATGTCGTCGACCTTCGGTCGAGTCCAGCGCGATGACGCGCACGAGCGGCGATTCGACGACATATTGAATCGGTTCGTCCGGTCCGTGAAGGTACGCACGGTCGGCAAACGCGCGGCGCAGAGCGTCGCGGCAGTCGTGATTGCCCGGCATAAGATAAGTGACGATCGCGCTCTCTTCGAGGATCTCGCGAAGACGGTTATATTCTTGGGGGTGGCCGCTTTCGGTAAGGTCGCCGGTCGCCAAAATGTAGGACGGCGGAGCCGGCAGAGCCGCGATTGACGCGAGCACCCGCCGAAGGGGGCCGACGACGTGCGGCATGTGGGGCAAAAACGTGCCCCGCCGTTTCATGTGCGTATCGGTGATCTGCGCGATGATCACATTTCGTACGGTAGCACGCCTAGATTATCGTGGAGTTAACCCTTGCTGCCGGTTATTTCTGCAAGCTGGTTGCCGAGCGACCCGACCCACACGGCGGGCTTCGTACAGCCGGGTGGCGTTGTAACGATGGAGAACGGCGCAAACGTCACGGCAAACTCGTGGAAATGGCCGTGTTTATCGATGTGTACGACTTTGTCAGCGTTGAATTCGGTGAACCACACCGTCCCGTTAGCGGCCACGGCAATGCCATAGGGGCCTGCATTCTTCGTGGGGACCTTGGTTTCGGTAACCTTGCCCTTCGCGTCAATTTTGCCGATTGCATCGTTCACAAAATCGGTAAACCAAACCTCATTCGCGGTACCGGCAATTGCAACGGCAACCTCAGAAATCTGGTAGGTCTTTTTCAGCGAGCCGGCTGGGCCATACTCGAAAAATGCCGTTCCGGTAGGCAGCGCTCCCGTCGTCGAGCCTGCATCCGGCGCGTACGTCCGCGTCATCGCCCATACGTCATGCTTCGGCCCATTCGTTAAAAAGAACAGATCGCAGGGACTAGCTTCCTCCGGCAGCCCGCATATCGAAGGAAAGGTCCCGGGGTAGATGCCAGGGTTCGGTCCGCCGGCGCCCAGCCACAACCGTCCGTTGCGCGCGCGAACGATTGAAACGACCTCGTTTGATTTGGTGGCTACAACGGCGTTGTTGTATGATGCCTTCGGCGTCGTCGCCGTTCCGCCCGAACCACCCGATTGAAGCTCGCTGGCCGGTATGAAGAAGGAGTCGGGTGCGTAGTCGCTTGCCCACAAAACGGAAGAGAACTGGTCGGCGTTGATCGCACTCACGTTTCCGAGCGAGCACGGGGCGGCCGGGATCGGCACACCACCACACGTGATTCCTTCAGTCGAACTTGCGAAGTACGGGCCGCGCGGCGACGTCAGGGTAAACACGCCGCCGCTATAGCTGTATAGTCCGTCCGAGGCGCCGGAGCAAGTGGTCCCCGTGTAAAGGCAGAAGCCGGGGATATAGTTATTCTCGCCTCCAAAATACAGGGTCCCGCTGCCCGACACCGCCAGCACCGCGCTGCCGTAAGCGCCGGCCGGCGCGGTTATCGTCGTGACGGTCACGGAGGTCGTCGCCGTCTTCACGGCCGAGGGGGCCGTTCCGGCGCCGCTCGGCGGAACCATACCGGTCGACCCGCCGCCGCAGGCGCTCAAAACGGCAATGCAGCCGGCG
>CAWAJD010000033.1:0-112879 GCA_963782265.1 Vulcanimicrobiota bacterium
GGCGTGCCAGCCCACCCTTCGATAGAAAAAATCGAAGGATGGGGCACCCTCGGTGGTGGGGAGGTTAAGATCTCAAAGACTTAAGGTGCGCCACCCGTCATCGAAGTGATCGCGGCGAATGGGCGCGACTTCGCGCGGCTCGCCGAATTCTGTCCGCTGCAATGGCGTGTGGGGTCGATCCAGGTCTGAAAATCCAGACCTGGGCCACCTGCCCGCCGCCGGCGCTGATGACAACTCCAACGTGGTCACCTTCAGTGGATTGGTATTTCTGAAATAGAAGGGCCACGAACGCCGCCACGCAGTCGGAACTGGAGTGGCGGTCTTGGGAGTTCGAGGCGAAGTTCTTCAGGTTTGTGATTGAAATGCGAGACTACTTCATCGGCGAGAAATCCTTCCCGCGGCTTCGACGTGCTGCGCACCCCCGCGATCAATAAAGGTACCGCGTTCACGGTTGAGGAGCGCGAGGCGCTCGGCTCTGACGGGACTGCTTCCGTCCGCGGTGCTGACGATCGAGCAACAAGCCGAGCGCGCCTACGATCTCTTCCGGAAGCAATCGGACGACTTAGCCAGGAACCGCTTCCTGACGGCGCTGCGGGACCGAAACGAGACGCTGTTCTTCCATTTGCTGGCGGCGCACGTCGTCGAGATGCTCCCGGTCATCTATACGCCGACGGTCGGTCTGGCGATCCAGCAGTACAGCCATCAGTATCGTAGGCCGCAAGGCATTTTTCTTTCGATCGACCGGCCGGACGAAATCGAAGCAGGCGTTGTCGCAATGCCGAAGCCGGCGGAGCGCCGACGACGTCGATCTGATCGTGGCAACCGACGCCGAAGCGATCCTCGGAATCGGCGATTGGGGCGTCGGCGGCATCGATATCTGCGTCGGCAAATTGGCCGTGTATACCGCTGCTGCCGGGATCGATCCGTCGCGCGCGATCCCGGTCATGCTCGACGTTGGAACCGACCGGCAATCGCTGCTCGACGATCCGCTCTACCTCGGATATCGCCATCCGCGCGTTCGCGGCGAGCAGTATCAGGCCTTCATCGACAAGTACATATCGACCGCCCTACGCTTGTACCCAAACGCGCTGCTGCACTGGGAAGACTTCGAGCGCGGTCAATGCGCGCTGGATTCTCAACACGTATCGATCGTGGATATGCACGTTCAACGACGACGTTCAGGGCACGGCAGCGGTCGTGCTCGCCGCGGTGATGGCCGCGCTGAAAGTTTCCGGCGGCCGAATGCGCGACCAACGGATCGTCATTTTCGGCGCCGGCACCGCGGGCTGCGGAATCGCCGACCTCCTCGGCATTGCGATAGCGAGCGACGGTCTCACCCCCGAAGAGACTGCTCGCCGGTTCTGGTGCGTCGGCCGGCACGGCCTGCTGGTCGACGACATGGCGAGATTGTCGCGACTTCCAAAGAGCCGTACGCCCGGCCGGCGGCAGAAGTCGCGCAATGGGATCGCGACGCCGAACGCGGCATCACGCTGGAGGAAGTCGTCCGCCGCGTCCAACCGACGATCCTGATCGGATCCTCGGGCGTCACCGGCGCGTTCGGGGAATCGATCGTGCGTCTGATGGCGAAGGGCACCCCGCGCCCCGTCATCTTGCCGCTCTCCAATCCCACGGCGCTCGCCGAGGCGGTGCCGGCCGACCTGATCCATTGGACGGACGGCAAGGCGCTGATCGCCACCGGAAGTCCCTTCCGACCCGTCATCCACGACGGTGCGACGTACTTCATCGCCAATCCAACAATGCGATGCTCTTCCCAGGCCTTGGTTTGGGGACGATCGTTTCGCGAGCGCGACTGATCAGCGACGGGATGTTCATGGCCGCCGCGCACGCCATCGCCGGCATGGTCGACGCCTCGCAGCTCGGCGCGTCGATCCTTCCTCCGGTCGCCAACGTGCGGGAAGTCTCGGTGCGCGTCGCCGTCGCCGTCGCAGAACAGGCGGTGCGCGAAGGGCTCGCGCGAGTCAATCCGCCGAACCTCGAGGCGGCGGTTCGCAACGCAATGTGGGAGCCGCGGTACCGACCGACCAAGGCCATCTAGAAAGGCGAGTCAGCGTGCCTCACTCGGGGATCAGTTTTTCACTCATCATTCGCATCGAGATGCCCAATCATCCGGGCGCGTTCGGCGTTCTTACGAGCGCGATTCACGAAGCGGGTGGAACGATCAGCGGGCTCGACATGCATTCGGCCACCAAAGCGTGCGTCGTGCGCGACGTCACCGTCAACGTCCCGTCCGACGCCGTCGGCCACGACGTGCGCGCCGCTATCGAAGCGATCGACGACGCCCGCATCATCAGCTTCTCCGATTCGACGTTTCTCGCGCACCTCGGCGGCAAGATTCGCGTCGCGCCCAAATTCCCGGTAAAGAACCGGCAAGATCTTTCGATGGTCTATACGCCCGGCGTAGCGCGCGTCTCGATGGCGATTGCCGCGGACCCGAGCAAGGCGTTCCAGTTGACGATCAAGCGCAACACGGTCGCCATCGTCACCGACGGCACGGGCGTGTTGGGCCTCGGGGACATCGGTCCGCTGGCCGCGCTGCCGGTGATGGAAGGCAAGGCGATGCTCTTTCGCCAGTTCGGCGACATCGACGCCTTTCCGATCTGCCTCGATACCAAAGACGTGGACGAGATCGTCGAGACGGTCGTACGCATCGCGCCGGTCTTCGGCGGCATCAACCTCGAAGACATCAGCGCGCCGCGCTGCTTCGAAATTGAAGAGCGCTTGATCGAGGCGCTCGACATTCCCGTCATGCACGACGACCAACACGGCACGGCGGTGGTCATACTGGCAGCGCTCATCAACGCCGCACGGGTGGTTGGGAAGCAGCTCGAGGACTTACAGATCGTGATCTCCGGCAGCGGAGCGGCCGGCACCGCGGCGATCAAAATGCTTCTCGACGCCGGCGTTCGCGACGTCATTCCGGTCGATCGCAGCGGCGCGCTCTCTCGCGAAGGCCGCTACGAGAGCCCGTACAAGCGATGGCTCGTGGAACATTGCAATCGCGAGAACCGGCGCGGCTCGCTTAGCGACGTGCTTCCCGGCGTCGACGTCTTCATCGGAGTGTCGGCGCCGGGGATCCTGCGGCCCGAGGACGTCGCGCGCATGGCGCGCGATCCAATCATCTTTGCGATGGCCAACCCCACACCGGAGATCATGCCCGATGTCGTCGCCCCTTTTGCAGCGGTCGTTGCGACCGGGCGCTCGGATTTCCCCAATCAGGTCAACAATCTGCTGGCGTTCCCGGGCATCTTTCGCGGCGCACTCGACGTGCGCGCGCGGCGCATCACCGAGCGGATGAAGCGCGCGGCTGCGTTTGCCATCGCGGAAATCGTCGGCGAGGACGAGCGCTGCGCGGAGTACATCATCCCGAGCATCTTCGATTCGCGCGTATGCGATGCGGTCGGAAAAGCCGTCGCGCACGCCGCCGTTGAGGACGGAGTGGCCCGGAAGACGCTAGCTGGTAAGGATTGAGCGTGGCGGCCGGGTTTACGGGCGAAGACCAGCCGCCGGCGTCTGTTTACGACCAATGCATTCGCTGCGGGCTTTGCTTGCCGACCTGCCCGACGTATCTCGAGACGCTGACGGAGACCTCGGGGCCGCGCGGCAGAATAAGCCTGATCAAAGCGGTCGGCGAGGGTCACCTCGATCTGCTCTCCCCCGGCTTCGTCGACCAGATGTCGGAATGCCTTGACTGCCGGGCCTGCGAGGCGGTGTGTCCCTCCGGCGTCCAATACGGTCAACTCGTCGAGACCGCGCGCACCCAGATCCGGCGCGCCCAAGCGCCGGACGACTCGTCCGTGGAGCGCGGCACACGCTGGGTGCTGCTGCGCCTTCTCTTCACCCGCCTCGATCTGATGCGCTTGGCCGCCTCGCTGCTTCGGTTTGCGCAGCGAACGGGCCTCACGTCGCTGGCCGGTCTATTTGGGATGCGCGACGCCGCGAAACTCGCGCCGCGCATCCCATCGCATTTCTTCAGCGCGGACGACCGGCGCGTTGAAGCCAACCCCTCGCTCGGCGTCGCCTTTCTGCACGTCGGGTGCATCATGCCGGTGGCATTCCCGAACGTTCACGAAGCGACGCTGCGCATGCTGCGCCGCGGAGGGCTCACGAGCATCGTCCCGAGCGACCAAGGCTGCTGCGGTGCGATCGCGGTGCACGCGGGCGAGATGGATCTCGGGCGCGAGCTCGCCAAACGCAACATCGCCGCATTCGAGCGTTCCGGCGGCGACGTTTACGTCGTGAATGCCGCGGGCTGCGGCTCCGCGCTCAAAGGCTACGGCGAACTCTTCAAGGACGATCCCGAGTGGTCGCAGCGGGCGCACAAGTTCTCCGAACGCGTTCGCGATGTGACCGAGGTGCTCGATGCCGTCGAATTGGATTCGCATATCGGGCGGATCGACGCATCGGTCACCTACCAAGAGCCTTGCCATCTGGTCCACGCGCAGCGCGTCTCCGCAGCACCGCGCCGGCTGCTCGCGAAGATTCCGGGATTGCGCCTGATCGAGATGAACGAAAGCTCGGTCTGCTGCGGCAGCGCCGGCATCTACAATCTCACGGAACCCGAGATGGCGGCGCGCTTGGGCAAACGCAAAGTAGAAAATGTGGAGGCAACCGGCGCAACGATCGTTGCGACCGCAAATCCCGGTTGCGCGCTGCAGGTCGCCGCGGGACTGCGCGCCGCAGGCTATAATGCGAGCGTCAAGCACATCGTCGAGCTTCTCGACGATGCCTACGCGGCCTATCGGCCCGTGCCTTAACTAAAGCGAGGAAGCCACGCGGTTGCGGTCGGCGAGCGCGTCGTCCAGCGTGTGGTAGACGGCGAGAACGCGGATCAAACCGGTGATGTTGAGCAATCGCAGGATGGGGCCTTCGCGTACGACGAGGCAGAGCGACCCGCCATTCTCGGTCGCCCGGCGGTGCGCGCCGATCATCGCTCCAAGGCCGGTCGAATCCAGAAACTCAAGCAGCGAGAGATCGACGACCACGTCCTGTTTGCCGGCGCTCGCGTCCGTCAGCGCCGCACGGATGCTCGGCGACGTCGCGATGTCGAGACTCCCGCTCAACGCGAAGACCAGCGTCCGGCCATCCTTCGCCGTGGTCAAATCGATGTGGAGTTCCTCGTGCTGTGACAATGTCGTCCCCCCTCTTATCCGTGGTATTCCCGCCACAATTCGACCAGGCCGCCGCGCAAGCGTATCCAGGCGCACCCGGCGCGTTCGTGCCAAACGCCGCCTTCGCCTTTCACACCGAACACGTAGCTCACCGCGGCCCGTTCCCCAACCGCAACGACGTCGTCAACCGCGAAACGCCACACCGGGCCGTCACGAAAGAAGCGCGTAAAATGCTCCGCGATCGCTTCGCGGCCGGCGATCGATTCGCGGCCGCTCTCGTGATAACGGCCGTCGGGCGCGAAGAACGCGCTCGCGCGGAGAGCGTCGTTGGACTGCCATGCCGCAATCAGTTCGCGCACCGTCTCCTCGGTCGTCAGAGCGCTTTCCCCAGCTGGTAGCCGTCGACCCCGCCGATGCCGGTCGACAAATCGAACCCGGGTGCCGCGCAGATCGGTGCGCCGGCGAACGATCCGTTGCATCCCGTGGTAACGTCGGTGAAGATTGCTCCGTAGTTCGTCTTCTTGAACAACGTGTACAGCGTGCGATCCAGCGCACCGAGACGGTGTCCGCTCATCTGCTGCAGCGTCGCCATCAATCCCGCGGCCGGCGCATTGTTCACGAACGCTCCGCCGCCCATCCACGCGCCCCCGGCGAAGATCGACGCTCCGGCACCGTTCACCGTCGCCGGAATTACGATGTCCGGTGCGTTTCTGCCGAGCGGGCTGACGCCGGCGACGCGCTTCTGCTCTGAAGGCACCGGCACGAGAATCGAAACACCGCCGTTGCTGCCGATCAGCGCCGTTTGATTCAAGATCTTCTGCATGGCGTTTTCCGTCACATAACTGCCGCCGACGGCGAGCCCGTTCGCGGTATCGCCCGGCGACATCGGCAACGGTTTCTTCCAGCCGCCGCACGGCGCGCCGAACTGGACACCCTCAAATGCGATCCCCTGAGCGGCGCCCTGCGCGATCACCGGCTGCAGCGCGAGACCGAGCGTTACGAACGCCGAATCGCACGCGCCCCACGACACGTTTACGACGTCCGCCGCGTTGTCCGACACGACCCGCGTATAGGCGTCGAACGCTTCTTTAGCGCCGAGTTGCGGAACGTCGTACACGATCTGTGCCGCGCCGGGTGCTGCCGCGGACATCCACTCGAAATCGACGTCCGGCTGCAAGACGTCTTGGCCGTTCCCACCGTCGACCGGAACGATCGTGACCTTCGGTTTTGCAAGACGGATCCCGAACTGCCTTGCGAACGTCGCTAAATCCGCCGGCGACGGCGCGCCGTCGATCACTTCGGCTAGCGTGACGCCCGAGCCGATCACGCCGTGACGCACGGGAAAGTCGGCGCCCGCGGTCACCGCCGGGGGACCGAATCCACCGTCAGGCCCAACCGGTCCTCCGGCAAGCGGCCGCAGCCCGCGCTGCATCGCGCTTGTGGCCGTTCGCGCGACGATTGCATCGACGCCGATGATGCTTTGAACGAGCGGCGACGGCGCGCGCATTGCCAGCGCGAACGCGGCCGTCCCGCCGCGAACGTCCACCAGCGTTCGATTCGGCGACGTCGCCTCGATCGTGAACCCTTGCCGCTGAAGCGCCGCAACGGCAGCCGCATATTCGGCCGGCGTCGGCGCGAAAGCGTCGCGGAACGCTTCAGGTTTCAGAAAGTGCGCGTAGAGCGGAGATGATGGATCGCTCTGCGAGCGAATTAGGGCCTCGAGCCCCGCGGCATCGTGCAGTTTCAGCGCGACGGCAAAGCCCCGTTCGGATACTGCTGCGTCCGCGGCCGCCGTGCCGTGAGACGAGAACTTTGCTGCCGATGCGAAGTTCCAGCCATCGATCGATCCGATACCGGTGACTTGATCGTAGCCGGGGACGGCGTTGTAGTAGCCGTTGTTGCCGAAGGTCGCGTCGCGAAAGTACGTCGTGCCGCCTTTCCGGTAGCCGTACTTCGCGAAAGCCCCGTAGATCGAACCGTGAATGGCGCCGCCGATGCGATGTCCGGCTATTTGGGCGAGTTCGACGCAAAGCGCCGTGAAGAGCGGCGACGAAAGCGACGTGCCCCCGATCGGGCCGGCCCAGTGCTTGCGAAAATAAAGCGCCATGCCGCTGCCCGGATCGCCGTCGAATCCAACGTCCGGCAAATTGCGAAACTTGCCGAGCGCGCCCTGCACGCCTTTCTGATAGCTCGGCCGGGGGAAGAGCGCGGAGACGCCGCCGCCCGAACCGCTCCAGCCGAACTCGACGTTGTATGCGCCGTTGGCTTTGAGTACGAGCGTGGTGCCGCCGACGGCAACGAAGCTCGGACTGCTGGCCGGAGTCGAGACGCCGCCGGGCCCAGGATACGTGCAGGCGTAGGTTCCGAAATCACCGGTCGATGCGGCGAAGACGATCCCGAGCGCGGCACCCTGCTGCGCGATCTTTTCGGTCATCTGCGGATAGTTGCTCGGCGACGTCTCGGTTTCACATCCGCCGAAGCTCGAGTTCACGACGCCGGCGTGATTGTCGGAAACGATCTGGTTGTACGTATCGAGAATCGTCGCGTAGGAAAGCGAGCTGGCTTCGTAGACGTAAAGCGACGTACCCGGCGCGGTTCCGACGATGGCTTCGACGTCGAGTGAGGCTTCGACCGAATCGCCGTTGATTGGGGGTTTCGGTCCGCCGTCGATCGGAATGCGCGTCGTCGCCGGCCCGGTGCGCGTCTCGCCGAACGTTTTCAGAAAACGCGCGAGATCCGTATCGAGGAAGTCGGCATCGATGACCACGGCGGCCGATTGCCCGAGTCCGTCTTTTCCATGCTGAACGGGGAGATCGTACGCGCCGGCGAGCGCGAACGGGCTAAAGCCCGTGTCCGGCCCCTGCAACGGCGGTCCGAGCGCATTCTTCTGCGCAGCGCCGCGGTGGTTGGCGGTATGCAGCACGCCGACGCTGTCAAAGCCGACAACGCCGGCAACGCTCGCGCGCAGCTCGGCAGGCAGAAACGCCGCGCGCACGTTCGCGTAGCCGCTGCGTCCCAGCGCGGATGCGCGATGGAGTTCGGTCGCGAACGTTCGCTCGACGGTTGCAGCCGGTGCGGTGACGTCGAGCACGGTACGATTCGCGTAGGCGCGTTCGATCGTGAAGCCGCGTGCGGTTAAATCGCGTTCGACCGCAGCGTACGTCGCGAACGACGGCGCGAACGCGGCGAGGAACTGGCCCTGCGAGAGATAGTGGCCGGCCAGCGGCGATGCTGCGTCATCCTGCGCCGCAAGCAACGCCTGCAATTCGTTTTCGTTGCGGTACGCAAGCACTACGGCAAGCCGCACCGGCATCTGCGCGGGAGCACGTCCGAGATCGCGATAGGGCGCCGCGGCCGCGGCGGCAAGCGGAGCGCTCGAGACCATCGGCAACGCACGTGCCGGCAATGCGGGGCCTAGCGCGGCAATAGCCGCCGCAGCGACGATCGCAAATCGGATGCTCATCGACCGCTCTTCGGGTCGCTACGCGAAACGTCCGTTATCGTCGTCCCAGCGCGGCGGATTGGCGCCCTCGAGGTGAACGCCGCCGATCCACCGATCGGCGAGAACGTGTTCGAGCCAATCGGCGTCGCCCGCGATCACGCGGCGGCCGAGCGCGCTCAGCACGAACGCGCCTTCTTCGCCTTCGATCAGCGGAGCGGCGCCGTCGCGCAGATCGTCGAGCACGCGATAAAAGCCGCTGTCACCGTGAAACGATGCTTCCTCGCGGTTTTGCGCGCGCCGGAACAGCTCCGCCTTGCTGCCGCTCCCTTGCGCGACGGCTTCAAGCGCGTGCCGTTGTCCCCGCGAGAGCCCGCTGCCGGTCCACGGGTATTCCTGGCACAACCGCTGCATCGCCGCGCGAAGGAACGGCAGTCCGATTGCGTCTTCTTGCGCGGCCGCGAACAGCTCGTTCGGATCGGGCGACGTAAACCGCGACCACGAGCGGCGTGCCGATTTGAAGATCGCGGCCGTCGCGGTCCGGCGCTTCGGCAGCAGCGGCGACAGCTCTTCGACCGTCATCGGGCCGAGATACGAGTCGCTCTGAATCGTCGAGATGCGGCCGGGTTCCAAAGTCATGTCGTCGAGCGTCACGAGAATCTGCAAGATTTGCAGCTGATCGTAGAGATCGTGCTCGAACCATAGAACGATTTCGCCGAACTCGCGCGCGCGCCGAAGCACGGAATCGCGCTTTTCCAGCGTATGAATCGTCTTGATCGCATTCCCGTAGCGCTCCGAGAGGTAGCGCGCTCGAATCGCCGTCGTCTGCTCGAGATCGAGCCCTGCCGGCACCGGCCCTTCGTTCAGCGCGTCGCCCCAACCGAGATGCGTTCCGGTGATCCCCGCCTTCTTGAACGTATACAGCACGGAATCGCCATTGGTCACGTGCAGCGTCTCGACCGAACTCATGCCGCTCCGACTTCGCGGCGCAATGCAAGAGAGCCCGCCCCGAAGGTCGAGCTCTCTGCGTTCCGTTCGCCGAAGCGGTGGCTAGCGGAAGAGTGTCAGCACCGACTGCGCGTTGGCGTTGGACTGCGCGAGGACCGACGTCCCGACTTGCACCAGGACCTGGAGTTTCGTAAACTCCGTGGTTGCCGCGCCGACGTTGAGGTCCCGGATGTTCGACTCCGAGGCCTGAAGGTTGACCGCCGCCGTGTTGTCGTTATCTTGATCGATGTTCAGCCGGACGACGACCGAACCGAGCTGTGCTTGCTGTGTGAGCAGCGTCTGCAGCGCGATGTCGATCTGCCCGATCGAATCCTCCGCGCCGATCGATGGATTGTTCGCCGAGGAAACCGCCAAGTTGATATTGGAGATCCGCAGCGTTTGCGTGTTCGTCGCCTGAATGCCGACCTGGATGACGTCGCCTTCGTCCGCGCCGGACTGGAAGTTGAACGCGGGATTATTCGGATTCGTCAGCGCCGCGACGTTCTGGCTCACCTTGATGTAGGCGGTAGTACCGACGTCGGCGGTCGTAATCGACCCGAGCGTAATAGCGACGTTATCGAAACCGCTGAAGCTGCTCGTAAACTTGGCCGTAATATTGCGCGGCTTGACGCCGAACGCCGTCGTCGCTACCGCGCTCGGACCGAACAGCGTGCCGGAAACGCAGACGTACCCCGTCGCGCTCTCGATAAACGTCTCTTGCACTGCGATCGAGACACCGGTATTAACGACCTGAAGTTCGATCGTTCCATCGACGGTCGACTCACCCTTCCCGGTGCCGTTACCTAGCCCTTGAACGCCCGGAAACGCCGCATTCGGCGTGGTGTTAAACGTCGGAAATGACGCAACCGCGCAGGCAGCGAGGAAACCGAAGTTGACGCCGTTCACCGTTGCTTTGCCGCCGTTGGTCGCGAGCGACGTGTTCGCGGTGATCGTCAGGTAAGCGTTTTGCTCGGCTTGGAACCCGGCGTGGCTGCCGTCGAGCAGCGCTTGACCGTTGAAGTTCGTGTTTTGCGAAATCCGGTTGACTTCAAGGAGCAGCTGCGTCACTTCGGATTGCAGGTTGGCGCGGTCGTTTTGGCTGTTGATGTCGGATGCCGCTTCGACCGCAAGGCTGCGAATACGCTGTAGGATGTCGGTTTCGCTCGTCAGCGCACCGAGTGCGACTTGCGCCGCGTTGTTGGCGTTCTGAACGTTCGAGACCGCCTGGTTGAAGCCGTCGGCCTGCGTCTGCAGGTTGGTTGCAATCGCCAGGCCGGACGGATCGTCGGCCGCGGTATTTATGCGTAAGCCGGTCGACAGGTCGGTGACGACGGTTTGTAACTGCGCTTGGTTGTAGTCCAGATGTAACTGGACGCTATTAGCCAACAGATTGTTGGCGATGCTCAGCCCCTGAGACATCCGTTCCTCCATGATTGCGCGATGATCGGTCGCGCTGCTAGCGGGGAAACGTCGAGTTTCCTCCCTCTTGGTTTCGGAGTGCGACTTCTTGGACTTTAAGGCGAACGCCCACCGGGCCGACCACTTGAGGCGATGACCGATCTCGAGCGCGCCCTCGAAGGGGCCCTTGGCGCGGTGGCGGCCGAACCCGCCTCGCCTGCCGCCCACGCGCGGGCGGGAGCCGTATTGGCTGCGCTGGGCCGCTCCCAGGAAGCACTGGGCCAGCTGGATCGCGCCCTAGCCCTCGATCCGCGCCAGCCCGAGGCGCTCAATAACCGAGGGGCCGTTCTTCGGGCCCTCGACCGCCTCGACGAAGCTATGGTGTGCTTTGAAGGCGCGCTGGCGCTCGCTCCGGAGTATACTGACGCGCGCTACAACTTAGCGGGCGCGCTCGTACGCCGCGAACGCTTTCCGGAAGCGATCCCACATTACGAGCGCCTCCTCGCGCTGCGCCCGAACGCCGCCGAAATCCACGCAGCCTATGCGAAGCTTCTTTGGAAGAGCGGGCGCCTCGACGAGGCGATCGCGTCGTTCCGGCGAGCACTCGACTTAAACCCGGAGTATCCCGACGCGCGAGCCGATTTCGGTAACGTCCTGACGGAAGCCGGGTTCGTCGACTTGGCCGCAGTCGAGCTAAAGCGTGCCATCGACCTCGCTCCCGACCGCGCCGACTTCTACCGGTTTCTCGTCGAAGCGCAGCCTTCGGCGATCACCTCCGAGAACGTCGGCGCGCTGGAGGCTATGCTTCGCGACGAGAAGCTATCGGACGATAACCGCATCGAAGCAAACTTCGCGCTCGGCAAAATCTATGGATCCGCCGACCCGGAGCGCTCGATGGGGCATCTGCTTCGCGCAAATGCTGCAAAGCGTCGCTTCATTACCTACGACGAGCACGACACGCTCGAGTCGTTCCAACGCATCGCCGAGACGTTTAGCACGACGTTTCTGGGCGCGCGGCGCGGATGTTCGGCCGAGTCGGCGCTGCCGATTTTCATCTTTGGAATGCCGCGCTCGGGAACGACGTTGATCGAACAGATTCTCGCCAGCCATCCGCGTTCGCCGGCGGCGAGCTGACGCAGTTCGAGGACGTTACGAATGCCGTCCTATCTGCGGGCGGCCCGATTCGCCCCGGCGCCATGCTTGCTGCGAGCTGCGAACAACTACGCGACATCGCGGAGCGTTACGTCGAATCGATCGCGGCGCTGGCGCCGCCGCAGACCGCACGGATAACCGACAAGATGCCCGCGAACATTCGCTTCGCCGGACTGATTCATACGATTCTGCCCAACGCACGCATGATTCATGCGCGACGCAATGCGGTCGACACGTGCGTCTCGATCTTCTCGCTCCACTTCGCGGCGAGCAGCCGTGGGCATACGATCTCGCCGAACTGGGACGATACTATCGCGCGTACGAGGGGCTGAGCCGGCACTGGCGAGCCGCGCTGCCGCCGGACGCGATGCTCGAAGTCAACTACGAAGACGTCGTCGACGATCTCGAAGCGCAGGCGAAGCTCATCGTCGCGTTCTGCGGCCTCGACTGGGATCCGGCGTGTCTCGAGTTCTACAAGACGCAGCGCCAAGTAAAAACCGCTAGCGCCACCCAGGTCCGCCGGCCGATTTACCGCACCTCGGTCAACCGAGCCCGCGACTACGGCGACCTCTTAAAACCGCTCCTCGACGCTCTCGAATGAAAAAGACCCCGGTGGCGCGAGCCGCGGGGGTCTATTAGTGCTGGGGTGGCTGGATTCGAACCAACGAATGGCGGATTCAAAGCCCGCTGCCTTACCGCTTGGCGACACCCCAGTGGCGGCGAACCTGATTACGGTTTTTGCGAGCGAGTCCCTGATTATCCGGGCCACCCATGGATGTCGAACAGATCGCCGTGCGCGGCGCGGCGGCTGTAGCGGACGGCGAGGATGAGCCAAGTGACGAAGATCGCGGTATCGATCAGCATCGCGAAGACGTAGATCCAGATGACCAGGGTGACGTCGGTTGCGAAGAAGCTCACGATCAGCGGCCAGGTGAAGGCGACCAGGGCGATCGCGACGGTGAAATTGCCGAACCAGAGCGCCTGGCGCATCTGGAACCGGTACCAGTTGGATGTTTCCTCGCGCGGCGCGATCCGGTCGTAAACCGCGATCGGCCACGCGAGGTAAGCCAAGGAAACGAGCCGCGCCTCTTGGGCGGGGCCTATGGCGGGGTCGTCTATCGCGCTGCGACCATGCGCTTTGCGCCGAGATAGCGCGAAGCCAGTACGCCTCGGAGAGGTTGCTGACCATCACGCCGTGGCTGGAGCTCGCATGCACGAACTGGCCGTTGCCGAGATAGATCCCGACGTGCGAGACGCCTTCGGTGTAGGTCTGGAAGAACACGAGGTCACCCGGGATCGGGCCGCCGACGGCCGGATGGCCGACGTCGTATTGAGCGTCCGCGGTCCGCGGCAGGCTGATGCCGGCCATGGCGAAGACGTGTTGAACGTAGGACGAGCAGTCTGAACCCGGATGTACTGTTACCCCCAAGACGTAGGGCGTCCCGATGAAGCGCAGTGCACTACGGGTTAGCTGTTGGGCCAACTTGGACGTACGGGCGAGGACGCCGCCCGCAAAACGGCCGATGCCGTTAGATGCTGGGCGGGCGAGGTGATCACCAAGTGGGCGGTCCACTCGGCAACGTCCGGGCTTACCGGCTGCGCGGCAGCGGTTTGACTGGATGTTTGCTGGGAATACTGATCGACGGGTGTGGTCTCGGCTTTGGCGATCGCAGACGAAGCGACGATCGTCAGGGCAAATGCCCCTATGGCTAGCGCATGGCGCAAGAAACGGCTCCTCTTTCACGACACTTGCGAGGTTAGTTGACGGGTTCGGGCGGGAAAGAACGCCCTAGAGCCGACCGGCCCATTCACCCCTACCTAGATATCCCCGCTCCGGGAAATGCCCCGGACTCAGTGATCTTGTGCAGGCGTAGTGTACTCGAGAAGCCTGAGCCTCTCGAACATGGTGCGTTAGATTTACGGTTAAGCCCCCTATCTCCTTCTGTATACGCTCGACAACCCGAGCGGCCGCCCCCTCGACGGTCTGACGATCGTCGCCTTCGGCCATAACCCGGATCAGCGGCTCGGTGCCGGAGAGGCGGATCAGGAGGCGCCCGGAGCCGGCGAGCGCGGCTTCGGCTTCGGCTATCGCGGCGCGAACGCCGGCCGTTTCAAGCACTTCTTTATGCGACGTACGAACGTTCAGCAGTATCTGCGGCGCGCTGACGACGTCTTTGACGAGTTCGTGCAGCGTCGTTCCGCTGCGGACACGATACCGAACAGCGTGGCCGCCGTCATCGGGCCGTCGCCGGTGGTGTTGCGGCGCAGATCGATGATATGCCCCGACTGCTCGCCGCCAGAAACGTAATCGTCCGGCGCGCATGCGTTCGAGAACGTACCGGTCGCCGACGGCGGTACGTACGAGATCGATGCCCGGCGCTTCGAGCGCCCGCTCGAAACCGATGTTGCTCATGACGGTGCCGACGATCGCGTCGCGGGCGAGCTCGCCGCGTGCGTGCATGCTGCAGCCGATCGCGTACATCACGTGATCGCCGCTCACGGTCGCACCGTTTTCATCGACGAACAGCGCGCGATCCGCGTCCCCGTCGAACGCGACGCCCACTACGCGGCGTTCGCCCGCGTCGATTCGCTCGCGAACGGCATGCTGCAAAGGCCGCAGATCCGTAGCGCCGCAGTCGACATTGATCCGGGAACCGTCGTTTTCGCAATTGATCTCCGTAACGGTCGCACCGAGTTTGCGCAGCGCGTACGGTGCGATGGCGTATGCAGCGCCGAAGGCGGCGTCGACGACGACGTGCATGCCGTCCAGCTTAGCGCCGCTTTCGTACAGCTCTTCGTAGTAGTACTTGCCGAGATTCTGCGCGATACGCGCGACGCCGATATAGATGCCGTCGGACGAGGCAGATTCGATCGTCGATCAGCGACTCAATTTCGCCTTCCTCGTCGTCGGGCAGTTTGAAGCCGTCCGGACCGAAGAACTTGATTCCGTTGTCTTCGACCGGATTGTGCGAGGCGCTGATCATGACGCCGGCGGCCGCGGCCTCGCGCCGCGTGACGCACGCGACGCGCCGGCGTCGGAATCACCCCGAGGGTGATGACGTCGCGGCCGACTGACGTAATGCCGGCGACGATCGCAGCCTCGAGCATCGATCCGGAGAGGCGCGTATCGCGGCCGACAACGACGGCGCTCGCGGTCGCCGGCCGCGTGCCGCGTTAAGACGGTCGCACCCGCCCGGCCGAGCACAAACGCAAGCTCCGGCGTTAACTCGGCGTGTGCTACGCCGCGAACGCCGTCGGTCCAAAATGTCGCTTCACTTCGGCGTCTTCGCTCCCGTACCGGTCACAAACTGCGTTTGCACGCGCACAGGTCGGGCGCGACCTCGAGTCCGGCGATCTCCACGCCGAGCGAGTTCACCGCAACCGGGCGGATCATCGCGTCGAGCGTTTCTGGCTCGGCCGGCATCTCCACGTCGACCCGAACGTCCGCCACCTGCGAAAGCAGGCTCGAGGGCCCGCTCACGGTAACGACCGCCGGCTTCATCACGGGATTGTCTTGACGACCAATCTGCCGGGCGCGCTTCCCACGTAGTGCGTTTCGACGGCGAAGCACGCTGATCGATCCGTTCGATCGAGAGGGTTACCGACGCCGGGCTCAAGCTTTGAACGACGACGTCGGGCGCGACGAGCTGAATCGGCACGTTATAGATGCCCGCGCCCTTGTTCTGCAAGTCGAGCACGGCTTTGATCTCATCGGGTTTGATCGCCGCTTCGCCGTGTTTAGTCGCGACCGTAACCACCGCTTCCTTATCGGTGAAATGGGCGATGTAGCCGACCGGTAAATTTACCGCGGCGATCGGAACGGAAAGCTGCTGGTCGAATCGCGCCGCCGCAACGATCGGGTTGGTCGGCGTACCGAATGTACGCCCATCCGACGATCGCCAGCGTGATCGAGAGGACTTTAAGTCCGAAGTTCTTGCGGTGATCTGCACGTGGTTTTTCCGGTTCGCGGCCGCAGCAAACGCGCCCGCAAGTGGGAGATAAGTCGTTTCGCGCGAGTTGCCGTTCGCGCCGCGGCGGTCGGGTAATCGCGAGGAGCATCTTCACGAAACGTGCCTCGTCCTCGACCGGGCGAGTGAACTGCCTTCGCGCGCGATCGTAATCGCGCCGCGTCTCTTCCGAAACGACCACGACACGGCGTCGGTCTGTTCGCTCAGACCCAGCGCCGCGATGTCGCGTGCCGAAGCGGCGTTCCGCCAGCGATGCTCGGCGAGCGGAAGAAAACATCCGGCCGCTTCGATGAGATTTTCACGCACGATCACCGCGCCGTCGTGCATCGGCGAAACGCGGCATGAAAATCGCAAGTAGAAGCTCGGCGGAAGACGCGCTTCCAGCATCGTGCCGCTCTCGCGAGATCTCTTTCAAACCGCTCTGCTGTTCGATGACGATCAGCGCGCCCAGCTTGTTGCGTGAAAGCAAAAACGCCGCGTGTCCCAGCGCGGCGATCGAATAGTCTTCCGGGCGGACCCAACCGCCTTCGCCGGTTTCGGTTTCCATGCGGAACAGGCCGCCGCGACCGATTTGTTCCAGCGCGCGCCGCAGTTCCGGCTGAAAAACGATCGGAGCGTGACCGCAGCGCCGAAGACGACGAGCTGCAGGATCGTCGTCATCAGACCATGTGCAGGATGTTTGCGACGCCGAGCAGCCCACCAGCACGAGGATGCCGGTAAGAATCTGCACAGCTCGCGTGCCGCGAATGAGCGAGAGGAAATAGTAGATCGCTATGCTGGTAGCGAGTACGTCGAGCACGTCGGCCAGGCCGATGGTCGAAGAAACCGATCACGCGATCCCCATCGTCGAGTAACGTTTCGAGGACGCGATTAGATGCGATTTCCGGCGTCCGAGGCCATCGGCTGCAATTGCGCCACGATCGCTTCCGGCAGCGGCGCGAGCAGCTCCGCTGGTGCGTCCCGACGCAAAACGCCGCAGTTCGCTATCCAGCACCGAAAAGACGAGCGCGGTTTTCGTGCGATCGGGATTCCATTCGAAGATCAGCCGGCCGCGCGAAACCTCGCAGGAGAGAAGGCCGTCGGGCCGGCCTGGCCCGGCAAAGGCTTCCAGCAGTTGCGGCAAGGCTTCGGGCACGGTCGGGGAAACTGCAAGAGCGATGATCGGCGCCTCAAAAACGGTGACGGGTTCACGGACGACCGCCCTCACGGCCGGCGCGTCCTCCGACATTTCGATCAAACCGTACGTGCGGTCGGAGCCGGCGTCGTCGCGCCAGGTTACGCTGCCGCCGCGCGATGCAATTGCCACCTCGACGGCAGCGCGAACGCTAGCGTCGAGGATTCGGTCGGATCGCAGGGTCGAGGCGGTCACGTGAACGATCTTCGACGCGCTCTCGTCGTTTCCACTGGGAAAAACTCGGCGTGGGTGTCACTTGACGGCGAACCGGGGCCGCGCATCGCGCAACTGCGCCGGATGAGCGGGAAACGCTCGATGCCGGTACCCGGCGACATCGTCCACGTGCGCATTCTCGAGGACGAACGCGTCGTCGTCGACCGCACCGAACCGCGAACGTTTGCCCTCGAGCGGCGCACGGCTGGTGGCCGTTCTAAGACGATGGCCGCCAACGTCGACTCGATCGTCACCGTGATTTCACTCGGCGATCCACCCCCGCGCCTGACGACACTCGACCAGTTGCTTGCTTTCGCCGAACTCGAATCGGTTGCCGCGATGGTCGTGATGACCAAGCCCGATCGCGGCGAACCCGCCGAACGCGCACGCTTGAGCACGCTATATCGCGAGTTGGGCTATTCGGTGATCGTGGTCGATCCCAAGACGGGGGAGAACGTCGACGGCTTCCGGAGCGCGATCGCGGGGCATCGCGCGCTGCTCACGGGGGTTTCGGGCGTCGGGAAGAGTACGATTTTCAGGGCGCTGGGGGGCGAGGCGATCGTCGGTGGAGTCTCGCGCAGCAGGCTGGGCCGCCAAACCACCACGACGGCGCGGCTCTACCGGATGGGCGATGGTTTCCTTATCGATAGTCCCGGCGTCAACGAGTTCGGCCTAGGCGACATCTCGGCCGGCGAGCTGGCGCCGCTCTTCCGCGAAATGGTCGAGCCGGCGCTGCGCTGCCGGTTCAACGACTGTCACGCCTTTCGCGAGCCGGATTGCGCGGTCGCCGAAGCGGCCACCAAGGCATCATCGCGGAGTCGCGCTACGCGAGCTACCGGCAGATTCTTCTCGAGCCGACGTAAGTCGCACGCGCCCGCCCTGGACCCTGCCTGCGGCCTATGCTATAGTAAGCGGCGTTGTCCGCCATTGGCGGGTCGCCCGCCACTGCTGTAGGAGTTTGATTCTTGCCCAATATCAAGGCCGCCGAGAAATGGATGCGCCAGACCGAGAAACGTACCACCCGCAATAAGGATACGAAGACTCGGCTCAAGACGATTTACAAGAAGGCCGTTGCCGGCGGCGACGCCGAGGCCGGACGCGACGTTGAAAGCGCCTTCGATCGCGCCGCCAACAAAGGCGTGATCCATCCGAATAAGGCCGCACGAAAGAAATCGCGCCTGGCAGCCGCGATTAAGCGAGCCGCCGCAACCCCAGCGAAGCCGACGCGAACCAAAGCCAAGGCGAAACCGGCAGCAAAGAAAAAGAAAACCGCGAGCTAAGGCTCGCGGTTCTTCTTTACCCGAAGCTTTCTCGAGGAGACGCGTGGACGAACGCGAGATTTTTCTGGCGACCATGGCCCGCGAACTCCATCGCGCGGGGATGGCGACGGACGCGATCGAACTGACGCTCACCGATCTCGCGCGCTCGATCGGCCTCTCCGTGCAGATCTTCGCGCTGCCGACGTACATCACGATTGCGGCCGGCCCGACGTGGGAGCAGCAGGTCGTGATGATGCGCCTCGAACCCGGGCGCGTGAGCCTGCGTAAGATCGCGCATCTCAACGACATCTACGACGACCTCCGTTCGGGCAAGATCGACTATCGCCAAGCCACGATATTGCTCGCCGAAGTCGACACGCGCTGGCCCGGACTTTCGGTGTGGTGGGAAATACCCGCCCTCGTGCTGATTGCGATCGGCGTCGCAATGATTCTCGGCGGCGGCCCGCACGAACTCGTCGTCGCCGCAACGATCGGTTTCTGCACCGGATTGATCGGCGCACTCGGCGCCGAGAGCCCAATCGTCGCTCGGCTCTTCGACGTCGGTGCGGCGTTCATTGCCATCATGGTGATCGCGACGTTTACGAAGTTCGTCTATCCCTCGAACCTCTATATCTCGCTGATTGCCGGCATCGTCGTGCTGCTTCCCGGGTATTCGCTGATGCTCGCGCTGCACGAACTCGCCAACGACTTCTTGGTCGCCGGCGTGGCGCGTCTGGGCAAGGTGCTGGCGATTCTGCTCGCGCTCGGCTGCGGCGCGTTCATCGCACTTGCGTTGGTCGGTCCCTCCCTGCTGACGGCAACGTCCACACGCATCCGGTCGCCGCGACGTTTTGGATCGTCGCATCGGTCTGCATGGCGATCGGGCTTTCCATCGATCTCGACGCGCGTCTGCGCGATTTCGTATGGGTCTTTGCTGCGTGTTTCGTCGCGCTGCTCGCCCAGCATCTGATCGGCGATTCGTCTGCTCGAGCGATCTCGCCGTTTCTCTCCGCGCTGATCTGCGGCGTCGTCGCGAACGTCGGCGCGCGCTGGCTGCGAGTTCCGCAAGCGATCATGCTCGTGCCGGCGCTTACCGTGATGGTTCCGGGAAGCTTGAGTTACCAGAGCGTACTCTTTGCATTTCAGGAGAACATCGACACCGCACTGACGCTGGCGACGAACGCCACCTTTGCCGCGATTCAACTCGTTGCCGGCCTTCTTCTCTCGCAGCTCATCGTGCCCGCCGCCGCCCTGCGAGTCCGCGGACCGGGCGTACGCGGTAGTTCGAGCGGACTTCGGACGCCCGACTACGGATCGACGTTGATTGCCAGTCGCGTCGTTCGATCGGCGTGTGCGAGCGGTAAGACGAGCGACCGGATCGACGCTCTCAGCGCCTTCATCTGTCGCGTGCGTACGGCAATTCGAAAACGCCATTCGTTGTTCAGACGTGCGATCGGATACGGTGCCGGGCCGAGCACGTCGTCCTTCGTCTCGGCTCGCAGCGTATCGGCATAGCGCTCCGCAGCCTCGCGCGTTCCGGTTTTCGAGCGCCCAATAACGCCTAAGACAGGAGCCGCCTCGCCGGAGGAAAGCCGAGCGCTCTGCGCTCCGCGAGTTCGACGTCCGCAAAGCCTTCATAGTCGTGCTGCGCGGCGAAGACGATCGCCGGATGATCCGGATCGTACGTCTGCACGATCGCTTCGCCCGGGCGCGCGCGACCGCTGCGGCCGCAGACCTGTGCGATCAGCGCGAAACTGCGCTCGGACGCTCGAAAATCCGGCAGGTGCAGTCCAAGATCCGCTGCGACGACGCCGACCAGCGTGACCGTCGGAAAGTCGAGGCCTTTTGCAACCATCTGCGTTCCCACTAGCACGTCGCCTTCCTCTTCGAAGGCGCCAAGGATTCGCGCGTGGTCGCCGACGCGCGTGGTGGTGTCGGAGTCCATGCGCATCACGCGCGCACCGGGGAAAAGGCGCGTCACCTCCTCGGCTACGCGCTCCGTTCCGATTCCGAACTCGCGAACGCTCTGCAGCCCGCAGCTCGCGCACGATTTTGAAAGCGGCTCCTGATGATCGCAGTAGTGGCAGCGCAGCAGTCCCTCGGCGCGATGGACCGAGAGCGAAACGCTGCACCGCGGACACTGGGGAACGTGGCCGCAGCTGCGGCAGAGGACGAACCCGGCACTTCCGCGCCGATTCACGAAAAACACGCTCTTCTCGCCGCGCTCGAGGCGTTCGCCGAGCGCCTGCACCAGCACGCTGCTAAAAACGCGTTTCTTCCCGGCTTCGAACTCCTTTGCAAGATCGATGACGCGAACGGCGGGAAGCGGCTGCGCCGTAGCGCGCTCGTGCATCTCGATCAGCTCGAGCTTGCCGGCTTTTGCTGCGGCATAACTTTCAATCGACGGCGTAGCGCTGCCCAGCAGCAGGACGCCGCCCTCGCGCTTCACGCGCTCGCGGGCAACGGCGACGGCGTGAACCGCGGAACCGAATCTTGCTTATACGAGGACTCGTGCGACTCGTCGACGACGAGCAGCCTGACGCCTTGCAACGGTGCGAAGACCGCACTGCGCGCGCCCACCACGACGTCGATGTCGCCGCGCACGCACGCTTGCCACGCCTCAAATCGTTCGCGCTCGGAGAGCGCCGAGTGCAGCACCGCGACCCGATCGCCGAATGCCGCTTCGAAACGGCGCGCCGTTTGGGGGTCAGCGAAATCTCCGGAACGAAACGATGGCGCGGCCTCCCTCGCGCAATACGCGCCCGATCGCCTCGACGTAGACGTACGTCTTTCCACTGCCGGTAACGCCGTGAATCAGCGCTTCGGCGTAGACCCCGCCGTCGAGCATGCGTCCGACGGCTCCAGCAGTCTGTCTGCGTCGGCGGGAATGCGGGCGGCGCGATGGAGCGTTCGGCGCGGCCGCGCGGCGCCGCTTCCCGGTCGAACTCGCGCAGCGCCCCGGCTTTGACCGCGCGCGCGATGACGGCGTTCGAGAAACCGGCAAGCAGCGCGTCCGCGCGCGGCACGCCGGGCTGCTCGGCGACGAACGCGATCAGCGCCTCGGGCTTCTTCCCCTTGATGCTGCGTTCGCCGGGTTCGAGGGCGCGGACGCGATACTCACGCGTCTTCGGCTGCTCGAAATGCCGGTCGCGGCGCAGTTCCCCGCTTCGCAGCAGTGCTTGCAGAAAGCGCAGCAGTGCGGCGCGATCGCCCGCGCGACGGGCTTCGGGGTGGCGAAGCAGCGTATCGAGCGGAAAACGCTCGCTCAGCTCCTCCCAGATCAAGCGCACTAGACGCGGCGGCACGGACGGATACCGTTGCGGGTTCGGAACCGCGACCGTCCGCACGAGCACGTCGCGCATGCGCGGGATCGCTCCGGCCAGCACGACCGCCCCGAGCGCTTCCCCAAGCGTGCACAGATACTGCTCGGCCACGAAACGCGCGAGGTGCAGGCCGGTCTCGTCAAACGCGCGCGGCACCGCGACGCGTTCGATGACGGCACGCAAACCCTTTTGCGGACTGGTTTCCTCGCACGGTGCCGAGACGACGAAGGCGAGTATCTCGCGCGTGCCGAGCGGGACGCGTACGACGTCGCCGACCTGCAGCGCGAGTTCTCCGGCGTCGTAGGTAAGCGGCAGATCGAAGCGCGACGAACGGATCGCCGCGAGCGCCTCGATCGTTCGGGTCACGGCCGCGTCTCGGCGTCCTTCGGCGCGAGCCGCATCGACGCAAGCACGCCGAGCACTTTCGCCGGCGAACACTCGACTCCGAACTCCACGTCGCCGATCTCGCGCGGCAGGACGAAACGCAGCCTGCCGTCGCGCTTTTTCTTATCGCTCTGCATGGCGTCGAAGACCGCATCCGGTGCGAGCGACGTTTTCATCGGCAGTCGCAGGAGTGCGAGCAGCGCGAGGACGCGCAAGTGCTCGTGGCCGGAAAAGCGTTTCGTCCGCAATGCGAGCAGTCCCGCCGCGCGCAAGCCGAGCGCGACCGCCGCGCCGTGCGTGATGCGGTATCCGCTGGCCTGTTCGAAGCCGTGCGCGAACGTATGCCCGAGGTTCAGCAGTTCGCGCATGCCCGACTCGTATTTGTCGTCGTGGACGATCGCCGTACTTCACCGCGGCGGTCACGACTTCGACCCAGGGCCATTGCCAGAACGGATGCGGTGCAAGCGTCTCGAGCGACTCGAAGAGCGCATCGCCCTCGATCACGCCGGCCTTGACGATCTCCGCCAACCCCTCGCGCAGCGAACGGTAGGGCAGCGTATCCAGCGCATCGATCTCACAAAAGACTGCCTGCGGATCCCGAAAGACGCCGGCGAGGTTCTTGCCGGAACGCAGGTCGACCCCGGTCTTGCCGCCGATCGCGGCATCGACCATTGCGACGAGCGACGTCGCAACGTGCGCGTACGGAACGCCGCGCATATAGGCGGCCGCAGCGAATCCAAAGAGGTCGCTCGCAACGCCGCCGCCGACCCCGAGGACGAGCGTCGAACGATCCACGCCGGCTTTGAGCATCTTCTCCAGAACCGTTTCGACGGTGGAAAGGCGTTTGCGCGCTTCGCCCAGCGGAAATGCCAAGACGCCCAGCGATCCGCCGATCGAACGGGCTAACCCGTCGGCGATTCGCCTTACGGCCGGCTCGGCATCGCAAAGCACGATCCACGGCGTCGCGCGTTCGCGCACGAACGCGGCGATCTGTGGCTGCAGCCCGGCTCCGACCACGACCGGATAGGCGAGATCGTGGTTGACGTTTGGCTCGAGGGCCCCGGCGGCGCTCAGATCTCGATCTTTTTCTTGTGCAGCCACGCGATGATGTTGTCGACCACTTGCGCGGTGGAGAGATGATCCGCCTCGACGACGTAGTCGGCGTGCGCGTATTGCGGCATGCGCTTCGTGTAGAGATCCTTGATCTTGGAGAGCATCGGGTTTGGCCCGATCAGCGGACGCACGAAGTTGCTGTGGCGCATTCGATCGAGCGCCATCTCCGGCGAGATCTTGATGAAAACGCGGTACGCTCGCTTCTTCAGCAGTTTTTGGTTGTCTTCGTTGGTCAGTGCGCCGCCGCCGAGTGCGAGGATTCCGGACTCGCCGTCTTCCAGTACGTGTGCGAGCGCAGTGTGCTCGTAGCGGCGGAACGCGGCCTCGCCTTCGTTATAAAAGATATCCGAAACGCTCCCATGCTGTTCCGCAATTAAATCGTCGGTGTCGAAGAACGCACACTTCAGCTTGCGTGCGAGCCGCTTGCCGATCGTAGACTTGCCGGCGGCCATAAAACCGACCAGCGCGACGTGACGTTTCATTTTTTGGCCTCTGCGCCTTCAAAGAGCGCCGCGGCGGCTTGTGCGCTGCGGCGAAGATTATCGAGCGTCTCGTCCATCGAGTCGCCCCCGAATTTTTCGAGCACCGGTGCGACGAGCGCGAGACGCACCATCGCCTCACCGACGATCGCGCCGGCCGGAACCACGCAGACGTCGCTGCGCACGATCGTTGCCGGCGCGTCGGTGCCTTCGTGCAGATTGACCGACGGCAGCGCTTTCATCAGCGTGGGAATCGGCTTAACCGAAACGCGCAGAATCAGCGGCTGGCCGTTGCTCATCCCGCCCTCGATGCCGCCCGCGCGATTGCTCTTGCGAACCACGTCGCCGCCGTCGAGCGCAAAGACGTCGTGCGCCTGCGAGCCGGGCTTTGCGGCAACGTCGGCACCGAGGCCGATCTCAACGGCCTTGACCGTCTGCATTGCCATCAGCGCGCCAGCCACGATGCCGTCTAAGCGTTGATCCGGCTGACGGTTGCTGCCGATTCCGGCCGGCATGCCGTCGACGCGCACGATGAACTGTCCGCCCAGCGTATCGCCGGCGGCTTTGGCCGCGTCGATCGCCGCGATCATCGCCTGCGCGGCTTGCGGGTGCGGGCAGCGCACGTCGCTGGCTTCGACGTCGGCTTGATCCCATGCGTCGATCTCCGGCGCGACGACCGAACCGATGCGATGCACGTAGCTGCGCGTGGTGATGCCGAGCGCTTCGAGAAACTGGGCGCATATCGCACCGAGGCAGACGCGCATCGCCGTTTCGCGCGCGCTCGCGCGTTCCAAGACGTTGCGCAGATCGCGCTGCCGGTACTTCAGCGCGCCCGCATAGTCGGCGTGACCGGGACGCGGATTGGTGAGCGGATCTCCGCCCCCGGTCAGCGGGTCCATCAGCGCTTTCACCTTCGGCGTCTCGTGGTCGCGATTGCGTACGAGGACCGCGATTGGAGAGCCGAGCGTTTCGCTGCCGCGCACGCCGGCCAGAAATTCGACCTCATCACGCTCGATCTTCATGCGACCGCCGCGCCCGTAGCCGCCTTGGCGGCGTGCAAGGGTTTCGTTGATGGCGGGGACGTCGAGCTTGAGGTGCGCCGGAAGCCCATCGAGGATCCCCACCAAAGCGGGGCCGTGAGACTCACCGGCGGTGAGGTAGCGGAACATCGGATGCGGTCCATTCGGCGCAGGTTCGAACGTTTCCCAGCCGCCGCGGAGGGTAAGAACGGAGTATGTCTCAAGCAAAACCGCTCCAAGGCCTCCGCGTCGCAATTCTCCTCGACGACGGATTCGAACAGGTCGAAATGACCGAACCGCGTCAAGCTCTCGACGAGGCCGGCGCCAGAACATTCATCATCTCCCCGCAAAAGTCGCAAGTGCAGGGCTGGAGGCACGACGAGAAGGCCGACGTCTTCCCCGTCGACGTTACGCTCTCCGACGCAAAGCCGGTCGAGTTCGACGCGCTGCTGCTGCCCGGCGGCGTGCGCAATCCGGACGCGCTGCGGATGGATAACAAAGCCGTGCTTTTCGCACACGCCTTCGATATCGCGAAAAAACCGATCGCGGCGATTTGCCACGGGCCTTGGATGCTGGTTGAAATCGGCAGCGTTCGCGGCAAGCGGCTTACATCGTGGCCGTCGCTGCGAACCGATATCATCAACGCCGGCGGCGATTGGGTGGATCAGAACGTCGTCGTCGATCCGCCGCTCGTGACGAGCCGCAAACCCGACGACATTCCGGCCTTCAACAAGGCGATGATCGAGCTTTTCGCAACGGCGATTACCGTTACGGCGTAAGCGATCCTAGAGGTGGTCTTTGCGCAGCCACTGCGCGGTCGCGGTGTCGACTTCGTCGACGACCATCGTATCCGGGTTGTACCAGAGGCCGCTCGAACCCGATTTTGCGCCGAGTTCGTGAAAGGCGAGATACCGGTCCGAGGCGGGAACCGCCACCGGGCGAGCGGGCGTGTCGGCCATGGGATACGGCTCGACGACGTGCGCGCCGCCGACTTCCGGGGCCAGCGAGACGGCGCGGTCGTCGCTCCAGACCGCGACTTCGGCCGGCAGGAACAGTGGCACCGAGTGGCCGTCGTCTAGAATGTAGTGCGCGATTCCGGGGAACGCGAAGGTCTTCTGACCGAGCCGCGCCTGCGAACCGCTGACGGTCACATCATACGGCATCGCCCCGCAGCCGATCTCTTCCATTTCGTGGTACGAAACCAGATCGAGTGTGGACGCATCGACGGCGGCATTTGACTCGACGATTGGGCGTTGCAGGCCGGCGACGTCCGGCTCTAATTCGCCTTTAACGTCGATCTTGGACCCGGTACGCTTCACCGAAACGGTGTAGTGCGCGACCCTCTTGCCGCCCTCGATCTGAACGTAGTTATACGTCCCATCGGGCGGCGCGGCGGCGGGTGCGACGAGCGTAACGGCGAGCATCAGCGCGAACATCGGTGTTGGTCCTCCTGTTGCCGCTCAGCATAGCAAACAGGCGTCCAAATAGCGTCCAAGGAGATTAGCCCCCGGATTGGAATGACTGCTCGGCCGACGGCGGCCTTCCCCTGGTAGATCCCGTCCGGCGCCGAAAACCCTCGGGGTGAGGGCCTTCGACTTCATTATCCTCTTCTTTTCGTTCATGTATGCGCTCGCTTTGGCGCATCTTTTTGTTGTCCGTGACGTCGATGATTCGCTACCGCAGCAAAGTCACGCTCAGTGCTCCACTGATCGTCTGGATGTTCGTCGCGCTTGCGTTCTTGGTGATAAACTGGCTCAGCCTTTGGGATTTTCACGGACAGCATTCGAGCACGATGAAGGCTTCGATTTGCGCGTGTTTCAAGAAAGTCAGCGCACGGCGTACTTGGCTGCATTCGCATCCCTCATCGTCCTCGCCCTGATCGTGAACTTCACCACCGGGGCCCCGCTCGGCGTACCGAAGTGGGCCCAGGAAAACACGATCGTTATTGCGATGCTTCCGGCCGTCGGAATCCCGCTATTCGCCAAACGTCACGACGTGCAAATCGTCGCCGGCCTGGCGCTGATCGCCCTGTCGTTCGTCTACATTATCCTCTACTATCCGTCTTTGCAGTAGCCGTTATGCACCGCGTTACGGTTAGGCACGGTCGGAGCCCAGAAAAACGGACGGAATCGCAGGGCAGCGACTCGAAAAGGCGGTCAAATGGGGAATAGCGGTTAGTTTGCCGGAGATGAGGCCCGCGACGTGGCGCGCCGTTCTTCTCACGATCTGCGCTGCCGGTGCGCTGCTCGCCATCGTCGCCGTTTTTGATCAATCCGGAATGGCCGGCTCACCGCCGTGGTATGGGATTTGGGGCGGCTACTTCAGTCGCTCGTCCGAGCCGCATCACCTTTCGTTTCGCGGCGTCGACCCCGGCGGCCCGGCCGACCGCGCAGGCATGCGCGAAGGCGATCTCGTTGACGTGCGCGACCACTCGCTGCTCGAGCGTCTTTGGATGATGGGACAACCGCTGGCCGGACGGCCGGTGACGTTCCGCGTCACGCGAGGCTCGACTTCGGCGCAGACAATCGTCGTGCCCGGTGAATTCTCATTCGCGCGCTTTTGGAACTACGCGCTTTGGGAGGTGACTACCCTGTGGCTGCTGCTCTTTGCGGCGCTGATCGCTTGGCGCCGCCCGTACGCCGATAATAATCTTTTATTATCGTCCGTGTTGGTGTGCGCAGCGATCGGATTCAACGCCGAACCAATATTTTTTGCTTGGCCATGGGTATGGCCGCACGTCGCACTCGGAATCGTCGGTCAAGCGCTTCCGCTGTCGGTCGCCCTGTGGGCGGCTCTTGCAAGCAGCTTCGCCCGGCCCCTTTCCGTGACGAGGCGTATCGCACTTGGGCTGTGCTACGCGCTCGTCGCCGTCACGATCGTAACCGGAGATGGTACCCCCGACCGCACGATGGGTATCGCCCCGCTCGTCGGGATCACGACGCTGTGGCTCGATCCAACGATATTCATCGGTCCAATGTGGACCATTCCCACGAACGCAGCGATCTTCGCCGCCGTGTTCTGCAGCGTTCTGGCAATTGCGGCCGCCCGCGGCGTCGAGCGCCAGCGAGCCGGGTGGCTGCTGCTCCCGCTCGCCGTCTACTACGCCGTGCAGTCGTTGACGACGCTCGTATTCCACTTCCTGTCGTATAGCGTCATCTTGGGTACGGGCCAGCTCTACAGCGTCGTCGCTCTCGTCGCCCCGCTCGTATTGACCTATGCGGCACTGAACCGACGGCTGATTGACATCGGCTTCGTTTTGAATCGCACGGTCGTTTTTGCAATCGTGTCGACGATCGTGATTGGCGCGTTCGTGCTCGTCGAGTGGGCGGCCAGCGAATGGTTCGCCAACGCGAATCACGGGACGAGCGTGATGATCGGAGCGTTCGTGGCGCTCGCACTCGGCCTGTCGATGCGGTACATTCATAAGTACGTCGATCGCTTCGTCGACCGCGTGTTTTTTCACAAGCGGAACGATGACGAGTCGGCGCTGCGGCGGTTCGCACACGAATCGTCCTATATTAACGACGGTCCGACACTATTGCAACGCGCGCTTCGAACGGTACGCGACCATACGACCGCGGAGTCCGCCGATATTTTCGTTCGCAACGGATCCGCTACGTACGTATCGGCCTCCGACGGCAACGTTTCGGCGGTTAGCGAGAACGACCCGGCGATCGTCTCACTAAGTGCGTGGAACAAGCCGCTCGATCTTCACGATCTCGCCGGCTCGCAACTTCCCGGCGAGCTGGCATTTCCGATGATGTCGCGCGGCCGGCTCGTCGGCGCGCTCGTTTGCGGGCCGAAGCGGGATGGCGAGACGTACGCGCCCGACGAATCGGACGCGCTGCTGGTCCTCGCGCACGGAGTTGGCAGCGCGCTCGACGTGCTCGACGCAAAGACCGAACGCGCCGGCGACCCGATGATTGCAGAGCTCTGTCGTTCGGTATCCGCGTTGACCGAGGTCACGCGATCTCTGCCCAACGCCATCGCCGATCGGCTACTCGACCAACAGCGGCGTACGTAGATCCGCACTTTCTGCGCGAACTGCGGGGTCACTTTCGCAGCTTCCGCTCCTTTGCACCCGACGTCTCTCCCGCTCCAGCGGGATAAATAACGTGCGGCGTGATGAGGAAGACGATCTCGTCACGCTCGTGACTGGTCTGTTTGTTTTGAAAGAACTTCCCGAGAACCGGTATGTCTGATAGCCATGGCAGTTTCGAAATCGTTTCGCTCGTCGTATCGCGCATCAAACCGCCGAGTACGATGGTTTGGTTATCGGCCACGCGCAGCGTCGAGTCGATTTTCCGGTTCGCCACGATCGGATACCCGGTCGAGGTGTAGCCGATCAACTCGCTATAGTCGGGGTGAAGTTCGGCGGTTACGCTCCCATCGGACCCGATCGTCGGGGTCAGGCGCAAGTGAACGCCGATATCCACATACTGCACGTTTTGTCCACCGAATACCGAGGTACTATAGACGATCGGATACGTCTCTCCGATCGTCAGGTCGGCTTCCTTGTTGTTGATCGTTACCAGCTTGGGAGTCGCTAGGATCGCTGCCCTGCCCGTCGAGACCAAGGCATTCAGACGCACGATCACGGGGATCGTTCCGCCGGTAAACGAGTAAGCGGCCGAGCCGATCGTCGGCATTCCAGTGATGTCCAAGCCTCCGAATTCGAAGCCGAAGTTGCTGGAATCGTTGATCGGCGTTACGTCGGCGACTTTCACTTCGAACATCACTTGCGGGCTCGCGACGTCGAGCGTCGCGATAAGTGTTTGCGTGTCGCTTTGGATACGCTCCGAACCGGTCGCCAAAACCGCATTCTGCTCCTCATCTGCCAAAAAGCTTCCGTCGGGAACGAGCGCCTTGAGCTTCGTAACGACGTCGTCGGGCTTGAGATATCGCAGCTTATACGACTGCGTCGCCGGGAAAGCCGCGCCGCCACGCGGTGCGATATCGAGTAGATGGACGAGATTTCGCGCACGGTCGATCGTCGCGTCGTCTCCCGTCACCACGATAGCGCCGGTTCGCTTGTCGGCGATGACGGCAGCGCCCGAGGGCAGTCCTTGCTCGATTTCCTTAGCGATTTCATCGGATTGGGCGTGCTGCAAAGGCAACACGACGGTTCGGTCGGCGTGCACCGTCCCCGCCGCGCTTCCCACGATCACGATGCCGCCTTCGCGACGGACCGTCAGGTCGTGAGCGGCAACGATCGCCCCGAGTGCCTCGTCGAACGTCACGTCGTGCAGGTGCAGCGTGATTTTCTCTGGCTTTACCGACGAGTCGGTAACGACGTTGATCCCCGATTCGGCTGCGAGCAGCGCGATGACGTCGTCCAACCCGGCATCGTTTACGTCGATGCTGATGGAACCGGCTCGCGCCATTGCGCCTAAAAGGATGACGCAAAGGACGCACGCGGCAAGGCGGGCGATCAACGCGGCACCGCCAGCGGCAGCGTCTCGCCGCTTTCGAGCACGAGACCGCGCTCCTCGATGGCGCGAACGACGGAATCGCCGACGGTTTCGCCGGCGCGAACGATCCGGCTCGTTCCGCCCGACCGTACGAGCGCACGCGGCGAGTCGCCGAGCGCGATGGCTTCGACCACGATGCCGGTTCCATCGCCGGTATCCATCGACCCTGCATCGGCCGGCTGCAGCGCGGCATCCGGTACGAACGGATCGCGTGCGATCTCCAGTTTTGGTTCCGGCGTTTCCGCGAGCTGCGGCGCGCTTGCCGGCGGCATCGCGATTGCTCCGGCTTGCGCGGGCTCCGCCGGCGGCAGCGCTAACGGCGTTAGGAGCAATGCCCCTAGCAACGCGAACAACGAACCTCGCAGCAGGGTGCGCCGGCGGTCAGTGCGCAGTGGTAAGAGCATGCGTGTCCTCCTGTGCGAGATCCTTAACGTCGTGAAATAGCGCGACGCGAACCGTCGCGTCGACACTCGGAAATAACGCTCGCGTATCGACGCGCGTCAGCGCGACGCTCTCTACCTCAACGAGCGCATCGTGCCGTGGAACGTCGGCGATCGCGGCCATGACGTCGCGATAACGCCCGCGCAGCGAGACGGCGACATCTTCTTCTCGCCCCGGCCGCGATGCCGGCGGTCCTTCGCCGGCCGGAGCGATGGCGGAAATCGTGAGGTGATTGCGTCCCGCTTCATCTTCCAGGACGTGCAGAACGGCGACGGTGGTACGTCCGGCGCCGATCTTTCCGGTGAGGCGGTCGAGGTCGCGCCGGACGCGCGTGCGCGTTTGCTCCAAGGAATCCAGCCGTGCGAGGAGCGCCTCGTTGCGCGCCGCAAGATCCGCAAGGTCGGCCGCGTGCGATTGGATCGATGCGATTCGGCGCTGCGCGGGCAGTACGATGGACGCGAAGCCAAGGACTGCGACGAGCGCAACGACGAGCCATGCGATGCGCAGCTGCGCCGCGGCCGCTTCCGTCACGGTACATCCTGCAGCTGCAACGTGAAGCTCACGAGGCTGGCGGCGCGCTCGCGCGCGACGCGCGTCATTCGCAGCAGATGCGTGCGCCTAGTCGCGTCACCGTCGATCAAATTCGACAAAACGCGGTTCAGCGCAGCAAGGTTTACGGCTTCACCATCGACGTCGAACCCGGTCGCCGATGGTTGGACGGAGGTGAGCCACACGCCGCGCGGCACCACGTTGCCTATGCGCGCCAAACGCATCGCTGCAAGCGTTCCCGAGGCGCGCATCGCACGAAGGCGACGGTCGGTTTCGAGCAGCGCAGTTACGTCTCTCAATTCCAGGTTCGCCGCCGCCAGCCGGTCTTTCGCCAGGTCAAGACGCGACTGTTCGCGGGATTCGATCGCCGTTGCGGCGTTCGTTCGCACGCTCTCGAAAGCCGCACACGCGGCGAGAACACACAAAAGCGTCACCAAAGCGACGGCGGCCGTTCTCAAACGCCGCGGCAGCCGAAACGCGAGCACCCCCTCGACGGCGTCCGGCAGGCCGTCGCGCAGGAAGTCGAATCGCATCACGTTGCCGCGCCCCACCAGGCGAGCGCGGCGGCCAGCGCCCAATCGGGCGCAGCCGCGCGCACGACGTCTTCGGGATACGGGCCGCCCTGCAGCAGATCGCTGACCGGCACGTCAACGAGCGCTTGCGTCGCCGATTCCACATCGGCGGCTAAGCCGCACAAACGCGCGCCGTTGCCGGTCATCGCGATTCGCCGCACCGGAATCGACGCTCGCAGCTTGCCGACGGCCGCGGCCGCCTGCGTTGCCAGCTCGCCGCGCGCTTCTTCTCCCGCGCCCGCCGTTCCGAGGATTCGCTTGCGCCGCTCGGCGACGTGCCGTTCGATCGATAGCGCGGCACCGATCGCGCCGGTAATGAACTCGCCGCCTCCCGGGAGCGCCGCCGCGAGCGGCCCCTCCGCGCCGAACCCATAGAGCACGCTTCGCCGGAACCCGACGTCGAGCACTGCGTCGGCGTATGGAAACGCGCGCCGCAGCGCATACGCGCAATAGTCCACGCCGGCAGGTCGCAAACCCGCACGCTTGAGTACGCGTAGGCGTGCGGAGAGTGCGGCTTCGCGCACGGCGCCGACGGCGTGCAGCCGTTCAGCGCGGTTGACCGCGTGCACCCGCACCAGCGTGCGCACGCTCTTGACGTCCCAGCCGGCAAACCGCTCCGCCTCAAAGGCGGCGGCGCGACGCCGCTCCACCCACCGCATCTTGGGAAAACGCACGACCCGTATCGCGCCCTCCGCAGGAGCGATTGCGATCACGGCGCGACGCACGCCGGCGCCGATTTCCCGCGCGAGTTCGTCTACGATCGCCGCAACGGCATCGATATCGGCGTCCGTCTCGAACGAGGTTTCCGCGTCGCGCGTCGCGACCGCGACGACGTGCGGCGTTCCCGCGCGATCCCGTTCGGCGTATGCGACGCGCAGCCGGGAGGCACCCAGATCGACGCCGAGCGGTAGCGGTCTCGCGCGCACTTATCGTTGACTGCCCGCGAACAACGCGGCCCAGGTGCCCAGCGCGAGGAACGCTCCGAACGGCACGCGCGAACGAGGTTGCGCGCGGCCCGTGGCCAGCGCGAGTGCAGCTGCGCCGCCGCCCGACACGCATGCGACCCACAGGGCATCGAAGGACGCATGCAGTCCCAGCGCGAGACCTGCGGTCCCAGCGAACTTTACGTCGCCGAACCCCATCGCGCGACCACGGCTCAGCGCGAACGGAATCAGCAACGCCCCGGCGCAGGCGATCGCGGATAGCATTCCGTCGGTCAATCGCCCAAGATCCCAGGTCGTCGCAACGACGGCCGCGAGCGCCGCGAGAAGCACGCGATCGAAGATGAATCCCAGCTGTAGATCCGTCGCCGCGCAGACGGCGGCACACGCAAGTATTGCTGCGCCGGGCCACGTGAGATCTCGCCCGGCGAACGCCAAAGACGAAAGCGCGACCCCGCAGATCCCCGCGGCGATTGCCGGCGTCGCGCGTTTGCGCGCGCTTTGCGGTACGCCCACGCACGCGACCCCGGTGAGGGCCAAGGTCATGAGCATCGCACCCGCGGCCGCAAATGCGCTCACCGTTTGCGTTCCAACGCGCGCTCCGCGGCGATGAAGCCGGGCTGCAATGCGAGCGCAGCGCGCCACAGGCGGCGGGCGAGCGGCCTGTCGCCACTGCGTTCGGCCGCGTAGCCCGCGAAGGTGAAGGCGCGCGGATCGCTCGTGCGCGCGCCGACGACCGAAAAATCCGCGAGCGCCGCTCGCGAGAGGCCCGCGGCACGGTAAGCCATCGCGCGATCCATGCGGACGATCGCATCGTCGGGATGGCGCTGAAGGTACGCGGAGGTCTCGCGCAGCGCCTCGTCATTCGCGCCGCGATCGCGCAGCAGCGCGGCGACGAATGCGAAGCGATCCGCTGCCGCCTCGTCGTCGCCATCGACAGTCAACGCACGCCGATAATACTCGAGCGCACGCCGCCCATCGGCACGGTAGAGAAACTCATCGCCGCGCACGACCAGCGCGTCGGAAATCTGCGGCCGCAAAATCCATGCTGCGGCAGCGATCCCGAGAAGCGCCAGCGCTATCCGTCGAAGCGGCCCACCGGTCACGCGAGCACACCGTAGTAGCCGGCGAGCGCGAGCATCAACGCTCCGCCGATGGTCTGCATGGCCGGCTGCAGCCGGCGAACGCCGAGACGCGTTCCAATCCATTGCCAGCCGAAGCCCGCCGCGACCAGCGGCAGGGCGTGCCCGGCTGCGTACGACCCGATCAGCAGCGCACCGAACGCCGGTGACGGCCCGTTTGCAGCTAGAGAGCCAAGCACCACGATAACCGGCGTACAGCACGGCGACGTCACCAATGCGAACGACATGCCGAGCAGGCACGCGCCGCCCAGCGACCGCGGTTTCGGCTCGGCATGCAGACACTGCGGCTCGCTCCACAGCGTTTTCAGTCCGAATGCAAGCAGCCCGAGCGACAGCAGTGCATCGACGTGTGCCGAAATCCCGGCGACGCGGGCGGCAAATCCAGCGGCGACGCCGAGAGCGACGTAACTCGCGCAGAGTCCGGCAGCGAAGGCTGAAACTGTCTTCCAGCGCGCGACTCCCGGCGAACTCGCGAGCGCGGCGACGGCGACGAAGCGGGGTGCGACGCAGGGGCCGACGCTCGTCGCAACGCCGGCGGCGAACGCCGGAGCCGGCGCCCACGGCGACTGCAGCGCAGCTGCCGCAATCGCCGAACCGATCGGATCGATCATGGGCTTGTCGAAAAGCCGCTGGACGACGCGTACTCGATGTGCGTAAACGTCGTGTTTGGCGCGATATTCTGTAACGTTCCCGGATCGTGGCTTCCCGGGCAAATGATCGTGTAGGCCGCGGTCGCCGTGTTGGCATTCGTTACGGTAAAGGTATAGTACAGACCGGGACCCGCGGCGGGATCGACCGGCGTTTGTTTGAGGTACGCCTGCAGTTCCGTATTCGACGGATCGACGCTTCCGCTCGTCGGATAGTGATCGTTATCGGTTTCGTAAAGCTCGAGTGCGGTCGCGATCTCTTTAAGATTCGCTTCGCACGCCGCAGTCTGCGCCTGCGCGCGGGCGCGCATGAAGTTCGGCACGAGGATGCCGACAAGAATAGCGATGATCGCGACGACGATCATCATTTCGATCAGTGTAAAGCCGCGTTCCGATTCTTTTTCCACACGCGGGTAGGTGCCCGCTCAGCGCGCGCCTAGGACGTTAGGAGCGCGCCGGAATCTACTGATTCGTGGCTTGTTTGCCGTTGACGCCGACGCTGGTCGTCGTAAACGTCAGCACGACGCGCAGCATCTTGCCCGCGCCGCCGGCCAGCGTCATCGCGCACTCACCCGCCACCGCGCCCGTCTTGCCTTTAACCGTATAGGCCGTCCCAAGCGCGCCCGAGCCCGGCGTGATGACGTACGCCGTCGCGCAGTTGTTCGTAAACCCGGCAATCGCCGCGGTCGTATACGTAAAGGCCTTCTTGAACGAACCCGTCCAGCCGGCTTGCGTCGCCGTGAACGCGCCGGAATAGCCGGCCGTGCTCGGCGTCGAACTCGTTAGATCGATCTCGGCTGCCGACGAGACTTTCGGGCCAGCGTACGCAATGTCGGCGATCGCCGGCGAAAACTTCGCTTTGCCCGCCTTCGCGCCCGCCGAACTTGCATCGAACGTCGCCGGGCTGATCGCCAAGCCCGTGTACTTCAACGTCACCTTGTCCGTCGAACTCTTGATCGTATTCTTCGCGCTCGCCGCCTTGCCGTTGATCAGCAGCGTCGTCGCGTGGGACTTGTCGCTATCCGAAAGCTTGATCGGCTTCGCATAGGCGCCCGTGATCGCTTGCCGTTTGAACCTTTGGCCGTGATCGTCACCGGAACCGGCTTGGAAAACGCTTTGCCCGCCGTCGCCTTGGGCAGCTTGCCCCATACGATCGACTTGATCGCGGTGCCCGTATCGGGATGCATGAAACTGCTCGCTGCGAACGGTTGCGACTGCGGCAAGAACGACGGCCCTTGCGCGACGCCGTGCGAGCATCCCGTTATCAAGAGCGCGGAGGACGCCGCAATAACCGAAGCCTTAAGACCAAATCTTTTAAACACAGAAGCGTCCTCCATGCATCCGCCAGCAGAGACCTTCCTGCTTGCCTCGGCAGGCTCCTGGGCCTGCGGCTGAGTAGAGCCGGGGTACAAGCAAGCGCAGTTTCGCCCAGCGAAAGCGTCCGCCGCCCGCCCCAGGGCCCTCCGATGCAGACGGGTGACATGACGTCGCGAATAACCGAGCCGGCCGGCGACTTCCGCAAGCGATTCGCCTCCGAAATATACCGCATGAAGGATGTCGCGCTCGACCGCCAGGAGACGATCGAGGGCTGCGTCGATCGTCATGCGGCCAAGGACGACGTCGATCTCTTCTTCCGCATCGCGCGAACGCTGACTATGCAGCTTCTCCATCGAAACCAACACAGCCGCTCGCCCGATATTCGCGGACTTCGCGACGTTCTGAGGGATTCGCGTTGACGTAACGCGCGACGTCGGACTCCGAGCGGCTCCCGCCCAGGACTCCCCACAGTTCGCGTTCGGCACGCAACCATCGCCGGTCCATTTCGCGTACGCGCCGCGGCGCGCGCAACAGGCGTTCGCTGTCGCGGACGTGGTGCATAAGTTCCCCGAGAACCAGCAGCCACGCGTATCCCTCGAACGGCGTCTCTTGACTCGCATCGTAGCGGTCGACGGCCTTAATGAGACCCAGATCGCCGTCTGCTCCAGATCCGCGCGGTCCAACCCCGGCCGGACGAACTTGCGGGCGGCTCGAACGCATAATAGCGATGTTCGGAATCACGCGGTCGCGATGTTCTACGAGCCGTTCCCGCAGCCAGAGCTCGAGGAAGGACGAACGAAGATCATCGAATGCTCCCGATCATGGAGTAGAGAGGAACGATAACCGAGGCGACGATCGTGCCGATGATGCCGCCGAGGATGCAGATGAGCGCCGGCTCGAAATGCTTCCGATCGTTGCGAGTGACGTCTCGACATCGATCTCGTTGTATTCGGCTAAGCGGAGCAGCATCGCGTCGAGCGAGCCGCTTTCTTCACCCGCGCGTACGAGCTGTAGAACGTTGCGTCGAAGAGATCGGCTCCGGAGAGCGCTTCGTAGAGGCTATCGCCGCGGTGGAGGGCCTCGGCGATGTGCGTCGAGCCCCGCTTGTAAACGAGATTTTCCATCACGTCGCGTGCAGACTCGAGCGCCGCGATCACGTCGACGCCGCCGCGCAGCAGCGTTCCCAGCGTCCGAGAGAAGCGCGCGACCTCACTCTTCGAACGGATCGCGCCGACGACGGGGAGCGAGAGCACCGCGCGAGCGAGCCAAAACGACAGCGCGTTGTCGCCGCGCCGAAAATGAGCGCCGCGGCGACGGAGCTCGCGACGGCCGCGGGAACCGCGATCCACGTCGAAGGCATCCGAAGGATCGCTCCCGCGGCGATGAGCGCGCGGGTCGTCGGCGGCAAGTCGACGTGCATCTGTTGGAACATCGTCGCGAACGCCGGCATCGTATTGGCAAGTAAGAACACGATTAGCGTCGCTGCCGCGGCCGTCACGACTGCGGGGTATGCGAGGGCGGCGCCGAGCCGTTTACGCAGCGCACTCGCGCGTTCCTCAAGCTCGGCTATTTGAAAGAGCGCGTCGTCCAGCGCGCCGCACGCTTCTCCAGCCCGGATCAGCGCGAGGGCCACGCGCGTAAATTCCCGCGGATGCCGCGATGCTGCAGTCGAGAGCGCGACGCCGCGGTCGACGTCGGCGATCACCGAACGCACCGTCTCCGCAAACACGCGGTCGCGGCACTCGACCAACACGGTCTCGAGCGCCCGGCGCAGCGGTACGCCGGCTCCGACGAGCGTTGCGAACGAGCGAAAGAATGCTGCTCGCCGATGTGCGCCGCGGGCCGCGTAAAGGAGCATCTGCGAGAGCATTCCGCGCGTCGTCTCGCCCGTTTCGACGGAAGTGACGAAGAGCGAACGCGAGCGGAGATGGCCGACCGCTTCATCGCGCGTCGTCGCATCCAGCGACCCCGAGAGCGGTGCGCCGTCGCCCGTCCGGGCGGTGTAATAGTAAACCGCCACTACGGCGTCTCGGAATCCGTGAACGGCCGCTCGATCTCCCTCGCTTCGACCAGGGCGGCTACGTGCGATTCGAGCGTCTGCATGCCGAACTGCCGGCCGGTAGCAATGGCGTTCTTGAGCTGATGGATCTTATTGTCGCGAATGAGTGCGCGAACCGCGTCGGTCGCAACCAGCACCTCGAAGACGGCAAGCCGTCCGCCGCCGATGCGGCGAACGAGCTGCTGACAGACAACGCCCACGAGCACGCGAGCGAGTTGCGTCCGGATCTGCTCCCGTCCACCCGAAGCGAATGCGTCGACGATCCGATCGACGGTTTTCCCGGCGTCACTGGTGTGCAAGGAAGCCAGGACCAAGTGCCCGGTTTCCGCGGCCGTAAGCGCGCCCGCAATCGAATCCGGATCGCGCATTTCGCCGATCACGATGACGTCCGGATCGGAACGCAATGCGCCGCGCAAGGCCAAGGACAAGCTGGGTGTGTCGATGCCGACCTGACGCTGCGAGACGACGCACCGAGCACTCTCGTGCCGGTATTCGACCGGATCCTCGAGCGTGATGATGCGGCGCGCCGACGTCTGGTTGATCCGCGAAACCAGTGCCGCCATGGTCGTCGACTTTCCGCTTCCCGTCGGACCGGCGAAGAGGACCAGACCGTGATCGCGTTGCGCGAATGCCGGTACGGCCGCCGGCACGTCCAGTGATTCCAGCTCGGGCGTACGGTCGCGAAGCAGCCGAAACGCGATCGAGGGCGCGCCCGCAGCACGAAAGACGTGCACGCGCAGAAGTCCGGCATCCGCATCCTGCCACGCCGCCGAGAACTCCGCCGAGCGATCGAGCGGATTCCCATGCTCCGCGGCAATCCCGCTCGCGATCGCATCGAGCTCGTCGCATGCGAGCGCCGAGCCAGGCAAACGTTCGAGGCGGCCGTCGATGCGCGCGACGGGCGGAAGCTCGGCGCACAAGTGCAGGTCCGACGCATTGCGCCGGCGCGCCGCGTGCAGCGCGTCGCGGAGGCGAATTTCAGCTACGGCGGCCACGGCTACATTCCGTCGCTCAAGACGCGATACGCTTCCGACGCGCTCGTGCGGCCGGACAGCACGAGCCGGCGCGCCGACTGCACCATCGGCTCGTATCCCGCTGCGGCAGCAAGCTCCGCGAGCCGCGCCGCCGGTTGCCCGTCGCCGATGGCGGTGCGCACCGCGGCCGAAACCCGCAGCAATTCGAAGACGCCGGTTCGCCCGCGAAATCCGCTGCGAACGCAGCGTTCGCATCCGCCGGCCTCGTGCACGAGACTGCCATCCGCAATGCCGAGGTAGCGCGTTTCTGCGCCGCCCGCGGGCGATTGGACCTTGCAATCGTCGCACAATGCGCGCACCAGGCGCTGGCCTAGCGAACCCGAGAGACCGGCCGCGATGCTGCGCCGCGAAAGACCGAGTTCGAGCAGTCGATCGACCGCACCGGGTGCGCTGCCGCTGTGGAGCGTCGTAATGATCAGTTGACCGGATAGGGCCGCCGCACCGGCGACGGCGGCCGTTTCCGCGTCGCGCAGTTCGCCGATCAGAATTGCGTTCGGATCTTGGCGCAAGAGCGAGCGCAGCGCGGCCGGGAACGTCAAACCCGCGCGCACGTTGACCTGCACTTGGGCGACGCCGTCGAGCCGCATTTCGACCGGATCCTCGACCGTGCACACGTGTTGCCCTTCCACGTTCCGCTCGGCAAGCGTCGAATACGCGGTCGTCGTTTTACCGCTTCCCGTTGGTCCGCAGACCACGATAAAACCGGTGGCGGCGTGCGCCAGCGCGCGAAAGCGCTCGCTGATTGCCGCGTCCATGCCGAGACATTCCAAACTCGGGACGTTTCCGCGGACGTCGAGCAGGCGGACGACGAGTTTTTCGCCGAGGATCGTCGGCATCGACGAGACCCGCGTGTCAACGCTGCGGCCCTTGCTGCCGGTGCGAAAGCCGCCGTCTTGCGGAAGGCGCCGGTCGGCGATGTCCATCCCCGCGAGCAGTTTTACGCGCACGAGTATCTGCGCGAACAGGCCGTCTGGGATATGGCGCGTGGTTCGAAGCACGCCGTCGACGCGTTCGCGAACGCGGCCGCCGCTGAGATCCGGCTCGACGTGGACGTCGGAAGCGCCCGATGCGAGCGCTGCGTCAAATATTTCATCGACCGCCCGGATAGCGGGCGCGTCGTCGAGAGCGCGAAAAGGAAGCTTCTCTTCGAGTTCTTGCGAAGCTCGAAGCTCCTGCGAAAGAGCCACACCCCAAATCTCCTAGCAACGGGATACCGAATAGTCCGGGACCTCGTAGAAAAGATTTATAGCATATGGAAGTGACTTGCGAAATATCCCCGCAACACTTTTTTTCTTAATGTCTCGAAGCCGCTAAGAACGGGAATCAGCCGGTGGCGGTTCGTCTCGCGAGCGACGGCCAGGTGGCCGCTTCGATTTCGTGGCGCATCTGCAGCCAGCCGCGAAAGTTGGCGTGAAACGCCGTGTCGCCTGCGGGCGTCGCGACGTGTTCGAAGGGGCTGAGATGACGATCGCTCTTAAGGCGATCGTACAGTTCGAGATCCTTTTCGATCTCGCGTTTGCCTTCGTGCGTTAGGTATGAGACGCGCGCGCAGCGCGCGGCCGAAATCTTCTTCTGCACTTCGATGTCGAGCGCGCGTTCGTCGTCTTGAACCAGCGGCAGATGCCAGCCGCCCGCTTCGACGGTTCGCGGAACGCTGGCGTCGATGGCGTCACGCATCCCCATCGCCGCTTTGCGAATCTCCGGCTGCGCGTTGGCGGCGCAGCGAAGCTGGAAGAAATTCTCCCACTCGGTCGCCGTGACGATTACCGTGTGCCACAAGAACGGCTCGAGAACGCGGTTGAGTTCTTGTTTGTGAATCTTGAGCGCGAGCAACCGGCGCGCGTGCTCGACGGCAGCGTCGCGCGCCTGTAGCCACACGCGTTCCGCCTCCGCGGCTTCTTCTTCGGGAACCACGTCGTCGGCCGACATCCCGGCTTGATTGCGGCCCCATTCCAAGGGAATGACGGGATCGTTCAACAGACGATCGATCAGCTTGCTGGTCGGGATTGCACGAGAACTCGCCGAATTTCGTGACAGAACTCTGTGCGTATTAAACTCGGCCAGCACGAAGCGGGGGAAGGTCACCTCGAGCGTGGTGAGCCGAACCCCCGCCGGACTAACCGAATCGAGAAGTACGCGAGCGGAATAGCCCATTAACGTTCGGCGCTTACCCTCTGTAGCGAAGGAATGCGGGAACCTCGATGTCGTCCATGTTCACCGGTGCGACGGTATCGATCTTCCCGGTTTCGAACGCGTAGCCGGCAGCCGAGCGCGCCCGCGGAGCGCCGAAGCCGGCAGCCAGCACGGTGACGCGAACTTTGCCGGTCATCGCCGGATCGATCGACGCGCCGAAGATGATTTGCGCTTCGGAATCGACGGCGCGGCTGATCATTTCGGCCGCCTCGTTGACTTCGTACATCGCCATATCCGGACCGCCGGTGATATTGAAGATGACGCCGCGCGCGCCTTCGATCGTCGTCTCGAGCAGCGGCGAAGCGATCGCCTTTTGCGCGGCGTCGGCAGCGCGATGCTCGCCGGTGCCTTCGCCGATGCCCATCATCGCCGAACCGGCGTCGGTCATAATGGTCTTGACGTCGGCGAAATCCAGGTTGATTAATCCCGGCTGCGTGATCAGATCGCTAATCCCCGCGATGCCCTGACGAAGCACGTCGTCGGCATAGGCAAACGCTTCGTTGAGCGGCGTCTTCTTCTCGATGACTTGCAGGATGCGCTCGTTCGGAATCGTGATGAGCGTGTCGACCTTCGCCTCGAGATCGGCGATGCCGTTCTCGGCGGCCGTCATGCGCTTCTTCCCTTCGAACGCAAACGGTTTGGTGACGACCGCAATCGTCAGCGCACCGGACTCGCGCGCGAGCTCCGCAATCACCGGCGCGGCGCCGGTGCCCGTGCCGCCGCCCATTCCGGCGGTTATGAACACGAGATCCGCGCCGTCGAGAATCATCGCAAGATCTTCACGCGATGCTTCGGCGGCTTCGCGTCCGAGCACGGGTTCGCGCCGGCGCCCAGGCCGCGCGTCTGGCTTCCGCCGACGTGCACGGTGTTCTCGGTGAGCGAGGCGCGGAGCGCCTGCACGTCGGAGTTGACGGCGTAAAAATCCACGCCGGTCAAGCCCGCTTGAATCATACGATTGATCGCGTTGCAGCCGCCGCCGCCAACGCCGATGACCTTGATGGTTGCGGCATGTTCCGTTTGAGCGGATTGCACGGAACGTCGGGAATCGGCCATGACCTGCGGTTCCTCTCTTGGTGAAGGTGTTTCTGGTGTGAGTTCGACTTTTCGTTTGCGTGCCGCGAGTTTGAGTTCTCGTTCGGGCGCCGCGAGTTCGAGTTCGCGTTCGGGCGCCGCGAGTTCGAGTTCGGGTTCGGATGCCGCGAGTTCGAGTTCGGGTTCCGATGTTATGAGTTCGAGTTCGGGCTCTCGCTCGTTTTCTAGTTCCATAGATCCCCCAACCACGTGCGTATGCGACTGAAGAACGATCCGCCGCGCCGCCGCACGCCGCCGGCATCTTCGTGATCTCCGTTGGCTCCGAAGATCACCAAGCCGATCGCCGTAGCGTACTGAGGCTGCGTCATCGCGTCGGTCAAACCGCCCACCATCCGCGGCATGCCGACGCGCACCGGCAAGCCGAAGACGTCTTCGGCGATGGGTTCGATTCCGGGCAGCAGGCTGCCGCCGCCCGTCAGGACCACTTCGCCGAGAACGAGATCGCGCGGAACGTTCTCGACGATTTTCGTTTTAGCCATGCGCAGCGTTTCCAGAACGCGCGGCACGACGATCTGTCGCAGCTGCGCCGTCGTCGCATCCTTGGTCGCGCGCCCGTCGAGGGTACGGACGGGAAACGTCTCCTCGTTCGTTGCATCGCGAACGCCCGCGCCGAAGCGCTTTTTTACTTCTTCCGCTTCGGCGAGCGACGTTTTCAGGCCGAGCGAGATGTCGTTGGTAAGGATATTGCCGCCGACGGGAATCGTCGACGTAAGGATCGCGCTTCCGAGCGAAAACACCGCGATGTCGGTGGTGCCTCCGCCGATGTCGAGCAGGACGACGCCGACTTGTTTCTCTTCAGACATCAGCGTCGAAGCCGAGCTCGCGAGCGGTTCGAAGACCAGCCCGGCCGCTTCGAGGCCCGCGCGGTGCACGCACTTGAGCACGTTGGTAATGAATGTCGAACCGCCGGTGATCAGATGCGTGTCGACTTCCAGTCGCCCGCCGGCCATGCCGACCGGATCCTCGACGCCATCTTGCCCGTCGACGGTAAAGAACCGCGGCAGTGCGTGAATGATCTGGCGATCGGCGGGAAGATTGATGATCTTGCTCGCGTCGACGACGCGGCGCACGTCGACCGAGGACACCTCGCGGTCGTCGCCGGAAACGGCAACCACGGCGCGGTTGTTGGTGCTGCGGATGTGGTCGCCCGTGATCCCGACAAAGACGTCCGAAACGTGGAAGCCGGCCATCCGTTCGGCTTTTTCGGTCGCGGCCTCGATCGATTTGATCGTCTCGTCCAGATCGACCACGACGCCCTTGCGCATCCCCATGGACGGGGCTTCCCCGACCCCGACGATTTCGAGCCCGTTTGGCCCGTCAACCGCAACGACCGCGCAGGTCTTGGTCGTTCCGATATCGAGCCCGCAAACGGTCTCGTGCTTCATCCGATGCTTACCTTGTACTCCTGGGCGGGGGTTGGACCACTAGATATTGGGGCACGATGCGGGCAAACCCTACTAGGGGTAGGGACCGCTACGAGGGATTCGCAGGGGTTGGCGAGCCCGTGACCAACTCCTTGGGGACAAGGCTGCGAACAACTTGGGGACAGATTGTGGACGCGGGTACGCCCTATTGTTCGCAAGGAGTTTTGCTGTCGTCATAAAGGTTGATTAAAGTAACGTCATTTGGCGCCGAAGAAACGATAGATAATGGAAGGTCGTCGTACTACTCTTGAGCGGGGGCTCGCTGGCGCTTTTGGCCTGGTGATCCTTGTCGTGCTCGCGTTTCTCCCGATCAGCTACTTCGCGATGAAGGGGCTGACGGATCAGGCGCAGGTTCTTCGCGATACGGTCATCCGCGGGCAGTTGGCCTACGCGAAGGTCGCCGCCGACGCCGACAGTCTTCGCGCCGCAACCCTCGAAGCGGCGACCAACCCGGATGCCTCAAAGGCGGCCGGCCAGCTGACGCTCGCGAAGGGCTTGGTCAAGCAGTTCCCCGACGATGCCCGCAAGATGCTCGCGATCTTCTGCACCCAGCTCGATAAAGACGGCAATCCGGACTGCACGCAGCGCACCGACGAAATCGGAAAACTGGTCGGCGCGTTCAGCACCAGCGCCAGCGCCTACGATTTCCAGGCGCTGTCGGCGGTCAGCCTCCTGCAGCAAGGCAAAAGCAAAGACGCGCTGACGCAGATCAACGGCCCGTCGTCGGCCGCGTACGTAAAGCAGAGCCAGGACGGCCAGGCCATGCTCGACGCGCTCAACCGTTACGCCGACGACAGTTTTGCGCGGCTCGTCGCCGCGCGCAACCTCGGTTGGATCGAGATCGGCATCGGCGTGCTCGTTGCGATCATCGTCGTCATCTTCGGCATGCAGTGGTTCCGGCGTACGATGCTCAAGAGCATCGGACGGATCGTCGACATCTTCGAAGCGATGGGCAACGGCGATCTCTCGGAGCGCGTTGCGTGGATCGGGCGCGATTTGCTCGGCCGGCTCGGCATCGCCGTCGACGAACTCGGCGATCGATTGGCCGCGATCATGCAGCAAATTCAGGGTGCCGCCGTCACCGTGCAGGGCGCCAGCGAACAGAGCAATCATCTCGCCGTGGAAGTTGACGGCCGTATGAAGGAAGAGCTGAACGCACTCGGCGAGGCGCTCAACTATTCCGCCGACCTCTCCGGTGCCGCCGGCTCGGTCGCCGATAACGCCGAAGCCGTAGCGCGCCGCGTCTCCGACATCTCCAGCGCCGTCGCCCAAATGACCGCATCGATTCAGGAGATGGATCAGAACCTGCTCAACCTCGCAACCGTCGTGGAACAGGCCGTCGCCAACACGCAAGAGATGTCGGCGTCGATCGTGCAGGTCGCCAGCAACGCCGAACGCGTGCGCTCGGAATCGAATATTACCGACCAGCAGGTCCGCGAAGGCCGCAACGAAGTGCTCGCGCTCTCCAAGGGCATGGGCAGCATCAGCGACACCGTCGCCGACGTCGTCTCCGAAATGCAGAGTCTCGATCACGCATCGCGCCAGATCGGCGAGATTCTCGGCTTGATCGAAGAGATCGCCGACCAAACGAACCTGCTCGCGCTCAACGCCGCAATCGAGGCGGCCCGCGCCGGCGAACACGGACGCGGCTTCGCGGTCGTCGCCGACGAAGTGCGCAAACTTGCGGAAAACTCCGCCAGTTCCACCAAACAGATCGGGACGCTGGTCGCCGACATCCAACGCCGTACGTCGGCCGTGCTCGAGCGGACCGCGCGCGCCAATAACCTGGTGCAAAACAACGCCGAGTCCGCACGCAACGTCACGCAGATGATCGAAGCGATCAGCACGCGCGTTACCGAAGTCGCCGAACTCGTGAGCGAGATTTCGATCGCGACCACCGAACAGGCCCGCGCCTCCGAAGAGCTGGCCAAGGCCAGCGAACAGATGGGCGCGATGACCCACGAAGCCGCCGCCACCATGCGCGAACAGGCGGTCACGTCGAATCAGATTCTGGAGAACGTCTCGGAGATCGAGCAGCGGACCGCGCAAGTCGCCCGCGCCTCGACCGAGCAGCAGTCCGCCATCCAAGCCTTGGGCGGCCGCGTGCAGCGTTCTTCGGACCTGGGGAGCAAGAACGCTGAAGCAGTCGGCGGGATGGCCGCTTCGGCCGACCAGGTGTTCAGCCAGGCCACCGAGCTCAAGGAGCTCGTCGGCCGGTTCATACTGGCGAGGACCACTCGGAAATTGCCAATGGGCAAAAATCTAAGCCTGGGGCCCTAGAAGACCCCGGGGCACTTGCGTTATATTCTTAAGCTGAAACCACCCTTCTTGGAGTTATTCGTGAAGAGACTATTCCCGGTGTTCGCATTGATCCTAGCCAGCCTGGCCCCGGCCGCGGCCCTAGCCGCCAATGCAATCGACGCCTCCCTCATCCCAGACGGCACCTATACCGTAAAAGTCGAAAAGGTCGTCGATTCCAAACACGTGCTCGTCACTATGGACAACGGCGCGGAGACGACCCTCTCCGCGGGACGCGACTCCGTCGATTTCTCCAAAGTCAAGCCGTCCGACTCGATCAAGCTGTCGCTGATCAAGGGTTCCGTGATGGTCTACGCCGACCTAAGCAGCCACTAGCCGGCTTTTCCGCTCATCGATGATCCCGGGTGAGGGGGTGCGACGCACCCTCTCCCTTTTTTGCGCTACTTCGTGACGATAACCGTTCCGGTCATGAACGGATGGATCTTGCAGTGGTACCGGTACCTGCCGGGCTTCCAAAACGTATGCTTGTAGGCATGCTTTGGGTACAAGATCGAGGAGCCGAACGAACCGTCGTCGGCGGAAACGGTATGCGCCTCATAATCCTTATTGAGGAACTTCACCGACCGCCCAACCGTGGTTCTCAGCGTCTTCGGTTTATACGACGCGTCGATGATGGAGACGCTCGTTCCCGCTGCGGCGGCGTCCGAACTCAACGCGGGGGTCGGGTTGTTCGCCGGAGCGTTTCCCGCACAACCGGCCGCGGCGAGCGCTACGATCGCGAAAAGCGCGATTCGCCCGGAACGAGAGATCTTTAAAGAGTTATGCAGCATAACGAAGCCTTGAACGTAGCGATGAGCGTTTACGTTCCCCGGATTTCCCGAAAATGAGCCGCGGCGCCTGTTTTGGGTTGTTTCGTACGTTAGGGCGACCGTTGACAGGCATCCCGAGTGCTGGCTAGTATACTTCGAAATGCCAACCCTGAAACGGCGTAACTTCACGCGCCGCGCCACCTTCGTACTTCTCGCTCTCCTAACAGCCTGCAGCAACACTGCGAGCGGGATCACGACGACGCCCGCGGTTCCGCAAGCCGCCGACTTAGCGAATCCGCCCGAAGTGGTCAGCGACCACGGCGTCGCGCGTTTAACGCTCTCGGCGACGATCGATCCGTCGACCGGCGGTCCGGCGCTGCAGTACGACGGCGCGTTCGTTCCTCCGACGATTCGCGTCGAAGCCGGCGATACGATCGATCTTACGTACGTCAACAACCTCCCCCCGTCGTCGCACGAACCGTTCAACGTCACCAACATCCACTTTCACGGACTGACGACGTCTCCGAACCCGCCGGCCGATGACTCGATCGACATCTACGCCATGCCCGGTCAGACGCTGCACTATCGAATTCCGATCGGAAAAACGCAGCCGCCCGGTTTGTTCTGGTATCATTCGCACGCGCACATGGAATCGAACTGGCAAGTCTACAACGGCATGTCGGGCGCCATCGTCGTGAACGGCACCTCGTATTTCTCGCGAGAAACGGCCGGACTGCCCGAGCGCGTGATCGTGCTGCGCAACGTTCTCACCCATCCGAAGTATGCCGCGACGTTTCCGCGTTCCGGCAAATCCGGCGGCGTTTGCAGCCGCCCCTTCGACATATCCGGCGAGCACACGACGATCAACGGGCAGCCGGTCGGCGGAAGAATCGTTATGCCGCCGGGGCATCCGCAGCTTTGGCGGGTCGTTAACGCCTCCGCCAGCGGATACTACGATCTCAGCGTCGACGGAGCGTCGCTGCACGTCGTTGCGCTCGACGGCGTGCCGCTAAATGCGTATCCCGGAGGTCGCGAACGGCAAGTACGCGACATCGTCCTTCCGCCGGCCGGTCGCGCGGAATTCATCGTCGACGGCGCCGCCGTAGGCGCGGCGTTCCGCACGTCGTGCACGGACACCGGCGCAACGGGCGATCCCAATCCCGCGCAGGTGCTCGCAACGGTCGCCGGCGGCAGCGAAGATTTGCCGGCGGTGCCGCAGCCCGGTACGACGCCTCCGCCGTTCGGCACCTACGAGCTGACCATCGGCAATCGATTCGCGCGCCAGCGCACGATCTTCTTTAGTGAAAATCGCAATAAGACCGCGTTCTATTTGAACGGTCAACAGTATTCGCCCAATGCGGCGCCGATGTTCACGGCCCGGATCGGCACGGTCGAGCGCTGGACGCTGCAGAACTTCACGCAGGAAGTCCACGCCTTTCACCTTCACCAAGTGCATTTCATCGTGCAGGATATCGACGGAGTGCGTCAGCCGCAGGCGTGGTGGGACACGCTGAACCTGCCGCCCGCTCATCGCGACGGAAGGCCCGGCGTTGCTCACGTCCTCGTCGATTTCCGCGATCCGATCGTACGCGGCACGTTTCTCTTTCACTGCCACATCTTGCAGCACGAGGATCTCGGCATGATGGCCAAGATCGCGGTGAAGTAGCCGCCGTATGCGCATCTTTACGCGGCTCGCCGCCATCGCGGGCATCACGATCGCGCTGCTCGCGATCCCGGCCGCGGTGCTGGCATCGTACGTCGACCGGCAATGGAGCTTGTATACGGCGAGCGAGGCCGGCTCCGCTTACCGCCTCTTCCTCGATCCTTTCCCCGACGCGCGCTCCTGCGAGGCCGACGCCGCGATCATCCGCCGCAACGGCGGCTCGGCAGAATGCCGTAGCCGGTACGTCTTGGCGCTCGATCGCGGCGTTCGCGATCGTCTAGCCTGGGAGTTTCTCTCGCCGGCCAATCCGTTTGCTAGAATATGCGGACGGGTGATCGGCCTCGAATCGAACCGATCAGCACTTCGGTAGCGCCGCCGGCGTCGTCGACTTGTTGTTCGACCAGCAGTTGCCCTTGCCCAACTGGGGGATCCACCCCAAATCTAGGCCGTTGTGCTCCACGGTGTTGTCGGTTATCTTGTTCTTTTCCGCCAGCGGATTGTAGGTAAGCGCCTTGCACTGCGGCTTCGTCAGGGTAAACGCCGTGCACACGTCAGTCAAAGCGATTCCGTAAGCACGGTTGTTGGTTACCATATTGGCGGTCGTCAGATTGTTGGTGCCGCCGATGATGAGGATGCCCGTTCCCGGAGGGACCGTACAGACCACGCCCTCCGAGCACTTATTCTTGTTGTTGTTCGCCATGACGACGTTATAGCGAATCACGTTGTTGTAGCTTCTCTCGAGTGGGTCCCCCGGGATAATGAACTCGAGAATTCCGCCGGTGTTGTCGTTGGCGGTGTTGTACTCCATCAACGAGTCGATCGTATTCTCGAACTCGTATCCGGAAACGTTCGAGATCGCGACGTTATGATCGACGAGAATGTGATCCGAGATGCCGACGTAGAAACCCGTATCGGTCGCATCTGAAGCGTAGTTGTTGTCCACGCGCCCGTGACTCGAAAAGACGGGGTAGAAGTCGTAGATCTTGTTTTTGATGGCCGAATCGTACGCCCACTCCCAGTTCTTGATGCAGGTTCCGAAGATGCCGGTATCCGTGAAGCCGGTCACGGTGACCCCCACGACCTGGCTCCCGTCGATGCGATAGGCATCGGTGCAGGAGTAGTATTTACCGATACCGATCCCGACGGCGAGCTTACCGCCCGGGTTGTCGATCACGACCGGCTGCTGGCCGCTCATGCCGACGATCGTAATGTCGTTCTTTGTGACGCTGATCGCACAGTTTTCCGCCGTCTTGAACGGACACGTGCGGCCTGTTTCGTGATACGTACCCGGCATAACGACGATCGTGTCGCCGGAGGACGCCGAATCGACGGCGGCTTGAATCGACTGCCCTGGATTGACGGTTATTTTTTTGGAACCAGGACGAATGAACGCCTGCAGCGCCGCCTCGCGCTGAGCCGGTGCGCCCGCCTGCGCCGGATTCGAGACGGGAGCGGCGCCCGGTGGATTCACCGAGCCGGCAGCGCCGCAGCCGGACAAAGCGCCCGCAAGTAGTAGAGATGTAGCAATTTGGGATAGAGTAAAGTGTTTCATCGCGATTCGTTTTAGCCGCTGCGCCGGTGCCGTTCCTATCGTGGGAGAGGGCTGAAAAACGTTTCCATCCTTGAAGGTTGGCTACTCTGCCGCCCGATACGACCGGCAAACCCGGTGAGCAGCAAAACGCTAGTTCTTGTAGTCGACCACCGGCGTATTCGGCGCGCGGAGATCGATTGCGTCGGCCGGTTTGCCTCTGCGAACGACTTGGGCAAGGATCGGATCGATCAGCGCGATCTTGCGCGCCATCTCGTCGTCGTCGCCGAGCATCACTTGAATGCCGCCGCGCATCGTCGCCACCAAGCCGTCGAACTTGTCGAAGCCCAGCGCGATCGGCACGACGTGTGCCGCGATGAGTTCGTCGTACGACGTACGGAGACGGACGGCATCATCGCTTTTCAGGAAGACGCCGGGCGTCAGATCGGAACCGGACGGCAAGGTGAACGTCACGAGATCGGACGGCGCGTCAGCGGCTTGCAGCACGCGCAGATCGCGGTCGACCAGCACGGCCTGGCTATCCTCGGTCACGACGGCAAACGGGATGCGTTCGGTGACGTCGATCGCTACCGTCGCCGGCGGAATGCGACGGACGTGCACTGCGCCGACGTACGGGATGCTAGCGACGCGCGCTTCGATCGCCCCCAAATTCTGAAGCCACACGTTCACGTTCGGTTCGATGCCGGCCTTCGCGAGGATCTCGGCCCGCGACGCGTTGTGATTTCCATTCACTTCGATCGACTTCGGCGTGAACCCGGGCCACAATGCCGCTCCTGCGACGACGACGGCGCCGAGCAAGACCAAGAACGCGATCAAGATCCAAAAGGGACGCAGCCGCGCGGCCGCGTTCTTCTTGCGGCGCTTCGGGGTTTTTGATTTCAACGCAGAACGTACCGGTCGATCGCTTCGGCGACGCCGTCGTGCGCGACGTCGGCAACGACCTCGCGGGCAACGTCTCGCAGCTCGGCCGGCGCGGAGCCCATCGCGATGCCAAAGCCCGCGACCCTGAGCATCGGTGCGTCGTTCCAGGAATCGCCGATCGCGACCGTATCTTCCATCGCGATGCCGAGGCGCGCGGCCACAAAACGAAATGCTTCTCCCTTGTCGACCGTCGGATTGAGAATCTCCACGAACTCCGGCAAGCTGCGCGTGACGTAGGCGCGCGCGCCGAGTACCTGCGCGAGGCGCGCCGCACAGCGCTCGGCGTCCGGCGGATCGGCGACGATCACCGCCTTGGTTGATTCGCTGAACGCGAATGCCTCGCGCAGCGACGGCAGCGCCACCGGCTGCGTGCCGGCCAGCGACGCGTAGAGGTCGGAAAAACGGTTGCGCTCTTCACAAAAGTACTCGTCGTTACGGTAGAGCTGCAGGTGCAGTCCTTCGGATTCGCAGAACGCGATCAGCTCGAGGACTACGTCGTTCGGAACGGAACAGTGCCGCAGGATCTCATCGGTCGACGGATCGATCACCGCCGCACCCTGGTAACAGACGACCGGCGTATCGAAGCCGAGCTTGCGCGCGAACCGGATCGTCGATCGGTACATGCGTCCGGTGACGATGCAGCCGGCGATGCCCGCATCGTGCATTCGTGCGGCCGCCGCCAGCACGCCGGCAGAGAGCGTTACGTCCCGGCCGATCAAGGTACCGTCGAGATCGAAGGCGACGAGTTTGCAGCTCATCCGCCGACTCGCATTCGCGCGGCCTGCGCGTGCTGCGACAACCCCTCGAGTTCGGCGAGTTCGGCGACCGCCTGGGCGTCGCCGTTCATACGTTCGGCACTGTTCTCGAGCACCGCAAACGTCCGTACGAAATCGCGCAGCGATAGCGCCGACGAAAAGCGCGCCGTTCCCGACGTCGGAAGAACGCAGTTCGTGCCTGCCAAAAACGTGCCGCTCGCCGCCGGCGTGAGATCCCCAACGTAGACGACCCCGGCGCGGCGGATGCGCGGCAGATAGACGGCCGCGTCGCGCACCTGCAGCGAAAGCGCCGCCGGTGCAAAGCGCTCGATCACTTCGAAGACTTCATCCCGCGCGCTCGCATGGATCAAGTGACAGTTGCGTTCAAGTGCTTGCGCGATCGTTTCGCCCCGCGGCAGCGTCTTCACCTCGAGCGTGTCGACAAGCTGCGCGATCGCGTCGAGCAGCGAGCGCGACTCAGAGACGACGGCGAGCACCGCGCGCGGATCCTGCTCGGCGACGGCCAACAGCTCGCCCGCGACGAACTCGCTGTTGGCGCCGTCGTCCGCGACGACCAGCATCTCCGACGGTCCGGCGAGACCGTCGATGCCGCACCGCCCGAACACTTGGCGCTTCGCTTCGGTGACCCACACGCCGCCCGGGCCGACCACTTTTTCAACGGCGGCGATCGATTCCGTTCCGAAAGCGGCGGCTGCAATCGCTTGCGCGCCGCCGATAGCATACAGTTCGTCGACGCCGCACAAGCTGCAGGCGTAGAGTACCGCCGGGTGGACTCGGCCGTGGGCGTCCGGTGCGGCCAGCACGACGATGCGGCTTACGCCCGCAATTTTCGCCGGAACGACGCTCGCCAGCACGGCGATGGCACTGCCCGCCGGCGCGTACGCCGCAATCGACTCGAGCGGCCGCAGGTTCAGGCCGTAACGGGTTCCGTCCTCTTCCGCGTACGCCAGGTCGGCGCGGCGCTGCCGTTCGTGGAAACGCGCGATCCGCGCCCGGGCGAGCTCTAGTGCCTCGGCCGCTTCTTGCGAAACGAGCGAACGTGCGCCTTCGTGCATTGGAATCGCGACGCGAAGTTTCGAACTATCGAAGCGCTCGTCGTCGAAGCGCCGCGCGCACTCGATGAGCGCCATATCGCCGCGCGCGCGCACGTCGGCCAGAATCTCGGCGACGGTCTCCGCGACGCCTTCGGGCGCGATCCAGCCTCCGCGCAGCATCTTCACGATGCGCGCGTACTCCGCGGCGGAAACGATCTTCACGCGACGTCCTCGGGGGCGCCTTCGCGCACCGCAGGCGAGCCGAAGATCCGCTCGAGCTCGAGACGCACGCGATTGTCGTTAGCGATCGTGCGGAGGAGCCGCTGCGCCCGTCCGCGGGCGTGTAATACGATCGGGATCTCGCCCGGCCATTCGTCGATCAGCGCCGCCAACCGGTCGATCTGCTCGCGCTCCTCCACCTGGACGTGCCAGCCGCGCACGTCGGTCGGCGGCGCGACGTGCAGCGGCGCCACGAACTGCGTCACCGAGTCGGCCTGCACCGTCGGCTCGATCGGGGGCTCTTCCCCGGCGCGCTCCCGGGCCGCTCGCGCAAGCGCAAACGTCCTTTGACGATCAGCGTTGCATCGACGACGAAGAATTGCTGCACCTGCGGATACATCTTTGAGAAGACGATCACGTCGCAAATGCCGGTCGTGTCTTCGATCTGCGCGATCAAAATCTGCTGGCCGCTCTTGGTCATCGTGCGGCGAACGCTCGCGACCATCCCGGCGACCGTCACCGGCATGTCCTCATTCCAGGTACGCAGGTCTTTTACGAGCGTCGCGCCGGCGCGCGTCAGCAAATGCTGGACGTCGGCGAGCGGGTGGCCCGAAACGAAGATGCCCAAGGTCTCGCGTTCCCAGCCCAGCACTTCGCGCGTGCTCGGCGCGGGAACGGACGGCAGCTTCGGGACGAGCGATGGCGCGTGCGCCTGGGTTTCTCCGAAAAGCGAGGTCTGCCCGAGTTCGGCTTCGCGGGTAGCGTGCGCCGCCGAATCGACCGCCGCGTCGACCGCCGCGAGCTTCTGCGCGCGATTTCCGGGCAACGCATCGAGCGCACCGCACTTCACCAACGCCTCGAAGACGCGACGGTTGACTTGCTTGGCATCGACGCGTTTGGCGAGATCGAACAGATCGGTAAACCGGCCGCCGTCGTTGCGGGCGTCGATGATGCTGCGCACCGCGCCTTCGCCGACGCCTTTGACCGCCGCCAAACCGAACCGAATCCGGCCGCCGGCGACCGCGAAATCGACCAACGACTCGTTGACGTCGGGCGGCAGCACTTCGATCCCGACGTTCTTCGCCTCGTCGATGTACTCGACGAGCTTATCGGTCTTGTCCTTGACCGACGTCATCAGCGCGGTGAGGTATTGCAGGGGGTGATTGGCTTTCAGATACGCCGTTTGATAGGCGATCAACCCGTATGCCGCGGCGTGCGATTTGTTGAAGCCGTATCCGCAAACGGCTCGACGAACGCAAAGACGTCCTCCGCGAGCTGCGGCGTTACGTCCGACGTCGCGACCGCTCCCCTGATGAACTTCTCTTTATAGAACGGGACTTGTCCTTCTGCTTCTTCCCCATGACCTTGCGCAGTTCGTCGGCTTCGCCCAACGTAAAGCCGGCAAAATCGCGCGCGATCTGCATGACCTGTTCCTGGTAGCAGGCGATGCCGAATAGGTTTCGGCCAGGATCGGTTCGAGCTTGGGATGCAGGTATTTCGGTTTCGCGCGGCCGTGCTTGATCGCGATGTACTGAGGTATCCAATCCATCGGGCCGGGACGGTAGAGGGCGACGAGCGCAATGATGTCTTCGAACCGCGACGGTTTGAGCTCGGTGACAAACCCGCTTCATCCCTTCGGATTCGAGTTGGAACACCCCCATCGTATCGCCGTGGCCAAGCATGTCGTAGGTCTTGCGATCTTCGATCGAAATCTTCGCGAGGTCGAACGTGCCGTCAACCGTGCGCCGGATCTCCTTGACGGCGCGATCCATCACCGTCAGGTTCCGCAACCCGAGAAAGTCCATCTTGAGCAGGCCGATTTTTTCAACCCACTCCATGTCGAACTGCGTATTGACGCCGCCGTCGTTGAAGCGAACCAGCGGCGCGTAGTCGATCAGCGGCCCGGCCGAAATCACGACGCCCGCCGCATGCGTGCCCGCGTTGCGGGCCAGCCCTTCGATCGCCTTGGCGGTGTCGAGCAGCTTGCGAATATCCGGCCGCATCGAGTACATGACCTTGAGTTCCGGGATCTGCTCGAGCGCATCGGCTATTCCGAGACCCGTTAGGCCCTGAAGGAACCAGTTTCGCCACCCGGTCGACTTCGGGCAGCGGAACGCCGAGCGCGCGGCCCGCGTCGCGAATCGCCGCACGCGCCGCCATCGTGCCGAACGTCACGATCTGTGCGACGCGATCCTTGCCGTACTTTTCGGTAACGTAGGCGATGACTTCATCGCGCCGCTCGACGCAGAAGTCCGTATCGATATCCGGCATCGAGATGCGATCCGGATTGAGAAAGCGCTCGAAAAAGAGATTGTGCTGGATCGGATCGAGATCGGTGATCTTCAAACAATACGATACCACGGAACCGACAGCCGAGCCGCGGCCGGGACCGACCGGAATGTCGTGATCGCGCGCGTACTTTATGAAATCCCAGACGATCAGGAAGTACGAGGCGAACCCCATGTTGGAGATGACGCCGAACTCGTACTCGAGACGTTCGCGCAGCGAGACGTCGTTCTTGGCGCGATCCTCCCCATACCGCTCGATCAGCCCTTGCTCCAGAATGTCGCGCATGTATCTTCCGCGGTCTGCGCTTTGGGGACGGGATACTCGGGCAGATCGGAAGATCTTCTCGGGGATCCGGATGTCGATGCGATCCGCGATCTTGACCGTATTTTCGACGGCTTCGGGGAGATCGTGCCAAAGCGCGGCCATCTCTTCGTGGCTTTTCACGTAGAACTGATCGGAGTAGAACTTCATCCGGCTCGTATCGGAGACGGTCTTGCCCGTGCCGATGCACAGCAGCACGTCGTGTGCCGGGGCGTCCTTCTGATCCAGGTAATGCGAATCGTTGGTCGCGACGATCGGCAAGTTGAGCTCGCGCGCGACCTTCACCAAACCGGTGTTGATCACGTCTTCTTCCGGCATCCCGTGCCGCATCACTTCGATGTAGAAGCGGTCGCCGAAAATGTCCACGAACGTCTTCGCGTTCTTCACCGACGTCGCGTAGTCACCGCTAAGCAGCGGGCGGCGACCATCCCCGACATACAGCCCGAGAGCACGATCAGACCGTCGTTGTGCTGGGCCAGAAGATCGAGGTCGATGCGCGGCTTGTAGTCGTACCCTTCGAGGAAGCCCTTGGAGATGAGCGCCGTGAGGTTGCGGTATCCACCAGGTCCGCCGCGAGCAGCGTAACGTGCGCCTCCTCGCGGACGGTACGGTCGAAGCGGCCGCGGGGGGCGATATAGGCCTCGCAGCCGATGATCGGGGTCAGCTTGGCGTCCCGGGCCGCGTAGTAAAACTCCATCGCCCCGTACATCACGCCATGGTCGGTGAGGGCGACGGCTGGGGAACCATCCTCGGAGGCTCGCTCGCAAAGGCGGTCGACCCGACACGCCCCGTCCAAGAGCGAATATTCCGAGTGCACGTGAAGATGGACGAATTGACTCAATGAGGTTCCTAAAGTAATAACGAAAAGCAAGACGTTACCTTAAACGATGGCCACGAACCTGTCCCCGAACCGGAGGGGTCCAAGAAGCTCGACAGCCTCGCCGAACTCCATCAGGAGCTCGAGCGTTTGCGCGAGCGCCTCGCGTTGGTCGAGGCCGAGCGCGACGAGTTCGCCCAACAAAACTCCGAACTCTTCGTCCTCCAGCAAGTCTTTTCCACGATCAATTCGACCCTCGAGATCAACGACATCCTCTCGATGGTCTTACGCGGCGTAGTCGAAGCGCTGAAGTTCAAGCGGGTGATCCTGTTCGACGTCCTTGAAACCGGCGTGATCATCCGCCGGCTGGAGTCCGACGTGAACGGGCAAGTCCTCCACTCCCTTGACCCGCGCGAGTACCGCTCGGGTTCGACCCTGCAAGACGTCGCTCACGGCGACCTGCAGCTTGCCTACGGCGGTGAGAACGATCTCGACCGGCCGCTCGAAGACGCCTTGGGCTCTTACTGCATCGCCCCGCTGGTCGCACGCGATGTCGTGCGCGGCATGCTCTACGCCGACGATCCGCCGGGAGAGGAAATCTCCGAGAATCAGCTCCGCGTGATCCTCGACTTTGCATCGCAGGCTGCCGTCGCCGTCGAGAACGCCCGGCTTTACGAAGAGACGCGCCGGCTCCTAGAAGAGACGCAGCGCCTCGCACACACCGACAGCTTGACCGGGATTCCGAAACCGGCGGGCGCTCAATGAAATGCTGGATCGCGAACTCCACACCTCGGAGCGCTACGACACGCCGTTTGCCTTTACGATTCTGGATCTCGACGACCTGAAAAAGATCAACGACTCGGGCGGCCATAGCCTGGGCGACCTCGCCCTTAAGCGCTTCGCCCAGGTTCTGAAGAAAAATGCCCGCAAGGGCGATATCATCGCCCGCTATGCAGGCGACGAGTTCGTGATCGTCATGGCGCAGAGCGATAAGGAGCAGGCGATCCGCGGCGTCGAGCGGATCATGGCCGCGCTACGCCGCAACGGCCTCTCCTGCTCGATCGGCGTGGCGATGTTCCCGATCGACGGCACCGACGTGCAGACACTCTTTTTCGCCGCCGATGAGGCCCTGTATCAGGCCAAGCAAGGCGGCAAAAACCAGTATCGCCTCTATGACGGCAGCCTCTCCAAATCGGCAGGCAAGCAAGGCGCTGCGGGGTAGGCCGCCGCACTCGCTCCCCTGCCCGGACTATAGTCGTGTGGTGGCACCGTCCCGCGGTAGTATAAAGTAGCAGACATTCTTCGCCCCAGGAAGCTTTCATCAAAAGCTTCTCAGCCGCCTTAGCGGCTGAGGTCGTGGCCGGGGGCGCGACAAGCTCTTAATGCAGGCTTCCGTGAAAGGCATACGTGATTAAGCACGACGTTGTCGTGATCGGCGGCGGTTTAGCCGGCATGCGCGCCGCGGTGGAAGCCGCGGAAGGCGGGGCGGATCGTCGCCATCGTTTCGAAGATGCACCCGGTGCGCAGCCACTCCGGCGCGGCACAGGGCGGCATCAATGCCGCGCTCGGCAACCGCGAAGAGGACTCCCCGCAAGCGCACACCTTCGATACCGCCAAAGGCTCCGACTACCTCGGAGACCAGGACGCGATCGCGGCGATGTGCGAGGACGCGCCGGGCCAAATCATCTGGCTCGAACATCGCGGCTGCATCTTCTCGCGCTTACCCGACGGCCGGATCGCCCAGCGCCCGTTCGGCGGCGCCGGAACTCCGCGCACGTGCTATTCGGCCGACGTCACCGGCCTGGTGATCCTGCACACGCTGTGGGAGCAGCTCGAGCGCTTCGGCGTGAAGGTCTACGAAGAGTATTTCTGTACCGCGCAAGCGATCGACGACGGCATTGGAACCGGCGTGGTCGCCTACAACATGCGCAACGGCGAACTGCAGCTCATCGGCGCGAAAGCGACGATCTACGCGACCGGCGGCGCCGGGCGCATGTACGCTAAGACGACCAACGGCTATGCTTCGACGGCGGACGGTATGGGCATCTGTTACAAAGCGGGCATCCCGCTGATGGACATGGAGTTCATGCAGTTCCATCCCACGACGCTCAAAGAAAACGGCGTCCTGATGACCGAAGGGGCGCGCGGTGAAGGAGCCTACTTGCTGAACGCGCTCGGCGAGCGGTTCATGTTCAAGTATGCGCCGAACAAAGGCGAACTCGCATCGCGCGACGTCGTCTCGCGCGCCGAATGGACCGAGATTCTCGAAGGCCGCGGCGTGGACGGCTGCGTACTGCTCGACATGCGGCATCTCGGCCGCGAAAAGATCCTAGAGCGTCTGCCGCAGATCCGCGAACTCGCACTCGACGCGACCGGCAAAGACGCGATCAACGAGCCGATCCCGATTCTTCCGGGCGCGCACTACACCATGGGCGGCATCGAAACCGACAAGTGGGGCGCCACCCGCGTGCCGGGCGTGTACGCCGCCGGCGAGTGCGCGTGCGTCAGCGTTCACGGCGCCAACCGATTGGGCGGAAACTCGCTGTTGGAAACGATCGTTTTCGGGGCTCGTTCGGCCAAGACGCGGTCGAGTACATCAAGAAGGCCGGCAACGTCGAACCTTCCGACCGCACGCTCAAGCAGGAACAGGATCGCATCGGGACGTTGCTCTCGCGCAGGAGCGGCAACCGCTCGCCGGTTCTGCGCCACGCGATGAACGCGACGATCAGCGAAAACACGTTTCATCTTCCGCGACGCGACCGGTCTCGGCAAAGCCGTCGAAGATCTCACGCGCATTCGCAAAGAGTTCGACGAAACGGCGTACGTGATGGACAAATCCAAAACGTTCAATACCGATCTGGTTGGAACGCTCGAAAAGCCGACTTCCTGATCGACGCGTCCCTCGCGCTGGCTACCGGCGCGCAGGCACGCACCGAGTCGCGCGGCGCCCAGGCGCGCACCGACTTCCCGGAACGCGACGACGCGAACTGGATGAAACACACGCTGTTGTGGCGTCAGCCGGAAGGGCCGCCGCGCCTCGATTACTCCCGCGGAGGTTACGATCACCCAGTACGCGCCGGAAGTGAGAAGCTACTGAATCGCCAAAATCACGCTCGACATCTTCCGGTTCGACGAGGCGGTCGACGACGTTCCGCACCGGGACAAAGTCGTCGTCGACGTTCCCGTAACGACGACCGTGCTCGACGCGCTGGAGACGGCTAAAGCCGAGGTCGACGGGTCGATCAGCTTTCGCCGTTCGTGCCGTTCGGCGATTTGCGGTTCGTGCTCGATGAACATCGGCGGCATCACGGGTCTGCGTGTAAGACGCCGTGCAACACGGTCATGGACGAGAGCTTCACGGTCAAGGTCGACCCGATGCCGAACTTCCAGCCGATGAAGGATCTGGTCGTGCACATGGACCCGTTCTGGGACAAGTACGCACGCCTCAAGCCGTATCTTCAGCCGAAGGACGCCGACTCGTCGCACGACCGCGAGCGTCGAGTTTCGCCCGAAGACATGAAGAAGCTGGTCGACGTCGCGAACTGCGTGATGTGCGCGACGTGTTACGCCCTGTGCCCGGTGGTCAGCGTCGATCCCGCGTTCGCGGGCCCGGCAGCGATTGCGTACGCCTACCGTTTCATCGAGGACGTTCGCGACGGCGAGCGCAAAGAGCGTATCGCCCAGATCAGCGAAGATTATCTCTGGCTGTGCGCGCACTGCTATGCCTGCTCGTACTGTCCCAAGCACGTCGATCCGAACGACCGGATCATCGACGTGAAGCGCGCCGCGATCAAGGATCGTGTGATGATGAACGAACGCGGCCCGCGCCACGCGCTGGTCGTCGGGCGTACGATCAAAAAGACCGGCATGCTCGCCGAGACGGAAGTCATTCAAGGCACGATCGGCATGTTCAACGTGCGGGGTCTGCTCAAGGTCGGCCCGCTCGGCTTGAGGATGGCGTATAAGGGCAAAATGCCGCCCCCGTTCCTGAAGCCGATTCCTAAGGTCGACGAAGTCCGCACGATTTTCGATGCGCTGGAGGTCCCAGTAAACTAATGTCAAGCACACTACTGCCTGAAGAGCTGCCGCTGGACGCTCACACACGCACCCACTCGGCGGAAACGCGGCGCTATGGCTTCTTCCCCGGCTGCGTCGCCAAAGAGTCGTGCAAGGAGCTGTTCAACTCGACGATGCTCTTGGCCGAGAAGCTCGGTATCGAACTGATCGAACTCACCGCGGCGTCGTGCTGCGGCGCGTCGGTCGTCAACGACGTCAATCGCGACGTCGCGCGTGTGCTCAACGCGCGGACGTACGCGCAAGCCGAAGCGCTTGGCCTCGACGACGTCATTACCATCTGTTCGACATGCACCGGCCACATGCGCGCTGCCAACAAAGAACTGCTGGAGAGCGAAGAGCACATGGATCAAGCCAACACGATCCTCTCGAAGTTCGGCGCAAAGTACCAGGGCACGATCACCGTGCGCCATCTGCTGTGGCTGCTCATCGACGACATCGGTCTCGACAAACTCAGCTCCATGGTGGTGCGCCCGCTCAACGGCCTCAAAGTCGCGCCCTTCTACGGCTGCCACATCATCCGTCCCGAGAGCGTCAACGGCTGGGAGTCGGCGCGCAAACCGCACTCGCTCGAGGATCTCATCGCGGCTATCGGCGGCGAACCGGTCGACTATGCCGGCAAGACGCGCTGCTGCGGTTTCCACATCCAGCTCGAAAAAGACGACGTCGCCACCAACATGGTTGGGCAGAACATGCGCATGGCGAAGGATCACGGTGCCGAGGCCGTGCTGACGCCCTGCCCGCTGTGCCACCTCGCGCTCGACGGCTACCAAGCCGACTCGGCCGCGCGCTGGGGCCGCACCGACCTGCCGACGTTCCACCTCCCCCAACTCGTCGCATTCGCGCTGGGCGTCCCCGCCGACCGCCTCGGCCTGAACAAGCACTTGATCGATCCCCGCAACGTGCTCGTCGCCCGCGAACTCGTTTCTTAAGAGATTCTTGTCGCGATAGGTCTCGCGAAACTCGAATCGAAAACTCCTCGCCTCTTTTAAAGCGAGGAGTTTTTAGAATGCAGATTAGCCCCTACTTGTTCTTCTACGGCCGTACCGAAGAAGCGCTGAAATTCTATCAGGCCGCGCTGGGCGGCGAACTCGAGATCTCGCGCAACGGCGACTCGCCGATGGGCGCCGACGTATCCCAAGCGTGGAAAGACAAAGTGATGCACGCCACCCTCAAGGGCGACGGCTTCGACATCATGGCCTCCGACGGCCGCGAAGGCTCCCCCCAAGAAAAAGAATCGAACATCTCTCTGGCCATCGGCCTAGCCGACGAAGCCAAAGCCAAAGAGGTCTTCGACAAACTCGCCGCCGGCGGCAACGTCACCATGCCCCTAGAAAAAATGTTCTGGGGAGCCCTCTTCGGCCAATTCACCGACAAATACGGAATAGACTGGATGGTCAACTGCGGCTAATCTGTCGTCTACGGGACGGTGAGACTGCTCGTCAATCGGATCGTCGTCGGCGTACCAGCCGGAACCGTGATATTTTCGTGCGATGACGCGGCGTAGAGATAGCCGCCGGACAGGCCCGAAGGCGGCGGCGTTATCGACGGCGCGGCCCCTGGGCTGAAGGTGATTTGAAAGAGAATGGGGCCCGGCGTAACCTGACCGTTCGGTACCGGAATCGAAAACTTGGCTGCCTCCTTTCGCGCCGAGTCGAAGTTCGTGACGCTCGCGTTGACGACTTCCGCGCGAATCGGCTCGCGCTTGCCGTCGTTAAACTTGATGTAATCGAACACGAAGCCGATTTCAGCGCGGTCAAGCCCCGACGGCTGGGCGACGTCGGTCACGTGACCGACGATCTCCGCCCCGTCGAGCGCGGGTTGCTTGGGCTCGTCGATGCGCAGGACGAAGTTGGTACCGACTTCGAGCGTGCGCGAGTCGACGCCCTGCGCGAGGATGGCGCGGATCTTCGTACCTGCCGGAAGGGTCAGCGTCTGGTTCGTAACCGCTAGCGCGGTCGACGCGTGCCAGAGTGAAAGGGTGCCAAGAATCACCGCCGCGGTAGCGCTACAGAACGATCGCATCGTGAATCCATTCTTCAGGAATCGTAGACGCAGCAGACTTCGACTGGATGGTCAACTGCGGTTAGCTTCGTCGCGATAGGTCACGGCATCCTAACCGGGTACGACGACGACGCGATTGCCGCTGGAAGTCGACGCATCCCACGCATTGGCGATGTTCGACAGCGGAAAGATTTGCGTAGGGACCTCTACCCGATGTTCGGCAATTAGTTGCATGTACGCCGGCAGCTGTGCCATAACGTCCGCGATCGCGGCCGATCCGGCGCCACTGCCCGAAATGCGAATGCGCCGGCTCCGAAGCAGCGATGCAGGCAGGGACGCGTTTGCGCCGGCTATCTGGCCGATCTGCACGTAGGCGATGTTTGCGCGATCTTCATCCAGGCCGCGTCGCCCGAGTGCAACGAACGCGGCTTCGGCAGCCGTGCCCCAAAGGAAGTCGAGTACGATGCTCGGCGCAGCGGATTCGAGTACGTCTGCAAGCGAGGCGGCATCGGCATAGCGATCTCCGCTCAGCGCCACGGTCTTCGTGCCGGCGTTTGCAAGGCGCTGGAGGCGTTCGCGATCGCGCCCCGCACCGATGACGTGCTCCGCACCGAGCACGCGCGCGTTCTGTACGGCGAGCGATCCGGCCATACCCGTCGCGCCGAGAATGAGTACCGTTCCGAGCGCGCCGATTTCGTTAGCGCGCGCCTTGAGCGGCAGCCAAGATGAGAGTCCGGGGTTCATGCCTCCGGCCACCGCTATGGGGTCGGCACCGCTAGGGAGCGCAAAGCGCATCGCACCGGGAATCGCCATCCGTTCGGCGAGCGTTCCGTACGGCGGATGCACGAACCCAGTAAAGATGAGATCGCCGCCGACGGTGCGTGCGACGGCGTCGACACCGGGGATGAGCGGCCAGGTGCCCGCACTGCCGTAATGGCGCCCCTCCGCTACGGATCGAACGAACGGGTGAATCCCCGTAGCGACCAGCTCGACCAGTTCGTGTCCCTCGCCGACGTCAGGTTCGGGGAACTCGCCATACTCGGGCGTTGCATCGGGTGCCCCCATAATCGCTGCCTTCAAGTCCTGTTCTCCTCGAGCGAGCCTAAAATTTTAAGACTTTTCGGAAAAACCGTCGAGTGGGCCGCCGGAAAGAGGAAAGCCGCTCTCGGCAATCTCGCGCCGAAGAGCGGCTTTTTCTTTTTTACGGTCGTAGACGGTCTCGTCGTCGTGGGGGCCGGCGGGGCGCAGGTTGGTTGCTGGTCCGCGCGGTGGGACGAGGAGTACCGGACGGCGTTTTTTCTTAGCCATTGGGCACCTCCGCCCGGCATCATACCATAGGGCGTCGAATCCTCGCCTATGACCGCTACCCTAGTCCCTCCCACCGCAACCCCGACCGGCGACATCGACCGCGAACTCACAGAGCTGCATGAGGCCGCACCGCGCTGGGCCGCGCTGCCGGTACCCGTCAAGGTCGAACTGCTCGCCGCGGTCGCTCGCAATGCGGCGCGCGGAGCCGTGCGTTGGTCGGATGCGGGAGCGCAAGCAAAGGGGCTAACGGGAACGCGGCTCGCGGGAGAGGAGTCAATTAGCGGACCTTGGGCGCTGATCCGTTCGCTGAACCTGTACATCACAACGCTGCACGAGATCGACAAATACGGAAGCCCGCAGCTCGATACGAAGCGCGTGCATACACGTACCGGCGGACAGGTGGTCGTCGACGTCTTCCCGTCCGATTTCTACGACGCCCTCCTCCTCAACGGCGTCCGCGCCGAGGTGTGGATGCAGCCGGGCGTCACCGGCGCAACCGTCGCACAAACGATGGGCGTGTGGTACCGCCAAGAAACCCACGAGCCGCGCGTCGCGCTGATACTCGGCGCCGGCAACATCTCTTCGATCGCACCGCTCGACGTGCTGTACAAGCTCGTCGCCGAGGGCGCGGTGTGCGTGCTCAAAATGAACCCCGTCAATCATTATCTCGGCCCGATTTTCGAGGACGTCTTCAAACCATTCGTCGACGAGGGATACCTCCGCTTCGCATACGGCGGCGCCGACACCGGAAAGTACTTGTGCGCGCATCCGCTGATCGACGAGATCCACATCACCGGCAGCGATAAGACCCACGATCTGATCGTCTTCGGCGACGGACCCGACGCGGCCGAGCGAAAGGCGCGCAACGAGCCGCTGCTAAAGAAACCGATTACCAGCGAACTCGGCAACGTCTCGCCCACCATCGTCGTTCCGGGCCCCTGGAGCGATGCAGACATCGCTTTCCAAGCTGAAAACATCGTGACCCAGAAGCTCCACAACGGCGGGTTCAACTGTATCGCATCGCAAGTCGTGATTCTTCCCGCCGGGTGGGAGGGCACCCCGAAGCTCGTTGCGGCGGTCGATGACGTGATGCGTCACGCACTCGACCGGCCCGCATATTACCCGGGCGCCGCGCAGCGTGTCGAGAAGATCGCCGCCGATCACGATGCCGTGCGGCGCTTCGGCAAAGAGGGCGATGGATACGTCGCGCGCACCGTCGTCCGCGCCGATGCTGGCAATCCAGCCGACCCCGCGTTCAGCGTCGAGGCTTTTTCCAGCGTACTCTCGATCGTAACGATCCCCGGCGATACGGAAACGTATCTGCGCGATGCCGTAGCGTTTGCGAACGACAAATTATGGGGAACGCTCGGGGGCAACGTCATTATCCACCCGAAGACGGCGCGCGAGCACGCCGCGGCGCTCGATGCGGCGATAGCCGGTTTGCGCTACGGCTGCGTCGCCATCAACGCCTGGACCGGGGTCGGTTTTTTACTCTGCGAGGCGACCTGGGGTGCGTTTCCGGGCCACACGCTCAACGACGTGCGAAGCGGCATCGGCGTCGTTCACAACTCGCATCTCTTCTCCAAGGCGCAGAAGAGCGTCGTGTACGCGCCGTTCGCACCCTATCCGCGCAGCATGCTGGGATACGGCGCAACGCTGCTGCCGAAGCCGCCGTGGTTCATCACCAACCGCAACGCCGCCAAGATCGGCGCCGCGCTCTGCGTCTTCGAAGCCCACAAGAACGTTGCCAACGTGCTTAAAGTGGCGCTGCTTGCGATGACTGCCTGAGCCGCTAGCGCAGCGGCGACTCGCGCGGCTGCAGCGCGTGGCTGAGTGCGTCGTCGCTCGGGCGATGCCGGACGGGCTTGCGCTGCGCGCTTCTGCGCCGCTCGAACCAGATCGCGAAACCAACTAAACCAGCAATTAACAGTGCGTTCATCGCCCCCTCCTTGCGGCGCTCGTCGCGCCGACGTGTGTCCGAACCGCGCTCACGATTTGCCGGCCTTCGTATCCGAGCGCCCGTGCGCGTGAGACGAAGCGTTCGGCGATGTCGGTAAGGGCGGGGACGGCCGTGCCGTCTTTACGTTTGCGCATTCCGGCGACGAACGTTCCCAATCCGCGCCGCGTTTCGAGCACGCCCTCGCGCTCCAGTTCCGCATACGCGCGGTTGACCGTGAGCGGATTGAGCGCGAGCTCTCCGGCGACGTCCCGAACGCTCGGGAGCCGGTCTCCGCGGCGCAGATCGCCGCGCGCAACGGCCGCCAGCACTTGCTCGCCGAGCTGCACGTACAGCGGAACCGTGGATCGCTCGTCAACGTAAAACTGCCTTGCTTCCATCGTTTCCCGTGTGTAGTAGTGTATTATAACACTAATACACTTAAGGTATCATGAAGACCGCACTCGGTCAAGGGCGCGGCCGATATCAGGGGGCTGCTTTGGCTATTGCGTACTTGAGCAGGTCGTGCTTGTACGCGCGCACGACGCGTTCGAAGCGCATACCGAGCTTATAGATCACCGCGATCGACCGCGGGTTCTCGGGACTCACCACCGCCGTTATGCGCCGCAGCCCGTGCTGATTGAATCCCCAATCCAGCACCGCCGACGCCGCCTCAATGGCGTAGCCTTGGCCCCAATACGGCTTGTCGATGATATATCCGATCTCGATGTCGCTCGAGCCCGGCAGCGGCTGCAGTCCGCAGGCGCCGATTACCGCGCCGTCGGCTTTCAACACCACCGGCCAAACGCCGATGCCCGTGCGTTCGTACCGCTCGATCATCGCGTCGACCAGTTCGCGCGTTCGTTCCGGCGTCCAGGGGCCGCCGGCTCCGATATACCGCATCACGTCGGGATCGGCGTACATCTTCTCCACCTTGGCCGCGTCACCGGGCATCCACGTGCGGATCAGCAGGCGCTCCGTCTCGATGAAGCTCATCGCACCGACTCGTAGCAAAGCAAATCTTGGCGGTAGACGCGCACGACCCGCACGAATCTCAAGTAAAGCCGGTTCGCGACGGCGATGCTGCGCCGGTTGCGCGGGTGAATCACGGCGACGATCCGCGCCAGCCCCTCTTCGTGCCCGCGCTTCAAGACCGCGCGTGCGGCCTCCGAAGCGTATCCCTTCCCCCAATGGGCCGGCGAAAGCTTCCAGCCGATCTCGACGATCGGGCCGCCGGCCAGTTGTTGAAAACCGCAAACGCCGACGATCCGCTGCGTCGTTTTGTCGGCGACCGGGTGCAGGATGCGCTCGCCGCCGGCCTGACGCACGAGTTGCCGATCGACGAAGGCTTCGACCTCGGCATCGGTGCGCGCGCCGCCGGTGAACTCGACCGCTTGCGGGTCTTGATAGATCGCTCCGACCTGCGTCACGTCCTCCGCGACCCAGGGGCGGATCAACAAGCGGTCGGTCTCGAGGGTCACGTCAGATCGAGCCGGCGTTGCGCAGCATCTCCAGCGTTCGGTCGACCGGGAGACCGTACACCGTAATGCCGTCGCGGCCGATCATGGTCTTGGATTCGAAGAGCGCATCGTAGATCGCCGACTGCGTCGTCTCGTCAGCCGCGCGATATAATGCGTTGAGCGCCTGTTCGTTGTCGATGACTGCCCCCGTCGGAGCTTTCACGTCCCAGCCGGCGGTCTGGTTATAGACGCGCGAGGTCGAGAACGCGACGAACAGATCGCCGCTGCCGACGTCCGACGTCAAGCCCGTGCGGCCCATCCCGAGCGCCGCTCGCAGCGCCAGCGCCCGCAGTTGACGGCCGTCCATCGGCGCGTCGGTTGCCACGACGATGATGATGCTGCCCGACGCCATCCGGCCGTGAAGGGCTACGGGTTTGGGATAGACCGTCTTGTATTCGTTTTTCAGTTTCGCGCCGACGTGCACCCCGTCGATCGAGAGCAGTTCGCGCGAACTCCCCGTGTTGTCGTTGACCAGCACGCCGACGTGGTAGCCGCCGAGCGCTGCGGGCAGCACCCGAGAAGCCGAGCCGATGCCCGCTTTGAATCCGAACGCCTTCATCCCCGTTCCCGCACCAACCGAGCCGCGTGCGAACTGGCCGGGTGCGGCCGAATCCAGCAGCTTGACCACGTCGTTCGCGGTTACGGCCCGCGCTTGAATGTCGTTGAGCAAGCCGTCGTCGCACTCGGCCACCACCGGCAGCGGCACGTCGTCGGCGCGGCCGATCGAGGGATGGTGCTCGATCATCCAGCTCACCACGCCGTCCACGGCGCGGCCGACGTCCAGCGTGTCCGTCAGCACGACCGGCTCTTCGAGGTACCCCGATTCCTCGATCCAATGCGTTCCGGTCATCTCGCCGTTGCCGTTAAAAGACAGAAACCCCGCCGAGACTTTCTTCGTCCAGGGGTCGGCGTTCGGAAGCACCGCCGTCGCCCCGGTTCGAATCGAACTGCCTTCGATTTTGGTCAGATTCGCAACCATCACCCCGGGGACGTCCGTGATCCCATCCAACGGGCCGCTTGGGTAGAGGCCGAAGTGGAAGGGCAGCACGGCGCGGGCTGGGAGGGCGGCCGACAGCGCGAACGCCAGCGCTGCGGCAAGAACGAGGCTCGCTTTGGGCATGCCGCCTCTCTTGGACTCGGCGTGCAGGCACGCCTACATGGCACGGAAAACCACCCGAAGACCTTACCAGCGCTCATAAGAGGTCGTTAACCATTCTTACCGTGCCCGAGAAACTCAAGGCCGCCAAGCTCTGGGAGAACCTAAGCCCAGCCGAGCTGATCGAACACGCGCTTCGGCGCGGCGAAGGGGTCCTCGGCCTAGACGGCCAGCTAATCGTCGACACGCGCCCGCATACCGGGCGCTCACCGAAGGACAAGTTCTTCGTTAAAGAGCCCGCCAGCGAGGAACATATCGACTGGGGCGACACCAACCAGCCGATCGATCCGGCACGTTTCGACGCGCTGTTCGATAAAGTGCAGGCCTATCTCTCCGAACGCGACGTGTATCAACACGATTGTTACGTCGGCGCCGACGAACGCTACCGCGTTCCGGTGCGCGTGTACACCGAGTTCGCGTGGCAGAGCCTCTTCGCGCACCATCTCTTCATCAGACCGACGACGCCCGAACCCGGCTTCGTTCCGGAGTTCACCGTCGTGGACGCGGCGCTCTTCCAAGGCGATCCGGAACGCGACGGCCTGCGCACGTCGACGTTCTGCCTGGTCAACTTCGAACGGCGTATGATCCTGATCGGCGGCACGCGTTACGCCGGCGAGATCAAGAAGTCCGTGTTCACCGTCATGAACTACCTCCTTCCGCTGCGCGAGACGCTGCCGATGCACTGCTCGGCCAACGTCGGCAAAGAGGGCGATACCGCGATTTTCTTCGGACTCTCCGGTACCGGCAAAACGACGCTCTCGTCGGATCCTCACCGTCCGCTTATCGGCGACGACGAGCACGGCTGGTCGAACGACGGGGTCTTCAACTTCGAAGGCGGATGCTACGCGAAGGTCATTCGTCTGTCGCCCAAAGCCGAACCCGAAATCTGGGCGGCGACGAACCACTTCTCGACGGTCCTCGAAAACGTCGTCTACAACGAAGACACGCGCGAACTCGACGTCGATTCCGAAGCTAAAACCGAGAATACGCGCTCGGCATATCCGCTCGAGTTCATTCCGAACATCGTCCCCGGCAGCAAAGGCGCGCATCCAAGAACCATCATCATGCTCACCGCCGACGCCTTCGGCGTATTGCCGCCGATCTCAAAGCTGACGCGTCAGCAGGCTATGTACCACTTCCTGTCCGGCTACACCGCAAAGGTTGCCGGAACGGAACGGGGCGTTACGGAACCGACGGCGACGTTTTCGACGTGTTTCGGCGCGCCGTTCATGGTGCACAACCCGATGGTGTACGCCAAGCTTCTCGGCAAGAAGATCGACGAACACGAAGTCGAGTGTTGGCTGGTCAATACCGGCTGGAACGGCGGCCCTTACGGCGTCGGCAAACGCATGTCGATCGCGCATACGCGCGCAATGGTGAACGCAGCGATCGAGGGGACGATCCCAAGGGAGTTCGAGGCCGAACCGTTCTTCGGCTTACGGATTCCCAAGAGCGTTCCAGGCGTTCCCGACGAGGTTCTCAATCCACGGAACTCGTGGGCCGACAAAACCGCCTACGACGCACAAGCAAAGAAACTCGCGACGCTGTTCTTCGAGAATTTCAAACGCTTCGAGCCGTATGCATCCGAAGGCGTCAAGGCGATCGCGATCAAGCCCTAACTGGTGTCGCGCATGGAATTCCTCGGGTTCGACCACATCGACTGCCGCGTGCGTTCGCTCGCGGCAGTCGAGGCGTTCTACGACCGGCTGATGCCCGAGCTCGGGTTGACGAGCAAGCGCGAGATGCACGTCGACGAGGCCGGCGAATGGTTTCCCGCATCCGCCGACCATCCGTGCAACACCGTGGAATATTACGAACCGCCGCGTCAAGACCGTGCGCGCTTCTTCATGGGAATCATCGAGAAACCCGATCACCATCCGACGCACAGCCGAATCGCTTTTCGCGTCACCCACGAACGCATGCTCGCGCTCGAAGCGTCGCTGAAGAAACTCGGCGCCGTAAAGATCGAACGCAGCGAAGATATGGATGAGTATCCGGCGATCTTTTTCGAGGACGCCGCCGGAACAAAACTCGAGATCGTCGCCCGGCTACCCAAGTAGCCTAACGACCGTTATTTTGGCTTCGTTCGAGGCCGCTTCACTGTTTTGCCAGCGCAATTCGTATTTCGTCCGCGTAATCTGCAACGTGCTCGCCACTAACGTCGACGATCACCCGCTCGATCGTCCCCGTGAACCGGAAGGGCGGCGAATACTCGGGCGTTACAGCTGCACCCGTATCGGCGCCTACCAGCATCGCGCCGCCTTGTGACAATCGAATAGGCGTCGTCACCGGTAACTCGCCGCGCCCCACTTCAATGCCGTCCACGAGCAGCTTTACGGTACCCGGCGCACCCTTTCCGTTCTTCACGTCCGGCTTTCCGGTCGGTTCGAACTCCATGCTTAGGAAATGGCGTCCGCTCGGCACGTCCGTCTTTGACTTCACGTAGAAGTAGCGAATCGCCAAATAATTGTGCACGAAGCAAAGCTTGCCGTCTTGAACGTACAGCGAGATGCCTCCGTCGTTGCCGCCCATGCTGAGCAGCACGCCCTCGGCGCCTTCTTTGGGGACCACGACTTGGGCATTGATGGAGTAGCGGCGGTTGAGTATCTTCGGGGCGGCCGACGCCGGTATCGATTGCGTGCCGGGATAGAGCGTGTATCGATTCCGACTGATTGCAATCTGCGGGCGTTCCTCTGCAATGCGTTGCGTACCGCGGCTGTCGATCGGTAACACGTTGTACCTGCCGGCTTGCGCGTACCACATGCCGATCATTGCGATCAGCCGGCGGTTTCTCTTTCTCGGCTAGGTTGTTGGTCTCGGCAAAATCCTCGTTGAGATTATAGAGTTCCCAACCCTTCGCATCGAGTTCGGTGAGCATGTCGTAGGTGATCGGCACGCCGAGCCCCCGGCCGGATTCGATGAACGACGTTCCCGGCCACGGGCAGACCGCACGCCAGCCATCGTGATAGAGCGAACGGTGGCCCAGCATCTCGAAATATTGGGTTAGGCGCTTCGTCGTGGCGTTGGCCTCGTCGAAGGAGTTCGCGAAGCTTACGCCCTCGATCGGCGACTGCGTCACGCCGCGGATGGTGGGCGGCGGTTCAATGCCAATCGCATCGAGGACGGTCGGCACCATGTCGATGATGTGCCCGTACTGCATGCGGATCTCACCGCGTGCTTCGATGCCCTTGGGCCAATGGACGATGAGTGGATCGCTAACGCCGCCGCGGTACGTTTCGCGCTTCCAGCGGCGGAACGGGGTATTGCCGGCATAGGTCCAGCCCCATGGAAAGTGATTGAAGTACTTCGGTCCGCCGATTTCGTCAATCGCCGCCAGGTTCTGCTCGACCGTGTCCTGGACGTTGTTGAAAAAGCGGCACTCGTTCACCGATCCGTGCGGGCCGCCTTCAGCGCTCGAGCCGTTATCGGAGATCAGCATGATCAGCGTGTTGTCGATATTCGCCGATATCTTTGAGAAACGCGATCAACTCGCCGATGTAGTGGTCGGTATGGGTCAGAAAGCCGGCAAACACCTCCATCATTCGGGCGTAGACCCGCTGTTCGTCGGCCGGCAGCGCTCCCAATCCTGTACGTCGGGATCGTGTCGCGAAAGCGTCGCGTTCTCAGGAACGATGCCAAGCTTCTTCTGTTTCTCGAAAACCTGCTTCCGGTATGCGTCCCAACCCGCATCGAACTTGCCCTTATATTTGTCCGCCCACTCTTTGGGGACGTGATGCGGCGAATGCATGGCGCCGAGCGCGAAATACATGAAGAACGGCTTGTTCGGGGCGACCTGCTTGGCATCGGCGATCATCGCCTTGGCCTTCTCGACGAGGTCGGGTGTCAGGTGATAGCCTTCTTCCGGCGTCTTTTCGGGCTCCGTCTGCGAGTTGTCGCGAACCAGTTCGGGATAATATTGATTCGTGTCGCCGCCCAGAAAGCCGTAATATCGTTCGAAGCCGCGACCCAAGGGCCAGCGATCGTAGGGACCGGCGGCCGTCATCGTCTCTTCTGGCGCTAGGTGCCATTTACCGACGCAATACGTGTTATAGCCCTTCCTGGAGCAGGATCTCGGAGAGAAAACCATTTTCGAATGGGATGTAGCCATCGGAACCCGGATAGCCCGTTGAACCATTGGTCAGGCACGCCAAGTGGTTGGAGTGGTGGTTGCGGCCGGTAAGGATGCATGAACGCGACGGCGAGCAGAGCGCCGTGGTGTGCATGTTACGTAGCGAAGGCCGTCCGGCGGCCAAGCGCGTCGATATTCGGGGTCTCGATCGGGCTGCCGTAGCACCCGAGATGCCCAAACCCGGTGTCGTCGAGAACGATAAAGAGAACGTTCGGCGCTCCCTCCTTCGCCCGATTGGGTGCGGGCCATGCCGGCTCCGAGACGTCGATTGTGCGGCCGATCACGCCGGGGAACGTCGTTCCCGGTATGTATTCTTTGATTGACATTGTCTCGATTCTAAAAGTAAGTGAGGGTAATCGCTTATCCCGCGGCGCTCGGGGCAGAAAGCGTCGCACCGTGGCATCGCTTAAATTTTGTTTAAGCTCCCGCACGGGCACGGATCGTTTCGTCCGGCTCGCATCGGCGCCGGTTCCGTCACGGCAAAAAGCCCCATGACGCCTTCCGCCGGTTTCCCGCGCGCGATCAGATCGGCGATGAGTCGCATCGGCCGATCGATATGGTGAAAGAACGCCTTATAGCCGGCGCATAGGTAGTTGAGGCCGGGTTGGCCGTCCGACGTTTCGATGAAGCGATTCTTCGGACACTCGCCATGGCACGCGAAGCGCACGTCGCACTCCAAACAGTACTTGGGGAGCCCGTCGCGCTTGTCGTTGCCGAATTTCTTCTGAAAGCCCGAAGAGAGCAGATCGACGAACGAGTCCTGCCGGATATTGCCGATCAGGTACTTCGGCTCGACGAAATGATCGCAGGAGTACACGTCGCCTTGATGTTCGATCGCGACGCCCGTACCACACGTCTCGCTGAAGACGCACATACCGGCCGGCACGCCGAGCCAGCTTCTGGCCGCGGCCTCAAACGTCTGCACGAAGACCTTGCCGACGTCGCGGAGCACCCACTCGTCGAAGATTGCATTCAAGAACGCGCCGAACTGCTCCGGGGCAACCGATTTGTCGCTGACGCTATGCCCCTGCTGCTGCAGCGTGGTTCCATCGTCGTTAATGCGCTCGACGATCGGGATGAACTGCATCCAGCTCGCGCCTACCTCGTCGCGCAAAAACCGGTAGACCTCCAGCGGGTAGTCCTCGTTGGCGGCGTTGACGGTCGTGAGAATATTGAATTCGACGCCGTGCTTCTGCAGCAGTCGCAGGCCGCGCATCACTTTGTCGAAGGTCGGCCGGCCGCCCTTATCCACGCGGTTCGCGTCGTGCAGTTCCCGCGGACCGTCGATGCTGAGGCCGATCAGATAATCGTTTTCCTTGAAAAACTCGCACCATTCGTCGGTGAGGAGCGTGCCGTTCGTCTGCATCGTGTTTTCGAACGTCATGCCGGGCTTCTTGTGCTTCTCTTGGTAGGCGATTGCGCGGCGATAAAAATCGACGCCCATGATCGTCGGCTCGCCGCCTTGCCACGCCACCGTGACCTGTCGCGTGCGGTGCCCCTGGATGAGCGAAGCGATGTAGCGGTCCAGGACCTCGTCGCTCATTCGGAAGCTGCTGCCGGGATAGAACGCTTCCTTGTCTAAGAAAAAGCAGTAGGAGCAGTCGAGATTACAGATCGCTCCGGTCGGCTTGGCGAGTACGTGGAAGCGAGGCGGGGACTGTGCCGTCATGATCCGGACCATAGCGCTCCCGGCGGAACGGGAGGAGAAAGAGTTGAGAAGAAGCAGCGAACGAGCTCGCGCCGGCGCCTCGATGAAGCCCGCGATCGCGGCCGCTTCGCTCGCGCTTGCATTTGCAACCCTCGCCGGAGCCGCCCCAACCGTAAAAGGCGCGGCGGATCCGCTCATCGAGCGAGGCCGTTATCTTGTCGGGTATGGCAGCTGCAACGATTGCCACACGCCGGGATGGCGCGAATCTGACGGTAAGATGCCCGTTTCCGATTGGATGGTTGGGTCGAATCTTGGCTATCGCGGCCCCTGGGGCACGAGCTATCCCCCAAACGTCCGGCTCGAGTTCGCCCGCGTCTCCGAAGGCGACTGGCTGTTCATGGTCGGTTCTCGCGGCGGCCACTGGCCGATGGTCTGGCACGACCTGCGGTTTCTCGACGACGACGACCGGCGCGCCATCTACCGGTTCATCCATAGTTTAGGGCCGAAAGGCCACGAGGCTCCAAACGACCTCGGCCCGTCGCAAGAACCTAAAACCCCATACATCTGGGTCGTACCACATTAGCGCCTGGGCCTCGCCTTCGGTCCGCGCCAAATTGTGAAGAACTCGGGAAGTTTTTCTTTATCTCGTTCTCACGGGCGTCTCGACAGCGTGATACCGTCAAGGCGCTGCATGCTGTTACAAGGAGGACCGGACTTTGGGTAAGCAGACGCACGAAGAGGAGCGCGACGCACCGCTCCCCGGGACGCTCGTGTTCGTCTTTACGATGGGGTCGCTCTATTTCATCGGCTGGTTTCTGATGTTCTGGCTGCTGCGGGAGCGCTTCTGATGCATATCCATCGATACGAACGCTGGTGGATGACCTTTGGCATCGGCATGCTTGCCGTCTTCTTAGCCGTTATTTTGTTTGCGGCGTTCGCCGACAATATGAATCCGCCAAGCGGCATGATGCAAGTCGACCCGACGAAGGTCGCGCAGACGCCGCCGTTCGATAAACCGGGACTTCGCCAAACCGGACCGCTCGCGTTCGATGCCTACTACGTCGCCCAGGTCTTCATGTTCGCGCCGCCGAGCATCGACGTGCCCGCCGGAAGTACGGTGACGTTCTACGTTACTAGCCCCGACGTCGTGCACGGCTTCAACATCACGCATACGGATATCAACATGATGGTCGTCCCGGGCTGGGTCAACACGGCGTCGCACACGTTCCGCGAGAAAGGCACCTATTTGCTGGTCTGCAACGAATATTGCGGCGCCGGCCATCAAAACATGTTCGGGAAAGTAGAGGTACGCTGATGCACGCCGACGCACAGGTGCGCCGCGAGAACCTCGTCCCAATCGCGCATATCTACACGTCGACGGCGGCGATCGCTTTAGGCGCGGTCTTCGGCGTCTTACAGGGCTTTTCGCGCGCGAAAGCCGTCGAACTCCCGGCGTGGTTCGACTACTATCCGAATTCTCACGATGCACGGCATCCTCATGGCGCTCGTGTCACGACCTTCTTCATTACGGGTTTATCGCTGTTCTGCGTGTATCGCTCCGTCCCGCGCGACCGCAGCTTGACGACCGGATGGATCGGATGGTTCGTGATGATCCTCGGCACGGCCATGGCGGCCGCCGAAGTCATCGCGGGGAACGCGACGGTGCTCTATACGTTTTACACACCGCTCAAGGCCAGTCCGTGGTTTTACATTGGAGCCACGCTGTTGATCGTCGGCACTTGGATCGTCGGTACGAACTGCTCGAGAACACAGCATATTGGAAGCGCCAAAACCCGGGCAAACCGCTTCCGCTCGTGGTTTTCACGATCTCGGCCACCTTCATCATGTTGTTCATCGCGACGCTGGGCGTAGCGGTCGAGATGCTCGGATTCATGGTCCCGTGGTTCGTTCGGTCGACGCCGGATGCGACGTCGATGATCACGCGGATGCTCTTCTCGGTATTTCGGCACCCCGCGCGTGTCATTTCTGGATAATCGGCGCCTACATCGTGTGATACAACATCGTCCGAACGCGCTATCAAGGCAACAGTTTTTAGCGACGGCCTCACCCGGCTCACGTTCGTCATGCTCTTACTGCTCTCCACGCCGGTCGGATACATCACCAGTTCATGGAACCCGGCATCGCGCCGACGTCGAAGTCCTCCATACCGTACTGACGTATGGCGTTGCGATTCCGTCGTTCCTCACCGCGTTCGCCATCTTCGCCTCGTTCGAAATCGCGGCACGTAAGCGGGGCGAGACCGGATTCCTGGGACGATTCGAAGCCTCCCCTGGAACGACCCGGTCTTCTGCGGTGCCGCTTACGGCATGCTCCTCTTCATTCTCGGCGGCTTCGGCGGATTGATCAACGCTTCGTACGACATGGATTCGGTCGTGCACAATACGATTTGGATCGTTGGGCACTTCCACGTGACCGTCGGCGGTCCGGTCGCGCTGACGTTCATGGGCGCGGCGTATTGGCTGATCCCCCGGCTGACAGGACGGCGGCTATGGAATCCGGAATTTAGCCTTATGGCAAACGCGCATCTGGTTTGTCGGAATGCTCGTAATGTCGCTATCCATGCACTACGCCGGGCTGCTCGGAGCACCGCGCCGTACGGCCGAGGTCGCTACATGGGCGCCCAGACTGCGAACGCCTGGCAGCCCTACATGCTCTGGCTGCTGCCGGCGGCGCGATTCTCTTCATCAGCATCGTGCAGTTCGTCATCGTTGCCATCGGGACGCTGTTCGCCAACGAAAAGACGCACGATCTTCACGCCGAGTTCGCGGTTCCATCGGACCTCCCCGATCCCACGCCGCCGATCCTTCAGCACCTCTATCGCTGGGGTGTCGTCGCACTGGTACTGGCGGTCGTCGCGTATTCCGGCCCGGTCGTCGAGTTGATCCATCACCCAGGCTTCCTCGCGCCCGGCATGCGAACGTGGTAACGTGACCGACGCCGCTTCCGCCGGTAAGCACGTGCTCGTCGTCGACGACGAACGCGAGATCGGCGACGTGTTGACGGCCTACCTTCAGCGTGAAGGGTACGCCGTCACGTATGCGGCAACGTTTCACGACGGCATCGATGCGTACCGCGCCACCTCGCCGGACATCATGATTTTGGACATCACGCTGCCCGACGGGAGCGGCCTCAAGATTCTTCGGGCTGCCAACGAAGGCGGCGTGCGGACGCCGGCGATCATGTTGACGGCGCGCACCGATGAAGTCGACCGGATCGTCGGCCTGGAGCTTGGCGCCGACGATTATGTGACCAAACCGTTTTCGCCGCGGGAGGTCGTCGCTCGCGTTCGCGCCGTTATGCGCCGCATGGCGGACAAGCAATCGAAGGGAAAGTCGAACCTCATCCGGATTCAAGGCCTCGATATCGATCTCGATGCCTATGAGGTTCGCGTGGACGGAGAAACGGTGGATCTCACGCCGACCGAGTTTAGGATTCTGCACGTGCTGGCAATGAATCCGGGGCACGTGTTTACGCGCGCGGCACTATTAGACGCACTTCACGACGACGGTTCGATTTACGAGCGTACGCTCGACCGCCACATCAACAACCTTCGAAAGAAGATCGAGCCGGCTCCGGACGAACCGACCTACGTCCACACCGTGTACGGCATCGGCTATAAGCTCATCGCGCCGTGACCGACCCGGAACTCCTGCACGTCCTCGACCTGGCAACGTTGCGCGATTGGCTCGGCGCTAAAGCCACGTTGGAGACCTTGGACGACGCCGTGGCCGCCCGACTGTTCGGTCTGGTTTCGGAACTCCATCATCACGAAGAGCAGCGCCGCAAAGCCGACAGCTACCTTCGTCACGAAATCGGCAACGCGCTGTCCATCGTCCGCGCCAACCTCGAAGCGATAATCGACGAGATACTCCCGGCAACGCCCGATCGGTTGAAGGGCATGAGCGATGCCCTTTCCGAGGCAAGCCTACTTTTAGACGACCTGCGGCAGCAGCCGAACGCCGAGGAAAGCGTGTCGCAGCCGGCTCAAGCGATCGATCTGTTCCAGCTCGTGGAGATGCAATCGGCGATGTTCTCGAGCCTTGCGACACCGAAGTCGGTAGCGGTCGTCAACCGCTGTTCCGGTATCGCGCACGGCGACGCGGAGCGCTGCGCGCAACTCGGTTCCGTACACACTCGTCGGCAGCATTCGATTCGCGCAACCGAACGGCGTTATCGAGATCGATTCTCACGCTCCCGGTGAGGATCTGGCTTTCAAGATATCGGGCCTGCGGGAGGGAACCGTAGCACCGCGCGCTCTGTTGCGGGCAAAGGGAGTAACTAGGGTAGCGATCGGCGGCAGCTTCCTAACCTTTACCGTCACGCTCCCGATTGTGCACGCCGGCGACTAACGTCGTGCTCCTGATTCCGCTTCACGTTGTCGACGATCGCGCCCGATAGTACGTCGAGGAAGGCGGACAGCGAGCGTTCCGCGACGCCATTCATAAGCGTGGCGTCGATGGCCGCACCAATGCCGCCGAGCGGCACCTCGTAGCGCCCTTGCAGCCACAGCTCCGACGCGCTTTCGCCGAGCGCCGAAACGTTCACGTTCCCCGCAAACTTCGGAAATAGGTTTTGCCCGTTCGCGGCTTCGATCTTCAGCGTGCACTCGTACTGGAACGGCCGTCCTTGCACGGAAGCTTCGATCGGGACGGCGATCTCGCGGGAACCGGCAGGCGCAGGTCGTGCAATCCGACGTGCAGAGCGGCGTCCTCATACGGCGGCTTGCGATCGTGAATCGCAGTCATGATGCGCAGCACTCGGTGCGCGCGAGCGCCGCGGGTATGTCGAGCGACGTGTGAAGTTCGATCGAGCGGCTCATTGCGCGGCCTTCTTCGACTCTTCGTTCTCGCGATACCTTGATTTGAGACGCTCTCCGAGCGTCCGCAGAAGCTCGGCGGCCGAACCGGCAGCGAGCCGCGAACCGACCACGACGTCGAACGCAGCCCCAACGGCCCCCATCGGGGGCTCGTACGCGCCGGCGAGGTCCAGAATGCAACCGGTATAGTCTTCGTCGGAACGGACCGTCAGCGTACCCGAAAATGCGGGGTACGGGCCACCGCCGTGCGGCTTCCAAATTGACGATCCACACTTGATCGAAGTGCATCGGTAGTCTTCGCCGCGGCTGTACGTGACGTCGACTTCCTTCACGAGCCGCACCAAGCGGTGATCCAAAACGTCGAGCGGCGATCGGAGATCGATTCGATCGACTTTGCCGTCGGCAGCGAGAGGCCAACGATTTCGGCAAGATACTGCTCGGCCAGGTGATATGGGCAAGCGACGGGTAGGCGCTGAAGGATGTTTGTCATGGCCTTATGCTGCAATTCGGCTGGGAATTGGTTAGGAACGTCCCTTCACCGCAGCTTCTCAATCGGTGCAGGCGACGAGCGCTCAACGCATCTCCTGACGTGCCGGGCGACGACGAGATTCTCGTCGGTGGCCACGATGCGTATGCCGATCGTCGATCGGCCGCTCGAAATGACGGTGCGCCCGGCGCGGTTGTGGTCTTTTTGGAGCCTCGCTCCTAGGGAGTTTAGCGAGCGGACGACGGCCGAGCGCACGCCATGATCGCCTTCGCCAACCCCACCGGTAAAAACCAGGCGGTCGAGTCCGCCAAGGACGACGGCGAGCCCTCCGATGCCCTTGGCGATCGAGCGCGCATAGCAGGCCAGCGCGAACGTCGCGGTCTCGTCGCCGGCTTCCGCGGCCGCAGAGATGTCGCGTACGCTCCCGGTACCCGCCAACGCGCGGAGGCCGCTTCGCGTCTCAAGCATTTCGCGGAGGGACGCAGCGTCGTATCCGCCGCGCTCCAAGAGATACAGCAGCACGCCCGGATCGAGGTCGCCCGGCCGAGTAGCCATCAGCAGGCCGCCGAGCGCGCTAAAGCCCATCGTCATATCGACCGGCTCACCATTCTTGAGGGCCGCCAGGCTGGAACCGCTGCCGAGGTGCGCGACGACGGTTCGTCCGCGACGCTCTTTGCCCAAGACGCCCGCAACGTACTCGTAGGAGAGACCGTGAAAGCCGTAGCGCCGCAGCAGCGGGTCGTCTTGCGGGAGGGGCAGAATGCGCGCAACCGACGGAATGCTTCGGAAAAATTCCGTATCGAAGGCCGCCACTTGTACGGCATCCGAAAACGCGCGTTCGAAGGCGCGATACGCGCGCAGCGCTTGCGGCGTGTGCAGCGGATCGAGCGCAGCGACATCCTCCACTGCACGGACGACCTCGTGCGAGAGTATCGACGTCTCCGCGATCCGCCCGCCAAATACGAAACGATGGCCGACGGCATGGATCGGAACCTCGAGCGCGGCGGTTGCCTTCACGGCCTCGCGCAACGCGTCATCAATTGAGCCGGGGGGCGGCGGGGCTTGAAACTCCTGCGCATAGAGGCGATGCTCGCCGCGGCCGAGGTCGTGAAGCGAGCATTTCAGCGACGACGAGCCGACGTTGACGCTGAGGACGTTCATTCGCCGCGTACGGCGCGGTGCCAGCGCCAGTCGCGGATCTCCGGCATATCCTCGCCGTGCTTCTCGACATACGCGCGATGCTCGGCGAGTTTGTCACGCAGCCACTGCTGTACGTGCCCGGCCCGGTCGCGAAGGCGCGGAACGCGGTCGATCGCGTCGGCAGCCAGATGAAACCGGTCGATTTGGTTGAGCACGGTCATGTCGAACGGCGTCGTCGTCGTTCCGCGTTCGCGGTACCCGTGGACGTGCAGGTTCGCATGGCCGTTTCGCCGGTACGTCAATCGGTGTACGAGCGCCGGATAGCCGTGGAATGCGAACACTACGGGCGTATCGGTCGTAAATATCGAGTCAAACTGCTCATCGGAAAGGCCGTGCGGATGAACGCTTTGTGGCTGGAGTGCGAGCAGGTCGACGACGTTCACGACGCGGACGCGCATTTCGGGTAGGCGCTCGCGCAACAGATCGACCGCCGCGAGCGTCTCGAGCGTCGGAACATCGCCGGCGCAGGCCATCACGACGTCGGGTCTTGCCCGGCATCGCTGCTGGCCCACGGCCAGATTCCGATGCCTTCCCCACAGTGCGCGATCGCGGCATCGATATCGAGCCATTGCATCTCGGGGTGTTTTCCCGCAACCACGACGTTTACGTAGTTCTTACTCCGCAGGCAGTGATCCATCACCGAAAGCAGCGTATTCGCATCGGGCGGGAGATAGATCCGAACGACGTCGGCCGTTTTGTTGGCAACGACGTCGAGAAACCCCGGATCCTGATGCGTGAAGCCGTTGTTGTCTTGGCGCCAGACGTGCGACGTAATCAGATAGTTTAGTGAAGCGATCGGCCTGCGCCACGCGATCTTGCGCGAGACTTCCAGCCATTTGGCGTGCTGGTTGAACATCGAATCGACGATGTGAACGAACGCTTCGTACGAACTGAAGACGGCGTGCCGCCCGGTCAGCAGATACCCTTCGGCCCACCCCTGGCATGTATGCTCGCTCAGGATTTCCATGACCCGTCCGCCGGCCGACACGTGATCGTCCGTCGGGATCGTCCGTGCCGTCGAGCAGCGGTCGGTGACCTCGAAGAGCGCGTCGAGGCGGTTCGACGCCGTCTCATCGGGTGCAAAGACGCGAAAATTCTCAGGGTTGGCCACCATCACGTCGCGCAGGAGTTTACCGGCTTCGGCAGTTGCGGCCGCGTCGGCGGCTCCGGCCTCGGCAACCGGTACGGCATAGGCGCGAAAATCCGGCATGACGAGTTCGCGCAGCAGTTCGCCCCCGTTCGCGTGCGGATTCATGCTCATGCGACGCGATCCAACCGGGGCGAGACGGGCCATGCCCTCGACGAGCCGCCCGTTTTCATCGAACAACTCCGCCGGGCGATACGAACGCATCCAGGCTTCCAGTTGCGCAATGTGCTCGGGCTTGTTCTGGAATCCGATGATCGGCAGCTGATGTGCGCGGAACGTTCCCTCCACGGGCAGCCCGTCGACCACTTTCGGACCAGTCCAGCCCTTCGGCGTGCGCAGCACGATCATTGGCCAACGCGGCCGGCGCGTGACCCCGCGCGAGCGTGCGTCGCCTTGGATCGATGCGATTCGCGCGACCGCAGCCTCGAGCGCCGTGGCGAGCAGCGCATGAACCACCATCGGCTCGTCGCCCTCAACGACGAGCGGTTCGTACCCATACCCGCGAAAGAGCGCGACGAGTTCGTCGTCGTCGATTCTCGCAAGGACCGTCGGTCCGGAGATCTTGTATCCGTTCAAGTGAAGGATCGGCAGCACGGCGCCGTCGCGGTGCGGATTGAGGAACTTGTTGCCGTGCCAGCTTGCAGCCAGCGGGCCGGTCTCGGCTTCGCCGTCACCGACGACCGCGCAAACGAGAAGTCCTGGGTTGTCGAACGCGGCGCCGAATGCGTGCGAAAGACTATATCCGAGCTCGCCGCCCTCGTGGATCGAACCGGGTGCGTCGGGCGATGCATGGCTCGGGAATTCCGCCTGGGAACGAAAATTGGCGGAATAAGCGGCGCATGCCGGTTTCGTCTTGCGTGACCAGAGGATAACGCTCCGTGTACGCCTTTTCCAGATAGGCGTTGGCAATCACCGCCGGACCGCCGTGTCCCGGTCCCGCGATAAAAATCGCGTCGAGGTCGAGCTGCCGGATAAGGCGATTCATGTGCGCGTAGACGAGGTTCAGTCCCGGCGACGTGCCCCAGTGCCCCAGCGGGCGCGGTTTTATGTGTTCCAGGCGCAGGGGTTCGCGTAGGAGTGGATTGTCGAGCAGATAGATTTGACCGGCACTCAGGTAGTTCGCGGCGCGCCAGTAGGCATCGATCAGCTCGAGCTCCGAGGTTTCGGCGGGGGCCACGGCCGCGATATTTACGGCGAACTCGCTACGGCCGCGTTGCGCGCGGCGCGCTCGTTGTCATACTGGGCTTCGAGGTAGGCGCAAACATCGTCAAGCAGCTTCTGGAAGGTTACGCGCGCGATGCGACGGCCGATCACGGAATCGAACAATTGCCCGGCGATTCCGAACGGGGGTACGTAGGATCCCTGGATGTTTACCTCGGTTCCCGGCGCCCTCACGCGAACGGTTAACAGTCCGTGGAAGTCCGGCAGCGGCAACCGCAAACGCGCTTGCCAAATGACCATCAGCGCTTCGTGTACCATCGTGCCGTCGGTAACGTCGCGTACCTGCGCCGATTCTTGGACGACGGCGGCGCGTAGAAGCTTTCCTGGCCCAACGGCGAGGCGGTGCGGACGTTTGAAGAACTGCTCCGCCAGATCGACCGAGCGGCTGAAGGGGACGTTGGCCCGTTGGGTGACCGTTATACTGCGCATACCAGAAAGGTAACCGCCGAATCGGAAAGCTTTGAGAAGGGCTTTTCCCGGCCCCTTCCCATCGCCATGGCACGATGGACTCAACAGCCGTTCAAGGGAGCGCAAGTGCCCATTCAAACGATACTGGTCGCGGTCGATGGCTCGGATCTTTCCGCCCGCGCGCTCGAATTTTCGATCGAGCGGGCGCTCCTCCATAAGGCCGAGATCGTCGTCGCGTTCGCCGTAAACCGGCTGCCGGTTGCGGTGGTCACGGCAACGCCGTATGCGTATTCGGACCCGACGCCCGTCTTGCAGGCGCTCGATGACGAAGCCGAGGCCGTTCTCGGCACCGCCGAAGCGTCGGTTCGCGCGTCCGGCGTTCCGATCCGGCGCGCGAAACTCGATGGCCCGGCCGGCCAGGAAATCTTGGAACTCGCTCGCAGCATCTCCGCGGATCTCATCGTCATGGGCACGCACGGGCGGCGCGGTCTTTATCGGATGACGGTTGGAAGCACCGCTGAGCACGTTATCCGCGGGGCCAACGTGCCGGTCTTCGTCGTAACGCAAGCGTGCGAGAAACTCCCGAGCCGACGGGCCCTGTCGCACGCGTTCGTCGCCGTCGACGGATCGCCCGCGTCTCATGCGGCCGTCACGTTTGCCGCGGAGCTCGCACGTGTAGAAGGCTGCCGGATAACGCTCTGCAACGTCGTCGAGCCCCCGAGCCACTGGGGCGATCTCGACCGCAGCGCGTTTCTCGCGAAGGAGCTCGAGGATCACGGTCGGGCCGAACTCAATGCCGAATGCGCGCGAGCAGCGGCGTTCGGCGCACCCGTCGACAGCATCATTTGCATCGGCGATGCCGCAGCCGGGATCGTCGCCGAGGCAGAAAAGGCAAGTGCCGACTGCATCGTACTCGGAACGCACGGTCGAGGCGGCATTCCACGCTTCATCATCGGCAGTGTCGCGGAGGGCGTGCTGCGCTCCAGTCATCTGCCGGTTTGCACGATTCGTTCGAGATAGGTAAAAATAATGCATTTCAAAAAACTTTTCGTTGCCGTCGACGGGTCCGAAGCCTCAAGCGCCGCGCTGGATTTCGCACTTCATCGCGCGAAAAAACGCGCCGCAGAGGTTACGATTGCATTCGCTTTCGACCGAGGCGCCATCGCCGCTAGGGCGTGTGGGCCCTACGGTGCGATCGACCCATACCCACTCGTACATGCCATCGAGGAAGAAGCCGATGCCGTTCTCGCATCCGCATCAGACCGGGCCGAACGGGAAGGGGTGCGTGCGAAGACCGTAGTTCTCGAAGGACCGCCTACGCGAGTAATTCTAGAATGCGCACGCGCGATTTCCGCCGACGCGATCGTCCTTGGAACCCACGGACGATCCGGCGTCTCCCGGCTCGCGTTCGGAAGCGTTGCCGAAGCGGTACTTCGAGTTTCCGACGTACCCGTTTTCGTCGTTCGTGAAGCCGCCATCGTGGCGTCGAATCTCGCGACCATCCTCGTTGCATGCGACGGCTCGGAGGCGTCGACCGAAGCCGGTCGTTGCGCGCTCGCGGTCGCGCGCGCAGAAGGCGCGGAAGTCGTGTTCTGCACGGTCGTCGATCCAAACGTGATGCGCTGGTCGCGAGCGGAGTACGGGTACGACCCCGACCACTTCATGGCGACCGCCTCGCGCGAAGCCATCCAGCTCCTCGAGCACACGCTCGACGAAGCCGAAAGTTCCGGCGTACCCGTGCGCTCGCTCCTGCGGTATGGCGATACGTGCGAAGAACTGCTCGAATCCGCCCGCGACGTTACTGCGGACTTGATCGTGCTCGGCACGCACGGACGCCGCGGACTCGGCCGGCTCTTTCTCGGCAGCGTCGCCGAGAGCGTGTTGCGTCGCAGCGCAGTGCCGGTCTGCACGGTGCGCCCGCAGGCGCTCGCGTGGCAGCGCCTTACCGGTTCGCAAAGCGAACGTTTAGCCGCGTCCTAAGGAGACGCGAGCGCCGCCTCGATGATCCGCGATACATCCTCGGGCTCACCGGGCTTGGGAATCAGGCACGAGATACGCGCGACGGTCATGAAATCTTGCAACGGCGGGCTCAAACTCGTACTGCTGTAGAGCGCGAGCTTAGTGCCGGCGATCGCGGGTTCGGAGCGCAGCTTGCGCACGAATTCGGGTCCGTCCATTCCCGGCATATGCAGGTCGAGGACGATGAGTTGCGGCTGGTGCAGGCGGGCGAGCGCCAACCCTTCGTCACCGCGCGAAGCCTCATAGACGACGTGGCCCGCCGGAGCGAGAATCGCCTTGAGCAAGCTTCGGTTGGCGGGTTCGTCGTCAACGACGAGAATCGCAGCCATTAGTTTGCTCCCGTGCGTTCCGGCTCGCCGCTCGAATGATCGCTGGCCGGTAAGAATCGTTCGATATCGCGCACGAACGTTTCGGGATCGAGCGGCTTGGCAATGTAACCGTCGAAGCCGGCGGCGAGAATGCGCTCGCGGTCGCCGACCATAGCGAGCGACGTCACCGCGACGACCTTCGTCGATCGCTTCAGTGGATCGGAACGCAGCCTCCGCAGTAGCTCATAACCGTCGAGGTGAGGCATCAGAACGTCCGTGAGTACCAGGTCGTAGGCGTTGTCGAGGGCTAGGCGCAGCCCGGCCTCGCCGTCCGCCGCCTCCGCCGGCACGTAGCCGAACGCCTTGAGGAGGTAGGACATCAGCTCGAGGTTTGCAGCATTGTCTTCGATCAGTAAAATATTCGCCGGCATATTCAAATCGGGTGCTCCAGCGTAAACGTACTTCCTGCGCCGAACGTGCTACTGAAGTGCAAGTGGCCGTGAAGCAGCGTCGCAAGTTTCTGGCTCAGGAACAACCCGAGTCCGGCTCCTTCGAAGCGTCGCGTGTTCGACACATCGACCTGTTCGAATGCCTGAAAGAGACGAGGCTGGTCTTCCTCTTTTATACCTACGCCGGTATCAATAATGGAAACGTCGACGACGTTACCCTCGTGTCGCGCGACCAGCTTGGCCTCGACCCGAACGGCCCCGCTCTCGGTATATTTTATCGCGTTACTGGTAAGATTGAGCAGTATTTGGTGGAGCGCGCGGCGGTCGGTCAAAACGACGATATCTTCTTCGGGCACGACGAGGTCGAAGCGCAGGCCTTTACCTTCAGCCATCGTTCGCAGCGCAACCGAAACTTCGCGCACGACCTCCTGCAGGACGACCGGCCGAAACTGAAACTCGACCTTGCCCGATTCGATCTTGGCCAAATCGAGGATGTCGTTGATCAACGAAAGGAGATGGCGCGCACTGGACCGCACGGTCTGCAATTGCCGCTCTTGTTCTTCGTTCAACGGCCCCGGAAGCTTCATCAGCATCGTTCCAGTGAATCCGAGAATTGCGTTGAGCGGCGTACGCAGCTCGTGACTCATGCTGGCAAGAAAACGGTCCTTTGCGAGACTTGCCGTCTCAAGCTCAACGTTCTTTTCGTGCAAGGCTTGTTCGATGCGCTTGCGTTCCGTGACGTCACGGATGGCACTCGATACGAGCGTACCCTCCTCGGTCTCGAGAGGGCCGAGGCTGATCTCGACCGGAAACTCGCGTCCGTCTTTGTGCAGTGCGAAGAGTTCCAGACCGGCACCCATCTCTCGCGGTCGTGGATCGTTGAAGAAACCGCCTCGGTGCCCGACGTGATTTGCGCGGAATCTCGGCGGCACGAGAACCTCGACGGGCCGGCCGAGCAGCTCGTCGCGACCGTATCCGAAGAGGCGCTCGGTTTGAGCGTTGATCAAAACGATGCGGCCCATGGGATCGACAATCACCATAGCGTCGGGAGCCGACTCCAGCAAGGCGCGGAAATTTCTCTCCGCGTTGCCCGGCACAGTGAATCGCTGCGTCATCGCCCCATACCCACGGCGACTTCCGGCATCCGAAGGAAGCTGCCTACAGTCACGCGTTTCCGATCCCCATCGCCTTGAACAGAATTTTCTTCGGGCGCATCCCATCAAATTCGCCGTAATGGACGCGCTCCCATGGTCCGAGATCGAGAACCCCCTCCGTTACCTGAACGAGCACCTGGTGACCCAAGAGCATTCGCTTCAAGTGCGCGTCGGCGTTATCTTCGCCGGTGAGGTGATGTTTGTAGTCCGGTCGAGCGGGAGCGAGTTCCTCGAGCCATGCCATGATGTCGTGCCATAACCCGGACTCGTGATCGTTTACAAAGACGCTCGCGGTGATGTGCATCGTGCTCACGAGCACGTAGCCGTCCCACAGCCCGGCCTCCGCCCGGACCCGTTCGACCTCGTCGGTAATGTCCCGGATCTCGTACCGCTTTTCCGTCATGACGCTCACCCGCTCGGTGTACGACACAAGTTCCTGCATGCTCCCTCTCGTCCTAATCGCCCGTTCACCCGCGAACTTGCCGTGCCGCGGTAGAATCGTGGGTATGAGATCGATCCACCTTCTGATAGCTGGGGCTCTTGCCGCGTCGCTTGCCCTGCCCCTCGCCGCTTCGGCGCAGCAATCGCCGCAACCGCCATACAACCCACAGCAGCAGCAACAGCAGCCGCAACAGCCAGGCGCACCGGGCCAACCGGGTCCGCGAAACCTCACGACCCCCAGCGTCTATGCGCTTCAGGCCCAGTTCGGCCGGATATTCGGGAACCTCGGCATTACGGCTCCGCAGCAAGCGCAGATCACGTCGCTGATCAACTCCTTCGCGCAAACGCACCCTGAGGGAAGCCCGCGCGATCGCAAGGGCATGAAGGAACTGCGCCAGGAGATCCTCAGCATCCTGACCCCGCAGCAGCAAGCCCAATACGAACAGGAGCGAGCCGCGCTCCAGGTCCAGCGCGCTCAGCAGCACCAGCAGCGCCTGCAGCAGCAACAGCAACAGCAGGGCCAAGCTCCGCAGGGACAGCCGCCGTACCAGGGCTCGCCGGTACCGCCGCAGCAGCCGCCGCAGCAACAGCCGGTTCCGCCGAGCGCTTAGACTCTAGACTCCTTCGAGTTGGATCTCGTCGCCGGCGACCGTCAGCCGAAGCGCCGCGAGATCCTTCACCGAGAACGTCGCCGCGTGCCCCATATCGGGCGCGCGGCCTCGAAGAATAGCGACCACGTCCATACCGGCCGCAAGGCCGGCCGAGATCCCAGAAACGCTGTCCTCTATGACCAGCGTTTTTTTCGGTTCCACCGCGAGACGCTTGGCTGCCAACAGATAGCCGTCGGGCGCCGGCTTGTTTGCCACCACGTCATCGGCGCCCACCAGCAACGGTACGTCAATCGCGCCGAGGGACAAGAGCCGCTCGGCCAACCGGCGCGGACACGACGTCACTACGCCCCAGCGCGCACCTTCCAATGCCGCGAGCAGATCGTGCACGCCGGCAGCAGGCTCGCCGACGTCGTCGACGAGCGTTCCATAGAGGTCGAAAAGCACCGCATCGTAAGCGAACGCCATATCGCTTCGTTCCTTCGGGGAGTGGCGCGATGTTTTCTGCCGAACCAGGTAACTCTTGAAAAGACGGAGGCGTTTGCGGATGATTCGAGTTCCAGCTCTGGTTTGCGCTTGTGCGCTGGCACTGCTGGCGGCATGTGCGGCGGGGCCGTCGGCTTCGAGCACTTCGGTTGGAAACGCCTCCGATATCGATGCGGCGCCGCGAGCGCCCGGCTGTTCGGGCAAACCTAGCACGACGACCGACGGTATGCAGCCTTCCGAGCCGCAAGGCCTCACGGTTCCGTCCGGCTTCCACATTCAAAGGATCGCACAAGTCGGCACCGCCCGCGAACTCGCCGCGCTGCCCAACGGCGATCTGCTGGTCGGCACCGGCGGCAGTGACGTTTACATCATCCCGAACGCCGAAAGCACCACCGGCAAATCCGCCGGCGCACCGCACGTCTTTGCAACGGTGAACGACCGAGAAGCCGAAGGCGTCGCGTTTGCGGCGGCTCGCTGCGAAATTTTCATCGCGACGACGCACGGTGTCTGGGCGACCCGATACACAAGCGGCGATCAGCGCGCCGAGAGCGTTCGTCGCATCGCAAGCGTGCGCACTGGCGGCATTCCGCCAGGCAGCGATGGCGACGTGCACACGTCGACGTCGGTTACGTACGCGGACGGCCTCGTGTACGCAAGCATCGGATCTTCGTGCAACGCCTGCACCGAAATCGACCCGACGCGCGCATCGATTTACACGATGATGCCGGGCGGCAAAGGTTTCACAAAGCGCGCCACGCGCATTCGCAACGGCATCGCCATCTTTACGAACCCGGCATCGAGCCACGTGTGGGTCGGCGGCGCCGGCCAGGACGATCTCCCGTTTCGCCACCCGTACGAATACATCGACGACCTCTCGTCGCATCCTGGTGTCGCGGACTACGGCTGGCCGGAGTGCGAAGAAAACCACCACGCCTATACTACGGGCGCGGACTGCTCGAAAACGGTCGAGCCGCTGATCGAACTGGACGCCTATTCGACGATCATCGGCGCGGCATTCTATCCGATCGATCAGACGGGCGCGTATGCGTTTCCATCGCAGTACCGCGGCGGCATCTTCGCCGCGGCCCACGGCTCGTGGCATACGACCCCGGGCGGCGCGTCAGCTGCAGCCTCGCAGGTCGTCTTCGTCCCGATGATCGGAGATAACCCCGCGAAACCGGTCGACTGGAACACTCCGACGAAACAGTGGACGACGTTCATCGGCGGCCTTCAGGAAGGCGGTACGAGCCGCCGCGGGCGGCCGACCGGGGTCGCGGTCGGATCGAAGGGCAGTCTGTTCGTGGCCGACGATCAAAACGGCGTCATCTATCGCGTTCGTCCGTAACCGGCGCGCTATGCAAGATACGATTGGAATCCTCGTCGGCGGCGGCCCGGCGCCGGGCATCAACGGCGTCATCGCTTCGGCGGCGATCGAAGGCTTCAATTTCGGACTGCGTGTGCTCGGCATCTACGACGGTTACCGCGATCTCGCTGCGGGACGAACGCCGAAAACCGTCGAGCTGACCTTCGATCACGTCTCGCGCATCCACACGAGTGGCGGTTCGATCCTGCGTACCTCGCGAACCAACCCCGCCGCCGACGAGGCAACGCTCGACCGCTGCGTCGCTTCGCTCGATGCACTCGGTCTTCGCTACCTCGTCTGTATCGGCGGCGATGACACGACCTACGGCGCAACCAAGATCGCGGAACGAATGCGCGGACGCATCGGCGTGGTGACGGTTCCGAAAACGATCGACAACGATCTTCCATTGCCGGACAACGCGCCGACGTTCGGCTTCGAGACCGCGCGTTCGGTCGGCGCGGGCATTCTCGAGAGTCTCATGGAGGACGCGCGCACGACCGCACGCTGGTATGTGGTCGTCAGTATGGGCCGCAAGTCGGGTTCGCTCGCGCTCGGAATGTGCAAAGCCGCCGGCGCGACGCTCGCCGTTTTGCCGGAGGAGTTTCCGGATGGGCTCGACGTTGCGCTGGTCGTCGATACGATCGTCGGCGCGATCGTCAAGCGCCGCTCGTTCGGGCGCCAGCACGGCATCGCGGTCGTTGCCGAGGGAATCGTCGAAGGCATTCCAGCGAGCGCGCTGGCTACGCTCGAGGGCGTCGAACGCGACGCATTCGGGCACATCCGCATCGCCGACGTTCCGATCGGCAGCGTTCTGCGGGACGGCGTGCGCCGGCGCCTCGCAGAGATCGGAATCGATGCGACGGTTCTCGCGAAGGACATCGGGTACGAGCTGCGCTGCGCGAAGCCGGTTTCGTTCGACGTCGACTACACCCGCACGCTCGGATACGGCGCGGTTCGTTATCTGGTCGGCGGCGGCAGCGGCGCGCTGATCGCGCTTTCGGGCGGCCACGTGGCCCCGGTCGCGCTCGACGAGCTTCTCGACCCCAAGACTGGCCGCATCCGCACCCGGCTGGTCGACATCACCTCCGAGGCCTATCGCGTCGCGCGCGATTACATGGTGCGCCTCGAGGAGGGTGACTTCGAGGGCGAACGCCTTGCGAAGCTCGCCGCACAAACCAACCTCGATCCGGATGCGTTTCGGAGGGAATTCGAGCGGGTAGCCGCGCCGTAGAGACGAACCCCAAACATCGCATGGAACGTTTTCGGCGGACCCTTTGCGCGGCGTCGATCCTCGCCTGCGCCGCTCTGCCGGCCGTCGCCGCGGCCCGCGGACTCGAACTTGAAGATCTGCGCCAACTCGTCGCCGTCACTTCACCGGCCGTCGCACCGGACGGCTCGCGCATCGTCTACGTTCGCTCCAAGATCGATTGGAAGAACGACCGCCGCGACACCGAGCTGGTCATGGTCGACACGAAAGGCGGCGCGCCGCGCGTCCTCACGCGCGACCGTATCGGCGTGTCCTCCCCACGGTGGGCGCCGGACGGTTCGGCACTCGCCTACCTAGCCGACCCGGAACGCGGAAAGCCCGCGCAGATCTACGTTCTTCCGATGAACGGCGGCGACTCGCTCAAGGTGACCGACGCCGCGAGCGGCGTCACGAGCTTCGCCTGGCGGCCCGACTCGCACGCCTTCGCGTACGTGGCGCAGGACGAGGCGCCGAAGAAACCCGACGCAGAGAAACCGCTCGACGCCGTCGTCATCACCGACAACGATTACCTCACACGCGAGACGCCGATGCCGCAACATCTGTGGATGGTCGACGCGGACGGCGCCCACGCTGCGCGGCTCACGTCCGGAACGTGGAGCATCGTCGCAACCAGCGAACCCGTATGGTCGCGCGACGGCACGAAGATCTACTACCAGCGCCAGCCCGATCCGATCTTCGCGCACTTCGTCACGCAAACGACCTACGTGCACGACGTCAAGGCTGCGACCGACGCGCCGCTCGGCTACGGCACCGATTCAAATCCCGTCATTTCGCCGGACGGCAAATTCATCGCGGTCGCGGCGCCGCGTCACACCAGCATCTATTTGACGAACGACGAATCGATCCGGACGCTGGCGGACGGGCACGAAGCGTTCGGTTCGAAAACCATTGACCGCAACGTTCACGGCGCGGCGTGGTTGCCGCACGACTCGGGCGTTCTGGTCGAGACCGCCGATGGGATTCGCAGCGTCGCGTGGGTCCTCGACGCAAAAGGCTCGCACAAGCTCGAGCTCGGCGACGTGGATATCGCGCAGGCGGACGTGGCGAACGACGGCGGCATCGCGTTCGTCGGAGTGACCGCAACCGACTTTGCGGAGATCTACTATTTACCGCCGGGCGCGGCGGCACCGAAGCGCCTCACCAACGAGAACCCGTGGCTGGCCTCGTTCGAACTCGGCAAGAGCGAAGCGTTTCAGCTGGCCGACGGACCTCGGCGTGCGGGCCGTCGGCGTGCTCACTTACCCGGTCGGCTACGTCGCCGGGAAGAAGTATCCGCTGGTCCTCGACATTCACGGCGGTCCCGTTTCCACGTCGACGCGCGATCTTGCCGGCGTCGAGGCGCCGATGGATCAAGTGCTGGCTAGCCGCGGCTACATGGTGTTCCGGCCGAACTATCGCGGCAGCGACAACCTCGGCGACGCGTTTCTGCAGGCGATCGTCGGCGACGTCACGAGCGGCCCCGGACGCGACAATCTGGCTGCCGTCGATGCGCTGCGCAAGACCGGCAAAATCGACGAATCGCGCATCTTCGTCTCGGGATGGTCCGGCGGCGGACTGCAGACCGGCTGGCTGATCGGACACGCATCGTATTGGCGAGCCGCCGTCGCCGGCGCCGGCGTCTACGATTGGTACCAGCAAGCCGTGCTGGCCGACATCAACGAGAACTTCGCTCAAACGTTCATGGCCGGCGCGCTTCCGTTTGACAAGGCCGGGCGAGCAGCGTACGCTGCCGAATCCCCGATCACGTACGTTTCAGCGATGAAAACGCCGACGCTTATTCTGAGCGACACGCGGGACCAGCGCGTACCCGTTTCGCAATCGTATATTCTCTATCACGCATTGGCCGAGCGGCACGTACCCGTCACCTTCACCGCGTTTCCGCGGTACGGACACTTTCCAACCGACCCGGTCGGTATCGAAAGCGTCATGCGCGCCTGGACCGGCTGGTTCGATCGGTGGATGAAATAATGCAGCGCGTCTTCTTCTTCTGCGGTCTCGCAGCCGCGCTGGCATTTGGTGCCGGCACGCAGGCCGCCGCGGCCAAACCGACCCTCAAACTGGAAGATATGCGCAAGGTCGTCGCGCCGTCCTCGCCGCAGATCTCGCCGGACGGCTCGCGCGTTGCGCTGCTCGTTCCTAAGCGCGACTTCACCAAGGACGAAATCACGTTCACGCTGGTTCTCGTCGATACGCATTCGCACGCGATCCGCGCGCTCGTCCGCGACGCGCACGTCTCGAATCCTTCGTGGTCGCCGGACGGCCGCACCATCGCGTTTACCGAAGTGACGGGCACGGACAAAGACAAAGCGACGCAGCTCTTCGTCCTTCCAATGGACGGCGGTGAGGCGCTGCAGCTCACGCACGAGAAAAGGGGCGTCGAGGGTTACCGCTGGCGCCCAGACGGTCGCGCGCTGGCCTACGTCGCCGGCGGCGAGGCGCCCAACGCAAAAGCCATCGAAGCGCACGACGATGCCTTCAACGTCACCGACGAGGCATGGACGGCGCAGGCCGCACCCGTTGCCGACGTGATGTACGAAGTCTCTTCGAGCGGCGGAACGCCGCGCCGCATCCCCCACTGGAGCCAAAACGTCGCCGGCGGCTTCACCTACTCGGCCGACGGCCACAGCCTGTTCGTAACGCGCAGCAAACCGAACGCGCATCCCAATCGCTATTTGGCGCGCGAGATCGTTCGCGTCGACGTGCACAGCGGCGCGATCTCCGCGATCGATGCGCTCTCGGCGACGCAGGATGCCCCGGTACGATCGCCGGACGGCCGCCATATCGCCTACTCGTTCTCAAACCCCAATTGGACGATGCAGAGCGAAGTCGCGCTCGCCGATGCGAATGGGCGGCATCCGCAATTCCTTACCAAACGCCTCGATCGCAACGTGAATATCCTGGATTTCGCTTCGAACGACACGGTGCTGATGGCCGCCAACGACGGGACCAACCGGCGCTTCTATCGCGTCGCCGCAGCCGGCAGCATCGAGATCGCCCCGCTCGGCACGCTCGCCGGGTTCGAGGCTAGCGTTGCGAAGGACGGTACGATCGCGTTTACCGCGAACGCCCCCGACCGCCCGACCGAACTCTATCTGCTGCCGCCCCACGCGACGCGGCCGATTCGCCTCACGCATTACAACGACTGGATCGACAAGTACGCGATCGCCGCAGCGCGCTCGATCGTTTGGAAGAGCGCGGACGGATTCTCGCCCGACGGCGTGCTCGTTACGCCGCCGAACTGGCATAAAGGCATGCGCGCGCCGCTCGTCCTTTTCATTCACGGCGGCCCGACGTCCGCAAGCAACACGGCCTTCTCGAGCTTCCCTCAAGTCCTAGCAGCGCACGGCTGGTTCGTCTTCGAACCGAACTATCGCGGCAGCGACAACCTCGGCCTCGCATTCGCGCGTACGACGGTACCGCACATCGCAAGCGTGCCCGGACAAGATATCGAAGATGGCCTGGCCGCGGTGCTCAAGACCGGTTCCATCGATCCGTCGCGCATCGCCGTCTCCGGCTGGTCGGAGGGCGGATTGATGACGTCGTGGCTGATCGGTCACGACACGCGCTGGAAGGCGGCCGTCTCCGGCGCTGCCGTCAACGATTGGATCGGCTACTCAGCCATGACCGATGCGAAGGATTTCACGCCGCAGTTCATCGGCCCGTCACCATGGACCGATCCGTCGCTGATGGACACGTTCAATAACGAATCGCCGCTGACGTATGCAAGCAACGTCAAAACGCCGACGCTGATTCTAAGCGACGCCGGCGATTTCCGCGTACCGACGCCGCTCGCATATGAGTTCTATCACAGCGTCCGTGCTACGGGAACGACCGTGCAGTTCGTCATCTTCCCCGTAAACGGCCACTTCCCAAGCGACCCGGTTCGCTCTGAGGACGTCTACCGCCGTTGGGAAGCGTGGGTTCTGAAGTACATATAGCAGCGTGCCCGCGCGTCTTTCACAGCGCTAGGTGACTGCTGATGAGTTCGGGTGTGGTTGGGGTCCATCCGGCAGTGTCTGATTTTTTCAAAAAAGCCCGGAGGGCGAACTTCCTTTAAACGTTTTGAAAAAACAGTCAAGTAGAAAAACACATGGATGTGTTTTTCGAGCGTCTGCCGGATGGACCCCAACCACACCCGAGCTCATCAGCAGCTCGCCTACGGCCCCACATCCCACTGCTCGCCGTTGCCGTACATGAAGAGCATGTTCGGGGCCCAGCCTCGTACGCGCGCGGATGTTGCGGTGTAGGCAGTGGTGGTAACCAGCCAGTCGCCGAGGAGATCTTCGTGAACGATGCGCTGCATTGCGAAGAAGATGTTGCGGCGTGCGTTGACGTCTTGCGTCGACATCTGCTGCGCGAAGAGCTTGTCATAGTCGTGGTTGCACCAGAACGACGTATTTGCGCCTTCCGGTGCGAGATTAGCGCACGTGAAGAACTCCGACTCCTCCGGATCGGATCCGCCGTACCATTCGGTGTACGCTAGATCGTAGATGCCGCCGCGTTCGATCCCGCCGCTCGAGGCTGCGCCGTAGAAAGCGGTGGCCGGATAGCCCTTTACGATGAGGTCGATGCCGACGCGCGCCAACTCTTCCTGGTAGATGGTCGCTAAGCGCCGTGCTTGCACCGACGTGCTGACGTATGCGAAGAGCAACTGCAGCGGTTTGCCGTCTTTGTAGCGGACGCCGTCGCGAAGATGCCAGCCGGCGCGTTCGAGATCCGCCGCAGCCGCGCCCGGATCGAACTTCCAGGCCGGGATGGATGAATCGTGCGCGCTAAAGATTGGCGGAATCTCCGTGGTGGCGAGCGGCTGAAATCCGAGAAAGACGGTGTTGCGAACGTGCTCGCGATCGATTGCCTCGACCAGCGCTCGACGCACGAGCGGGTCCGATACGGGTGCGCGTCGCGTTTGATACTCGACGTAGATCGTGTGGTTCTGTAGCGTCTGGTTGATGACCACGCCGGGCAGGCGGCGCGCCGGCGCGATTTGCTCCTCGGTAAGCGTCGCGACGTCGATGTCGTGCGTCTGAAGTGCTACGAAGAGCGTCGATTGATCGGAGAGCACGCGAACGACGACGCGCGAGAGTAAGGGTTTGCGCCAGGCGTATTTGTTGGCGGTGAGCTCGATGCGATCGCCGTGACGCCAGGTCTCTACCGCGAACGGGCCGCTTCCGAAAGGCTTCTCGTTCCACGGCGAGCGGCTGATGTCGGTGCTCGCGAACGCATGCGCCGGCAGAATGCCCCCGATAAAATCCGAAACGGCAAAGAGCTCGGAGACGGCAGCGACCCACGGATGCTTCAGATGAATGACGACCGTGGACGCATCCGGCGTCTCGAGCGAAGCGATTCGGCGATATGAGTCCGACGATGTTACGGGATTGCGCGGATCCAGAAACGCCCGATATGTGAATGCGACGTCCTTCGACGTCACCGGTACGCCGTCGGCAAAGCGTGCGCCGCGGCGCATGTGGTAAACGATCGTCATGAGGTCCGGCGAGATCCCGCCGTTGGCGCGACTGGGCACGGGATCTGCGAGCAGCGGGATCAGCTCGTTCTTGGGCGAGAGTCCGACCAGCGATTCGAGGTAGAGTTGGCTGATGTCCAGGTCGCTCTGCGCGGTGACGAAAAGCGGATTGAGGGAATGCGGGTCGCTGACGATTCCGAGCCTAAGCTCGTGCGGCTGCGCGCTGCCGCCGGAACCGCCGCGGGAGCAGGCAGCGAGCAATAGCATCGCCATCGCAGCGAAAACGGTGCGCGTCGTCATTGCGAGTACGCCTCGAGCTGCTCGCCCGCGATTCGTACTTACGAGCGTTGAACGCCCGACGCGGTAGCGCCGCCGAGACCGTCGAGCACCTTCTGCGCCTCGGCGGCACCGCTCGTGTCGTTGTCGATGCGGTAGTGGCGCAGCGCCGTGGTCGCCGAGCTGCGCGCCTCGCTCGTGTTGCCGAGCTTCTGCTCGATCTCGGCCCGAAGGAGGTGGCCGTCGGCATCGTCGCCGTTGGATTTGATGTAGCTGTCGGCGTCCTTGAGCGCATCGGCGTACGAGCCGGCACTAAGTTTTGCGACGCCCATCCAGTAATACGCTCCGGTCTCATCCGGGTCGAGCTTCAAAGCGGACGTAAAATCCGAAACGGCTTTGTCGTAGTTCTTTAGTTTGATCTCGGCACGTCCGCGATGAAAGAACGCTAGCTCTTCATCCGGGTCGATCGCCAGCGCGCCGCTGCAATCCGCGATCGCATCTTCGTACTCTCCGAGGTCCACGTAGATCCGGCAGCGGATCGTCAGGCCGTACGGATTGTCGGCGTCGAGCGCGATCGCTTGGCTTGCGTCGGCGAGAGCCGCTTTGCCGTTTCCGGTGGCGAGCTCAATCATAGCCCGCTCGCGATGCGGATACGCAAGCTTCGGGCTCAAGTCGATCGCTTTCGAGCAGTCCGCCAGCGCGGCCGTTGCTTGATCCACCTCGTAGCGGGATTGGCAGCGCGACGCATACGCATAAGCGAAGTCGGGATTGATCGCGAGTGCCGCGGTGTAGTCGGCGATCGCCGATTTCTGATCGCGGAGCGCCTGGTAGTCGTCGCCGCGATCGACCAGCGCGGTCGCGTCCGAGGGATGCGCCGCCAAATACTGGGTCAGAACGTCGATCGCTTCTTTGTACTTCCCGTCCTTGTAGAGGGCTTCGGCGTGGAGCACGACGACCGATATGGTCGTGTCTTGGGCGCGAGCGAAGCCCGGGAGGCAGATTGCGAATGTAAGCGCCAAGCCGGCGAGGGCGAGAAAACGTAGAGCGCGGGTCATGACGGGACGGTTTCCTCCGGAGAACGAGTGAACGCGGGGGCGGTAGAATTGGAAGAAGCTCGCCACGGTTTCGACGTGTGACGAGCTTCTTCGTTTATTAAATCTGGCACCGACCTACTTTCGAGGGACCCTGCGGTCCGACTATCATCGGCGCTGGCGGGCTTAACTGCCGTGTTCGGGATGGGAACGGGTGGGACCCCGCCGCCATGGGCGCCAGAAACTTGATCCTCCGGCGAGACGGCGAGCCTGAGCTCGAGCCGATCGCGTCGGAGAAAGCTGTATAGAGAAGAACTTCCATGTGGCACGAGAGCAATGTTTTTGTGTGCGTTAATAAAATTTCCGAGCTATTAGTACCGGTCAGCTCCACACCTTGCGGTGCTTCCACCCCCGGCCTATCAACGTGGTAGTCTACCACGGCTCTTCACCCTTACGGGATTGAAGTATCATCTTGGGGTCAGTTTCACGCTTATATGCTTTCAGCGTTTATCTGATCCGAACATAGCTACCCGGCTATGCCCCTGGCGGGACAACCGGTTCACCAGCGGTTCGTTCGACTCGGTCCTCTCGTACTAGAGTCCACGCCCCTCAAACTTCCAACGCCCACAGCGGATAGGGACCGAACTGTCTCACGACGTTCTGAACCCAGATCGCGTACCGCTTTAATGGGCGAACAGCCCAACCCTTGGGACCTACTACAGCCCCAGGATGCGACGATCCGACATCGAGGTGCCAAACCTCCCCGTCGATGTGGACTCTTGGGGGAGATAAGCCTGTTATCCCCGGAGTAGCTTTTATCCGATAAGCGACAGCCCTTCCATTCGGTACTGCCGGATCACTTAGCCCTGCTTTCGCACCTGCTCGACCTGTCCGTCTCGCAGTCAAGCTCCCTTATGCCTATGCACTCTGTACGAACGGTTTCTGACCGTTCTGAGGGAACCTTTGGGCGCCTCCGTTACTCTTTAGGAGGCGACCGCCCCAGTCAAACTGCCCACCTGACCATGTCCTACCACCAGATAATGGCGGCTAGTTAGAATTCCAAGACTATTAGGGTGGTATCCCAACGTTGTCTCCCCAACGACTAGCGCCGCTGGATCATCGACTCCCACCTATCCTGTACGAACAGTCTCAGAACCCAAGATCAGGATACAGTAAAGCTTCACGGGGTCTTTCCGTCCTGCTGCGGGTAACCAGCATCTTCACTGGTACTGCAATTTCGCCGAGTTCCCCATTGAGACAGTGTCCAAGTCGTTACTCCATTCGTGCAGGTCGGAACTTACCCGACAAGGAATTTCGCTACCTTAGGACGGTTATAGTTACCGCCGCCGTTTACTGGGGCTTCAATTCGCAGCTTCGCTTGCGCTAACCACTCCTTTTAACCTTCCAGCACCGGGCAGGAGTCAGCCCCTATACGTCCGCTTTCGCGTTCGCAGAGACCTGTGTTTTTGTTAAACAGTCGCTTGGACCTATTCTGTGCCGCCTTCCTCAGCTTTCGATGTAAAATCTAGACCAAAGAAGGCACCCCTTCTCCCTAAGTTACGGGGTCAATTTGCCGAGTTCCTTAACAGGGATTCTCTCGTCGCCTTAGCATGCTCTGCCAGTCTACCTGTGTCGGTGTACGGTACGGGCACCTACGATCCTATTTAGGGGCTTTTCTTGGCAGCGTGGAGTCAGTCACTTCGGTACCGAAGTACCTCGTATTCGCTTCTCGGAGTTGATATGTCGCGGATTTACCTACGACACCCCCTACCTGCTTAAACGCACGCATCCATCGGTGCGCTGACTTATCCTCCTGCGTGACCCCCTCAATTCATAGACTTTGGTAGGCGATGCTGAACGTCGCGGATCTTTTCGCCGATCGTGTTGTCGTTCTTCAGTCACGGTCATATAGACCGCTCCTTCATCACTCCTAACGCTCGACGAAAATCTCTCGCGAGACGCTGGCTTGCGCCGGCGATCTCCGAGACGGATCTTACGTCTTTCAACACTGTCTGCCAAAGTCTAAACGGTCGTCGGTGGTAGCAGAATATGAACTGCTTGTGCATCGTCTACGCTTCTCAGCCTCGACTTAGCTCCCGACTCACCCTGAGACGATTGACGTTGCTCAGGAAACCTTAGACTTCCGGCGTGCGGGGTTCTCACCCGCATTTATCGCTACTTATACCTGCATTCGCACTTGTAGTTCGTCCATGCGTCCTCACGGTCGCACTTCAGCCTACGCTACAACGCTCCCCTACCGATTAATTAGATTAATCCCAAAGCTTCGGTTCGATGCTTGAGCCCCGTTACATTTTCGGCGCCCCATCACTCGACTAGTGAGCTATTACGCACTCTTTCAAGGGTGGCTGCTTCTAAGCCAACCTCCTAGTTGTCTATGCGACGAGACTTCCTTTACCACTGAGCATCGATTAGGGACCTTAGCTGTTGATCTGGGCTGTTTCCCTTTTGACCATGGAGCTTATCCCCCACAGTCTGACTGCTACGCAGTACGCCGCGGTATTCGGAGTTTGATGGGGTTCGGTAGTCTGGTAAGACCCCTAGCCCTGTCAGTGCTCTACCCCCGCGGGTTAACACGTAACGCTAGACCTCAATCTATTTCGGGGAGAACCAGCTATCTCCGAGCTCGATTGGCTTTTCACCCCTATCCACAAGTCATCCAATGTTTTTTCAACAACAACAGGTTCGGGCCTCCACGTGAGGTTAATCACGCTTCACCCTGCTCATGGATAGATCGCTCGGTTTCGGGTCTACTGCAACGGACAAAACGCCCTATTCAGACTCGCTTTCGCTACGGCTCCGGCTCAACACCTTAACCAAGCCCGTTACAAGTAACTCGCAGGTTCATTCTTCAATAGGCACGCGATTAGCCTTGCTTGCGCATTGGCCTTTCACGGTTTGTAGGCATACGGTTTCATGTTCTATTTCACTCCCCTTCAGGGGTTCTTTTCACCTTTCCCTCACGGTACTAGTGCGCTATCGGTTTCCACAGAATATTTAGCCTTGGAAGATGGTCCTCCCAGTTTCAAACAGGGTTTCTCGTGCCCCGCCCTACTCACGAACAGCTCCGCAAGATCGATTGCTTTTGTCTACAGGACTATCACCTTCTATGGTGCGGCTTTCCAGCCGGCTTCTACTAGCGATCGATTTTGTAACTCGCGCTCAGAGATTCAGCTCTGAGATGGCTGTCGTACAACCCCGCTCATGCAACGCCTGAATGCTTGCACATGAACGGTTTAGGCTGTTCCCAGTTCGCTCGCCACTACTACGGGAATCTCGGTTGATGTCTATTCCTCCGGCTACTTAGATGTTTCAGTTCACCGGGTATGCTCGTTCACGACTATTGAATTCATCGTGACGTTAGTGCCCATGACGGCACTAGGGTTGCCCCATTCGGATATCTCCGGATCATCGCTTCTTAGCAGCTCCCCGAAGCTTTTCGCAGCTTGGCACGTCCTTCATCGCCTGTGGAACCAAGGTATCCACCTGTATGCCCTTATTAATTTGATATAACGCGAAAATTGCACCGCCCATCTGCGCAGCGCAAGATGATTTTGTCATCCTGAGCCTGTCGAAGGGCGGCCGCTCTCATATGTTTTGTGACACATGAAAGTTCTTCTCTATACAGTTTTCAAAGATCGCGCACGCCGCCGGCACCCGACTTAACGGAATGCAAGCGAAATGCGCCAGAGGAATCGGACTTCATCGATCGAGTCGAACGCAGAGCGTCGAACTCGGGATGAGGTTCATTCCCTCAAAGCTGAACAGTGCAGTACCTGGCGTCTGGCTTACCAGACCGTTGGTAGACCCCCATTGCGGGAGCCGCGCTAAACGAATGGTGTCGATAACCATTCTCGCTATGACCTCCGGCCCTACACTCGAGATGAATGTAGAAGACCCCTTGGCCGGCTTCGCTACTTAAAGCAAAACCGTTTTCGATAGCTTCGTCTGTGGTCGACTTAGTTGTATACGCAGTTGCGTCCGTGGAGACCACGAAACCAACTGCATGTACTCCTTAGAAAGGAGGTGATCCAGCCGCACCTTCCGATACGGCTACCTTGTTACGACTTCGTCCCCCTTACCTAGCATACCTTAGACGCCTTGCTCCTTGCGGTTGCACGGGCGGCTTCGGGTACACTAAACTCAGGTGACGTGACGGGCGGTGTGTACAAGGCCCGGGAACGTATTCACCGCAGCGTAGCTGATCTGCGGTTACTAGCGATTCCGACTTCATGGAGGCGAGTTGCAGCCTCCAATCCGAACTGAGAAACGGTTTATGAGATTAGCATGCCCTCGCGGGTTAGCGACTCGTTGTCCGTTCCATTGTAGCACGTGTGTAGCCCAGGACGTAAGGGCCATGCTGACTTGACGTCATCCCCACCTTCCTCCGGCTTGTCACCGGCGGTCCCGCGTGAGAGATCTTGCGACCAACACACGGCAAGGGTTGCGCTCGTTGCGGGACTTAACCCAACACCTCACGGCACGAGCTGACGACAGCCATGCAGCACCTGTCTCTGCGTTCTATTGCTAGAAAACCTAGTCTCCTAGGATGTCACAGGATGTCAAGCCCTGGTAAGGTTCTTCGCGTTGCGTCGAATTAAACCACATGCTCCACCGCTTGTGCGGGCCCCCGTCAATTCCTTTGAGTTTTAACCTTGCGGCCGTACTCCCCAGGCGGGATACTTATTGTGTTAGCTGCGGCACAGATGGAGTCGATACCACCTACACCTAGTATCCATCGTTTACGGCTAGGACTACCGGGGTATCTAATCCCGTTTGCTCCCCTAGCTTTCGCTCCTCAGTGTCAGAACAACCCCAGATGATCGCCTTCGCCACTGGTGTTCCTCCCGATATCTACGCATTTCACCGCTACACCGGGAATTCCATCATCCTCTGATTGCCTCAAGATCAGTAGTATCCACACCGTTCCCCGAGTTGAGCCCGGGTATTTCTTGCAGACTTACTAATCCACCTACGAGCGCTTTACGCCCAATAATTCCGGACAACGCTTGCCCCCTACGTCTTACCGCGGCTGCTGGCACGTAGTTAGCCGGGGCTTCCTCCAAGGGTACCGTCAATATCGTCCCCTTCGACAGTGGTTTACGACCCGAAGGCCTTCTTCCCACACGCGGCGTCGCTCCGTCAGGGTTTCCCCATTGCGGAAAATTCCTCACTGCTGCCTCCCGTAGGAGTCTGGACCGTGTCTCAGTTCCAGTGTGGCTGGTCGCTCTCTCAAGCCAGCTACCCATCGAAGTCTTGGTAGGCCATTACCCCACCAACTAACTAATGGGACGCAGTCCCGTCTCTCAGCGGATTGCTCCTTTCATCGTCAAGTGATGCCACTCGACGATCGTATGCGGTATTAGCTAACCTTTCGGCTAGTTATCCCCCACTTAGAGGTAGGTTGACTACGTGTTACTCACCCGTCTGCCACTAGTGTATTGCTACACTCGTTCGACTTGCATGTGTTAGGCACGCCGCCAGCGTTAGTCCTGAGCCAGGATCAAACTCTCCATAATAATTTTTATGGAGCCTTGAAAGTGGCTCTCAAAATCACATTCGCTATTTCAGGATCGGGCGTGAGCCGATCCACGTCTCTAAAACTTGGAAGCTTGACATCAGCGTCGTCTGGTTAGCAGAATTGTACGTTCTCGCGATTCTCAAAAGACATTGCCGATTATGACCTTGTCTTAGAGGTCGGAGACCCACAGACTTATGCGCTGCTGCACTGTTCAGTTTTCAAGGAGCGAACCCCGAGAGACAAGGACATCCGAGCACGGATCATTTGACCGCGCTACGGTGACCGGCCCCCTGGAGTCACAACGGCTATAGTATCGCCGTGGACTGGGTCTGTCAAGCGGACGCTCGAATTTATTTTCGCGCTGAGACAGAGGTCGCCGGCACTCCCTGGCGACAAGCGTCTGTGGCCCTTGGCGGGCGCGCTTTTCGCGAACGATTGGATATTGGCAGGCCGTCTGACCATATAAACGCTTCGGGCCGGCGAATGGTTGCACTCGGCCTGATCTTTGGACGGGATTCTGGTTCGAGCGCCTGGATCGGGGAGCCGGTAACGCCGCCGAGAGACCCCTGCGGCCCTTGGGCAGGGTAAACGCCGGCTACCTGGACGCCCGGGTAGCGCGAAGCCCCGGCCGGCGACCCGGCCGACCGGGCCGACCGGATGCCGGACCGGCGAACGGGAACGTCGCCCGCGATTTTCAAGCAACGAAGCGCTTCTTCATCGTGCAGGCGCTGGAATGGAACGCCGGTAACGCTGCGCCTTAATAAGAGGTGCAGCTATGAACCTTCGTGTTCGTTTCGAGACTGCGTTGAAGACGGCGGCGCTTGGCACCGCGATCTCGCTCGGTGCATGCCCGCCGGAACGATGCTACCGGAGGGCACGACGGTGCCGCCTCAATCACCCGATGAGGTCGCCACGCAGACGGACGGCATTACCAAAATTGGACGGGGCTTCGACCGGCCCGAAGGCACTGCGGTCGACGCAGCGGGCGACGTTTTCGCCGCCGATACCGGCGACAACACCGTCAAGAAAGTGACGCCGCGCGGAGCGATCGAAACGATTGGTTCCGGGTTTAGCGCTCCACGGGGCGTCGCGGTGGACGCGGCCGGCAACGTTTACGTCGCCGACTCGGGCAACGACGCCATCAAGAAAGTTACGCGGCGGGGCCGGATCGTGAAGATCGGTTCGGGATTCAGCCACCCGACCGGCGTTGCCGTCGATGCGGCCGGCAACGTCTACGTCGCCGACCGCGGAAATGACTCGATCAAGAAGGTGACACAGGGCGCGATCACCACGCTAGCTGCCGGTATAAAGGATCCGTTCGGCGTTGCGGTCGACGCGGCACGCGACGTCTACGTTTCGGCGTACGACGCCCGCACGCTGCTGAGAATCGCACCGAGCGGCAAGGTCACAAGAGTTGGATCCGGACTGCGTCATGCGGCCGGCGTTGCCGTCGATGCAGCCGGCGACGTCCTCGTCGCCGATTTGGGTCACGACAGCGTCAAAAGGATCGCGCCGAACGGCGCCGTCGAAACGATCGGCGCGCATTTCCGCCACCCGGCCGGCGTCGCCGTCGACGCCGCCGGTTACATCTTCGTCGCCGATACGGCACGCCGCTGGATTGCGCGCGTCCGCCCACCGCACGGGACGATCGTGGAATACCGCATTCCTACCGCTTTGTCGGGCCCATTTGGAATCACCCTAGGCCCGGATGGCAATATGTGGTTCACTGAGGCGAACGCCGGAACGAACAACGTCGCCAAAGTCACTGCGCAGGGAACGATAAGCGAATATCCGTTGCCCACGTCAATGGCGTTTCCCGAAAACATCGTCTCCGCCGCCGGTTTGCTGTGGTACGTGGACGAACAAGACCATCTCGCCTCGGTGACGACCGGCGGCCAGGTCACGCTTTACAGCGCGAACGATCCGTCGTCGCTGGCACTTGGACCCGACGGTAACCTTTGGGTGCCAGAGTTCAACGGAATGAAAGTCGACGTGTACTCTACGGCGGGCGTTCTTCTGCACAGTTACGCTTCGGGTGCCAATCCTTCGACCTTGCAGCTCGGACTGATTCCCGCCGGTCCCGACGGCAACATGTGGTTCGATACGATCAGCGGATCCAACGTCATCCGCATGACCCTAACGGGAACGGCAACGGCTATTAACTTCTATCCGGCGATTCAAAACACAATGCGAGGCATCACCGCCGGGCCCGACGGAAACGTGTGGGTGTGTGCTTCAGATAGCAATCGGATCGCGCGCATCTCGCCGGCGGGGATGCTGACGACGTGGGATATCCCTAGCCTCAATGCCGAGCCCTACGGAATCGCACCCGGCGCGGACGGCAATATCTATTTTACCGAGCCGGGGGTAAACGAAGCCACCAACAAAATCGGCAGCATCACTCCGAGCGGCACGGATAACGTTCGAATTCCCGATACCTACACCGGAGGCCGGCCCAATATGGATCGCGCGGGACCGGGAAGAACGATGTGGTTCACCGAGGAAGGCTCCAATAAAATCGGCGAACTGTACCTGTAAAATGCTGCATCATATCGACGTTCACGTCCGCGATATTCAGGCGGCGAAGCGGTTCTTCGGCGCGCTCGCGCCGGCCATCGGTTATCGCATGCGCGCCGACTACGACGGGTTCGTCGGCTACGAACCGGAAAAGGGCGGATATCCGCGGGTTGGCTTTTGGCCCGATGCGCAACGTGGATCCGGACTGAATCCGCGCTTGGCGTTCGGCGTGGAATCGCGCGGAGCCGTCGATGCCGCCGCGAAGATCGCCAGCGAGAACGGCGCGCGCAACATGGACGGCCCGTCGCTCAATCCGGAATACGGCGACGATTACTACGCGGTGTTCTTCGAAGACGCCGACGGGAATCTCTACGAGATCGCCGCAGAACCCGAAGCGGCGCGATCGGCAGCCGGCAGCGGCTAGCCGCACAGACAATCCTTATCGTTGGGCTGCTATCGTAGCCGGAGCACGGCAATTTTGGGGTGTCGTTGCGATCATCGCCGCATCGCCCGCGTTTAGCGCCTGGCGGTGGCCGCCACGCCGATTGCACAGGAGATCTATTCCGAGGCCATCGGCACTTTGCGAGCGTATGCGACGCGGCTTACGCCGTATGGCGTTCCGATCGGACCGTCACGACCAGCGACGGCATCGTGACGCACCACTCGCAGATGATGGCGGCTCGAACGTCGGATACGATGGAGACGGTCATGAGCTATCCCGATGCGTTGCCCGGAGCTCGGCTCGAGCTTTCGCCCGATACGTTCGTCGGAAGCGCGTTCTCGTGGCCTTTCGCGTGGGGCGCAATGGGAGCGAAGCCGCCGGGACCGCACGCGCCGGGGACCGCGATGGTACCCGATCTCGCGGCGCCTGCAACGATTGCCCACGTCACCGCGCGTGAAGCGCCGCCCTACGCGATCGACTTGGTAGGCGCGCGAGATCGTCGGCCAACGCAAGGCATACCACCTGCGTTGCGCGCCCGCTCTTCGATCCCGCGACGCACAATCTGCGCGATTTCTGGATCGAAGCGAATACCTTCGAAGTGTTAGTCGCGCACTTCGTAAGCCGATATTCTCCGCGGCCGGGTGCGATCGATTCGGCGAGCGACGTTACGGAATACTTCACGCAGGTAGGCCAATACCGAATCGCCAGCCATATTATTTTCACGTACCAAACTCGTCACGTGTCGCAGCTCAACGACGTGACGATCTCACAGGTTGCGTTCCCCGCGTCGTTACCCGACTGGCTTTTCGACCAAAAGCTTTTCGACGGTCAGCGCAAAGCCGGGACGTCGAATATTCTCTGGGAAATACTTAACGGCGCGCCCGCGACGCCGCCTCCGAGCTAGCCGGGCGATCCCGGGACCAGTTGCCGCGCTACGTTCGCGGGCACGCCATTCGCTGCTCGAGGTCTTTCGCTGAGAACGCGCCGCCGCCGTGAATGAACTGCTTCCACGTGCCGCTTACAGTTCGGTGAAAGGCGGACATGCCGCCGCTTTCACCTTTGATCCATTCAAGAACCGCGTAGTCGCCGACGACCCGAACGTCTTGAATCTTCGGCGGTGACGCAGCCTTGAAGTTTGCCGACCACGATGCTTGTTCGGCGGCGCGCACCGCGGTGACGTCGGCGGGTGGACCCAAATCCGACGCTCGCGCGGGAACGGCGAAGAAGGCGAGCGCGCAGCAAGCCGTCGAACGCGGCGATCCGTGCCACTGTTAGCTGCCGGGCGCCGCGCTCGCGCCGGCGGTTACGGGCGATTTGAAGCGTAGACTCGACGACCGAACCCGCCGGAACCGCGACATCCGTTTTCAACGTTTGCGAAAGCGCATAGCCGCCGACGGCACCCGTCAGCGCACCGTGCTTCCTGCCGGTGCTTGCCGCGATCGCATGCCCGGCAACGGCGCCCCCGATCATGAGACCGATCGTGCGCAGTTTGTGCGACTTCGGATCGAACTGCTTCGTCGTAATGAGGACGACGTTGACCGGTTCTTTCGTTCCGTCGGCTAAGCGAATGTCGTCGAAGACAACGGTCATCGCCGGGTTTTTCATCGGCCCGGCGGCCACGACGCCGTCGACGTGTCCGTCGATGACGGCACCATGCAGCGCGGGCGCCTTGTGGAACATCGTATCCGTCTGCGTCAGCGTGAACGTATCGCCGTTGTGCGACGTCTTCGTACCGATCGGGACGTTGAGTTTCCCGTAGAACTCCGTATTCGACGGCGCGATCCGGCGCCGCCGGCGTTAGTGGATTGGGTCGCACCCGAGCTTTGCGTCGTCACGGCCCTATGGCCACAGGCGGCCAAGGTAAAGGCGAGCGACACGCACGCGCCCGCGATGCGGACCGCGCCGGCAAACGAACGATGGTGCATCGATTCCCTCTAGACTTTGCGCGAGATGGTCTTTGCCTGCATAAAGAGCAGCAAGTAGTCGCGGCCGCCGGCTTTGCTGTCGGTGCCCGACATATTGAAACCGCCGAAGGGATGCGCGCCGACGTACGCGCCGGTGCTCTTGCGATTGAAGTAGAGATTGCCGACGAAGAACTCGTCGCGCGCGCGCTCGATCTTCTTCTCGTCGGTCGTGTAAAGCGATCCGGTGAGACCGAACTCGGTGTTGTTCGCGATCGCCATCGCGTCGTCGAAGTTCTTGGCCTTGATGACCGCGAGCACCGGACCGAAGATCTCTTCTTGTGAGATCGTCGCATCGGGGGCGACGTCCGCGATGACGGTCGGTTCTAGGAAATATCCCTTTTCGCCGACGCGATTGCCGCCGTTGACGACGCGGCCTTCTTTCTTGCCGGTTTCGATGTACTTCGAAATCGATTTCAAAGCGGCTTCGTTGACGACCGGGCCCATGTAATTCGTCGGATCGGTCGGATCGCCGACCTTGATCTTCGCGACGCGCTTCTGCAGTTTGTCGACGAATTCGTCGTAGATCTTTTCATCGACGATCGCGCGCGAGCACGCCGAACACTTCTGTCCTTGGAAGCCGAAGGCCGATACCGCAACGCCTTCGACCGCTGCGTCGACGTTCGCATCGGCGGCGACGACGATCGAATCCTTACCGCCCATCTCGGCGACGACGCGCTTGATCCACTTCTGGCCCGGCGCGGTCTTCGCCGCGAGCTCGTTGATGTGCAAACCGACTTCCTTCGAGCCGGTGAACGAGATGTAGCGAATCTTCGGATGCCCGACGATCAGGTCGCCGATTTCGCTGCCGGATCCCGGAACGAAGTTGACCACGCCCGGCGGCAGACCGGCTTCTGCAAGCAAATCGACGAACCACGCCGCGATCACTGCCGAGTCGCTCGACGGTTTGAGCAGCACGGTGTTGCCGGTGACGATCGACGCGGCGGTCATGCCGATCATAATCGCGCCGGCGAAGTTCCACGGCGGGATAACGGCGCCGACACCGAGGGGAATGTAAACCATCTCGTTCCGTTCGCCTTCCATCGGAACGATCGGATGCGGCTCCGCGTAGCGCACGGCCTCGCGCGCGTAAAACTCGAGAAAATCGATCGCTTCGGCGGTATCGCCGTCGGCTTCCGGCCAGGACTTGCCGACTTCGAGCGTGAGCAGCGCGTCGTAGTCGAAACGGCGCTGACGCAGCAGTTCGGCGGCTTTGAAGATAATCTGGGCACGCTCCGGCATCGGCACGCGCTTCCAGCTTTCGAACGCCGTCGTCGCGACCTCGATGGCTTCCAGCGCCTGCGCCTTCGATGCCGAGGAGATCACACCGACGACTTCGTCCGGATTGGCCGGATTGATCGAGCGGATCTTCTTCTCGGTTTCGATTTTCTTGCCGCCGATGACCAGCGGGTAGCTCTCGCCGAAGCGAGCTTTCACGCGTCCGAGCGCGGCCTGCATGGCTGCGGCGTCGGCCGGGTCGGTGAAGTTCTTGATGGCCTCGTTCTTAAACGGGGCGATGCGTTCGAGCGTCGTCGTCACGTGCTTCAAAACCTCAGCGGCGGGGGGTTGGGTTTCATAGTACCAGGTTCGAGCGCCTGAGTCCCTGCCACTATTCCGGTAGCGGGCCCCCGCCGCCCATGCGAGAATTACCGCGCATATGACGTACGACATCGCGATCGTCGGGGGCGGCATCGTCGGCCTGGCGACCGGGCGCGAACTCCTCGCCCGCCACCCCCACCTCAAGCTGATCGTCCTCGAGAAAGAGGACATCCTGGCGTCGCACCAGACCGGCCACAACTCCGGCGTGATCCACTCGGGGATCTACTATAAGCCGGGGTCGCTCAAGGCCCAGCTCTGTGTCGAAGGCCGCAAATCGCTCTGGGAGTATTGCGACGCGAAGCAGATTCCGTACAAAAACGTCGGCAAACTGATCGTTGCTACCGAGGAGAGCGAGCTCAAGAACCTGGACGAGCTCTACCAGCGCGGCGTCGCGAACGGCATCCCGGGCCTCGAAATCGTCGACGAAGCCGGGATCCGCGAACGCGAACCGTACTGCCGCGGCATCAAGGCGATATTCTCGCCGGTAACCGGTATCGTGGATTACGGCATCGTGGCCCGTAGTTACGGTGAGGATATCAAAGCCGCCGGCGGCGACGTCGAGACCGGCCGCGAGGTTACCGGCGATGGATCGCAAGGGCGGCATCTCGATTCTCCATACGAAGAAAGGCGACGTCGAAGCCAAGTACATGATAGCGTGCGGCGGCTTGATGGCCGACCGCCTCGCGAAGATGAGCGGCGCGCACCGCGACCCGAAAATCGTGCCGTTCCGCGGCGATTACCTGATCCTCAAGCCGGAAAAGCGGTATCTCGTCAAGGGCAATATCTACCCGGTGCCCGACCCGAGATTCCCGTTCCTCGGCGTGCACTTCACGCCGCGGATGAACGGCGACATCTGGCTCGGGCCGAATGCCGTGCTCGCGTTCGCGCGCGAAGGCTACGACTTCTACGACGATCAACTCGGCGATCTGTTGGAAACGCTGACGTACTCCGGGCTTCTTCAAGCTGGCGAGAAGTATTGGCAGACCGGCATGGGCGAGATGTATCGCGACGTGCTGCGCTCGGCGTATGTGAAGGCGCTGCAGCGCTACATTCCCGAGCTCCAGGTCGACGATACGCTTGCCGGCCCCTCCGGCGTGCGCGCGCAAGCGATGGCGGCCGACGGTTCGATGGTCGACGACTTCGTGTTCGAAGGCGACGACGGCGTCGTGAACGTGCGCAACGCGCCCTCGCCCGCAGCGACGTCGTCGCTCGCGATCGGACAATACATCTCCAACGAAGCCGACAAGCGCTTCGGCTTAGGAACGACGGCAGCGGTCGTTTGATTCACGTTCGAACCGCGAGCGCAGACGACTTCGACGCGTTGCTCGCGCTGTTCGATGAGGTCGCGGCCAACGAATGATATATCGGCACCGAACCCGGGTTCGACCACGAACAGTACCCGCGCGGCTGGGCGGAGATGCTCGGCGACAAGAACCGGCTGCTGCTGGTCGCCGTGGAGGGGGACATCGTCGCCGGCATGCTCGGCACGTGGGGTCCGTCGGATCGCGGCGTAAACTTCGGAATGCTCGTCTCGCGCGCGTACCGGCGGCGCGGCGCGGGCCGGGCGTTGCTCGATGCGGCCACCGTCTGGGGGCAAATCATCGGCGTTCCCGCGCTCACCCTTGCGGTATTTCCGCACAACGAGGCCGCCCTCGCGCTCTATCATCACGCCGGTTTCGTGGAATTCGAACGCCGCGAACGGGATGTGACGCGGAGAGCGGCGAAGTGTGGGACACGATCCACATGCGAAAGGAGCTGTGACGACTACTCGATGACGCAGATGCGAGCGGCCGCTATCGCGGCATTCTTCCTGGGAATTGGGCTCGCGGGCGAGCCGTTCCAGCCCATTCACGCGCTCGTCTCGGCGCTGATCGTGGCGATCCTCTGTCTCGCCCTCGAACGCAACGGAACGCCGCTGCGCGGCTTCATCGTCGCCTTCTTCGGCACGATGATCACCACCGCGCTGCAGCATGCCGAGAAGTGCGTCAATCCGCTCACGGCGCCGGTCGACTATAGCGGACAAGTCTATTACGGCATCTACCCCGGCAGCGCGGTCGTCGCGCTGGGACTCGGCCTTCTGGTTGCGGCCTCGTACGGCCGCCGCACCGCACCGGAAGTGATCAGCGGCCTCGGCGCTGTGGTCGGCACCAGCCTGTTCTTTCTGCTGTAGCGTCCGGCATGAACTGGCTCACGGTTTTCCCGGACTGGTTCACGCTGCTGCTTTTCGTCGTCGTTCCGGCCGCGGCCGTTGCGCTCTTCCACGTCGTGCTGCGCCGCTTCGTCAAACCGAACATCTGGTGCTGCATT
>CAWAJD010000034.1:0-117278 GCA_963782265.1 Vulcanimicrobiota bacterium
GAGATTTAAGTGGATGGGTTAGACGACTTCTGGGATTAGACCTTTTCCAGGAGGACAGTCAATGGAACGACGCTATCAAGTGCGCTATCAGGAGCTGCTGACGGAATGTGAGGTCGGTCCGGCGTTGCTCCGTGGGTCGTTGGGACGGCTGCGGAGTTTTGTCCAGCCGTTCTTGCTGTGTCTGCAGCTTCCGCAGCAGAGCGTTCACGCCCGAACGTATGTGCGGGGACTGCTCTCGAATCTGGAGCGGAAGAACGTGGAGTCGATTGCGTACCGGGACGACCAGGGCCGTCGAAACCTGCAGCATTTCATCGGCACTTCCGAGTGGGATCACCGGCCGTTGCAGGAGGAGCTCATCCGGCAGGTGGGCCAGCAGTTGGGCGAGGACGACGGCGTCTTGGTCATTGATCCCTCCGCGTTTGCCAAAAAAGGGACCAAGTCGGTCGGTGTCGCCCGGCAATGGTGCGGCCGCCACGGTAAGGTGGAGAATTGTCAATTAGCGGTGTACTTGGGATACGTGTCGCGCCAGGAGCATGTGTTGGTCGACGTGCGTCTCTACCTTCCGCGGGAGTGGACCAACAGCAGGAAGCGCTGCGAAGAAGCTGGCGTGCCCCGTGAGATTCGCTTCCAAACCCGACATGAACTGGCTCTGGAGATGATTCGCCGCGACGGCGCCCAGTTGCCGCACGCCTGGATCGCGGCGGACGACGAATTCGGCCGCAGCCACGTTTCGCCGGGATTTGCAGGAGTTGGGCGAGCGTTACGTGTTGGCGGTGCCGGCAAATACGAATGTCCGCGATTTGGAGGTCGAGCCTCCCGTCGCCGACCCCGCGCACCGCAAGACCGCCTTCTGCCGAGCCGACCGTTGGGCGGAGGCTCAGCCCGACTCGAAATGGACGAGCGTTACGGTCCGCGACGGCGAGAAGGGGCCGCTGGAGGTGGAGGTGATCAGTTGCCGCGTGAGAGCCAAACTCACCGCGACCCACATGCCCTACGACGAGTTGTTGGTCGTGATCCGTTGCCTTGATGAATGTGGCGTGACCAAGATCGACTACTACCTGTCCAACGCCCCACCCGCCACGGCGCGGCGAGAACTTGCCCGCGTCGCAAAGGCGGAACACCGCATCGAAGATTGCATCAAGCGGGGCAAAAGCGAAGCGGGGCTGGCCGATTACGAAGTGCAGAAGTGGGCTGGCTGGCACCACCATCAGGTCCTGTCACTCATCGCTGCCTGGTTCCTGATCGAGGAGGCGCGGGAGGGGAAAAAACTACGCCGGCCCTGACGGTGCCGCAAGTTCGCCGAGCGCCGTCGAGCCTGCTGTTCGGAGCGGCGCAGTGCTGCACGCCGGAACGGATCGCGCGCGAGTTAGAGCGTCGACTGATCCGCAACGAACAGGCGCGATTCTACCATTACAAACGACGTAACCGCCTGCCCCGAACCAGAAACAAACTACGACGATAAGATTGAACAGTAGAATTAGAAAGGAGACCGAGGAGAGGCCTGCTCGCCATTCACCGCCGGACTCGGTCGGCCTGCTTCTTTTGTCTTTCTCTCCTCTCTACTTTCTACGCTCTCCTCTCTATTTTTTTGGCTACTGCGGGCAAAAAAATCGGGGCGACAGGATTCGAACCTGCGACTTCTAGCTCCCAAAGCGAAAGACCCCTGAATGCCACCGAAATGCCCGTTTTTCAGCGAGGTTTATGCGCGTTGTATCTCGTGTCGCATCCATTTGCAAGCCGTTGCAAAGAATGCTCGTGTTTTGCCGAGTGATTTCGGTAATGCGGGTCGCCAAAACGGTAATTACCGGTTTGCGGCCTTTCGGTCGGCAAATCAGATCATGTAGATGGGCTTCGGCACCTCGGGATCGGCCCGATCGGCCGTCGCGGCGGTTCTGGATGCGGCCGTTGATAGAGCGTTCGAGCCGGCGGAATGATCAGGCCCACGATCTGTTGGCGGATCCTGCGGACGCCGGCCAACTCTCTCGCATCGCTTTGCGGAACTTTGGCCGAACGCCGCCATGTGCACAGCCGACCGGTCGACTCCGCGGACTTGATCCGGCTTTACCGCGATGCTTCGAGGTTTCGCTGCTGCTTGACCCAATTGATCAGTCCGCCGGCCAATAACACTTCGATCTGGCGACCGGACAACTGGTGCCTCGTTGCGATTTTGGCCCCGCGGGTCACGTTTGTGGCGACTACTTCCAGCCGCGCCGATTTGATCCCCAAGCCCGGCAAATTGGAGCACGTCGCGACCTCGCATTGCTCGTATGCCCGCTCGTCATCGAACACCAGCGGCAGAATCCCGAAATTAACCAGATTTTGCCAGTCGATCGCGCGAAGCTCTCGGCGATCACCACCGTAGACCAAGATATCGCGGCGCATGCAGCATGATCGCGGCTGGAGCCCTGGCCGTAATTCGCGCCGCCGACGACGATATGGCCGCCTTCTCCCGGGCTTCCGCCGCCCGGTTCGAATACGTCGGATCAATCGTGTGAAAAGCAAATCGGCTGATCGCTGGAATGTTGCTGCGGAAAGGGAGCACGCGCTCGCCGGCGGGCATGATTTCGTCGGTCGAAATATTGTCCCCGACCTTCGACAGAAGCGGGCATCTCCAACCGCTCCGGCAGCGGATCCAGATCGGGAAACGAAGACGATGTTCGGTCCTTTTTGAAGTTCGATCCGCCGCACGCATCCGCCGCTAGCGGGGCAGAAGCATCTCGGTGTTGAGGATCGGCTGCCGCGGGTCGGAACCCCGGATAGGGCATCGCCAGGTCTCGGGATCGGTGATCACGCCGGTGAGCGCCGATGCCGTCGCCGTTTCCGGGCTGACCAGGCAAACCTGGTCGTCTCTCGTTCCCGAGCGGCCCGGGAAATTCCGCGGTACGGTGCGCAGGCTGAGCTTGCCGGTGGCCGGGGCCTGGCCCATGCCGATGCAGCCGTTGCAGCCGGCTTGATGGATCCCGGCGCCGGCGCGCAGCAGACGTACCAAGTGGCCGTCGCGAGCCAGGTTCTCCAAGATCTGCCGCGATGTCGGAATGACATCGAACGAAACTGCGGCGTGTATCTGGCGTCCTCTTTCACGATCTCGGCGGCGATCGCGAAATCGCGATACCCGGGATTCGCCGAAGAGCCGATATACGCCTGATAGATCGGCTTGCCGGCCGCCTCGCGCACCGTGGACGCGATTGCCGGGGCTGGACGGGCAGGCAATCAGCGGCTCCAGCCGCGACGAGGTCGACTTCATCGTGCAAGTCGTAGCGGCGCCGGCGTCGGCGACCAGCTCGCCAATCGTTTTCGCGGTGCCGTAGCGCTTTAGAAAACTTGCGAACCACCTCGTCGGAAGGGAACACGGTCGCGGTCGCTGCGCCCAATTCGGCGCCCATGTTGGCGATCACGTGGCGGTCCATGGCCGACAGGCCGGCCAGCCCCGGGCCGTAATATTCGATGATGCGTTCCCCACGCCCCCATTCACGCCGTGGCGGCGAAGCATTTCGAGACGACGTCCTTCGCGCTCACCCAGGCGGGCAAGCGTGCCGACGAGCTGGACGCCCCAAATCTTCGGCATCTACGACGTGAAGCGGCTCGCCGGCCATCGCCAGCGCGACTTCCAGTCCCCCGCGCCAATCGCCAGCATGCCGATCGCGGCCGGCGGCGCGGGTGTGGCTGTCGGAGCCGAGCAAGGTTTTGCCGGGTTTGCCGAAACGCTCCTGGTGGACCGGATGGCTGACGCCGTTCCGGGCCGGCTGAACCAGACGCCGAAACGCCGGCAGGCGCTGTACAAGAAGCAGATGGTCGTCGGCGATTTTTGAAATCCTCTGAAGCAGGTTGTGGTCGACGTACTGCGCCGAGAGTTCGGTTTGCACGCGGGATCGATGCCCATCGCCTCGAGCTCGAGCATGACCTGAGGGTGCCGGTCGCATCCTGCGTGAGGGTCTGGTCGATGCGCAGGCCGATCTCGCGCCCCGGCGTCATTTCGCCCTCGGACAGATGCTGGATAATCAGCTTTTCTGCAACCGTGCCCGACATGTCCTCGCCCTCGCTGTCTCGCTTTGACTCTTTCGAATTCGTCACGCTTGTTAGGGGGGCATTTCATAACGCTGCTCCACGTTCCACGAACATCTGCAAATACAGTTCCAAGGCAACGGTTCGCAGGCTAATGACCCAGCAGATAAGGATGCTCTTGCGAACCGACTTGAGTGACAGCGACGTGTGCCGCTTCGCTTTCGATCACCAGCACACGACGATAAGTGATCCCGTCCCAGCGGTCGATTTGATTGTACACGACGGCGCAGCGTCCAGACCGTCAGATCCAGTCGGAAGGGCGCTGCGGCTTCAGGAAAAACGTGATTTGGCTCACGGGTCGGGTCTCGGTGAGAAACTTCTATGCGGGCAGCCGCCCTTTGAGATCCACAGCTTGAACGGGCTCCAGCAATAAGGCACAGGGCCGCCGTCCACCTCGCCCCAAACGTTCCATAACGGCACTCCGCCTGCGACCATCTCGCAAGTAGTAGATGACGCTTCTGCAATGTGTATCCTTCCTGTCGGCAACTGTTTCCGGGCGCAAATCGACCTCGCCGACGACTCAAATCCCCAGCTCAAAAAGATCCGTAAAATGAAGGAAGCTGGTCATAAGAAACGGTTTCGCCCGCCATGGCTCTGCCTGCCAGACTACCCATGGTTTTGGCGTTGCCGTGCTCCACGCGCAGCCACTGTCATGCGATGAGTTCCGCCGCGTCCGGCCTCCGCAAGCCGGCCCCTCACGTTAAATTCCTCCTAAAGTTGCGTACAAATACCCCCCGTTCGGCTTAGACCAATAGAACGATACAGGGTGCGGTGCCCTGCTCGGCAATTAAAACAATTTGTCCTGCGGTGAAAAGAAGCTGACAACAGACAAGTGAGCGACTCCCCGAGCAAATTGCCTCGCTATGCGGTGACCTGAGATCATGCAGAAGTGGGTGGTATCGATTCTGCATTTCGAAGAAAACCAAAGGCTCCTATTTCCCGGCGCTCTCCCACCGTTACGCTCGCACCTGAGGGTTTTGCCTGCTATGTGGAAAAAGGTTGTCGCCCCGACGGTATTCGTAAGGCTGCTTGTGGATTGCAGTGAGTTCGACCGCGTCTTTTTTGCTCAATCGCTTCGACGGGGCTTACACCCAGGTGCTGTTCAACAACCGCGAGATTTCGCGGGCGGCGATCACGATGCAGGAGCTGTTGTGGGGGACTCAGGCTTCGGTCACGGCGGCGGCCGACAACGGCAAGCGGGTGGAAATAGCGGAGCTGGAGAGATTAGACGGAGCGTTTCACGACGCCCTGGCCGAGGCCACCCGTGGCATCCCCGGCGGCGAGGCCGGGCAGGCGGAACAGGACCTGATCCGCCAGATTGGCCAGCGATTCGCCGATTCTCCGGAATATATCCGTCAGGCGAGCGAGGCGAGAGCCGAGCGAGATGGCCGGGCCGGCCGTTGGGAATCAAGTCAGTAAGGCAAAACCCGTGGGGGAGGCAGCCGGTGCTGCTTCCCCGGCGTGCCACACCATCAGGCCTATTCCCGCCCGGGCGATGGAATTGGCGCTGGCGATCACCAAGCCCTGCGAACGTCTGTTTGAGAATGGCCAGCAATTGTTGTCGAGCTCGTTCGACAATCGCGCCCGGCTGCGGCGGAGGATCAATCTGACCCGGCTCTGCTTTTTGATCAGCGGGCCGGCGATCGGCATCCGTTTGGGGTTCCGCGTGGCGCAGGCGGGCTGCACAGGTGGATCTGGCGGTCGGCGGCGGCTCCGCAATGCGCGGGGCGATCTGCAGACGTAGGGGATGGGTGGATGTGCACCCGGGCGAAGAGCTGGTTGATCTGCCCGGCTTGCATCGGCTAGTCCAGGATGTTTCGCGGCGGATTCGCGATGTCGTCGACGAGCTGCAATCGGCCCGGCGAGAAGCGGTGCGGGCCGAGCGGCTGGCGGCGGTCGGTGAGTTGGCGGCCGGGGTGGCGAGGCGGCTGCGCAATCCGCTGACGTCGGTGAAGCTGTTGATTCAATCGGCCGGGCGAGGCGATCCGAGTCATGCCCTCCAGGGGCGGCGGCTGGAAGTGGTGCAGAAGGAAATCGCACAGATGGAGAGCACGATCCAGGGGCTGTTGGATTTCGCCCGGCCGCCGAAGCCGCACCGCGTGACGCACAATCTGCGCGATACGCTCGACCGGGCGATCGATCTGGCCGCCGCCCGGGCGGGCCAGCAGCATGTCGAGATTCACGAGCAGGGATCGACCGAGCCGGTGATGATCAACGGCGACCCGGAGCAATTGGACCTCGTGTTTTTGAATCTGCTGCTTAACGGCATCGAGGCGATGCCGGCCGGCGGCACGATGACGGTCTCGCTGGAAGTGGAGATGGGACCGCCGGCGATTTGCCGAGTGCTGTTTTTGGACACGGGGCCGGGGATCGACGAGGCGAGTCTGGATCGGCTGTTCGAGCCCTTGCGTCACCAATAAGGAGCGCAGGGGTCGGATTGGGTTTGGCCGTCAGCCGGCGGCCTGGTTCAGGAACATGGCGGTCAGATCGAGGCCAGCAACCGTCCCTTGGGAGGCACCACTTCGCCGTCGAGCTCCCCTTGGCCTCAAGCCCGGATTTGCCGGCGGAGCAAACCGGCGAGGCGGTGGCCGGTTCGCGGGTGGCGTGGCCACGGTCTGAGAGATCACAGAATCGGCTGCAACCGCGGCCGGGCAGGCCTTTGGAAGGTGGTGGATTTGAAATGCGGAAGCTGTTGATTATCGACGACGAATCGAGCATCCGATTCACGATCGAGGACGTGCTGGCCAGCAACTTGGAAGTCAGCGGAGCCGACACGGCCGAGGAAGGAATCCGTCTGGCCGGCGAGCAATTGCCCGATTTGATTCTTTGGACGTCAAGCTGGGGAAACGATCGGGCCTGGAAGTGTTGGAGCTGCGCAGGTTTCGCCAAAAAGCCTGGTCGTTTTCATTACCGGCCACGGCAACGCCGAGACGGCGATCGAGGCGATGAAGCTGGGGGCTTACGATTACCTGGTCAAGCCATTGGACGTTCATCAATTGCACGAGGTGGTCGATCAGGCCTTCGAACGCAAACGCGCTAAACGCTGGGCTCCACGGCAACGTTAGTTCCGCTCCAGGAGCAACCGTTGCGTGCAAAATACGTGATCGGCGTGTGCGTAACGCCGGGCCCGTAAAATCGCCGACGTCTCCGGCAATGATTCGAATCAGCGCTCCCACCGTAGTAGGTCGCGATGGAGCCGCAGACTCTTCTCCGGGTGATCGCCTGATAGCTGGCGGCGGAGTGAACTTCAGCGAAGCCGGTAGATTCACCCAGAGCTGCCCGCCCGCGTTGCATTCGGTCCGGCCGTTCGGTGCGTCCGTTCGGTCGGCAATTCGTCGTGGAGAATGCCCCCTCCCGCCGTCATCCATTGCGTGTCGCCTTCGCGAATGACGCCGCCCGCCGTTGCTGTCGTGATGCGCGATCTCGCCGTCGAGGATGTAGCTCACGGTCTCGAAGCCGCGGTGAGGATGCCACGGAGCGCCGGCGGTTTCGTTTTGGACCGTTGATCGCGGTCCCTACTTGGTCGAGAAGAAGGAAAGGATCGGTGGCCGCAAGCGGCACGCTGCCGGGAAACGGGCGCCAGATCGTAAAGCCCGCGCCTTCGGTTTGCTGATGGGCTGCAACAATGCGCTCCACCGGCCGCGACGTGCCGGATTCGGAGCCTATCGCGCGCGAGCCGGGGCAGAACGAGAAGATTTTCGACGGTAACGGCGGGCATGATAACTAGGTCCCTAGCGGAAAGCAGCGGGTTCAGATCGGTCGCGGACTCGCCACGCGACGACGAACCACAGGATCGTCACGACGAGCGGCATGGGAACAGTCGACGCCGGCCACATCGGTGACATGAAAGGCGAGATGTTCGCGACACCGCAGCAAGCGACGACGGCAAGCGGTACGAAGCGGTTTGCGAGCAGGCCAGTCCGCAAATCAACTGCACTCCGAAGACGTAGTGGAGAAGTGCGACTGCACCATCGCTCCAAAAAACATCATCGCAGCTTGGCGGAATCAACGGCGGGTTCGGGATGAACGGCACGAACCCGTTGAAACCGAAGACGACGAACATCACGCCGAGCAGAATCCGCGCGCGCGATGACACAGTGCATTGTTTCATGACGTTACGCCGCGATCGCCGCGTCGCGTACGGAAACGGCGTCAGCCGTGCGCGAGCGCGCGTCTCGATCGCCAGCTGTCGGGCGTCGGTCCCTATCGCGACGCCTTCGGCGCGGACGAACTCGACATCGGTGATTCCGATGAAGCCGGACACGTGGCGAAGGTACGTTTCTTGGTGATCGAGCCGACGCCATCGGTCCGTCGGAATAGACGCCTCCGCGCGACGACGCGACGATGACGCGCTTTCCGCCGGCCAAACCTTGCGGGCCGTTCTCGCGCATACTGGAAGGTTTTCCGGCGACCAGGAGCGAGTCGATCCAGGCCTTCAGTTGGCTCGGGATCGCGAAGTTGTACATCGGTGCGCCGATCACCACGATGTCGGCGTCGAGGAACTCGTCGAGGCTGGCCGTTGCCGCGGCGCGATCGCGCTCGGACTCGTGCGCCAGGGCAGGTGCGGGAAGCGGGTCCTTGGCCAGGTCGCGGTAGGTCTGGTCGAGCCCGGCTGTCCCCGGCGAAGCCCTCGACGATGCGAGCGGTCAGCTGCCGGCTCACCGACTGGTCGCCCGTGATGCTGGAGTCGATATGTAGGAGCTTCATCGTAAACGTTCTTTCCCGAGGTCGCTTGCTTGGTCGTGTGTTGATTTGCCAACACCTGTTGCCTAATCGACCTATGTCGCCTATAATACGGCTGTCGGGGGCAGTGGTCAACCGACAAAATGGCGAAACTTGTCGCTTAGGCGACGGTCACGGGAAACTGATGGTAACCAACGATCGCAGACGAAACTCGCGTCGATCCGCGGGTCACGCGAACGAAGAAATTGATCCGAGACGCGCTTAAGGCGCTTTTGATGGAGAAGAACTTCGAATCGATCAGCGTGCAAGATATCGCAGAGCGTGCGACGGTCAACCGCGCCACGTTTTACGCGCATTTTCAGGATAAGTTCGCGCTGCTCGATGCGCTCATCCGAGACGATATGCACGAGCATCTCTTGCAAGGTGAACCGATGGCGGCGGACGTGCGTTCGATGCTCTTGGCCGTTGGTGCGAACGTGTTTAGCTTCGTAACCTTGCATCGCAAGTGCAAGATCGATCGCGACTTCGAACCCCAGTTCGAGCAAACCATGGAAGCCGAAGTGAGCGCCTTGCTGGCACCGCGGTTCACCAGTTGCAACGCGCACCTGGTCGCCACGGCGCTGGTTGGCTCGGCGATGCGCTGGCGCGCCGCCGGCCGCAAGGAGCCCGCTGACGACGTCGTACGCGAAATCGTCGACGCGCTCTACGACGGCGTCGCCGAGTCATCCAGCTAAGCTTGAATTCGGCGACACTATTTCCGCTTTGTGCGGTTACCCGACATTGCGAACATTTTGTCGATTGACCCCGCTTAGCAACAGGCGTAGGCTTAAGCAACACAAGTCTTGAAAGTTCACAGGTGTTGCGAAAATGGAAGTAGGTGTTCTCGGTCTTTTTGCGGGTGCCATCGTCGCGAAAGCGGCCATGGACGCGTGGTTTAGCCCGGGGTCGTTCGACCGAGCCGGACGGTCCTCGAAAGCAGAAGCGATGGACGGCCGAGGCGGCTTCCTTCGGAGGCTGCGATAATGTTTGGAACCGCCGGCGTGTCGCACGAGTGGGACGCACTCGCCTTCGGCCTCTCCACCATTCCAGCGATCGTCACGCTGCTGTTCATCGCAGCTGCGTACTGGGAGCAGCGGCGCCGTCGCCGGTCGATCTCATTCCGGAAGTTCGAAAAGGCTCTCTCGCTTGGACTCGGTCTTCTTAAGTTTGACAAGCCACATCAAGAAGGCCGTCGTAAACAATACAGCGGGGCTAACTCCCACAGCAACGTATATCATTCGTAGGATGATGCCGCCTGGAGCTCCCACATGGATCCCGTACATAGCCATGTTGATGCGCGCCGGTAGCGGAAGCATGCGCACATCCTGGATCTGAATGACCCTTCCGCTGTATTCGTTCACGGCGACATAGCTGTATCCATATGGGTCGAAGTCCCCCGGAACTTGCTTTCGCACGACGACGATTCCATTACTCGGCGTAAACGCGAATGTAAGCGTGCCGCCTAGGGCGGAGTCCCCGGTTTTCACAAGCGTATCGAATGCCTCGGCGCGCGCTCCAGGCTTGTGAATGGCGTTCGCGGGTTGCTCCGGAGGCGATGGCCATAAGCCCAGCCCTGCCGCAGTCAAAGACCACATCAGCAGAAAGCACAGAGAGACGATTCCCACGACCTTGTGGATGTCGTAGTTAATCCGATACGAGCCGCCGCGCCATCGAATCGTGAAACCGTGTTTCGGTAGCTGCCAGCCGGGCCATAGATATAGACCGCTCAAAGTCATAATTATCAGACTGAGGCCGATCGTCGCATTGATCGCTTCGCCGGCGTCCCCGGCGAAGAGCTCTGCGTGCAGGCTGTGCAAGAAGCCGATGGCCGAACGCTCCCAAATCTCGGACCTGACGATCTTACCGGTGTATGGATCCACGAGGACGTCGAGACGGTTCGGCCCGTCATGCATGCTGAGGTTGTACGTGCAGTCTGATTGGCACGACTCAAGCACGTGGTACACGCGCTTGCCCGGGTTCGCCCGTTCGACCGTCTGGATCATTTCGGAGAGCGACACCTTGTGCGCCGACGCGGGGACGTTCATTTGCGCGTAATCTCTATAACCGCTAATTTGATTTTCGAGCAAGACGAGAGCGCTGCCGCTCACGCACACGACGATGAGATAAGCCGCAAAAATGAAGCCGCAATATTGGTGCAGCAAAAGGACGATCTTTCGAAAATTGCGCGACATCAGGCTGAGGTCATGCCCATACCGCCGTGGTCCTCTTGACGGGCCGGCATGCCCTGCGCGCCGCCCGGCATCGGCCTCGCCCATCTTGGTGTTCTGGGAAACGGCTAGTCGCTTGCTCGGCCGTTGACGGACGGCGGCCCGGGGTGTACGGGTGGATTCTCAAACACGCGGATTATCCACCCGGCCCTTTGGAGCGAGGGCGTAAAAATCCCGGAGGCACCTTTTTAATGTCCGAAAACGATAGGATCGATCGCCGCCGCTTTTTTAGCGTTGCGGCGATGACCATTGCCGCCGCGCAGCTCGGCACGCTGGCTTCCGCAAATGCGCAATCCGACAGTACGGTGATTGATGTCAACGCATGACGAAATAGATCCGCGCGCGAAACCAAGCGGAGCCGGATGTGTCGAGTGCTTAGCGAGCGGCGGCTGGTGGCTGCATCTCCGCCGCTGCGCGAAATGCGGGCATATCGGTTGTTGCGATAGCTCACCAAATCGACACGCCAGGGCACATTGGGGAAACAAGGAGCACTCGGTCATAGCAAGCTTCGAACCCAATGAGGACTGGTTCTATGATTTTCGTACCCAGGAGTTTGTAGAAGGGCCAGAGCTCGCCGCGCCACTCTCACACCCAGTCGACCAACCCGTTCCCGGGCCGCATGGACGCGTTCCAAAGGACTGGCAAGAGAAGCTTCACTGACGATTCCGACGGGAGAGACGCATAGTGGAAACACCGCCACTCCTCACACCGAACTCGCCCGAGCCGGCGAGCGGTTTTTTAGTTACGACATTGCTCATTGTGAAGGACGTCGCACGCTCGCGAAGGTTTTACGAACGCGTCTTTGATGCGCAAGTGATCGAAGACGATGATCCGGCGGTGCTCCGGTTGGTCAACACGTGGCTCCTCATCAATCGGGGCGGCGGCCCGACGGACGACAAACCAACCGTAACGGCGGCCCCACCGGCAGATCTCGATCGCCTTAGTATCGCGCTGAACCTGCGCGTCGCCGACATCAAAGCTTGCTACAAACTTTGGAAATCGCGCGGAGCGGAGTTTTTGACGGAACCAAAAGTCCACGAATCCGAAATCCGTTGCTATATTCGCGACCCCGATGGCTACCTAATCGAGGTGGGCCAAGATACGTAATGGAGGGATGAATAAAATGAACATGTACGCATTCGCCGTCCTGAGCTTCGGAGAGAAGCCGGCGGTACACGAATTGCCGGTCCCCGGCGGGGACGATGCATATCTGATTCGCATAACGTATGCGGGCGCGAATCCCGTCGATTACAAACTCTTGGAACAGCTCGAGGCGGCGTCCCCCTATCCTTATGTCGTGGGTGCAGACTTCGCGGGTGTCGTCGAGCACATTCCCGCGGGGGGACACGGTCTCCGCGTGGGCGATCGCGTTTTCGGCGAGGCATGGACGCACGGCGCCTATGCAGAGTTCACGGCCGTGGCACCCGGCCAGCCGCTCGAGCCCGTGACACGCATTCCCGACGGCGTTTCTGACGAGCAGGCCGCCGCATTGCCCGTTGCGGGAATAGCGGCTCTCGGGTCGCTCGAGTTGTTGGAGGTCGCCGCGGGCCAGAGCGTCGTGGTTATGGGCGCGACCGGCGGCGTTGGCGGCTATGCGGTACAGATGGCGCACGCTCGAGGAGCGCACGTTATTGCGACCGTGCTCGGCGACGTTGAAGAAGCTCGCCGTCTCGGCGCCGACGAGGTTTATGACTCCAAGGCAACCGACGTGGTTGAGGCTATCCATACTTCCCATCCCGAGGGCGTCGATGCCGTTCTCGATCTCGTCAGCGGATCGGATGCGATCCAGCGCGATTGCGAGATGCTCAAACCGGGGGGCGCGCTGGTATCGACGGTTGGGGCGGCCGACGAAGCATGGTTTGCCGAGCGTCACATCAAGGCTTACAACCTTTCGTCAAAAAACAACCCCGTGCAGTCGTCGGAAGGGTTGGATAGAATAGTCCGCATGCTCGGTGATGGTGCGATCGCGACCCGGATAAGGTCGACTTTTCAGCTCGACGAAGCCGGCCAGATGTTCGAATTGCTCCAACACGGCGGCATCCGAGGCAAAGCCGTCATCCGAATTGCCCAACCGGACATGACGCCGGAGGAGGAAGCCGAGTTAGAACTCTACGGTGCGAGATAGCATTATCACGCAGGAGCGCGATCGCTATCATGGCGACCGTCGCCGCCGTTATCGCGACTCCGGTCATGATCCCGATGCAAGCATCAGCTGAGGCTTCGTTCGGCGGCGCAATCGAGTGGCTCAATTCGAAGCCGCTGACGATCGCGGGATTGCGTGGCAAAGTCGTGCTCGTTGAATTTTGGACGTATACGTGCGTCAATTGGCTGCGCACCCTCCCATACGTTCGCGCGTGGGCGGAGAAATATCGAGACAAAGGCTTAGTGGTCGTCGGGGTGCACACGCCGGAGTTCGGATTCGAGAAGAACGTCGATAACATTCGCCGGGCGATGAAGGAGATGGGGATCGAGTACCCGGTCGCGGTCGATAGCAACTATGCGATTTGGAATGCTTTTGGGAACGAATATTGGCCGGCGATGTATTTCATCGACGCGCGCGGCGGTATTCGCCACCATCACTTCGGAGAAGGCGACTACGAACAATCGGAACGGGTTATTCAGCGGCTGCTCGTCGAGGCTGGGAACCACGACGTGGGCACCGAGCTAGTAACGGTGGACCCGCGCGGTCTGGAAGTTGCCGCCGATTGGAGCAACGAAAAATCTCCCGAAACCTTTCTCGGTTTCGATCGCACCGAGAACTTTGCTTCGGCCGGCGGTGTGGTCGCGAACGAACGCCACGCCTATGCGGTCCCTGCACGGCTTAGCCTCAACTCCTGGGCGCTCGCCGGCGAGTGGACCATGGAGCGCGAAAGCGTTGTTTTGAATCCGGCGGGCGGAAGGATCGCGTACCGTTTTCACGCCCTCGACGTCAATCTCATCATGGGGCCGAGAACTCGGGGCGCTTCTGTAAGATTCCGCGTACTGGTCGATGGGCAGCTACCCGGCCCAGCCCGCGGAGGCGACGTCGATGCGAACGGTTCCGGCTCGGTTTTGGAGCAACGGACATACCAGCTGATCCGGCAACCGAAACCGATTGTGGATCGGCAATTCGAGATCGAGTTCTTAGATGCGGGAGTTGAGGCTTTCGACTTCACCTTCGGCTAGTGATTAGCCAGACCACGATCGCGCACGCAACACCAAGACTTCGCTTACTGGATTCGATCCTGGAATCGTACCATGCAAGGCGTTCCGCCAGCGTACCGAGCCTCAAGCGTTAGATTTCCGGCCATCCGGCCATCGATGTGGCGAAGCGGGGCAGTGTAAAGGATTCGCTGCAATCGGACAGGTCCAGCCCCTCAGCAGAACCCTCTCGCACAAACTGCACTTCCAAAAACCGCGTGCACGCGTTCTCGGCTCCGTGACCGGCCCCGCGCACGATGATTTGCCGCCCGTTGGGGAGATATCGAAGCTCCTCTTCGGCGGAGATAGGCGGCGTTACGGGATCGTCCGAGCCTGAGATGATCAACACCGGCGCCTCGCTGCGAACCGGATCGTTGAAACTCGGCGGCATCGGGCGCACGTTCCAAATCGAGCAGGCATGCTGCTGGGCGCGAACGCGCAAATCACCGGCGAACGACGCTGCGGCAGCGATTTTAAGTTGCGATTCCGAAACGAACGGCGTCCACTCCGCGCAATTGTAGGAGAGGTTCGCCCCCGCATCTTGCGCCTGCGTCAAGATTTGAGACCAGAGGTCGACGAGCTTTCCGAGCGGCGCGTAGTCCGACTGGTAAGCCCGTGCGATGATAAATGGAACGTAGGCGGCCGTTGCCGACGCGTACAACGTCTCGCGAATCCGATCCACTAATACTTCTTTCGAAAGCAGCACGGTCGTCGTGTGTTTGGTTTGAGGATTCGTCACCGTCACGCGAACCGGCCCCTTATCGAAGCGCCCGACTACCGCGTTGAATTGTTGCAAGAAGGCGGGAAAGTTCCGGGCGCAAACCGCATCGAGCCGGCACTTTGTGGCCAAGTCGTCGATCGCGTGCTGAGCTCCATCCGGCGAGCCTGGAAGCGGCTGAAAGTGCGGCGCCGTCATGGCGATGAGGATCGCGCTCTCGACGCTCTCGGGATGCTGCCGCATGTAGACGAGCGAAAAGTACGTTCCGTAGGATCCGCCGATGAGTACGAGTTTGGGGTATCCGAATGCCGCGCGTACGTCGTCCAGGTCGTCGACCGCGTTGTAGGTATTGTAGAAGTTGGGATCGCTGGTTGACGAGATCCGTCTTCGGCACGCCCCGACGATCGTATCCGGCCAAATCTGGAGAAAATATGGGCCTGGATCGTTGCGAGGCGCAATGTTGCATTTCGACGCGTTCGAGCCGCCCATTCCACGATTGTCTACCAGGAGCACATTGTACTCGTCGCGCAATGCGGAAATCACTTTATTGCCACCGTCGGCAACCCACGACGCGTCATCGACCGCACTTTCACCCGGGCCGCCCTCAATAAATCCGATGCTCCGCTCGGTAGGGCGCTTCGCCTTTATCACGACGATGCGAAGTTGAATGATGCGGCCCGATTGCGCGAGCCGATTTTCGTAAACACCAAACGTTCCGCACTCTGCTGCGGACTTGCTTTGCCCTTCTCGGCAGGGCTTGACATGTAGCCCAAGCGTGGGCTGCTGCGCAAGCGCCGCAAGCGACGTCGAAAGCACCGCAGATATGAGTGCAGAGAATAATAAGCCAATCAATTTTACCACGAAGACGTGGTACCACGCACGGCGTCCGCCGGCCTCCGCAGGCCTCAAGTCTTAGCGTACGTCGCAATCTGCCAAAGATTGCCGAACGGATCCTCGACCATTGCACGGCGGTCGCCGTACGGCATGTCGGCCGGCTCTTCGACAGCGACGGCGCCCCCTTCCAATGCCCGCCGGAACGTTGCGTCGGCGTCACGCACGTACAGGTGAAGAAGCGACGACGTCGTCTTGCGCGGCCCAGCACCGATCATGATCTTCGAATCCCCTATGGTCATCACCGAAGGCCCGTCGTTCGAAAACTCGCCCTTCGCATCGAACGCCCGCTTCACGAAATCGACGGCGGCAGCCGGATCGCGGACAATTAAACGCGGCGTGATGCTGTGCCATCCATCCGGGAGGTAATCGAACATCTGCCTACCGCTCGTTACTGCGAAGGCGCAAGAACGAAACGGGCGCGCGCCCCGGCCGCAACCTGTTCGTAAGCGTCGATGGCGCGGTCCAGCGGCACGACGTGCTCTTCGATCGGAGGTGCGAGGATCGCTCCTGACTCAAACGCCGGCAGCATCGCCTTGAGACGGGACGCGGACGCGCTCGCATCCAGCTTGCGCGTGTCGGCCCCGATGATGCGGCTTTCGTTGTGATAGAAATCACGCAGATCGAATTCGACGCGCGTGCGACCGGTGGCGCTAATTTCCACGAGCCGGCCCTTATGCGCAAGGCTCTTCAGTGCCGCTTCGAACACGACGCCTCCGACGGCATCGAATATCACGTTCGCGCCCAACCCCTTCGTAGCGGCACGGACGTTATCGGTCAGGTGTTCGTCCGACTGCACGAAGCAGTCGATCGAGCGTCCAGCCGGCGACGCTGGGTCCGGCGCCTGCCGGTCGACGCCGACGATCGGCGAGGCCCCGCGCCACCGCGCAAGTTGTGCGACGAGCGTTCCCACGCCGCCGCCGGCGCCGACGATCGCAACGCTTTCGCCGGGCTGCAGTGCCGCGTACTCGATCAGCCCCAGCCAAGCGACAACCGACGTTACGCCGAGGCTCGCAGCTTCGGGCGGGCTTAACCGCTCCGGCTTGGCCGTCAACGCGGATACCGGCACGACGAGCAATTCCGCGTGACTGCCGTCGACCGTAAACCCAAGATCGCCGCCGGTTCCAAAGACTTCGCGGCCGATCCACCCGTCGGGACCGCTTTGCACGACGCCGGCAAAATCGCGGCCCGGCGTGCGCGGCAGCGTCGTGCCCTCCATTGCCCCGGCGACATTCTTGACGTCGCTCGGATTGATCGAAGCCGCGGTCACCCGCACGGTCGCAAACCCGTCGCGCGGCTCGGGATCGGCGACGTCGACCAGCCGGAGCACGGACGGTGGCCCAAAAGACTCGAAGCGCAAAGCCCGCATCAGGCACCTCTGTGGAAGAAGGATGAAATCAGCGGCACAAGTCGTTGCCCAGCGAACATGCCGATTAGTCCGATAAGTCCCAAAAGCGGAGGCGCCGGTGAAGGCAGCTTCACGAAGCTAAACACAACCCCAACCGCGAGGCCGGTACAAAGGGCAAGCAAGACATTGCCAACCGAAAGCGATGGATCGATCATAGAATCTCGTTCGACACGACCGACGGTACCCCCACAAGCGGCGGCTACCCGTGCGAAATCCTCGCCGCAAAAGAATCGTAGCGTTGCTGGAGCGCTTCCACGCTATTGAAACGCTCGGTGAAGCGCCGGGCGCGCGGATCGGTGGCAGGCTGGAATCCGCACGATTGGTTTGATACGGTCGTACACCAGAACTTGTCACCCTCGCCGTAGTTTGTGCACGTACCGCTAATGCAGACAACGTTGCCCCCGTGGACCGTTCCGCTAAGCGGCGCCGCCGCCATGTTGCCGTTCTCCGCATACTCCTGCACGCTGTCTGAGAAGGACGTCGTCGTATACGGCGCGTGAGAAGCGGTATTGTACTTGCAGACGTCCAGCACGTTCCTCGTATCCATCCGCGCGGGATACGACCCGAGGGCAACGACATTCCACGACGGGCTCGTGATCGGGGCGTTCGCCGAGAACGAGAGTCCTTGAACGTGGTTGCTCACCGAGTCGCAGCCGAAGAACACACCCACGCCCAGCCACGCGCCTTTGACGGGTGCGTCTTCGATTATCCGCACGCCCTGGAACAAGTTCCCATCCGAAGCCAGCGTGTCGATGCCGATGCCGCTGCTAACGGTGAGGACCCCGTTAACGAATTGATTGTAGTACGACAAGTTCCTCCGCGACCAACAGGCGTTTTCCCGGTGCTCGTTTTCGTAGATGCCGCAGGGCGTGTCGATCAATACGCCGGCTCCCGAATTGGCGGTGTTGGTAAGCACGTAATTCGAGAACAGGTTGTTCATCGTGTTGAGGCCGCTTTGCATCTGCCCGAGCGCGATCGCTGCATCGTTGAATGCGTTCGCCGAGATGTTCGTGAACATGCCGCCTTCGACGCCCTCGAGATCCATGCCGATGGACGCGGACCCATTGCTTGAATCGAACCCGAGATTGCTGACGCCGCCGCCTTCGATTTGGTGTCCCGTTCCACCGATCAGGAGAACCGTGCCGTTTGCAGCCCCGGTCCATTTTAACGTCGTTTTCCCCGCCCCATGGAGAAACGTATTCCCCTGGCTGATCTTCAATGTTTGGCTGATAGCGCAGGTAGTTCCGGCGATTATAGTCGTCCCTGCTCGCGCAAGTTTTGATTGAATAGTCGCGTAGTCGTCGATTCCGTTGCACGTTACGTGTTTGTAACGAATTGAGGCCAACGCGACGTCGCTCGGCTCCGGCGTGACCGTCACACACGGCGTTCCGCCGTCCGTAGTGCAGGTAAAGTCCGTACCCGGTGCCACAACCGGTGGTACCGAGGCGTTGTCGTTGACGTCGTAGAGGTCGATGCTGGAGTACTTGGAACCCGGGGCTCTGCCGCAGTCCTGCGCGCCATACACCCGAACGCTGTTTCTTGCATCGGGCGATGAATACAACGGCGAAAGCCAGTTCATGACATCGTGGCGAGACCCGCAACCAAAGAGTACGCCCAAGCCCGGTCCAGGCGCTTGCTCGTGAGTGTCGTTGATCGTCTCCTCCAACGTCGTGAGAAGTTCGATGCCCGTACCGTCGCAAACATTGATGTAAGAGTCGTCGAAGACGTCGTGTTGTGCGTTTTCGAGAACGATTCCGGCGCCGCGGTTGCACGGCGACCCACTGCTAAAGGAGTAGTTCTCAATGACGTTGCGACGCGACCCGTTGAATGTTAAGACCGCCTTGGTGAACGAGTCGCCCGTTATACCCGCGAAAGTCGCGTCCTGAACGTCGATGACGCTAAGACCGCGGCTAGCCAACCCGTCGTTGGAAATCAGCGCTACGCCGGTTATGCCGCCGCCCGAGACGTAAGCGCTGCCGGATCCGAACTGCAGAAGAGTTCCGTCGAGCGCGCCTTTCCACTTTAAGGCGGATGCGGGTTTGAAGGACCCGCCCCCCTGAAAGCTGCCTCCGGCACCGACGATGAACGTGTTCGGCTTCGTGACGACCAGCGTTCTAGCGATCGCGCAGATACCCGCCGGCAGGCCAACGGTGCCGCCGGCATTCAGTCGTGTCTGGATTGCGGGAGAGTCGTCCGTCACGCCGTCACACGCGAGCCCATCCGATTTACCCCCGAACGGCCGGCGGAACGAAGCGCTACTGGAGCCCTGGTGCCAAGCGGGGTCGTTCCCGACGACTGAATATTGGCCAGTCGGCCAGTTTGCGACCCATCGCAGCGCGAGACTTCGCGACGACGCCGTTTCCAATGAAGCTTGCGCCGGCAGGCTTCCTCCGCCGGAGCAAGCCGTCAATACAAAAAACCCGGCGAGAGAGGCCGCCCATACGCTAAGTGGCCTTGGCAGTCGATCCATTTCGGCGTTCGTAGGAAAGATCCGCGAACCAATCCTGCGTCCCGTAGGACGTAAGGTCCAGCATACGGGGCGTAAGGTCTAGGCTATAAAGCCCTGGCAGTCGATCCATTAGATCGATAGGAAAGATCTGCGTACCAATCGTCGCGTCCCTGCGGCGTGAGATCCAACATATTGTACACGGGAGTAAGCCGATCGATACCGCGCTGATTGATGTCGTCCGCCAGCCAGGGATGGCCGGAATAGAAATGTTTCAACGTTCCGCCCGAATCCCGAGTGAAAACGGATATCGTCGAATCTTGGTTGCCCTCGGAATCTTCGCTGGCCATGTCGTATTTGAACGTGCTGTCTCCGCAGCTTAGGAGGCGCAGGTTGTTCCAGCCTCGTGTCCGGGCGTAAGCTCGCAGTGCGGGTAAATCGGCTGCAGCTGCGATCGCGAAATCGACATTTTGCGCCAAGTGTTGCGCGACGCCGTTATAGCCGTCGATCCACATCGTGCACATCGGGCACGGGGTCGTTTGCTTTTTTCCGTACATCAACTGGTAGATCACGAGCGGGCGCCCTGGCCCGGTGAACAATTCGCTCAATCGTACGGTCTTGGCAGGTTCGTCGCCCGCGTCGAGGCCCGGCGGGCCTTCGGTAAACTCGTAATCCTCGACCGTCGCGCCCTCCGGAAGAGCGCGGCGCAATTCGGCAATGCGCTCGAGCAAGCGCATCGATTGGATTTCGGCGAGCCGGAGTTCTTCGCGGCTAGCCAGATACGCAGCAGATTCGTTCTTAAGGTTCGTTTGTCGCATTAAACGAATGTTCCCTAAACGCCACGCTTTTACGCGCGTGCACGCAAAGGTACGCTCGCTTTGCTGCTGGATCGACGGGCGCGGAGTCTCAGGAAGCTCCGAGCGACGCCATATCGATCACGAACCGATACCGTACGTCGCTCTTCAACACGCGCTCGTACGCTTCGTTGACCTTCTGAATTGGAATCGTCTCGATGTCGCTGACGATCCCGTGCTCGCCGCAGAAGTCGAGCATCTCCTGCGTCTCTTTCAAGCCGCCGATCCCCGAGCCCGCCAGCGTCTTCCGCCCCATAATTAGGGCGAACGCCGTAACCGGAATCGCATCGCTCGGCGCACCGACGATCACAAGCGCGCCGTCGACCTTCAGCAAAGCAAGATAGGCGTTCCAATCCAACTCCGCCGAAACGGTATTGATAATCAAGTCGAACTGACCCGCCAGCTTCGTAAACGTCTCCGGATCCGACGTCGCATAGTAGTGATCCGCCCCTAGGCGTTTCCCATCGGCCTGTTTCGAGAGCGTTTGGCTCAGCACGGTGACTTCCGCACCCATTGCATGCGCGAGCTTCACACCCATGTGCCCGAGCCCGCCCATTCCGATGATTGCGACCTTCTTACCCGGCCCCGCATTCCAATGCCGCAGGGGCGAATACGTCGTAATCCCCGCGCACAGCAGCGGCGCCGCGGCGTCCAGCGGAAGCGAATCGGGAATCCGCACGACGAAGTGCTCGTCAACGACGATGCGATCGGAGTATCCGCCGTAGGTGGGATTGCCGGCCTTGTCCAGCGCGTTGTACGTTCCCGTCGCGCCGCTCAAACAATACTGCTCGAGGTCGCGCTTGCACGACTCGCAATCGCGATCCGAGTCCACCAAACACCCAACCCCAACGCGATCGCCAACCTTGTATTTCGTAACCGCGTTCCCCACGTCGGTAACGATCCCGGCGATCTCATGTCCGGGAACCATCGGGAAGATCGACCCGCCCCACTCGTCGCGAGCCTGGTGGATATCCGAATGGCAGATCCCGCAATATTTGATTTCGATGCCCACGTCGCGCGGCCCCAATTCGCGCCGCTCGAAGGAGAATGGAGCGAGCGGTGCTTTGACGGCGGGCGCGGCGTAGCCCTTGGTTTGGACGATAGTCTTCATCTAACGTCTAAGCGCCGAAAACGCTCGCGGGTTGCACCTTCGGCAAGGCCGCCCTTGTGGTGTCCCCGAAAGAGAGACAAGCCCTTGCTGACGAGGAGCGCTATCGATGAAGCTCGCCGTTGCCGTTTGTACTGCACTGGTCCTCGCCGCGTGTTCGTCCGCCGGCAACCCCGGCGATCGACTGACGCCGGATACCGCTCGACAGTCGTTCGCGACGCGCCCCGCAAAGTTGAGACTCACCGGCTACTACCCCGTTCCTTCATTCGGCGCCGTCGATGTGGACGGCATGACGAACGGTCCCGATCACAGCATTTGGTACGCCGAGTTCGCCGGAAACGCAATCGGCCAGATGACGACCGCCGGAGTCGCCGTTTCGTACCCGGTGATCGCGAACGCCCAGCCGAGCGGCATCGCCGTTTCGCACTCGCACAAGCGGATCTGGGCGGGCGGCTACGGTGGAACGATGATCGCGTCGACGTCCGCCGGCGCGCAAAAAGACTATCCGATCGCCGGATCGCACATCGGCGTGGTTCTCCTCGGCCCCGACAAGAGTATCTGGTTTACGGATTACGGCAACGATAAGATCGGCCGCATCAGCGCCGCCGGCGTCGTTACGGAGTTCGCGCTGCCGGCCGGCGCGGACCCGGAGGGAATGGCGGTCGGTCCGGATGGAAACTTTTGGATTACCGACGGTGCGCATCGAAAAATCATCAAGGAGAGCACGAGCGGCGTCGCTCTCGCGAGTCACGGCCGCCACCTGTCTGCAAACGAAACTCCGAACGCCATCGTCGCCGCGCCGGACGGGAACCTATACTTCACCGAAGACGCAAGCAATATTTTAACTGCCGACAAGATCGGGCGCATTACAATCGAAGGTAAAATTACCGAAATCGGAACCCTCCCTCCCAACGCATACCCTGACAGTTTAGCGGTCGGAAAAGACAAGAACGTCTATTTCTCGATGTCCAATCTCCAAGCCGTCGGCACGATCGCGCTCGCAACCGGCAAGGTGACGTTCCAGTATCTCCCGCTCACCCGCGACAGCGGCAGCAACGTAATCATCAACGGCCCCGACAACCGCCTCTATCTAGGCGGATCCTCCACCATCTACGCAGTGTCGTACTAGAGTGAACCGTCGAGATGTAGTTTGTGCGGCTGCCGTGACGGTATTCCCATGCTAGGCCGTTTGATTAAGGCTCGGCCAATTTAGAGGACGCTCACCCTTCGCTGAGGACTCGCCTCGCCGACCCACGAACGCTTGGAAGTCCCACTACCTGAAGGAGTATAGCGTGCCTGGATCGAGCGAAAAATTCTCCCGCGACGTCTTGCCGATTCCCGATGCCAAACACATTGGTATCACAACGTACGACGCGAAGGATCCAGCCACGAAATACCCACCGATCGTTCCTCTGCACCCGCCGCAGGGGGCGCCGAACGTCCTGCTTGTCCTCATCGACGACGTTGGCTTCGGCGCATCGAGTGCATTCGGCGGACCGTGCCACACCCCAAGCGCCGAGCGCCTCGCGGCCAACGGACTGAAGTTCAACCGCTTCCACACCACGGCGCTCTGCTCGCCCTCCCGCCAGGCGCTGCTCACCGGGCGCAACCACCATTCCGTCGGAATGGGTGCCATCACGGAAATGGCGACGTCGGCGCCCGGCAACAGCAGCGTGCGTCCGAAAGAAAAAGCGCCGATCGCCGAGATTCTAAAGCTGAACGGTTATTCGACCGCACAGTTCGGAAAGTGTCACGAAGTTCCGGTCTGGCAAACGAGCCCTATGGGACCGTTCGAACAGTGGCCCACCGGATCCGGATTTGAATACTTCTACGGATTCGTCGGTGGTGAAGCGAATCAATACTATCCGGGACTTCACGAAAACACGACGACGATCGAGCCGCCGAAAACGCCGGAAGAAGGATATACGCTTACCGAAGATCTCGCAAATCGAGCGATCGGATGGGTGCGCCAGCAAAAAGCCTTGATGCCGGATAAACCGTTCTTCATGTATTTCGCGCCCGGTGCGACGCACGCGCCGCATCACGTTCCTAAAGAATGGTCCGACAAATACAAAGGCAAGTTCGACGGCGGTTGGGACAAGCTGCGCGAAGAGACGTTTGCACGGCAAAAAAACTCGGCATCATACCGCAAGATGCCGTGCTCACGCTCCGTCACGCGGAAATCCCCGCATTCGACGACATGCCCTCCGCCCTGAAGCCGGTGCTCGCGCGTGAGATGGAGATTTACGCAGGTTTCCTGGAACAAGTCGATCACCACGTCGGTCGCGTGGTCGATGCCATCAAAGACCTTGGCGTCCTCGACGATACGCTGATGTATTACATTATCGGCGACAACGGCGCGTCGGCTGAAGGAACACTGAACGGCTGTTTCAATCGAGATGACCACGTTAAACGGCATGCCCGGCATCGAAACCACCGAATTTCTGCTAAGCAAGATCGACGACTTCGGAACGCCTAAAGCCTACAACCACTACGCGGTCGGCTGGGCGCACGCATTGTGCACGCCATATCAATGGACGAAGCAAGTCGCCTCACATTGGGGAGGAACGCGCAACGGCACGATCGTGCACTGGCCAAACGGCGTCAAAGCGAAGGGAGAGGTTCGTAGCCAGTTCCACCACGTCATCGACGTCGCAAAGACCATTTTGGATGTCGCGGGCCTGCCCGAACCGGCGATGGTAAACAGTACGGTTCAAGCGCCGTTCGAAGGCGTGAGCATGCGGTCGAGCTTTGCCGATTCCAAGGCGCCGGAAACCCACGACTTGCAGTACTTTGAGATGTTCGGCAACCGCGGCATCTATCACCAGGGGTGGACCGCCGTTACCAAACATCGCACGCCGTGGACCATCGACAAGCCGCCGGCGTTCGACGACGACGTATCGGGAGTTGTATGGACCGGACGACTGGACACAATCGAAGAATCTCGTTGCAAGTAACCCGGAAAAGCTCGCGGAGCTGCAGCGCCTTTGGCTGATCGAGGCGGTCAAATACAACGTCGTACCGCTCGACGACCGCAGCTACGAACGCATCAATCCGGATCTTGCCGGTCGGCCGCAGCTCGTGAAGGGGAATACGCAGCTGTTGTTTTCAGGGATGCGCGTCGGCGAAAACGGCATCATCACGCTAAAGAACAAGTCGCATTCGGTAACCGCACAGGTGACGATCCCGGAGGGCGGCGCCAACGGCGTGATCGTCACGCAAGGAGGCCTAGTCGGCGGCTGGTCGCTGTACGCGCTAAACGGCAAGCTGAAATACTGCTACAATTTCTTTGGAATCGACTACTACTTCATCGAAGCCGACTCCGCAATTCCGAGCGGCCAGCATCAAGTGCGCATGGAATTTAAATACGACGGCGGCGGCCTCGCGAAGGGCGGAGACGTCACGCTTTTCTACGATGGCAAAGAAGTCGGCAAGGGACGAGTCGATCAAACGATCCCGATGGGTTATTCCGCCGATGAGGCTTGCGACGTCGGCGACGACAGCGGTTCGCCGGCATCGACGGACTACGGTCCAACGAACAACGCGTTCACCGGCGAGATCGACTGGGTCCAGCTCGACGTCGGCACAGACGATCACAACCACCTCATCACCCCTGAAACAACGCTTCAACCTCGCCATGGCCAAACAATAGCGCCCTCGTCACCTGCACGAGCGGGATGGCGTTAACGCTCTTATCGGCGCACGTTCGGTGACCGCCCGCCTACGATAGTCCCCCCGCGCTAATGATTTGCCATCGTGATGAGTTGGAAAGTGCCTGGTACGGGCTGATAGCGCAAGCGATTTGACGTAGCATTTTGATTCTCGACGAGCTTTGCGGTAACCAGATACACGTTTCCGCTCTCCGGTCCAGTGCCATGGTTCGCGCCCCCGGTAAGGTGGCGGCATTCTGCACCAGCCGAAAGCGATCGGGATCGTCCTCGTGCACCACGGTCAGCGTTGCGTCGCGTCCGTTCGAGGCGAATGCCAAGCCGGTTGCCTCGTCGTAGCGCGTGGCATCCGTACCGCTCCGGTCGGTATCGTGGCGATCACTTTTCCGCTATCCGCATCGACCACGCCCATCTGCCCCGTGCATGCCGTGAACAGCCGGCGATGCGGCGCATCCATCGAAAGCCCCGAGGGCCCCTGGCACGTGCCCAGCGGAAAGCGCGGAAACGATTTTGGCGCTGCGCGCGTCGATCGCGACGATTTCGCTGGTGCTTTCAATATTGTCGTACACCATGCCGCGGCCATCTACCGCAGGGAACTCCGGGCGACCGCCGAGCGGAATCGTGGCGACGACGGCATTCGTACGCGCGTCGATAACCGTCGCGTCGTTGCTCCCGCCATTAAACGTGAACACGCGTTTGCTCGCCGGGTCGTACGCAATCCCATCGGGATTCTTCGCGCCGGTTTGAATCGTCGCCAGTTGTGCAAGCGACGTAAGGTCGAAGACGGTCACCGTCCCGTCCTTCCCGTTCGACGTAAAGCCCTTACCAAGGTCCGGCGCGATCGCGATGCCGTGCACTCCCGGTGTATTCGGGATGTCGCCAGTCACCGCGCCTTTGAGGGGATCGACAACCATCACGTGCGTCGAACGCGAAACGAACAATCGCTTGGACGTGGTGTCGTACGTTAGATAGTCCCATCCTCCGTCGCCGCCTAGGAGGTACGTCTCCGCAAGGTGATAGGAAGCCGCCGCGGCCCCAGCCGCTATCGTCGTCGCAAACAGTACCGAAGCCAAGATTGCCGGAATTTTCATGACGTTCATTTCGTCGCTAAGGAACCGCGGCCCGCACGATCGCCACTCATCCCTTTCGCAGTGCAGCAACGAGGCGCTCGTACGCTGGCGCATTCGAACGCGCCCGGAGGCGTACGGGAGACTATACCCAAGATAACGACGATGCCTAGAATCGGAATCGTCGCCGTGCATGGAGTGATCGGCAAGCGCGTTACGCTTTTCAAGACCAAGTCGCCGACGAATTCGCGCAATGCCCTTGACGCCCTTCCGGCCGGCAACGGTCCCTGGCAAAGCAGCGTCGTCTTCCCGACGCCGCAACCGAACGTTGGCAACGCGCCAACTACCGATCCGACCAACGCGCCGACCATCTCCCGCGTACACCGCGCCGCCGAAGCCGATCCGAACGATCCCACCGGCGATTTCTTCGACGTACGCGAAGCCTATTGGAGCCCAATCGACAAGGGCAAAACGACGTCGCTCGGCGTGCTTCGCTGGCTGCTGACCACCATATTCCTCCCCATCGACGACACCGCGCGCTACACCGAGCGTTTCCGAAAAATCGCGTGGGACGTCGGCTTCGTCATGACGGCAATGCTTCTCGGTACGGCGTGTTTCGTTTTTTCGCTGCTCGCCGCCGCATGGGCGATCGGCGCCACGCAAATGCCCGGCGTCGCGGTGCCGTCCCCGTTGGAAGCGCTCGCGTACGTCGGCGCACCCTTCACGCTCTTGGCGAATCTCCGCCCGGGCATCGTTGCCCCGCTGGCAGCCGGTTTTGTCGGCGCGTACCTTGCCGCACAGGCGATCCGCGCCGGCTGGTCGCTCGCGCACAACGTCCGCGCGCTCGTCGCGAGCGACCCGATCCAGCTCTGGTCGCGCATTGGCGCGATCGGCCTGCTGACGCTGCTCGCCATCGTGGGGATCGCATATTGTGTGATCGCCCCTTCGTCCGGCCAATCCCCGATGACCGTCTCTGGTTTCGCGTTAGTCGTTACCGTTCTGCTGTTCCAATCCGGCCGCGCGCTATTGCTTTGGTTTCTGCTAAATTTCTTCGGCGACGTCCAAATCTACACGACGCGCGACGAAAACTCGGAGTTCTTCGCCCTGCGCGAGCAGATTCTCGAACTCGTCACCGGCACCATCGTCGACGTCGCGCAATATTCGACCAACGGAAAACCGTACGACCGCGTCTACGTTATGGCCCACAGCCTCGGCTCGACGATCGCGCTCGACGCCATCATGCGAATCTACAACGCCCAAAAAGCCGAAACCATCCCTCCCGGGGCCTGGGCGCGCATCCGTGCGTTCATCACCTTCGGAACGTCGCTCGAAAAAACAAAATACTTCTTTAACGCCTGGAGCCCGACGGCGTCGCAAGCCTACGAAGAATGGCAAAACGACCTCTACGGTCCGATCTTCACCGCGGACCCCGCCGCGCTCGCACCTGCAGAGCAGACCGCCGGGATCTTCTGGTTAAACTGCTGGTATTTCTCCGATTTCATTTCTGACGAAATCAACTCGTACCGTTCTTTCGTGCTGCCGAACCAGCCGCCGTCAACCCGCTTTGCAAATCGAGCACGAGCGCAGGAGCACGCAAAGAGGGACGGCGTCGCGGTCGCCGGCCGATTGGTCGCAAAAAACCGGGGCCGTTTCGGCGACTTCGCTCCCTGGCGTTTCCACTTCGTCACGCACGGCGACTATCTAGACGACGAAAACTGGTTCTGGCAATCCACCGATCCCAACGACGTCGCCACCATCGGAGTCCTCACCACCGGCATGACGTGGGCGCCCGCACTAAAAGACCCCCCACCCCAAGACTGCTTCGAATCCCGCCCCCGCAACGAAGCCGCCGGCTTCCTAACATCCGACGTCGTCGTGCCATAGAGGAGCCGGGCGCGGCCGCAGTGCACAGCTACCCTATGATGGGCATCTTCCCAAACATGTCGTCGGAGCTTTGGATCGACGTCGCCGCTGCGGCCGGCGGCCTGATCCTCGTCCTGATGCTGGTGCTCGTATCGCGGCGAGGCCCGAAAAAAAAAGTCGAGCCGCCGCCTCGAACGGAAGCGCAGGCGAGAGCTGCTCAAGCCAACCGGGACCGGCTAGCCGGCCGCCGCTAGCTCCCCGTCCGAACGGTGCAGGCAATCGAAGCCGACTGAGAAAAGCCCTTGGTTGCTACGCATCGGGGGACTGGAATGAGAACGCTCAAGCAGCAGCTGCTTCCTTACTTAGCCGCCGCGACGCTTTTGGCGGCCTGCTCTCAATCCGGTGCCGGCCTGGTACCACAGCCGGCGCAGTTCGTTCCGGCCGCCGCAACATCGGACGCGCGACATCGCGCGCTCGTCCGTTTCTCGTTTAAGATCCCGCATCAGCCCAAGCACGGTCGCGGGGCACAATACATCTCGCCCAGCACGACCTCGCTTCAAGTGAACGTGTACAACGCGACACACACGAAGAAACTCGCATCGGTCACGCAGATCACGACACCCGGCAGTAACGGCTGCAGCAAAGTCGTCGGCGGAACGTTCACCTGCAGCTTCACGCTCAACGCCCCAATCGGCGACGACCGGTTTGACGTCTTCGCCGTCGACGCGTTTAACGGAAACCAGAAGCTCTCTGCGATCGTGAATTTTCCATTCACCGTCAAGCAGAGCAAACTCAATCAGATCAAGATGACGCTGGGCGGTATCCCGGCATCTATCGAGATTTCTATCGTCGGCAGCAGCGTCTTGCAAACCGGCAGCTCCGTCACCGGTTTCCAAATTGGCGGTATCGGTCGCGGCGCGGCACAGCAGATGCAAGTTACGACGAAGGATGCGGACGGCAATACCATCGTAAACCCCGGCGCTCCGACGATAGGCATTGCAAACAGCGCTCCGACGAAGCTCTCGGTCACTCCCGTGAGCGGTTCGCTGGGCCTGTATACGCTGACGCCGCTTGCTCAGACGAACGCGTTGCCTTCACCGAATCCAAGCACCGCAGTCGCACTGACGATAACCGCGACGCCGGTTGGTACGGGCACCGCGCCTATGAGCACCCTCGTAACCGTACAAAATGACGCGATCGTCTACGGAGCCGACGACGACACGACCTCGAACATTCAGGTTTTCGCGCCCTGGAGCACCGCCCCGGTCCTCACGATTCACGAATCCGAAGCCACGGACTATTTTGGCATTGCGCTCGATGCCGCCGGAAACGCGTACGTCTGCGACTACGCGGCGGGAACCGTCAACGTCTATCCGCCGGGTAGCGCAACCCCCTCGCGGAGCATCACCGGTTTGACCGACCCCTGTTATCCGACGAGTATTGCCGTCGACGGATCGGGCAACATCTTCGTGCCCGAGTCCAGTCTGGATGTTAAAGAGTTTACCCCGACCGGAGGCAACACGCCGTCCCGAACAATCCCGAGCGCATATCCTGTCGTCTCGGTCGACAAGTCCGGCAACTTATTCGTCGTCAACTACGATTCGACCGGAGTTTCCGTTTACACGCCCGGCGCGTCCACGACGCCGGCCTTCCAGTTTAACGCCGGAATGTCCGGGCCGTTTGTCACCGCCTTCGATGCCAGCGGCAACCTCTACGTGTTGAATTACAGCGGTGACAACGTGACCGAATATAAGCCTCCATTTTCTAGCAGCAGTACGGTCTTCAAAACGTTTGGCAGCGCGGCGAACATCTACGAACCGTACGCCTTGAACGTTGACGCCGCGGGGAATGTTTATGTCGCCAACTATTCCCCGTCGTATGGCGCGACCGAGTTCTCGCCGGCCGCTCCGACAACCCTCGTTCGTACGCTCGCTTCCGGCAGCTACACGTTCAGCATCGGCATCGACCAGCTTCAGAACGTCTACGTTCCCGCATACGATGACAGCCAAATGCAGGTCTACGCGCCGGGAACCGCCACCACCCCGTTCAATACGTGGGCGCAAAACTATTCTTGGGTCGAAGCCGTCTGGCCGTAGGCTGCTCTTTCAAGATTCGCACGACTGCTACGATCGTGTTCCAATTGCGCGTCGTCGACGGTGCACCGAAGAGCGTATCGATCTTGCCAAGATAAGAAATCGTCTTCATATGGCGTCGGTACGTTCCGAAGACGAATTGGCCTTTTGATGCGATGACTCGGACGAGCCACTCCCCTTCCGGCGGAAAGCTCACCGGCAGGGGGGTTCGAACGGCGCCGGCTTTCGAGAGAATGCTTACGAAGCGAACGACATCCGAGCGTGTTGGTTCCGCGCCGAACGGATTCTCCGTTTCCAGTCGGAGCAGGTCGCGCCCGTTACAAAACATGACGGCCGTTTCAGCCGGCAACTTCCGCATCAATTCTGCACGAAACGCTGCTTGCGACCGTCCAGGTTTACGCACGACAAAGGTGCCCGCGGCACCGATGTTCACGACGTCGTAGTCGCCCAGCTCCTTTGCAAGTAGGCTTGGACGGAATGTCCGGTGTCCGCCGACGTTCACGCCCCGCAGAAAAACGACGAGCGCCATTTCAGGAGCGTTGCGCGAGCAAATCGCGCGCGATGCGGGCCGCAAGCGCGCTCCGCTCGGCGTCCGTCGCAATCGGCGGATTATCGTATCGCAGCGCCAACCGCTTTCGCCCGGCCGGTTCGTCGATCAGAAACACATTCACGCGTTTACCGGCAGCTGCGTCTCGAACCATCACGACCAGCAACTGCGCCGCGCCGACCTCCGAAGCGACGTCGCGCAACGCCGTCCCGTGCATATCGTTTCGCTGAAGGAGCTCTGGCCAAGCGACGACACCGACCGCCGGCCGATTCGCAAGCTGCGCATCCACGTCCTCAGCCAGGGAAACGTCGGCGGGAATTCAACGTCCCATCGTTGGGTTCGATCCATCGCCCCGGAATCGGCGCGATCAACGCAACGCGTTCGGGCCGCAGGATCAGCCAATATCCCCCACACGCTATAAAAACGAAAACGAGCGCCAAAGCGACCGCCACATGAATCCGCGACGGCCGAAAGCCTGTCGCACCGGCCGCCGCAGCAGAACTGAAAACCGGAACGTAGCTCCCCTTCGGATACTCCACCCGCAGCGGTTCGTTGCGACCGGGCCCGCTGTAGTACTCCGCCAAACGCGCGCGCAGCCGGCGCGCCTCGACGCGCACGATCGGGTCCAGCCGCGTGTCGTAGTCGTTCCCCCGGTCGAAAACTTCCCGGCCGAGCACGTACTCCTTCACGTCGCTTTCGCGCCCGTCCAGCTTCGATTCCACGGTAAAGAGCAAAAAGCGGCAGAGGCGCCCGGCGCCCGCAAATAGGTCGCTGGCCGTTATCCGCGCCACGTGGGCGCGAACGGCTTCCCGCTCGACCCCGCTCATTGCCCAATTTTCGCACCGAATCGAACTCCAAGGCAACTCCCCGACCGAATGTTACCGTAAGTTACGCTCCGTTTCAGGGGAGTTACTCACGTTTCTCCAGCCGCCCGCGCACCGTGGTGCTAAAGGAGAAATCACATGCACTTCACTCGATCGATCTGGACGCTGGCCCTCTTGCTTAGCCTCACCGCGATTCCCGCCGTCGCTGGACCGCCGCTCATCTGTCACGCGATCGACATCGGCTCGCAACGCTCGCTGCCGTGGCTACCGACGGACCGCTGGAACGGCGCCGATCCGACCTACAATGTCGTGCGTCTCATCGAAGACACGCTGGAGATACTCGCTCCCAACGTCCCGCTCCAAGTGCGCATGGAAACGCTGCGGCGCGCCGCGATCTACTCAGCCCGCGAAGAAGGCCTCTCCGACCGGCTCGCGGTTCGCCTCGTCGCTCGCGCCATGGACGCGCAAGCCGCCGGCACGCCCGACCCATCCGCGTGGTTCGATGCGGGCTATTTCGTAGAAACGCTTCGCGACGCCGCTAAAATCTATCCGAAGCTGCAAGGCCCCGAACGCGACGCTTGGATGATTCGCACCGATCCGCAAATCGACGGCCTCGCATGGATCCGCACCGCAATCCGCCTAGGCGACGCCGGCGCGCGTCCGGTCGTTCGCGTCGTGGAAGAAGCCCGAACGAAAGTGCACTTGTAAAAGAAGGGCGCGCTCGATTGCTGCAACGAGCGGATTTGCGAAAAATGCAGCGCCCATTCCCAGTTCTACTTTGTTTTAAACATCGATCTTTTTGCGCGCAAGTTGTAGGAAAGGCTTCCCCGCCCGGCCGAAGACGGGAAAATGAGCCTTACACCTACCAAGACCCTTATTCCCGTGTTGTCTTTATGCGTCGCGTCGTGCAGCGGCGCCAATTCGGGATCGATAGCGCCGCCAACGACGACGGTTCAGCCGCAAACTTCAGCCGCGGCCGTGCAGTCCGACAGCGCCTCGCTTACAGAGACTGGTACGATCGCGGCAATGATTTCGGGCGGCTTCACGCTCTCGAGCAGCGGGTGCGGATACGTTCACGTATACGTTGGTACTTTGACCAAAATGAGCGGACCGTCACCCGCAGTTCATGAGACCGCATCCGTAACCGGAAAAGGTTCCTGCACGACCTCCATCGATGCGTCGTCCGTCAAGGTTTCCGGTGCCAGCGGATCGAGCGCAACCGTTGTGTCTGGCGGATGTACGTTGTTCCCAGCCGGCGATCCGTTCTACAATCGAAACATCAGCACTGCGCCGATCGATCCAAACTCTGCCGCGTACATCGCCTCGGTGCAACAGGCGGGCGACACGGCCAGCTTCTATGCCTCCACGGGTGTGGAGAAAGTAAATCTCGCAACAAACTCCACGCCCTTGGTGACCGTCTCGCGTAAGGTTTCTTACCATTCGTTCCCGGTTCCGTATCCGTGGGCGAGCGGCTTTTACATCGAACCGTTGGGCGATGCTCATGCGATCATCGTCCAAACGCAAAGCTGTCACTTGTACGAGTCGTTCGATACGACGTATTCCGGCGGCGTGCTCTCGGCATACAGTGGAGCGAACTGGGATTTAACCAAACCATACGCTCCGCTGCCTTCCGGCACGACCAGCGCGATGGCTTCCGGGCTTTCGTTGTTCGCGGGCATGGTCACGTGGACCGATTATCAATCCGGAGCGATCCGGCACCCGCTGAATTGGGCGGCAATCGGCGGCAGCGTTTCGAAGTATGGCTTCGTGCCGCCCGCGAGCACGACGGGCCAGACGCCATTCAGGGGCAGCAGCAGTTACCAGCTGCCGTTCGGCGCCCATCTGCGGCTCAAAGCCTCGTTCAGCACTGCAGGCTGGGGTCCGCAGTCGACGATGGTCGCCCAGGCGATGAAGACGTACGGTATCTATCTCGCCGATACCGGATCCAGCGGCAACGCGCTATACTTCGCCAACGAATCGGACGGCGTCAACCCCTGGAGTTACTCCGATCTCTCGGCCTTGAGCAAGGTGAATCTCAGCGATTTCGACGTTCTGACTTTGCCCGAGATCAACGATGTGAAGTAGGGTAACGCGCGCCTAGTTTGCGCTGGTGGATCACGAGTTGGTTTCCTTCGGAGTCCTCGCCGATCGCCATGAAACACGCGGCGTTATCCAGGGGGTCACCGATCGCGACGCCGCGGGAACGAAGCTCGGCGACGGCCTCGTGCGCGTCGGCGACCGCAAACATAACGCCGTTTCCCCGCTCCCAAGTCTGGTTCGCCTCGGCGGGGTTCCATAGCTCGAACGTCGAGCCGTCGGGGAGTTCGAACTCGGCTGCGTTCTCGCCGATCGTGGGCGCCAGCGGCAACCCTACCACGTCGCGGTAGAACGCGATCGCACGCGAGAGATCTTTGACCATATAGGTATGAACGTCGATACCGGTTATGTTCATGCGGCGCAGGTTCGACGAACGCTTTGCAAATCCAGCGCTATTTCGCTCGGCTCATCGGGGTCCCGCGCCCATAAGCGCACCTTCAGGGCCGACTGAGTCACAGCACGAAACGCCCTTGCGTTAACATGAAATTCAAGGTATGTGGCAGGAGCGCACGTGGGCCCGGCACCAGGACCGGGAGATGACCTTCCAAGTCCGCACGGCGAGCCGGGACTGGATGGGCTTTGCAGCGACGATCTACGATGCGTCCGCCGGCGTGTCGGAGATGCAATTCGTGCGCCACAACGTGAGCATGCAGTTGGGACGGCCGCTGCTCGTCACCAGCCGTTGCGACGGAAAGTCCTTACGCCGCCTCCAGGTCCCCGGCGATATGAAGATCGTCCCGCCGGGCGTTCCACGTGTGTGGGAGACAGAATCGGCGACGACCAAGCTTTCGATGTATCTCGGTCCCGCGCTCATGCGGTCGGTGGCCGAAGCGATGGGCGTCAACGCCGACCGCGTCGCCGTAGCGCCGCAGCTTCACGTCAAAGATCCGCGGCTCGAGCACATCGGCTGGGCGGTGAAAGCGGAACTGGAATCGCCCCAACCGCTCGGCCGGATCTATGGTGAAAGTTTGGGTCTGGCGCTCGCGGCCCACCTCCTGCGGCAGTATGCTCCCGCCGTCGCGCCGCCCACCGGTGGACTTTCGCGCCGCCGCCTCACGCGCGTCTTCGATTACGTTCGCGAAAACATCGCGAGCGATCTTTCCCTGCGAGAGCTCGCGACCGTCGCTGGTGCGAGTCCGTCGCACTTTAAAGCGTTATTCAAACGCGCCGTCGGTACGCCCGTCCATCAATACGTCATCCGCACGCGCGTCGAATACGCGGCGGAAATATTGCAGCGCGAAGGCCTCCCGTTGGCGGACGTCGCACTGCAGGCCGGATTCTCGAATCAGAGTCACCTCGCTCTATGTATGCGCCGCGTTCTAGGCGTCACGCCGGGACAGCTGCGCGGGCGGGTTGGGTCTTAAAGCATGAAACATTCCATCGGAAGTTACGTCTTCGCGTTGTCGGCAATTGGTTTCGGAATCAGCAACGTCGTGTGGCACGACTTTATTAATTCGGATATCCTCAAGGCGTACCACGTCCCGAATCTCGCGATTCTTGCCTACATCCTCGGCATCGTCCAAATCGTCGGAGGCGCAGACCTCTTATGGCCGAGAGCCGAACGAGCCGGTGCGATCGCACTTGGCGGCGTCTACTTGTTCCTCAGTTTAGTGGGGTTGCTGCCCGTCATCGGACATCCGCTCGTTTTCAACGGCTACGGTAATTTCTTCGAGACGCTCTCGCTGGTTTCTGCTGCTGCGATCCTTTATGCTTGGTCCGGCCCGACCGTTCCGCCTCGCGCGCTGACGTCTGCTCGGTTTGGCTACTACTCGTTCGGTATAGCCGTCATCTCGTTCGGACTGGAACAGGCGTTCTATTTCGCTCCAACAGTGAGCCTCGTTCCGAAATGGATTCCACCCGGGCAAACGTTCTGGGCCTACGCAACGACCGTCGCATTTTTTCTCGCCGGGATCGCCCTCCTCACGGGATTCATGGCCCGGCTCGCCTCTGCATTGAATACGGCGATGCTCTTGGGTTTCGGTTTGCTGGTTTGGGTGCCCATCCTCGTTATGGATCCTAGAATTTTTCGAACTGGTCGGAAGGGCTGGAAACGCTCGCGATCGCCGGCGCCGCCTGGATCGTCACCGAATACCTTAGTGTGAAGGCGTCGCCAAGAACGTCGTAGCCGCAGCGCCTTTCGGACAGGTCTTTCCCTTGAGCGCGCACGCACCGCCGGTAATTTCGCCGCGATCGTTGATGTCGTTCGCGTAGAGCAGCGACAGCGTCGGTTTGCCCGCCAGCAGATCCTGAAGCGGCTGCATTGCGCCGTCGATCACGATGAATGCGCGCGAGGTGGCGAACCCGGCGGCGTAGGATACGCCGACGATGACGCCCTGGTCGTTGATTCCCAGTGCCTCGCTATACACGTCCCCCGGAAGCGTTCCGAGGTCGTGCATGCCGCCGTCCTTCGTCCAGACGAACGCGTGAAAGTTCGGTACCGCATGTTTGTCGCCCGGAAGATCGGAGAAGCCGGCCACTTCACCGTTTTCGTTGATTGCATCGGGAGTATTCCAAGCTTCGCCGCCCAAACTGCCGATGTCGGTCGCTTTGCCGTTCTCCCACAGCACGGCGTGTTTTGCGCTCAGCGCGCCGACCGCCGTATCGCACGTCCCGGAGATGCCGACGATTTGTCCGTTGTCGTTGAGCGCCGTTGCTGCCGAGTCGGGATCGGCATCGACGCCCGCAAGCGGTTTGGCCTTGTGCGAGCCGGCCGCCCAAACCACGGCTTCGAAACCGAGCTGCTGCGGCTTCTTGCACGTCGAATCGTGCTGCGCCGTTTCCGCCCACCCGACGATCTGCCCGCTCTCATTCGCGCCGGCCGCAAAGCCGTTGTTGCCCCCGAGCGTGGGGAGCGCCGTCATCTTGTTGTGCTCCCAAGCGAATCCCACACACGTATTCCCGTCCGCCGGAATGAACGCCGAACACGACCAGTTCTCCTTAAGCGGATCCGCGGTCGAGGTCTCGGAGATACCGGCGAGCAGCCCGCGAACGTTGCCGATCGGATATTCGACGCCGCTGTTCGTTCCGCCGAGCGTTCCCAGGTCAATGAATTTTTTGCCGCGCCACAGCGCGGCATGGACCGCGCTACCGGCGGCGGCCGAAAAGCCGGCCACCCAGCCACGATTGTTGATGCTGTTCCCGCCGCTCGACATCGAGCTCAGCGCGACCGCCGTATAGGCGTTCTCGGCGGCGTGCCCACGAACGGCGTTCGTGCCGGAGACCGCTTGCGGAACGCTGCTTAGCCCGTGATAGCCCCCGCATCCCGCGACCACGGCCGCCGCAGTAATTAAAGAAAGAATGTCTTTTCGCACGGTGCCTCCGATACGCCGCAGCGAGAAATGCTGCGAACAATTCGAACCTAGCACCGCCCGTACGGCCCGTCGCCTAAGAACGGGCGCCTCAGAACACGTTCGGACGAAGGCCTCCCCAAGGGCTGAATCGTGCTCGCTTGCTATTCAAGCAAGCGCGAGGTACAAACTAGAGTGACCAAACGGGTGCAAAACGCACCTATATGCTTTTGAGGACTTTTTGTAAAGACTACGTTTGGGGTTGAATAGGTCAACTCATACTCGGCGCTAGAGGCTTTGGCCTTAACACTTTAATTTTGGAGGCACATGCGTAGAACATCCCGCGTCATCGCGACCGCTCTCGGCTTGTCGCTGGCGCTTTCTGCTTGTAGCGGGCAGCACGGCTCGCTGCTTCCGACTACGCCCGGCGATGCGGGCGGGGCCGACACCTCGGCACCGGTCAAGTCGGCCGGGGCGATGCAGTCGCTGACCCCAATGGTCTCGGTTCCGCACACGTTCGGAAAGCTCGCGTTTACGGACGCCGGGCGCCGCGCGCCCAACGCGCCCGTAAGCATCACCCTCACCCTGCGCTACAACGACCAGGCCGGTCTCGACCGCTTCGTCGACGAACTCGGCAACTCGCGCGGTAAGCGTAACCCGCTGACCCCAGCGCAGTTCAACGCTCGCTTCGCGCCGACCGTGAAGCAAGAAGAAGCCGTCGTTCACGCGCTACAGAAAGCCGGTTTCACGATCACGCAGCGGTTCTCTAACCGCACGATCGTCGATGCCAAGGCTCCCAGCTCGGTCGTCGAACGTTATTTCGCGACCGAAATCCACACCGTTCGCCAGGGCAAGTACGGCGAGCGCTTCACGAACGTCAAACCGGCGACCGTTCCGAAAGAAATCGCGTCGTACGTCCGCGATGCTTCGCTGAACGACGTCGTGATCGCGCGCACCGGCGTCGATCAATCCGGCGGTATCATGCATCCGTTCCCGTCCGGCGTCCCCGGCGACAAGCCGACCGGCGGCGTTTCGGGTCAGGAACTCCCGATGTTCATGCGTCCGCTGGCCGCAGGCTGCACGGGACAGATCCTACTGAACCCGGGCTTCGAGTCCGGCAACGTCGACTGGACCACGACGCCGAACGTTATCACCGACGACTCCTCGCTCGCGTATCAGGGCAGCTGGGAAGCGTGGATGGACGGATACAACTACGCCGAAACCGACACGGTCCAACAGACCGCGGCGATTCCCGCCGGTTGCACCGCGACCCTCACCTACCACCTCTGGATCTATACAAACGACGGCAGCACGGCGAAAGATACGCTGAAACTCACGGTCAATGGAACGACCGAACAGTCGTTCTCGAACGCGAATTCAAGCAGCGGCTACGTCACGGAAACGGTCAACCTCTCCTCGTTCGCCGGCACCAACGCCGCGGTGCTTTGGACGTCGAACCAAACGGGAAGCCGCGCGACCGACTTCTTCATTGACTCGGTTGCGCTGACGCTGAGCGGCGGCACGAGCACACCGACCCCGTCGCCGGCACCGACGGCCACGCCGACGACGGCGCCAACGGCGACGCCGCACCCGACGGCAACGCCGAGCAGCGCGCCGACGGCCACCCCGACCACCGCGCCGACGGCCACCCCGACTACTGCGCCGACGGCCACCCCGACGGTTGCTCCGACGTCAACGCCGGGCAGCGGCTGCACCGGAACCGCGGCCCTCAACGGCCCGCTGACCAACTCGAGCGGAACGCTCGCGACGGGTATCGCGAAGCCGTTCGACTTCCCGGTTCAGCACGGTTGCAACGGTGCCGGTTACACCGCGGCTATCGCGATCGACGATGCGGTGAACACCAGCTACGTCGCTAAGTACCTCACGGCTGCCGGAGTAACGCAAACCGGAACCATCACCAACACGGCCGTCGACGGCGGCGGCACCGCAGATGATCCGGAAACCGATCTCGACGTTCAGACCATCTCCGGCCTCGCGCCGGGTGCGAACATCATCGTGTACGACATGGGTTCGCTCGCCGATCAGAACATCGAAGACGCCTACAACACGGCGCTCTCTGCCGGCAAAGCATCGGCAGTCAACTCGTCGTTCGGCGGCTGCGAAGCCAGCGACACCTCGTTCGCAGATTCGACCAACTCGATCGCCGAACAAGGCGCAGCCGAGGGCGTTGAGTTCTCCGCATCGGCCGGCGATAGCGGAAGCAACGAGTGCGGTTCCAACGACAACGCCAAGGGTCCGAGCTCCCCCTCGGGCGGCCCGTACTTCTTGTCGGTCGGCGGACTCAACTTCACCGACACGAGCGGTGGCGTGCTCGAAACCGTCACCATGGGCAGTGAATCCGGTTACTCCGGCGGCGGCGGCGTCTCGCAAGGCGTCTTCGCAGTCCCGAGCTACCAGAGCGGCATCGCAGGCGTGATCGCGGGCGGCCGTAACCAGCCCGACATCTCGCTCCCGTTCGACCCGGTTGCGGTCTACACGGGCGGCGCGTTTGGTGACTACCTCGGTACGTCTTGGTCCTCGCCGCAGTCCGTGGCTCTCGCCGTCGAGGCCGACGAATTCCACGGTTCCAAGCTCGGCTGGCTCAACCCGACGATCTACAGCCTGTTCTCGTCGAGTGGTTACAGCACGTACTACACGCCGTGCACGTCCGGCACCAACGGAGCCTACACGTGCAGCGCAACCCAGTACAACGACGCCGCCGGCATCGGCGCGCCGAAAGCCTGGGCTCTGGCCCAAGCCCTCTAGTCAACTAGTAGGCAAGAAGGAAAACGGGGTAGTGCAAAGCACTACCCCGTTTTTCTTTGGTATGAAGTCCATAGCATCCCTCGTCCTCACCGCCGCGATCGGCCTCGGTGGTTGCTCGAGCACGATCTCTACGCCGCCGCCGCAACCCACGTCATCGCCGTCCGGTCTTTCCATCGCAACGCAGCGCATCGAGGCACAAGCCGGGATCGCGGTAGCGGAGGCGATCCAAATTCCGCATCGTTGAGCACTGCGGTTCTCCAACAGCTGCCGTTGGGCGGCGGTACGTTGCCAACCGGCAAGTGCAAGGATGGCATCGAGTCGACCATCCAAGTCCTCAACCCGGAGCAGCTGCAGGTCGCGATCGACGCCTTCTACGACTCCGCGTGTAAAACGCGCTTCGCCCACGCATCGCTGAAAACGACGTACTTCCCGTCGGGCACGCTCATCATCGACGGAACGTCGACGGCGTACAACACGCGCGGCAGGGCCGTCGCCTTCGCAGTGTTCGCGACCAACGGCACGGCATCGTCGGCCGGCGCGCAGCTGGTGACGACCGGAACGATGTCGCAAACTCCTACCGGCCCCGCCCAGCTCGCTTTCGGCCTCACCTGCACGCTGTCGTCAAAAAACGACTGCGGCTTCGGCGCCGTAATCGCCTCCGTTCCATCACGTTCTCAATCGCTTGGCGTAACCGCGACGCTCGACGGTTTCACCGGAAGCGGCGCTGCGAACGGAACCGCTTCCCTCAACGCCTACGCCGCCGCTCCCGGAAAGCTGAAACTCAAACAAGGCAGTGGTGATTCGTGGATCGTTCGCGGCGGCAAGCTGGTCGCGTCACCCGCGGGAACGTTCGACGAGACCGTTAATCAAAAGGGCCTCAACGCCGTCGGCAACATCGATCTCAAAGACGCCGCCGCAAACGCACGCGTTACCCTCAACTTCGAAACACGCACCGGCATCTCCAAAGGAGAAGTTCAAAGCATTGTCCCGGCATCACCGTCCTCTTCGTTCAGCACGGACGCCACCGGAACCGGTGCGATCGCCTACTCCTCCGGACCGGGCGCCGGAATTCTATTCTTCTTAGTAGGCGCCCCCTAATGCTTAAAACGAGTTCGCTTCTCGTCACGGTCGCGCTCGCCGCCATCGCTTCAACGTCCGGCCCCGCCGTAGCAGCCGGCGCGAAGCGACCACCCGATGGAACGTATATCTATGCCCTGACCGGCATACCCGTTCTTACGCAAACGAAGATCGTCGTCGTAACGAAAGGCGCCGTCGTTTCGACGATTGAGGACGTGACCGTTTCCGGCGTCAACGTGGTGGCCCAAACCGATTACAACGCAGCGACGTTATTGCCGCAGCATTACACCGTAACGCAAGGTGGTGCAACGACCGAGATCGGTTTTTCGGGCGACTCGGCGACCATTCCGAAAGCATCCCTAACCAAAGCGAAGCTGCCCGGAACGACGGGCCTGCTCGTCAGTGAAGGCCTGGGCTCGTTTTATATGATGCTGCCGTCGGTCGCGGCCGCCGCGGGGCTTCCCCTAAGCGATTTCGCGCTCAACGGTGGGCGAGTGTTTGGCATCAGCGCCGCAAAGGCCGGCGATCCCACTCCACCAGGCGTTCCCCCTGGCGACGTGGAGAGCGCGTTTACCGACTCGCGAGGGTCGCGGATGTCGATGTGGTCGAACCCATCGACGTCGGTGGTCGATCGAATCGATCTCGGCGGCGCCTCTTTCATCTTGCAGAGCCGGACGGCCGCAACCGTAGCCCCAACGCCGGCTCCGATCGCGACGCCATATCCAACGCCGTCGCCGAATTTCTCAAGTCGCGACGTTTCCTTTCCATCCACCGGTGCCACAATCGCCGGCACCCTGACCGTCCCGAACGGCCTGAGCGGGCGTGCGCCCGCATTTGTATTCGTGCACGGCAGCGGCGCGGGTACGCGTGACGGCGCACTCGCGCAGAACCCAACGTTCCTGGACTTGAGCAACGCGCTATCGAACGCCGGCACGATCGTTCTTCGCTACGACAAGCGCGGCATCGGCGCCAGCACCGGTACCGCAACCGAAGATTGGCACGTCCTAGGCGGCGACCTACGCGCGGCCGTAGCGTTTCTGCGGCAGCAGCCGAACGTCGATCCGAATCGCATCTATTTACTTGGCCACAGCGAAGGCGGACAGATCGTTCCCATGATCGAGCCCTCGATTCAGGGCGTCGCCGGCATCGTGCTCATGGCGGGTCCGGCCGTTTCGATGGATCGCATCATCGACCAGCAATCCTCGCGCATGACGCCGCAAATGGAAGCGGCCGTGCGAAAAGCATTTGCGACGTACGCCGGTCAAGACCCAGCGCTCGCAATCACGCGCGTTAACGTACCGATCCTGATACTGCAAGGCGGCCGCGACAACCAAGTGCTTCCGTCGGATCTGCACGTGCTCACCGACGCCGCCAAAGCCGCACACCGCCGCATCACCGTCGTCATTCTCCCCGAAGACGATCACATATTTCTCAAACTCGCACCCGGCCAGCCGAGCGACGAGAGCGAATACACCATCCCAGCCCCGCTCGACCCCCGCGTCGCGGAGGCCATCCTAAAATGGATGTCGCCCGAGGGAAACCTTCCACGGGGGTAAAAGGCCATCGTCATGAAGACGGTTGGCTCGAGTCGTCGCTTGCGGGCGTACGCATACGGCCTGGTAACGACCGTCGTCGTGCTTCTCTTCGCGTTCGCCGAATGGTGGACCGAGAAGTACATTTCAGATCGATCCCGCATCGCCGGCACCACCATCGAGATTGCGATCGTCCTCGTTGCGACCCTGGCGTTTCGCCCCATACACCAACGTGTCGAAGCGGCAGTCGAAGCCGCGTTCACGAAGCGCCGCCGCGAGGCGCGCGAAGCCTTGTCGCAACTGAGAAAAGACCTCACCTCGTTTAACGACGCACAGCAAGTACTGCGCCGAGTCGTCGAGGCGATCGACCGGCACATGGGTGCCGACGGATGCGCCGTCTACTTGCGCCGCGATTCGTATGCCGCCGAAGCCTCGACATTCGACGTGCCGCTCGAAAGCATCGAATCCGGTGACGCGCTCGCAGTTCGACTGCGCTCCACGGCTGCACCCGCTGATCCGCGTACGCTCGGTTCGGCAGCGCCGGGAGAACTTGCGTTTCCCATGATGGTCGGCGGCGATCTTGTCGGCTTTCTTGTGGTTGCACCAAAGCGGGTCGAATACGAACCCGAAGACCGTCACGCGATCGCGGCCTTGGCGGAAGCGACGGGACTGGCGCTTGTCGCATTGGATCCGCGTCTGCGTTCGCAGGCACCGGCCACACCCCGGAGTAACCTGCCGCGCGCGCACAGCACGTTCGTCGGCCGCGAAGTCGAGATCGCCGAGATCACCGAACTCGTCGCCGAAAACCATTTCGTGACGCTGGTCGGCGCGGGAGGCGTCGGCAAAACGCGTACCTCGCTGCAGGTTGCCGCGAACGTAACCCTCGGATTCGTCGACGGCGTCTGGTTCGTCGAACTCGCAGCGCTCTCGAGGGGCGAATATATTCCCTCCGCGATCGCGCAAGCCGTGGGTATCAAGCTGCCCTCCGCTGGCGATCCGCTCGAGAATCTCCTGCGCTTGCTTAAGAGCAAACAGGCTTTGCTGGTCTTCGACAACTGCGAACACGTAGTCGAGCCCGTTGCTCGCATCATCGCAACGATTCTTAGCGGCTGTCCTCAAATCAAGGTGCTCGCGTCGAGTCGCCAGGGGCTCGATATCGCCGGCGAGCGAACGTACCGGCTCCCATCGCTCGAGTTTCCAGCGGACGACGGCAGCGTTAGCATGCGCGCGGACGAAGCCATGCGTTTCGCTGCAATCGCGCTGTTCGTCGAACGGGCCACCGCTGTCGATAAACGATTTGCACTCACCGACGACAATGCCGGTGCCGTCGTGGATATCTGCCGCAGGCTGGACGGCATTCCGCTGGCGATCGAGCTGGCTGCGTCAAAAACGATCGTGCTCACCCCAAAACAACTTTCGACGAGGCTGCACGAGCGATTTCGCCTGCTCTCGCAACCCGGAACCGATCGCCTGCCGCGCCAGCAAACGCTGCACGCGCTCATCCACTGGAGCTTCGATCTGCTCGACGAGGCCGAACGCACGGTATTCCGGCGCCTATCCATCTTTGCTGGTGGGTGGACGCTGCAAGCCGTGGAAACGGTCTGCACGGACGACGCCGTCGACGAATGGCAAGCCTTCGAACTGCTCTCGGCGCTCGTCGCGAAGTCGCTGGTCGCGGCCGAGACGAGCGGCGACGAATCGCGTTACCACATGCTGCACTCGATACGCGAGTTCAGTCGCGAACGATTGGACGAGGCGAACGAAACGCACGGGGTCGCCGCGAAGCACGCTCGTTACTATGCGGACCTCGTCCATAGCCTCGCCCCCGTGGCGCAAGCGTTGGAGGACGTAAAGTGGCGCGAAGCGCTCGCGCCGGAAATCGGAAACCTTCGAGCCGCGTTCGATTGGTCGATTTCACGCGGCAACGACGTCGATACCGGTCTGAGATTGCTCGCCGGCATCGAGTGGCCGGAGTTGCTGACGACGCCCCAGGAAGCGATCCATTGGTTCGAGGCCGCGGCAGAAACTTGTCGATGAGATTGAAGATGCGGCCACGCGTGCGCGTGTGTTGCGCCACTGCGTCGACTTGGAGTGGCTGGTCGGACGCTCGATCGTCCAGCGCGAAAAAACTGCGGAACGAGCGCTCGCCGTTGCGCGGTCGTCCGCCGACCGGGACGAGATCGCGCGCGCCCAGTGCAACTTGGGAGCGTGCTATCGCGATGCGGGGCGCTTCGACGATGCCGAGAAGATGTTTGCGGACGCGTACGAGGCGCCGCAACGTCTGCGGCCGCTCACGTTGAACGCACTGCTTCGTAACTGGGCGGTGACGGACTTGCAGCGTGGCGAGGTTGACCGCGCGCGGCTGCGCTTCAACGAAGTCGCGGGCCGCGAGCGTCCCGGGAGCGAGTGGCACGGAAGCGCGCTTCTCAATCTTGGCGAACTGGAGTTCGCCGTCGGCAACTTCGAAGCCGCACGAGCCGCCGCGATGAAAGCGCGCGAGACGTTCGCGCATCTCAATACCGCTCCGTTGGCATTGGCATTGTGCAACGTAGCGGCGTATGCGATGGCCGTCGACGACTTGGACGAGGCGCGCGCCGCCCTTCGCGAAGCGCTCCAATTGCTCAAGCAATCCGGTGCGCGTTGGATGACGACGGCGCTGGAACACCACGCCGTGCTCGGCGGACTCTCTGGAGATCACGAACGTGCGGCAGCGATCGTCGGCTTCACGGACGCTGCCTACGACGACTCGAGTCGCCAGCGAACCGAACAATACGGCTACGACCGGCTGATGCGCGCCTTGTCGGGAGTCTACGACGCAAGCGAACTCGCACGTCGCATGAGTGCCGGCGCCGGCCTAACGGAGGAGCAGGTTCTGGAGCTAGCCGAAGCGATAAGCCAACATACTGCACGGAGTCAGGCGGCCGGCGCTGCCTAGGAGAGAGTCAGCAATGTCTTCCCACGATCAAGCCTCTGCCAGTCTCGAAGCGCACTCGCGGTCGATCGACGACCTGCATCAAAAGCTTGCGGCGCTGCCCGGCGCGAATAAGCAACGTCTTCAGGTCGCCGTCGATAAGTATAAAACCGCCCACCAGCAGTTTTGCAACGACGCCCTGGGATGCATGAACTAACTCCGGCTACCGTCGCAGCGCCGCTTCTATCGCCGTGCCGGTCGGGACGCCGAGACCCGTGCATGGATTCCAACCGGGACCGGCTGAAAAACGGCCGTTGTTTCCGATCGTAATCTCGGTGAAAAGACCGTCGGGCTTACCGTAGAGAATCGGAAGGAAGAAGCCGATTGGAACGCCCAGCCGTTGATTCAGACGCGCGGTAAGCGCCGCCCACATCGGTGCGACGGCAGACGTACCGCCCATCGCAAGTTCGACTCCATCCATAATGACGTAGTAGCCCGGCCCTTGTTGGCCGGCGACGTCGGGTACGCCGCGTCCGGGCGGTACGCCGTTCTGCGCCGCGCTCGCTCGCGCGATGCTTTGCCATTCGGGCACGTCGAATCGATCGCTAAACCCGCCGCCGCTTTTTTCCCAGCCTTGTTCGCCGCCGTCGCCGGGAGCTGCGATGACCGTCGCCCCACACGCGATGGCGAATGGGCTGGATGCCGGCGCAACGACGTGAGGTGTGCCGTCATATTCGAGCTCGGCGCCGTCGTCGCCCGACGAACAGAAAACGCTCACGCCGACGAGTGCGGCAAGAGTAAATAAGTCCTCGAGGATGGCGAGCGCAACCGGCGTCCAAAGCGGCTCCGGCCATCCATAGCTGACCGAAAGCACCGTCGGGGCGTACTCTTCGTCGAAGATCGCCGCGTGAATCGCATCGAGAAAGCCACGCTCGTCGTTGGGCGCTTGGTAGACGACGACCCGCGCGCCCGGTGCGAGCGCACCGACGATCTGCACGTCGAGCGCTGCTTCGAGATCTTTAAACGTCGCGACATCGTGCGCGAGGCTGGTGTCGTCGACACGTTTCACGATCGGCTGCGCCGGCGCAAGGCCTTGCGCTTTCATGCACGCGTCGAAATCGTCCGGCTTAAAGACGCCGCCGAGTTGAACGATTCCGATCGTTTGGCCACGCCCATCCGCATCCGGGAATGCGTATCGTTTGGCGACGTCGCGTCCGAAGAGCGGCGTCGCGTGGCGCTGCAACGAATCGAGCTTCCGGGATCGCGGCCACTGGTGCATCCCAAAGATCCCTCGAACGACGGTTGACACTTCGCTTGGAACGTGCAGAGCTTCCGATCGATGACGAAAGCGAATACCCCCGCCGTCTTCAAAGATCGCGACCGTCGCCCCAAAGGCTTTAACCAATTCTCCGATCGACCCGCTAATGGTGGCGGCTCGCCAACGTACATCCACGACCTCGAGTCCGAAGCGCTTGCAGTACTTCCGCAGCACATCAACGTCGTCCGGATCCGCCCCGGTTGCCTTCGCAAGCGTCTTCCGGTCGGCGTAGGTGCGAAGCCGCGGAGAAGTTCCGGAAATCTTTTGGGCGGCGCCCGTGTCAAGTTCGCCGCCGCTTCGCGGCCGCAGCCACGCCGTTAACCGAACGTCGGTATGCGACGTCAACGCCTCGGCATGCTTGCTTCCCGGCCAAATCACGCGTTCCGTCCCCGGAATCGCCACCCGGTCCTTCTCAGGCATCGCGAGCACTTCCTCAGTCGCCGCCGACTCCCCTCATCGACGCTCGAAACGTAGCTAACATCGAAGAAGTGTCACGTAGCCACCGGGCTCCCAATCGTCGAACGCGATCCCCGGGCGACCGAAGCAGCGCGAATATGCACGAAGACGATGGCGTGGCCAATGAGATACAGCGGCACGAGAACCGTCGGTACGAGCGACCACGGCAGTGAAGCCATCGCCGCCGACCCCGGGCCTGCGTGAATGAACTGAAGCGGCGATCCGTTCGTCGATCCGATCCCAAGGACCATCGCGGTCACGAGATCTAACGTCCCCAGCACATTCCACGCGACGATCCGCAAATCGCTCGACCGCACGCGCGTCGCCAAGATCGCGACCGGAATCGCCAGCGCACCGACGATAATATCGCCCCAACCCGCCGAGAACGGAAACGGCCCGCTCAGCCGCCCAAGGCTGGCCAGAACGAGAAAACCCGCGCCGAGAATCCGGAACGCGTTTGCCCCGATAATAACCGGAATCGGAATCGCAAGCATTGCGGAGCGCACCGGCGCAGACGCCGCAACGAGCACCGATACGGTGACGAGCGGAAGCGCAAAGAGGATCCCGACCGCTGCCGGTGCAGCAAGCCCCCCTGCCGCCGCAGTGGCGATCGCCAGGCCAACCCACGCGCCAAAGATGCCGGCAGAAGCTAGCCTCCATGCCCGCGTTTGCGGCATCGAACAAATCACCGCGAGAAGCACCGCCCCCGTCGTCGCCGTCGCGATCGTCTCAATAAAATTAAGCATGGTAGTTCCTTTTATGTTATATGCGTAGCTGCACGTTTATGTTAAAAAAGTTAGCCGAGTGTCGTCCCGGAAAGCGCGTGCAATACCGCGACCCCAGAAGGCCCAATTGCATCGCCGGCTGTCGCTTGCGCGCGACGCCACGCCGGCAGCGCCGCGGAAACCGCCCGGCGCCCCTTTTGCGTCGCCTTGACGACCCGCGAACGCGCGTCGCTATCCCCGATGCCGATACTCACCCACCCCTGATCTTCGAGTACGCTTAGGTTCCGGGTGAGCGTCGTCCGCTCGATCCCGAGGGCCTCGGCGAGGTCCCCGATCCTCATGGGCCCGCGTTCCATCAGATTAACGAGGATCGAAAACTGCGTCGCGCGGATGCCATACGGCCGAAGCTGCCGGTCAAACGCCCGCGTTATGGCACGGCTGGCCCGACGCGAAGCCAGGCACAGGCACTCTCGGCAAGCAAGCAAGTCCGGTTCGTTTTTTGGCATCACAACATGTATATACACCTATTACGGCCAAAAGTTGCATCTTGTCATCCTGGGCGGAATGCCCGCGGGGTATAGCGAGCAAAGCGAGCGTAGTCGAAGGACCGCCTCAAAGGATTTGCACGCCACCCGAGCCTCCAGGCAAAGAGCGGCCTACAACCCCTCCGCCGCGTACCGGGCGTAGCGAAAATCGCGAATCAACCCGATCCGTCCGTCCGCCCAATCAAAGGCGATAAAATAGATAACTCGAGACAAATCCCCAGGATCGAATACGAGCGCCGCCGGAAGCCCATCCACCTCGCCCGCAACGAAATGCCAGTCGCTCATCCCGGCGTAGTTCGTAAAGTAGTTCGTTGCCTCGCGCCCGCGCAGCTGGGTCTTGTTCACCAGCTCGACGCGCACGTCGTCCGCGAGCATCTCGCGAATGGCATCGAAATCCCGCGCGTTAAATCGCTGCACATACGAAGCCAGCCGGGACCGATCCGGTTCGCGCAACGCCGGCAGCGCAACGTCATCGGGCTCGCGAGCAAACTCGCGCAGCCGCGCCCGTCCGCGATGCAGCGCCGATTTCACCGCCGGCACGCTGCAATCCATGATCGCGCCGATCTCTTCGAGTGAATACTCCAACACGTCCATCAAGATGACGCTGCTGCGCTGAACGGTCGGAAGGCGCATGAACGTGCGCAAACTGCCGGCGACGATTTCCTCGCGCTCCATCACAGCCTCCGGGACGCCGTCCGTCGTCGCGATCGCCTCTGCTTCCTCATCGGAACCGAAGCCCGCAACCGGCGCCCGCCGTCGCAAAAAGTCGAGCGCCGCATTGTGCGCGATCCGAAACAACCACGCCTCCGGATTCGACGCGGGTCCAGCTCTCGGAAGCGCCGCAAACGCCTTGAGGAGCGCATCTTGCACTACGTCCTCGCCGTCGATGCGCGAGCCGGTCATCCGCGCGCAGTAGCGATGCAGCTTGGGCCGTAGTTCCGCCGCCAGCGCCTCCAACGTCTCGGTCGCTTCAAACGTCTCCATCTCGCAATAGACGTTCGGGAAGCCACAAAGGATTCGCTCCAAGAACGTGGAGCGCGGAGAATCCTTTCGCCCCCGCCGTGCGTCTAACGGGCATGATGCAAACACTCATCCGCTACCAGACCAGGCCCGAGAAGGCCGAGGAAAACAAGCGCCTTATCCAAGACGTCTTCCGCGAACTGCACGCTGCCTCACCCGACGACGTTCGCTACGTCTCGTTCTCAGACGATGACGGAAACTTCTTTCACTTCGTCACCGTCCAATCCGAGCAGAACCCCATACCGGAGCTTCCCGCGTTCAAACGCTTCCAAGCCGAAATCCAGGACCGATGCGCCTCGGGCCCGGAATTCCATGAAGTCACGATCGTCGGGAACTACCGCGCCCTCGGCGATTCGCCGACCGGTGCCTTGCTGCGGGGTTAAGGCCACTTTAGGGCAGCCAACACTTGCCTTTTCGGGATAGCATCGCCCCCTCGGAAGCAGTACTCTTGAGGCTCTCTGACGGAAAGGACTTTTATTAATGGCTGGTACCGCGAAGAAGCCGAACATTCTCATACTATGGGGTGACGACATCGGCATATGGAACATCAGCAAGTTTAGCAACGGCATGATGGGCTACCGAACCCCCAATATCGATCGGGTGGCGAATGAAGGCGTCCTCTTCACCGACTACTACGCGCAGCAGAGCTGCACGGCTGGCCGCGCCTGCTTCATCACCGGACAAAATCCGATCCGCACCGGCCTCACGAAGGTCGGCATGCCCGGCGCTACCGTCGGCCTCCAAAAGGAAGACCCGACGATCGCCGAGTTCCTGAAGCCGCAGGGATACGCGACCGGCCAGTTCGGGAAGAACCACCTGGGCGACCGGAACGAGTACCTGCCGACCGTACACGGATTCGACGAGTTCTTCGGTAACCTATATCACTTAAACGCCGAAGAAGAACCCGAACTGCCCGACTACCCCAAGGATCCAAAGTTTAAGGCGATGTTTGGGCCGCGCGGAGTGCTGCACTGCTTTGCAAGCGACAAAGACGATGCCACGGTCGATCCGCGCTGGGGCCGCGTCGGAAAGCAGACCATCGAAGATACCGGGCCCCTCACCAAGAAGCGGATGGAAACCGTCGACGAAGAGATCACCGCCAAAGCGTTGGACTGGATGGAGAAGCAGGCCAAAGCCGACAAGCCGTTCTTCCTTTGGTACAACTCCACGGCGATGCACTTCAGAACCCACGTCGCCGAAAAAAACATCGGCAAGAGCGGGCAGGACCCGTATAGCGACCGCATGGTCGTGCACGACGAGCAGATCGGCATGATGCTCGACAAGCTGGACGAGCTCGGGATCGCCGACAACACCATCGTCATGTACTCCACCGACAACGGTCCGGAGAACGACACCTGGCCGGACGGCGCGAACACCCCGTTCCGCGGGCAAAAGGATTCGGGCTGGGAAGGCGGCTGGCGCGTACCGTGTTTCATGCGCTGGCCTGGCCATATCAAGCCCGGCTCGGTGCTGAACGGCATCGTCTCGCACATCGATATGTTCCCCTCGTTGCTCAACGTCGCTGGTAACCCGGACGTCACTAAACAGTTACTCGACGGCTGCACGGTCAACGGGCAGAAGTACAACGTCCATCTCGACGGCTACAACCAGATCCCGTACATCACCGGGCAAGTAAAAGAGAGCCCGAGAAACGAGATCATGTACTTCAGTGACGACGGCGACGTAATCGCCGTGCGCGTCGGCGATTATAAGTTCCACCTCGCCGAGCAGCGCGCCAACACGATGCGGCAATGGGCCGAACCCTTCGTGAAGCTGCGCTTGCCGTACATCATGAACTTGCGTCGCGATCCGTTCGAACGGGCCGAGATCAACTCCAACACGTACCTCGACTGGATGGTCGATCACGTTCCCCAGATGTACGCGATGCAAGCGGTCGTCGCCGGCGCGATTACCGACTTCGCCAAGTTCCCGCCGCGCCAGAAACCCGCGTCGTTCAATTTGGACGCAGTCCTAGCATCGGTGCAACAACCGCACAGCTAACGGGCCCGACGCAGTCGAAGGGGCCTTTCATACCGGGTCGTAGCAAGCCCGGTATGGAAGGCTCTCTTCACGTATGAAGGACGACGATATCGCCGCGCGGGTAAGCGACTTTTACGAAACCCACCCGTATCCGCCGCCCGTAGACGACCTCGAAGCCTATCGCGCCCGCTGGGACGACGCCCGCCGGCGCACCGAATCGGCGGTCTTCTGGCCGTCCGAACCTTACCGCGACGATCGCAGCATCCTCGTCGCCGGCTGCGGCACCGTGCAAGCCGCGCACTACGCCATCCGCTGGCCGAATGCCAAAGTCGTCGGCATCGACGTCAGCGCTAAGAGCATCGCTTTCACTCGGGATTTGAAGCGCGAGTACGCGCTCGACAATCTCGAGGTGCATCAACTGCCGGTCGAACGCGCCGTCGAGCTCGATCGAACCTTCGAGCACGTCGTTTCCACCGGCGTCTTGCATCACTTGCGCGATCCCGACGCCGGCTTGCGCGCGCTGCACGCCGTGCTCGCGCCAAGCGGCGCGCTCAACGTGATGGTTTACGCGCCCTATGGCCGTGCCGGCGTCTACATGATCCAGGATTACTGCCGCCGTATCGGCGTGGGCACGACCGACGCTGATATCGACGACTTAGCCGCAAACTTGCAGGCCCTCCCGACGGATCATCCGCTCGTACCGCTGCTGCGCAACTCCGCCGACTTCGGCGACAAAGCCGCCCTCGCCGACGCGCTGCTCCATCCGCAAGACCGCGCTTACTCCGTCCCGCAGTTCTTAGACTACCTCAATCGCGGAGGGTTCACATTCGGTCGCTGGATACGCCAAGCGCCATATCTCCCGTACTGCGGAGCGCTCGCGACCAAACCGCATAAAGCCAAACTCCTGAAGCTCCGTGTCGAAGAGCAATACGCTGCAATCGAACTTTTCCGCGGAACGATGGTACGCCACGCGGCTATCGCCTACTCAATCGAACGCGCTGCGAAAACGAACGCTCCGAACTTCACCGCCGATGCATGGCTCCAGTACGTCCCGATGCGCCTGCCCGAAACCATCACCGTGCGCGAACGCCTGCCCGAAGGCGCCGCCGCCGTCCTCATCAACCGCAACCACACCTACACCGACCTGTATCTCCCGATCGACCGCGAAGAAGACCAGCTCCTAAGCGCAATCGACAATAAAAGAACCATCGCTCAACTCATCGGCTCGGGCGATCGAGCCCACGCGCGCGCCTTCTTCGAAAAACTCTGGCGCTGGGATCAAATAGTATTTATCGGTGCGGGTGCTTTCGATTGATCGTGCGAGTGATCGTGCCGTGCGTTTGCAACCGCGGCGGCAATCGTCGGCATGTCGGCGCCTTCAACGATCTTCTGACCGATTACCAGCGTCGGAGTACCCTCGATGCTCAGATCCGCCGCGAGTTGCTTGTTCGCCGCCAGCCGCTTCGCGATCGTCGCGCACCGAAGCTTCGGTCAAATCTTCCGATGCGCCGCGCATGATCGCCGCGCGCAGCTCCTCGTACCGCCCCTGATTCGCAGCAGCCAGCAGCGCGTGCGATCCCATCTCGCTCGCCGGCCTGAGAATCGGCAAATCCTTGTAGACCAGCCGCACGTTCCCGTCGTTGGCAACAAAGCGCTCCAACGACGGCGCGATCTGCTTGCAGTACGGGCAGCGGGGGTCGAAGAACTCGACGATCGTCGTCGCGCCGTGCGCGTTCCCCGTCGACGGATCGCTCGCATCGAACAGCACGTCTTGATGATTTGAAAGCGCATCGTGCTGCGCTTGCGCCTGTATGCGGTCGTTGTCCGCCTGCACCATGAGAATCGCATCGCGCAAAATGCTCGGATCTTTCTTCATCCCCTCGCGCATCACCGCAACGATCTGCGCGCGCTGATCCGGCGTAAACGAAGCCGCCGCAACGGGAGCCGCCGCCTTGGAAGCACACGCCGCCAGCGCCATCACGGCAGCCAGAGTAAAAACAATGCGGATCCTCATCAAGGCGAAGGTGCTGGGGTATTGAGGACCTTTACGGTAAACGGCGGAATCAAGTGCTGCGCCTGGATAAAGTTGGAGACCTGCGTGATTCCGGAAACCGTCGCCGATGAAATAATCCCCGTCGTGCACGTCGACTTCGAGACCTTGCTCGTGACGATCACGCGGTCGTGTGCCCAACGGGCCGGCGTACACGCGGCCGTCGTGCACAGCGCGTACGTCGATTTGCACAACGTAAACGGAGCGGGGCTCGGCGACGACGTGACCGCCAGCGTCGCCAGCAGACCCCACCCCGAGAACCAGCCGTTTGAGAATCACGAACGCTTGACGTTGATCGAAAGCCTTGCCGTCTTCCCGTCCCCGCCCGTGAACGTTGCGGTACATTTCCCGCGAGCGAGCGGCACGACTTTGTACGAAGCCGCGCCGTCGCCGTTGAGAATCGAGGTCAGCGTTGCGATCCCAGCGCAGCCGCTCACCGCGAACGTACCGCCGTAGAAGAGTTGTCCGACCAGCGCGACCTTTGCCGAGCCGACGCCGGTCCGGGTGAACTCGAGGGTATCCGGCACGACGACCACCGGACCCGGCGCGAACGTCGTGACCGTAATCGGCAGGCGCGCCGTCTGTCCGTTGGCGCCGGTGAACGTCGCCGCGCAGCGTGAGCGAACGAGAGCGCTCACTTTATAGACGGCATGCCCGCCCTGGTTGCTCGTCGCCACGATGCTCGCTTTTCCGCTGCAATCGTTCAACTCGCTAAACGAGCCCGCAAAGCCGCTTTGCGAGACGTCGACGAATTGCGTCCCGGACGAACCGAGCTTGTGGAACTTCAGCGACGTCGGGTTCAACACGACGTTCCCCGGCGGCGTCACCGACACCGACAGCGGCGCCGACTGTCCCGGGCTTCCCGTGAACGTGACCGTACACGTGCCCTTCGCAATCGGCGTCACGCGGTACGTCGCTTTACCCGCCGCATTGCTGGCCGCGCTCACCGACGCGATTCCGGAGCAGTTGTTGGTCTGCGTAAACGTTCCGCTGTAACCCGACTGTGAAACGTTCGTGTTTTGCGAATTCGTCGGGCCGGTCTTAGTGAAGGTCAGCGCCGACGGATCGACTACGACGCTGCCAATCGGCGCAACCGCGATCGTCAGGGGCCCCGTCTCGCCGTTAGCGCCGTGGAACGTTGCCGTGCAGTCGCCCTTGGCAATCGGCGTCACCTTGAAATCGGACTTCCCGACGGCGTTCGCCGGCAAGACCGTCGCGATCCCGGCGCAGTTGTCGGTCTCCGTGAACCTGCCGGTGAAGCCGGTCTGTGAAACCATCACGATCTGCGCCGCGCCCGAACCCGTCGACGTGAACGTCAGGGCGTTCGGATCCACGATCACGTTCCCCGGCGGCGGAATATTCACCGCAACCGAGAGCGGCGACGATTCCTTATTGCCGCCCGTAAAGGTGGCCACGCAGTCGCCGTTCGCGACCGGCGTCACCGTATACGATGCATTTCCGCCGGCATTGCTTTGCTCGATCACGGTCGCGATGCCGTTGCAGGTGTCGCTCTCAGTGAACGTACCGGTGAAGCCCGACTGCGTGACTGCAACGTTTTGCGCCGCACCCGAGCCCGCCGTTACGAACGTCAACGACGACGGTTTTACCTCCACCGATCCGAGCGGCGCAACGGTCACCGGCAACGGTGCCGACTTGCCCCCTCCGCCGGTAAACGTTGCCGAGCACGTCCCCTTTGCAAGCGCCGTCACCGAATAAGCGGCGGTGCCGCCTCCGGTGGTCTTGCTGGACGCCACGACCGCGATCCCGGCGCAGTTGTCCGACTCGGTAAATGCGCCGTCGTAGTGCGATTGCGTAACCTTCACGCCCTGCGATCCGTCGGGTCCGAGCGAAGTGAACGTTAGCGAATCCGGCGTCACCACGACGTCACCCGGCGGCGGCGGCGTAACCGAAATCGAGACCGGCGCCGTTTCCTTATTCGCTCCGGAGAACGTCGCCGAGCACGTCCCGCTCGCAAGCGGCGTCACCGTATACTCGGCGTGCCCCCCGGCGTTGGTCGACGCGATCACCGTCGCTATGTTGTTGCAGTTATCCGACTCGCCGAACGATCCGGCGTACCCCGTCTGCGAAACCGTCACGGGCTTTGCCGCACCGGAACCGACGGTATCGAACGAAAGCGACGAGGGCGTCACGACGACTTTACCCGGCGGTGCGACCGCAATGGAAAGCGGCGCGGTCTGTTTGTGACCGCCGTGGAACGTTGCCGTGCACGTTCCCATAGCAACCGGCGTTACGCGATATTTCGCGTGGCCGTTCTTATTGGAGATCGCATCGATCGTCGCGATACCCTTGCAGGTGTCGCTCTCTTCGAACGCGCCGGTAAATCCCGATTGCGAAATGCCAACCTTCTGCGCCGCATCCGAGCCGGTCGCGTCGAACTGCAGCGAGGATGGTTCGACCAGAATATCGCCGGGAAGCGCCACAGTTATGGCCAGCCGTCCCTGGGCGCCGTTTCCGCCCGCGAACGTCGCGACGCAGTCGCCCTTCGCCATCGGCGTTACCGTGTACGAAGCGCTGCCGTTTGCATTGCTCGTCTGCCGGATCTTTGCGACGGAAGCGCAGGTATCCGACTCCGCGAACTTCCCGTCGTACCCGCTTTGCGAGACGTCGGCTTTCCGCGCCGCGCCCGAACCGGTCGAGGTGAATGCGAGTGCGGACGGCTTGACGGTCACGTCGCCTAGCGGCTCGACGTCGATGAACACCGAAACCGACTCTTGCAGGCCGCCATTGAACGTTGCCGTGCACGAGCCCTTGGCCACCGGCGTCACCTTGTACGTCGCCTGGCCCTTCGAGTTGCTCGTCGCTGCAATCCGCGCCACACCGTTGCAGTTGTCGGCGAGCGCGAAGCGTTTGGAGAATTCATTTTGTGAAAGCGTTACGTCCTGGCTGGCGCCCGGCCCGATCGTCGTAAAACTCAGCGACGCGGGGGAAGCCTCAACCGGACTCGGCGTCACGGTGACGGGCAGCTTCACTTTCGCGCCGCCGCCGCCGGAAATCGTGATGACGCACGTTCCTTTTCCAATCGGAACGATGACCAGCTCCGCTTTCCCGTTGCCGTTGCGGAGGAGCGACACGCGTGCGATGCCTGCGCAATCGTCCTTCTCGGTGAACTTCCCCGTATAGCCCGGCTGCGAAATCTGCACCGTTTGCGCCTGATCGCCGGTAAACGTCACGCTCGTTATGGAGAGGTTGATGGGAGGCGGAGGAACCGTGCTCGGAGCCGGCTGCGGAATCCCCGGAACCGTGCTCGAACAGGCAGGCAAGAGCAAGGCAAGCAAAAAGGCCGCAAACGCAAGCCGGCGCGACGAATTCAAAAAAAGCACAGCCGGTCTCCCCCAGACAACGTGTAACGCGTTTTTCGATGGGGCGTTGCCGCCTCCCCTAAGAAACGTGCTCGCCGCGCCGGCCGTTTCAAAGGAGTCACCTTTAGGGGGAGCAATAGCAATTGGCAGTGCGGGTCGCACGCGGAGCCCTCAAGTTCGGCTCAAAGATCGCAGCCCACGTCGCGACGTACGGTGCGCTCGCGCTGATGCTGCTCGGCGCCGCATCCCCCACGAACGATCCCTATGAAATTTACGACCGGGCGCGAGACGTCTGGCGCAAACAAATGTATCCGAGTGATATCCAGTATCGGACGACGGTCCACGTTACCGAGGGCGATAAGGACGAGCAGGAGCACTACATTGGAGAAGCCTCGGTCGCGGATGGAATACGCGTTGATGGTGTAAGCGATGAAGAAGCGGCAACTCCTCACAAAGTAACCGGCATCAACTTTAAGGTCCATCTAGAAATTTCAGCTGGAATAAGAATGCCGGTGGAAACATCGGCTCTTTGACCCAAGATGCTCACCGCAAGGAAAGTTCTCCCGACTTTCTAGGCGTGCCGCTCATCAGTCCGGAGTATTCGTTCGGCTTGGATCCATCGCAGCCGGAGCCGGCCATACAATCTATCCCAAACGCTCCTGCGAGCACGCTCCCGACGATTGCGACGGTCAGCGTGACCGAGCACGCTTATGATATTACGCTGGTTGGTACCGAAGCGCTTGGAGGCCTCAACGCGTACCATCTCAGACTGCAACCGCGTCGCGATCCGGCAAAATATCGTTTGCGGGACGTGTGGGTCGACGTTTACACCTATGTGGTGCTAAAGCTGATAACCCAGGGAAATTTCACGGGCTCTCCGATGAACGCCGTGCCCTGGGAAGTGACGTTCCAAGACATAGGCGGCGCAATGTATATCGACACGGAAAAGGCTGAAGAGCCGCTCGCCTTTCGATCGGATCGGACGTTTACTTCAGCCGGCATAAGCTTCAGCGGCATAAAGGAGGCTGATTCAAAGCTGCCCGTTCTTCCGTTTATGGATTCCGGCCAGATTCTGCAGGAGCCTTAGCTCGTCAACCATCGCACAGCGCTCGCTGACCGCTAGCCTGGATAGCAAGAGAGCCCAGGAGCTGCGCTACCCCGAAAATCGCGCCGCCTGTCGAATTCTGGGCCGGGCCTTCGACGTCTTAATAGAACCCACCAACTGCAAGAGGAGACGTCGATGCGATTTCTAGTCATGGTCAAAGCTACCAAGGATAGCGAAGCCGGAAAACTCCCGACCGCCGCCGAGTTGGCGAATATGCACAAGTTCAACGAAGGCCTCGTTCGGGACGGCGTGATGCTGTCCGGCGAAGGACTGCAAGCGACCTCGAAGGGCGCGCGCATGAAGTTCGGCGGCGCTGAACCGCGCGTTACCGACGGTCCGTTCACTGAAACCAAAGAGCTGGTCGCCGGCTTTTGGATCCTCCAGGGCCGCTCGAAGCAAGAGATCGTCGAACGCATGATGAGCTGCCCCTTCGAACGCGGCGAAGAAATCGAAATCCGGCAAATCTTCGAAGCCGAAGATTTCGCCGGGGTCAAGTAAGGAACGCCGTTCGGTCCGTGGACGCCGAATCGCATCGCACCGTCGAGGCGATCTGGGGGATCGAATCCCCCAGACTCATCGCGGGCTTAGTGCGAATCGTGCGCGACGTCGGCCTCGCCGAAGAACTCGCACAGGATGCGTTCGTCGCCGCGCTGACACAGTGGCCGCACGAAGGCGTACCGCGCAATCCCGGAGCGTGGCTCATGGCCGTCGCAAAACGTCGTGCGATCGATCGCATCCGCCGCGAGCGTGTCGGCAAGAAACACGAAGAACTCGCGAACGAAGAGTTGCGCCTCGAAGCCGGCTTTGCCACCGATCCGGACGACGATTTCGGCGACGACCTCCTGCGCCTCATGTTCGTCGCATGCCACCCCGTGCTCTCGACCGACGCGCGCGTCGCGCTCACACTGCGACTGCTCGGCGGCCTTTCCACGACGGAGATCGCGCGCGCGTTCCTCGTCCCCGAATCGACCATCGCGCAGCGCGTCGTACGCGCAAAGCGCACGCTCGCCGAAGCCCGCGTTCCCTTCGAAGTTCCAGGCACGGCGGATCGTGGGAAGCGCCTCGCGTCGGTGCTCGAAGTCATCTACCTCGTCTTTAACGAAGGGTACTCCGCAACCGCCGGCGACGACGTGCTGCGCCCCGCGCTCTGCGAAGAAGCGCTCCGGTTGGCGCGCGTTCTTGCCGGCTTGCTCCCGTACGAACCGGAAGTGCACGGCCTCGCCGCGCTGCTCGAAATCCAAGCCTCGCGCTCGAAGGCGCGCGTCGCGGCCAACGGCGAGCACGTATTGCTGCTGGATCAAGACCGCGGCCGCTGGGATCGCATCCTCATCGCGCGCGGACTCGCCGCCCTCGAACGCGCCGAGCGGCTCGGTGGTCCACTCGGAACGTACGCGCTTCAAGCCTCGATCGCCGCCTGCCACGCGCGCGCACGGCGCAAAGAAGATACCGACTGGGGGCGCATCGCCGCACTTTACGACGCGCTAGCGCAACTCGCGCCCTCACCGGTAATCGCACTCAATCGCGCCGTTGCGATCGGCATGGCCTTCGGGCCGGCCGCCGGCCTCGAACTCGTCGACGAACTGCTCGACGAACCCGCGTTGAAAAACTATCATCTACTCCCAAGCGTGCGCGGCGATCTGCTGGAAAAGCTCGGCCGCCTAAGCGAAGCGCGCTCGGAGTTCGAGCGCGCCGCAGGTCTCACGCAGAACGTTCGCGACCGTACATTGCTTCTAGCGCGAGCCGCACGCGCTCGTTTGTAGGAGGAGCATCCTCAGAGGCGGCAAAGGCCTGGGCGAATGCGTGCGTCACGATCTTGGCTACTGTGGATCGCAGTACTCGTTGCTTTCGTCGCGGGCTTTCTTAGCGCGGGTTTCCTCGTACGGAACTCCGTTGCGGCGACCTTCGACACGGATCAGCGCGTCCGAGACGCACGAACGCTCCTCTTCGCGATGCTTCGCGCCCAACTCGATGAGGAGACCGGCATCCGGGGTTATATCGCAACGCAAGATCCCGTCTTCCTGGAGCCGTATAAGACCGCGAGCTCGACCCTGCCCGCGCTGTTTCCGCAGCTCTCGCGGCAACTTCGGGACCTTGGCCTCAACGACGGCGCAGCGGCGGCGAACGAGGCAGAGCGCATGAATGCGGAATGGCTCCGCCGAATCGCCGCTCCATCGCTGGCCGGCCGTGAAAAAGCGTCCGCGCTGCAGCGGGACGGAAAAACTCTCGTCGATCGCTTTCGTGCCGACGCTCGGCAAATCGGCGAAGCCCTCGACGCGCGAAACGCCGGCCTCGAACGAGCCTTTGAATCGGCTCTCGCTTATCTCAACGTGTTGATCGTCAGCGCAGCGATCATGCTCCTTGCGATCGCCGCCCTATTCCTTGCGTTCCAAACCCGCTCGCAAAACCGGCTCGCACGCGAGCGCGAGCTCAGCGAAGAATCGCGCGTGCGCGAGGCCGGGTTGCGAGCCGCCTACGCTGCTGAAAAGCAAGTAACCGATACGCTGCAGGCGGCATTCTCTCAGCGCCTTCTACCGACGTTGCCTTCGATGAGTTTCAGCGCGACGTACGTCCCCGCGGCCGAAGAAGCGAAGGTCGGCGGCGATTGGTACGATGCTTTCGAAATCGGCGCCCATCGCATTCTCTTCATTATCGGCGATATTGCGGGTCACGGCCTCGAAGCAGCCGTCGCGATGAGCCGTATTCGCAGCGAGATGCTGTCGGCGGCGGTGCTCGATGCGAACCCATCGGCAATCCTGCAGCGCGTCAATCACCGAATGTTCGCACTCGCTGCGCGCGCAACGCTGGCTACTGCCGTCGTGGGCGTCGCCGACGCTAAAAACTATACTTTCTCGTATGCAACCGCAGGTCACCCGCCGCCGATCATCGTCGAGCCCGAGCGCGTGCCGCGGCCGCTCGAATTCGGCGGGCTGCCATTGGGAGTTTCGGCCCAGGCGGCGTATCGCACGCGCGTCGTTCAAAGCGTGCCTGGCTCGATGCTCGTTCTCTACACCGACGGCGTCGTCGAACATTCGCGGAACATCGTGGAAGGCGAGCGCGAATTGATCGAATCGATTTCTGCACTTCGCGCCGGCGAGGATCCGGCCACGGCCGTCTACAATGCAATCTTCAGCGATAAGACCGCCGGCGACGACGTGGCGATCTTAACGCTCGGCTTCAAGGGTGCGAAGGGAACCGGTATGACGATCTCGGCAGAAGACGGAAAATCCGCATTCGCCGGACGTATCGATCGATCGCGCCCGGCGTCCCCAGCCGTAACTCTCAGAAAGGCATCGTGAGCTGTGGACGGGTCGATTGAAGTTCTACGCTTCGAAGGCGAGCTAGATATCGGCCGTCGTTCTGAACTGCGCGATTGCCTGATCATCGGCGACCAGGCTCGCGCCGTCTTGCTCGATCTTGGTGCCGTGACGTACGCGGATTCGACCGCACTCGGCCAATTGCTCGAAATTCAAAGCCGCCGCTGAGGAACGCAAAGTGCCCGTGGCGATCGTCGTCACATCGCCGCAGTTCGACCGGCTCATTCGGTACGCGGGGCTTCACGAGTTGTTCAACATTTTCGACGATCTCGGTTCGGCGCTCAGCTACTTGGACGGAGCGTCGTGACGGCGCGCGGCAATCTTCGCTTGGAGTTGCGCGCCATAGATTCGACGCCGGGGGCGATGCGTCGCGCGCTCACGTCGTTCCTCGCGGCGTTGAAGATCCCCGACGATCGCTGCATCGATATCATTACCGCCTCGGGTGAAGCGCTCGCAAATGCCGTCGAACACGCCTATCGCGACGACGAGGACGGCGGCATCGAACTCAACGCCAGCATGGAGCGCTCGGACAGTCTCACGGTCGAGGTTATCGATCGAGGAGCCTTCGTCGAGCCGACGCAACGAGCGCACCGAGGCTTCGGCCTTCGGATCGTACGCGCCGTAGCGCAATCGGTCAGCATCGACACCACGGAAGGCACCGCAATCCGCATGACTTTCAACGTCGCCGGCTGAGCATGCGCTTTCAACGCAAAGCTTATACTCGGAGTTGCCCTCGCAATCGCCGCGGCCGTCGCGCAAACGGACGAAACCCTCAACGCCGGAACGCGCAACTATCCCCGACAGCGCGTTCAACATCCGATTCACCTGCACGGGCTGCCCGAACGAATCGGATGCGATCGACCTAGAGAAATGAGCCAACCCGGCGACTATTACATCGAAAACGGTTTCGTTGTGATGACCGAGCAATATCACTTGCGGCGCGGTTATTGCTGCGAAAGCGGCTGCCGCCACTGTCCGTATAAGGACGCAGCCGCCGCAGTGGAAGAAGAGCAAGCCGAAGCCGAATGAAATTCTTTTGCGACGGCGCCTGCAATCCGAACCCCGGTCCGATGGGCATCGGCGTCGCCATGCTCGACGACGCCGGCAAACTCGTCGCGTCCGTCTCGCGCGCGCTTGGTGAAGGCACGAACAACGTTGCCGAATTCGAAGCCGCACTCGCCGCGCTGCATCTCGCAAGGACGCATAAAATCGAGGCGCCGCACATCTTCACGGACTCGCGCCTGATCGTCGAGCAGATCTCCGGCCGCTACACCGTCTCCGCCGTGCACTTGCAAGGCCTGCGCAATCGCGCCGCTGCCGAAGTTCAGTCGGCCGGCGCGGTTATTGCCTGGATTCCGCGCGAAGAAAACGAACTCGCGGATCGCCTATCCAAACGCGCCCTCGCACCCGGCGTCCTGCCGCCCGCCGGCGTCGTCACGGCGCAAGTGGAACGCGCCCGCCCAAACCTCGGCACCGAAAACGCGATGCGCGAAACGTCTCTCGCCGTGCTGGCGCACATCGAGAGCGCGCCGGAAATCGCAGAAGAAGCGCTTCTGCGCGCGCGCTTCGGCTACAACGGCAGAGATCCGGAAAACTTAGCGCGTTTCAACGCGCGCGTCCGACACGGCGCCGAAGCCGTCGAAGCGATGGAACTCGCCCTCGCCAATCGCTCCGAAAAAACCCGCCTGAAAGCGCTGCGATGGGCCGGCCGCGGCTTCCCCCCAGCGCTCGTCGCCGCCAAGCTCGGCGCTGGAAAAAGCGCGCTCCGCGCCGTTCGTGAGGAGCAGGCCGCTCGGCTAAACGCTCTTATCCGTTTTTAACGGCCGAAGAGGGTCTGCTCCGGGCAACGTGTGGAAGGAACTTTAGTGTGGGCATTAAGTTTCGTGTGCTTTCCTTGCTTGTTCTGCTTTGCAGCGCGGCATGCAGCGGCACGTCCGGAGGGCAAGTCTCTCCTGGTCTACCCAATGGAAATGCGGCACGCCGTGGTGCAGAGGCACCGGGACTGGGTGCGTTAACGATCACGCTGCCGCCTATTCAGCCCGCGAAGAATGCCATCGACTGGTCCTCGAATCCGCAACTGCTTGCGCCGAAGACGAAATCGGTTGTCGTGACGGTCGTTCGGGAGAAATTTGGACCAGTCGCCTTATCGTCCGCGACCAATGGATGCGTCAATGCGACCGCTGGTCTGACGTGCACCATCATCGTGAGGGGAGTTCCATCGGGAGCCAACGTTGGTGTGCAGGTTAAGACCTACGGGAATATCAGCGGGAAAGGCTCGCCGCTTGCGATCGGGCTTCTGTACACACCAATCGGCACAGGCTCGCAGACGAACGTGGCACCCGTGATGCGCGGCGCAGCGAAAAAGCTCGCAATCCTCGCGAGAGATCGCGCATTTACAACCGGGCTGTGGGTCAACGAACCGATGATCGCCGCCGGCGTTGATGTGCTGGGCGAAACAATTCCGAGTGTCGCAGTCGTCGAGTTGAGTGGCGTTCCGCTTCCAACAGTGTCCGTTCGATACGCAGGGTTCCGATCTGGGCGGCTTTCTTATGAGAATAGATACGACGATACGAATACTACGCAGTTCCCTTGTTGCGGTACGCTTCCGGCGAGCTTTGTCTATAACGGCAAACGGAAGGGGTCTGAAACGTTTACCCTCGCTGCAACGGGTTTGCCGGAAGCGACGCTCGTGATGAATACGGAACCGGAAAATCAATCGTTGGCAACGTTGCTTGTGGCAAACGGATACGCAAACGACGAAGCGCCAGATCAAACGCTCGAAATGTTTTCGGAGACCGCAAGCGGCGACGCTTCGCCCGCCAGAGCTTTTATTCCGAAAACGCCCGCGAGCGTTTACGGCGAGGATGCACAAGGGAATTTTTGGTCGGGCGGCACTCACTACTCGAACCTCGGCCACGTCCTGGGCACGTTGGAAATGGAGGAAGGCGCCCAAGCTGAAGCTCGCGATGCGGCGGGAAACATTTATGCGCTTGGGCTAGACGGATGCACGGCGTACGAGTATCAAGCGAACAGGTACGGCTCGCAGAACCCGATTCGAGAAATCGACGACGCATGCGGTACTCCGCCACCCGTCGGGGAGCTTAACTCGCGCATGACGGTCGACGCTGCCGGAGACGTGTTCGTTGCCGTGAAGGTCGAAGTAGTCGCAGACGCTCCGACCGTGCGCGAGTTCGCGACCGGTAGCGCTTCGGGCGCGGTCGCACCCACGCGCACCGTTACACTTCCACCCGGAACATCGGGAAACTATCCCTACGTCTTGCCGAGTATCGATGCGGACGCCGCGGGTAACGTATACGTTCTTGGTTGGATGGCGTTCGATGAAGGCAACGTGTACGAGATTTCGCCCGGCCAGACGAATGCGACGCTCGCCCTGACGGCCATCGACGCGTCCCAAATTGCGGTCGATGATGCAGGCGATATTTTTGCCTGGAACAGTTCGGTCGAGAATGTTCCTAGTCAAATCAATTTTTATCAGCCCGGATCGACGACGCCGTCACGGACGCTCATCGGTAGTAAAACCGGCTTGACCGACAGTGGTGAGCTAACGGTGGCGCATGCATGGAGCGCTAGCGCGCGTCGGCTCGGGAAGCTTACTCGATGAAGTCGCGAAATATTGCAGTTCCTATCCTATTTTGCATGAGCGCGCCGATGTTAAGCGCCTGCGGCAGTGCGCCGCCCATGCCTACCGCGGGAAGTGCACCTCCCGTTGCCGAGAACGTTCCTTCGGCGGCCAAAGAAGTGCAGCCGGAAATTCTCGTGACGAACTATGCAGCCGGCGTTCCTACGAGCGCTGTCGTATTCGCGAAGGGCGCTCACGGCAATGCGACGCCGCTTAGGATGTTCGCCACGAAGGTTCCCGCATTTGGGATCCGATCCGACGGCACTTATTGGAGCGGCCCGATTTACGCCACAACTGGCTACGACGATCCCGGCTACCTGGAGCGTCACGCAGCGAACGGCAAAGTCATTCATAAAATTGCCGGTTCGGCGTACGTCCCGATCAGAGAAGTGTCGACGGATAGAAGCGGAGATGTCTTGACCTCCGGTTGGCAGCGTAACCCGTCCGGCGACGCGTGCTTTCTCATCTCGGGCACCTTGCGTCTGTTTTCGATAGCGGATTCGTTTAAGCAGACACGCTCGATCGCTGCTGGGAATTACTGCACGAACGTAATCTACAACGACCTGGCCGGTAACGTTTACATCGGATATGACAACCAGAACTATTCGGGCTCGTACGACTATGCGTCAATTGTGGAAGTCGGGCCTCACGCGAAGAGTCTCGACGACCAGAAACGCGAGATTCCGCTCGCGTATCCTTACGACACAATACAAGGGCTGGGAACCGACACCCACGGCAACCTTTTCGCGCTAGAGAACGGCGAACTGCTGAAATACGCTCCGGGAAAAACCGCGCCAACGTACGTTCTCAAGGGCGTTCCGGTCTCGTCGTTCGCGATCGATTCGAAGAACGATCTTTACGTCGTAGTCGGAACGTACATCGAGGAGTTCGCGCCCGGCACGAACCGCCCAATGCGGGTCATCGGCGGTCCGGCCACCGGCCTCACCAATCCGGCGGGGATAACCGTGGCAGACTAGGGCGCTCGCAGTCGCGGCTGCAAGGGGCACGGGCTTCAGCGTCGGGATGCGAAGTTGCCCTACCAGAACCTCCCGCGCTCGTCGCCGCCAAGCTCGCGCTGGAAAAAGCCCTCTCTGCGCCCTTCGTGAAGCACAGGCCGCCGGCTTAGGGCCGCGGCACGCCCGCCGCACGCCCCCGTCGTAAACTACGGGCATGCGTACAACCATTGCTACTGTTGCTCTCCTCTCAAGCTGCACGCTTTTCGTCGCGTGCTCGCAGCGATCGATCGCTCCCTCGCTTCCCGCGGTAGCGACGGCGCAAGACTTCGATGCACCAAGCGCCTCGATCGCGTACCAGTCTCTTTACAGCTTCAAGGGCCAGCCGGACGGCGATACGCCCAACCCGGATTTGATCGAAGCCGGCGGCGCGCTGTACGGCACGACCGCGTCCGGCGGGACCGTCAACTACGGCACAATCTTCAAAGTCACGCCCGGCGGCAGCGAACAGGCCGTTTTCAGCTTTGCCGGCAGCCCCGGGAGCAACTCCCCAGACGATGGCGTGATCGTGTCTCACGGAACGTTCTTCGGCACGACGACCACCGAGGTGTTCGCCGTCACGAACGGAAGCGAGCGCATTCTTCACGCCTTCGCCAGCTTAGGCGAAGGCTACGACGCGCAAGGCCCGCTGGTCTTCGCTGGCGGCAAGCTGTACGGTGTCACGCAGCTCGGCGGCATAAACTCGTGCAACTCCGGTTGCGGCACAATCTTCGACGTGACGCCCGCCGGCTCCGATCAGATCCTCTACAAATTCCGCGGCGGCCACGACGGTCAAATTCCGACCGGCAGTCTCATCAACGTGAAAGGCACGCTCTACGGCACAACGTCGTACGGCGGCACGCACGACGGCGGCACCGTTTTCAAAATCAGCCCCTCCGGCCACAAAGTCGTGCTCTACAATTTTACCGATGGCGACGACGGCTCCAGTCCGAGCGGAAACTTGCTGTACGCCGACGGCGTGCTTTACGGGACCGGGCGATACAACGGCGTCAAGGCCCAAGGCACGGTGTTCTCGGTGAACTTAAAAAACGGGAAGTTCGCATTACTGCACGGCTTTCTCGGCAACCCAAATGACGGCGGATCTCCCAACGGCGGACTCGTCATGGTCAGAGGCACAATCTACGGCACGACCGCGATCGGCGGCCGCAGCGACAACGGTACAATATTCTCGATAAGCAAATCCGGCAAAGAACAGATCCTGTACGAGTTCAAAGGCGGCAACGACGGCGAAAACCCGCAAGCCGGCCTCGCCAACTTCAAAGGTACACTCTACGGCACCACCTTCCGCGGCGGAAGATCCGGCAAAGGCACTATCTTCAAACTCCGCCCGTGATCAGGTGTGCCATCCGGAGCCAAGTCGAAGGACGGCTCGCTTCGCAAGCGGGACCATAAGCACTCGCCGATGGATTCTTAACGTCAGCTTGATAACCGGGCGAGGTTCGCTGTGCTATACAACACACATGGCCCGGGCTTTCCTAAGAATTGTTGAAATCCGAAGACGGCGCGACGCTCGTCGAGTACGCGCTCGTCGTCGCACTCATCGCGATCGTCGCAATCGTCGCACTGACGAAACTTGGTAAACAGGCCGCAAGCACGCTAGGGACGGCCGCCAACAGCATTTAGTTCGCCGCCCAACGGCGGCACGTTACTGTGTCGCGGGATGAAGCAATTGCAGCGTGCCGTTGACCACCATCTGCACGGCGATCGCGGCGACGATGATTCCTACGAGGCGGCCGGTCGCATCTACGCCCGTGGGGCCAAGCACTTTGGTTAGCCCCTCGGCGCCGCGCATCGCCAGGTACGTTAGCGCAAACACCACCAGCACGACCAGCACGAACGCAAGGTCCGCCATCGCGAAGTTTTGATGCGCGTGGTTGATCAGCGTCACGGCAGCCGTTAATGCACCCGGGCCGCTGATGATCGGAATCGCGAGCGGAAACACCGACGGATCGTTCGCCGGCGCGCGCGTCTTCTCGGCGTCGGCGGTCTCGCTATCGGTCTTTTCTGCAAAGACCATATTGAAGGCGATCTTCAACAGCAGCAAACCGCCGGCGATTTGAAACGCCTGGATCGAAACGCCGAGCGCGCGCAACAGCGCCTCGCCCAAAAAACCGAACCCGAGCAAAACGGCGCAGCCGACGATCGTCGCGCTCAGCGCGATCTTCGCTTGTTCGTCCGGCGTCCGCCCAGACGTCAGCGTCGCAAACGCCGCCGCCGCCTCGACCGGATTCACCATCGCCAGCATCGTGACGAAGGCGTAGAGTATCTCCGTCAGAGCGCAACGCTCCGGGCGAGTGCATCCAGCGGCGTCTGCGGTCGCGCGCCGAAGTGCCCGATGACTTCGGACGCGACGAGACTCCCCAAGCGCGCGCACTCGTGCATCGGCGCGCCGCGCGTGTAGCCGAATAAAAATCCGGCTGCGTATAAATCTCCCGCGCCGGTCGTATCCACCACGTGCGCGACTGGAGCCGCCGAGACCTCCACCGTCTGCTCTTTCGTCACGACGATGGAGCCGCGGGGTCCCCGCGTCACCGCGGCGATATCGATCATCTCTCGCAGTTGTGCGATCGCCTCATCCAGCGACCGCGTCTCGAACAGCGCCAAGATCTCCGCCTCGTTCGCGAACAAAATATCGACGTGGTGGTCGACAAGCTTGCGAAACTCGGCGCGATGCCGGTTGACGCAAAACGCGTCCGACAGCGACAGCGCAACCTTGCGCCCGGCCGCATGCGCGATATCGGCTGCCGCATGAAACGCTTCCATCGCGGTCGGCGCATCGTACAAGTACCCCTCGAGATACGTTACCGTCGCCGAACGCACCAGTTCCTCGTCGATGTCCGCCGGTCCGAGGTTCACGCACGCACCCAGGAACGTGTTCATCGTTCGCTGCGCGTCCGGCGTCACCAAGATCAAACACCGCGCCGTCGCCGGACCATCCGTTGCCGCCGGCGTTGAGAAGTGCGCGCCGGCCGCCGTGATGTCGTGGCGATAGGCGATCCCCAGCCCATCCTCGTGCACGCGGCCGATGAATCCGGTCTTGCCGCCCAGCGACGCAATGCCGGCAATCGTGTTGCCGGCGGAGCCGCCGGAAGTAATCACGGTCGAGCCCATCGCTGCGTAGATCTCTTCGGCGCGCTTCTCATCGATCAGCATCATGGAGCCTTTGGTCATCCCGTGCTTTTCGAGAAAGGCATCGTCGGCGGAGGCGATTACGTCGACGATGGCATTTCCAATCCCGACGACGTCAAGGGTCACAGTACTCATAGCGCCTGGCTTCAAGGCCGAGAGGCGTTTTCCCAGCGAAGGCGGATATTGCACGGGTGCAGACCGTAGCGATCGACGCGGAGGCGATAATCGTCGGAGCCGGCTTTTCCGGCATCGGCATGGCCATCCAGCTCCGCAAGCAGGGCATTGACTCGCTGCTCGTCCTCGAACGCGCCGGCGACGTCGGCGGCATCTGGCGCGACAACGTCTACCCCGGCTGCGCCTGCGACATCCCCTCGATGCTCTACTCGTTCTCGTTCGAAACCAGCACCGATTGGACGCGCGTCTTCCCCCGTCAGGAAGAGATCTGGAACTACCTCCGCGACTGCGTCGAGAAATACGACCTGCAGCAGCACCTGCGGCTCAATCAAGAACTCGTCGAGGCGCGTTACGACGACGCGAGCGCGACCTGGCGCTTGCGCATGGCCGACGGCACGTTGCTCGCGACGCGTATCCTCATTCTTGCGATCGGCGCACTCAACCGCCCCGTCGTCCCATCGTTCCCTGGTTTAGAAGACTTCAAAGGCGAACGATTCCATTCATCAGCGTGGGATCCGAATGCCGACCTGCGCGCAAAGAACGTCGCCGTCATCGGCACCGGCGCGAGCGCGATTCAAATCATTCCCGAAATCGCCGGCGACGCAAAACGGCTTACCGTCTTTCAGCGCACCGCTGCGTGGGTGATGCCGCGCAGCGACCGTCCCGTTTCGTCGGGAGAGCGCTGGCGTCGCCGTCATCTCCCCGGCTACGCCTGGCTGCAGCGACGCACGATCTACTGGCTGCTCGAAATGCGCGCGTACGGCTTCGTGGTCAACCCGAAGGTGCTGCAGGCCGGCGAGGGCGTCGCGCGGCGTTTCCTCCAATCCCAAATCCACGATCCCGAGTTGCGTGAAAAACTCACGCCGCCGTATCGGATGGGCTGCAAGCGCGTGCTGCTCTCGGACGACTACTACACGACGTTCGCGCGCGACAACGTCGAACTCGTCACCGCACCGATCGCCGAGTTCCGCGAACGCGCGATCGTCACGTCGGACGGCCGCGAGTATCCCGTCGATGCCGTCGTCTTCGCTACCGGATTCGACGCGACCGAAAGCATCGGTTCGGCGCGCATTTTCGGCCGAGGCGGCACCGAACTCGCGGCCGAGTGGAAAGACGGCATGGCCGCCTATATGGGAACAAGCGTCACCAAATTCCCAAACATGTTCCTGATCATCGGTCCGAACACCGGGCTTGGCCACAACTCGATGATCGAGATGATGGAAGCGCAATACAGATATGTCTGCGGCGCGATCGACTTGCTGAAAGGCAACGGCGCGCGTGCACTGGACGTCTTTCCGCAGGCCCAAGAAGCATTCAATCACGGCATCCAAGAGCGCCTCAAAACGACGGTTTGGAGCAGCGGATGCCGCAGCTGGTACCTTGACAAGAGCGGCAAGAACACAACCCTCTGGCCGGGCTTCACGTATGCTTTTCGTAAGCTGACCCGCCGCCCGCAGGCGGAACACTTCGAACTGCTCCGATAGGGGCCCAAAAGGGGAGGAACCTAACCCTCCGCGGCCAAGTCGCTGACGCGAGAATTTTATGAAGCTGAATACCAACGCGGCTGCCGCCGTTGCGTCCATCGTCGATCCGATCCGGCGCGCCGTCGAGCAAGACCGCGTGACGATGCTTGCTCCGGCCATCGCCAAACTTCAAGATTCCGGCGCCTTCTCGTTCCCCGAGTTCTTCGCCAGCGCGCGCGCCGACCGGTATTCGCGGCGATTGATTTGGGCCGATCCTGCCGGGCGGTTCGTCGTCGTCGGCATGACGTGGGCGCCGGGCCAATTCGCACCGCTGCACGATCACGCCGGGCAATGGGGCATCGAAGCGATCGTTGAGGGTTCGATGAAACAGACCGCATATCGGCTGGTCGATCGCGACGCGAAAGAACGCTATCGCTTCATGCGTGAAGGCGAAGAGATCGCGCACGCCGGCTCGGTGAGCGTCGTGATTCCGCCGCTCGAATATCATGCCTTCGCCAACTCCTCGCCCGACGTTTCGCGTACGGTGCACGTCTACGGCAGCACGTTCGAGCGATGTCAAAAGTTTATACACGATGCCGACGGTTGGTGGCGCGCCGAGACCGTCGAGCTCACCTACGATGCGTAACGTCACCGTCGCCATCGCCGGCGGAGGCGCCAGCGGAACGCTCCTGGCCGCCGCACTCGTTCGCCGCGATGACCGCGCGCGCGTCGTCATCATCGAACCCCGCGCTCGCTTAGGCGCCGGCGTCGCATACTCCACCGCCTGCACGGCGCACTTACTCAACGTTCCCGCCGCCGGCATGACGGCGTTCCCGGACGACCCGCAGCACTTCGTTCGCTGGCTGGGCGAGAGCGGCTACGTAAACTACAACGCCCGTTCGTTCGTACCGCGCCCCGTCTACGCGGAATACCTCAGTACCATCGCCGCCGAAATCCTACGCGACGGTCGCGTCATTCACGTGCACGCGCTCGCCACCGACGTAGAGCTTATCGCGAACGGCGTCCGCGTCACGTGCTCGAATGGCGAGTTCATCGAAGCCGAAACGCTGGTATTGGCATCCGGAAATGCCGCGCCGGCGTCGTGGCCGCTCATCTCCGAGGGCGCAAAACACTCGCGCCGCTTCTTCGGATCCGCCTGGGATGAAGGCGCGCTCGTTCCCGGCCACACGGGCGAAGACGTGTTGTTGCTCGGCACCGGCCTCACCGCCGTCGACGCTGTCTTGGGCTTGCGCCAAAACGGCCATCGCGGCACCATCTCGATGGTCTCGCGCCGCGGCCTGCTCCCGCACGAACGCCGTCTCTTCGATACGCCGCCTGCCGCCTGTCCCGACGCGCAAACCGCGCGCGATCTCATCGGCAGCGTGCGCGCAACCGCGCGCGACGTCAAAGATCAAAAAGCTAACTGGCGCCCGGCCATCGATGGCGTACGCCCCAATACCAACGCGTTGTGGCAAGCTCTCACGTTAGCCGATCAACGCCAGTTCGTACGTCACGTGATGCCGTATTGGAACGTGCACCGCCACCGTATGGCCCCCGAGGCTGCCAAGATTTTAGCCGAGCTTATCCGCGCGACGCTCTGCGCATGCTCGCCGGGCGCACCGGCGAGATCGTCGATCCGGCGGACGGCCTGAACGTTCCAATCCGCTTGCGCGGCGAAGGCGAATCCATCACGATTCACGCCGGTCGCGTCATCAACTGCAGCGGCCCCGAACACGATTTCCGCAAGCTCGACAACCCGCTGATTCAGCGCCTGTTAGCGCGGGCTCGATGTCTCCGTATCCGCTCAACATCGGCGTCGAAGTCGCATCCGACGGCGCGTTGGTCGGTACCGACGAACCGCCTCAACCCGTCTCTACACGATCGGCCCCGTCCGCTTCGGAGCCCTCATCGAAACCACCGCCATCCCCGAGGTCCGAGTCCAAGCCCGCGACTTAGCCGAAGTCCTCTGTCATCCTGAGCGTAGTGAGCGAAGCGAACGTAGTCGAAGGAGCGCCGTAAACTAATGCCAGGCACGGTGCGCGCCAAAATCTCGATCGCCACCTTCTGCGCGGCCGCTGTCGTTTTGCAGGCATGCTCCGGCGCCGCCCAGCCGCAGGGTGGAGTCGTTCCCGCAGCCGCTGCCGGCGGTCACGCCGCGGTCGGAAACTACATCAAACACGTCGTCGTGATCATTCAGGAGAATCGTTCGTTCTCGAACTTCTTCGCTGGATACCCCGGTGCGCAGGACGCGCCGATGTACGGTTACACGTTCGACGCGGCGACGAAGCAGCGGGTAAAGGTCCCATTAATCCCGCACAATTTTGAGGGGCAAGATTTCGACCATTCGTGGGACGCGGCGATCGCCGACTACGATAACGGCAAGATGGATGGCTTTCCACCGGAGACGTACGGTTACATCGACCGCCGGCTGGTCAAGCCGCTCTGGACGATCGCGGCCCAGTACGTCTTAGCCGATCACATGTACCCCGACCAGTTCGGCGCGAGTTTTACAGCGCACATTTCGCTGGTGGCTTCGACCACGAACCTTACGTCTGACGCCGGCCAGGACCCGAGGGCCGAAGTAGATTTCCCCACGTCGGCATGGCGTTGCGACGCGATTCCCGGTACGGCGACGAGCATTCTAACGCCCGGGAAAGACGATCTCCCAGTCACCTCGGTCGTCCACTCCGGCAGCGGTCCATTTCCGTGTTTCACGCAGTTCAACACGATGGCGCAGGTCCTCGATCAGCGCGGCCTCTCGTGGAAGTGGTACAACGCGCCGCTCAACACGCCGTTTCTGCGCTGGGATCCGTTCGATGCAATCAAGTACGTTTGGGATGGCCCCGACGAGGCGCGCAACATCATCCAGCCGCAACAGCAAGTCATCTACGACGCGCAGAAGGGCCAGCTCCCCGCGGTTTCGTGGGTAACGCCGGACTGGCAAGACTCCGATCACACCGGCAACAACAGCGATACCGGTCCGTCGTGGGTAGCCTCGGTCGTCAACGCGATCGGTCAAAGCCCGGAGTGGAATTCGACCGCCGTCTTTATCTTGTGGGATGACTGGGGCGGATGGTACGACGGCTCAGTGCCGCCGGTGAAAGACTTCACCGGCCTGGGCGAACGCGTGCCGTTCATGGTCGTCTCACCCTACGCAAGAAAAGGCTACGTCTCACACACACAATACGAGTTTTCGAGCACGCTGAAGTTCATAGAATCCACGTTCGGCCTTCCCGTGATCGGGCCGCCGTCGTTCGGATACACCGACACGCGAGCCCCAAGCCTACTCGATACCTTCGACTTCACCCAAAAGCCGCGCCGCTACATCACGATCCCCGCGCCCTACCCCTTAAGCCACTTCCTCCAAGAAAAACCGTCCCACCACATCCCCGACGATATCTAACCAAGGTATTATCGGGTTAGGGAGTCATCACCATTCTCAGTGGGTGGACGATACCGTCGCTGATCGTCCTGGCAGGGCGGTATTTATCCGGCGCGTAGACGGTTATCGTGTTCGCTTCGTAGTTCGCTACGTAGAGATTGCCCGAGCGGTCGAAGACCATGGCGGACGGATCGCTAATGCCTTTGTGGATCGTGCGGAACGGAGTTACGCTGCCGGGTTTGTAGACGCTCACCGTTGAGTGGTAGCTGTCCGGTCCCCAATTCCCGACGTACATGTTCCCCGAACCGTCGAACGCGAGCGTGCTGGGCAGCACGACGCCGTCGGAAATCGTTCGCAGCACCGTGTTTTGCCCGGGAGCGTAAACCGTCACGGTAAAGTTGTTCACGGCGCAGAAGTTGCCGGCGGGATCGATGAAGATCGAGAGCGGCCCGGCGATCCCGTAATAGATGGTTTGCGAGACGGTGCTCGACCCGGCCGGGTACTCGGTAACGTTCTTCGAGATGTTTCCGACGTAGAGGGTCCCCGAGGAGTCGAAAACCAGCGATCCCGGATGCGACAGGCCATCGGTAATCGTACGAATCGGCAAAGGACTCGCGGTGCCGTAGATGGTGATCGTCGCAGGATTGGATTTCTCGTTTGCAACGTACAACTCGCCGGATTTGTCGAACGCAAGCGCCCGAGGACTCTTGATCCCCGCGGTGATCGTCCGCACGATCGACGTGCTGCCGGCGGCGTACTCGACGACGTCGTTGCCGAAATCTTTGTAGTTTCCAACGTACAGATCGCCCGCTGCGTCGAGCGCGATCGATTCCGGAGCCACGCGAGAGATCGTTCTCCCGGGTTTCGAGGCGTTTGCGGCATAAACGGCGACCGTGCGTGCGTTCGCGACGTAGAGAGTGCCGGACTTCAGGCGAGAAAGGGCGGGCGCTCCATGGATTGCCGAAGCATCCGGTGTCGACGCAAATGGAGCGGCGCACGCCGCCAACAGCAAAGGCGCGCAGAGGGAAAGACGGCGGAGAAGAGCTCTCGTCATGGCCCAATTGCAATCGTCATGGGGCGCGTCACGCCTTTGGTAAACGTTCGCTCGAGAGCGAGCGTGCCCGGAGCGTACTCCGTGACGCTGCTCTCGTTGGCTACATAGAGGTTGCCGGCGGCGTCGAAGGCCAAGGCCACGGGCCTGACCACGCCCTGCTTGATCGTCGCAACGAGTCGTCTTTTTTCGGATGCATACACGTTCACGGTGTTGCCTACGCTGTCGGCCACGTAGAGGCGGCCCGATGCGTCGAACGCCAGCGCGTGCGGCGCCATGAGACCTTTGATCGTGCGGATTACCGATTTGCCGCCTGGTGCGTACACGGTGACGTTCGCTTCGTTGGCGACGTAAAGGTTGTTGGAAGCGTCGAGCGCTATCGCCTCGGGTTCTTCGATGTGCGACGTGACCGCATACAACAGCTTCCCGTTCGACTGCGCGTGGATCTGCACGCGTCCGCCGCCGCCGCCGTAGGGTCCCTCATTCCCGGCCACGTAGAGATGGCCCAGCGTGTCGAGCGCCAATGCGACCGAAAAGAGATTCTTGAACGTGTACAGCGGATGTTGTTTGCCGGCCTCGTAGACGTAGTCGGCTCCGTAGTAGTTGCTGACGAAGAGTTCGCGGGAGCTATTCAATATGAGATAGTTCGGGAAATGGATCCCCGCGGAGAGTACGTACTGCGGCGAAGAACCGTCCTTCAGGTAGACCGCCACGGTACCCTGTTGACCTCCGACGGCGCTAGCGACGTACAGCTTGCCGATACGGTCGAATGCGATCGCCGTCGGCGAAATCTTCGAAATCGTACGGACGAGAGAGGGGCTGTCGAGCCCGTACACCGTGATGCTCGATACGTTCGCGACGTACAGATGCTCTGCCTTAACGCGCGGGAGGAACTGCTGCGGCGCGCTGCGCGCATACGTCGTCGCGGGAGTTGCCGGCGACGGCTGCCCGGAGAACGAACAGGCCGCAAGCAGTAACGCGCTCAGTGCCGCGGGAACGGCAACGTGCCTTCCGGCAAACGCCGGAACCCCTCCTGGAACGACCAACTGGAGCCCCTTTCCCAGGCGCTCGGGGCGCCTAGCCTCGGTGAGGGGAACGGCCTTCAACCCGGAAACGTCCCTCCCCTACCAGTGCAAACGAGCGTCACTACCAGTACTGTTCCCCGAGCCAGCCATCTTCTAACTCGTGCGTGCGCTCGCTTTCCAGCGCGTCCATACAGCCGTCGCCTTCAACCTTGCACGCTTTGTCGCTATACGCGATCCATGCAAGCTCGGCCGCCGTCAAGTCGCTGCGTTGCGTCGCCGTGAGATCCTGTTTGCGCAGAAGACCGTAGACGCGATTCAACTCGGCGTCGACCTTGGCCGAAGCCGGCTGCATCGCGGGCACAACGCCTTCGGCTTTCAGGGACGTCACGAGATTTTGAATCCGTGCCGTGCGCGCGCGCGTCATGCGGTCGACGCACTCGGAGTACATCATCGGCGCGATCGACCCGCCGGCGTTCATCGACTCTTCGAACGCGCAGGTTTTGTCGCGCGCGGAAATCCAGGCGAGTTGAACCGGCACGAGCACTTTCGGATCGATCCCCATCGCGTGCAAATCCGCGCCGGCCTTCTTGTACGCGGCGTTGAGCTCGGCGTCGGCCTGCGTCGCCCGATCCCGCCAACATACATCGAGATCCGACTGCGCCTGCGCCGAAGCGCATGGATTCGTTGCAAGAGCCAAGAGCATCGCTGCAATCACGTTCGTCGCTCCTTTTTTTGCTGCCCCGTCTAAGCAGACCGCGGATGGTACCGTGCACGCCGCAGAAACCCTTTCACGGAGCGCTTCAACGACTGCGGCATGTATTCGCGGCTCGGTAGGGGTCCCGGCGCCGTCAACGGAATCCGAAAACCGAAATGTCGATCTTGGAACGCCCGTTGCGGGCGGCCATCCTTGCGGCAGCCGACAGCACGCCGGTCCACCGGTTTGTGAAGCGCTACGGGATGAAACTGGGTGCAAAGCGCTTCGTGGCGGGAGAAACCGCCGAAGAGTTCCTCGCAGCCGCCCAATCCGTTAACGCGAGCGGCTTCGCCGTCGCCTGCGGCATCTTGGGCGAAGGCGTCAATGACCCGGCGGAAGCAACGCAGGCCGCAGACCAATACTGCGACCTGCTCCAAGCCTTCGCCGATCGCAAGATCGATGCGAACGTCGCCTTCAAACTCACCCACGTCGGCCTCGATATCGATCCCGAACTCGCTTATACGAACGCCGCGCGCATCGCGCAGAAAGCGCTCGACACCGGTAACACGATGCGCCTCGATATGGAGCAGTCGCGCTACGTCGATGCGACGCTCGCGATCCATCGCCGCCTGCGCGAGAAATACTTCAACGTCGGCTTCGTTCTTCAGTCGTATCTCATGCGCAGCGTCGAGGACCTTAGAAGCGCGATGATTCTCCGGCCAAACGTCCGTCTGGTAAAGGGCGCGTACCTCGAGCCCGCCGATATCGCGTTCCCGTTAAAAACCGACGTCGACGAAAACTACGCCCGCCTCGCAGAAGACGCGCTCGCCGGAGAAGGCTACACCGCAATCGCCACCCACGACCCACACCTCATCCAGCGAATCATCAAATACATCGACTACCTGCGCCTTCCCAAACGAGGCCGCTTCGAGTTCCAAATGCTCTACGGCGTTGGAACGACGCTCGCTACGCAGCTCGTCGAACAGGGTTACCGCGTGCGCCTCGCCGTCCCGTTCGGCGGATATTGGTTCCCGTATCTCATGCGCCGGCTCGCCGAGCGGCCCGCAAACCTCGCGTTCTTTCTTAAAGGAGCGTTCTCGCGCTGATGCCGGCCACCACGCGCCTCGGCGGCATCTGGTCCGCCGTCCTCACACCGCTCGACGATAAACTCCAACCCGACGCGCCGGCCGCGATCGCCTACTACCGCGACCTTCTCGCAAACGGCTGCGACGGTATCAACCTCCTGGGAACTACCGGCGAAGCGATGTCGTTCGGTTTAGATCAGCGCCTGCACCTGATGGAGGCCGTCGCCGGCAGCGGTCTCCCGATCGAGCGCTTCATGGTCGGCACGGGTGCTGCGTCACTGCAGGACGCCGTGCAACTCACGCGCACCGCTTTCGAACTCAACTTCGCAACCGCACTCGTGCTGCCGCCGTTTTTCTTCCGCGACATAACCGACGACGGCGTCGTGCGCTACTTCGACGAACTACTGCGCCGCGCACACGCGCCGGGTAAGCGCGTCTTACTCTATAACTTTCCACGCATGAGCGGCGTTACGTTCCACGCCGATCTCGTCGATCGCCTCGTCGCCGAGTTCCCCGAAGCTATTGCCGGAATGAAAGACAGCTCGAACGACCCCGCTCTCCAGCGCGAAGTCGCAACCCGCCAGCCGCACCTCACCATCTTTCCCGCGACGGAACAGTCGCTTATCGAAGTCAAAGCATACGGCGCCGCCGGCTGCATCTCGGGCACCGTCGCGCTCTGGCCGAACGTTGCAGCTCGAGCCTTTGCGGGCGAAGAAGAAGCCGCTTTACGAGCCGGGAAACTCCGCGCTGCGCTCGCGGGACCACCGCTGATCCCGGTCATGCGTTACCTCACGGCGAAGGAGAGAAGAGAAGATGAATGGGAGCGTCTGCTCCCCCCGCTCGTGCCGCTCTCGTCCCCCGAACGCACGGCGATTGATGAACGGCTGGAAAGGGCGCGCGCATGAGAATTGCCATCGCAGCCGCCCTCGTGCTAGCGGTCGCTGCTTGCTCGCAAACTGCGGCGGACCAAGGGCGCGGCAAGCTGAGCGGCGGAAGCGCGATCGCTCGAGCGAGCAGCGTTCCGATCGAGATTGCGAAGGGGAGCGGGGGTCCAACCGCCGTGCAGATATACGGAAATCCTCGCAAATGGACCGGGTCGTACGTTCGACTGAACTGCGAGATCATCAAGGTCTCGCGCGGGCCGCTCGTCGCGATCTCGACCGCCGACGCGAGGTGCGGGCGCGGTGTCGTCGCATCGCTGGCGGACTACCCCTCGAGAGCCGCGACCAAGGAGTACAACCGGGAACTCGGAGATCAAGCCCTCCTTGCGCTGGTCGGCGACAAAGTTTCGAACCTAAGCGCTGGCCAACAAGTGAGGGTCGCCGGCCGGGTTACCGGCTCGAGCCCTAAGAAGAACGGCGCAGGACGGACGATCAACGTCGTCAGCGTGCGAGTGGATTACATTCAGTCGCATTAGGCTCCCCGCCGGTCATGCCGTATAATAGAAGTGGAAATGAGCGCCACGCACGACCACACCGCGGAAAACGGGCGCCTCAAAGTCGCGGTTGCAGTCACGCTCGGCATCCTCGCGGTCGAAGTCGCCGGCGGCCTGCTCGCACATAGCCTCGCGTTACTCACCGACGCCGTTCACGTGCTTACCGATGTTGCCGCCGCCGTCCTCGCGCTTTGGGCCGGCACCATCGCGCAGCGTCGCCCCGACGAGAAGCGAACGTTCGGGTACGGGCGCGCCACCGTTCTTGCCGCATTGCTCAACGCCATCGTCCTGATCGTCCTCATCGTCTACATCATCTACGAAGCCGCGCGCCGGCTCGCCGATCCGCCGGCCGTCGCGCCCTGGATCATGATCCCGGCTGCCGCATTCGCGATCGTCGCCAACGTGCTGCTGGCGCTCTACCTCTCCCACGGCGGCGAACGCTCGATGAACGTTCGCGCCGTGATCGCGCACGTTGCCGGCGATGCATTCATCTCCGCAGCCGTCGTCATTGGCGCGTTCGTGATTTTGTTGACGCATCTTAACATCGTCGACCCTATCCTCTCGCTGCTCGCCGCCGTCGTCGTCGTGTTTTCGGTCTGGCGGATCGTCAAAGACGCCGTCAACGTCCTGCTCGAAGGCGCGCCGGCCGGCATCGACCCGCTAGCGGTCAAGGCCGACCTCGAACGAGCCGTCGACGTGCTGGGCGTTCACGACCTCCACGTCTGGTCCGTTTCCGACGGCGGCTGCGCCGCGAGCTTACACCTGCAGGTCGACCGCGCGTCGCTCGCACGCTCGCCCGACGTCGTAAAAGAAGTAAAGCAAATTTTACAAAATCGTTTCGGCGTGACGCATGCAACGGTTGAGGTCGAGTGCGACGATTGCGAGGCCTCTTGCTGAGGGTCGACGAAACCGTGCGCTAGCCCGGAAGGAGGGCAGGTTCGTGCACGCACTCGTCTTCGTGTTCGCCGTCATCGCGACGCCCGCACACGCCGCCGTGGTAGCCCCGACCGCAACGCCCGCGGTGCCCGCATTTGGCCCGCACGCCGTCTACGGCATCATTCGTTCGATTGCTCCGTCCAGCATTACGATCGCGCGTCATAACGGCCAGTTGATGATCGTCGACATCACGTACGCGCGTTCCGTCGGCCGCACCGGTCCACTCTACCTCGGGCGCACCGTCGGGATCTTCGGGTCGTACGCCGGCCCGCTGCGCTTCAACGCGAACGCCGTCACCAGCGCCAACGGCATCCGTCACGGAATCTGGCCCGAAGACTTTTGAGAGTGCTCGCCGCGCTCGGTCTCGCGCTGAGCCTCGCCGTAACGCCCGCCGGGACGCAGCTCGCAGCATCGTCGATGCCGGGGCCGCCGTCCGCGCTTGCGCTTTCCCGTGACGGCAAGATGCTCTTCGTCGGCATCGATCGCGTCCAGGGCCATGGCGGCGGTGTCGTCGCCTTCGCACGCAGCGGCGAAGCATTGCACGAACTTGCGACGATCGACGTCCCCGGCGGAACCACCGGCCTTGCACTCACGCCTGACGGCACAACGCTGATCGTTGCAACGCGCGTCGGACTTGCCGCGGTTTCGACGAGCGCATTTCTCGCCGGCACCGCGCACGCACTCAACGTCGTTCGCGATTCCGATGCACCCCGGACCGGTCAAGTCGTTCTCTCTGCCGACGGGCGCTATGCGTTCGCAACGAACTCCGCCACCGGTACGCTCGGCGTAGCGAAGATATCCGCCGACGCGACGCCGTCGCTGGAATACGTTTCGCACGTGACGCTCGACCGCTCCCCCGATGGCCTTGCGATCTCGCCCGACGGCTCGACCCTCTACGTCGTCAGCGAAGTCGCGGAAAGCGCCGCCGGCGTTCCCGGTGCGACCGATCCCCGCATCGGACGTGCGTCGTGCGCCGTCAACCTCGGCTGGAACGGCGTCTTGAGCGAGGTCAGCGTCCAGAAAGCAGTCGACGATCCCGCGAACGCGGTCATTTCACGCATCGCCGCCGGCTGTGCGCCCGCACGCGTCGCGGTTTCACCGGACGGTAATGTCGTCTGGGTCAGCGTTCGCGGGGAAGGCCGCATCTTCGCTTACGGCGCACCGTACCTGCGCGAGCCGGAGCACGCGCTGCTGGCCAGCGTCGTCGTCGGCCCCGCGCCGATCGGTCTCGCCTATTCTTCCGACGGTGCGTTCTTGCTCGTCGCAAACTCCGCCGGCGGCGACGACAGCGACGACGCGAAAGCGGCATCGCTCTCTGTCGTCGACGTTCGCGCCGCGCTCAACGGCGGCAAAGGCGCCCTCCGCGCGACCATCCCCACCGAAAAACTCGCGCGCGAAGTTCTCTCGACATCGGATCGCGCGTTCTTGGTCACTATTTACGGCGCAAAGGCCGTCGATGCCGTTCGTTTATCGCTGGAAAGGAACGACCCAACGTGAATCGTCTTGCCGTAGCCGCACTCCTTGCGCTCTGCGCCGCACTTCCGGCGCGCACGCTCGCCGTCGACGTGCTGACGTATCACAACGATAACCTGCGGTCTGGCTGGAATAGCGCGGAGACCGCACTCACGCCGAAGACCGTCGCCGCCGGGATGAAACCGCTCTTCGTACGCGAACTCGATGGGATCGCGTACGGCCAGCCGCTGGTCGCAACCGCCGAAGCAACCGTAAAGGGAACGCGCGACATCGTGATCGTCGCGACGGGCAACGATTCGATTTCCGCGTACGACGCGCACGACGGCGACGTCATCTGGACGCGCTCGCTGATCCCGAAAGGTGAAACGGTCGTCACGCCGCAGTTCACCGGCTGCATCAATATGCTCCGCGCCGGCGTCTCGGGAACGCCGGTGATCGACCGCACGCGCGACGCGGTTTACGTCGTCGCCGAGTCGCTCACCCCCGCCGGCTCGTCCCAGCACATCACCTTTCGTCTCTTCTCGGTCGCGCTCGGTACCGGCCTGAACCGAACCGCGCCGATGACCATTTACGGGGAGGCCCGCGGCACGAACGGCCGCATCCGCTTCTTGGGCGACTACCAGCAGCAGCGGGCCGCCCTCGTGCTCGCGAATAACCGCGTCTACGTCGGGTTCGGCAGCACGTGCGACTTCAACGGAAACGACTATCACGGTTGGCTGTTCGCGTACGACCCCGATTCGCTCAAGCAGCTCGCAACGTTCATGGATTCGCCGTCCCCGGATCAATACGGCAACTTCATGGGCGGCATCTGGATGAGCGGCAACGGCGCGGCGGTGGATGCGCGCGGCAACCTGCTCTTCATCACCGGCAACGGCACGTTCGACGGCCGCGCCAGCCTCGGCGATTCTGTCGTGAAACTTACTCCGGATCTCTCACGCGTCATCGACTACTTCACGCCGTATACGGTAGGCAGCGACAACGCTTCAGACTCCGACTTTGGATCCGGCGGTCTGTTGCTCTTTCCGGACCTCGCGGGGGAACCGTCGGTCGCATTCGGCCAAGGCAAAGACGGCATCCTGACGATGCTGGATCAGCATCAACTGGGCCGTTTCCACTCGGGCGGCCCGGATCACGCGCTCGCGGAGCTCTCGCTCGGCTCTACCTGGGCATCGCCCGCGTATTTTGCCGGCCCCCAGGACGAGTTCGTATTCACCACCGGCGGACCGCTCTACGCAGTTCAAGTCTTGCGCAGTCCCGCTCGCATGCGCGTCATCGCGCAGAGCAACGAGCAGTTCCCAATGAACAACGGTAACGGTGAAACCCCTTCGATCTCCTCAAATGGAAAGAGCAGAGCGTCCGCAATCGTCTGGATCGTGTGGTGGCAATCGGATCGTACGCTGCAGTTGCTCGCCTACCCGGCATTCAACTTGTCGCAGCCGATCTTTCAAGCGCCGCTCGGCGCGTGGCGCTTTCAGCAGACGAACAGCATTCAAGTTCCGACGATTGCAAACGGTAACGTGTACGTCAACGGTTACCGCCGGTTGTTCGCATTCGGCTTGAAATAGCTCTCACCGGTTTCTCATTGTTCGTGCCGCGTTTACTAATGTAGCAAGCTAAGTATCGGTCGTACAATGGGTGCATGAAACTATTCACTCTTCGCTCAGCAACGGCCGCCCTGCTCATCACGGCCTTTGCATTCTCATCGTCGGTGCGTCCAGCTAAGGCTGATACAACCTCGACGCTCCTGATCACCGCCGCGGCCGTCGCCGCGATCGCCACGGGAATCAATGTCGCCGAGAAGAGTGCCAAAGCGAACACCGTCGTCGGTTACCTTCGCAACGGTTCGGTCGTCTACGCCGACGGACACGTCGTCGCCCCGAACGGCCAATCGTGGTATCCCGGTAACTACAACCAAAGCATCGCCTGCAACGGCCAGTACTGCTCGATCGTGAACGACTCGTACACCTACGGCTACACGAACGGCTACCCCGCCTACCAGACGAGCTACGACAACTTCGTGCCCGCCTACACCGGCTACGAGCCGGTCTTCACCGGCTTCAACTTCGTACCGGGTTACAGCGGCTACAGCGGCTACTACGGTTCCAACGGCCCCACGCACGTCGCGCCGAACCGCACCGTCAACATCTACAGAACCACCGAGATCGTCCAGCGTCCGGCTCCGATCGTCGTCAAAGAACCCATCGTCATCCACCGCGACCCGATCGTCGTCCACCACGACCCAATCATCGTTCGCAAAGACCCGATCATCGTCCACCGCGACCCGGTAGTCGTCCGCGAACGTCACCCCCTTCAGCACTCATAACGCCCCAAAAGGATCAAAGAGACCGCACGCCAACCGTGCGGCCTCTTTGAACTACGACTTAACCGGAGTCGAACGTGCCCCGCAGCCTGCATCCACTTCCCGTTTTGAAAAACCCACGTATCCGTAAACGGCAGCTGGATATCGAAGCGGCTGCCGTTTTGCGTACCTGCTTCCTCAACGATTCCCGTGATGATGGCGGTCGTGTCGCCATACATGCGCACGCGTTCGTCGTGGGAGCGATTCGTCGTCATTGTGACGGAACGATCCGCCACGATACCCAGCAGCGCTGCCCGGTCCAGCACCTTACCCGATGCCAGCGTCAGCGTGTAATCATCGGTGAGATATTGGCCGGCGGTCGCGACGTCGTGAGCGAGTATCGCGTTGTTTAGCAGAACCTCCGTCGAAAGAACGTCGGCAGCCGAGGCAAACGCCCGCGACCCGATCGCAAGCGACAGAAACGCGAACATAGCGACGGCCGGCATTAGGCGGTTGTATGACATGCTCGGATTTACGAAACAAAGCGAAACTTGTTTCGGGCGCCTCGACTGTGCAATTCACGGCCGTGATACCAAATACATGAGACGCCAAGTCGCAACCGCGATGGATGCCCTAGTGCTCGCAGCCTGCAGCGATACGCGCGACCCCTCCTTGGGTCGTCTCATCCCCGGTTCCGATGTTCGCGCCGCAAACCGGCGCCGCGAAGATGCTCCTCGACGAAGAATTCACCGCCCCGAGGCTCAACACGAATCTCTGGTTCACGTGCTACACCTGGGTCAACCCCGGCCAGCGCTGCACTAACGGCGGCGACCTCGAACTCGAATGGTACGAACCGCGCAAGGTTCGGCTCGTTAACGGCATCGCAAACCTCATCGCAAAGCCGCACGCGGAAACGAAAGGGCCACCTCAATCGATCGCACCCCTACATCTCCGGCATGATCCAAACCGGCGGCACCGCTATCGACCAAAGCAACGTTCGCATTCCGCTACGGTTACGCCGAGATCCGCGCAAAGCTGCCGAAGGGCGCCGGCATGTGGCCCGCATTCTGGCTCGTGCAAGCCAACCGCCAATGGCCCCCCGAAATCGACATCATGGAATGGCAAGGCGTCGACCCCAACACTGACGTCGTCACCACACACTGGAAAGATGCGCACGGAACAACCAGCAAAGCAGTACCGGCGTGAACACCGGCGTCGACCTCTCGCAGGCGTACCACACCTACGCCGCCGACTGGGAACCGAACGCCATCACCTGGTACTTCGACGGCAAACCCATCAAGCGATTCGCCGAAAAGCGCTGGATCCCCAACAAACCAATGGTGGTGATCGCCAACCTCGCCATCGGCGGCTGGGAAAAAGGCCAACTCAAACCCGACAACGCATCGATTTCCCCGCCACCTTCGCCATCGACTACATCCGAATCTGGAACCACAAACCATGAGATCTTAAAAGCACTGGCGCTCGCGTCGCTAGCGCTGTTGGCAGCCTGCGCAACCCGCACACCCTACGGCGCAAACCTCGCCGACATCCCGCAAGCCCCCGATGCATCGACCAGCATCGCCGTCGCAACGAAGCTCATCTTCCACGAGAGTTCACGGGCACGTCGCTCAACACGAAGATCTGGTACCCCTGCTACAACTGGGCCAACGAATACCGCGGCTGCAAAACCGGCCCCGGCGAACTCGAAGTCTACCAGCCCGATAACGTCACCGTCGCCAACGGCTACCTCAATCTCACCGCAAAACACGAAACCAAAAAGTACCTCGGCAAAACCTACAATTTCACCTCCGGCATCATTCAAACCGGCGGCTCCCCCGCAAACGGCAACACGCCAACGTTCTCATACAAGTACGGCTACAGCGAAGTCCGCGCAAAGCTTCCATCCGGAAACATCGGCATGTGGCCTTCGTTCTGGCTGCTCCCCGCCGACAACAGCTGGCCGCCCGAAGTCGACATCATGGAATGGCAGGGCGTCACGCCCACCCAAGACCAGGTCACGCTCTGGTGGAAGCTCCCGAACGGTGACGCCGCGCGCGTCTACGACACCGGCGCGTCGCTCGCCGCCGCGTATCACACGTACGGCTTCGACTGGCAGCCGTCATACGCAGACTTCTATTTCGATCGCAAACGCATCCTGCATTACACCGGCCCGAACGTCCCGCAAAAAGCGATGTTCATCCTGATCAACCTCGCAATCGGCGGCTGGGAAAAAGGCCAACTCAACCCGCCGCATCTCCGAATTCCCAACCACCTACTCGGTCGACTACGTCCGCGTCTGGAACAAGCGCCCGTTCTAGGGACGTGCTATCACGAACGCACTTCGGAAAAGCGATCGATTGCAGCGAGCATTGCGTCACCCAAGCCGAGCGAATGCCCCCCATCCTCCACGACGACCAACTCGCTTCCCGGCCACGCTTGCGATAGTTGCCACGCAATGTCGAGCGGACTGCTCACATCGAAGCGGCCATGGATCAAAACGCCCGGCACTGCCGGCGAGCTTGGACGCCTCGCGAAGCAGCACCCCGTCTTCAAGCCACGCTGCATTGCTCCAATAATGCGTAACGAGCCGAGCGAAGCCGAGGCGGAAAGCGGGGTCGTCCCAGCGCGGACTGCGCCGCCGATGCAGCGAAACGTGGGCTTCCTCCCAGTCGCACCAATCCCGCGCCGCCTTCTCACGCACGCCGGGATCGGCATCGAATAACAGACGAGCCATACGCTTCGGCAAGATCGCCGTCGCGTTCCCCAGCCGGAACGCCATCGCGAAACGCTCCCACTGTTCGGGAAACAACCGTCCTACATCGCGCGTCAGCCAACGAACCTCATGACGTCGCGTCGTGCCGATCCGGAGAGGACGATCTCGGTAACGCACTCCGGGTAGAGCTCCGAATAAGCCAAACCCAATGTCGAGCCCCACGAACCCCGAACACCAGCCACGATTCAATTCCCAAATGCCGGCGTAACTTTTCGATGTCCCCGATCAGATGCCGCGTCGTATTCGCACTCAAGTCGGCTGCCGGATCGCTCGCTAGCGGCCTGCTCCTCCGCAGCCGCGCTGGTCGAACAGGACGACCCGATACTTTTCGGGATTGAAAAACGACGGAGCCCGGCGTGCATCCCGAACCGGGGCCGCCATGCAGCACGATGGCGGGTTTCCCGTCAGGATTGCCGCAGCACTCCCAGTAGACTCGATGGCCGTCTCCGACATCCAAGACCCCATGGTCGTACGGCTCGATTTCCGGATACAGCGAAAGCATGATCTGAGGCACTAGTTCGCACCCGGCGGAGCCAAATACCGCTTGATCACTTTCCCATCGTGCCGGCTCGGGTAGACACCCTCAATCGGAACGCCGTTCATCGCCCGCCGTATCGACTCGATCTCTGATGCGCTAATATCGTCTCCCTCGACGATCGACGTCACTTGATCGCCGTTACGCCACGTGAACTGCTCGTGACGGATCAGCGCCGTGCGGCCGCCGGGCAAATCCTGACTCTCGAACATATACTTCGACGGCGTACCCGTCTGTGGATCGAATTCCGTCGCCAGAATCGAGAACGAACGTCCGTCCAACCGTCGATACGTAAACGTCGCGAACGCCGGACCCGTCTTCCAAACCCGCGTCGCCTTGGTGTAGATCTGCGTCGGCCCGGTCCAAACTCTGAGGCTACGACGTCGGCCGGGAGCCCGGACGGCGGGACGAGCGTGAAGTCCAAGTGCGCTTGCGCAGCGGCAACGTCGGCTCGCGCAGCGGGCGGCACCGAGAATTTTCGGGCACCTGCCGGAGGCGTCCACCCAATCACCTTGATGACGTCCTGATAGCTCGATACGACGATCCGCACCAGACCGAGCGAACTCGCCGGAAACGCCGCAAAGACGATCGCAATGCACGCCGCAGCGGCTACGGCGAACGGAAGCATTCGCGACTGACGGCGTCGAGCGGTTGCGGCTGCGCGATGCGCGCCGCGATGGCACGCCACTGCACGGGCGGAACCTGAAGACGCCCGAAACGACAGTCTCTACAGCCTTTTTGATTCTGGCATCAGCGAACATTGGGCAATATCTCCTCGGAAGATTGAGCGTTCGGTTCGGGTATTTCCGACAGCGCTTTGTGAAGCGTTCTGCGCGCAAGCATCAAGTGAAAGCGGATGGTGGAGGGCGGAAGGCCCGTCGACGCAGCTATTTCGCGGCTATTCAAACCAACGTAGTAGTGCAGGACAACGGCTCCGCGCTGCTCGACCGGCAGCTTCATCAACGCATCGTGCAGATCCAAAGCCTCGCTGCGATCTGCGGCGCCGGTCGCGGGAGGCGGTTCGTCGAGGGATTGCGTGCGCCGCCTGCGTCGCACCGCGACGATCGCATGATTGACGACGATCTTGTAACTCCAAGGCGAAAAGCCGTCCGTCTTTTTCAGCGACGGCAACGAACGCGCAATCGCCGCGCACGCCTCCTGGGCCGCATCCTCGGCCAGCCCGCGATCGCGCAGGATGCTGAACGCGATCCGATACGCCTCCGGCCAAACGGCGCAGATCAGCTGCTCTAATTCCGCTCCGCCGGACCGGGCGCCGTCGATCAGCCGGGCATCGAGCTCAAGCGGCACGCCGGCGCCTCGCAGTCGATAATCGCATCACCTCAATAGACGCGCTCCGGCCCCCAAGTGTTGGCAGGGGCCGGCTATCGCGTCGAGTAGCGCAAGAGTGAATTCACCGACACCGTGAGCTGAATCGCAAGGACGACAAGCGCGCTGACGAGCGTGTAGAGCGCGATGGTGTTCAACGAACCGTCGGGTGACTGTATCCACGGTCCGTCGTGCAGGGTGATCGCGACGCCGGCGATTACGGCGGCGCTCGAGAGCGCTCGGGCCGTCTCGAGCAGCGCCGAGAGCCGCGGCTGCAAGAAGACGATGATGGCGCCGAGTGCGAGGAGTGCCGTTCCGGCGATTGCCCCGACGTACAAGGCCTGCCAGCTCGGCGTAAGGGTCGCATGCATCGCTGCGAGCGTACCCGATAGCAGCTCGTCCAGGGGGACACGATGTGGCCCGGCGCCATCCAGCAGCGCCAGCAGAACCAGGAAGTTCACGATGAACTCGATCAGCGTCGAGCCGCGCGGCGCCGGCGGCCGCGCACCCGGGTCCGGAAGGCGCGCCGGATCCCATTTGAAAAACCGCCCGATCAACGCACTCGCGCCGTTCGGCGAGCGTTCGGCCAACGCGAAGATGATCGTGACGATTCCGAATATCCAGATCAGCGACTTCCACGCTGCTTCAAGCGCGCTGAAGAAGAGGCTGCCGTCGTGTGCGATCAGTGCGGCGACGCCGCCGCCGATCAGTTCGATCGCGACGACGACCGTCGCGACGAGTGCGAGCGCCGACCGATAGAACGGAAACGCGTCGGGCCCAATTAGGTACGTCACTCTTTCGTATCGCGCGGCAACGACGCGCGGATGGCCGTACGCTTTTACGATACTCGCGATCTCGTCGTCGGTGAGTGCGCGCCCCACCGAAGCTTCGCGTTCGTCGATTTGCGATTGAAGATCTTCGGCGATTTCCGCAACGATGTCGCTCGTCGCGAGTTCCTTCGGAAGTGCTTTCCGAACCGCATAGAGGTATCGGTCAAGGATCGTCATTTCAAATCACTCCTCCGCGATGATGCGGTCGAGCGACGCATTGATGCGCCGCAGCTCCGCCGATAGTTGCTCGAACATCCGCTCGCCGGCCGGGAGCAGACGGTAGAAGCGTTTGCGCCGTTTGTTTTCCTCGCGCCACTCGCTGCTTAGGAGCCCCTGGCTTTCAAGCCGGCGCAGCAGCGGATAGAGCGTGCCCTCGTCGATCTCGAGCCCCGCGTGTCCGAGTGCCTTGCGAAGCGTGTAGCCGTAGCGCTCGGTCCGCAGTTGGGAGAGGACGGCGAGGGTCAATAGCCCGCGCCTCAGCTCCAAACGGAGATTCTCGAATAGTCCGGGACTAGGGGCTTCTATACCGTTCCGCATATACTATATGATGCATAGTATATGGTACACACCCCTCCTTGTCAAGCGGCCGGAGTCCGACTTTCGCCCGCGAAAGGTGCTGGATGCGAGCATCGACGGTTCTATTGCCGGTTCTTCTGTTGTTTATCGCGGGCTGTTCCAGCTCGACAGCTTTGCCTGGAGCGGTTAGCGCCGATCGAAACGCACGTGCGCCGGCGCACGGTGGCCTCGTCGTCAAGATCGCGACGGCAGAGAAGCCGCCCATTCATCTGCGGAAAGGCGGTACGAGCGCGTTTGCGGTCGCTGCGAAAGACGAATCCACTGCCTATCGCAACCTAACGGTGCAAGTCAACGTCGGGAAACTGCCGATCGGCGCAGCGCTCTGTCAGAGCAACGAAGCCGGGCAGTGTCTGAGCTCGCCGAGTTCGTCAGTCCGGGCGACCATTCGTCACAATGCGGTGGCGACGTTCTCCGTATTTCTCAGCGCGACGGGTTCGATCGATCTAGGCACGGTCCGCGTGGACTTTACGGAAAAGGGAGCGCTGATCGGTTCCGGCAGCGTCACCATCTCCACGAAATCGTAGTAGGCCGGCTCCGCGCCGCACGCGCTTTCCCACGATTACCTTCAGGGCGGCGTCCGGCTAGCAACTCTTCAGGTATGCGGCTCAGACCACGCAAAACCGGGAAGGATGATGCGAGCGAGCGGGTGATCGATTGATCGGTTACTGCTAGCCAGACCTTGGTTATCCAGGTAACTCTGACCTCCGACCGGATTGTAAGGTGGACGTTACCGGGGATACAAGCATGGACAACCCCGGGGGCAATAAGGTACACTGGGCGAAGGAGGCCTTGTCCGATGACGATCGCGCTACTTCAGACCATCCACGACCCGGTCAGCGGACGGATCGACGCAAAGGATCTTCGCGGGCCAACCGGCTTCACGCTCCCGGAAATTGCCCGGTACATCGGTGTGAAGGCCGATACGCTCAAGAAGAACTCGGCCGCCCCAATCGCGCAACCCGGTCTCGTCAAACTGGTCCACGCGTGGGAAATTCTGCAAACCATTTTCCAAGACGACGCCGGGATACGGGCGTGGATGCACCACCCGCTGCGCACGTTTAAGGGCAAGACGGTGCTGTGGTTACTGGAAGAGCACGGTGTCGACGCGTTCGAAGGACTCGCCGAGGAAATGGCAGCCGGCACCTACGGTTAAGAGTGCCATGCACCTGGCCTAGGCGTCCGATACGCTGACGCCAGATGACCGACCCGACATTCCAAACCATCCTGGCCGCCGCACCGTCCCTCGCACTGCGAACTGTCGTCACTCGCTTCGTGCTCGAACGCCGTCGCACGCGTGCAACGTCACCGGCCGGATCGGCGAAAACCGGCGGCCGTTACAACCCAGCCGGCGTCGAAGCGCTGTACACGTCGTTCACCCGCGCCGCGGCGCTTGCCGAGTTCACGCAGAAGTACACGGACGCCGACCCGATCGCGGTATCATGCATGTTGAGTTTGCTCGTCACGCTCGACCGCGTCTTCGATCTCACCGAGCGCGCGCTGCTAACCGAGCTAAACACCGATCGAGCCGAAGTAACCAGCGTGCGAATTCCTCGAAAGACGCATGTCGCAGAACGAATCGGCGCCGCGGCAAATGCCGTCGGCGCCGATGGTCTGATCGTATGGAGCGCACAGTCGCCGGGAATGAAAAATCTGGTCATCTTCCCGACGAACGCGGGAGCCCGCCCGCCCTTTCTAGTCGTTGTTTAGCCCTTGAGCATCACGCGGGCGGCGTTCCAGCCGGAGGCGCCCATGACGCCTCCGCCCGGATGGGTTGCCGCTCCGCACATGTACAGGTTCTTGATCGGCGTATTGTAACTCGCGAATCCCGGAACCGGACGGAACATGAAGAGTTGATGGAGCGGCATCGCGCCTTGGAAAATGCTGCCGCCGGTCAGGCCGAAGGTGGTTTCCAAGTCGACCGGCGTCAGGATCTGCCGATCGATGACCGAGTCTTTGAACCCCGGCGCGTATTGTTCGACGATGTCGAAGCAGCGATCCGCGTATTCGTTGCGCAGCGCATCGGTCCACGGGCCGTCCTTCAGCTCGTACGGCGCGTACTGCGTGAACATCGACATCAGGTGCTTGCCCGGCGGCGCCACCGTCGGATCGAGCGACGAGGGCATGGTGCACTCGACGATCGGATTCTGCGACATCTTGCCGAACTTCGCGTCGTCGTACCCGCGTTCGATGAAGTCCTGATCCGGACACAAATGCACGGTGCCGCGATGTTGCGGGCCGGGTTCGTGACCCGGCATCGCCGTGAAGCTCGGCAGCCGCTCGAGCGCCACGTTGATCTTGCACGACGCGCTGCTGTACGAAATGCGTGCGATCGCGTCGTTGAACTCCGGCGGCAGCTCGTTCTTATCCATCAGCTTCTGGAACGTGATGTGGCAATCGACGCCCGACGCCACTTTCTTGGCTTCGAACTCGTCGCCGTTGGTCATCGCGACGCCGGTCACGGCGCCGTTCTTCGTAAGAATCTTTGCGACTTCGGCTTCGGTGCGAATCTCCACGCCGAGATCTTTGGCGGCGTTGGCGATGGCTTGCGTCAAGCCGCCCATGCCGCCCTTGACGTAGCTCCACACGCCGCGCTTGCCGTTGGTCTCGCCCATTACGTGATGGAACAAGACGTACGCCGTACCCGGCATCGACGGCGCCATGAACGCGCCGATGATCGCGTCGGTCGCAATTGTGGCCTTGAGTTGTTCGGATTCGAACCAGCGGTCGAGGATCGGGCGCGCTGCGCCGGTGAGCACCTCGACTGCCTCCCCCATGTTCGGCCCGAGTTTCTGCATCGCTTTGCCCATCTTGCCCATCTCGAGCAGCGAGCCGAGCTTGGGATGGATCAGATTGGGCGGCACTTGCGTCAGCGTCGGCTCGACCACCGATGCCACGCGTTCGAGCATCTTTTCATACAGTGGATACGCTTCCGCATCTTTCTTACTGAACTTCGCGATCTCGTCGACGTCGGCGTGCGAGCCGGTGCCCAGCGTCAGCGAGCGCCCGTCGAGAAACGGCGAGAACGACGCCGGATTGCGTTCGATCGGTTCGAATCCGTAGTCTTTCAAACGCAGATCGCGGATGATCTCCGGACGAAAGAGGCTGTTGACGTACGCGGCCGTCGAGACTTTGAATCCGGGGAATACTTCTTCGGTGACGCACGCGCCGCCAACCAGATAGCGGCGCTCGAGAACCAGCACCTTCCACTTCGCCTTCGCGAGATAACAAGCGGTCACGAGCCCGTTGTGGCCGCCGCCGATGATGATCGCATCGTATTTCATGTTGGTTAGAGTTTCACTTTCAGGCTGAGGTACATATTGAAGGGCTGGGTGAGCGAGCTCGACAGGTCGTTGTAGGAGCCGAAATACGGCTCGTACGGATAACGGAGGAAGGTTTGGACGTTTTGCCCCGGGTTGTACGCGTTTCCGACCGGAGGCGTGCTCGGGCCGCCGACGAGATCGCCGTAAAGACAGACGTTGTTGCCGCTGAAGTATGTGAACTTCGTCTGCTGCCCGCCGAAGCAGGTTTGCAGCAGGTTCGTAAGCGTCAGCGTTAGCGCGACTTTCGGATTCACGTCGTAGTTCACGCGCAGATTGCCAAGCAGCTGCGCGGGTTCGCGAAACGCGCCGACGCCGTCGAACTGTCCCGTGTAGGGATCCGGGATGGAAACGCCCGCAATCGACGCGCACTTGGTCGCGTCGTACGGGCTGCCTCCGCTCGCGCCGTAGGGATAACGCGGATCGCCCGTCACGGAAGCGCCGGCCAGTGCCCCGCATCCTTGGGTCGGATCGATTCCGTTCGTGGTAAGCGGCGCCCCATACCGGTTCCCCGCTTGGAACTGCAGCGACGGTGTGATCGACAGTTTGTTGTGTTTGTAGTTGAGCAGCAGCGTCCCGACGTACGGATAGTTGTACGCGTTCACGCCGGAACCGACCGGCCCGGGGAAGGTCGAATACGGCAGATAGGCAGCGCTCGGGTCGTACAATGCGTACGCCGGTGAATCCCAGTATGGATTCGCGATGTCTTTCGGCTTGCAGGTGGCGTCGGGCGCGCCGGCTTGCGTGTAGCACGGTGCGGCCGCAACACCGGTCGTCGTGGCACCGCAGACCGGCTGGCCGAACTGCATTTTGCCGTACTGGTTGCCGCCCGGCGCGCAGCCCTTCGTGTAGGCGTTGTACTGCGAGATACCAGCGTTGATCGGCGAGATGATCGTCGTTCCGTTCGGGAGCGTCCCGTACTTCACGTAGGCGTTCGTATAAGCAAACGAGAGTTGGGCCGCGATGCCGTTTCTCGCGAAGTCGCCCTTGTTGAACTGAAACTCGACGCCGCTCGACGTTTGATTGCCGGCGTTGAGCCCGGACGTCAGGCCGGTCGCGTAGTTGATGTAGAAGTTTTCGACTTGGTTCTGCGTCTGCCGTAAGAACGGCGACAGCTTGAACGACATGTCGGTGCCTTTGAAATGGTGTTCCAGCGAGAAATCGCTGTTAAACGAGATGGAAGGCGCGACCGCGTGCCCCGGCGTGTCGAACCCGAGGGAGTAGAACTGCGACAGCGTATCCGGCAGGTTCTGCTCGAGGCTGTTGTATTGCTCGTACGCGGAAGACGGCTGCTCGTTGTACTTTCCGTAGCTCGCACGCAGAACCGTATCGGGGTCTACGGTATACGTCATGCCGATTCGCGGCTGAACGATGTTGTAATCCCAGGCGGTCGGGGTGTTTTGAAGGTTCGCGTTTTCGTACTGCTTCCCGAACGTGGAACACGGCGTTTGAGAGTTCGTGCTCCACGAACCGGGCGCGACCAGAGCGCTTCGATCGATCAGCGCGAGCGTCGCAGTATCGTAACACGTGTCCTGATTGAACGCGTTAAACCAGAAATCGCGAGCCGGCCCGGTATTGGTGTTGGATCCGACGAAACTGTAATTGTCGACGCGAATGCCGAAGTTGAAGTTCAGCTTGTCGCTCGGATTCCACTGATCCGTAATCGAGTACCCGGTAAACGCAGGCAACACCGTGTTGTTTAGGCCGTACGCGCCGTTTTCCGCCGCGTAGAACGCGCACGCCACGCCGCCGCACGTGTGCTTCGTGGGGTCGACGATGGGAATGCCCTGGTAGACGGCTTTGAGGCCGACAAACGTGGGCAGCGCGCCGTACGTCACGCCGCTGCCGCCGCCGTCGCTGCACGTGGTCGGCATTGCCGCAACGCTTCCCGCGACGACGCGATAGCAGGTCCCGCTGTTGATCGCGTTGGGGTCGACCATCTCCGCGAACGCGTTGCCGTAGTATCTCCCGTAGGCAAACATCTGCTCGTTATAGATGCGGGCGCCGGTGGCGGTCGTGTACGAGGCCTCGGCCTCGAGCAGGTTTTGAGGATTGAGTTGATCGGTGAAAGCGGCGCTTATCCCGCGGGTATGGTTGTTGATCTCGTAGTCGCCGCTGTCGTAGTACGCGTAAGGCTGCAGCGACATCATCGGGCCGTTTTCGATCCAATCCGAATAGTAGCTGTATCCATAAACGCGCATGTAGGCGCTGGGGCTGAAGTTCTTTTGATACTGCAGCTTGAAAATCGCTTGTCCGTTGTAGCCGCGGTCGCGCTGATTGTACGGGTCGGGAATTGCACCGTAGAGCGAGTGCGCGGGCGACGACGGGTAAGCGTACGGCGTTACGAGCGATGCGTAGTTCGCCGGAAGGAGCGCTCCGAGCGGGCCCTTATACTGAAATGTATCCAGATAGTACGGCGGAAACGTGCCGACGGTCCCCAGCCAGTTATTGAGGCCTTCGTCGTTGACCGAGCTTAGGAACGTCGTGAAGATCTCGTCGTTGTCGTAGAGGAGCTGAATGTCGTCGCGCAACGCATCGTTCTTGTGCGGAATCCCGATGTGCACGTTCACCAGCGACGTTCTCGTCGCGATGTTAGCGGGATTGAGCGTTCCGAAGCCGATCGGGCCGAGGATCCAACTCGAGCCCGGGGTCCCGCCTGGCCCGACGTTCGGCTGCCCGTTCGTGTAGCACGAGGGAAGCGACTTCGTCGGCGTCGTCGGGCACGAACCGAGTTGCTGGCCGAACTCGTCCGCGTACGCGGCGCCGCCGAATTGATCGACATACCGGTGGTCCTGATTGTATCCGCCGATGCCGACGTAGTAGGAAAACAAGCGGTCCGGCGTGGCGCCGCCGGCTTCAACGTTCAGGCTGTGGTAAAAAGTCGGCGTACCGACCGTGGGATTGACGTTTGCATAGCCGGGGAAAGTTCCGGTCTTGATAACTTGATTGATGAATCCGGCTAGGCCCTGAGCTTCGGCGTTTGAAGGCGTCGCGCCGGTATAGACTTGCAGTTCGAGTTGTCCCAGTGACGAGAGCGAGCCCGACGGGTAGTTGTCGAAAGCGCGATTCACCGGGATGCCGTCGAACTCGTACCCGACCTCGTACGAGTCGCCGCCCCGCACGTGCACCGCTTGGTTATAACCGGATTGGTTGGCGGGGACGTACGCACCGGGCACCGTCGAGATCGCCGAGTAGGCGCTGTTGAGATTTCCTCCGCCTCCCAAACCGGCAACGCGTTCCTGCTGTGCGGAGTTCACGGAGTAGAGATCGGCGGTCGTACCGGAGCGCACCAGGTTCGAAGCCGAGCGCGAGGTGACGTTAGCGATGGTCGTGAGCGCTTTGCGCAACGTTAGCGATAGCGTCTGCTGCGCGTCGGCAAAGACCGCTATACCCGGATACGATCCGGAGTCGTAGCCCGTTTTTTCGATGGAGAGCGTATATTCGTCCGGGGCAAGCGAAACGAAAGCAAAATGGCCGCTGGCATCCGTTACCGCCGTCGCCAGCTGCGAGGGGCTCGTGGCGGTGACCTTAGCGCCGGCGACCGGAACTTTGTTCGTGTCCGTTACCGTGCCGTTCAAACCGCCGGTCGTTCCGGCGATCGCTGGGACGCCGAGCGCGAGGAATGAGAGTGCGACGGCGAGGGCAATCGATCTCTTCATGAACTAGGCTCCCATCACTTCGAGGTAGTGCCGGTCGAACGCATGGAGTAACCCTTCGGCGTTCGAGTACGGTCCGGGTGAGTACGCTCGCGAACGCAAGCCGCGCTGCGTCAGTTCGTTGACGTGCCAATCTTGCCGGTTGGTGGTGTCCCAAAACTGGACCGCGTCGTTCGGATCGAAGTGCGGCATATCCATCGTCTTGGGATCGAACAGAAAAGCACAATCGACCGCCGTGCGATCGATGGCCAGAGGTCTCGCGTAGTGCACCATCACGTAGTCGGGGTGCAGGCTGAGCAGCATCGAAGGGAAGATCGTGTAGTAGTAGACGCGGTTGAGTTCTTCACCCGAGACCGCGCCGATGGGCGGCCGGTTAGTGTGTCCCGACGTGGTCAGGCTCGCGCCGTGCTCGCGCATCTCGGAGTATCCGCCGAGCACCGATCCGGAACTCAGGTCGTTGCGTCCGCTGTCCGAGGGTGAGAGCTTATCGAGTTGCGGGTGCACGAGCGGGCAGTGGTAGCACTCGGAATAGTTTTGAAAAACCAGCTTCCAGTTGCACGCGAGTTCGTAGTTGACGGTGCGCGCCGTCCGCAAACCGTCGATATTCCATTTCACGAAGCGCCCGATCAGCGGCGCGAACGCCGTCTCAAACGGTTCCGGATCGTCGGCGAGATTAACGAAGAGAAAGCCTTCCCAGCACGCGATCGCCGCTTGGCGCAGCGGATAGTCCGCTTTATCGAAGCCCGGCACGTCGCCCATGTTCCGCGCCGCTTTGAGCGCGCCGTCCAATCCGTACGTCCACGCATGATACGGACACATGATCGAGCCTTGGAAATGTCCGTTTGCCGCTTCGCAGATCCGCGTTCCGCGGTGGCGGCATACATTATAGAAAGCGTGCGGGCATCCAGCGGCATCGCGCGTAATTATCAAACTCTCGCCGGCAATATCTTCGACGAAATAGTCCCCGGGATTCTCCAACTGTTCGGTGCGTCCAACGCACAGCCACGACCGGCGGAAGATGCGATCGCGCTCCAGTTCGAAAACTTCCGGTGAAACGTACCACCTAGACTGAAGGGTTAAAGCGCCGTCGCTGACGGCCGGCTTAACGAACGTATCCACGGAGCGAGCCCTCCTCACCAGAGCGACAAAAATCGGATGACTGCGAGGATTCGAACCTGTTTGACGGAATCCCCTGCCGAGAAACGATTTGTTCGGGTTGAATTCAAATTCAGCGTCAATGCCTTCGGAAAGGTACCCCGGTTGACCGAATGAGCCTCGAGAAATCCCTCCCCCGATCAGCCTACGCCGGCCCGGACTTCTTCGCCCGCGAGCAGCGTGCTATCTTCTGGGATCAGTGGTTCTATGCGGGCCGCTCCAAAGGGCTCGATACCGTGGGGGCGTTTCGCGTTCTGGACGTCGCCGGCGAGAGCGTGGTTGTAGTCCGAGGCGAGGCGGGACTCTTCGGCCACGTTAACCTCTGCCGCCATCGCGGCAGCCGTCTGCTTTGCGGCGAGGGCACGGTCCGCGGCGCGATCCGCTGTCCCTACCATGGGTGGGCTTACGCGCACGACGGCGAGCTCGTCGCCTCGCCGTTCGTCGAACGCGACGACGTCCCGCTCGAAAGCCGCCGCCTGCACCCGGTCGGCGTCGCCGAGTGGGGCGGCTTCCTCTTTCTGCATCTTTCGCCGGAGCGCGCCGAGCGCGACGGTGCGACGCTGCTCGCCCAGCTCGGTGCCGTGCCCGAACGGCTCGCGCGCTATCCGCTCGCCGGACTGCGCGCCGCGCAAACGATGCGCTACGAGGTCGCGGCGAACTGGAAAGTCATCCTCGAAAACTACAACGAGTGCTACCACTGTGCCGGCGTCCACCCCGAACTCTGCCGTATCGTCCCCGCCTTCAAAGCCCGCGGCGGTTCAGAACTTGATTGGGAGAGCGGCATCCCGCACCGCGACGGCGCGTGGACCTTCACCGAAAGCGGCACCACCAACCGCGAACCGTTCCCCGGTCTCGACGATGACGAAAAGGTGCGCCATAAGGGCGAGCTCATCTACCCGAACTTCATGCTCAGCCTTTCGGCCGAACACGTCGCGGCATTTTCGCTGTGGCCCCAAGCCCCCGATCGTACCGTCATCGTGTGCGACATGCTCTTCCATCCCAACGAAATCGCCAAGGACACGTTCGATCCAAGCGACGCCTCGAAATTTCTGGGACATCGTCAACCGCCAAGACTGGCTCGTCTGCGAAGGCGTCCAAGCCGGCATGCACTCCCGCCGCTTCGAATACGGCTACTACGCCCCCATGGAAGACTACAGCTTGGACATTCGGAATTATGTCGCCGCGAGATTGCAGGACAAATGATGCTCCCCTTCGACTCGCTGCGCTCGCTCAGGATCGCTGCGTTGAAGTACGTGCGCCGCACTGTCATCCTGAGCGTAGGCGCGCAGCGCCGTAGTCGAAGGACCGCGGCAGTGTTTAACTTGAGGAAACCCTCCTCGTCAAAAATGATGCTCGCTTCACTCGCTGCTTTTAACTGGAACGAAGAAGCGCGAAGAAAGCAAAACTTGTGAAGCGGTCCTTCGACTACGCTCCCTGCGGTCGCTACGCTCAGGACGACGGAGCGCGTCACTCGTCACAGGTACGTTAACGCATGCAGGACTTTGACGTTATCGTCCTGGGACTTGGCGGAATTGGGAGCGGCGCAACGTACTGGCTCGCAAAACGCGGTGCCAAAGTACTAGGCCTCGAGCAATTCGAACTGAATCACAATCGCGGCGAATCGCACGATCACTCGCGCATCATCCGGCTGTCGTACGTCTCGCCGCCGTACGTCGAGCTCGCAAAAGAAGCATACAAGGCGTGGGCTTCGGTAGAGGAAGACGCAGACGAACAGCTCGTCTTTAAAACCGGCGGCCTCGACATCGGCCCGGTCGGCGGCGCGATTCCACTCTCCGGTTACGCCGATGCGCTCGCGGCGTGCGAGGTGCCCTACGCGCTTCTCAACGCCAAACAAATCCAAGCGCGATGGCCCGCATTCACCATCGGCGACGACGTCCACGGGCTCTACCAAGCCGACGGCGGTATCGTCGCGGCGGAGCGCGCGACCGCCGCCCATCACCGCGCCGCTCGCGCCCTCGGCGCAACCCTGCGCGACAACGCCCCGGTAACGAACATCCAAGCCGACGGCGACACCATCGAACTCGAAGCCGGCGGCCAACGCTACCGCACGAAAAAGTTGATCATCGCCGCTGGTCCCTGGAGCGATCGCGCGCTGCGCGCCTTCGACGTGAAACTCCCGCTCGAAGTCACGAAAGAACAAGCGATGTATTTCAAATCGCGCGACATCGAGAAGTTCGCGTTCGGCACGTTTCCCGTGTGGATCTGGATGGACGACCCATCGTTCTACGGCTTCCCGGTCTTCGGCGAACCCGGCGCGATCAAAGCTACGCAAGACGCCGGCGGTTTGCCGGTCGATGCCGACACGCGCACCTTTGAAGAAGATCCGGCCATCACACAACGCGTCACGTCCTTCCTCGAACGCTACCTTCCCGGCGCGTGCGGACCGCCGCACGTCGTTAAAACCTGTCTTTACACGCTGACGCCGGATCGTGACTTCGTCATCGATCGCCTTCCCGGCCATCCAAATGTGAGCGCAGCGATCGGCGCGGGCCATGCGTTTAAGTTCGCGTCCGTCATCGGCCGAATCTTAAGCGAGCTCGCCCTCGATGGAGGAACGCACACCAACATCGCAGACTTCACCATCGACCGGCCGATACTCACGATGGAAGCGCCGCCCAAAAGCTATATGGTGTGAACGTGACGCAACCGGAACTCGAAGAACCGCCGCTGCGGCGAACGCTCGGCCTCGTTGACGTCGCGCTCTTTTTCGTCATTGCCGGATCGAACTTACAATGGGTTGCCACCGCCGCCGCAGCCGGTCCGAGTTCGATCTCAGTATGGATCATCGGCTGTCTGGCGATGTTCGCGCCACTCTCGATCGTCGTCGTCTACCTCGGATCGCTTTATCCGGATGAAGGCGGCCTCTACGTGTGGAGCAAGCGTGCTTTCGGACCGTTCAGCGGATTCATGACCGGCTGGACCTACTGGACCAGCAACCTTCCCTACTTCCCCGCGCTGCTCTACTTCGCCGCCGGGAACGCGCTCTTCGTCTCCGGCAGCAACGGCGGCGCGCTCTCCGCGTCGCCGTGGTACTTCATCGGCTTCTCGATCGGCGGGCTCGCGCTCGCAACCATCCTCAACATCTTCGGTCTCGACGTCGGCAAGTGGCTCAACAACATCGGCGCCGTGAGCCGCTGGATCGTCACGTTGCTCCTGATCGCGCTCGGCGTCTTCATTTGGCACAAGTTCGGCCCGGCGACCGACATCAGCGTCGCTTCGCTGCATCCCGGCCTGCGAATTCAAGACATCATCTTCTGGTCGGTGATCGCGTTCGCATGGACCGGGCCCGAATCGATGAGCTTCATGTCGGGAGAGGTCAAGAACCCGCGCCGTTCGATTCCGATCGGCCTCGCCATCGCCGCCCCGGCGATCGCCGCGATTTACATCCTCGGCACCTGGAGCGTCATGATGGTGCTCAAGCCGGCCGACGTCAACGCCTCGTCCGGTGTGATGCAGGCGATCGCCGGCGGCGCGCTGCGAATTGGATGGAGCTACGTCACGCCGGTGGCTGCGATTCTCGTTGCCATCAGCTGCTTGGGAAGCTGCGGCGCGTGGTTAGGTGCGGTTGCGCGCATTCCGTTCGTCGCCGGCATCGACCACTTCTTGCCGCCGGTTTTCGGGCGCATGCATCCACGCTGGGGTTCGCCGGTTGCCGCGCTGCTGGTGCAATCCGGCATCGCCGTAGTCTTCATCTTCCTCGGGCAGGGCGGAACGAGCGTCAAAGGCGCCTATCAAGTTTTGGTGGATTCAACCGTCCTCATCACGATGGTGCCGTTTCTGTTTCTCTTTGCATCCACATTTCGTCTGTACGTCGATCGCGCCGCGCCGGATATCATTCGCATTCCCGGCGGCAAAGCTACCGTCATGATCGCCGCGGCGATCGGCTTCACGACGACGCTCACCTCCGCCGTCCTCGCCGTCTTCCCAGCGGACGACGAGCCGAACAAACCCCTGGCCGTGATTAAGGTCCTAGGCCTGACGGCCCTCATGATCGGCAGCGGCGCGCTCGTCTACATCCTGGGCAGACGAAATCTTGCCAAAGCCCGACATTTGTCACCCTAAATAGCGAAGGACCAACCGCGCGCCGGTCTGAACCCCCAATTGAAATGGAACAAGGTGTATCTCAGGGGCTCTCCGCCGAGGATCGCAACGACCTAGCGCTCGCATCCACCAGCAGCTTGCACTTTTACGAGCGCATTCGCCAGGTTCGCGGGTCGAAAGCGATGATTGCCGACGGCACGCTGAGCGATCTCTTTCTCGGAAGCGACATCGGCGATCTACCCGAGCTACAAGCGACGTTTATACGCAGCGGCGAAGAGATGCTAAGGCTGCTGGAGCGTAATCCTGGCGACGGTGAGATCACCCAAGCGCTCAGTTCTCACGTGGCGCGGCGACAAGCTCTCGAGCTGTAAACCGAAACGTCTCCCCCATCAAAACCAGCGCGTCGTTCCAGAGCCGCTGCGCGTAAAGCGCATTGGTCATGCGGTGCTCGAGCAGCCGCGCGCGGGTCTTCGGCATCGTCGGAGGCAACGCGGCAAGAAGAAGGTCGCAGTCGCGCGTTTCCCCCAGCGCGTCTTGCAGGTGCGCCAAATGCGCCGTCGTCGCTTCGAACAACGGATCGATTTCGGCAAACCGCTCGAGTGCGTATCGCAGTCGCTTCACGGCGATGCGAAATTGATGAAGCTCGCCGGTCCCGCAGGTCCCGAGCGCGGTCGCCAGCGCACCCGCTTCCGCAAATCGCACGCCGACGACGCACCGCAGAATCTGCGGTGCCTCGCGCGCGTCTCCGAGGTCGACCGGCCCGGGCTTCACCCGGCGCCTTTGACCTTATAGCGCACGCCCTTCAGTTTGCTCCGCGCCGATGTAGTTGCTGCGATCTCGCGTTCGCGCAGCGACGTCAGCAGCGCATCTGCCGCTTCCCGCTCGCTGTCGACCAGCAAGCGCTCGAGCAGCGCGCGTTGAACCGTCGCGTCGCGCGCGGTATCGGTTAGTTCGGCCGTGCGCTTCGCGCGCTGCAGCAATTCTTTTTGATGGTGCCGCTTGGAAACGTCTTCCAGAAAGGAGCGCAACCGTCGCGCGCCGGTCCGAACCCGATGGAGCCCTTCGTGGGTCGGTTCGCGAACGAACGCGCGCCGAACGTTATCGAGCGCTTTACTCTCGATCGCGATCGTCCGGGAGATCCAGCTCATGGCGGTCGTCCTTTCGACCCAGCACGGTTAGGCAGGCGACGTTCTGCGTTGGGAGCGGCGAACCCACCGGACGCTCGCCGTATTTAGCGCGGTGCCGCGAAGGCCGCCCTGCCCGGGAGCGACCAGGACCCCGACCGGTCAACGGTAGAGTAAACCAGCGGCGGCCGCCAACCACGGCCGCCGCATCAACTCCGAGAGGTTCGTATTTGTGTCGATCGTCGCCACCATTCACTTCGTACTCGCGTTCCTCGTGCTGCTATGCGCGCTCGTCTTTAGCTGGAACTCGCGCGGACGCCGCGTCATCAATGCGGTGCTCGGTCTGCAAGTACTCTGCGGGTTCATCTATGCCGCCGCGTTCCTTGTGCGAGCCGCCGCACTACCGTCAACGGTATGGGCGCACGTTGCGGGCTCGCTCGGAGCGTTGCTCGCCTACGGATTCGCTCGGCGGCTCGGCGATCGCCCGGGCGGCGCCGGCCGCGGGCTCGCGCTCTCGATCGCCGGATTGCTCTGCGTCTGCGCGACGATCTACCTCGGGTTCCATTTGGCGGGGCAGATATAGCCAAACGGCGAATAGCCGAGGACAACGTGAGAACGTCTCGCCTCGTCGTCCTGATCTTACTGCTGGCGGTGATCGCCGCCGGCACGTGGCTCATCCTCTCTCATCGAGGCAGCGGCGAGGCCGGCAACCTGACCGTTTACTACACGAAACTCGATGGAACGACGCTCGGCACGCTGAGCGTCTCTTTGCGTCCGCCGGAACCGGGCGAGAGTGCGGCCGAACATCAGCATAACGTGGCACTGTATGCTGCCGTCGAAGCGGTCGCCGGCCCACCGAGTGAAGTACAAGCGATCCGCTTTCCGAACGGAACCCGCGTCGGCAACGTGACCGTTTCCGGTTCTACCGTAACGGTCGATCTGGCCGGTAACGTCACCGCGCAACCCGGCGGTTCGTTCGGTGAGAACGGGAATTTCAAAGGTCTGGTCTATACGTTGACCGGATTGCCCGGCATCGACGCCGTCGCCATCACCATCGATGGGAAGACCGTCCCATCGCTCCCCGGGGGGCATCTTGAGCTTGACGAACCGCTTAAACGCTCGGATTGGTAGCGCGGCCGCCGCGCTTGCATTCGTCGCGCTGTCCGGCGCGCCGTTTACCGGCGCGCGTGCGGCCGATTCAACCGTCGTCGCGACGTACGGTACGCAAACGCTGCGCTTCACGCACGTCGCCTCTTCATCGGCAGGCATGGCCGTCGGCGTTTCGGATCCCGCGTTCGCCGATCTCTTGCGCGCGACCGGCGCCGTCTTGACGTGGAAGCCCGGCGAACGGTACGTGCTGATCACCACCTCCGTCCCGGTCGTCGTGAGCTTTGCCGTCGGCGATCGCCGTTACGATGTCGGGCCGATGGCCCTCCAGGCCACATTCGCGCCGTACCAAGTCGGCAACGAAGTCTACCTGCCGTTCGACGAAGTGCTGCGTTCGTTGAATCTCGCGCTCCGTCGCGATTCCACCGGCACCGTGCTGCAGCCGCAACTGGCATCGCTTGACGTACAAACCTTCGGCGACCGCGTCGCGCTCGTCGCCCATGCCGGCGCGCCGCTACGTCCGCGTGTCGTCACGGATACGCCGGTTGCCGTCACGTACGAGTTCGACGGTGTCGGAACCACGCTCGTCGGCACACGCCCAATCAACGCCGGCGGCGTGCGCAGCATCCAAATCACGCAGAGCGGGACCGCGCACGATCCTAAGACGTCCGTTACGGTCTCGCTGTTACCAGGTGCACAGCACGATGCGCCGCGCAGCAACGACGATCGCGACGTCGTCCTCGGCTTCAGCGGCAGCGGCGCTGCTCCGGCACCGGTCGCCGTAGCGACGCCCGTTCCCGCGATGCAGGCCACCTATATTCCGCCCGATCCGAACGCACCGCCCGGCACGCAGCCCGCGGCAGCGCCCGCCGGCCCCGCGCTGGTCACCGGCGTGATGGCGCAACCGTCGCAAAACGGCACCACCGTGACGATCGCCGTCACCGGCAACGCCACCTACGAATGGCATCGCCTCCGCGATCCCGACAACCGTTTCTGGATCGACATCGCCGGCGCGCAGCTAAGCGGTCCGCCTATCGACCAAAACCAGCCCGATCCGCTGATCTCGATCCGCGTCCGACAAGTCGATCCGAACACGGTGCGCGTTGCTATATCGCTCGCGGGTCAAAAGCAGCTCGACGTCTCGCCGTCAGCGACCGGCCTGAGCATCGACGTTGGCCGCGACGAGATCGCCGACGCGGTGCGTGAAGGCTCGGGCAGCCTCGGTTCCACCGTCTCGGCTAGCGACAACGCCGCACCCGTCACGCCGGCCCCGCTCACGGGCGATCAAACCGGGGACTCGACCTGGAAGTTCGGCCCCACCGGCGGCTCGGTTTACGTCCCCAGAAATCCGCGCCTCATCGTGATCGATCCCGGCCACGGCGGCAGCGACATCGGGGCCGCGCGCGGCGGTCTCACCGAAGCAAGCCTCACGCTCGACATGTCCAAACGGTTGCGGGACATCCTGATTTCGCGCGGCTGGCAAGTCCGCATGACCCGCGACACCGACGTCGACGTCTACGAGCCCAACGACACCGCTCATGAAGAACTGCAAGCCCGCGACGATATCGCCAACAACGCCGGCGCGCGCCTGCTCGTGTCGATCCACGTTAACAGCTTCATCAACTCCGGCCCATACGGCACCACGACGTATATCGCAAAATCCAGCGACGTCGCATTCGCAAAAGTGCTGCGCCAGCATCTCTCGTCCGACTTGGGAACCAAAGACGACGGCATCATCAAGAGCCACCTCTACATCGTCCTTCACGCCCTGATGCCCGCCGCGTTAATCGAAACCGCGTTCCTCTCCAATCCGAACGACCTCTCCATGCTCGAATCTTCAGCCTGGCGCCAAAAAGTAGCCGAATCCATCGCCGACGGCATCGACGACTACGCGCGCGAATACCCCGCCGCAACGCAGGGCGGCCAATAACCGAACGATGATCGGGCTTTTTGATTCAGGCCTGGGCGGCCTAACCGTAGTTCGGCGCGTCCGCGAACATTTGCCGAAGGCCGACCTGCTATTCTTCGCCGATCAAGCCCACGTGCCGTACGGCGACCGCACGCACGAAGATCTGCTCCATCTGCTGCGCGCGAATCTCGCCTGGCTCGACGCGCAAGGCGTCGAAGCGATCGCCATGGCCTGCAACACGAGCTGCGCCATCGCCGAGCGCTACGGCTGGCCCGCGACGCGCGCCACCGTTCTCGACCTCATCGACTCGGCGGCGATCGCCGTCGAACGCGGCGGATGGAAGAAGGTCGGCGTCGTCGCCACCGCCGCTACCGTCGGGGCCGGATCCTATGGCCGGACGCTGCGCGCGCGCATCCCCGGCATCGACGTCGTCGAAGTCCCCGCACCCGCGCTCGTCCCCCTCGTGGAAGCCGGAAAAATCGGCGGCGACGAACCGCGCAAAGCCGTCGCGCACGTCTGCGACAACCTTCCGATCGATCTCGAAGCGGTTATCTTCGGCTGCACGCACTACCCCGTGCTCGCCGATCACTTCGTCGCAGCCTTAGGCGCAAACATCGCTCTGATCGACCCCGCCACCGTTCAAGCCGAACGCGCCGCCGCGCTATTAGGTGAGCGCGCAAATGGAAATGGAACGACGCGCTACATTACCAACGGCGATCTGGCCACGTTCAAGCAAAACATCGTTCGGATCATGAACGAAACGGATCCAAACATCGCGCAGAACGTGGTTTCTCACCGCTAGGGGAACGGGGCCCCCACGGCGGAAAGAAGCGCATATGGAAATCAGCGCACGCAATCAAATCCGGGGCCGCGTCACCGACATTCACAACGGTGACGTTATGGCCGAAGTCGAGGTCGAGATCGACGCCGCAACGATTACCGCGGCAATCACCGCCGCGTCGGTAAAACGCCTCGGCCTAAAGGACGGCGATCACGTTACGGTCATCATCAAGTCGACCGAGGTACTGATCGGTAAGTAGCATCGCCCGTAAGCGCCTGCTGTTCGGGCTCGGACTGCTGTGCAACTTTCTGCTGCCGTGGGGCGTGTATCGCTTAAGCGAACCCCACGTGGGGGAAGCGCACGCAATCGTGATCTCTGCGGCAGTGCCGCTAGCCTGGAGCCTGATCGAGCTAGCGCGTAATCGTAAGGTCGATGTGATGTCCGTGCTCGTCCTCAGCGGCATCGGGCTGTCGCTCGTGGCGATCGGCTTCGGCGGCTCGCCGAAGCTGCTGCTCTTCCGCGAGTCGTTGATAACGGGCCTGATCGGTCTCGTGATGATCGGCTCCGCGAGAATTCGCCGTCCGCTCATGCGCGTGCTCATCACCGCGTCGGCACGTGCGTTTTCCGACCCCGGGTCGGATATGGCCGCCGTACTTCCGAGCACCATGTTCGCTCGTGCGAGAGAAGAGTTGGAATCGTACGCCGACAAACCGTGGTTCCTGCGCATCATGTCGGTCATGACGGTCGTCCTCGGTTTCATCCTCGTCGCCGAGACGACCGTGCGCTCGGCGCTGATCTTTTCGCTCCCGACCGAAAAGGTGCTGCTGCTCGGGCCGGTCGTCAAATATTCCGCCGTCGGCCTGTTGCTGCTGTTTACGTTCGTCTACTTCGTACCCGCCGTCCGGCGCGGCGAGCGAAGCGGTTAAAAGATAGCCTCTCGCCATTCGCTGATCTTCCAAGACGATACGACACCCTGGGTCACAAAAGGATCCTCATCGATAAACGCTTGGGCAGCCTCGCGTGTCGTAAAGACGCCCATCGCGCCCTCTTCCGGATTCGTAAACGGCCCGATCATCAAGAGCGTCCCATCCTTCTGATGCTTATCCCACTTCTCGCGGTGATCCGCAAACAGCGCTCGTGCTTTGCTCGCGTCCGTAGCGGGCCCGTAGTAGATGACGTATTTCATTCCGTCCGGTGGCTCCTGTGGCGGTTAGTCGAAGAGCGACTTGCGCTGGCGTTCCAATTCCATCGTGACGCCAAGTGCGCGGGTGCTTTCGCCGGCGTGTACTTCCACCAGCGCTGCCATCTGGGCGTAGTCGCCCGCCATCGCGTGAGCGCGCTGCGACTCGAGCTGCGCCGCCTCTTCCGCGTCGTGCAGCGTGCGCTGTGCGGAGAACGCAAACGTCTCGATACGGCCGAACGCCTCTTGCGCGGCGCGCGCTTGCTTCGATCCGGCTTCCGCCTTCGCGACGCCGGATTCGATCGCCACACCGGCTTCTTTGCCGCGCTGTTCCAAATCGCGCAGCACCTTGCGGATCTCTTTCGTCGACGACTTCGTCTTTTCGGCTAGGTTGCGCACCTCGCCGGCGACCACGTTGAACCCCTTGCCGTAGTCGCCCGCGCGCGCCGCTTCGATCGCGGCGTTGAGCGCGAGCAAGTTGGTCTTGTCTGAAACGGAGCGGACCAGCGAGATGATCTCGACGATCTGCTTCATCGACCCCGCAAACGACCCGAGCGCGCTGCGGCTTTGCAGCGCCATCGAGCTCAAGGTCTCGATGGTCGCGATCAACTCCGCCACCGTCTCGCGCATCGTCTCGACCTGAGGCTGTACGTAGTCGAAGCGCTCGCGCAGCATCACGAAATCCCCGGCCAGCGCGCCGTTGGAACTGCTCAGCTTGGTCGACTGTCCCGCCAGCGACTGTAAACTAGAAATCTGCATGCGCGACTGAGAACCGATGCCCTCGCCCGTGTCGCGCACCGCGCGAACCGACGAATCGATCGACTGCACGATATCGTCGAGCGTAAAGGTCGACTGCTCGGCCGCCGCGCCGGTGCTCGTCAGCTTGGGCCGCCAGGCGCCGAGATTGCGTGTCGTCAGCAGCCGGTAGATGTCGGCCGGGAAGAGCGGTTCCATGCGCTCCCACACGAAGCGCGATGCGTTGAGAAACTCTTCGCGCTCTTCGGGGGTGAGTTCGTGAACCTGCAGGCTGCGGCGCAGTTCGGGTATGGCAATCAGCTCTTCCTCGGAAGCGATGCGGCGATGCACCTCGGTCGCCTCGGCAAACGCCGTATCGAGAATCCGCCGATCCTCCTGGCTCAGCGCGCGCATTCGATCGACGTTCGCCAGCACGATCTGCGTATTATACGCGTGGGCCGAGAGTGTGAGGAACTTCTGGACTTCGTGAATCCTCGCGCCGACGATGTTCGGCAGCGGATTCTCCTGCGCGTCGACGTCGCCGTCACTCAGCGCTTTGCGCAGCGACGGGAATGGAATCACTTTCGGCGTCGCACCGAAGGCGTGCATCAGGGCCAGGTAGACGACCGAATCCTGGATGCGCACGCGCATCCGCTTGATGTCGGCCGGCCGCTCGATCGGGCGCAAGTTGTTGGTAAAGTGGCGCATGCCGTTCTCGAAAAATGCCATGCCGGCCAAGCCGAACGAGCCGAACGAATCCAAGATGAAACGCCCGAGCGGTCCGTCGAGAATCGCGTGCGCGTCGCGCTTATCGTCGAAGACGAACGGTAAGTCGAAGAGTTGCGCCAGCGGCACCAGCGTCCCGGCCATGAACGTCGTCACGCTGACCATGTCCAGCTCGCCGGACCGAACCCGCAGCAGTAACTCCATCTCGGATCCGCCGCTAAACGGAATCTCCAACTGCAGGCTCATCCGCCCGCCGGAAAGCTCCGAAACGCGCTTTGCAACGTGCTCCCAGGCACGCGAGGGCGGATACCCCGGCGGCAGGAGCGTCGCGACGCGCAGCGACGTCGTGTGCTCGGCTTTTGGGGCAGTGCGAGAACGCGAAAGATAGGCGATCTCGGCGCCGTAGTACGACAACCGCTGCGTTGCGAAGGCGGACTCGAGCGCCTGTCGCCCCTGCTGCGCTGCCGTGGTTGCCAGAACGTCCGTCGATTTGCGCATCGCCTCGGCGGAGCTGCTATGTTCGCGCCCGCCGACCACCGCGCGGTCGATCGCCACCGACAGATCCGCCGCGAGCTCTGCGATTTCGCCGAGCGAGGAGCGCGCACCGTCGGCAAGGGGCGCGGATTGCGCCGAGCGCTCGGCATTCGCACGCACCGCCCGAATCGTCGCTTCGGCCTCGCGCTGCACGTCGCCGACCAGATGTTTGATCGTCGACGTCGACTCGTTCGTCGTCTTTGCCAGGCGCCCAACCTCGCCGGCGACGACTGCAAACCCCAACCCGTGCTGTCCGGCGCGCGCCGCTTCGATCGCGGCATTGAGCGCGAGCAGTTCGGTTTCGTCCGAAACGTCTTCCACGAACTCGGTCATGCGCCCGACCTCGCTCATCAGCCGCCCGAAATCGTCCATCGCGGCAGCGGTCTGCGCCGACAGTTCCGCCAGCTGCTGGACCGACGTCAGGAGCGACTCGACCACTTCAAACGAGTTGCCGAGATCTTCGGCCGCGCTGCGAGCCTGCGACTGCGCGGTCGTCAGGCGGTCGGCGGTGTCGCGCGACTGTTTGGCCAGAATGCCGGCGCTTTCGGACAGCGCCACCATAAGCGTGGTCTGTTCTTGCGCCGTTGCGGCGATGGCTTCCGACGTATGGCGCACCGCATCGACGGCCGCCGAAACGCTCGCGTTAAACTTGTCGAACTGCGCATCCGTGCGGGTTTCGATCATACCATCCTGACGTGAAAGAGGTAGAAGAACAAAATAACCGAGCCCGTCCCAAGCACCGCGCCCGCAATCACTTGGCCGAGCGTGTGCGCCTTCAGGTACACGCGCGCCCAGCATACCATGGGGATCAAGACGGCGAACGGCAGTGGTCCCCGGCCGTACAACGCGATCATAGCGACGATCGGCGCGGTGATCCCCAACGCGTGGGTACTGATCTTCCAGTAGCGCGTGATGTACTGGACCACGAACGTCGAGAGCGTGTACCCCGCCATCGCTGCCACCAGCAGCGACGGCGCCTTCGTATACCACAGCACGATCGTGCCCAGCAGATAGAACACGACGAACGCCCCGAACACCGATTCGCGCTCGTGCCGCACCGACATATCCAGGTCGGAGATCCGATCGGTTGAGTAGAGCCAGAAGACGTAGATCATCGGCCCGATCGAGGTGAAGAAGGTCGACAGGAACAGCAAGCGCCAGAAATCGTCCGTGCTCTTAGCGCTCACGTCGGCGAGAATGACGAACAGCGCGAGCGCGGTCAAAAACGGATTGAAAATCGTCGAGAGGATACGCGCGAGGTCGCGCCACACTCGGCGATTCTTAATAGGAACGGTCGTTCCCAGAGGCTCCAACACCAGGTCTACTAGCCTCGCCGGAGGGGGGACTCCTGCAGGCACGCTAGGGGGCGCGGTCGTAAAGGATGCGGTTCACTCTCCGGAGATACCTGATCTTGATCTCGACTTTGCTTGCCGCTGTGGCCACGGCCGCTCCGGCCGCACTTCCCGTGTCTGCGCCCGCGAAACCGGGCGGCTCACCGTTGCCGGCCGCGATTCAGCAACAGCTGCAGCAGCAGCTCCAGGCGCAGAACGTGCCGCAGCCCGTTCCGCAGACGTTTGTCGCGCAGCATGCCCCGTGGCTGACCCACGGCCTCGCCGGATTGTTCGTCCTGGCGGCCGTCTCGCTCGTCTTCCTGCTCGCTATCCAAACCACCAAGCAAGAGGGTCTCACCGGCTCGATCGGCGGCCGCGTCTCCTCCGATTTTCGAGGCGGCGTCGGGGTGGAAGAGCAACTCAAGCGCATCACCGGAGTTACCGCGGTCGTCTTTGTCGTCACCGCCTTCATTCTCTCGCTGACCGGCATTTAACGACTCGCAAAGGAGACACGCGTGGCGCTGCTAGAGGTCAAGAACCTCCGCACGACCTTCCGTACTGAAGACGGCCCGGTGACGGCCGTTAACGGTCTCTCGTTTTCGCTCGGCGCCGGCGAAACGCTCGGCATCGTTGGCGAATCCGGCTCGGGAAAATCGGTAACCTCGCTCTCGATCATGCGCCTGCTGGCGCGCAACGCGACGGTCACCGCCGATGGACTCTTCTTCGAAGGCAAAGACTTGCTCCATGCGAGCGAAGCCGAGATGCGCAAGATTCGTGGTTACAAGATCGCGATGATCTTTCAAGATCCGATGACGTCGCTCAATCCGGTATTGACGATCGGCGATCAAATCGCCGAGGCGGTGCGCTTGCATCTCGGCCTCAATAAGAAAGAATCGCGCGATCGCGCCGTCGAGATGTTGGAGAAGGTGCGCATTCCCTCCCCCCGCGCTCGCCTGGGCGACTATCCGCACCAGTTTTCCGGCGGTATGCGCCAGCGCGTGATGATCGCGATGGCACTATCGTGCAGCCCGCAGCTTCTGATCGCCGACGAACCGACCACCGCCCTCGACGTCACGATTCAAGCCCAGATTCTCGAGCTGATGAACGAGATGCAGCAAGAGACCGGCGCGGCGATCGTTCTGATCACGCACGACCTCGGCGTCGTCGCGGAAGTCTGCAAGAACGTGCTGGTCATGTACGGCGGCAACATGGTCGAATACGGCACCGCCGACCAGATCTTCGACAACCCGCGTATGCCCTACACGCAAGGGCTGCTCGCATCGCTGCCGCGCGTCGACGACAGCGAACATCGCCGGCTCGAACCGATCAAAGGCCAGCCGCCGAACCTGCTGCGCTTGCCGCCCGGCTGCGCCTTTGCGCCGCGCTGCACGTACCGCATGCCGATTTGCGCCGAACCCGTGCCGCTCTACGATTTCGGCGACGGCCACGTTGCGCGGTGTTATCTCTATGACGAGCGCGCCAAGGATCAGCGCCCGATCGAGGTAGACAGCGCCCCGGTCGTGCCCGCATGAGCGATCTGCTGCAGGTCAAGAACCTGGTCAAATATTTCCCGATACATGCCGGGTTGTTCTCGCGTCATATCGGTGACGTCAAGGCCGTCGACGGCGTGAGTTTCACGATCGCTAAAGGCGAAACGCTCGGCCTAGTCGGCGAGTCCGGCTCGGGCAAGACCACGATCGGCCGGCTCTTGCTTCGCTTGCTCCCGGCGACGAGCGGCGAGGTGTACTACGACGATCAAGACGTGTTCGCACTGCGCGGCAAGGACATCCGCAAAATCCGCCGCTCGATGCAGATCATCTTCCAGGATCCGTTCGCGTCGCTCAACCCGCGCATGACCGTCGGCGACATCATCGGCGAACCGCTGCGCATCCACAAGCTCGCGCAGGGCAAGGGCGTCGACGAACGCGTCAAGGAACTGCTGAAGCTCGTCGGCCTACAGCCGTACCACGCCAACCGCTATCCCCACGAATTCTCCGGCGGCCAGCGCCAGCGCGTGGGTATCGCGCGCGCCCTCGCGGTCGATCCCAAGTTCATCGTCTGCGACGAGCCGGTCTCAGCGCTCGACGTCTCGATTCAGGCGCAGGTCATCAACCTGCTCGAGGATCTGCAGCAACGCCTCGGCCTCACCTACCTGTTTATCGCGCACGACCTCTCGGTCGTCCGCCACACCTCGACCCGCGTCGCCGTCATGTACGTCGGCAAGCTCGTCGAGCTCGCCGACCGCAACACGCTCTATCACAACCCGCTGCACCCGTACACGCAAGCGCTGCTCTCCGCGATTCCGATCCCCGATCCGAAACTCGAGAGGAAGCGCAAACGCATCGTCCTCACCGGCGACATCCCGTCACCCGTGAATCCGCCCTCCGGCTGCCGGTTCCACACGCGCTGCCCTATCGCGTTCGAACGCTGCTCCGTTGAAGAGCCCGCTTTCAAAGACTACGGCTCCGGCCATCTCGCCGCATGCCATTGGGTAGAAGAACAGAACGGTCAGGCGCCCGATCTCACGAACGGCCCGGTCGTATTACCCGCGTCATCCTGAGCGCAACTCGCTAGACGTCCTAGCAAGCCAATGGTGTCCTTTTTTGGATAGAAAATCCGACCCGCTTCGACTACGCTGAAAAAACCTCTGCGCGATAGCAGTCGCTTTACGAATTCGTATGCTGAGTTTACTAAGGAGACATTATGGGCAGCACGGATCACAGCGCTAACGGGTCGGTTCCAGGATCGCCCAGCGCGACCGCATCGATCGACGGTAAATACCTTCCGCCGCCGTCGGCCCCGTTTGGCGGCGAGATCAATCTCACCGCTCAAGAGTCAAAGCCATTTTGGCCCGCCAAAGTCGTTCCGCCCAAGGGTGCGCCGAACGTGCTTTTAATCATGACGGACGATCAGGGATACGGCGTGTGCGGCACGTTCGGCGGTGTCATTCCCACCCCGGCGCTAGACCGAGTCGCGAAGGCGGGTTTGCGCTACACGCAATTTCATTCGACGGCGTTGTGCTCCCCCTCGCGAGCGGCGCTCATTACGGGCCGGAACCATCACTCGGTCGGCTTTGGCGTTATAACCGAGCAATCGACGGGGTACCCCGGTTACGATTCGATCATCGGGCCGGAAAACGCGACGGTCGGCGCAATCCTTAAGCACAACGGGTATGCGACGTCGTGGTTCGGCAAGGAGCACAACACGCCGAGCTTCCAGTATAGCGTCGCCGGTCCGTTCGAGCAGTGGCCGGTCGGAATGGGGTTCGAATACTTCTATGGATTCATGGGCGGCGAGACCGATCAATGGCAGCCGTACCTGTTCCAAAATCAAACGCAGATTTTTCCTGGATCGGCCGGACGGACTACAACCTTACCACCGATCTGGCCGACGAGGCGATCGACTATTTACATAAGCTGGATGCATCCGCTCCCGAAAAACCGTTTTTCCTCTACTACGTGCCCGGCGGAACGCACGCCCCACATCAACCAAAGCCGGAATGGATCGAAAAGTTCAAGGGCAAGTTCGACATGGGTTGGAACGCGTTGCGCGAGCAGTATTCGCAAACCAAAAGCGCCTCGGCGTAATCCCGCCGGAAACCGAGCTTACAGCCTGGCCCGAAAGAGCTGCCAACCTGGGGTTCGCTATCCGCAGACAAAAGAAGCTCTTTGCGCGCCAAGCTGAAGTCTTTGCAGCCTACGCGGCCTACACCGATTATGAAATCGGCCGCGTCATTCAAGCCGTCGAAGACATGGGAAGCTCGATAACACGCTCATTATCTACATCACGGCGACAACGGCTGTAGCGCTGAAGGCTCGACGATAGGCACACCCAACGTCATGACCGGCTATCAGGGCATCGACGTCCCGGTGGAAGCCCAGCTAAAGTTCTATGACGTTTGGGGGTCCGATAAGGCCTATCCGCACATGTCCGTTGCCTGGTCTTGGGCATTCGATACGCCGTTTAAGTGGACGAAACAAGTGGCTTCCCACTTCGGCGGCACGCGCCAGGGCATGGCAATAGCGTGGCCTGATCGCATTAAGGACGCCGGCGGAATTCAAACGCAGTTCCATCACATGATCGACATCGTCCCAACGCTCCTGGAGGCCGCAGCATTGAAGCTCCGTTGATGGTCGACGGCATCGCGCAAAAACCCATCGAAGGTGTCAGTATGGCGTACACCTGGGATAAGGCCAACGCCGGCGCACCATCCGCGCGTTCGACGCAGTATTTTGAAATGTTCGGTAACCGAGCGATCTACCACGACGGCTGGATTGCCACCACGACTCCGCCGGAGCCGCCGTGGCTCTTGGGGCTGAAGCAGATGCCCGACGTCCTCAACGGCTATACGTGGGAGTTATATAATATCGCGGAGGATTACTCGGAGGCCAACGACCTTGCAGCCAAGTCGCCGGAGAAGCTGCAAGAGCTGCAGCAGCTCTTCCTCGTCGAAGCCGCGAAGTACGACGTTTTACCCTTGGACAACTCGGTCGCTCAGCGTATCATAGCGCCGCGGCCGAGCGGGACCGCCGGGAAGAACGTATTTACGTATTCCCGCGCCATGACCGGAATCGATCCGGCGTTCGCCCCAAATCTGCTCAACAAATCGTACACGATCACCGCAGAAATCGAGGTTCCCCAGGACGGCGGCGACGGAATGATTGCAACCCTCGGAGGGCGCTTCGGCGGATACGGCTTGTACCTGCTCAAAGGCAAGCCCGTGTTTGTTTACAACCTATTGGATTTGGAGCGTTTCCGTTGGGAAGCGCCTACGGCGCTAACTGCCGGCAAACACACCATCGTATTCGAGTTCACCTATGACGGTCCGGGACCAGGCGAAGGTGGAACCGGCGTGCTTGGGGTCGACGGAACGGAGGTCGTCAACCAAGCCGTACCGCACACGATTCCGTTTCTCATGACGCTGGACGAGACGTTTGACATCGGGAGCGATACTCGTACGCCGGTGGACGATAATGACTACCAAACGCCGTTCCCGTTTACCGGCGTTATCAACAAGATAACGTACGAGCTTGGCCCGGAACAGCTCACCCAAGCCGATCACGCGGCGATCGGCCCGGCACTCGCCCGAGCGCGAGACTAGTCGAAACGCTAGGGTCTGGAAAAAAACGGGCGGTCGCATCTGCGACCGCCCGCTCTTTATGGCGAAGCCGTTAGGCTTTCTTTCTGCGTCCACCCTTGCGCTTTGCTGCCTTGCGGACGGCTTTCTTGCGAACGGCCTTACGGACGGCTTTCTTACGTACCGCCTTGCGGACCGCTTTCTTGCCGGCCTTCTTGAACGGCCTTGCGGACAGCCTTCTTGCGAACGGCCTTGCGGACGGCTTTTTGCGAACGGCCTTGCGCGCTACCTTGCGGCGAACCGCCTTCCGGGCGACCTTCTTGCGAACGACCTTACGCGCTACCTTGCGGCGGATGGCCTTGCGGACCAGCGCGCCGGCTACGGCCTTACGAACAACCTTCTTGCGGCGAGCTTTCTTTCGGCGCTCTTCACTTCTACGGCGATCGTACCGCCGTTTGCGAGATCGGAGTCCATTCATTCCTCCTCGTCCCCCGGGGGACGAACAGCGTTATTGGACAGCGCACTATCGGCGCTTTGCGTGCAATCATAAAGGATTTCATCGA
>CAWAJD010000035.1:0-86284 GCA_963782265.1 Vulcanimicrobiota bacterium
CTAAAGTGCGCGCTACCATACGACTCGCCATGAAGTCAGGCGCCTTCAACTGTCCCAATAGGATTCCTGCCCTGCGGCCATCCCGCGCTTTGACGCACGAAAGCTTGACGGAAGTCTTAAGTTTGAAGAGGGTCCGGCCGACGGTAATCCCGCAAAGGGCCGGTAGTAACGGTTCGTTAACATTTAGGATAAAATTCAAAGCCCCCTCTTGTGCAGACGCGCGAGAGAGGATACTTTTTGGGGCCAGGTGTTCATGGAAGTTCGACCGCGTCTTCGGGCGATTGCTCGAAGCTCAAGCATCGTCGGTGCCTCGGCCTTTATGGCCGTGGCGCTATCGGTGCTTTGCCGGTCCGGGGATCTTCTGCGAACGTTGAGCCGATCACCGTAGGCGGAATCACGGTCTCGGCAGGCCCGGTCCAGGGTAAGGAAATGGTATCGGTCTCGGGAGGGCCCCGCGATGGCGCCGGTCACGCTGACCCTCTTCGCCACGATCTCGAAAGATCTACCCGACATATTCATCAACCGTCGCGACATCCTAACGGACAGTAGCGGGCATTTTTGGCTCAGGTGCCGATCGCTCCGGACTTCTGGCGGGGGACCATTCTCACCGTCACCGCCAGCTCCCCGGACGTAACCACGACGGCGACCGCCCGAACCATCGGTCATCGTCCCGAATCCGACCCAGGGGTCGCGCTCCCGGCCGACGACCTCCCGAACCATTAGCCGGAACTACTTCGGAGGCACGCAGTTATAATGATTCGCACTTTTAAGGCCATGCTCAGCAACGAAGATGGCGCTACGCTCGTGGAATACGCGCTCGTCGTCGCACTGATCGCCGTCGTCGCGATTCTCGCGCTCACCACGCTCGGTAAGCAAGCGGCAAGCACGCTCGGAACGGCAGCCAACAGCATCTGACCCTCGTCCCCTACGTTGGGGCGCTCGCCGGATGTTTGGCTGCGGCCTTCACCGACCTGCGCACGAGGAAGATTCCCAACGCGATTCCGGCCGCCGTCGCGCTCTTCGGCCTTACGCTTCATGCGTTTGGTGGTTGGCGCGACTTCGGTTTGTCCGTCGCGGTGGGCGTCGCGGTACTCTTAGCCGGAATGATTCCCTTCGGGCTCGGACTACTCGGCGGCGGTGACGTAAAACTCTTGGCAGCTTGTGCGTGCGTCTTCGGACTGCCGGATCTGCTGCCGTTGCTTGCATACACGGCCCTCATCGGCGGTGTATTAGCGCTTTGCGTCGCCGCCTTCACCGGAGAGTTCCGAGCGATCGTCATGCGGGTGGGGGCGCGGATCGCGCCGGCATTGGTGCCGGGCGGGACCGCCGAACCGCCCTCCAAGACGCGGTTACCGTACGCGGTCGCGATTGCGGGCGGCGTTATCTGGCTGCTACTAGGAGATACTCTCTTGCCGGCGTTGAAGTTAATCAGATGAACAATAGACGGAATATCACGATCGCCGTCGTGGCTATCCTCGCGATCGGCTTGGGTTTGGTCGTCTACGGCGTGTTGATGGTGCCGCACAAGGCAGAACCGACGGTCCGGCCGATCGTGACCGCGGCCATGAATATTCCGGCTCGCGCTCACATCACCGCGCCGATGGTGACGACGACGACCCGCCCGATCGATCAAGTGCAGAGCGACGCGCTCGGCGATCCGGCTGCCGCGGTCGGACAAGTCGCGTCGATCGATATTCCGCAAGGCGGCGTGCTCGTGGCGTCCGCGCTCGCTAAACCGACGCCGGTTCCCGTCGGCGTGCAAGTGCCGACCGGAATGCGCGCGGTCTCGATTCCGATCGATCAAGTCAAAGGCGTCGCCGGACTGCTGCATCCGGGCGACAAAGTCGACGTGATGTCGATTCCCGCGCGCGGTAGCGGCGATCCTCATGCCTACACGTTCATGCGCGACATCGTCGTGCTTGCCGTCGGCAGCGATTATGCGAACCCGCAAGCGCGAAGCCGACGCAAATGCACCGCCTGGCGCACCGACGCCGCCGCCCGCCCCCGCCGCGACCGTGACGCTCGCCGTGACGCCCGAACAAGCCGACCTGCTTGCCGCCGCCGATCTAAATACGACGATTCGTTTGGCGTTGCGTCCGCCGCACGAGCGCGCGCAATCGCAGCCGATTCAGCCGGTGCAATATCCGCAGATTGCGACGCCGGAGCCCAGCTCCGTCGCCCACATCGCTTCATCCCGGTGTCGTCGTGATCAACGGCGACGTCGCGCAGCCGTAGAGTCAATGGCGCAAACGGTCATCACCGTCGTCGGCGGCAAGGGCGGCGTCGGCGCGACGACGCTGTCGGTCGAACTCGCGCAAGCGCTTTCGAAGCGCGGAAAGATCGCGCTCGTCGACGGCGATTTCGGGGACGCCGGACGATCGCGATCCTGATGGACTGCGTCAAAGAACTCGACACGAACCGCGACGACAACAACAACCTTTCGTTCGCGCAGCTCCGCAACGGCATAACGGTCGTCGAGTGCGCGCACAACATTCACGCGGGCTTCACGCTCAAGCCCGATCGCGTCGAATCGATCGTGCAAACGTTCGGCGCAAAGCGGCACGGGCGCCGTCGTCGACGCGCCGCAACCGTTTGCCGCCGCCATCCGTCCGTTCATCACGCGTACGTCGCGCTTCTTGCTGATCGTCGAGCCGTCGCTCTTAGGGCATGGCCGGCGGCAAAGCGATGCTGATGGAGATGAACAAGTTCGGTATTCCGCAGAACCAGATCGCGCCCGTCATCGTGCAGCGCGAAGCGCGCGCCGAACTCAGCAAGGCCGACGTGACCAAAGTGCTCGGTATCGCGCCGGTCGCCGATATTCCGCCGAAGAGCGACCGCCGGTACGCGCACGCGTTCCATCAACTCGTCGAATATTGTGCGAGTTTTTCGACGTTCGAGGCCAACGACACCGAATACGGTCCGTCGATTCGAACGCCGCTCGGCGATCGCCGTCTGACAAAACAGCGCCGGCCCGATCAAATGCCGCTCGGCCAAGAGGCGCGCAGCCTCGGCGACGTCGGATCTCGAGAAGATGGAGCGCGTCAAGGCGACGGCGCACGATTCGCTTTCAAAGCAGATCGATCTCGCGGCGGCTTCCGGCGGCGGCGATCCGCTCAAAGCCGAAGAGATGCACAAGAACGTCGAGCGCATCGTCAACGAATTCGTCACGGTCGAGTCGGTGGGTTCGGCGGAGGAAGTCGCTCGGCTGCGCCAGGAAGTGATCGACGAAGCGCTCGGGTACGGGCCGCTCGAAGATTTGCTGCGCGATCCGGAAGTCACCGAAATCATGGTGAACGGCAAGGATCACATCTACGTCGAGCGCGCCGGCAAGATTAAGCTTTCGAACAAGACGTTCACCAGCGACCGGCAGCTGCGCCTCGTCATCGAACGGATGGTCGCGCCGATCGGCCGCCGCATCGACGAAGCCACGCCGATGGTCGACGGACGTCTGCCGGACGGGTCGCGTATCAATGCGATTATCGAGCCGCTGGCGATCGACGGACCGAGCTTGACGGTCCGGCGTTTCGGCACGGAACGGCTGACGATCAACAACCTCGTTTCCAAGAACGCGATCACGCCGCCCGTCGTGGACTTCTTGCGCGCCTGCGTCGAGTCGCGCTTGAACGTCGTCATCAGCGGCGGTACCGGATCCGGTAAGACGACGCTGCTGAACATCCTTTCCGGGATTCATTCCGGAAACGCGACCGCATCGTCACGATCGAAGACGCGGCCGAGCTGATGCTCAATCAGGAGCACGTCGTGCGTTTGGAAGCGCGGCCGCCGAACATCGGAAGGCCGCGGCGAGATTCGCATTCGCGACCTCGTGCGCAACGCGCTGCGCATGCGTCCGGATCGGATCATCGTCGGCGAGTGCCGCGGCGGCGAGGCGTTGGACATGCTTCAGGCGATGAACACCGGTCACGACGGTTCGCTGACGACGCTGCACGCGAATACTCCGCGCGACTGCCTCTCGCGTATGGAAACGCTGGTCATGATGGCCGGTTTCGATATCCCGGTGCGCGCGATTCGCGAGCAGATTTCCGGAGCCATCGATATCATCGTGCAAGTCGCACGCCTCCGCGACGGCAGCCGCAAAGTCACCAGCGTTACGGAAGTCGTCGGCATGGAAGGCGACATGATCACGACGCAAGAGATCATTCGCTTCGATCAGCGCGGCCTCGACAAAGAGAGCCGCGTCATCGGCGACTTCGTGTACAGCGGCGTACAGCCGTCGTGCATGCGGCGCTTCGACGAATACGGCATTTCGTACGACGTCCGCGGCCTGAGCGAGTTGACCCAAGCGGTAATGTGGTGATGTCGTTTCTGCCGTACGTCATCGTCATTTTGGTCATGATCGGGGCAGCATTTGTAGCGTGGCGCTACTGGGACGCGGCCATCGCGCTCATCGCGCCGTTTGCGGCGCCGTACAAGACGCTGTTGGAACGCGCGGCGGTCCGTACGACCGAGGGCGAGATCGCGTTTCGGATGCTGGCGATCTCCATCATCATTTGGGGCCTGTACGTATTTTTCTATCGCCCCGAGGCTTGGATCGGCATCGTAACCCTCCCAGTGAGCTTCGCGCTCACCTTCTGGGCGTTCGGCGTTTGGATCAAGATGCGCATCAGCAAACGCTTGGAGACGTTCAATAACCAGCTCGAGATCGCGCTGCGGCTGATGACGAGCGGACTCCGAGCCGGACTCGGCCTGCGCCAGGCGTTGGTGGTCGTCGTCAGCGAGATGCCGGATCCGATTCGTATCGAGTTCAATCGCGTGCTCAGCCAGACGTCGATCGGTGTCAGCGTCTACGACGCGCTCGATATGCTCAACCAGCGCATGCCCAGCTCCGAGATGCTGATGATGACCAAGGCGATTCGCATTCAAGCCAAAACCGGCGGCAATCTCGGGCGCGTGCTGGAAACGCTGGCGGAGACGATCAAGCAGCGCCGGCGGATCGACCGCAAAGTTGCGACGCTGACGTCCGAGGCGCGCGCGTCGAGCTACGTCATGACCGCGTTGCCGATTTTCGTCGGCGTGTTCATTTTGGGCTTCGAGCCGCCGATGCGCGATTCGCTGCTCGGCACGTTCATCGGCCGAATGATGCTGCTCGCCGCGGCCGCGTGTCTGGTGCTCGGCCAAGTCGTCATGAATGCGATGTCCAGGGTGGAGGTATGAGTACTCCGCTGTTGCTCGGGGTCATCCTCGTGGTGATCGTCGGCGCGCTCGGCGCCTATTACTTTTTGGTCGTCAGTCGTAACGACGTCCACCGCCGGCTCTCGGAGTTGAATCTCAACACCGCGTCGACGGACAGCAAAGCGTCGCTCTCGATCCATCGGATGCTCGACGAAGGCCAGAAGCGCACGCTCGCGCGCCGCCTTTCGGAGGCGGGCTGGTATCAGATGTCCCCGCCTAAATTCGTCATGATTTCGCTCATCGGCGGCGGAGTCGGCATCAGCCTCGGCGTTATGATGGGTTTCGCGCTCGGCTCGTTCGACGCGAAGGCGATCGCCGCGTTCGCCGTGCTGACGCTCGCCGGATTTATGGCACCGAATGCGAGCCTCAACCGCGCGATCGAGGGGCGCAAGAAAGCCGTGCAGCGCGAACTGCCGAACTTCCTCGACATCGTTTCGACCAGCGTCGAGGCTGGTACGGCGCTCAGCGGCGCGATCATGGTCGGAGCCGAGGCAGTCGACGGCGCGCTGCGAGAAGAACTCAACGCCGTGATGGACGACATTCGTCTCGGGCGTTCGCGGGCCGAAGCGCTGGCTGCGATGGCGCACCGCTTGCGCGAGCCGGACCTCACAACGACCGTCACCGCAATCGTTCAGGCGGAGAAGCTGGGCGGCAACATTTCGGACGTCCTGAACTCGCTTGCGTCCGAAGCGCGCGACCGGCGCATGATGCGCGCCGAAGAAGTCGCCGCGCAACTTCCGGTCAAGTTGATTTTTCCGATGGCGGGTTTCATGCTTCCCGCTCTCATGCTTTTGATTTTCGGCGGCATCGTCGCGCAGTACTACGGTAAGTGAGCGTTCTCAACGCGATCCTAGCCGTTCTGGTGGGTGCGTTCGTATTCGGCGCGGCCGGCCTGCTCGGCGTCATGGCGGCGCTGGCGATGATTCCAAAGCTCGAGCGTTTCGAAGACGGGCCCGCGCCGTTGAAAGTCAATCCTTTCGCGCTGATCGCCGGCGCGGCCGTAATCGGCGCGTACATGGCCTGGCGTCACGTGCCGATGCCCGAACTGCTCACGAGCGCCGTCGTCGTCGGCGTTCTTGCGGCGATTTGGTATTGCGATGCAAAGACCGGCATCGTTCCCGACGTCTTTACGCTCGTTCCGCTCGGCCTCGCGATCGTCGATGCGTATTTCGCGCATCAGGTCGTTCAAGTCCTGATCTCCGCGGCGGTGCTCTTCGTCCCATTCGCAATCGGCGCTCTTCTGACCAAAGGGCGCGGCGTCGGGTGGGGAGATGCGAAACTTGCCGCGTTCGCCGGCGCGATGCTTGGAATGATGCTCGCGATGCTGTCGCTCGGCGTGGCGTCGCTCGTCGCCGTGATCGTCGCCTCGATCCGCCATCGTTCGAAGCCGGTGCCGATCGCGTTCGCCCCATACATGGCTGCCGCCATCGTGCTTGGGCTGGCTTATCAAGCCCGGTGACCGGGTCGCTCGTCGATCGCTCCGACGGTCGTGAGATTGCCGGTCGCGTCGTTCGCGCGGCCGGCCCCATCGGCCGAACCGTCGGCCTGCTCGGCCGCAGGTCGCTCGACCCCGGCGAGGGCATGTGGTTCGACGGCGCGGCTTCGGTGCACACGTTTGCAATGCGCACGTCCATCGACGTCGTCTTCGTGGATGCGAGCGGGCGCGTACTGCACGTCGTCGAGTCTCTGCCGCCGTGGCGCGCCGCCGCCGCGCGCGGCGCTCGCGATATCGTCGAACTTGCTCCCGGAACGTGCGCGGCCGCCGGGCTGCGCGTCGGTTCGTTGATCGAGATGCGATGGCACTTGCCTACGTAGCCGTCGCGATCGTCTGCGCCGCGTTTGCGGGCAAGGCGATCAAAAGCCCGTACGTCGACGGGGATCTCTTCTGGCAGAAACATCTCGGCGCGTACGTCCTCGTGCACCATCGCCTGCCCTCGGCACTCGGACACGAGACGTTTTCGGCGCCGGGCGCGCCGTGGATTCCCCAGGAATGGCTCCTCGGCATCGTCGACGCGATCGCGGTCGAACACAACGCGATGTGGATGCTCGGCATCGCGGCGGCGCTGGCACTCGGACTCGCACTGCTCCTTTCGATCGTGCGCGCGCGGCGATTCGGCGCGTCTTCGTCGGCCGTCATCGTCTGCTCGATCCTCACGGCGGTAAACGCCGAAGGCTCGTTCGGAATTCGCGCGCAGGTTTTTGCGTGGCCGCTCTTCGTCGCGTTGCTGCTGCTGCTCGACGCTTCGGGTGCGGCGATATTCCTCGCCGTTCCGCTCGTGATCGTTTGGGCCAACCTGCACGCGAGCGTGGTGATCGCAATTCCGATCGTCTGGATCGACGCACTCGCGACGCTGTACAAGAACGGTTGGCGCGACGGCGACACGCGCCGCCGCTTTCTGCTCGCGGCGGTCGTGCCGTTCGCCACGCTGGCGACGCCGCTCGGCGTGAAGCTGCCGGAGTACGCGTTCATGCTGGTGGGAAGCCCGATACGCCACTTGATCGACGAGTGGCAGCCGATCGGCGTCGGCCATCACTTCTTTTGGTTCGGTGCGGTACCGATGCTGTTGGCGGTCGTCTTATGCGCCCGCACGGTCGCGCGCGAACGTCCGCGCGACGCGTTGCTGATCGTCATCCTGACGGCGATGACCATGCAGGCGGTGCGCAACGCCGCGTTGCTGGGCTTCGTCCTCATGCCGGTGGCCGCATCCGCGCTCGACGTTCTGCTGGGCCGGTTTGCTTTTTGGAAGCGCGATCTGCTGCAGTCGCAGGGGCCGCGTCGGCTCGCGATTTTCGGCGGAGCCGTGCTCACCGCCGTCGTCTTCGTGGTTGGGATTCGCGGCGCTCCGGGAGCGGCGACGTGGCATCCGGCGCTGGATACGTTCGGCAAACTCTCAGCGATGCACGGCGAACAGCGCCTATTCTGCTACGACTTCGCGGTATGCTCGCCCGCGCTCGATTTTCCGAAGCTGCGCATCTATATGGACGGTCGCGCCGATCCGTATCCACCCAAGGTCTGGGAAGATTTCAACGTGCTCCGCTATGCGAAGCCGGGTTGGCTCGGTCTCGTGCGCAGCTATAACATCAATGCGTTCTACGTTAAGCGCGGCGACAAGCTCGACACGGCGCTCGCGGCTACCGGCACGTGGCACACCATCGCGACGGCGGAGAAATGCTGCTATCTCTATCTTCCCGGCGCGCCGCGCTCCAAAAAACCGGGCTGGTGGACGGCACGCCGTCTGTGGTGGAACTAACCCTCGCGAATCGTCTTCCAGATTTGCGCAAAGCTCGGCGGCCGTCCATAGAGCAGCATGCCGACGCGGTAAAGCCTCCCCGCCGCAACGGCAACGAACCAAAGAAACGCGAGGTTGACGACCGCGCATACCACTAACTGCCAAAGCGGCGGATCGTCCATAACGATGCGCACGAACATCACGAACGGCGCGATAAGCGGAACGAAGCTGGCGCCGACGACGAACGCAGAATTTGGAGCGTCGAATGCGAGAATCGCCGTGACGAATGCCGCAACGATCGGAACGATCAACGCCGAGCTCATGCTGCCGAGATCCTCGGGGCGAGAAACGAGCGAGCCGATCGCCGCATAGATCGTCGAAAACTGCAGCAACCCGACGAAGAGCAAGAAGACGAAACCCGGCAGGGCGAACGGCTTGATGGCGCCGCTGAGTGCCAGCATCGAGACGGCCGCTTCCCCGTGCGCCGGTACGGCCGGCTGCGAAGAGAGTAACGCACCGACACCGCCGCCCGCAACGAACGCGGCGATGCCCCACGCAACCATTTGAATGACGGCGAGCACCGTGCCGGCCGCAATCTTCCCGTAGAGCAGCGCCAGCGGATCGATTGCCGCAACGAGCAGTTCGGCGATGCGGTTCGTCTTTTCTTCGATCACCGAGTTGAGCGTCAGCTGGCTGTTGAGGATGATGACCAAATACAGCACGACCAGCAACGCGAAACCGAGGAGATGGGCGACGGCGGCCGATGCAGGCGTTGCGAATGCGTCGTTGACGCCTCGCACCGTGACCGGTACCGACAGCAGCTCCGCTGCCTTGGCCGGGGCGAGCCGCTGCGCGAGTTCCAGGCGAAGCGGCGCGAGCCGTTGGGCGAGGCGCTCGGTCGAGACGGATTGCGAGTTCTTTGCGTACACTGTGGCGCGCAGCGACGCACCGTCGGATTCGAGGACGATGAGCCGGCCCGCACGCATTCGATCGAGGTCGGCTGCGGTCGGCGCGGTCGTGTCCGTCCGCGTACCGACGATCGCGTAGTCGGATGCGAGGAGGGCGCGGGCGCGCTCGGTGATCCGGGGCGGGCCGGCGAGAACGATGCGCGTCTGGTCGGCTCCGACGTTCGATGCGACGATCGAGGGCAGCTTGATCATTCCCGCAACGCCGAGCATGCCGATCACGACGCCGATTTGAAACGCGCGCGACGTTAGGCGCCGCTTGACCTCGGCGACGAGAACGATCCAAACGTTCTTCATACGTTCGATTCCCCGACCGCGTCGAGATAGACGTCGCGCAGCGATGGTTCGACCGCTTCGAAGCGCGTGATCGAATCGGCGGCGACGAGGCGCTGGAGAACGCTCGGGATATCCGTGCCGGCCGGCACTTCGAAGTCGAGCGTCGCATCGTCGCCGGCATGAACGCGCGCGGCTCCGGGAATCGACGCGAGCACGTCGCGTACCGCATCGCTGGGCGGCGAGACGCGAACGATGCGCGTCGGGATCGTCTTGCGCAGATCGGCGAGCGTTCCGGAGAGCCGCGATTCGCCGCCGATGACGATACAGTAGGCGCCGCACAGCTGCTCGAGCTGAAACATTTGATGGCTTGAAAGTACCAGCGCGGTGCCTTGCGCTTTGAGGGCGCGCAGCACGTCGGCGAGGATCTCCGCGTTGACCGGATCGAGTCCGGAGAACGGTTCGTCGAGCACGAGCAGTTCCGGCGTGTGCACCGAGGCGCAGGCGATCTGTACCTTCTGTTGATTGCCCTTAGAGAGTTCACCGCACGGACGCTCGGCGTAGACGCCGAGGTCCAACCGCTCGATCCATTCGTTCGCGCGGCGTTTCACGTCGCGCTCCGGAAGGCCGTGTAAACGGCCGAAGTATTCGATCTCCTCGCGCACGTGCATGCGCCCGTACAGGCCGCGCTCTTCGGGAAGGTAGCCGAAGCGGCGGCGCATCGAACCGTCGACGCGCACGCCGTTCCAGCGAACCTCGCCGGAATCGGCGACGAGGATACCGAGGATCATCCGCATCGTCGTCGTCTTGCCCGCGCCGTTCGGACCGATGAGTCCGAACGTCAGGCCGTCGGGAACGGCAAAGCTCACGTCTCTTACAGCGGTGACTTTGCCGAAGTCTTTGCGGATGCGTTCGACTTCAAGCATTCAGAAGGGGTATTGGCGGCTCGGGGGCAACGGCCCCTTGAGTTGCTACTCAACCGTAGGAGGCTATCGAATGGACAACACCTCATCTGCGGACTCCGCAGCCGCAGCCGGTCTCGTTGCCGGTGGCATAATCGTCTATCTTCTGATCATCGTCGTGATGGTCGCGGTGTTCATTTGGATCTACTGGCGCATCTTCCAGAAGGCTGGATATAACGGCGCGCTCGCGCTGCTGAACCTCGTGCCGGGTGTCGGACCGCTGATTTGCATCCTCATTCTCGCATTCGGCCGTTGGCCGATCGAAGATCAGCTCGCGGCCGCGCGCGGAGGCGTAGCGTACATTCCGCCGGGATCGCCGCCGCCTTCCTCGACGCTTTCTACCTAACGCAGTTTCGTTCTAGAGCTCGGCGATCCAACGTTCGACGGCCTCGCGCTTCGAGGGAAGGATCGCCGAGAGATTCTCGTAGCCGTCGCCCGTAACGACGATGTCGTCTTCGATGCGCACCCCTATCCCGCGGAACTTCTCGGGGACGGTCGCGTCGTCGGGTTGAAAGTAAAGGCCGGGTTCGACCGTTAGGACCATTCCGGTACGGAGCTTTCCGTAGCGGTACTCCTGCGCGCGCGCCGTCGCACAATCGTGCACGTCGATTCCCAGCATGTGGCTCACGTTATGCAGCGTGTAGCGCCGATAGAACGGCCGCTCCGGATCGAGGGCTTCGTCGAGGGGAACTTTCAAAATCCCAAGGTCGATTAAGCCGGCGGCCAGCACGCGCATCGCGCGGCGATTGGGTTCGAGAAAATCCGCGCCGGGGGCCACCGCCTCGATGCCGGCTCGCTGTGCTTCCCACACCAAATCGTAGATCGTCCGCTGTTCGGCCGAGAATTTTCCCGAGACCGGCAGCGTGCGCGTAACGTCGGCCGTATACAGCGAATCGCATTCGACGCCCGCATCCAGCAGCAGCAGACCGTCCGCCGGAAGTTTGCCGTCGTTGCGCGTCCAATGCAGCGTGCACGCGTGATGCCCGGCGGCCGCAATGGTCAGGTATCCCGTATCGTTCGCTTCGATCCGCGCGCGGCTCCAGAAAGCGGCTTCGATCTCGCGCTCGCGCTTGGCCCGCCGCATCGCACGAATCGCGTCTTCGAATCCGCGCTTGGTGATCTCGCACGCCTTGCGCAGTTCGGCGATTTCGTACTCGTCCTTGATCAGGCGCATCTCCGCGAGATGAGTCGTCAGCTCCGGGTCGTCGGGAACGCGCCGGACGGCGTTGGGGCTGCTTTCGAGCTCGCGCAGATACTCCGCCATGGCGCTGAGCGGCCGGCACGCGTCGACGCCGTAGTACATCGCGCTTTCGTCGACGCCGCGATGCGGCCCGACCCAGAGTTCGCCGTGCACGCGGTCGGTAAAGAACTCGGCTTTTCCGCGATTGTGCTCGGGGACGAACAGGAGGGTGCGATGGGTCGTGCGGTGCGGTTCCAAAACCAGCAGCCCGCCGGGCTCTCCGCCGCCCATGAGGTACGCGAAGTCGCTGGCGGGCCGGTAGCGGAAGTTCGTGTCGTTTGCGCGCACCTGTTCGCCGCCCGCCGGGATCAGCAAGTACTCGCCCGGGTAGGCTCGTGAGAGCGCTTCGCGGCGCGCGGCGTAACGCGCCGATTGCGGGTGACGGGCCGCGGCAAGCGGGCGGTCGAGCCAGCCGGTGGCCATGAAGTCGATCAGGGCCTGCGGCGTCTCGGCGTCGTGGCTGGCCGTGGTTGCGGGTTCGGGCGTGCGTTGCGTAGACATAGTCGTGGGAGATTCGCGAGGGGTGCCTAAGTGCACTCCTTGATGGATTCAAAAAACGAACCCGTCGTCCAAGAGCTGGAAGTGGCGGTCCGCGCCAACGACACGCTCGCGAACGAACGGACGTATCTAGCATATGTCCGCACGGCGCTGGCATTCATCGGCTTCGGCTTCGTGATCGCGCGCTTCTCGCTCTTCGAACGCGAGTTTGAAACCATCGCGCACGTGACGACGCCCTCTACGAACATCTCCACGCCGTTCGGAACGGCGATGGCGGTCTTCGGCGTCTTCATCGCCATCCTCGGCGCGTGGCGTTACTCGGCGACGGATCGAGGGCTTCGCCACGGCCGGGTCGTCCGGTTTTCGCCGGTGCTGGGATATTCGATCGCAACGCTGATTGCAACCATCGGCATGGTGGTCGCGTTCGCGCTCGTGGGTTTGCTCGGACACTAGATTGAAGCGTATCGGGTCGCTCGACGCACTGCGCGGTGTGGCTGCGCTTGCGGTCGTGATCGGGCACGCGCTTCCCATGGGTCTTCCGCAGGTGCCCTCGGTCGTCGCCGTCGCGCTGGGACGTGTTAGCGTGATCGCGTTCTTCGTGCTGAGCGGTTTCGTGCTTTCGCTCCCGTACTTCGATGGGCGTCCGCTGCCCTATCCGGCATTCGTCGTGCGGCGCATCTGCCGGATCTATCTTCCGTACGCTGCCGTGATGCTCGTGGCAGGCGTGTTGTTCTATACGATTTGGGGCGAGGGCGCGCACCTCGCCGTCTACGAACCGATCGACGCGAGAACGGTTCTCCACGCCGCCTTCATGCTCGGGACGATGCACGGCGAAAATCTCGATCCGCCGACGTGGAGCCTCGTCGTCGAGATGCGCTATTCGCTGCTGTTTCCGTTACTCGTCTGGGCGGCGATTCGCGCACCGCGCGTCACCATCGCGGTAAGCGCCGCCGTTTCGATCGTGCTGTTCGTGCTGCCGGTGAGACTCAACGTCGATTGGTACGAACTCTACGATCCGATCGGCATGCACACGTTCGCGGGGTCGCTGGCGACGACCGCGTATTACGCGCCGACGTTCTTCGGCGGGATTCTGCTGGCCAAGTACCGCGCTGCGTTACCCCAGTTAATCCGCCAGTTCGGCGCGATTCTCTGGGGAGCGACGGCGCTCTTCATCGTTATCGGAGCGTATCGCGATCCGTGGTTCGCGTCGCGGCCATTCTCATCGTGGCGCTCGTCCCGAATACGCCGGCAGTCGTTCGCGCATTCGCGTGGCAGCCCATTCGGTGGCTCGGCCGCGTTTCGTATTCGCTGTACCTGGTCCACCTCGTCATCCTCGTCGGGCTTCTTCGCATGACGGGCAACCCGCAGCTTGCGGCGCTGCTCGTGTTTCCGGTCTCGTTCGTCGCGGCCGAGCTGTTCCATCGCTTCATCGAAGTGCCGTCAAACGCGCTGGGTAAGCGGCTTACGCCGCCTCGCGTCGAAACGCAGGCGGGATGAACCGCTCGCTTCAGCGAGTTCGGGCCGCCCTAATTGTCGATGCCGTCGGCGGCCTTTTGCAGTGCGGCGATGTCGAGCTTGATCATCGCGAGCATCGCCTGCATTACGGCCGCGGCCTTCTCTTCGTCGTCGGATTCCAGCAAATCCCCGAGTATCGATGGCACGATCTGCCACGTAACGCCGAACTTATCTTGCAGCCAGCCGCAGCGGCTTTCTTCGCCGCCCTCGATAAGGCGTTCCCAATAGTAATCGATCTCGGCTTGAGTTTCGCACGTTACGAAAAGCGAGATTGACGGTGAAAACTTGAAGTGAGGACCTCCGTTAAAGGCGATGAGCTCTTGCCCTTCGATCCGCAGCGTAACCGACGTTATGCCGGTCTCATCCACACTGTCCGGGCTGAGGATCTCCGCATTCTTGAAAATCGAGACGTAGAACTTCGCTGCTTCCGCCGCGCGGTCGTCGAACCACAGGAACGGACGAATCTTCTGCATTGCGTTTTCCTTTTCACGAACTACACTTCGATATCGAGGCCGAGATCGAGCGACGGTGCGCCGTGCGTAAGCCAGCCGACGGAGATTAGGTCGACCCCGGCGCGCGCGATCTCCGCGATCGTCTCGGGTCGTACCCCGCCGCTGGCTTCCGTGAGGATGCGACCGTCGACGATCCCGACCGCCTCGGCCAACCGTGCGGGCGTCATGTTGTCGAGCAGCACCGCATCGATCGGCTGCGCGAGCGCCTCGCGAAGCTGATCGAGCGTATCGACTTCGACTTCGACCTTGACCATGTGCCCGACGCGCGCGCGGACGGCTGCGACCGCCGCGGCTACCGAGCCGGCCAGCGCTAAGTGATTGTCTTTGATCAGCACCGCGTCGTCGAGGCCGAATCGGTGATTGCCGCCGCCACCGCAGCGCACCGCATATTTTTCCAGCGCGCGCAGGCCGGGCGTCGTCTTGCGCGTGCACACCACGTGCGCGCGCGTTCCCGCCACGAGATCGACCAACGCGCGGGTAGCCGTCGCGATGCCGCAGAGGCGGCCCAGCAGGTTCAAGACGGTGCGTTCGGCCGTGAGGATCGGCCGCGCCGGTCCGGCGATCGCGGCGACCGTGTCGCCGGCTTCCGCTCGATTGCCGTCGCCGATGCAAACGTCGACGACGACGCGCGTATCGAGCATGTGAAACGCCGAGGTCGCGACTTCGATTCCGGCAATGGTACCGGGTTTCCGGGCGGCGATGACGGCGCGAGCGGGGCGCAGCGGATCGACGATCGCATCGGTCGTTATATCGTTTCCGTGCCCGATGTCTTCGAGCAGCGCGGAGCGCAGCAGCTCCGACCAAACCAGGTGGTTCGGTTCAAGCCACGCTGCGGAGGCGGGTAAACGATCGTCTGGCAAGCGCTTCATCCGTTTTGGGATAGTCGGTGCGATAGTGGCTGCCGCGGCTCTCGTTGCGCGCGAGTGCGGCTTCGGTGACCAGGCGCGCGACGACGAGCAGGTTGCGCAGCTCGCCGCCGGCATGCGGGAAGACTTCTTCGAGCGCCGCGATCCGCGCGAGCGCTTCGCGCAAGCCGGTCTCGTCACGCTCCAAGCCCACGTTGGCGTACATTACGTTACGCAGATCGAGCGTTGCCTGCGCTTCACCCGAGCCGATTGCGAACGACGGCGCGTGCGCCGCGATGGCGCCGGCGGGCGGAGGTTTGGGTGCGTGCGCGATGTCCGTCGCGACGCGCGTTCCGTAAACGAGCGCCTCGAGCAGAGAATTGCTGGCCAGGCGGTTGGCGCCGTGAACGCCGGTGGCGCTGGTCTCGCCGCAGGCCCACAAGCCGGGCAGCGTCGAGCGGCCCCATTCGTCGACGGCGATGCCGCCCATGTGGTAATGCGCGGCAGGTGCGACCGGAATATTGCGGACGCGCGGGTCGATGCCGGCGCTTTCGCAGAATGCAAAGACGGTCGGGAATTCGATCGGGAACCTCGCGCCGATGCTCTCGCGCGCGTCGAGTCCGACGGTGCGTCCGCGTTGAAGCTGGCGGAAGATCGCGCGCGCGACGATATCGCGCGCCGCAAGTTCCGCTTCGGGGTGCACGTCGAGCATAAAGCGCTCGCCGAGATCGTTGACGAGGATCGCGCCCTCGCCGCGAACCGCTTCGGTGACCAGCGGCATCGGGTCTCGCCCGATCGCCAGCGCCGTCGGATGGAACTGCACGAATTCCATATCGGCGAGTACCGCGCCCGCGCGCGCCGCCATGGCGATGCCGTCGCCGGTGGCTTGCACGGGATTGGTGGTATATCGGTAGATACGCCCGATGCCGCCGGTCGCGAGCACGACCGCATTGGCGGTATACGTGTGCGCCTCACCGCTTGCGTTGTCGTGCACGAAGACGCCGCGCACGCGATCGCCGTCCAGCACGAGATCGTCGGCCGTAACGTCTTCCACGATTTCGATCGAGGGGTGCGCTTGCACCGCTTCGATCAGCGTCTTGAGAATCTCGTGACCCGTCGCGTCACCGCCGGCTTTGACGATGCGCCGGCGCTGGTGGGCGGCTTCGCGGCCGAGTGCGAGTTCGCCCGAATCGGTGCGATCGAACGCGGCGCCGAGCTCGAGGAGTTCTTCGATGCGAGCCGGCGCGTCGCGCGCGAGAATTTCCACCAGCATCTCGTCGCTGATGCCGGCGCCCGCCCGCTGCGTATCGAATGCGTGCAGGCTCGGCGAATCGTCCTCGCCCATCGCGGCGGCGATACCTCCCTGCGCCCAATCGGTCGCCGCGCCGAATCCGAGCCGGGTCTTGCACAACACCGTTACGCGCATCGGGACGAGCTTTAGCGCCGCCATTAGACCGGCGATTCCCGCGCCGACAACGATCGCGTCGCTGTGTCGCTGCAATGTGCTCCCTAGTCCCGCGCGGCCCGGCTGAAGTCGAGCATGCGCTCGACCGCGCGGCGCGCGCGCTCGGCGACGCCCGGCGCGACCGTCACTTCGTACTGCATCGTCTGCAGTGAGTGGAGGATCTTGGGAAGCGTGTTGCGCTTCATGTGCGGGCACAGATTGCACGGCCGCACGAACTCGACGTTCGGATAGCGCGCGGCAACGTTGTCGGCCATCGAGCATTCGGTCATCAGCAACACGCGCGATTTTTGCTCGGCGCCCTTCGATTCTGCATCGAGCGGCGCGACATATTCCACCATGCCCTGCGTCGAACCGGTGTAGTCGGCTTCGGCGAGCACGTCGGGCGGACACTCGGGGTGCGCGATCACGATCAGCCGCGGGTCGTCTTCGCGAAAACGCTTGATGTCGGCGCCGGTGAAACGCTCGTGTACTTCGCAGTGGCCTTTCCAAGCGATGATCTCAACGTCGGTCTTCGACGCAACGTACGCGGCGAGATACTCGTCCGGAAGAAAGATGACTTTTGGGACGTTCAGCGCGTCGACGATCTGCACGGCGTTGCCGCTGGTAACGCAGACGTCGGATTCCGCTTTGACTTCCGCGGACGTATTCACGTACGTCACGATCGGAACGCCGGGATACGTTTCGCGCAGCAAGCGAACGTCGGCTCCGGTAATCGATTCGGCAAGCGAGCATCCGGCTTTGAGATCCGGGACCAGCACGGTTTTCGACGGGTTAACCAGCTTGGCGGTTTCCGCCATGAAATGAACGCCGCACAGCACGATGACGTCGGCTTGCGTTTCGGCGGCTTTCATCGCAAGCGCGAGCGAATCGCCCACGATATCGGCGACCGTATAGAAGATTTCGGGGACTTGGTAGTTGTGTGCCAGGATCACCGCGTTTCGCTCGCGTTTCAAGCGGTTGATTGCGGCGACGTACGGGGCGTGGATCGGCCATTCGACGCGGGGTATGACGCGAGCGGCGCGCTCGTAGATCGGTTCGGTTTCGGCGGCGACGTCGCTGGTGTAGGTCAGGTCGATTGCGGTCATGGCGCTCCGGTTGGTTGCGGCGACAGGGCAGAAGCCCCTTCCCGCCGCAGAGTCGAGCGATGGCCCGACGCTCCTGCTTGAGTATACCGCTGCTGACGGCACTGCTCTGCGCCGTTTGTCTCGGCGTGCTCCGCGCCCAAACGCTGCCGAGCCTCGCGCTGCCGACGGTCGCGCCGGCGTCGACGCTGAGCGGTGGGGTTCGCCAAGACGGGCTCTTCTACACGGCCCCCATCACCATCGACGGCGTGCCGATCTTTCGCATCGCCGTGCCCATGAACCTCGGCCCGGACCAAATCTCGGTCGAACTGCGCGAGCAATCGATCGAAGCCCAAATTGCCCAGGTGCTGGCTCCGCAAACCCCCGACCAAGGCTCCGACACGATCTACGATCCGGAGTCCCTGCGCGTCGACGTCCTCAAATTGGGCGAGCTCGCGCAGCTCGCCGTCACCGACGTGCACCACGAGGCGCCGATGCCGCTGCTGACGGTCACATCCGCGGACGCGAAGTATCAGAAGGTGCCGGTCGATACGCTGGCCGCGGTCTGGCGCGCAAAACTCGAAGACGGTTTGGTTGCGGCGCTGCAAAAACGTCAACCGGCCGCCGTACGCGCCAACGTCACCGATTTGTGGCGTGCCTTCGGCGTGCTGATCGTCGCGTCGCTGGCGCTGTGGCTCCTGATGCGGCTTCTGCGCAAGAAGCGGTTAGAGCTTCACGCCAGTATCGTGAAGAACCGGCGCGACCTCGACGCGGCTGAGGCTGCGCAAAACCCCGATCATCCGGCGGCAACGAGTCATCGGCGCCGTTTCATGGGCCTCGCGATCCGCGCGTCGGGTCCGGAGATGAGTTTGCGTGCGCTCAAAGCGCTTTCCGGCATCCTCGGCTGGGGCTTAGCGTTGGCATGGTTTCTAACGATCGTGTGGGCGCTATCGCTCTTCCCGCAGACGACCCAGTTTTCGCATACGCTGCGGCGGCGCACGACCTGGGTGGTCGTCATCATCGTCGCCGCGTTCGTGCTGGTCCGCATCGCCGATTTGACGATCGCGCAGATTGCGCGAATGTACGGCGAACGCGCGACGGTCAGCGAAACCAGTGAGGAGCGAGCCCGCTTGCTCCTGCGCATCCCGACGCTGGCGCGCGCGCTCGCCGGCTTCGCGACCATGGTCATCGTCTTCGTCGCCGCTCTCGGCGGGATGGGCGCTCTCGGCGTAACCAACAACACCGTGCTTACGTTCGGCGGCATCGCCGCGCTCGGCATTACGTTTGCCGCGCAGAACTTGCTGCGCGATCTCCTCAACGGCGCGTTCGTGTTGATCGAAGACCAATACGTCGTCGGCGATTACGTGGTCGTCGACCAATTTAGCGGGGTTGTGGAGCACATGACGCTTCGGGTCGTGCAATTACGCGATGCGAGCGGCAGTTTGATCACCATTCCGCACGGACAAGTAACGCAAGTCGTCAATTGCTCGCGCAACTGGTCGCGCGTCGATTATCGCGTGCCCATCGACCCGCGCGCCGACGTCACGGCCGCGATCGACGTCGTGCGCCGGACGCTGGTCGCCCTGGCTGCAGAGGAGCGCTACGGCGACTGGATGCTCGATCCCGTCGAAACGATCGGCGTCGATTCGATGTCGTCGACCGGCGTCGTGCTGCGTGCGTCGATCAAGACGGCGCCGCTGCGCCAGTTCGAACTCAAGCGCGTGATTAACGCGCGCGTGCTCAAGGGGTTGCGCGACGCCGGCATCGCTCTCGGCATCGACCCGAAGGCGGCCGCGACGTTGAGCGTCAACTTAGGTCCGTCGTGATGTTATGGCTTCGCGCCTTTGCCGCGGCGTTCGCGGCCGCCACACTGCTCGCCGTGCCGGCGCGCGCCTCCACGCGGCGCGTGTTGGTTCTCAATCAAGGCAACGCGGCGATTATGTACTTGCGGATCGGCAGCGTAGCGACCGCCCATTGGAGCTCCGATCTGCTCGGCTACGACGATGCAATCGACGTCGGGCGCGGTATGGACGTTACCGTCGACGTCGACGACAACGCCTGTACCTACGACCTGCAGGCGACCTACGACGACGGGACCATCCAAATCGCCCCGGGCGTCGACCTCTGCTCGACCGATCGCGTCAGCTTCTACGAATCGCTGCCGGCGCATTGAGCACGTATCTCGCGCGCACGATCTTAATCGTCGTCACGATCGTCGTGGCGATCGTGTACTACACGCCCGCCGGGCAGGTGGATTATCTGGAGGACTGGGGCGGCGGCACGTACGGAATCGAGACGACGAATAACGGGGATCCGATCGTGCAAGGTATCGATCGCGGCTCGCCGGCGGACAAAGCCGGGATGCGCGCCGGCGACCGTTTAACCGCCTATCGCGTCGGCAACGCATGGGCTCGGATCAACACGCCATACGTGGGCGAAACGCGGACGATCGGATTCGAGCGTGACGGGGTCGTGCGTTCGGTCACGCTGACGGCTGTGCCCGTGCCGGGATTCGGCCTCGCACAGCGGATCGGCGGGTTCCTGGCGCTGACTCCCCCGACGGTGTTTCTAATCGTCGCCTTCATGCTGGTCTTCTTGCGGCCGTCGATCATGTCGTGGTCGTTCTATCTTTTCGCCATCGGCTATTTCGGAACGCTGCCGGTCTTAGGTTACTGGTCGCACTTCTTGCCGGACGCCGCCGCTAACGTCCTCGCGTTTATGCTGCTCGTCGTGTTCGGCTCGTGCAGCCCGTTGCCGTTACTGCCGTTCATCCTGCGGTTTCCCAACGGCGACTTGCGCGGATGGCGGCACAAAGTCGATAAGTTCGTGTGGATTTTTATCGCGGCATCGTTCGCGTTGAGCGTCTACGATTATTTCATCGTCCAGACGAGCGATGTCACGCCGGCGTGGAACGTTCTGGTCTCCACGGGAATCCCGCTCTTCACGTTCGCCTTTGCCGCACTCATCGTCGTCAAGAACTACTCGGTTGCGAATCCGGCCGACCGCCAGCGCTACGGATTTCTGATCATCGGCACGATCGTCTCGTTTGCGGCATACGCCGTATACTATATTCCGGGCGTTTCGTTCGACGTCGGCCAGATCGTCGGGTTCGCGGTCGTGCTGATGCCGATCTGCGTGGCGTACGGCGTATTGCGGCTGCGCGTAATGGACGTCAACTTCGTCCTCAATCGTGCGCTGGTTTACGGCTTGCTGTCGGTTGCGGTCATCGCGTTCATCTCGCTGCTCGACTGGCTCTTTTCGCGCGTCATCTCGCTCGGCCGGTTCACCCTCGGCGTGGAGCTGCTTGCAACGATCGCGATCGGATTTCTCTTGGATCGCATCAACCGTTTAGTCGAGCGTACGGTAGAAGCGGTGTTCTTCCGCCGCCGTCGCGACGCCGAAGCGTACATTCGCCGAGCCGCCGCGGCGTTACCCTACGCTACCGACGAAGCAGCAATCTCCGAGGGGCTGGTGCAAGTGCCCGTCGCCGCGATGGAGCTGGCGGCCGGCGCGCTGTACCGCCGCGCGGCCAACGGCTCGCGCTTCGAAGGCGTCGCGACGTCGGTTGAAACCACGGTTGCGCCCCCGGGGTTCGATGCCAATCACCTGCTCGTGCGCATGCTGCTCTCCGGCGAGAAGCGTATGTGGCTGGATGAAGTGCGCGCGTATCTCGATCGCGATAACGCCGCGATCTACGTGCTTGCCGTGCCGGTGATGGTGCGTCACGAGCTGGTCTCGTTCACTTTGTACGGCGCGCATCGAAACGGCGCGCAGCTCGACCCCGAGGAAGTCGAGCTGCTGGAGGATCTTGCGAACGAAGCCTCGCGTTCGTACGATCACGTCGAGGCCGTGCGCGTGCGCGCGCGCTACGGGCTCGCTACCGGAGCGTCCCCAGAAAGCGCGTAATCGCGGCGTAGAAGGCGTCGGGCTGATCGAGCATTACGAAGTGCTTCGACGGCGCGATCGCGACGACGGTGGCTTTGGGCGCGTCGATGATGAGGTGCTGATAGAACTGTTGCAGCTGATCCTGCGTGTACTGTTGCGGCGGACTCGGATCGAACGGCATGATCTCGACGAACGGAATCGTGACCTTCACGAGGTTCGGACGCAGGTCGCCATCGATGTCCGCTTGCGCCCACGCGCCGACGGCTTTCGGATCGCTCTTCGCCATCAGCTGCGCCGTCGAATCGACGAGCTCCGGTTTATTCGTGCCGACCGACGCCATGTATTTCTTTTCCGCAGCGAGTTCCTGGGCGGCATTCATCGTCGCATACATCGCCGACATCTGCGTCGCCATGTCTTGACGTTTGTCCGGCGTTGCCGAGGCGAGCATCGGGAAAACCGGTAGACCGTCGACCGCGACGATGCCGGCGAGGCGTTCCGGATGCTGCTCGGCGAGCGCGATCGCGAGCGTGCCGCCTAAGCTGTGTCCGATCACAACCGGCTTGGAAATGTTCTTCGCGTCGAGAAGGGCCCAAAAATCGGAGGAGAACGTATCGATTAACGGTGTTTTTTTCGTCGCGGGCTTCCCGTCGAAACCGGGGAGCGTAAGTGCGTAGATCGTGTATTTATCGGCGCCGGCGCCCGCGGTGAGATAGTCGATGGTGCCGAACCAGACCCAGGGTCCGCCGGCGAGGCCCGGGATAAGGATAATGTTTTTCGGGCCGTGCCCGTAGGTGTCGACGTGCAACGTCCCGGAGTCGAACGAATCGACTTTCGCCGGTGCGTCTCCGAACGGCGAGGCGGCGGCCGGCGCAAACGTGGCGAGTGCCAGGAAGAAAACGAGCGCGATACGCACCGCGTAAATGATCGCGAGCATTGTCCGATTCTCCTTGCCGTTCTAGTCGGCGTATTCGGGGTCGAAGATCTCCTCGACCGGTTTGTTGAAGAGTTTGCTGAGTTTGAATGCGAGCGGAAGGCTCGGTGCGTACTTGCCCGCTTCGAGCGCGACGATCGTCTGCCGCGCGACGCCGATACGGTCGGCAAGTTCCGCCTGCGACCAATCGTTTTCCGCGCGAAGGACTTTGAGGCGGTTTTTCACTCGTACCGCCGCCGCAGAATCAGGGCGGCGACGATCCAGGCGACCATGAAGACGGCGTACGTCGCCCACGCCGACGGCCGCGGCAGCGGATTGCCTTCAAGGAACCCATAGGTGACGGCGATTAACGCCGTTGCTCCGCCGGCAAGCGCCAACGATTCGACCATGATGCGCCGCTGCAGTTCGTCCACCCCGCTTACATACCGAACGATGGCCGCGAAGACGAAAGCGATCGGAATCAGCGGCGTAAGCGCGACGACGAACTGCATCGGGCCGGTGACGTTGCCCCAGAACGAGCGCGTCGCCAGCATTATACCGACGTACGCCAACATGGCGATCCCGAACTCGATCGTATAGCGTTTCTTGGCGGCGGTGGTGGGATTGGGTGTCTGTAGCATGTGACAAAATGTAATGTATAGATGACTATTTGTCAAGTAATGCAGCTTTTATGTCAGTTAGAGCAGACATGCCGGAGCGCCCGACACGCCGCCGAGTCCATCTAGGGATGAAAGTCATGTTCACTTTCTGCTGATTAGGGTAGACTCGCGAGGCGGCAGAAACCCTCGCCGCCTCCATCTTCTTTTTCCTCAGAAAGTAGTAGGTTTCGTTCGGATGTTAGCTCAGGTTGGTAAAAAGGCTCCCGAGTTCGAGCTCGCGAGCACGAAAGGCGCGACCGGCGCGAAAGATCTCGGCAAAACGATCAAGCTCTCGGATTACAAGGGCAAATGGCTCGTCTTTTTCTTCTATCCGCTGGACTTCACGTTCGTTTGTCCGACGGAGATCACGGCGCTTTCCGATCGCCTTCCTGAGTTCCAGGAGTTCGACACGGAGATTCTCGGCTGCTCGACCGATTCGGTCTTCAGTCACTGGGCGTGGCTGAACACGCCGAAAGAGAAGAACGGCATCGCCGGCACCAAGTATCCGCTGGCTTCCGACTTTACGAAAGAGACCGCCCGCGCGTACGGCGTGCTCGACGAGAACTCGGGCGTTGCGCAGCGCGGCCTCTTTATCATCGATCCGGAAGGCACGCTCAAGTACGCAGTCGTGACCGCCGACAACGTCGGCCGCAGCGTTGAAGAAACGCTTCGCGTACTGCAGGCGCTGCAAACCGGTGGCCTGTGTCCGGCCGAGTGGAAGCCCGGCAAAGCACTGCTGACGGTCTAGTTTCCAAAGTGGGATTACGCATGCGTAGCCCTCTTCCATCGCTGGAGGGGGCTACTGCCTGGCTCAACGGCAAGCCCGAAACCGGCGCGATGAAAGACACGCCCGTCGTCGTTTCGTTCTGGTCGAAAAGCTGTTATCTGTGCCACGAAAGTGCGGAGCAAGTCGCGCAGTGGCGCGACAAGTTCGCGAAACACGGTGTGAAGTTCGTTTCCGTTCATCAGCCGCGCTCCGAAGACGAGCTCGACGTCGACGTCGTTTCGAAAGACGCGATCGAAGAAATGAAGCTCACGCAGCCGGTGGCGATCGACAACGATCATTCCATCGTCGACCGTTTTGAAAATCAGTTCGTTCCGGCATTTTACGTGTTCAACCGCAAGCACGAATTGCGGCACTTCCAAGCCGGTGGTAAGGGCTTCGAACGTATCGAGGCGGCCATCGAACGCGTCCTCGAAGAGAACGGCCCCGAGCACCTCTAGGGCTCGCTTGATCGCAAAGCGGCCGACAGTGCGCTACGTGTGGCGCTCCATCGACGGGGCATAACCCTGGAGTCCGTTTGACTCCCATTCACCAGAGAGGATCTGCAACTATGTCACGCTGGTTTCTTGGTTTCGCACTCGTGGTCGCGTTGGCCGCCACCCTCGGCGGCGTGAGTCCGAAGGCGGCATCGGCGCAAACCACGCCGACGCCGTCACCAACCCCAATGTCAACGATGCAGCCCTAGGGATCGCGCAGGCACCGTAGCCCGCATGTGCGTAAGCACAGCGGGCTATGGTGACGTGCGAGCGCCTGGCCGTTTTCTGCGGCCCTTCTTTGCCGCCGGCTGACCGGCGGGGTTTCGGCGGCGTCACCTTTCTGCCGCCCGCCGCGCGCGGCGACGTCGAACGCGTGTCGTATGAGTTCGACGCTATCTTGCTTATTGACGGCGTTTTTCACCACGATCTCGCCCCTTCGCCGAAAGAGTGCTATCGCGCGGCGCAACGAACGCGTGCGTTCGGCGCTTCGTCGATGGGTGCGCTGCGCGCCGCCGAGTGCGCTCCGTACGGCTTTCTGCCGCTCGGTGCGATCGCGCGCTGGTACGCCAACGAAATCATCGACGGCGACGACGAAGTGGCGATGCTGGTTCACCCCGAGACGCACGCGGCGCTGACCGTTCCGTCCGTGAACGTTCGCTACGTCGCGCGGCTCGCCCAGCGGCGCGGGTTCCTTACGGAAGCCGAGGCGGCTAGGCTGATCGACGGAACGCGTGCGATTTTCTATATGGATCGAACGTGGGAAGACGTCGTAGCGCTCGTACCCGAACGCGCGCGTGATGAGGTGCGCGCGATAGCCGAACGCGAAGGCGATCTCAAACGATGGGACGCTCGTTTCGCGCTGCGCTCGGTGGTGCGCCGCCTCGATTCTAGCGCACGAGCGAAAACGGATTGAGAATCTGCGAGGTCCACTTTCCGAAGCGGCCGTCGATCATGAGCGTTTCGAGTTCGGGCACGACGGTGCGCACGACGCTGAATTCCGTTTCGCCGGGCGTCAGGTCCACGGCAACGACCGCGCCGACGCCGATGTGGCGCAACGACTCGATCACTCGCCGCAGGTCCTCCGCGAGATCGCGCGTCGAGCGGTCCCTCAGTAATGCAAAATCGATCGCGTCGCGCGGCGGCGCGTCGTAGAACCACGCACCCACCGGCAACGTGTGCGACCGGCGGCCGTGTTCGATGCGGCCGTGCGGCGGATCGTCCGGGCGCAGCAAATCTTCACGTGCCGCCTGTATATCCGCCACGCGGCACTGGACCGCTTCGGTGATCGCGCGCAGCGCCGCGTGTTCGGGTGAAAGCGAGCAGCCGAATCCCATGTGCAGCATCGGCGGTTCGAGGTGCGGATCGTAAACGGAAGCCGTCATCACGTGCGGCAGCCCGGCTTCATCGAGTTCGAAGAGGCGTAACGTCACTCCCTCGCGCGACAGCGTCTGCGCGAGCTCGTCGACGCTCGCGCACGCCGTCGGGAGCCTGATCTCGAGGGCGCTCGAACGATCGCTCGCGCTCGGACCGAAGACGACGCGCGGCAGCAGCCGCGAACGCGTGTGATGCAGTGCCCACACGTGCCGCTCCACCATTTCGCAGAGCGCGTGATATGCCGCTTCGCACCACGTATTCCCCGACGCCAGGCCGTTGGTCGAGGTTACATCGTAGAGTTTCGTACCGAACCACGGACATTGCACGTTCGCGACGGGAACGGCGACGCTGCGGCCGGATAGCAAATCGGTGCCCCAAACGCAATCGATCTCGAGATCGAGCGCCTCGTCGCGCAAGCCGAGCGCGCGCAGGTCGAGCTGAGCGAGCACGTCGACCACGGACGCGCGAAACGTGGCGATTTTCGGCGCCGCCGTAACCTGCCGTTCTACTGCTTCCATGACCGCGCCGGCGTACGCGGCGGCTCGCGACGTGCCTTTGCCGTTATAGACGCTGATCAGGTCGTCGCCGGCGGGAACGATGGCGGTCGCGGTGGGAATGCCGGTTCGATCCAGCCGAGTCGTATCGCCGAGCCGCGTGATCCCGAACCGGCGTCGCAGGGCATCCAACCGTGATGACGTGACCTCCAAGGGTACGCAGCGATCGTGGCTGCCCCCGGCTTTAGGGCAACTTTCGGGCAGACGCGTCGGAGGAGCAGGCGGGGAAAGCAATACAAGCGTACTCGTGGGCGTCCCGACCGTTCGCCGCGGGGCGGCAGAATCCTCAAGGCGCTTCTTGGCTTCTAGGCGTTTTGCCATGGTTTCGCAGCCGGCCGTGACATAGTTAAAACTCACCATCCATCAAGAAAGAGGACCATGACTCCACCTGACCAGATCAAAGCGATCGCGGCGGATTTTTTGCGCGCGCTCGCGACCGTCCCCGAACTCTTCACCCGCTGGCAGGCCGAAACGTCGCCCGCCGTCCGCGCCGACATCGTTCGCACGGAACTTGGATTGGCACAGCCGTTGAGCATCGACGACGTCGAGCGAATGGCCGAGCACACCGCGCCGCATGCAATGGCCGCGGCGCAAGCGGCTCCGTTATTCGACGTGCCGTTCGTTATCGTCTTCGTTCCGCCGAGCATAGAGAACGTCGCGACAGCCTAGCGCATCCGTTCGCCGGTCGCGGGAGCAAGGAGTCTGCCGCGACCGGCGCTCTGCTCAGAGGAGCCGCGCGGACCTTCGGAGCAAGCACCGCGAGAAATGCTGCGTGGTCGCCAGACCGAACGAGCGGCGATCGATGCCGCGCTTGATTCGATTCGGAATGCACCGAATGCGGGCGCATTTCGAATTTCGGGCCTTGCCGGCATTGGGAAAACGGCCTTTCTCGGCGCTACGGTAAACGCCGCCCGAGAACGCGGGTGGCTCGTGCTCGAAGCCGCATCTTACCTCGTAGAACAGCAACTGCCGTTGATTACCATCGGGCGACTCATCCGATCTGCGTCCGTGGAGTTGGGCGAACGAGCGGCGACCTACACGTCCGGCCTCGCCGTACTGGAAGCGCCCGGCGGCGGCGACGTCGAGGAGGCATTCTATCGTCTTCTCGAGGGGTTACTCGTCGACGTCCCCGTGGTGCTCGCCGTCGACGACGTACAATGGCTCGACTCCGACAGTGAAATCGTCCTGTCGCGTGTTTTACAACTCTTTGGCCAGCGGGCTCTCGCACTGCTCGTTGCGGAACGCGGTCGGGAATCCAAACGCTTTTCTGCACGCGCGGTGGGCGCGGTCAATCTCGGCGCACTCGAAGACGGCGCGATCGAAGCGATCGCCCGAACCGCCGCGCCCGACGCCCCGGATTCGGTCGTGGCGGCGATCGTCGCCGGTTCGGCCGGACACCCGCTGACGGCGGAAATCGTGGCGCGCAACGTTCGTGAGGCGCGCATCGACGACGCAGCTCGCGTTCCGACGTCGATCCGCACGGTCGTCGCGCAGGCCGTGAACGTAATGGACGACGTGCAGCGCGAACTACTGCAAACGTGCTCCATTATGGACGAGCCGTTTGAACGGCGCTTGCTGGATAAACTCTTTCCAGACGTGGAAGCGGCTCGAACTTCAATCGAGGCGTCCGTACCGACGTACTTGCGGATAGTCGACGGGATGTTCTGCTTCTCGCACGCGGCGATTACCGAAGCCGTTCGACAAACCATTCCGATCGACGCACCGCACCGTCGCCGTATCCTGCAGGCGTTGCGATCGCTCGCAGATCCCGGATTGGGAGACTACGAGCGCATGAGGCGTCAGGCCAACGCGTACGGCGATCGCGCTTCCGAGCGGGACGCGCTGCTGACGCTTGCGCGGCAGGCAATCGCGCGAAGGGTCTGGTCCGCTGCCGCCGGGGCGTTTCGGCGTGCGTTCGCACTCGCCGAGCCGATCGACGAAGACTTCGCGCGCAGCTACACGACGTACGCGATGGCCCTAAATGCGAGCGACGATTCGGTCGAAGCGCGGGCCGTTTTGGAAGCGGCGCTCGATGCGGCCACAAAGTTTCACCTGGAGCGAGGCTTCGGCGAACTCGCGGCGATGTATATGGCCGTTATGTGGTACGGTGAAGAGTCGGGCGAGATGCTCGCAGTCTTCGAACGATACGTCGAGCGAGCCGTTACGCCCGAAGACCGGCTCGCACTCTACGCCACGCTAGCGCTCCAGCGCGCGATGAGCATGGATGCCGATGGATTCGCTGCGGCAAAACGCGCTGCGCTTTCTCAGCGCGTTCTTTCGGGGTCGGAGACGTGGCTGCAGCGGTTGCATCAAGGCGAAGCCTTTGTTACTGCCCGCATGGGAGACTTCGATGCCGCCGAAATCGCACTCGCGAAAGCCGCGCAGTTCGTCGATCGGCGTCAGCCGATGCGTTCGGCCGTCCTGAAGTTTACAAAGACGATCATCGACCACTATCAGCGCGGAATCGAACCCATCGTCGAGTACCTCGATAAGAACCCGCCGGGGTCTGACGAAAACCAGCTCACGTACGATCGATACCTCCGCGGCTTTGTCGCAATCGCGCGCGGCGACCTTAACGAGGCTTCCCTCCTCGTCGAGCAATCTCTCGTCCGGCGAACCGACCGTGTGAACCGTCGCCGTCTGTTAAGCATCGCGGCTGCCGTGAGCGCACTGTCGGCCGCCGACGCTCCGTACGACTCAATCGTTGAAGAGGAGTTGCGCTCCTCGCTGCCGGGTGCGAGCGAGTCGGCGTTGACGCTGGCATCGTGGAGGGCCGCTTCGATCGCACTCGAGAGCCCCCAGGAAGCGGCCGAACTCGCCCGCCTCGTTCTGCGGCGCCTCAGCGCTCCATTTCAACCGACGACGATGTTCCTGCCGTTGCCGCTCGCTCTCTACGCCGCACGTGCTCGCGATGAGGAAATGCTCCTCGAACTCGCCGGCAGCGGCGTGCTCGAAGACCGCACGCGGTGGCATCGCGCGCAAAAAGCGCTGGTTCGCGGCATCGCGCGCGCGGCTCTCGGACGCGATGATGCGACGACGGAATTAACATTCGCGAAAGCCGAGCACGAGGAACTGGGCGCGCCGCTCTTCGCTCAAATCGCAGCGCACTATTCGGGACGCGAGGGGACGTTCATGCGCGAGCCGCACGGGCCGCCGCAGTTGTCACCGCGCGAGGCCCAAATCCGCGCATTCGTCGCGGACGGTCGTTCCGCAGCGGAGATCGCAACGGCGATCGGATTGAGCCAACGTACGGTCGAGCGGCACATCGAGATGCTCCGTTCGAAGCTGACTGCCGAACCCGCGTGACCGAATCGGCAACCGTCCGCGACGACTACGAGCGCTTGCACGAACTTCTCGACGACGCAAACCTCGATGCGGTCGCTCGGATTGCAGGCTGCGTGCCCGCCATCGGCCGTCTCAACTACGTCGACGACGCGACGCTTACGGCACTAATAGATCGGATGTCGATCGGCGATGGAACGCGCGTATTGGATCTCGGCTGCGGGCGCGGCTTTCTGGGACGATGGCTTTTCGCGCACGGCTACCGCGTCATATATACCGCGATGGACTATTCCCGGCCGGCTCTTGAATCCGTGGGGCGCAATGTGCCGAACGCCGCGGTCGTACTCGGCGATGTGAGTTCGGCGGCCGGCGGTCCGTACGAAGCCATTTTTGCAATCGAATCGGTCTGGGCCGTAGACCCTGCGCTCGCCGCACGGCTTCGCGCCGAACTGACGTCGGGGGGACGCATCGCAATTTCCATTTCGTCGCTGGATGCGTCGCACGACGACCGCGTCGATGCGACCGTTGCATCGCTCCGGAATGCGGGGTTCGACGTGGAGAACGTCGCTTTTGCTGCGGAGCATTCCGAGGTCGTCGGACGGCTCTGTGCTGCGTTGATGATCGAACCCCCGGGCGATCCGTGGGTTCGCGAACGCATGGTCTCCGAAGCCGTTCGAACCCTGGCAGCGCTTCGAGACGGCACGTTCCGCTCCGATCTGCTTCTCGGCATAGTGCGCACCTAGGGAGCGCGCCCTATTTTACGCGAATATCGCGCGAAATGAATCGTCGCGCGTTCGTCTTGGGTTCGTCCTTGTCATGCCTCATCGCGTGCAGCCGGAGCAAATCCGATCGACTCGAGCTTTCGATCGTTGCGGTCAGTCAGGAACTCGATGCCTACGCCGCTGCGAATCTCGAATCTGCGGAATTGAGCTGGATGTATGCCGACGGCTTGGCGGGCGCCGATCCGTCCGCGCCGGAGGTGGGGTCGCTCTGCGTGCGCCCGGCGCTGCGATCGCTTGCCGGCGGCACGGCATCCTACGTCTACGAACTGCGGAGTGGACTCCGGTGGCACGACGGCAAGCCGCTCATCGCACAAGACGTTGCCGATTGCTTCAATCGTCTGCGCGCGGGACCGTGGGGTCATCAGCGCCCGTTCTCTTTAGTCGATCGAATCGACGTTCACGACGGCCGGCGCTTCACCGTGACGCTGACCCGAGACGACCGGCGCTTCCCATTCGCCTTTTTTACGCCGATCGGGTCGCCGGGTTTAGCCCTGATTCGCGCGGGCAGGATACCGATCGGAACGGGGCCGTTCCGCTTAAGCGAACGGTTGCCCGACGCATGGACGTGCGAACGCTGGGACGGCTCGCCGCGCGGAATGCCTGCGATACAGCGGATACGCCTCTCGTATCTCGCCGACGACCGTACGCAGGAAGTGATGCTTTCCAGCGGCGAGACCGACGTTGCGCTCTTCGTCGCTGGAAGGTACCTTTCCGAACATGGGATTCCGTTCTTTCGGCGCCGGTCGGGCGTTGGATACGCGATCCTCAATGCGACCGGCGCGCTCGGCGACGCGCGATCGCGTCAGGCGTTTGCGGCAGCCATCGACCGCAAAGAGATCGTAGCGAAAATCTATCGCGGAATGATTGAGCCGTACGATTCGGTTGTAGCGCCGTTCGTTGCCGGCTCGGAAATTCGACTCGCGCACGAGTACGCTCCGGCATTCGCCCGCGAGACTTTTCGCCGCAATCCCCCGGCGCCTCTCGAGATTGCGGTAATCGACGGCTCGGCGGAGCAAATCGGAATAATGATTCAAGAGCATCTCGCGCGTGTCGGCGTTAAAGCATCGCTTCGCAAATATGCGGCGCAGGTATACCTGGCTCCGGAAGGCCCGCTTCGTTCCGGGCGGTTCGACGTTGCGTTATTCGGCGAGTATTTCTCGCCGGATCCCGATCTGGCCGCTACGTACGGATGCGCCGCGCGGCCGCCGAACGGCGGAAATTTTTCACGCTTGTGCGATCCAACCCTCGATCGCTTGGCGCTGTCGGGCGATCTTCGCGGTGCACTGGAAGAACTACGCCGTCAAGCGACGGTCGTCCCGCTCGCCGAATCGGTGCAATACGTTGGATTAAGTAAACGGACGCGAGGCGCCGCCAACGCGCGCGATCTCGTGCCCACCGTGTACGCCTGTCCGGAGTGGTCGCTTGCCTAGCGCGATCGTCGGACGCGAGACCGAACTCGCGGCCATCGATGCCGCTCTTGAAAAGGTGCGCGAAGTGCCGGTCGCCGGCGGTATCCGGTTGTGGGGGCGTTCGGGAATCGGGAAGACCTCGTTGCTCGACGCGGTGGAGCAACACGCGATTGCGGGCGGCTGGCTCGTCTTGCGAACCGAGTGCCATCATATTCAGAGCCAAGTACCACTCGTGGTTGCGAAACGTCTCGTAACGGCGGTGACGACTCAGCTTGGCGGCGGTGCGGAACGCTATATCGTGGGCCTTTCGCAGAGTGACGCCGACGATTCCGTAGAGGAGACGTTTTATCGATTGATCGAGGGCTTGCTGGTCGACTATCCGATACTGTTGGCCGTTGACGACGTTCAATGGGTCGATGCCGAAAGCGAGCGTGTCATTTCGCAGGCTCTGCGCCTCCTTGCAGACGCACGCCTCGCGCTGGTGGTCGCCGGACGCAACGAATCGGCTGAGTTCGGCGAACTCCGCCTTCGCTCCATGACGCTCGACCGCTTGAGCGACGCGGCCATTGCGGAGATCGTTCGCGCGCAAGTCCCCGACGCGGCCGACGATGTCGTCGCGGCCGTCGTCGCGCATTCGGCGGGTATTCCCATGACGGCGGCGGTGCTTGCAAGAGAGACGCTCGCCGCCGGCGTTACGAGTCCGGACGACGTGCCGGCTTCGATGCGAACGGTGGTCGCCCGTTCCGTGCATCAGATGAGCGCGCCGCTTCGCGAGTTCTTGCAGCTCTGTTCGCTGATCGAAGATCCCATCGACTACCGCGTCGTAAGCAAGTTGTACGACGGACGAGACGCGGAGGTCGAAGCGTTGATGCGCGATCTGATCCCCGCGTTTCTCACCTCGGACGGCCCAACGCTACGCTTCGCACACGCGTCGATTGCCGAAGGCGTTCGCCAGACCATCGCGGTCGAAATTCCCTATCGCCGGCGCGTGCTGAAATCGCTGCAAAGCATCGAGGCGCCGACGCTCGACGACCGGGAGCGGATGGTCCGCCAGGCCGCGGCATGCGGCGATCGGGCAATCGAGCGCAAGGCGCTCGCCGACCTGGCGCACGCCGCAATGGTTGGGCAAGCCGTTGTGACGGCATGCGATGCGTACCGGCGAGCGTTCGCAATCGAGCTGCCCGCTGCCGAAGATTTCGTTCGCGAGTATTTTTCATACGGCAGCGGCCTGATTTTCATCGGCCGTTTCGACGAGGCGCGCGAGGTTCTCGATTTCGCCTTACAGGGGGCGGCCGAACGCGGCTTGCGCGAGGGAATCGGCCTCCTCGCCGCCTCGTTGATGAGAAGCCTCTGGTATCTCGAACAGGGCGACTCGATCGACGCGACCTTCGATCGATACATCGGCCTAGCCGACGGTGCGAACGATCGGGCTGCATTGCTTTCGACCAAGGCAATGTTTCGCTCGTATCGAGGGAACGCAGACGTCGTCGAAGACTGCAAGCGTGACATCCTCGCATTGAGCGGTGAAATCGACGCAATCTCGCTGTTGCGCATGCATCAAGCGGAAGCGTTAGTAGGGTTACGCTCGGGAAACTACGCCGCTTCGATAGCGGCGCTGGCAGCCGCCGAAGCCTACCGGGAAAAGAGTCACTTCGGCGGATCGCTGGCGCTCGCGACGATTCGGCTCATCGTCGATCTCGCACAGTTCGGCAGTACCTCCATCACCCAACATCTTCCCGCGATCGACGCTGCGGCTGCAGCGGTCGGACAACCGAATACGTATCGAATCTATCTCGAGGCATTCGGCTGCCTCGTCTCCGGAAAACTCGACGAGGCGTCCCTGCTCGTCGAGCAGGCGCTGATGCGGGGAAGCGATCGTGTGGTGATGTACCGCGCTCTCGGCATCGAGGCGGCCCTTGCCGTCCTCGGCGCCCGGCCCTTGCGCTACGAGGCGATGATTGCGACGCAAATCCGGTCGCTTACCGGTAGTATTAGCGACTCGGCCGTTTCGTTCGCCGCATGGTGGGCGGCCGGAGCGGTTCGTTCGAATCCGGACGATGCACGCAAGGCGATCGATGCGGTGCTTCCACGGGTTCGCGCGGGTCCTGAGCCCACCGAATTGTACTTGCCCGAGGCCTTGGCGATATATGCCGAGCGAGCGAGAGACGCGACCCTTCTCGAAGAACTCGCCGCCTGGCGCGAAACCAACAGCCCGACACCTTGGCATCGCACGCACTGGGCAATGACGCGAACCCTTGCGAACGAAGCGCTCGGACACTCGAATTCGCGAGAATCGTTCGTAGCCGTTGCCGCCGACCTCAAGGCGCTGGGAGCGGACCTTTTTGCTGCGCTAGCGCTCGAACGAGCGGGAAAGGGCGCACCGCCGGAGCAGCGTCTGCTCGAGTCGGACGCGACCGCCCGCCGAGCGCGAACCGCCCGCCCGACCGCGCGCGAGATTCAAATTGCGAAAATGGTCGCCGACGGTTTTTCAAATCGCCGCATCGCGGAGCAGCTCGTATTGAGCGAACGCACGGTTGAGGCACATCTCGCAAACATCTTCGCAAAACTCGGCGTTAGCTCGCGCGTGCAAGTGGCAGGCCTCGCCGCACGCGGCGAGTTATGACTGAGTAAGGATAACCATGAGCGTTGTTTTGCCTCCGGGCGTCGCCTTTGCTACGGCGTCCGGCAGGTTGTCGCTTGCGTACTTTGCCATCGCCTGAAGGTCGCTCTGCGACGGCGTTTGCGCCAGACCGAGATGCGCGGCCAACATGGTCGCGCGCTGGTCGTTCGTAAGATCGCCGTGCCACTGCGCCGCCAGATCCGGATTGACTGCAAGCGCGTGCAGGAAACCGGCCGCATGAGCTTTGATCTGGTCCGAGTTCATAATGTAGAGCGTCCTTTCAATGTCGTGGCAAGCGCCGCGAAACGGGCGTATTCCGTTCCTTCGCGGAGCGTCACGCCTTCGTACGTCATTCCAAGCTTCCGCGCGACCGCGATTGCAGGCGCGTTCGTAACCGGTGTATTCGCTTCGATGCGTTCGAGACCCAGCGTGGTGAGCCCGAAATGGAGTAGGGCCGAGCCGGCTTCAATAGCGTATCCTTTTTTCCACGACTCCTTGGAGAAGGCGCCGCCGATCTGAACGCACGTCCAGTGGCGGACGTGTTGCAATCCGCCGACTCCGATCGGATCGCCGGTCGCCTTGAGTGTGACGGCATGCACTCCGTATCCAAACTGCTCGTAGTGGCGTTCGATCTTCAACACGATCTCGAATATCTCTGACGGACTGTAGGTCCGACCCGTCCCGTAGAACCGCATGATGTCGGGGTCGCCGAACAACCCGCCGATGGTCGCAGCGTCTTCCGCCGCCGGCTTCCGAAGGATCAGACGCTCGGTCTCGATCGTGTTGTTCGTCGCAGTGTAGGCCACGGTTCCGCCGTCGTTCGCAGCGCGGGATAGCAATCCCGGTCACTCCAAGATCGGTGGGCCGTTATGGCCAGTCGATGCGAAATCTAGGTGTTTTCACGGATGCGGCCGTTCCGCTGACGCGGCTACGATAGGGGCGGATGGAAAGGAGACGCGCGATGGACCACACTGCCCCCCGCTGCTACGTGCTCGACGAAACGTACCGCCTCGTGCTTGCGTCGGCCCCGTCGCCCGATGATCCGCTCTATCCGCTCTACGACGCAGAATCTAAGCCCGACGCGCTGCCGGCCGAGATCGAACGCACGGTACGCACGTTGACCGGCCGCTGGGAGCGGATGAGCCAGCCCGTCGAGGGTTCGGCCAGGATTCGCGGGCTGCGAGTCACGGTGGTTCCCCTTCACGGAGCCGGCGGCAGACACATTGCCGTCTTCATCGAAGCGGACGCGGGCAAAGAGCCCGGCTGGGCCTACGCGGCTTCGGCCTAATCAGCTTTCCGGGTGCGGGAACGACAGAAAAGGGAGCCGGTCAAACCGGCTCCCTTTTCAGGCCTTCTTGCGGATCCGAGATCCTAGCGGACGCCCGCCCGCGGCGTGAAACAATCGCGGCAGTAGACCGGCTTGTCGCCACGCGGCTGGAACGGAACTTCGGCTACGCCGCCGCACTGGCTGCACGTGGCCTTGAACATCTCACGACGTCCAGCCGAGGCGCCGCCTCCGCCGCCACCCGAGCGTCCGGCCTTACGGGCGGAACGGCATTCGGTGCAGCGGCTGGGCTTGTTGGTAAAGCCTTTCGAGGCGTAAAACTCCTGCTCGCCTGAGGTGAACGGGAAGGGACGGCCGCAATCAACGCATGTCAACGATTCATCTTGGTACATTAACGAGTCTCCTGTAACTCGGTGGGATTGAACGGTATTCGACTCGCTTAGTACGTGGAACGTGCATGCGGGACTCGAAACCTGGTAACACCATACTATACACGTCGCAGCAAGAAAAGGGTGCACGGGAGAGGGGTTCCCCTTGCGACGCTGGCGTTTGACGAGGGGGCGGCACCGTGAGAGACTGGGCGTCTATGGCAAGACGTCGAGCGCCCATGCGCCCACCCCGCGAGCGGACCGGAGACACCCAAAAGGAAGCTCCCCTGGAGCTGTACGGTACCGTGAAGCAGGTCTTTCCCAGCACGACCTTCGCGGTCGAACTGGAGAACGGGCACACGGTCCTCGCGCATATTGCCGGCCGCTTGCGCCGTCACCGCATCAAAATTCTTCTCGGCGATCGCGTCGAGGTCGAGATGTCGCCGTACGATCTCACAAAAGCCCGAATCGTCTATCGCTATCACGCCGGCGAAGCCCGCCGCGCGCAATAGCCCCGCAAACGAAGAGCCGGAATAGAACAAAGCCCGTCGCCTTTCAGCGCCCGGGCTTTGAGATCTCCGAGGTGTCGCCTGTTTGGGATCGTTGCCGACCCCCCACTGACGTGTGCGCCCGGTTTAGCCTTGCGGCTGCGGCCTTTTACGTTCCGCGCTTCGTGTTACCGAAGTGAACACATCGTAGCCAACGTGCAAAAACGGTTTGCAAGCGGTTAACTGCTCGTTCCACATGCTCTCCACAAGAAACTCGCGTTACTCACGCGTTACCCACAGCTTATACGATGTCGTCGGCCGTTCCGCTGTGCATATCTCGCTGATCTTGGCGGTTTTCGTCGGCCGTCGTCTCGCCGTAGATATCTTCTTCGCGCGCGACCGCTTCGCCGGGGCGCAGGGGTTTCTCTTTGGCCGTCGCGACGTCGGGTGAGATCGTTTCGGTTTCGTCGTCCGGGTAGGGGAAGTGATCCTCATTCATGCGGCTAGTATACCGCTCCAGGGGCTCGGTTACACCCGGGGCAGGGCCGAGCGGCCTTCCGAAGCATACCTCCCCGATGCTGCCTGAACTTTCGTATCCGGATTTCGAGCCGACGCAGACCACGCTGCATCTGTTCTCGCAGATTATCGGCAAGATCCAACTCCGCTACACGCGCCATCGCAATCATTGGTGGAACATGACGTTCGTGCCTAGTTCGCGCGGCATAGCGACGCGACGCATGCGGTACGAAGAGACGCTTTTCGATGCGGAGTTCGACTTCATCGATCATCAGCTCGTCATTCGTTCGAATCGCGCCCACGCGCCGGCGATCTGCGCGTTACGCGACGGATTGAGCGTGCGTGAGTTCTACCGCTCGCGTGATCGACGCGCTCGCGGCGATGGGGTTCCCATCGAGATCTACGCAAAGCCGTACGGCATGGGCGTCACGACGCCGTTCGCGCAGGACGTCGAGCACCAACGTACGAGCGGTGCGCGTTCGCGATTGGTGGAACGCGATCGCCTGGAGCTTCCGCGACGTGCTCGAAGAGTTCGCAGCGCGCTTTCGCCGGCAAGGAAAGTCCCGGTTCAGCTGTTTTGGCATTCGTTCGATCTCGCGATGTCGCGTTATTCGGGCAAGCACTCGGACCGGCCGCCGTCGCCGAATCCGGTGGAACGCGAAGCGTATTCGCACGAGGTCATCGCATTCGGATTTTGGTCGGGCGACGCAACGTCACCGAGCCGAGCTATTATACCTATACCGCACCGGAACCGGCTACGCTGGCGCAGAGCCGTTGCGCCCCGAAGGCGCGCACTGGGGCCGTCCGGAACCGGACATCTCGGGCTATTGCCGTACGCTGCGGTGCGCGGCGCGCCGATCCGCGCGCGGTCGCTGCTGGAGTTCTTCGAAAGCGGTTACGAAGCCGGGACGAAAGCCGCCGGTTGGAACGCCGAGGTGCTGGCGAATGCGATTCGTTGCACCGGATTATCGTTCCGACGGCTGAACGTTCTTCCCGAGCGTTAGCAGCGCGGTAAGTGCCGGATGCCGCGGCTAGCAGCGCGCACGCCGCCGCGACGCTGCGAAACGCGTCGAGGTAGGCGCCTTGACGATGACCCCGTCGCGTTCGATCATGAAATGGGCGGCCGGCCATCGCGTCCTTTTGCGCGCGGATCGCGGTGCGTTCGGAATCCGGAAGCGAAGCCGCGGTCATACGCGTTTCGAGCCGCGGAGCTAAACACGAAAGCGAGCATCGCGCCGCAGAACGGCGATCGCCAATAACCCTGCGACCCGCGAGAACGGCGTTGTTGATGCCGGATGCGAGGCCGATGTGATTTTCCGGGACAGAATCGAGCAGCGTCGTCGTAAGCGGCGTAACCGTAAGCCCCATGCCGAGACCGAACAAAAGAATGCTCGGAAAAATACCGCTCCAATAGTGCGGGTCGGGCAGCAGCGCAAAACCCGCAAAGCCGAGCCGGCAACCGCCGGCCCGGCGGTCAGCAGCGTGCGCGCGCCGAGACGGTAAACGAGTCCGCCCGAGTAGCGCGACAAGCGTGACCATAAGCACGACGAATGGGACGACGCCAGGCCGGCTTGGGTCGCGCTCATCCCGTCGACTTGGATAAGAACGAACGGTAGAAAGTAAAAGAGCGCGCCGAGCGCGCCATACAGCAGGAACGTCATCGCGTTGAGGCCGCTGAAAGCGCGCGAACGGAAGAGCTTCAGCGGAAGAATCGGCTGCTGTACGACGCTTTCGACGCGAAGGAAACGCCGATTGCGACGACGCCCGCGACGAGCGTCGCGATCGTCCCCGCCTGCCATCCCGTGTCTCCCGACGTAACGAATGCATAGACCATCAGTCCGAGCCCGAGGGTGATCAACAGCGAACCGAGCACGTCGAGCGAACCCGTCGCGCCCTCGTCGCGGCTTTCGGGCACGTAAATCAGTGCAATCGCGATGACGGCCGCAGCGATCGGAAGGTTAATAAAGAACGCCCAGCGCCAGCCAAGATGGTCGATGATCACGCCGCCCAGCACCGGACCCGCGGTCGACGCAACGGCGGTAAACCCCGACCACGTGCCGATCGCCTTGCCGCGCGCATCGCCGGTGAAGCAGGCGCCGAGAATGGCCAAGCTGGCCGGCGCGAGCATCGTGCCGCCGATCCCTGCAGCACGCGTGCGGCGACCAGCGCCGTGGTTGAGGGTGCGATACCGCAGAGAAAGGATCCGATTGCGAAGATCACCACGCCGCCGACGAAGAGACGTTTGCGGCCGTAGCGGTCGCCCAGCGCGCCGCACAGCAGCATCAGACGCTCCGAGGACGAGCGTGTAGGCTTCGATGACCCACTGCATCTGCAGCGCCGTCGCGTTGAGTTCGCGCTGAATCACCGGCAGCGCGAGCGAGACGACCGTGCTGTCGATGAAGACCAGGCTCGAGCCCAAGATCGTCGCCGCGAGCACCCATACCGCTGAGATCCGCACAGGCATCCGGGACCCTCCGCAACGCTGAATGAACCATCATTGGCGAACCGCCGGCAGGAATCTTCGTTGCTTCAGAATAGCCTCGCACCATGAAAAGAATTTCCATCGGCGTTTCGCTTGCGCTGCTTCGTCAGCGGTAACCTTCACCATCGCGCCGCTGCGTGCGGCGCGGGACCGCCGAACGTCAAGGCGCCGCCACGTATAAGATCGCGTTCGACACGACCGCCGGCAAGTTCATCGTCGCGGTAACGCGCAGCCAAGCGCCGCACGGCGCCGACCGCCTCTATAACATCGTGAAGGCGAAATATTTTGACGGCGATCGTTTCTATCGGGTCGTTCCGAACTTCGTCGTGCAGTCGGGCGGCGCGCGAAGCCGGCGGTTAGCGCGTTGTGGAGTGCGACGATCCCCGACGATCCGGTCAAGGGCACCAACGCGCGCGGTACGCTGAGCTTCGCGGCGACCGGCGAACCGAACAGCCGCTCGACGCATATGTTCATCAATCTCGTCGACAATGCGCGTCTCGACGGTATGGGTTTCGCCCCGGTGGGTAACGTGATCAGCGGTATGTCGACGGTCGATAAGATCTACGCGGGGTACGGCGAGCAGCCGGATCAAGAGCTCATCGCGTCGCAAGGCAACGTCTACCTGATCGCGCGAATTCCCGAAGCTCGACTACATCAAAACGGCGAGAATAGTCCAATAGGGAACGATGTTCGCGAGGAAGCCATACGCGGGATCGGCTAGTCCGCCCCGCCGCCCGGCATCTCGCCGGGTATATCGACGCGCTCGAGCGCGGCTGGTCGCCCGACACGGAACGCGATGAGGCGCGCTTCGAAGAGCTGGATGAGATCCGCTATTCGCCGCGATCGTTCTTACGGTCGCTGGACGATCCGGACGCGGCGGGTAAACCGATTCAACTGCCCGATGGTACGCTGGTGCCGCGCCTTCCGGGATTTCGGCGATGGATTTGGGACGGCGACTTCTGCGGCAGCATCGGCTTTCGTTGGACGCCGGGAAGCGCGGTGCTCCCGCCGACGTGCCTCGGCCACATCGGGTATGCCGTCGTCTCGTGGAAACGCGGACGCGGGTATGCGAAAGCGGCGCTCGCGCTCATGCTCCCCGAAGCGCGCGAGCGCGGGCTGCCGTACGTCGAGATCGTTGCCAACGTCGACAACGAAGCATCGCAACGCGTGGTACTCGCAAACGGCGGCGAACTAATCGAGCGCTTCGCGAAGGGGCCGCAATTCGGCGCGAAAGAGGCGCTGCGCTTTCGCATCGCGCTACTGTAGCACTCGCTAGAGAAGGATTGCAATGTCGTCGAATGCGTAGACGACGTCGTCGAATAATCCCGCGTCGTTCGATATGCCGCCGGGTACGAGCCGTGCTCCGAGGTGCTCGTAGAAAGCGCGCGCCGGATTCCGGCGCAGGACGCGCAACGCCATGTTCTTGCAGTTCTGCCGTATGAGATCGGCCGCAAGCGCGCGCAGCAGCGCGCGGCCGATGCCGTTTCCCTTTGCGCCGGCGTCGAGGTACAGCAGTCCGAGGTAACAGTCGAAACCGTCGGGCGCCGCCGGCATGACGAGCGCGCTGGCGAATCCCAGCATGGCGCCGCCGTTCGTTTCCGCGACGAACGTGAGCTGGCCGGGGACTTCGAACGTCTCTTCCCAGGCGTTGATGCGGTAGTCGATCGTGCGTTTGTCGATCTCGGCATCGTCGAGAATTCCGCGATAATGATCGTTCCAGCTTGCGACGTGGATCGACGCAATGTTCGCAATGTCGGCGCGCGTCGCTCCGCGCACGCGAAAGGCGTCGACCGGCACGACGGCTAGCGCCAGCGCAACGGGACGTCGCGGCCCCACAGATAGTCGACGGCTTGCCGGTGCCAAGGCAGCGCCAGAAAGGTCTCGGCTAACCGCGCCGGCATGTCCATCGCCTCTTGGACGGCGGCGGCCGCGGAGGTTTCGGCGAGTTTCATCGCGGTTTCCGTGTCGCCGAGAAGTGCGTGCGCGGCGCTTGAGTTCCAGGCGATTTCGCTAAGCGCTTGGATGCGCTCGCCGCCCTGGGTCATACGCATCGCGAGCGAGGCGTGTTCGCGAGCGAGCCGTTCGTCACCGATAGCAGCGCGAATCCTAGCGGATATCGCGTACGTTTCCGCTTGGTGAGCTCGGTTCGTGCTGCGACCGATGTCCTCGAGCGCCGCATCGAGATACGATACGGCTTCGTCGAGGCGGCCGTGCGCCGCCGCGTTGTGCGCTAACTCGCGATTCATTCGCGCAACGAAGAACGACGCTTTGAGCAGGCTCGGCTCGACGCCGCGCTTCAAGGAGCGAGTTCTCCCCATCGCTTTCACCGCATCGAATTTGGAGCAGAGCGCGCAAATGGACGAATTTCATTTGCGTCAAGGGATTGTGCCGTTCCAGCGGCCGAATTCGCCGAGGAACCGCTCGCACTCCGCGAAGTCGCCGCAGAAAAGGCACCAGGCGGCGAAATTGATGATGGAGTCGGCGGCGCCCTCTGCGTGCCCGAGGTCCAGGTATGCAGCCAGCGCACGTTCCTGCTGCTCCAAGGCTTCCTCGTACGCACCGCCTCGCGCCGCAATGACCGCGACGTTTTGGCGCGCTCGCGCCTCCGCAAAGCGATCGCCGATCCGTAAGGCAAACGCCAGCGAACGCCGCGCATCGTCAAGTGCCGGGTCCAGCGGGAGCGCCTCGATCAAAATCGCCGATGCGACGCGATGAAACTCCGCGCGCATTGCCAAGTCGTCGCTGGCTTCCATGCGGGGGCGCAGTTCGTCGATGACGCGCACACCTTCGTGGGTGTCGCCGAGAAGTTTCAGCGAGCCGAGCAATGTGAAACGCGCCATCATAGCTGCGCGCTCCTCGCCGGCTCCATCAAATGCCTCGTACGCTTGAATTGCGGCGTCACGCGCGGCGGAATAATCGCCGCGCGCGTTTGCATCGCGAGCGCGAGAGGTACAGCAGCGTTCTCGACGCGCGGGGCGACGCCGGGGCGAGCGTCGCCAGAGTCGCGAGCGCTTCGGCTCGAATCCCTGCGTCTTCGCGATGCGCGTCGAAAAGGCGCTCGAGAGCCGTCGTGAGCGCGTCGGCGCCGTCGGCCAGCGAAACGAGCGCGCGCGCGTCGAGCCCGGCATCGTTCGAGTTCCCCGATTCGTGCCAGCCCATGTTCGCGAACCGCGATCAAGTCGTATCGCATGCGCCGCTGCGCCGGATCGGCCTCGCCGCAGAGTTCCAAGCCTAACGTAGCAACTTGGATCGCATCCTCGTTGGCAAACACATCGAGCGCGTAACGCCCCGCGCGACGATAGTACTCCGCCGCTCGAAGCGGTTCGCCGGCGTCTGCGAAGTGGTGGGCAATCTCGCCGGCCCGGCTGCCGTCCTCGCCGGCTTGTGCGCTCAACGCGCGCGCGATCAATCCGTGCGCGCGAACCAGCTCCTGCTGGGCGATTCGTTGCGTCGCCGCGACCCGAATCAGGTCGTGTCGAAAGGAGAACGCTAGACCCGGCGAGCGCGAGCTTGCGCGAAGCAGGCCGTTGTCGATTCCTTCGCCGATTGCTTCGATGACTTCGCTATCACGCCAGCCGGTGACGGCGGCCAGCGTATCCAGTTAGAATCGTTCGCCGAGCACGGCGCCGAAGACCAGCGCGGTTTCGGCTTTGGGTGAGAGGCGTTCGAACCGCTCGCCGACGAGCGTCGTAATATCGGCCGCGTCCGAGGTGCGTCCCGCCGCGAGATCGCGCATCGCTTCGTCGAGGAGCAACGGCACGCCGTCCGCCCAGGCCACCGCGCGAGCGATGGCGGTTTCGTCGACGCTCGCTTCAGGGATGCGGCCCGCATGGCTGTCGCAGCGTCCGGCGCACTCAAGCGTTCGAGAACGAGCTCGGTCACGGAACCGCGCCCTTGGAGTTGCCGTACGAGCGCGCGCAGCGGATGCGCGCGCGGCAGCTCGTCGTCACGAAACGTCGCGACGATCAAGACCGGGTCGCGTTCTAAGCGTCGCACGACGAACTCGAGCAAATCGATCGTCGCGGCGCCGGCCCAATGCAGATCCTCAAGCACGAGTGCGAGGACGCGACGGCGCGACGATTCGCTTAGGCGGCTGCGAACCGAATCGAAGAGACGCAAGCGCGCCGCGCGATCGTCCGTAAGGGTAGCGCTCATCTGATCGTCGAGAAGATCCGGCGCCGTTTGAAGCGCTTCGACGAATGCTCGTACGGACGGTGCTCTCCGCCGCCCGGCGTATAGCCGCGCAGCACGGATCCGCCTTCGCGTTCCACCAGCCGCGCGAGCTCGGTCACGAACCGGCTCTTGCCGGCACCGGCTTCTCCGGCGACGAGCAGCAAACCCGAGCGTCCGTCGGCGGCCGATGCCAGCACTCGCGCGCTCGCTGCATGTCTGCGTCGCGTCCGACGAATGGCAGCGCAACGTCGACGCGAGCGCCGGCTGCGGCGGTCGACGGGCGTGGATCGCTGGACGCGAGCCGCGCGCCGCGCAGCACCGCATCGCGCAGCGCGATCGTTTCCGGCATCGGTTCTGCCTGCATCTCATCGCGTAGTCGCGTTGCGAAGCGTTCGAATGCCGCCAGCGCGCCGGCGCGATCCGCGGCTTCGTAACGGATCGCGATTAACTGCCGGACGACGTCCTGCGCCACGGATCCTCCTCGAGCAGCCGGTGAGCGCGGGCCGTTGCCGCGTCGAATCGGCGCTGCGAGCGTTCTCGCGCGATCGTGCGTACGAGCGCTTCGTGAAACGTGTCGCGCAAGCGTTCCCGGTCGGCGGTGGTCCACTCGTCGTAGATCGTCGGCAAGAGTTGGCCGGCGTATTCCGCCAGGGCGTCCTCGTCGCTTCCCGCGCGAAGCGCGTCCTCGAAGGCGATTACGTCGACGTGCGCCGTCCCGGTGTTCCAAGATGAAACGCTCAGGAGTCGACGCTTACCAACCGTTTGCCGTCGGGAAGCGAGGACAGCAAGTACGAGAGGTTGCGGCGGAGGCTCGTGCGAGCTTTTTCTTCGTCTTCATCCGGGAACAGCGCGAAGGCGATGGAATCGCGCGTTACCGGACGGGCGCGATTCAAGATCAAGTAACCGAGCACGTTGAGCGTCTTGCGCGGAAGCTGGTACTCGCGCGAGCCATCCGCCGAGACGACGCGCGGTTGCCCAAAGAGCGCGATACGAATGCTCACGGGCTGTCCTTTGGAGCCGGTACCGTTCCGGCCTCCAAGCGGGACGTCGCGGGAACGCCCCTCGACTAGGCTCTAGGGCATGCGGTCGCAGGATGACGGCGGATCGCGCCATAAGGCGTCGTTCCTCGTAAGTTTCTGGGTGGAACCCGGCGGTGAGACGCAGCGCGACGGTGCGTGGCGCGGCAGCGTCGAGCACTTGAGTTCCGGACAGCGCCTTTACTTTAATCAGATCGCGAATCTTATCGGCTTCCTCTCGGGCTGGCTGGAGCGTCAAGGGAGGGCGTAAGGGCGGCGGGTGTTGCGTTGTGATATATCGTTTCGCTGTGGTATATCAACGTTAACTATCGTCCCGATTTTGGAGGCGCTTCCGCCATGCTTCTGCGCGACGCCCTGCTCGCTTACGCTCACTTTCTCGCGATTCTGTTCCTGACCGCCGTACTTTGCACGGAACTCGCCGTCTATCGACAAGAACTCGCTGCGCCTGTCGCCCGGCGCCTGCAGCGCATCGACCTTTTTTTTGGGATCGCCGCCGTCGTCGTGATCGTCACCGGAGTCGCTCGCGTCATTTTTGGATTGAAGGGCGCGGAGTTCTACCTCCACAACCCGATTTTCTGGACCAAGATGGGGCTGTTCTTGCTGGTCGGACTCCTCTCGATTCCGCCGACCGTTCACTTCCTGCGCTGGAACGCGAGCCTCTCCGCCGGTGCCGACGCGATCCGGACGAGCCCGGACCTACGGGCGCATCCGCTCGCTGCTCGTAGCGGAGATCGTCGTGCTCGCGTTCATCCCGCTTTGTGCCGCGCTCATGTCGCGTGGCTTGTAAAGCTGCTCGAGCTCCACTACCAAGTGGTCCGGGATAGCGCCGACAGGAAATCTCGCGGATCGAAGATCTCGCCGGCAGCAAAAACTCCGCCGGCGTGCGGATCGCGCAGAATGCGGTCCAGCGCCTCCACGACGAGCGGGGCGGTCACCGCGTAGATGTCGCGCCCGCGCGCCGTAGCGCGGCGCTGGGCGTCGCCGAAGCGGGCGACGACATCGACGAAGGAACGTTTGCGCGGAGCGGCCTTTCTCGTCGACGGGAGTCGGGGGCGAGTAATCCTCGCGGGATACGTCGAGGACCGCCCAGTCGTCATGAACGAGTGAATTCCGGCGCTTGCAGATGATGCGCGATGGTAACCGTATTCGCCATCGTAAATTTCACCGACAACGGCTTCAGACCGAGCGGCGCGGGAACCGCCCATTCGTTCTTGGAGCTGCATCGCTGCGGAAAATGCAAGTTGCTTTGTGAAAATACGAGGCGCCGCCCATTTCTGCGTTGCGGAAGAAATCGCGCTCGTTGCCCGCGTTCCGTGGGTTCGGATTCCAACTGCTCAGGCCGTACGCCGATCGAAATGACTCTGCGCTCTTCCAGTCCCCCATAGCTGCGGTTGCTGAAAAAATCTCGCTAGGCCGGCGTAAAATGCGACGGCGGGAATATCGCAACTCCTACGCGCGCCAAGGTCACCGTACCGAGCGAAAGCAGCAGATCTACTCTCGATTTCGCAGAGAGGTCGAGGACGGAATGCGCGCGCGCAGTGCCCCGTCCATGACGGGCTCCGCCGTTTGGGCGAACGGCCCGGCGCAGTTTATGACGGCAGCGGCTCCAGCAAAAGCGCGATCGAGCGCGATCGGCTCGTCGACGCTCGCTACGCGTATTTCAAGACCTCGGGTAGCCCGCCGCCAGGTTTTCGAGCTTATTACGCTCGCGCCCGCAGAGGATCGTAGTATCGAACCGCGGTCCAGAAGCTCCGCGACGACGAAACGGCCCGTGTGCCCGGACGCTCCGTAGACGGCTACCTTGTGGTTTGGCGACATGTTCTCCTCAATTTCCCAGTACGCTACAGACCTGTCTGTTGCTATCCCGTGCCAGGTTATGCTACGCTACAGGTCTGTAGCGTGTCAATAGGGAACGGTGGGTTTCTATGGCGACGAAAATTGCGCGGGAAAGGTGACCGAGCGAGCGTTCGAGACCGCATCCTCGACACGGCGACCGAGTTGTTCTATCAAGAAGGCGTGAGGGCCGTGGGCGTGGACCTCGTCGTCGAGCGATCCGGCGTTGCCAAGACGAGCCTCTATCGGCATTTCGACACGAAGGACGACCTCGTCGCAGCGGTCCTCGAACGAGACGACGCAAATTTTTGGAAACGTTGGGAGATCATGGAAAGCCGAAATGCGGACGAACCCGCCGCACAGCTTCGGGCCTTGCTTCGTTGGATTGCGGATTATGTTGCCGGGCCGAAATACCGCGGTTGCCCGTTTCTAAATATCGCAACGGAGTTTCCCGCGCCCGATCACCCGGCGCGGATCGTAGCCCTACGAAACAAGACCGAGCTGCGCCGGCGCCTTGCGCTCCTCGCGAAGAAGATGAACGTGCGAAAGCATGAGACGTTGGCCGAGCAGCTCTTACTGCTCATCGACGGTGCCTACGTCGATGGGCAGCTGTTCGGTAGGGCGGGCCCGGCCCGTTCGTTCCTGCCGGCCGCAACGGCCCTGGTAGCCGCCGCCAAGTAGGACACCGTCGCCAGCTTCTTGCTGAACGTCCATTCAGCCAGTTATACTGCAGGGGTGAATGCCCTCCGTGAGCCCAGCCCATCGCGCACTTCAGTCCTGGACGCTGCCGAAGCCGCTTTTGCGCTGGCCGGTTTCGAGGGCACCACGTTTTCGGAGATCTGTGAAGCGGCCGGCGTCTCTCGAGGTTTGCCTTCGTACCTGTTCGGGAGTAAGAACGCCCTGTATCGAGCCGTCGTCACCCGCGCAGCCGAGCGACTGCGAGCAGCCGTTACCGAACCCTTGCGGAGCTCGTCCAGAGCGGGCTCAATCGACGAAGCCATCGCTCTCATCGTCGAGACGTACGTCGATTACCTCGCCGGCAATGCAGCCATCGTTCGCCTTCTGCAGTGGGAGCTGCTCAGCGACACTGACCCCTCGCGACCGTTTGCGCCCTCGTCGGAACTTTTCTCCGAATTGCTTGCGATTTTGGAGTCACTGTTCGAACGTCACGGCCGCTCCGAGATCGACTCGCGCGCCGTCTTGGGCAGCATCGTTGCGCTTTGCTTCTTCCCTTTTATGATGGGACGGCGCGTCGATTCGCTCGGCGACACGAACATCTCCAATCCCGCGAGCATAAGGCGCCTGAAGCGCCGGATCCTTACACTGCTGCGGGGCGGATTGCTGAGCGTGACTAGTGCGTGACTACGCTTCCGTCGCACTGCGCCTGGCGCTCGGATTGACCTTTCTCTATTCGGTCGCCGACCGCTTCGGCTGGCTCGGACCTCCCGGCGCGGCGAACGTTTCTTGGGGAACGTTCGCGCGCTTTACGGCCTACGTCGGGATTTTGAACTGGTACCTGCCGCATGCGATCATCTCGAACCTTGCATGGATCGAGACCGCCCTGGAACTTATTTTGGGCCTAGCGCTTGTTGCCGGATTGTGGTTGCGATTAACCGCGACGGTGAGCGCGCTGCTGCTGCTTTCATTCGGCGTAACGATGAGCCTCGCCGGAGGCATCGGTGCGCCGTTTCAATACTCGGTTTTCACAGCTTCGGCCGCGGCGCTCCTCCTCGCCACAGGCGGATCGTTGAGATGGGGGTTCCTGACCGGCGCCGAATCGGTCTTGGCAATGAACAGAGTAAACGACGTCGGCGGCCGCCCCGGCTACGGCGCGATCGACGGTCGCGACGATGGTCAGCCATTCCATCACGAGTGGGAAGCGCGCGTCTTCATGATTAATCGTATCCTCCTCTTAAAAGGAATCTACAACCTAGACGAGTTTCGTTACGCAATCGAGAGTATGGACCCGGCACACTACGCGTCTGCCTCCTACTACGAGCGATGGCTCGTTGCGATCGAATCCCTCCTCGAGCACAAAGGTCTATTCCTCGATGGGATTTGAAGTGGGCGCACCGGTGCGCGCGCGAGCGCAACGGCGCGACGGTCACACGCGGCTTCCGGGTTACCTGCAGCGCCGCAGCGGCGTGGTCGAGCGCGTTCTCGGCACGTTCCCGTTCGCGGACGATCGAGCCGCCGGCCGCTGCGACGCGCCTAAACGCCTTCTGTATACGGTTCGGTTCGCAGCGAACGACGTGTGGGCGGATGCCCCTCGCGGCGATACCTTATGTGCGGATCTGTTCGAAGATTACCTAGAGGCCATCGAATGACCGCGCACGTACACGGTGCCGACGTTTCAAATCGCGTCAAAGCCCTCGTCGCGCGGCTCGGACGGGCGGGGGTGACGACGGAGGAACGGCTGGATGAATCCATCGAGCGCTTTCTGAGTGCGACTCGAAAGGAAACCGCCTATCGCATCGTCGCGAGGGCCTGGGTGGATCCGAACTATCGCGCGCGCCTGCTCGCCGATGGGAACGAGGCTCTCGCGGAGCTTGGTGTCGACCTCGGGCACTGGGCGCCCGTTACGTTGCGCGTCGTCGAGAATACGTCGAAGACCCACAACGTCGTCGTGTGCACGCTATGCTCGTGCTATCCGGTCGCCCTTCTCGGCCCATCGCCGATGTGGTACAAGAGCGAGGCGTACCGGGCGCGAGTCGTGCGCGAGCCGCGCGCCGTTCTAGCCGAGTTCGGCGTAACGATACCGAGGGAACAAACGATCGCGGTCTGGGACAGCACCGCCGAAGTGCGCTACATGGTTTTGCCGCAACGACCGGATAATACGGAGCATCTCGATGAAAACGCAACTCGCATCGCTTGTTACGCGCGACTCGCTGATCGGGACTGCGCTCGTTAACGTATGGCGGTCGGCGGAAGAACGCTCGTAACCGTCGCAACGTCGTCACGAAACGTAACCGAGACGGCACCGTTTTGGTCGGTACGGTAGATCGTCGCCGCGATCCGGCGCAGCGTCGCAATCGTTGACGGCGCGGGGTGGCCGAAGAGATTGTGCCGGCCGACGGAGACGATTGCGTAACGTGGACGAACCGCCGCGATGAATGCCGGCGTTGACGAGTAGGCAGAACCATGATGGCCTACTTTGAGAATCTCGCACCGCAAGTCGACGCCCTCCGAAAGGAAACGTTGCTCGGCTGCGGCGCCGGCGTCGCCGGTGAAGAGCATGCAGAACGAGCGATAACGTAGGATGAAGGCCACCGAGTTCTCGTTGATGTCGTTTCGCGAATCCGCGATGAACGGCAGCGATGGGCCGAGGAAGTGCAACGACACGCCGTCGCCGGTGTGCCATTCGTGCCGGCGCGAGGGTAGACGATCGACACGCCCTCGGCGCGCGCGACGTCGAGGCAATCCTGGTAGGCGTGGCCGCCGTAGGTTTGCCCGCCGTCAGCGAGCTCTGCAACGCGTAGTTTTCGCAGTACCGGGGCGCAGCCACCGACATGATCGCCGTGTGGATGTGAGATGATGACCGCGTCGAGTTGATGGATGCCGCGTCGCAGAAGAAACGGTACGACGATTCGTTCGCCGATTCGCTCCGCCGTTGAATCTTCGCCTTGCTGTCCGCGTTCGAGGCGCCCGCCCGCGTCAACCAAGATCGCGTGACCGGCGGGCGTTTCCACGACGATTGAATCGGCCTGGCCGACGTCGAGAACCGTGACGCGCAAGAACCCATCGTAACCGCGCGGCGGCCAGAGCACGAATCCCGCTGCGATCAGTAAGCCCGCGGCTGCCGCCGTTCGCGCGCCGTTGCGCCACAGCCACGGCGCCGCGAGCAGTGCGGCGTCGTACAGGGCAATGCACCATGCCGGCGCCGGCGTCATCGGGGTCGATGCGCCGGGCAGCGAGGACAGCGTCCGCACGACCGCGAGCATCCACGCCAGCAGCCACGAGTTAACGTTCGCGCACGCCTGTGCGAGCGGTGCGCACCAGGCAAGTGCGAGCTGGGCGGCGCCGAGCGCCATCGTGGCCGCGACGCACGGAACGACGCCCAGGTTCGCCAGCGGTGAGTATGCGGCGAACTGCAAGAAGATCGCGGCGGAAAGCGGCCACGTTCCGAGCTGCGTTGCGACCGAGAGAACGATTGCCTCGCGTACCGGCATCGGCAGCGCGGTCAGCGCGTGCATTCGGCGCTCGAGCGGCTTCGCAATTGCAAAGATCGCGCCGACGCACGAAAATGAAAGTACGAAGGATGCCGTCGCGACGCTCTCCGGCCGAAGGAGTGCCACGAGTGCCGCTGCGATCGCGAGCGAGTTCCACGACAACGCTGCGCGTCCGGATGCGCGCGCCGCGAGCGCGACCGATACCATGGTCGCCGCACGTATTGCCGGTAATTGCGCGCCGCTCCAGATCGCGAAAATCCACACCGCCAGGATTGCGAGCGCGCACGTCAAGCGGCGCGGCGGCATGCCCAGCGAAAACAGCACCAGTGCGAGCGTTGCCACGGCGCCGAGATGTAGGCCCGCGGTAACGAGCACGTGCACCGTACCGGTTTCCTGGAACTCCAATCGCAAGTCCGGCGGCAGCGCCGCGCGCTCGCCCCACAGCTCACCAGCGACGACCGATGCTGAAGGTTCGCCAAGGCGCCGTTGCAGTTGCGCGTACGCCCACTCGTGCGCGCGTGGAAGCCACGCTCGCGCATCCCACGGCGAGCCGGGATATGCGTGCAGCAGAACCGCCGACTCCAGTTGCGCGTCGATGCCGCGTTCGCGTTGGATCGCGCGTTCGCTCGGCTCGCCTGGATTGCGCGCGTCGTCGAAGGATGCGAGACGCCCGAGCAGCTCGACGCGGGTACCCGGAGCCGGCGGATCGCCGTGGATTTCCGCGAGGACGTTGCGGCCGTCGTCGAGCGCGACCACGAACTGGGATTCTGCGCTGCGCGAAACGAGGGCGCCGGCGTAGCGGGCGGTGCGTAATTCGAAGGGCGCCTCGGCGCCTTTTTCGTGACAAACGGCATTAACTGCCCCGGCAGCCAGGGCGCAGAGAATCACCGCGCGAACCTGCCGAGTCTCGCAGCGTCTCCAGTACGCGTACGCACCGAGCGCGACGCATCCGGCTGCTACGAGCGCGCGCTCATCGAGCGGCAGCGGCGTCGCGGCCAGCGTACCGAGAACGACGGCGGTTGCAGCCAGGATGAGCGCGAAGGGCGGCACGTTAGAATACGCCTGCGACGCCGGGTCGCTTCTGTCTAGAGTTGAAAGGACCGCGCGTTGCGCATTCTCGTTACCGGCGGGGCCGGGTTCATCGGATCCCACATCGTCGACCGTTACCTGGCAGAAGGGCACGACGTCCTCGTGCTCGATTCGCTGTGGGAACACGGCGGAGGCCGTCGCGCGAACGTCCCGGAGCGCGCGTCGTTCGTCCACATGGACATCCGTGACGAAAACGTCAGCCGGATTTTCACCGAGTTCAAGCCGGAGATCGTCAGCCATCACGCCGCGCAGCACTCCGTCGCGATCTCGTCGCGCGATCCCGATCTACGACGCCGAGGTCAACGTGCTCGGCTTGCTCAACGTCCTCAACAACTCGTCTAAGGTCGGCGTCAAGAAAGTCATCTTCGCCTCGAGCGGAGCGACGTTCGGCAATCCCGAGCATTTCCCGATCACCGATTCGACGCCGCAGAATCCAACGTCGCCCTACGGCATTACAAAAATGGTCGCCGAGCACTACCTGCGCTTCTATCGGTCGGAAAAAGGCCTTGACTTTACGGCGCTGCGCTACGGCAACGTGTACGGGCCGCGCCAGGATCCGAACGGCGAAGCCGGCGTCATCTCAATCTTCATCGGCAAGTTTCTGCGCGGCGAAGGCGTGCGCATCGATTGGGACGGCGAGCAGACGCGCGACTACGTGTACGTCAAGGACGTTGCCGAGTGCAACACGCTGGCGCTGACGCGCGGCTCGGGCGGGTGTTACGTGATCGGAACCGGCATCAAGACCAGTGTGAACGGTATCTATCGCGCACTGGTTCAGATCAGTGGGTTCGAGGCTCCAATTACCGCCGGTCCCAAACGAGAGGGCGATCCGCGCGACGCGCAGTTCGATTCCGCGGGCGCAAAAGAAGCGCTGAACTGGCAACCCGTCACGAAACTCTTCGAGGGGATGACCGAGACCTACGACTACTTTAAGTCACTCCCGAGCTAGGCGCTCTTCGAAGCAAAGGCATCCGGCGTGCGGATGTGTTCGGGGCGAACGCCGAGTCCGATCGCGATCGCGGGAAGACGGCGCAAGTACGGAACGTGATCGAACAGTCAGGAAGGGCAGTGGCGGACGATCCACTTCTTTGCCTTCCAATACCGGCTCGATCGCCTTCTGCTGGATGAACAGCTGCATCCCTTGCGTGACTTTGGTCGGAAACGTGCGGCGCGCCTGAACGCGCGCGGGGCAATTCGTCCGTCACGATACCCTCGGCCATCGGACCGGCAAGGATGTTCGCCGACGCGACGCCGTCTTGAATCGCCAAGTTGATGCCGACTCCGCCGATCGGCGACATTGCGTGCGCCGCGTCGCCGATGCACAGCACGCCCGGCGCGATGCCATGTGTTCAAGCGATCGACGCGCACTTCGAGCAGCGATACCTTCGCCCAGTCGTCGATCTCCTTCGTTCGTTCGCGCAGCGCGGGGATCGCCTGCGCGATCTCCTCCTGGACTTTCCCGATGCCGGATGACTTCAGCGCCTCGAACGTTCCCTTCGGGATGATGAGCGCGCACTGCCAATACACTTCGCGATCGATGAGGACGAGCAGGCGTCCGCCGTTGAGCGTTCCGAGCGGCTGCACGGGATCGCCGGGTGCTTTGGAAGGCGCATCCACAGAACGTCCATCGGGGCGCCGAGGTTCTCCACCTCGAACCCTGCAGCGCTGCGGATGGTAGAGTGTCGCCCGTCGGTGCCGACTACGAGATCGGCCTCGATCGTAAACTCGCCGTCCTCGTTCTTTGCGCGAACTCCAGTCACGCGGTCGCCGTTCTCGACGAGCCCCGTCCCTTCGGTCTCCATCAGCAAGTGAAATCCGGGATACCGCTTGCCGCGTTCTGCCAGGAAGTTCAAGAAGTCCCACTGCGGCATGAACGCGACGAACTTGCAATGCGTCGGCAGGTGCGTGAAATCGGCGACCGTCACGAGTTGGCCGGCGACGTTGGCGCCGACGGTCGTCATCTCGTTGTGCGGGACCTTCAAGAAATCGTCGAGCCAGCCGAGTTCGTACAAAAGCTGCAAGGTCGACGGATGAACCGTGTCGCCGCGGAAATCGCGGAAAAAGTCCTTATACTTCTCGAGCACCGTCACGTCGATGCCGGCGCGGGCGAGCAGGACGCCGAGCATCATCCCGGCCGGGCCGCCGCCGACGATGCAGCAGCGCGTCGCCAGATCCGCCGGCATCTCTACACAACCAAATTGAGCAGCTTGTCGGGGACGTAGATCTTCTTGCGCAATTCCTTACCCTCCAGTTGCCCGAGCACGTGGGAGTCGTTCATCGCCAAGGCGAGCGCGACTTCTTCGGTTATACCCGGCGTCGTCGGGATTCTCGCGCGGATCTTTCCGTTTACCTGAACGACGAGCGTGATTTCGTCGACCGCGAGGGCGCGGTCGTCCGGCTCGAGGTAACGCTCGAGATGCACCGACGTCGCGTGTCCGAGGCGCATCCACAGCTCTTCGGCGATATGCGGTGCGAACGGCGCGAGCACGACCGGCAGTGCGTGGACGGCGTAGAGCGTCGCCGGCGAATCCGGCAAGTTTTTGATTGCCGTCGTCATCGCGTTCACGAGTTCGTCCAGGCGCGCGACCGTGGCGTTGAAGTGAAACCGCCGCGTCGAGGCCTCGTCGACCGTGGATTTCGCGGCGACGTGAACGGCGCGCAGGAGCGCTTTCTCCTCGGCGCTTTCGACCGCGGGAAGCTCGCGAATCGAGACCGCAGCGGCGCGTTCGAAGAACGGTTCGCACGCCCGCCAGACGCGATTGACGAAGCGTACGCGTCCGTTGATCCCCTCGTCGGTCCAATCGCTGGTGTCTTCGGGGGGCGTGACGTAGAGCAGGAAGAGCCGCATCGCATCGATGCCGGTGCGTTCGGCGATGTCGTCGATACCGATGACGTTTCCGCGCGACTTCGACATCTTCTCGCTGTTGTACAGCACCATGCCTTGATGGAAGAGCCGCTTGAACGGCTCGTCGCTGCCGGTTACCCAGCCGCGATCGTGGAAAAATTTGTAAAAGAAGCGCGAGTAGAGCAGATGCAATACCGCGTGCTCGGCACCGCCGATGTACTGATCGACGTTCATCCACGTCGCCGAACGCGTCGGGTCGCCACGGCAGATTGTGGCCGTGCGGATCGAGGTAGCGCAGATAATACCAGGACGACTCGAAGAACGTGTCCATCGTGTCGCTCTCGCGCCGCGCCGGGCCCCCGCATTTCGGGCACGTCGTTTCGATGAAGGACGGAAGCTGCGCGAGCGGCGACCCTTCGCCGGTAAAAGCAACGCCCGGCGGCAATAGAATCGGCAGCTGGTCTTCGGGTACGGGCTGTTCGCCGCACGTCTCACAATAGACGATCGGAATTGGCGTGCCCCAATAGCGCTGCCTCGAAACGAGCCAATCGCGCAGCCGCATGTTGACGGTCTTTTTACCCGCGCCGATCGCAACGAGGCGGTCGACGATGGCGCCGCGCGCGCGTTCGCTCGACATGCCGTTGAAATCGCCGCTGGCAATCAAACGTCCATCGTCTAGGTACGCCTGCGTCAGGGGCGCGTCCGGCTCTACGCCTTTGGGTGCGATCACTTGCGCCACCGGCAGCCCGTGTTTGCGTGCGAAATCGAAGTCGCGTTCGTCGTGCGCGGGTACGCCCATCACCGCGCCGGTTCCGTACTCCGCCAGCACGTAGTTCGTCACCCAGATCGGCACGTGTTCGTGCGAGAGTGGATTGATCGCGTACGCTCCGGTGAAGAGACCTTGCTTCTCCATCAAACTCGTGCGTTCGAGTTCCGACTTGGATGCGAGGCTCGCCGCAAACGCGTCGATCGCGGCGGCGTTCTTTTTCGAAACGATGGTCTTTAGGCGCTCGATCACCGGATGCTCGGCGGCGATCGCAACGAACGTCGCACCGAAGAGCGTGTCGGCGCGCGTCGTGAAGACTTCGATCTTTGCGTCGAGCCCTTCCACTCCGAATGCGAACTGCGCGCCTTCGCTGCGGCCGATCCAGTTGCGCTGCATCGTGCGCGTGCGTTCCGGCCAGCCGTTCAACTTTTCGAGATCGTCGAGCAGGCGTTGCGCGTAATCCGTGATCTTCAAGAACCATTGCGACAAATTGCGCGCGTTCGACCAAGTGGTCGCAACGCCAGCAGCGCCCGTCGATCACCTGCTCGTTGGCGAGCACGGTGCGGTCGTGCGGGCACCAGTTGACGGGCGCTTCGCGCTTGTACGCGAGGCCTTCTTCGTACAGGCGTAAGAAGAGCCACTGATTCCAGCGGTAGTATTCGGGTTCGCAGGTCGCGATTTCGCGCGTCCAGTCGTAACTCGTGCCCATGAGGCGCAGCTGGCGGCGCATGTTGAGAACGTTTTCCGCGGTCCACGTCGCTGGGTCGACGCCGCGCGCGATCGCCGCGTTCTCGGCCGGCAAGCCGAACGCGTCCCAGCCCATCGGATGCAGCACGTTGTAGCCGAGCATGCGCATGATGCGCGCGACCGAGTCGCCGAGCGTGTAGTTTTTCGCGTGGCCGACGTGCAGATCGCCGGACGGATAGGGCAGCATCTCGAGCACGTAGTACTTCGGACGCGGATCGTCGTCGTGCGCGCGGTAAATGGCGTCGGCTTCCCAACGCTCCTGCCACTTGCGCTCGATCGGTCGGTAATCGTAGCTCTCGGCCATAGAACCGCTATCGTACACGCTGGCGGCGCCAGCCGCCATTACCTTTCCGGTCGGAGCCTTCACGCGTGAATGGTGCAGCGTGACGCGTATACTCATCATCGCGGCGGCGCTCGGGCTGGCGGCGTTCGCCCTCTGGCATCCGGCGCCGTCCCCGCTTGCGGTGACGGCCCAACCCTCTCCGCACGTATCGGGTCACGCCGGGCGCCGCAAGCCGGGGCACGGCCGAGAAGCCGCCGGGGCTGATTCCGAGGCGGTGGTCTTCGTCGCGGGCGCAGTGGGCCGCCCGGGTTTGTATCGAATGCGCGCCGGGGCCCGCGCCGGCGACGCGATTCGCTTGGCGGGCGGCCCTTCTGCGGCCGCCGATCCCTGGGCAGTCAACCTCGCGGCGCGGGTGCAGGACGGCGACGAGATCTACGTACCGCGCGCTGGTGAGCGGGCGGTTCCGGCGGCGAAGCGCGGCCGGCGTTCGCGCGCGACGCCAGCAGCGGCGCATGACGTCGACGTGAATCAGCGCCGATGCGGAGACGCTCGGCCGCGTTCCGGGCGTCGGGCGCGCCATCGCCGCGCGCATCGTCGAACTGCGCGAACGCGACGGCCCGTACGGCTCATTGGACGAGCTGCTCGACGTCGCGGGCATGACATCGGGCCGTTTGGAGCGGGCCAGGCCTTTCTGCAGCCGCCGTGAAACCCCGCGGATGCCGTCCGACCTGCCCGAGAAGGAGACGCTGCCGCATCTCATTCGACGCGCTTTGGCTCGAGCCGCGCGCGGAGGTGCTGCTGGAACGAGCCGGGACCGCCTGGGTCGCGACGTCCTCCGAAAAACTGCTCGAACGGATGGGAAACGTCGCCTGCGCGATTCGCGACGCGGGACTTTCCGCCGGCGATCGCGTCGCGTTGGTGGCGCACAACTGCGTCGACTGGATCGTGACCGACTTCGCCACGCTTTCCGCCGGCTGCGTCGTCGTACCGATCTATCCGACGCAAGCGCTCGATCACACGAAGTACATCCTCGAACATTCCGAGGCCAAACTCGTGTTCGTCGACAACGCGCAAACGCTCGCCCATCTTCGCGAAAGCGGCGCGGCGCTGCCGCGCTGCGTCTCTTCGAATCGACGGGAAGCGACGGCCTCGTTGCGTTCGAAGCGCAGGGCGCGCAAGTCCGTGCCGCGCATCCGGAATTGCCCGCCGCCTACGAGGCGACGCTGCATCCCGACGATCTCGCCGTCCTGATCTATACGTCGGGCACGACCGGGCAACCCCAAGGGCGTCATGCTCTCGAACGACAATCTGACTTTCGATTCGCAAGCGGCTCTCCACGCCGGACTCGAGGTTTTGCCTGCAGGCGGCGACGTGCTCTCGGTCCTTCCGTTTTCGCATATCTACGAGCACACGATCATCTATATCTACATGCTCGCGGCGCGCGCTACTTACATCTGTCACGACCCGAGCGAACTCGCTGCCGATCTGCACGACGTTCGTCCGTTCGTCATGACGTCGGTGCCACGCATATTCGACCGGGTGCTTGCCGGCGTCCGCGGCGCGGCGATGAAAGCGGGCGGCATGCAGGCGCGCATGGTGCCGTGGGCTCTCGCGGCCGGTCGCGAGTATATGAAAGCCAAAGTCTTGGGACGCGGCCCGAACCCCATGCTGTCGTTGCACTACGCGCTTGCGAACCGCTTGGTGCTAAGGAAAGTGCGCGATAAGCTGGGCTTGGATCGCATGCTGTTTTTCTGCAGCGGCAGCGCCGCGCTCCACATCGATGTTGCGATGACGTTCCTAGGCATCGGCGTTCCGATCTTACAGGGCTACGGTTTAACCGAAACGTCGCCGGTGACGACGACGAGCCAACTCACGGCGAACACCTGGGGGGCCGTCGGTAAGGCAATCGAGGGCGTCGAAGTGAAGATCGCCGAGGATGGCGAGATCCTCATTCGCGGGCGCCAAGTCATGCAAGGCTACTATCGCGATCCCGTGGCCACCGCGGAAGTGATTCAGAACGGCTGGCTGCACACCGGCGACATCGGCGAACTCGATTCGAACGGATATCTGCGCATCACCGATCGCAAGCGGAAGTCTTCAAGACGGATACCGGAAAATGGATCGCACCGTCGCGAGTCGAGGCGGCAATCAAGCGTTCGCCGTTCGTCGCAACCGCCATGGTGGTTGGGATGAATCGCCCGCATCCCAGCTGCACTCATCGTTCCCAACTGGGACATGGTGCGTATGGAGCTTGCGCTGCCGAAAGAAGCGCCGGCGCAGGAACTGGTGCTACGCGACGACGTGCAATATTCGTTGCGCGATGAAGTGCGCCGCAAAACTGCCGACCTGGCAAGCTACGAGCAGATTCGTCAGTCATCCTGTGCCGCGAGAGTTCAGCGTGGAGAGCGGCGAGCTTTCGCCGGCGATGAAGATCAAGCGCAGGGTCGTCGAAGATCGCTACGCCGCCGAGATCGAGCGCGGATACGCGGTCGATCTCCACACGGCGGCGCGCGCGTAGCATGGCGGCGACGGCGACGACAGCAGCTGTGTCACGGCGCGTAGACGAGGTCGTCCGGGGGCCGATCAAGAGCAAGACCGTTTTTCCGGTCCTGATCCTTCACCTCGTCGGGCAGCAGCCGGATCACGGCTACGGATTAATGCAGCGCATCGAGGGGATTTGCGGCGATCTCGTGGCGGTGAACACCAATAAGATCTATCCGCTGCTCCGGCGGCTGGAAGAGCGCGGCTTCGTTTCGGCGTCCTGGGATCATCCGACGAAGCGATCGCGGCGCGTCTACGCGATCACGCCGGCCGGCGAGGAACGCTTGCGCCGGATCAAAATGTCGATGCTTCCCTACCTCGATTCGATCGAACGCGCCGTCGGGCGTTTGAAAGACGAACTCTACGACCGCGTCCCGGGCGTTTGATAAAACTTTGAACCGGGCCCGGCCGATGGGCATGCAGGGACCCACCCCTGCGGCGACAATCTGCCTGGTCTACCTACTCTGGAGGTCTCGTCGTTTGCGTACCAAACCGTTGCGCGCCGCCGTATTCTTGGCGCTTGGGCTCCTGATTGCCGCACCGAAGACTGCGGCCGCCGCGCCCCGGCAATCCCGGCCACAACGGCCGACGCCGTTACGCACCACTCGCTGGTGATCGACGGCCAAACCATCAACTACACGGCGCGAGCCGGTACGATTACCCTGCGCAGCGGCACGGACCAGCCACCGCGCGGGTCTTCTACACTGCGTATACGCGGGACGGCGTCGATTCAAGCCGCCGGCCGGTCACCTTCTTCTGGAACGGCGGCCCGGGCAGTTCGACGATTTGGCTGCGGATGGGCTCGTTCGGGCCGGTTCGCGTGCAGACCGCCGACGGCGCGCTGACGGGACCGCCTCCATATAAGGTGCTGGACAATGGCTACAGCATCCTCGACCGCAGCGATTTGGTCTTTATCGACATGCCGGGCTCGGGTTTCGGGCGGATCATCGGTAAAGCCGACGCTTCGAAAGACTTCTGGGGCGTCGACAAGGACATCGCCGCATTCGGCCAGTTCATCGAACGGTACGTCACCAACTTCAATCGCTGGAACTCGCCGAAGTTCTTGTTCGGCGAGTCGTACGGCACGACGCGCGCCTCGGGGCTCTCGTGGTATCTGGCGCAGAAGGGCATTTCGCTCAACGGCATCGTGCTGTTGTCGTCGTACCTCAACGCCGATCTCGACTACGGTCCGAGCACCCCGATCGGCGGCGGCGACTGGGCGTACGTTTTGTATCTTCCGACCGAAGCCGCGACGGCATGGTATCACCACGCGGTGCCCGGATTCGCGAGCCTAAACGATCTGCTTCCGCAGGTCGAACAGTTCGCGCTCACCGAGTACCTCGACGGCCTCGGCCAGGGCGCGCAGATTTCGCCGGACCGTTTCAACGACATCGTCGCGAAGCTGCACCGCTTTACCGGTCTCTCGGAACAGTACATTCGCCAATCGAACGTACGGATTCGTTTCGATCGCTTTAGCGCCGAGTTGATGCGCGAGCGCGGCATCGTTACCGGCCGCTTGGACGGCCGCTTTACGACGTACAATCTCGACCGTCCGGAAGAGTCGCCCGACTGGGACGCGACCGACGCCGCGATCGACGGCGCGTTCGTCGCCACGGGAAACCAGTACTTGCGCGAAACGTTGAAGTACAATCCGCCGCTGCTGTACCGTCACGAGATCTACGACTTGATCTACGCCGACGGCAATCAGTGGGACAACAAACACAACGGCCAAGACGTCACCAACGTCACGCCGGATCTCGCACAGACGATGACCTACAACCCCGATATGAAGGTTTTCTCGGCGAACGGCTATTTCGATTTCGCAACGCCGTTCTTCGCGACGCAGTACGCGCTCAATCATTTGTACCTCGCGCCGCAAATCCAGAAGAACATCACCTACGGCTTCTACGAATCCGGACACATGGTCTATCTCCACGTTCCGGCCCTGGCGAAGTTCCACGCCGATTTGGAACGCTGGTACGCTCAAGTGCTCAAGAATCGCTAACGGTGGAGAATTCACAAGTGTTGAAGCGACTCGTACTCTCGACTCTCACCGCGGCGTTCGCGTTCGCGGGCATGGGCTTGACGGCTATCGCCGCCGGTCCGGCCGGACCGCCTCCGGCGGCAGCGGCACCGGCCCCGCCCGTCGACGAAGCCCCCGATGCGGTAACCCAGCACACCATCACGCTCGACGGCAAGGTCTATCCGTATACCGCCCGCGCCGGCACGATCACGCTGACCGACGCCAAGGGCGCGCCGACGTGCCGCATGTTCTATACGGCGTTCACGCTCGACGGCGTCGACACGTCGACGCGTCCGGTGACGTTCTTCTACAACGGCGGCCCGGGGAGTTCGACCGTTTGGCTGCGCATGGGTTCGTTCGGCCCGAAACGCGTCGTCGTTCCGGACGGCGGACAGACGCCCAACGCGCCGTTCAATTTGGTGGACAACCAGTACACGCTGCTCGATCGCAGCGATCTCGTCTTCGTCGACGCGCCCGCAACGGGATTTAGCCGCCTCCTTCCCGCCGGGAAGCCGACGGACTTCTTCGGCGTGGATCAAGATCAGCGCGCGTTCGCGCAGTTCGTCAACCGCTACATCAGCGACTTCAATCGTTGGAACTCGCCGAAGTTTCTCTTTGGCGAATCGTACGGAACGCCGCGCTCGGCCCTCCTCGTCAACGCGCTGCAGAATGAAGGCGTCGGAATCAGCGGCGTCATCTTGCTCTCCTCGGTGTTGAATTTCGACCTCGACTGGTTCGATAATTTTAACCCGTCGGCGTTCGGCGGAGGCGGCAGCGATTGGGACTTCGTGTTCTATCTGCCGACCGAGTCCGCGATCGCCTGGTATCACAACATGATCCCGGGTACGGCCTCGAGCCTGCAGGCGCTCATCCCGCAAGTTCAGCAGTTTGCGATGGGCGAGTATCTCAATGCACTTGCCAAGGGCGCATCGCTCGCACCGGCCGAGTATAACGACGTCGTGGCCAAACTGCATCGCTTCACCGGTCTTTCGGAAGCGTACATTCGCACGTCCAATCTGCGCGTGAACTACAACCGCTTCGCAACCGAGCTGCTGCGCAACAACGGCGAGATGGTCGGGCGCTTCGACGGCCGGTACGTGAACTACAATCTCGACATCCCGAATCAGTTCCAGAACTTCGATCCGACCGATTCGTCGATCGACGCGGCGTACGTGGGTTCGGGTAACTACCTGCTGCGCACGATCATGAAGTACAACACCTCGCTGATCTACTTGCCGACGACCCAAGTGGGGCGTGATTGGGACTGGAAGCACGACGGTCAGGTTCCGGCAAACACGGCCAACGATCTCGCAAACGCCATGGTGTTCAACCAGAACTTGCGCGTCTTCTCCGCTAACGGCTACTTCGATCTCGCGACGCCGTTCCAGGGCACATACTATACACTCAACCACATGAATCTGCCGCCGAATATCCAAAGCCACATCAGCTTCGGATTCTACGAGTCGGGTCACATGGTGTACGTGCATCCGCAGGCGCTCGCCCAATTCCACAACGACCTCGAGACCTGGTACGCAAACACGCTTTCAGGGAAATAGGCGAATGGTGGGTGAGTAGCACTGTCACCCTGAGCGTAGCGCGAAGCGCGTAGTCGAAGGGCCGCTACGCCGGTTTAACGGAACCCGCTTGTCGGGTTGAGATGGGAAGCGGTCCTTCGACTACATTCGCTTCGCTCACTACGCTCAGGATGACAAAGCAGCGCTCCTCCGGGTATTGACAAAATGAAAAAAATCAACGTTAACGACATCAAAGAAGACGAATGGAAGTCGCCCAAAGGCATGTTCGTTGGAGCAGGCCGTCAAATATCGATCGCGCTCGGGCGCGAGCCGCTGTCGACGGATTTGATGAAGCGGCATCCGTTCGACGTCGAGATTCTGCGCATTCCTCCGGGGCAAAAACCGTACCCATACCACTCGCACAGCGCGCAGTGGGAGTTCTACCACGTGATCTCCGGCAAGGGCGTCGTGCGCGATGAAGATGGAACGACGCCGGTGGTGGCCGGCGACGCATTCATCTACGAGCCCGGGCGGCCGCATCAGTTCGTCAACGACGGTACCGAGGATCTACTGGTCTATGTGATCGCCGACAATCCGGTCGGCGAATCGTGCCACTATCCGGACAGCGACAAGTGGATCGTCCGCTCGCCCGAACGCCGCCTCATGCGCGGCGAGCCGCTCGATTACTTCGACGGCGAAGAGTAGATTCGCGACACGTGCTAGCGCATCCGCTCCATGGCGTCGAGCCGTCCGAGCGTTTGCTTGAAGATCGCATCGAGTTTTTTCTGGGCAGCCAGCATATCCGGCGTCGGCGCCGCGTCGGCACTTTCGACGGCGTCGAAGAGATTCGAGAACGCGCCGTCGAGATAGGTCAGGCTTGTAAAGTCGTGCGACGGCGCGCCGACCGAGTCGTCCGGATTATCGAGGGGTTCGGAACCGATGATCTCGTCGTTCAAAATCTTGAGCTGGCCCGGAATAAGCATCTTCTTGGCGAGCGCGCGCGCACGATCTCGCGCGGCGGCGACGTCGACGATGGTGCGCGCGATCGCACTCGCGGTAGCGTATTGCACGTCAAGATCCAGGTCGTTCGCCGAGATGCGCGGGTCGCGTAGGATCCGCGTCGACTCCTGATAGGTTTTCCCGTTCGCCTGCAGGGTGACGCCGTATTTTCCGATTTGGGCGAGCGGGTGGCGCCGCTTTCCGATCGCGGTATCGGTAAAGTCCCAAACGAACCGGTGCGCGCCGGCACTCGCCGACGGCAGCGGCGGCGTCGAAAGCCACTGCGGCGCGACCACGGCTTTCTTCGCATCGGGCACGTCGGGCTTATCGGCGCTCGACCAGTGCGCGACGGTACGGCCATCTTTCGAAATCGTGATCTCGACCGGCGTGGACGAAGCCTTCGCGAGATAGTAGTCGATGTAGAGTCCGGTCGCGGCGTTTTCCGCCTGCGGCTCGTCCAGCGGAAGCGGCGTGCCCTCTTCGCTACCGGGACGCGTGCGATAAGCGCGCGCGGGATCGAACAGATAGTCGCCGCCCGCCGCCCGCGCCGCGCTCATCAGACGCAGTGACGCAACGTCGTCGAGCACCCAAAACGCGCGGCCGTGCGTCGCGACGACGAGGTCGTTGCCGCGAATGGCGATGTCGCGCACCGACGTAACGGGCAAGTTCAACTGCAGCGGTTCCCAGTTATCGCCGTCGTCGAACGACACGTAGATGCCGCGCTCCGTGCCCGCGTACAGCAGGCCGCGGCCTTGCGGATCTTCGCGGACGGCGTTGACGAACGAACCGTTGGGGATACCGTTCGCAACCAGAGTCCACGTCTTGCCGCCGTCGCGCGTGCGATAGATGTACGGGCGATAGTCCTCGAGACGGTGCCGGTCGACGGCTACGTACGCCGTGGCTGCGTCGAAGTGCGAAGCCTCGATGATACCGACTTTGCTCCACGCGGTCAGCGCGGGCGGGGTGACGTTGCTCCAAGCCTTCGCCGAATCCCGCGTAACCCACACGTTTCCGTCGTCGGTGCCGGCCCACAGGATGCCGGCGGAAAGCGGTGACGGTGCGATCGCGTAGACGACGCCGTGACGCGAGAGGCCGTTGTTATCGGCGAGCGTCGAAGCGTCGAGATTCGCGGGCGTTCCTTCGTTTGCGCGCGAGAGGTCCGGGCTGACGATCTGCCACGTTTTGCCGCCGTTGCGCGAGCGAAAGACGTTCTGGCGCCCGAAGTAGATCGACATTTTATCGACGGGCGAGATTACCACCGGCAGCGTCCAGGTCCCGCGCCAGAGCGTGGTCGGGTAGGCGAGCGTCGGATCGACGTCCTGCTCCCAGCCGGTCGCAAGATCTTCTTTGGTAACCGTACCGCCGTAGGCGAGACCGGGATGCAGCGGATCGGGAGCGATCGAACCCGATTCGCCGCCGACGTCGATCGGCCGGAAGTCTTGCTGCGAAATCGTCGCGTACTTCGTGCCGCTGGGCGCGGCCGCCGCACCGGAGTCTTGCTGCGCGCCGTAGGCGACGAACGGAAAACCGTTGTCGGTCGCGACGTGATAGAACTGCCCCGTCGGCTGGTTGTACCACGTGCTCCACGTTTGCGCGCCGTTCACGGTGACGACGACGCCTTGATCGCTGCCGAGAATCATGCGGTCGCCGTCGGCCGGATCGATCCATAGCGTGTGGTAGTCGTCGCCGCCCGGCGCGCCGCGGATCGCATCGAAACTCTTGCCGCCGTCGACGGAGCGATACGTCGACGTATCCATCACGTACAGCACGTCGGGTTTCTTCGGGGTCGACGCTGATGCCGCTGAAATACCAGCCGCGCGTCCAGATGCGCGATTCGCCGTCGGTCCGCGTCCACGTCGCGCCTGCATCGTCGGAGCGATACACGCCGCCGTGTTTTGGATCGCTGTCGACGTTCGCGTAGACGCGCTGCGGATTCGACGGCGCGACTGCGATGCCGATGCGGCCGACGTGCGCGGGAAGCCCGTTGGTGAGCTGCGCCCACGTCTTGCCGCCGTCCGTCGTTTTATAGAGCCCGCTGCCCGGGCCGTTCGATGGCGGATAGACGTTCCACGGCGGCCGCCTCGTCTGCCACAGGGCTGCGTACAAAACGTTCGGGTCCGCGGGATCCATGGCCAGCGACGCCGCGCCGGTATTCGCATCTTTATACAGAACCTTGGTCCAGGTTGCGCCGCCGTCGATGGTCTTGAAGACGCCGCGCTGCTCGTTCGGTCCGTATTGGTGTCCGAGCGCCGCGACGTACGCAACCTTGGCATCGCGCGGATCGACGACGACCGCGCCGATCTGACGCGAATCTTCAAGGCCGCTATGCGTCCAGGTCTTCCCGGCATCGTTGGAAACGTACATACCATTGCCGTAAGCGATGTCCGAACGCATGTCCGCTTCGCCGCTGCCGACGTAGATGACGTTCGGCGAGCTCGGAGCGACCGCGATGGACCCGATCGAGCCGATATCCGTGGCGTCGAAGATCGGTTTCCACGTGCGCCCCGCGTCGAAGGTTTCCCACACGCCGCCGTCCACCGCGCCGAAATAGAAGTGCTCCGGCTGCCCGGGCACGCCGGTCACGGCCAGTGCTCGACCGCCGCGAAAGGGCCCGATGCTGCGCCAGTGCAGACTCGTTAGATAGGAGGCGCCGGCGCTCGCCGGAGCGGCGCCGATCGTAAAGGCGGCCGCGAGCGCGGCGGCAAGAATGCGTCGCATAGCGCATCCTTACTCTGCGAGGGCGCGAAACTACTGCCCGGTTTCGAAGACGGATTCCGGAATCGGCACGTTGGTCGCGTAAGCGCCGTACGTCACGTTCGCCGTGCCCCGGTAGGAGGGGAAATGGGCCGAAACCGCCGCACCCGTCGGCAAACGATATGGATTGCCGCCGTGCTGAAGCTGGAAGCCCAGCGACGAGCCATTCTTGTACGCGTAGCTGATCGCATCGAGCGCGTACGTCGATGCGTCCACCAACATGGTCACGGACGTAACGTTGCCACCTTTGCGCGGCGTTCCGCTCAAGACGAAGACGAGCTCGCTGCCGTACGTCTCGCTGCCGGTGACGCGCATGGCGTAGATCTCGGGCCACGCGGCGGGCGGCGGAATCGAGACGATCGTGTTTTGAAACCCGAGGCCATCTTAGGAACCTGCGTCATGCGCAGAGCATCGCGATCCGGCGCTTTGAAATACTCCGTGCCTCTCTCATAGTAAAATGCACCGAGATCAAGCCGTTACGAACGCTCCCGCTCATCGTGACGGGAACGCGATAGCTGTTGAGACCGCCGCGTGCGGTCTCCATGCGCGCGACGATTGCAGCAACGCTCGGCGGCGCTGTCGCCGCGGCCGGCGCCGGCGCGCACACCGTAACGATTGCAAGGAGAGAAAGAGAGCGTCGCATGACGCTTTCTTACCCGAGGGGCCGGCCGGCGTAACCTTACTGCTGCTGGAACGCGGAAGCGGGGACCGGAACGTTCGTTTGGTAGGTTCCGTAGTCGATCGCTGCGCTGCCGCTGTAGTCGGGGAAGTGCGCCGTTACGTTTGCCGAGACGGGCAGATTGTTCGAATTGGAACCATAGGAGAGCGTCAGCGAGACGCTCGAACCGTTGTTGTAGGCGAACGCCGCCGAGTCGATGGCGGAGGTGCCCGGATTTACCAGCACGGTGACGTTTTTCACGTTGCCGCTCTTACGCGGAACGCCGACGAGAACGTAGTCTTGCCGTCCGGCGTACGCACGCGTTCCCTGCATCGAAATCGCATAGGTTTGCGGCCACGTCGACGGCGTGCCGAGCGATCCAACCATATTCGAGAAGCCTTGCGCCATCTTCGGTACGTCGACCATGCGCAGCGCCTCTTGATTCGGAGCCTGAAAGTACTCGGTCCCGTGCATCGAAAACGGCACGGAAAGAATCTTCACGTGCACGTCGCCGTGCATGGTCACCGGAACGATGTAGCTCGTCAGCCCTTTGCGCGCGTTTCCAACGGCCTGCAAGACGTCGCCGATCGCCGGCGTGGCCGGCGCCGGCGAGACGCCGAGCAACGCGACCAGCAGCGCCGTGGCGAGGGCGCGCATTTACCAGCCTCCGCCGGAATCGCCGCCGCCGCCCGAATCGAAGCCGCCGCCGCCGCCCGAATCGCCGAAGCCGCCGCCGCCCCAATCGCCACCGCTCGAGCCGCTCATGTCGGCTTGTCCAGCGTCGTTGCCCCAGCCGCCGCCGCTAGGATCGTTGCCCACGCCGCCGACGCCGCCTGTGCCGGTGATATCGCCGCCGCCGCGGTTGCCGCCGAAGAGCTCGTTGCCGAGCCACGCTCCGCCCAGGCCGCCGAGGAGGCTGCTAAAAAAGCCGCCGCCACCGCCGCCGTACATTCCGCCGCCGTACCCGCCCATCGGCATTCCGCCGCCCATCGGCATTCCGCCGGCACCCGGGTAATACCGCGGCCCCGACATCGCGCGGATGATCGAGCGGATGATGAAGAAACCGACGACGCCGATAATGATCCACCAGAACATGGAAATATGTACTCCTTGAAAGCTCGGCATTGAAAACGAGCTTCCGGACCCAGCCGCTGCGGCGGTGGTACCGCCGCGCTGGCTTACGTGTTGACGATAAATCGCAAGGATGCCGTCGACCGCTCCCGCGATGCCCGCGTCGTAGCTCTCTGCTTTGAACTGCGACTCCATCTGCGTGCGGATACCGCGCGTAACGTCGGCCGTGAACCAGCCGGCGCGGACTTCGTTGACGCCCGGAACGATAATGTCTTTGCGGTCGTCCTTCGCAATGTAGATCAGGACGCCGTTGACGCTTTGCTGCGAGAAGGCCGCTTGCGCCGCGCTTTGCACCGTCGTGCCGGCGGGAAGCGAGGGCACCGTCATCACCAGGATTTCCTTGCCGGTCCCGGTGTTGAATGCTGAGATTTTTTGGTTGAGCGCCGCGATCGTACCGGCCGAGAACATGCCGGCCTGATCCTGCACGAAGTCTTTCGCGAAGGCCGGTGCGGCCCACGCGAGACTCGTGAGAACGAGCGTTGCCGCGGCGATGAGGCGTTTCATGGCTAGGTGATTCCTCCGATGAAGTCTTACTGACGGGCCGCGGCGATGTTTCGCTGTAGGGCAGGCACAGGCCCTCGGCCTGGAGTTGTTCCCCCAATCCATAGGAAAAGCGCACCGAGACGGGAGAGAGTAGCGCATGACCGCGCCCGCTAGCTTCAAGACCGGGTCTCTGAGCTTTATCGAGGTCCTGGCGACCTCGATCGCGCTGATCGGACCGAGCATGACGCCGGTGCTGATCGCGCCGTATATGTACGCGAACGCCGGCAACGGAACGTGGCTGGCCTACGTCTTTGGCGGCGTGATGCTGATCTTCGTGGCGCTAAACATCAACCAGTTCGCGCGCCGTTCGACGGGTGCGGGCTCGATGTACGAGTATGCGGCCGACAACTTGGGACCGGCCCTAGGGGCGCTGTCGGGTTGGGCCCTGCTCTGGGCCTACGTGTTCGTCGCGGCCGCCGTTCTCGGCGCGATGGCGCTGTTCGTCAGCCTGCTGCTGGCGCGCGTTGGCGTGCAGCCGAACGCGACCCTCTACGTCGTCATTGCGATCGTCATTGCGGCCGTTTGCTGGCAAGCGGCCTATCGCGGCGTGCAGGTCTCCGCCATATTGATGCTCGTGCTCGAAGCGATTTCCGTCGGCATCATCCTCACCCTCGTCGGCATCGTGCTGTTTCGGCACGGTCCTTCGATCGATGCAACGCAGCTCACCATCAAGGGCGGCTTTCCCAGTTGGGGATTGGCGATCATGACGGCCGTTTTCAGCTTCGTCGGGTTCGAAAGCGCGACCGCGTTCGGCGCCGAGGCCAGCCGGCCGCTCGTGACGATCCCGCGTGCGGTCATCGGGAGCGTCGTGCTCGCGAGTCTGTTTTTCATCCTCACCACCTACGCCGAGATCGTCGGGCTGCAGCACTCGGCCAAGCCCCTCGATCGGCTCGATTCGCCGCTCGGCGTCATCGCGGCGATCCTCAACGCCGGCTATTTGCAGGTTCCGATTCTGATCGGCGCGCTGTGTAGTGCCTTCTCGGTATGCCTTGCATGCGTGACGACGGCCGGCCGCATCGCCTACGCGATGGCGCGCAAGGGCGTACTGCCGGAGAGCCTCGAAAAGATCGAGCCGAAACACGACACGCCCCACGTCGCAGTGACGATTGCGACGCTCGTCGCCGTTGCGATCGCCGTGCCGTCGCTCGCGGCCGGCGTTCTTCCCGTCGATGTCTTCAACAACTGCGGAACGCTCAGCTCGTTCGGATTCATCATCATCTATTTGCTCATCTCGATCGCAGCCGGAATTTACGTTAAACGCATCGGCGCGATGAAGATCAAGGATTTTGCGATCTCGGCGATCGCCGTGATTCTTCTCGTTCTTCCGGCGATCTGGCTCGTACTTTCGAACCCGGCGGCGCCGCAGAAGTGGTTCCCTATCTACTTCGTCGCCTTCTTACTGCTCGGTTGGGGATGGTTTGCATGGAACGCGTCTCGACGGCAGCGCGCGTAGCCGATCTTCTCCGCGAGCGAATCTCGGCGGGGGAGATCGCGCCGGGCGCGCGCATCGTGGAACTCGAGATCGCACGCGAGTTGAGCGTCAGCCGAAGCCCTATTCGCGAAGCGTTGCTCAAGCTCTCCGAAGAAGGGCTGGTGAAGATCCTGCCCTATCGCGGCGCGATCGTCGCCGCGCTGCGGCGCGATCAAATCAAGGAACTGCTCGAGTTCCGGCTCGCGCTGGAACGCTTCGCGCTGCAACGACTCGTTGAAAGGCGCGACCGGCATGCGTTTACCATGCTCAAGGAGCACGTCGTCGCGATCTCGGAAGCGATTGCGAAGAAGGACTTTCGCGGTGCCGTCAACGCCGATCTCGAGACGCATCGCGCGATCGTAAAACTGGCCGGAAATCAGCTCCTCGCGCAGGCGTACGACGGGTTGCTCACGCGCGTCCGGCTGTACATTCGTATCACGAGCGAACGATACGAGCGCGTCGAAGACCTTGCCGACGAACACGTCGCACTCTTGGACGCGGTCGAGCGCGGCGACGCAGCGCTCGCACAGCACATACTCGACGCGCACATCCTGCACGGTTTCGAAGAAGCGCTCGAGAGCGTGCCCGACGACGCAACGGAGACGGCATGAACCTATCGCGCGCGCTCGCCTTTGCGGTCTTCGCGGCGCTGGCCGTCGTCACTCCGGTTCGCGGGCAAGACGCCGCGACGGTTACCGTACCGTTTACGTTCGTCGACAATCGCATGATGATCGAATGTACGATCGACGGCAAGGGCCCGTTCGTCATGGCCGTGGACACGGGCTCGTCCGGCACCGTAATCACGCCGGAAACCGCGCAGCGCATTGGCGCCGCCGTTGCAGAAAACGGTACGACGTTCGGAGCCGGCGAGGGAACGGTCAAGAACGGCAGTGCGAAGCTCGCGACGCTCGAGATCGGCTCGCGCACGTTCCGAAACCTCGACGCGTCGGTGATCGATCTCACGGAGATTCGGACCAAACTCCAATTCCCGCACTTCGACGGCGTCATCGGCTATCCGATTCTCAAGCAGTTTGCTACGTTCGTCGACGTCGACGCGGGAACGCTGTCGTTCCAGTCGCGCGCGCCGGAGGTTCCGAGCGGCGTCGACGACACGACGACGGCATTCACCGGCACGCTGCCGCGAATCGCCGCGAAGATCGACGGCATCGCAACGACCGTCGTCGTCGATACCGGCGATCGCTCGTCCCTCACGCTGTTCGGGCCGTTCGCGACGGCGCATCATTTCTACGGCCGCTACCCCTCGCGGTCCAATATCGTCACCGGTTACGGGGTTGGCGGAGCGGTCTACGGCGACGTCTTCACGCTGCCGTCGCTCGACGTACTCGGCGCGCACTTGGAAAACGTCGTGACGCGGGCCTCGCGACAGTCGGCTGGTGCCTTTACCAGCACGGAAGACGGCGGCAGCATCGGCGAAGGCGTCCTAAAACGTTTTAACATCATCTACGACTATCCAAACGGTCGAATGATCGCTTGGCCAAGTAACCAGCGCAACGTACCGGATACGTTCGTCGCGCCGCCGAGCGGGGCGCAGAAAAAGGACGCGCGAGCAGAAGGCGAAACCTTCGTCGGTAATGGGTAACGTGCGGCGAACGAGCATTCGGGCGTTTTGTGCTTCGCTTACGGCAATCGCCGTTTTTTCGGCGACGGGCTGTTCGGGCCCGAAGGCGACGACGATCGTTCCGCAACCCGCGATCGCATTCGCGGCTCCGCATACGAATATGCCGATCAAGCATATCGTTATCATCGTTCAGGAAAATCGCACGTTCGATAACTTCTTCGCGACGTACCCGGGCGCCGAGGGCGCCACGACGGGTAAGACGATCCAAGGCAAGACGATCAAACTCCAGCCGATCGGTTTTGAACCGGCGCTCATCGATCATTTGTGGAGAAATTCGATGAACGCCTGGGATAACGGAAAGCTCGACGGCTTCGATATAGAGACGCCCACCAACAAAGCCCGGCAGCCGCTCAGCCCGGACTACGCATACGCTTACGTGAAGCCTTATTTGGTCGCGCCGTATTGGACGATGGCCCAGCAATACGCGCTCGCGGACCACTTCTTCCAAAGCGAGTTCGGTCCGAGCTTCATCGGCCACCAGACGCTCATACGCGGTACGACGGCGATTTCCTCAACGGAAAGCGTCATGGACGAACCCATCGGTCAAAACGAGTGCGACGCGCCTAAGGGAAGCAGCACGAATCTGGTCAACGATAAACGCGCCTATTTCGCGGGTATGGGCCCGTATCCGTGTTTCGATGCGCCGACGATCGCCGATTCGCTGGATAGCCGCGGCATCACGTGGAAATATTACAATCAGGTTTTCTTAAACAGCAGTCTCTCGTCTTGGGACGCGTTCTTAGCCATCCGCAGCGTCCGCTTCGGACCCGATTTCGCCAAGGTGTCGTACGTGCCGAATCAAATCCTCGTCGACGCGAAGGCTGGGAATCTTCCCGGCGTGTCGTGGGTCATCCCGAACTACGTCAACTCCGATCATGCGGAGAACGGATCCGACACCGGACCATCGTGGGTTGCGTCGATCGTCAACGCGATCGGAAAAGGCCCGCAGTGGAATTCGACGGCGATTATCGTGGTGTGGGACGATTGGGGCGGGTGGTACGATAACGTCCCTCCGCCGCAGCTGGACTACCTCGGTTTGGGTTTTCGCGTGCCGTGTTTGATCGTCTCGCCCTACGCAAAAAAGGGCGTGATCCTTCACCGTACGTACGAGATGGCCAGCATACTGAAGACGGTCGAACAGATTTTCTCGCTGCAGTCGATCGGCACGCGTGACGTGCGGGCTCGCGGCCTGCTCGAGGCATTCGACTTCGCCGCCCCCGCGCGCACGTTCACGCCCATCCCGGCCAAGTATTCGACGGACTTCTTCCTGCGGCAAACGCCCTCAAATCACCCCGTCGACGACGACTAAAGCGGTTTACTCCGGCCAGCGGCTGATGACGACGCGCTGCTGCGTGTAGAAGACAACGGCGTCTTTGCCGTGGCAGCGGAGATCGCCGAAGATCGAGTCTTTGATCCCGCCGAACGGGAAGAACGCCATCGGCGCGGCGACGCCGATGTTCACGCCGACCATACCGGCTTCGATGCGCGCCGAAAATTCGCGCGCGCTGCCGCCGTCGTTCGTGAAGATCGAAGACGCGTTGCCGTATCGCGAGCGGTTGGCGATCTCGATTGCTTCGTCGAGCGTCGACGCGCGCACGATTGCGAGAACCGGTCCGAAAATTTCTTCGGTCGCGATTTCGCTTTCGGGATTGACGTCGTCGAAAATCACCGGGGCGAGGAACGATCCGTCCGTCGGAGCGTTGCCGCCGTCGAGCAGCACCTTCGCTCCCGACCCGCGCGCGCGTTCGACGTAGCCGTTGATGCGCGCGACCGCTTCGTCGCTGACGACCGGGCCGAGACCAACGGCCGGGTCGGTGCCGCGGCCGAGCTTGAGATTGCGTGCCGCCTCGACCAGCATCGGCGCGATGCGGTCGCCGGCATCGCCAACCGCGAGCACGACCGATCCGGCTAAGCAGCGCTGTCCCGCGCCGCCGAACGCCGACGACATGACCGCGTCGAGCGTCGACGTCGAGACGCCGTCGGGCATAACGACGAGAAAGTTCTTCGCGCCGCCCAGCGCCTGTACGCGCTTGTGTTTGGCAACCGCCCGCTCTTGGACGATGCGCGCGATCGCCGAGGAACCCACGAACGACACCGCCGCGACTTCCGGGTGGTCGATCAGCGCTTCGACGGCGTCGGCGCCCCCGTGCACGACGGTAAAGATGTTCTCAGGGAACCCCGAGTCGTGCGCGATCTGCACGAGCATCTCGGCCGTAAGCGGCGTCTGCGGCGAAGGCTTGAGTACGAAGGTGTTGCCGGCCGCGAGCGCGATCGGGGCCATCCACAACGGAATCATCGACGGGAAATTAAACGGCGTGATGCCGACGCAGACGCCGAGCGGCTTGCGAACGGAGATGCAGTCGACGCCGCGGGCGATATCGCCGAGCGCGTCGCCCATCATCAGCGAGGGCATGCCGCAGGCAAACTCCACGGCTTCGATGCCGCGCCGCACTTCGGCGCGTGCGTCGGCGATCGTCTTGCCGTTTTCACGCGAGACCATCACCGCCAAATCTTCCTTGCGCTTCTCGAGCGCGTCCGCCCAGCGGAACATATGACGCGCGCGTTCGACCACCGGCACGTGCGACCACGAATCGAACGCATCGTATGCGGCGGCGACGGCCCGCGCGCAGTCGGCAGGAGCGGATTGGGGGACTTCGCCGAGCACTTCGCGGGTAGCGGGATCGAGCACGGTCAGGTTCACGGCTATCGTCCTTTTTCCAATTCGGTGAAAGCGTCGTCGAAGGTCGCGACGGCCTCGTCGAGTTCTTTTTCGGAAATGATGAGCGGCGGCGCGACGACGATGACGTTGTAGCGCCCGTAGATGTAGAGACCGCGAGCGAGCAGATCGTTGAAGAAGGGCTGGAGCGACTGGGCGCCCTGCCACGCGACCAGCGGCGTGCGCTTTTCGCGATCGGCGACCAATTCGAGGCCGAAGAACGCGCCGATTCCGCGCACTTCACCGATCGACGGATGCCGGCTTTGCAGTGCGTCGAAGCGCGTGCGCAGCCACACTTCGATCGCGAGCGCTCGTTCGAAAAGTCCCTCGCTGCGGTACGCATTCACGGCGGCAAGTCCGGCGGCGACGGCGAGCGGGTGTCCGCTGAACGTGTGCCCGCTCGGAAGCGGCTTGTCGTCAAAGAACGTCGCAAGCGATTCGCGCACGGCGACGCCGCCGAGCGGCACGTACGCGGACGTGACCCCCTTCGCAAACGTAAACATGTCGGGCGTTACGCCGAAGCGTTGTGCGGCAAATGCGGCGCCGGTGCGTCCGAAGCCCGTCATCACCTCGTCGAAGATCAGGAGAATGCCGTGGCGGTCGCAGACCTCGCGCACGCGCGCCAGATATCCGTCGGGGTAGAGCACGACGCCGTTCGAACCGACGATCGGTTCGATCAGCAGGGCCGCAATGCGGTCGCCGCCTTCGTACACGATGACGTCTTCGAGGTGGGCGATGGCGCGGTCGATTTCTTCGGCGGCGTCGCGCGTGTGGAACGGACTGCGATATGGGAACGGCGCGAAGAAACGCACGATGCCCGGCATGCCGGGTTCGTTGGGCCAGCGCCGGTTCTCACCGCTGAGCGAGCCGGCTCCCGGTGCCGATCCGTGAAACGAACGGTATGCCGCGAGCACCTTGTGCCGTCCGGTGATCGTGCGCGCGAACTTGATCGCGTCTTCGTTGGCTTCGCCGCCGTTGGTTGTGAAGAAGGTACGGCAGCCTTCGGGCCACGGCCCGATCTCGCTGATCGCGCGGGCCAATTCCGCGCGCTTGTCGTTGCCGAGGCTCGGCGCGGCGTAGGTGAGGCGGCGCGCCTGCTCGGCGATGGCATCCGCGACGGCCGGATGGCCGTGCCCCAGATTGACCGCGACGAGACCGGCCGAAAGGTCCAAATAGCGCTTGTCGTCCGAATCGAAGAGATACGACCCCTCGCCGCGGACAATGGTCGGCGGTTTTCGTCCGGCTTGGGCAACCCACGGGCTCAGAACGTACTTGGCATGCAGGGCGGCGTAGTTTTCGGTCAGCGTCTGGCTCATCCGACAAGGATTGCACATTGTCGACAATCTTGCCTCCTCCTGAGCGTAGCGCCGCAGGCGCGTAGTCGAAGGACCGGCAAGGAAAAACCCACCAAAAGCAGGCGGGCTCTAGCTTGGAAGCGGCCCTTCGACTACGGCGCCGCGGGGCCTATACCCCGCGGGGCATTCCGCTCAGGGTGACAGAGCTGCCTACGCTCAGGGTGATCAGGCTAATGAGGCGTGCCGGCTAGGAGGCTTGCGACGACCGCAATCAGGCCGCCTACGACGCTAAAGGCAAAGACGAAGATAAAAACCCAGATGCCCAGGCGCTTCCAGAACTCGCGGCGCGAGCGCGCCGAGCGCGTTTGGTGGCCCTTCATGGGGTTTGCGCCTGGCGCTTCGCGACTTCGGACCAGAGCCGTTCGAGATTGTAGAACTGGCGCTGCTCCGGCGTGAAAACGTGGGCGATTACGTGCCCCATATCGATAAGGATCCACGTGCCGTCGGCTTGGCCCTCGAGGCGTGGCGACGGGTAGCCTTCGGCTTTGACCGCTTCGAAGATCCCATCGGCGATCGCTCGCGTCTGAATCTTCGAGCGGCCCGTGACGACGACGAACGTGTCGGCGAGGATGGTGCGGCCGCTCACGTCGAGCACGGTCAGCTCCTCGCCCTTCTTGTCTTGCGCGGCTTCGCGCACGACATCGATCAACTCGCGGATACTTCTGCCTCCTCTAGGCGAATGCCAAACTGACGGGCGGCCCCGAGCGTTTGCGGCGCGATGGGGATTCCCTTGCGAACCAAGTAGCGCAGCGTCGATTGCAGCAAGCCGCGCATGCCCTCGGCCAGATCGCGATTCGCCAAATCCCACAGTTCGCGCCGCCCGGCGTGGTCGCGCGCGGGTTCCAACCCGTCGGCGAGATACAGCGCGCAGTCCAGCGGCGACATCGATTCGGCGCCGACGGTGTGCTTCTCGATTGCGGAGAGCACGTCGGGGTCGTGCACGCCGAAGGCTTCCTGCGCGATCGCCGCGCCCAAGCGCGCGTGCAGCACGATCGGATTGGCGCGTTCGAATGCCGAAATCGGCATCGAACGCAATTCACATTCCGAAATCAACCGCGGTCCGGGGTAGAGACGAGCGAGATCGTGCAGCATCCCGGCGAGGCGGGCCTTGCGCGCGTCGAGCCCGTGACGCTGCGCCAGTACGTCGGCGCAGCGCGCCACGCGAACGGTGTGCTCGTAGCGATGCTTTTGCCCGATGTGCGCCCGCACGTGCGCCGCGAGATTCGCATACGTCATTGCGTCGGGGCGATTGTCGGCGCGATCAGTTGCAGTTGTGAAAGGATCGCGGGCGTCGCCCAGGTCGCGCGATGCAGTTGGCCGCCGTTGCTTTCGAACTGCACGACGAGTTCGGTTTCGCCGCTTAGGGCGAACGCGCCGCAATAGCCGCCCGAGTAGTTCGGCGCGCATTCGGAGAGCGCCGGCTCGTCGAGTGCTTTTTCCAACGTGATGTGCGACGCTTGCAGGTCGAACGAACCGGCCCGCGGCAGCGAGATCGTGCCCTCTTCACCTTGATCTGCCGAGAAGTCGACCACCGCAATTTTTCCCCGAGCGTCGCCGGCGATCATCATGGTCCCGCCGCCGTCGCGACGCCACGTGAAGGCCGGCCCCAGCGCGGTAAACGTCGCGTGCCCCGTATGCGCCGCCGCGATCGTCGCCGCGTCGTCGCCGAGTGCGATGCCGTCGAACGTAAGCGATGCGGCGGCCGCCGCGAAGAGCAACGGCAGAATCACCGGGTCGCTTCGTTGCGCGCGCGCAGCACCTGCAAGCGATTGCGATACAGTTCGCTCTTTAGGTTGCCGGCCCACATCACCAGCGCGCTCTCGTTGTCGTCGCTGTAGTAGCCCTTGCGCGTCGTGACCGTCGTAAATCCATACTTGCGATAAAGCTGCTGCGCGGAAACGTTGCTTTCGCGGACTTCGAGCGTCATCCACGCCGCGCCGCGTTCGATGCCTTCGTCGATCAGTTTGAGCACCATGGCTTCCCCGAGGCCGCGGCCGCGCAAGTTCGGCTCTACGGCAACGGTCGTGATATGCGAGTCTTCGAGAATGACCCAGATGCCGCCGTAGGCGACGATTTTCCCGTCCAGCCGTCCCACGAAATAATGCGCGAGCTTGTTGGTGCTCAGCTCGTTGTAGAACGCGTCCGTCGGCCACACCGTCGTAAACGACACGCGTTCGATTCGTGACACGTCGGGAATGTCGTTGGTCGACATCCGAACGATCTCCATGCGTTCGGGACGATCCGCCGTGGCGGGATCGAGTTCCATCTTCACGCGCGTTGCCGCTTCGGAACTTTCGCTGCGGGCAACTCGCCGTAGTCGGCGCGCACTTCGTGCGGCGTCCGCGCGGGCTCGCGCGTCTCCGCGATGAACGCGGCGGCGACGGCAGCTTCGGGAATCAGCGGGGTGTGGGAACTCACGACGATTCCGCGTTCGGCAAGCGCAGCGAGGACGTCCTCCGGGGCGGCGACGACATCGAGTTCCGGGCCGTCGGCCGGTAGGCCCAGCTCGTCCAGCACATCGGCGATTCTGCCCGAGGCACGGCGGATGTCCCTGCCGCTATGGTAACGCGCCGAAATCACGCCGGGCCGCCCAACCACGACCGCGAGCGCCCGGTCCAAGGCCGTGCCGTACTCCAGAATGTCGAACGATGAAACCGGTACCAGCGGCAGTTGCCACGCTTGGGCCAGCGATTTCGCATAGGCCACGGCAATTCGCAGGCCCGTAAACCCGCCCGGTCCGATGCCGACGGCCAAGCGGTCGAGACCGTGAGGCGAGAGGCCGCTTTCGAGCAAGACGCCCGAGACGAGGGCGAGGCCCCGCTCGAGAGCGATGTTGCCCGTGAGGCTCTCGCAGCCCGCCGGCAGGCCGTCCCGCAACACCGCGACGGAGAAGGCCCCAAGCGCGCCGTCGATAGCGAGAACCTTCATGCCGGCTCCCGCACGACAACCAGCCGCGGTCCATCGCCCGCGCCCTGGATGTCGACCTCGTAGCGCCGCGCGGGGAGCAGATTCGGAGCGTTCTGCCACCACTCCACCACCACGATCGATTCGCCTTCGAATGCGTCTTCTAAGCCCAACTCGACCTGTTCGGCCGGGTCTTCGATCCGATACAGGTCGATATGATCGACCGGCGGCGTCCCGTCGTAGCGATGCCGGAAGGTGAAGGTCGGGCTGGTCGTCTCATCCGCCCCGTGAAGCACCTCGACAATCGCCCGCACGAACGTCGTTTTTCCCGCTCCAAGGGGTCCGGAGAGGGCAACCACGTCACCCCGCCGGAGACGCTGCGCGAAGGCACCCGCGAAGGCGCGCAACTCGGCTTCGTTCGAAAAAGTGCGGCGCGCGTGTACGGCGAAAGCGTCGGACATGTCAACGGACTTCGGCGCCGAGTTGGACGCCGCCCTGAAGGGACACATCGACGTGGTCCGGGCCGCCGGCGAGGCTGCCAAGGAACGGATCGACGAAGGCATTGCCGGCGTCCCCGAGGAGTCCAATGCCGCTTTTGCGGCGCCGGCCGATCCGGACGCTCCCTTCGCGCACGGCGCGGCGGTCGATTTCGACCTCGACGAGGCTCCGCCTGAGTTCGACGACGTGATCGATGCGGACGCCATCCCGATGCCCGAGGAAATTTAGGGCATTTCGAGGTATCTACGCCTGTTGCGGTTGGCCCTGTGCCAACCGTCTTTGTGAGCTAAGCCGCCGAGCGGGCCGGAGCGCCTTTTTAAAACCGTGAACAACGACATCGTCACCCAGGTCAACGTCGAAGACGAAATGCGGGAGAGCTATCTCTCGTACGCCATGTCGGTCATCGCCTCGCGCGCGCTTCCCGACGTCCGCGACGGTCTCAAGCCCGTTCAACGCCGCATTCTTTTTGCGATGCGCGAGATGGGCATGGACCCCACCAAGCAGCATCGCAAGTGCGCCGGTATCGTCGGCGACGTGCTCAAAAGCTACCATCCGCACGGCGATTCGTCGGTCTACGATGCGCTGGTGCGATGGCGCAAGATTTCACGCTGCGCTACCCGCTGGTCGATGGGCACGGTAACTTCGGCTCGATCGATCCCGACTCGGCCGCCGCGTATCGATATACGGAGGCGCGTCTCGACCGGCTGTCGCTCGAACTGCTTGCCGACATCGACAAAGAGACGGTTCCGTTCGTCCCCAACTTCGACAATCAGGGAACCGAACCGAGCGTGCTGCCGGGCAAGGTTCCGCAGCTGCTCATCAACGGATCCAGCGGCATCGCGGTCGGCATGGCAACGAATATCCCGCCGCACAATCTCGGCGAGATCTCCGATGCGATCGCCGCGATCATCGACGACGAAAACGTCAGCGACGATGCGCTTTGCGACATCGTCAAAGGCCCCGATTTCCCGACCGGCGGCATGATTTTAGGCCGCGAAGCCATTCGCGAAGCGTACAAGACGGGCCGCGGTTCGATCGCGATTCGCGGTACGGCCGAAATCATCGAGGATAAAGGCAAGTACAAGATCGTCATCTCCGAGATCCCATATCAGGTCTACAAGAACCGCATCGTGGAAGCGATCGCCGAAGCGCACGCGGAGAAGCGGATTCAGGGCATCGCGCGTCTCGACGATCTTTCGAATCGCAAGGGCATGAGCGTCGATCGTCGAGCTGCAGAAGAGTGCGACGCCGAAAGTCGTGCTGAACCAGCTCTACAAGCATACGCCGCTGCAGTCGAGCTTCGGCTTCAACATGCTTGCGCTCGTGCCGGTCGGCGAACCGCGCCTCGACGGTTCGGTCGCAATGGAACCGCGCGTGCTCTCGCTCAAGCAGATGCTCGAGTTCTTCATCGCGCATCGCCGGGACGTCGTCACGCGCCGTACCCGCTACGATCTGCGTAAGGCCGAAGAGCGCGCGCACCTGCTCGAAGGCTACCGGATCGCCCTCGACAACATCGACGAGGTCATCGAGATCATTCGCGGGAGCCAGACCACCGACGAAGCGAAAGCGAGACTGTCGACGCGCTTCGAGCCTCTCGGATATCCAGTCGCAAGCGATCGTCGACATGCGCCTGCGCGCTTTGGTCGGCCTCGAACGCAAGAAGATCGAAGACGAGTATGCCGAGCTGATCAAGCTCATCGCCGAACTGCAGGATATCTTGGCCAGCCCGCGCCGCATCCTCGCGATCGTCAAGAGCGAAGACGCTCGAAGTCAAGAAGAAGTTCGCCGACGAGCGTCGCACGCGTCATCGCGGCCGCCGAAGACGAAATGTCGATGGAGCAGCTGATACCGAATGAAGACGTCGTCGTAACCTACACGGTCGGCGGCTACATCAAGCGCGTTTCGGTCGACACGTTCCGTACCCAGAACCGCGGCGGCCGCGGCGTCACCGGCATATCGAACCTCAAGCGCGAGGACGTCGTGCGAAATTTCTTCATCGACGAAGACGCACGATCACGTGCTGTTCTTTACGAATAAAGGCCGGGTCTATCGCCTGCGCGGGTACGAAATTCCCGACACCACGCGCCAGGCGCGCGGAACGGCGCTCGTCAATCTGTTGACGCTGCCGCCGGGTGAAGAAGTGACGCGCGGTCTTCCCGATCGACAAGTTCGAGGGCGAGAAGTACCTGGTGATGGTGACGCGGCAACGGCGTGATTAAGAAAACGAAGCTCGACAGAATTCGCCAACGTCCGCCGCAACGGCCTCAACGCGATCAACCTCGACGAGAAGGACGAGCTGCTCGCGGTCGATCTCTCGGACGGTTCGCACGACATCATCCTCGCGTCGCGCGGCGGCATGGCCGTACACTTCAACGAGAAGACCGTTCGTTCGATGGGCCGCAACGCGCGCGGCGTCAAGGCGATGACCCTCGATCGCGGCGACACGATCGTCGCGATGGACATTGTCGAAGAGAGCGCAAGGAAGTGCTGCTCGTCACGTCGCTCGCCTTCGGGAAGCGCACGCCGATCGAGGACTACCGGCATACGTCGCGCGGCGGCAAGGGCGTCAAGGCGTTCGCGCGCCAACGCGACGACATCGGCCAGGTCGTCGACCAGATTCTCGTCGCTCCGGACGATGAGGTGCTGATGATCACCTCCGGCAATCAGGTGATCCGCCTGAAGGTCGGGGAGATCCGCAAGACCGGCCGCGACGCGAAGGGCGTGCGCCTGCAGCGCCTCGGCGACGGCGACGAAGTGATCGCCATCACCAATCTCGGCAAGCAGGCCGAGCAGCTTTCCGACATCACGGGGGAACCCACCCAGACCGAGTTGTGGGGTCTGCAACTCGGAGCCGGCACTCCCGGTCTAATAGAACGGAGGAATGAGTCAGACACACCATGAGCGCACTTGCAGACGTAACCCAAACGAATTTCGAGAACGAGGTTCTCAAGCACGACCAGCCGGTACTGGTCGATTTCTGGGCGCCATGGTGCGGACCGTGCCGCATGCTTTCGCCGGTCGTCGAAAAGATCGCAGCCGCGAACACCGGCAAGGCGAAGTTCGTCAAGATGAATACGGACGATAATCCGAACATCGCCGGGCAATATCAAGTCTCCGGCATTCCGTGTCTCATCCTTTTCAAGGGCGGCCAGGCCGTCGATCGCATCGTCGGATACGTTCCCGAGAACGTCATCGCGTCGATGCTCAGCAAACACGTCGCCTAGGACATACCCTTAGCGATGCGCGCGCTTCCGGCGATGCATCGCGTGCTCGCCGAACCGGCCATCGCAGAGTACGAGGCGACGCTCGGGAGAGCAACGGTAAAGCACGCGGTCGAGCGAGAGTTCGACCGCGTGCGCATTTCCGGCGTCGCGCCCTCCATGGAACAGGTGGTCGCGGCGGTCGCTGAGCATTCTCGAACTCGAACGCTTGCGAGGGCTGATTCCGGTGATCAACGCACCGGGAAACTCGTCGATACGAACTTAGGGCGCGCTCCCGCCCGAAGCTCTTGCAGCGGTCGAGCGGCTCGGTCATCGGCTATACGAATCTCGAATACGATTTAGCCGCGGGCGAGCGCGGCTCGCGCTACGCGCACGCGACGTCGCTGCTGTGCAAGCTGACCGGCGCGCAGGATGCGGTGGTAGTCGACAACTGCGCGGCGGCGGTGCTGCTCGTCCTGGATACGTTCGCCAGGCCGCGAAGTGATCGTTGCCCGCAACCAGCTCGTCGAGATCGGCGGCGGCTTCCGAAATTCCCGATGTGCTCGAACGCAGCGGTGCCTATCTGCGTGAAGTCGGCGCGACCAACAAAGTGCATCTCGCGGATTTCGAGCGCGCACTTTACCGGCAAACCGCGTTGCTGTTGCGCGTCGATCCGTCGAACTATACGATCGAAGGCTTCACGCACGACGTTTCGGCCGCCGAGTTGGCGGAACTGGTGCGCGCGTGGGCGTGCCCGTCGTCGAAGATTGGGTAGCGGCGCACTGACGGATCTCGCGGAGTACGGCTTGCCGCACGAACGCACCGTCGCGGAAGCGCTGAGCGACGGCGTGGGTTTGGTGGCGTTCTCCGGCGACAAACTGTTGGGCGGCCCGCAGGCGGGCGTGCTGCTCGGCCGCTCCAACCTGATTGCGCGACTGCGCGACAACCCGCTCGTTCGCGCGCTGCGCGTAGACAAGATGACGCTCGCTGCGCTTGCCGCGACGCTGCAGCTGCACCGCTCCGCGGAATCGCGCGTTCGCATCCCGCTCTACCGCATGCTCGGCACCACCGTCGACGAACTGCGCGCGCGCGCGGCACCGTACCTCGCAGCAATGTCGGGCGCGACCGTCGTCGAGAGCGACGCCTACGCCGGCGGCGGGGCGCTCCCGCGCGCGCGGATCCCCTCGATCGCGATCTCGCTCGCGGTCAAGAACCCTGCGTTGTTCGCGGCTGCACTGCGCCGCGAGAATCCCGCGATGGTGCCGCGCATCGAACGCGATCGTTTGCTTTTCGATCTGCGGACCATCGCACCAGAAGAAGACGACACCGTCATATCGACCGTCACGTACGGCGCTCCGGAGATCTTCGAAGCCTAGATTAAGAGCAGATCTTCGCGGGGACGGGCCGTTTCGGAGGGCCGTTCGCCGAACATCGCGCGGTAGTCCGCCGCGAAGTGTCCCATGTGTTCGAATCCCCAATCCATTGCGATGTCGATGATGCGCGCGCGATTCCGGCCGGTCGCGCGCAACGTTTTGCGTACGCCGTTCAGCCGCAGCGCTTTGAGATACATCATCGGGCTCACGCCGGTAAATGCCTCGAACGCGTTGATCAGCGACCGCGGCCGAAAGCCGCACGCATCGCTGAGGTCCTGCAGTGAGATCGGTTCGTCGATATGCTCGTGCATGTAAGCGTCGCACGCCCGCACGGCCTGGAATCGCTGCGTCAGCGCGCCCGGAACGACCCTGCGGCCGAGGGCCACATCGCGGACGAGCGTTCGAAGTGCCTTCTCCACATCGTGACGCTCCCCGAGCGGGCACGCGAATGAGCCTTCGAAGTCGAATAGCGTGCTTAAGAAAGAACGCAGGCGACGCGTGCCGGTCGGGTTTCGCAAGAGGTACGCTTTCTCAGTCGCCGCATCGATGCCGGTATCGCGAGCGATGTGTGCATCGACCTGAACGGAGACGAGTTCGCCCGGGCCGGTCGCGCAGATGTCGATCGCGCCGCGGCCGACGGCGACATCGTCCTGCGTCATGCGCATTCCGAACCAGCGCGCGTTCGTTGCGGCAGTCGCGAGCGTGCCTAGAAGCAACGTTCCCATTTCCAACGGACCCCGGAGTTGAGACCCGATGCTGAATCGATCGCGAAAAACCCGGACTTGGCCGAGGCGAATCGATTTCGAGCTAATGGACAGCGTGCCGCGTTCGACCTGAGTCCATTCCGCGGGAGAATGTGGCATTCAATTGCTCCTAACTCTCCAAGGATACGACTGCCTGCGGCGGAGAGCAACCCGCGCACGACGCGCCCGTTAATGCGCGCTTAAGCAAGCCGCGCTTAAGCAAGCCCTTATTCGCTAAACCATCCCGACGGCGCGACGTCCAAGTTGACGTTGATCTGTTTGACTTCGGTGTACGCATCGTATCCATACGTCCCGAGTTCGCGGCCGATGCCCGACTGTTTGTAGCCGCCCCAGGGCGCTTCGTTGTACGTCGGATGATACGTGTTAATCCACGTGATTCCGGCGCGAAGTTTGCGGATCACGCGGTGTGCTTTGGCGACGTCTTGCGTGAAGACGGCGCCGGCTAGTCCGTACACCGTGTCGTTGGCGAGGTGAATCGCCTCGGCTTCGTCGTCGAAGGCTTGCACGACGAGCACCGGACCGAAGATCTCTTCCTGGACGATGCGCATCTCCGGGTTCGTGTGGTCGAAGATCGCCGGCGCGAGAAAGTTGCCGCTCGCGAGCGCTCCGCCTAAGCGATTGCCGCCGCACAGAAGTTTCGCGCCTTCGCTCTTGCCGGCTTCGAGGTAGCCTTCGATCCGTTCCAGGTGCACGGGCGAGATCGTCGGACCCATCTCGGTATTCGGGTCGAAGCCGTCGCCGACGCGAATCTTTTGCGCGCGTTCGACCAGCCGTTCGATGAAGCGATCGTGGAGCGAGCGCTGCAAGATCAGGCGCGAACCGGCCGAGCACACTTGACCCGAGTTCGCATAGATGCCGAAGAGTGCGTAATCGATCGCCGTATCGAAGTCTGCGTCGGCAAAAACGATGTTCGGCGATTTGCCGCCGAGCTCGAGCGAGATCTTTTTCAGATTGCCCGTCGCGTCGATCATGATGCTGCGTCCCGTCGCGGTACCGCCGGTGAACGCAATCTTATCGACGTGGCGGCTCGCTGAAAATGCCGTTCCCCACGGTCTTGCCCGGTCCGAGAACGATGTTGACGACGCCCGCCGGGAACTCGAGTTGTTCGAAGATCGATGCTAACCGGATCACCGAAAGCGGGGTCAGCTCCGAAGGCTTGAGCACGCAGACGTTGCCAGCCGCGAGCGCCGGCGCGAGTTTCCACACGGCCATCAGCAGTGGGTAGTTCCAGGGAACGATCTGCCCGCAAACGCCGATCGGCTCGCGAACGGTGAAGCTTTGCGACAGCACCGGGACGTCGAACGTTTGGCCTTGCGGTTTCGTGGCGAGGCCGGCGTAGTAGCGAAAGCAGTTTGCTGCGTCGATGGCGTCGTATTCGGACTCGCGCAACGGTTTGCCGTTATTGAGCGTGTCGATGCGCGCGAACTCGTCGCGCGCCGCGTCGATCGCATCGGCGACCTTAAAGAGTAGCGCCGCGCGGTCGGCCGCGCTCGACTGCCCCACGGGCCGTCGTCGAATGCCTTGCGCGCGGCGGCAATGGCGCGTTCGGCGTCGTGCTGCGCGCCTTCGGCAACTACCGCGATCGATTCGCCGTTTGCCGGATTGAAGAGTTCGCGCGTGCCGCCGTCG
>CAWAJD010000036.1:0-122563 GCA_963782265.1 Vulcanimicrobiota bacterium
AGGGCGCGTAGTACTCGACCGAAACGTCCCCGCGTTGCCAGAGCTCGACGTACGCCGTGGGAACGCCGGAAAGCCGTTCCCGAGCGTCGCTGCGCGAGATGAACCGTTCGTCGCTCACGAAGGTGCCTAGTTGTCGGCGGAAGCGTTGCCGCGCGGGAGCGAGAAGTGCATGAGCGCGCGAACCGGGGCGAGGCCGCGGCTGATCACCGCGCACGGCGTGACGTGCAGTCCGAGCGATTCGAGCCGTTTAGTGGCCGCGATCAGCTCGCGGCCGTTCGTGACCACGTCCTCGAGCAGCAGCACGGTTTGGCCCTTCTCGTAAGGTCCTTCGACGTACTCATCGGAGAATGCGCCGTAGCCTTTCGGCTGCTTTCGGACGGCGATCATCGGCAGGCTGGTGAGCTGCGATACAGCGGTTGCGATAACGACCCCGCCAAGTTCCGTGCCGCCGATAAGGTCCGGGTTGATCTCGGCGACGAGCGACGTGAAGAGACGCGCGATGCGTCGCAGCACGTTCGGATCGGCGAAGAGGCGGAACTTGTCGATGTAGTAGTCGCTGTGCACGCCGCCCGAGAGCACGTAGTCGCCGCGCGTGAGAGCGCGTTCGACGATGATCTTGCGAAGCCAGATCAGTTCCGGCGCCGGAGGCTGATCGGGCGAACCTAGATGCTCCATTGCCACGCATTCCAGTCTTCGACGACGGGGTTAGGGTCGAAGCCCTTAAAATCGACGGAGATCGGTTCGAGCTGGCGGATCCACCAGGTGAAGATAAACGGGTTGTCGCGCGCGAGAATTTCCTGAATGCGGTAGTATGCGGCTTGCCGCGTCGGGCGGTCGTAGTGCGTCAGTGCCGCGTCTTGGGCGGCTTCCATGTCCTTGCTGCAGTAGCGCGAGTAGTTATACCCGCCCGGCGGAAAGTCCGAGCACAAGAACTGCGAGCTGTCGTCGGGATCGATGCCCGAGTACCAGCCGGCAACCGAGAGATCGAACTTGCCGAGTTGGAGGATGCCGCCCATGCCGGCGGGTGCGAAGAGCACATCGGCGGCGTAGTACTTTATCTCTGCGTCGATGCCGGCTTGCTTGAGCATCTGTTGCACCTGAACGGACATCTGCTTGCGCGTCACGTTCGAGTTGTTCGAGACCATGACCAACACGAGCGGCTCGCCATTCTTACGCATGATCCCATCCGGACCGGGCGACCACCCCGAACTGCGCAGAAGCTCGCGCGCCTTCGCCGGATCGTGCGGGTAGGATTTCGCGTGCGGGTTGAACGCCCACATCCAATCGGGAATGTCCTCGGTGGCGACCGTTTGCGTGTTGAACGTGAGCGTTTTGTTAAGTTCGTTCTTGTCGATCGCGTACGCGATCGCGTCGCGGACGTTTGGGTCGTTGAGATACGGGCGTGCCAGGTTTACCTGGATGTCGTAGTAACCGTTCACGTTAACCCAGACCATCTTGATGTCCGGAATGTCTTTGACCGCGTTATACGTCCGCTGCGATGCTTGGAACATGTAGTCGATGCCGTGCGTACGCAGCAAGTTCACCGACGTGTCCTCGTCCGGGATACTTTAATCTCGATACGGTCGAGGTTCGGCTTGCCCAGAAAGAAGTTGTCGTTTCGAACGAGGTTGATATGATCGTTGCGCGACCACTCGGCAAAGCGAAACGGCCCGTCGCTAACGTTCGGTTCGCCGTTGAACTGGATGGTGTTAAGGTTCGCATATTTCGCGAGGATGTGCTCCGGCGCGATCGGATACGGCTGGTCGCTTTCCGCGAAGAAACTGTTGACGAAAGGCGAGAACTTCTGTTTGAGATGGACGACCACGGTCGCGTCGTCCGGCGTATCGACGCTCTTGACGTAGTCGTACCCGTGCCGCGAGACGACGTTGTTCGCCGGATTCATGATCGCCGACCACGACCACTTTACGTCATTCGAGGTCACGGCTACGCCGTCGGTCCATTTCGCGTCCTTGCGCAAGTGATACGTGATCGTGAGTCCGTCGGCACTGATGCCGCCGTTCGTCGTCGTCGGAACGATGGACGCCAGCATCGGCAGCGGATTCCCCTTCGGATCCGCGGTAAGCAGCGGCTCGAACATCAGCCGGTTGATGAAGACGTCGGTCGTATTTGAGTTCAGCAGTGGGTTGAGGTTCTTTACGTCCCCCTGGATGGCTATGCGCAAAACGCCGGCCTGCGTCCATGAATGCCGGCCCGCGCCTTGGTCTTCGTTCGACACTTTCGTGCATGCGGCGAGGGATGCGGCCAACGCCGCAAGCGCGAGAATCCGTTTCACAAGTATCCTTCGTCGATTGGTGAGTGCTAAACCGCCGCTTTGGGGGCGACGCGGTTGCCGGGGACCGGATCGTAGCGTTCGTGGCGCCACGAGTAGGTGCCTAGGCCCTGCGTTCCGGTCCGCAGTTCGGTGATATAGCGCGCCAGCTCGACTTGCGGGACGTAGGCTTCTACGACGTCTGAGCCGGGCTTCTCGGCGGGATTCATGCCGAGAATCTGGCCTCGCTTGCCGGTGAGCTGTTGGATGACCGTCGACGTGTAGGTGGTCGGAACCAGGACCGACACGTGGACGATCGGTTCGAGCACCGACGGGATTGCACTTCGGAAGTGCCTCGCGAACGCCCATGCCGGCCGCCGTCTTAAAAGATTGCTCGCTCGAATCGACGTCGTGATAGGCGCCGTCGTAGAGCGTGACGTGCACGTCGGTTACGGGATGCCCACTCGGACCGTGCAAGAGCGCTTCGCGAACGCCTTTTTCGACGGCCGGGAAGAACTGGCGCGGGACCACGCCGCCGACGATCTTCTCTTCAAAGGTCACGCCGCTGCCGCGCGGTCGCGGCTCGAAGCGCAGCCACACGTCGCCGAACTGCCCGTGGCCCCCGGTTTGGTGTTTGTAGCGCGAATGGATCTCGGTTCCGGTGGTAATCGTCTCGATGTAAGGAATCGACGGCGGATGCATTTCGACTTCGACCTTGTACTTGCGCGCGAGGCGCTCGATCGCGATCGACGCGTGCTGTTCGCCGCAGCCCAGCAGCAGAAGTTCGTTCGTGATGTCGGCACGGCGTACGCGTAGCGAGGGATCCTCGTCGACGATGCGTACCAGCATCTGCGAGATCTTCGCCTCATCGATGCGATCCTTCGGCCGGATCGCAACGGCAAAAACCGGCTCGCTGGACGGCGGCCGCTCCAAGAGTATCTTATGACCGTTCGACGTGAGCACGTCCCCGGTTGCGACGGTTTCCAGGCGGCCGATGGCGACGATCGAACCAGGCCCCGCCTCGGTAATCGCTTCTTGCTTCTTGCCCTGTAGGCGGTACAAACCGCCCGAGCGCACTTTTTCATCGCCCTTGCTGATGTTGACCAGCGTCGCGTCGGATTTCAGCGTGCCGGAGAGCGTGCGGACGATCGAAGTTTGCCGGATTGCGGATGGATCGACCGTCTTGATGACGTGCGCGATGACCGGACCGTTTGCATCCGGGGCGATCGGCCGGCCTTCGGCGTCGACCTTCGGCGATTCCGCGCGGCGACGGAAACCACTTTTCCATCGCGCGACGAGCGCCGGAACGCCGGCACCGGAGACCCCCGACGCGACGAGTACGGGCACGATCTGATCGTGCGCGCATTCGGTGCAGAGATCGCGTTCGATCTCGTCGAGCGGCGGCTCGATTCCCTCGAGCAGCTCTTCCATAAGGTGGTCGTCGAAGTCGGCCATCGCTTCGAGCAGCTCGCCGCGCGGCCTCGCCACGTTATCTTGCGCGTCGCCCGGAATCGCTTCGTCGGTTTCCACGTCCCCTTTGTGACCGCGCGCCCGCAACTCCGCCAAATCGACGAAACCGTGAAAGCTCTCCGCGCTGCCGAGCGGCAATTGCTCGGCAACGACGTGGCGCCCGTACGCGCTCTGGAGTGCGGCGAGCGTCCCGGTAAAATCGGCGCCGGGCCGGTCCATCTTGTTGACGACGAAGAGGTGCGGCATGCGCATCGACTCGATGTAGTCGACCAACGCTTGCGTTTGAACGACGCGGCCGGGATCCGCCTCGACGACGATGACGGCGGCATCGACGCCGGTCAGCGCGAGGCGCGTTTCCTCGTAGAAGTCGATGAACCCGGGGCAATCGACGATCGTAATATCGATGTCGTCGGCGACGGCGTGCGCGAAACTGCACCTGCGTCGACTGGGCGTGGGAGATGCACTCGGGCTCGTAATCGGTCACCGTCGTCCCGTCGGCGATCGTGCCGCGCCGGCCGACGGCGCCGCAAAATGCGAGCACGGCTTCGACGAGCGTCGTCTTCCCCGCATGATGGGTTCCGACGAATGCGATATTGCGTAGGCGCGCGATGTCCGCCATTCCTACTCTCCTTACAAAGACTTCTTGCGCTAGAGCTATCGGCGCTTGGCCGCCGGCTTCGCAACTTTCTTCGCCGGCTTTTTGGCGACGGGTTTAACCGCGGGTTTGGCCGCGGGCTTCTTCGGTTTCGCCGCGATCTTGGCCGGAAGCTTCTTAGCAGCCGGTTTCTTCGCGATCGCCGCCTTCTTCGCAGGTGCGGGCGCGGCTTTCTTGGGTGCGGGTTTCTTCGCGGCACCCGCTTTCGCGGCACCGCCCTTCGCGGCTGCGGGTTTTGCCGCAGGCTTCGCGGCAGCGACCTTCTTCGCGCTCTTCTTGGCGGGTGCGGGCGCCGGTTTTACCGCCGGCTTTCCCTTGGCGGCTTTGGGCGCAGGAACGGCGGCGGGCTTCGCGGTTTTCCCCTTCGCGGCCGGGGCCGTTTTTACAGTCGCGGGTTTGCCCGGCGCGGCGGCCTTCACGGCTTTCTTCGGCGCCGCGGGCTCGTCGGGTTTTTCGCGCGCGGCTTTCGCTTTGCTCGATGAGGTTGACGATTCGGCCGTCCGCTTCGACGTGCTCTTGGCGGTCGAGGCGCCGGTCTCGGCGCGCTTGGCCGGACGCGTGGCATCGGCCGTACGCTTTTTTGGTCCGACGGCGCGCGCCGCGCGCGCCTTCGCCGGAACGGGAATCTCTTCGGGAAGTCCGAGCTCGGCGCGGCTGAAGCCGGTAATGCTGCTGCCCGGATTAACCGTGTCGCGCCGCTTCTCGTGCTGTTCGAGATGTTCGCGCGTCGCTCGCAGTACGACGCGCGCGAGGCGGCCGGCTACCGGAAAAACGACTTCGTTGATCTTGAATGCGTCGAGCAGCGGCAGAACGATCTCGAAACCGTTGCCCTGGTCTTTCGGACTGTGCGCGGCCGAGCCGATCGCGATGCCGACGCCCCTCGCGTGCGCTTTGCGCATCAGCCGCGAGATCGCATCGATGTATTTCTGCTTTTGATCTTCGGGGTTGTCGCGATACAAGAAGCGCGTGTTTATTTCGACGGCCATCCCGCGTGCGTGGGCCGCTTCGAGCATCTTGTCTTCGTAAGCTTCGAGGTGCTTGGCCGCCGGCCAATGTCCGAAGGTCGCGGGCAGGTAGAAGTTGCCGACGACGTTGCCCGGGAGCTTTTCGACGTCGTCGAGCAGTTTGGCGACGTAGAGCTCCCAGGTTTTTTCGGTGCCGACGTGCTCGAAGAGATGCGCGAACTCGGCGTTGTCGATCTGCCACGCCCAGTCCGAACCTTTTTCGGGATGATCGATGGTGATGAAGTGGACGGTGCGGATGATGCCGTCCGGGCGCATCGCTTCGACGATGTTTTGCGCGTCCGGCCGCGCGCGCGGATCGTTGTCCACCTCCGCGCCGATCGAGAAACGCATGCCGCGACGCAGCCCTTCCGACACAACGGATGCGTGCGCGACGTCGACGCCCGCGGTTTCGGCAGCGCCGTAGAGGTCGCCCGCGTGCGCGAGTTTCAGCGCGCGCCGAACCGTGTGGACCGCTCCCGGATCTTCGAACGTCAGATAGTTGACGTGATCGCTCACCATCATGAAGCGCGGCGACCCGCGCCGGCACGCGTGATAGAACCACAAGAACAACATCCGCGCGGAATACGAAATCGGCCGCTCCTCAGCAAACGGCCGGTGTTCGCCCTTGGCGTGGCCGTGAATGTCGGGGATGACGGTTATGCGTCGGTCGCTCAGCGTTCTACTTCCTTTACTCCGCGGGGGATCCACAACTCGCGGGATACCTTTTCAGACGACGGAACTGCGGTGGGTTCCGCGCTGCGTTGATCGACCCACGGGACGAGCGTTTCAACGAGGATTTCGATGCCTTTTTTCATGAGGTCGAACGACATCGAAGGATTCGTTTCCGAACCCGCGGCGATCGCTTGCGCCGGCAGATACGGCAGGTGCACGAGACCGACGATGATCGGCGCCGGCGCGTTTTCGGTGAGCGCGAGCAGCTCGTAGAGCGCTTGGTTTCCGATGAACGTCCCCGATGCGTTTGAGACGTAGGAAGGAACGCCGTTGGCGTGCCACGCCTCGATCGCGCGATCGAACGGGAGGTTGGAGAGGCGGGCTTCGACGCCGCCGCGCTCGATGGCATCGCCCTTGCGAGCGACTCCCACGTTGTCGGCGTATTCGAAATCGAGGACGTTTACGGCGACGCGTTCCAGCGACAACGATAGGCGGCCGCCGAACAGGCAGGTCGCAATGATGATATCGGGGTCTTCCTCGAAGAGGACGGACTCCATTCGCTCGCGCAGCGTTCGCGTCTCGACGGGAAGGACGCGCACGGAAATGGGACGGCCGGCAATAAGCCGGCCCTCAAGGCTGCGGGCGAGCATCTCGCTCGGATTGATCTTCTCGCCGCCAAAAGGCTCGAAGCCAAGAATAAGGACGTGCTTTGCCACCTTCGTTAAGGTTGGCGAGGCCTTAGCGTTCCCCTTGCTCCATCTTCAAAAGTCGCGCTTTCATCTCGAGTCCATAGTAGTAATTGTGGAGCCCGTCCGGTCGAGTCCACGACGCGATGACATGGAAAGAAGATCGCCAGCGGGTTTCGGGCCATCGCCCGGCCGACGGCTCGGGCGGCTTTGGGGACGGCCCATCTGCGTCGCGACCCAGCCGTAAGATCGAACCTCACCGGGCGGGATCTGGGCGGCCGTTCGCAGCGCCGACTGCTCGAACGGCGTCAGGTCGCTGATGTCGACCACGCCCTCATCGACGATCCAGGTGGCAAAGAACCGCTCGAGGGTCGCGTGGAGCCACGGCGGGGCCTCGCCCAGAACGACGGGTCGCCGGAAGGCGCTGCTCGACGCGTTCTCGCACGTCCTCCAGAGCTGTCGCCGGTATCGATGCCGATGTAGGCAATGCGGTTCACTTTAAGCCGACGTAGAGCTGGCCGATCGGGCGGCATTGCGGTCAGACAACGATCGCCGAGCGGGTTTGAATTTCAGCGACGCGATGTGCGTGACGACTTTCTTTGCGAGGTCGCACGACGGCTCGGGCGCGCGGCAGGCACGAGAGGCAGAATGCGACGCCTTCGTACTGCTCGTACAGGTCCGGCAAGGCGGGCACGCGCGGAGATGGGTGTGGACGGTCTCTTTGAGGCTCGCGGCTTGCATTCGCCGCGGATCTCGTCCCATAACGCGTCGACATCACGACAACGCATGCTCGGGGGCTCCTTCGGGGGCAAAGCGTCCGAGCTGCGGGCCGAGGATTCGGCGCAGAATGCGAACGGCCCGGTGGACGTGGGATTTAACGGTGCCGATCGGCTGATTGAGAATTTCGGCGATTTCCGGGTGGCTGCGGCCTTCGATGAAGCGCAGCGTCGCCGCCGCGCGAAGATGCATCGGCAACTGCAGCAGCGCTTGTTCGACCAGCGCCATCTCGGCGTGCTCTGCTCGACGATCTCTTCGGGCTGATCGGCGGCCCTTCGTGCGATTCGCGCAGGAGCGCGTCCGGATCGGCCAGCGCGTCGAGCGCGACGTTGGTCGGGCGCTTGCTGCGCAGCCGGTTGCGCGTGACGTTCAGCGTGATCGTGTAGAGCCAGGGCTGCAGCCGCAGTTCGGCCCGCTGCTGCGGCGTCCATTTTGCCGAGCGCCCGGTAGGCGCGCACGAACGCGTCCTGCACGATCTCCTCGGCGTCCTCGCGGTTGCCGGTCATGCGCAGGGCAAAGCCGTAGAGCCGCCGCTGGAAATCATCGACGATGCGATCGAAATTCTCGACGCTCGGCGCCGGAACCGGCGGTCGAATAGACGGCGTTTTCCCCGGTGGGACCGCTGCTGGCACGTAGGACTCCCCGATGGAGGGTCGCGACGGCACTCATACTGTGCCTCCGACCGCCCCTTATGGCCGCGTGGTTTCACGCCCGGGTACGAAAAAACTCCTGTGGATGGGCGAAGGGGCCTCGGACCCCGGCGACAAAAGCCACATCCATGGTTCACGTTCCGGCCGCCGCCCGGCCAACGCTTCGCAAAGCCGCTTCCATCGCTCGGTCGATGAAGCGGCTTTTTACTTTAAAAGTTTCTCAGCCGCTTAGCGGCTGAGGTCGCGCCGTAGGCGCGACAAGTTTCTGGAAAGGTACCGCATGACGCAAACCCTCGAAACCACGGAAATTTCGTTCGACGCATATACGATGTGCAGCTTTCTGCCGAACCTCGATTCGACGCGTGCGATTCCGCTCGTGCTCATCGGTTACCGGCAGAATCGAGATCCGTGGTTCGTATGGCTGGTGCCTAAAGAAGGCTTGAGCGCCGACGGACTGACCGACGACCCATACTACGCCAAAGTGCTAAGCGATCCGCACGAATATTTTACGCGCAAGCTCGCAAAATACGTCGCATCCACCGGCTGCGTGAAGCGCGGCATCGAAATGCTGATCGATTGTCACCAGAATCACCTCGCATTCACGCCGCTTACGGTGTTGCAGGAGATTCCGTTTCGGCACCCGTTGCAAGTGGAGTTGGTAGGAGCGTTTTAGCGTTCGAGTCGGCGCGAATCGCGCGCCGGTAGACGATGTGCACCGGTACGCGATTTTGCGCGTCTTGCTGCAGTTGCGCGACGATCGTGAGCGTCGCGTCGAGTGCGAGCAGCAGCGCCGTCGACGACGAGTAGTACGCGGTGCCTTCCATGCGCATCTGACCCGACATGCGCGCCGCCGACCCTTTAGCCGGCAACGTTCCGGTCATCACGCCTTCGGCCTCGAACTTCACCGCGATCGCGTTCGAGCCGTCGATTTCTCCGCCGGGCGCCGGGCGTAGGAAGCCGCGCAGAACCGCGTCGCCGCCGAGCGGCGAACTTGCTTCGAACGGGACGTTTTTATGCAGCGTTCGCAGATCGCGCAGCGTCGCAGCGTCGAGCTGGATCGCGAATGGCTGGTTCAACACGGTAAGGAAATCCGGATCTTCGTCGACCTCGTCTTCGAAGGAGCCGCGCGGCGTCATGTCTTGAACGAAGCGCGCTTGGACGCTGGCCTTCCCGTCGTCGCCGTTGCGCGTGTAGCGAGCGAGGGCTGTGTAGCGCTTGGTCCCGCCGACGTCGTTCGTTATCGTCAGGCGCTCGGTTCCTTCGTACGTGATCTTTGCGACCGTGGCCGTCGAACCGATTCGGTAGACGTCGTCGCCGCTGACCGAGTACTCCTGATCGGCCGCAGCCATAGCCGTCGTCGCAAAGAGCGCGGCGGCAGCGAGGAGGGCGGCTTTCGCCCGGGGGAGTGGAATTTCGGAGCTCCGTTCCGTGAGAAGTTTTTTATTCTACACTACCACCCAGCGCAAGGGTTTAGTCGCCTATTCGGTCCTCGGCGGCGTCATTCGCGATCTTGCGCGTCGCGTCGCGGTAAACGAGGGCGGTGAGTGCGGCGATCGGGGGCACCGTTATCGCGTTGAGTGGGACCTCCGACCAAAACTCGGCGTTGACGACGTGCATAGCCTGCATCCAATCGAACAGCGGCTCTTGCGCGAGGAACGAGAGTAGGCTTAGGGCGAGGATGGCGATCGCGCGGAGATAGACCCCGCCGCGAGCGGTGCGGAGGCTGCGCCAAAGCGCTCCCGGCACTAACCACCAGACGGGCATTTCGTCCACCGTGGCGCTGGTGTCGGCAAAGACAAGTTGAGCGGCGAGCAAGAGAATGACGATCCCGATTCCGATTTCGAGGGGATCTTGCGTGACGATCCCGCGGAGCCCGGTGCCGACGAGAATCGTAAAAATAAGATCGATGACGATCACCGCCCACGCGCGCTCCAGAACGCGCTCCCACGTCGCGGCGTTGGCGTGCGGCTCCTCGTCGGAGTCGCTCCAAACGAATGCGTAGACGAGCGTCGTGAGCAGCGGCGGGAGCACGAACCCGGAGTAGTCGAGGCCGTGCGGGAAGCGCCAAACGAAAACGACGAGCGCTTGCGCACCGATCAGGCACGCCGTGGCGGCCGCGTACAGCGGAAGCCGCCGCCATACGAGAACGATCGCCCGAACGATCAGGCTCGGAAGCGACGTTTGCGATTTTTGCAGATGCGGCCTAGCGCGAAACTCGTGCGGGCCGGCGTTCGACGAAAAACCGAACGTCGGCGGTGCCTTCGCATACGATCACGGTCTCGACGTCACCGAACGTGCGGCCGTCGATGTCGACCGTGAAATCGCCGGCGGCGACCCCGGCGAGCGTGCGGTGCATGCTGCGGTGGAACTTGTCCTGCGGTGCGCGCACGCCGATCGCTTCGCGCACGGCGAGTGCCAGTAAATCGCGAACGCGCAGCGGCGTGACGAGCGCAAACGCCGCCGAGCCGCCGCAGGCGACGGCGTGCAGATCGAGGGGGACCCTCACGCGAATCACGACCTCTCTTTTTGCTCTGATTCGAGGAGCCGCCTGCCGGAGGGGATAACCGTATCGGAGTGCTGTCCCACTTTGGGAATGTTCCGGCCGACGTGCTCGTGGGTACGATCGAAAAGCTGGTCGCAAAAATGGACGAGACCGAGCTTGCCTCGGCCTTTTGGAACGAGCTTCCCGCGATGCCGCCGGATGCATCCGACGCCTTCGTCGAGGCGATGTTCAACGCGTTCCGCGATCGTGGTGAGTCTTCCGAGGACGCAGTCGAAGGCGCCGGAACGACGCTCGACGGCGTCGGGAGCCGCGATACCGATGCGCTCTCGAATCTGATCGAGTACGCTCGGACGAATCCCGGCCTACTAAAGGAAGCCGTCGTCCTGTTAGCCGAGGAGCATCCTGAATTCATCGATGCGCTTCCGAGCACGTTGCGGGCGGCGCTTGCCGAACGGCTGGCAAATAAAGCGTGACGAACAGCCCACGTCGCCGTCGTGCCGACGACGACAACGGCGGAGGGGGCGGTCTGCCGCTCTTTCCCTTGATTTTGGTAGTCGTTTTCGCGGGGCTTCTACTCGGCGGGTTGCTCGCGCACTTCTTAGGCAACAAAAACCCAAAGGTTCAAGCGACCGCAACGCCGGTCCCACTTCCGTCGATCACGCCGATCATCCGTGCGTCCGTAAAAGTGCTGCCACGTCTACACTTCACGCCAAGCCCATCACCGTCACCGACCGCAAAATCTTCGGCAAAGCCCTCGCCGGCCGCGTCGCCCAGCGCGAGCACGTCACCGAAACCAACTGCGACGGCCTCGCCAACCACAAAGCCATCCGCAAAACCAACGCCGAGCGCAACGCCGCCGCCAAAACCATCGCCAGCCGCCGTCGTAACGCCGGCTCCAAAGAGAACCGCAACTCCCGCAGCCCATCCGACACCCGCACTTCCAACCGCCGCGCCCGCCGCATCATCGAACTCGAGCAGCGCCGACACGGCAGCCGCAGTCGTACGCGCCTACCTTGCCGACCTATCACGCGGAAATCTCTCGGGCGCATCGGGATACCTAGCAACCGGATCGCCAAGCGAACCCTTCATGGACTCAAGCGCCAAAATCCAATCCGTGCACGCCGACGCAACCGGCCGCGGCACCTACAAAGTCGGCGCCGACGTCCAAACATCAACCGGCGAATACTACATCACCTTCACGCTCGTGCCGGGTCCGGGCGGTTTACAAATCCAAGACCACTTCGCAATAAAAACCGGCCCGTAACCCAGCCCTCCGCCGCCAGCCGTTGCTAGTGTTTGCGGTCGCAGCTCGGGGCCTCATTCCCCTGGGCGATTTCCGATTTTTTAAAAAAGCCCGGAGGGCGAACTTCCTTTAAGGTTTTGAAAAAATGGATAAGTAGAAAAACACATGGATGTGTTTTTCGAGCGGTCGCCCAGGGGAATGAGGCCCCGAGCTGCGACCGCAAACACTCGCCAACAAGCCCTAGACCTCCGCCCCGATCCCCGTATTGGCGCGGACTTCAAGCTGATTGAACTTCTGCTCGGCCTCGGTGTCGCGAACGAGGTACGTCCCAAGGATCGCACCGAGGAACCCGATAGGAATAGAGACCAACCCAGGATTCTCGAGCGGAAACAGTGCCTTTTCGTGCAAGAACAGCGGGCTGATCGCGATGAGTCCGATCGACGAAACGAGACCGCTGACCATTCCGCAAATCGCGCCGATGCGCGAGAAGCGGCGCCACATCAGCGATAGGACGATCGCCGGCACGTTCGCGCTCGCGGCAACGGCAAAAGCTAAGCCGACGAGAAATGCCACGTTCGCGCCTCGCAGCGCGATCGACAGGACGATCGCGACGATGCCGATACCGAGCGCCGCGCCGCGGGCGACGAGCAAGTTTTCTCGCTCGTCACCCTGACCGTTTCGGATGACGTTCCACCATATGTCGTGCGCGAACGCCGTAGAAGCGGTGATGGTTAATCCCGCGATGACGGCGAGGATCGTAGCAAACGCGACGGCCGATACGAAGGCGATGAGCAGCGGGCCGCCGAGAGCTTCGGCCAGCAGGGGCGCTGCGAGATTGCTGTTGCTCTCCGGAACGATGTAGCCGTCGCGCGCGAGATCGGCATTGAGAACGGGCGCTTCGGCTTGGTGTTTGGCAATATACCCGATGGCTTGACCGGCGTAGATTCGTTTGCCGATGTGCTCTTGGCCGACGATCGTCGCGGCGCCGAGTCCCATGAACGACGACGTAAGATAGAACGCGCCGATCAGCACCATCGCCCACGCGACCGAGGTGCGCGCCGCTTTCGCCGACGGTACGGTAAAGAAACGCATCAGGATATGCGGCAAGCCCGCGGTGCCGAGCACGAGAGCCAATCCGAGCGAGATGAGATTGAAGGCGCCGATGTGACCTTTGTAGAGCAGCCCGGGCTGCAGCAGGTTCGTGACCTTGCCGAGCACCGGCGTCGTCGCGGCGGCGTTGAGGAAGTTGCCCATCGAAAAACCGAAGCGGGACATGACGAGTACCGAGAGCACGATTGCGGTCGCGAGCAAAAGACCGGCTTTGATGATCTGAACCCACGTCGTAGCAAGCATGCCGCCGAACAATACGTAGACGAGCATGAGAATGCCGACGAAAATGATCGCGATGTTTTCGTCGAATTGCGGGAGGAGCAGGCTGAAGATCAGGCCGCTGCCGACCATTTGCGCGATCATGTAGAAGAGCGTGATCGTCAGCGTGGAGACCGCTGCGACGGCACGCACGCTGCGGCCGTGCAAGCGGAACGAAATGACGTCCCCGACGGTGTATTTGCCGGTATTGCGCATCGGCTCGGCGACGAGGAAGAGCACCGCGAGGTATGCGACCAGCCACCCGACCGAATACATGAAGCCGTCGAAACCGAAGAACGCGACCAAGCCGGTGATGCCGAGAAACGACGCGGCGGACATGTAGTCGCCGGCGATCGCCCAGCCGTTCTGCAATCCGCCGATCTGCCGGTGTGCCGTATAGAAACCGCGGCGGGTTTGGCTTTGGCCGGAGGCCCAGTACGTCACCACGAGCGTGATGCCCATGAAGACGCCGAACATGATGAGGGTAGGCGTTTGGGTCATGCGCGAAGCTCTTCCCGTTCGTGTTTGGCGAGGCGCGCGGCTTGCAGATCGAAGCTGCGGGCGCGCCAAAGGTAGAGGGCCAAGAGGATCCACGCCATGGCAAATTCCGAAAGTGCGAAGGCGTACGCGAGGGTGAGCAGTCCCCAGACCGCGCGGCTCATGAGCTCCGGCGCGAAACCCACGAGGATCGGGAGCGCCAGGTAGTAGGCGATGAAGAAGATGGTTGCCGGCACTACGAACTGCCGCCGCGAACGCAGCAGCGCGATGAACTCCGGTTTGGCGGCCAGAGCATCCCATTCGCCGGGCGTAATCTGCCGATGTTGCACAGAGCCGGGAGTTGTCTACGGCTCGGCCGCTCCCTCTTTAGTCCTCGTCGGGCCAGCTGGCGATTTCACCGATTGCGGCGCTCTTGAGGACGCGCAGGCCGAGCATGGCGCACTTCATCCGGGTCGGGCTGATCCCGATCCCGACGTTCTCCAGCACGACGTCTTTCGAGAGCCGGGCGACGTCCTCGAGCTTCATGCCTTTGATCTCCTCGGTCAGCATCGATGCCGAGGCTTGGCTGATGGCGCAGCCTTTGCCTGAGAAGCGCACGTCGCTCACTTTACCGTCGTCGACTTGCAGCTCCATCGTGATGGTGTCGCCGCACAGCGGATTGAGATCCTCGGCACTCGCATCGACGCGGTCGAGATGCCCGAAGTTCCGCGGGGTGCGATAGTGGTCGAGAATGTAGTCGCGGTAGAAATCGTCCATGTCCGGCGCCGTTTAGAGCTTGAAGACCTTGGCGGCCTTTTCGAGACCCTCGACGAGAGCGTCAACGTCGGCCTCGGTGTTGTAAATATAGAACGACGCACGCGCGGTCGCTGACCAGCCCATCTTGTTCATGAGGGGCATCGTGCAGTGATGTCCGGCGCGTACGCAGATGCCCTCCGTATCGAGGATCGAAGCCAGGTCGTGCGCGTGGATATCGGAGAAATTGAACGATACGGCGCCGGAGATCAAATCCGGGTCCCGCGGTCCGTAGATCGCGAGGCCGCGCGATTCGAACGCGCCCAATCGTTCCAGTGCGTAGGCAACGAGTTTGCGCTCGTGCTCGCGCACCCAATCCATGCCGACGGCGGTCAGGTAGTCCGTCGCGACGCCGAACGCGATCGCATCGGCGATGTTGCTCGTGCCGGCTTCGAATTTCCAGGGCAGCTGGTTGAACGTCGTGCTCGCGTATTCGACTTTGCGAATCATGTCGCCGCCGGCGAGGAACGGCGGCATCGCTTCGAGCAGTGCGCGCTTTCCGTAAAGCACGCCGATTCCGGTCGGAGCCAGCATCTTGTGCCCGCTGAATGTGTAGAAGTCGACGTCGAGGGCTTTAACGTCCACCGGTAAGTGCGGAACGCCCTGGGCTCCGTCGACCAGGACGATCGCTCCGGCCGCATGCGCGCGCGGAATGATCTTCTCCAGCGGAACGATGGTGCCGAGGGAGTTGCTCACGTGTGCGACCGCAACGAGTTTGCAGCCGTCGAGCAGACGATCGAGATCGTCGAGCACGAGCAGCCCGCGCTCGTCGACCGGGATAAAGCGGAGTTCCGCGCCGGTCTTCTCCGCAACCAGCTGCCAGGGAACGAGGTCGGAGTGGTGCTCCAGCTCCGTCGTGAGGATCGCGTCGCCGCGTTTGAGGTTCTGCGAAGCCCAACAGTATGCGACCAAGTTAATCGCTTCGGTCGTATTGCGCGTCCAGATAATCTCCGGAACGTCCGCATTGATGAACGATGCAATCTTTGCACGGGCGCCTTCGAACGCATCGGTCGCGCGCGCCGCGATCTCGTACACGCCGCGATGAATGTTGGCGTTGTAGCGCGTGTAGTACTCGACCAGCGCGTCGATCACCACTTGCGGCTTCTGCGACGTCGCTGCGGAATCGAGATACACCAGGCGTTTGCCGCGCGAGGTTGGGTGCCCGAGAATCGGAAAGTCGCCGGCGATGCGCGCGGCTTTTGGATCGATCTCCCGATGAATCGTCTGCGTCACCGCAGTTTTGCTGCGAGCGCGGTACGCAGGTCCTCGCGCAGCTTCGAGGTAGGAAAGCGGTCCAGTGCGGGCTCGAAGAACGCGAGCGCGATCATCCGCTCGGCTTCGTTGCGCGGGATGCCGCGGCTTTCGATGTAGAAAATTGAGTTTTGGTCGAGCGCGCCGACGGTGGCGCCGTGGAAAGCCTTCACGTCGTTGGCTGCGATTTCGAGGGCCGGGACCGAGTCGATGTGCGCGTGCTTGGAGAGCAGAAGCGCGTCGTCGCGCAAACTGTGCGTCGCTGCCTTGGGCATTGGCTGCGATGCGAATGTTCCCGAGATACCGAGCCTGGCCGCGGTCCGTCGCCGCCGATTTCACCAGCGTATCCGATGTAGAGTTGCCGACGCGATGTTCCACCGTGCTGACGATGTCGACGTGCTGGCTGCCGCGCGGGAAGAAGAGCGACGCTAACTCGGCGTGCGCACCGGGATGCTCGATCGAAATCGTCAGCTCGCCGGCAGAAAGACTCGAACCGATGTCGGCGGTCGCCCAGGCGACGGTCGAGTCTTTTCCGGGCCGCGACGTACGCGTCGTAAAAATCCGAGCGTCTTCGGCGAGTTGCTGAATCGAAGCGAAGGTTACGTGGCCGCTCTCTTCGGTAACGATTTCGGCAGCGCCGCAGACGAATGCGCCGTCACCGCCCGCGAAGCGCTCGACGATCGTGACGCGCGCGCCGCGCTCGGCGAGTACGACGGTATAAGGAAAGGCGTTGGCTCCGCCGGGGATATCGTAGGTCACCAGAATCGGCTCGTCACACGCTGCGTCGGGCGGCACGTATACAAACGCACCGAGGCCTGCGAAGGCGGTCGCGAGCGCGCCGAACTTGGTCTCCGCTGCGCCGGTAGTACCGAAAGCGCGCGCGAGCAGCGCGCCGTGTTCGGCAGCGGCGGTGCGCAGATCGCACGCGATCGCGCGCGCATTCGAGTTCTCGATTCGAACCGTGCCCGCATCCGGAGCAAACGCCGCCAGATCGAGCTCGAGGGCATTGAGATCGATCTTCCAATAACGTCCGGGCCGTTCGCGCCCCGCGGGCGTCGAAGCGTAACGCTCGCGGGCGGCCGCTCGCGCGTCGCCCGAAAGCAGCCGGTCCTCGAGGGCGTTCAGGCAATTGCGCCGTGCTCCTCGCGGATGGCGTCGTAGCCTTCGCGTTCGATCAGATTCGCGAGTTCGGCGCCGCCGGTCTTGGCGATGCGTCCGTCGATCATGACGTGCACGACGTCGGCCGAGATGTGCTGCAGGATACGCGGGTAATGCGTGATGATCAGGAAGCCGGCTTTTTGACCCTCTTCGCTCGCGCGCAGCGCGGCGACGGATTCGCCGACGTCCTTGAGCGCGTCGATGTCGAGGCCCGAGTCGGTTTCGTCGAGGATTGCGTACTTCGGCGCGAGGACTGCCATCTGCAGCATCTCGAGGCGCTTCTTCTCACCGCCGGAAAAACCGTCGTTGAGATAGCGACCCATAAACGACGGATCCATCCCGAGCAGTTCCATCTTTTCGAAGAGCATCGCGCGGAACTTCGACGGCGTCAGGTCGCCCGGCCGAACGGCTTGGCGCGCGGCGTGCAAAAAGTTCGCGACCTTCACGCCCGGGATCGCGGCGGGGTACTGGAAGGAGAGAAAGAGCCCGGCGCGTGCGCGCTTGTCGGCCGGCAAGCCGAGGATGTCCTCGCCATCGAGCGTCGCGGTGCCTTTGGTGACTTCGTATGCCGGGTGCCCGGACAGCGAGAAGGCGAGCGTCGACTTGCCGCTGCCGTTGGGGCCCATCAGGGCGTGAACTTTCCCCGGTTCGACCGTCAGGTCGATACCTTTGAGAATCTCGTTCCCCGCCACGCTGGCGTGGAGGTTCGTGATGCGTAAACCCTGGTCGGACACGGCGGTGGTTCCCTCTCCTCTTGTGAGCCCTCGTATCGTAGCGAAGGCTTGGGTAGAAAGTCAAGGATAAACTTTACTATCTCGATTCCGCATGATAGGATAACGCCGAAGACATGCACGCCGACCGTTTTTTCCAGTCGACCCGAGGCAAGATCGTAGCCGAGCTGCGACGCTTAGGTACTGCCTCGGCAGCCGACCTGGCGAAGGGCTTCGGCCTCTCGCCGAATGCCGTGCGCCAGCAGTTGGTCGTGCTCGAGCGGGATGGCCTCGTGGTCGAGACGCCCGTTCGCCGAGGCCCGACGAAGCCGACGCTGGAGTTCTCGCTCACCCCCGAAGCCGACAAACTCTTCCCGCAGGCCTACGACAAACTGCTGGGGGCCGTGCTGCGGGAGGTTCGGGAGCAATTTGGAGCGCCGGCCGTCGACCGGATCTTCGACGGTCTCTCAAAACGAGCGGTCGAAAAGGCTCAGCGCACCATCACCTCGGAGAAACCCGAAGAGCGCGTCGCGCAGCTGACGGAGATGCTGCGTGAAAGCGGCGTGGTCGCGGAGTACAGTTTGATCGACGGCGGTTTCGCGCTGCACGAGCATAGCTGCCCGTACTCGACGATTGCCAAGGACCATCCGGAGATGTGCCAGGTGATCCATCACGTCATCGAAGAGACTATCGGCGAGCAGAAGCAGACCGAGTCCCTGATCAACGGCGGCAAAGAATGCCGCTTCGAAATCAAACCGACCGCAACCGCAGCGGTTGCCGAACCTGTTTAGGAGAGCCATGGATTTCCCGAAGTTTCAGAAGCTCGTCGAAGAGCGTACCGGATTCCGGACGATGGACAAGCCGACCGCGAGCGGCGAGTATTTCAGCGACTCGTGCGGCGATATGTACAACTTTTTCTTAAAGGTCGGCCCGGGCGCAGTGATCGAGGACATTTCGTATTTCACGACCGGATGCGGCTTCGGGACCGCGACGTGCAGTTTGGTGGTCGATCTGGCCGCAGGCAAGACGATCGACGAAGCGGCCGCAATCACAACCGCTCAAGTGGAAGATCTGTTGGGCGGCTATCCCGAGAAGAAGAAAGATTACCCGGAGCGCGCTCTCGAGGCGCTGCACGTCGCACTCGACGATTACCGGGCGAAAGTCGCCAGCGGTGCCGTTCCGGATTTCGGCGCGATGCCCGCACCCGAGCGGCCGCCTTCACCTGCCGTTGCGGAAGCACCCGTCGTGCCGCCGGCGCCGGCGGTAGCCGACGACGGCAAGATCCTGATTAAGCTTCGCTAATCCCGCGACGAATCGCCTCGGCTTTGTAGAAGCCGAGCAGCACTTCGCGCAGCATCTTGCTTTGCGCGAGCATCTCGTCGGTCGGCAGTCCCATCGACTGCATCCCTTGCTTCCAGACGTTCTCCCACGCCGCGAACATCGCGTCGACGTTCTGCGCGTTGGTGAGCGCCAACTTGATGGCTTCGTCCGGAACCAACTGCATGCCGACGGCAACCGAGTTCCAGTCATACTTCGGGAAATCTGCCACGAGGGTACCTCCACGAGCGAGTCCAGTAGGCACTTCGGCCGGACGTGGCCGCGGCCTGCGTGCGGCTAGCTGGAAGCGGGATGGTCGGCCGGCTGATCCTGTACGCCGAGAGCGTCCTGTGGTTGCTTTAGCGATGCGCGCGCAGTGATTTCGTAACGCGTGCTACGCTTGGTCGGGTCGAAGATCGACTCGAAGAGGGAGAGTTCGACGACCGGGACTTGGATCGGCTCGACGTCGATGGCCGGGGCCGGCCGCGTGCGTTCTCTGCCTTTCACGCGTGCAATGGTCACGTGTGCGACTGCGTCGTCTTTGAACGCGAATCGCAACGTCGCGTATTCGGAACGCACGGCATTCGCCGCGGTCCGAAAATCGGCGCCTTGCTGTCGGGCACCGACGTACGCGACACGCGGGTTTCGCTCGTGAGGAAAGGCCCCGATGCGATCCAACGTTAGCCCGAACGCTTGGATGCCGGAAGCCGCGCGCCGCATCGCGTCCTCGATTTCACTCGACTGCGCCGCATCGACGTTACCGAGAAACGCGAGCGTCAAGTGAAACTTTTCAGCGCTTTCGAAAGCCGCCGAAAAGCCGGTAGCGCGAAGTCGGGCCGCTACGTCCTCGCACGCGTTCCGCGCGGCGTCGTCGAGTTCGATTCCGACGAAGTAGCGCTTCGTTTGCCTCGGCACGTTCATAACCGGCCGAAGACGGAAGGGGGACGGGCAGGAGCGAACGCTTTGCAGTGCTGGACGTCGTTCACGGATCGGAGGTTCTCATGCGCACGATTGTCGCGTTCGTTGCCGCGCTTGCGTTCTTCCTCGGGGCAGACGTGCGGGCCGGTGCGGCTAATACCGCCGCAAACGCTCCATTCATGGGGCAGACCGGCAGTTACAGCGGTCAGTTTTGGGTGCTGACGCCGCTGGGCGACGGCTACTTCAGGCTTACGAACAAGTACCTGGGCCACGGAAGATCCCTGGACACGTACGGCAGCGGCGACCACAGTCCGTTCATGGGACGCACCGGCAACTTCAGCGGTCAGTTTTGGAGAATGACGCCGCTCGGTAACGGCTACTATCGGCTCAGAAACAGCTTTCTGGGTGCCGGCCGATCGCTGGACACCCACGGCGCCGGAAACAACCATTTGTTTATGGGGCCGACCGGCCCATACAGCGGTCAGTATTGGAAGATTACGCCGCTTGGCGAAGGCACGTATCGGCTCACGAATCAGTTTCTCGGCGCGAGACGCTCGCTGGATACGTACGCTAGCCGATAGCCAAGTACGGATTCGACGTCCGCTCGATCCCGATCGTCGTGAACGGACCGTGTCCGGGGATTACCGGCGTTGCATCGGTGTAGTCCATCAATTTGCCGTGAATCGAGGCGATGATGTCTTCCATCGACGTGCCGCCGAGATCCCAGCGGCCGATCGCGCCGGCGAAGAGCGTGTCGCCGGTGAGGAGCGTCGTTTCAGCGCCGTTCGAGACGGCGAAGCAGACGCTTCCGGGCGTGTGTCCGGGCGTATGAAGAACCTCGAGTGCTACGCTCCCCGCTTTGAAGCGGTCGCCGTCGAGTAAATCGCCGTCGAGATCGACGACCTTCGGCGCTTGCCTCAGCCCGAGCCAACTTGCCTGTACGTCCATCGTGTGATAGAGCGGAAGATCGCCGGGATGCAGCAGTCCGCGCCCGCCGGTGAGTTCGCGCAGGCGCCCGACGTCGGCGATATGATCGATGTGCGCGTGCGTGTGCACCAGCAAACTCGCCCGCAGACCGCGCGCGGTTAATCGCTGCATCACGTCGTCGACGCCGTCGCCGCCGTCGACGACGATCGCATCACGTGTGGCTTCGTCCGCGACGATCGTGCAGTTGCAGCCGAGCTGCCCGACGGGGAAGGTTTCGAGTATCATCGCTGCTTTCTAATCGACGTGGATGCCGAAGTCGTGGAAGCCGCCGTTAAAGTAGCCGAGCGGCGAACCGGCTCGGGCCGCACACGACAGCACGCGGCCGATCATGATCGAATGCGACCCAACGTGATGTTCTTCTTCGAGCCGGCAGTCGAAGTGGGCGATGGCACTGCCCAGCACTGGCGCGCCGGTCGCGTCGACCGCGTATTCCACGTTTTCAAACTGACGCTCGCGGACCTTGCCGGCGAAGTGCTCCGCTAAATGGCGCTGCTCGCCGGCCAGGATATTGACGCAGAAGAGTCCCGATGCGGCGATGAAGAGATAGCTGCGCGCTTCGCGATTGACGCAGATGAGCAGCATCGGCGGATCCGCCGAAACGCTCGCGAATGCGTTGACCGTAATCCCGCGCGGTTCGTCGTCCTTGAGCGTCGTGACCACGGTTACGCCGGTGGGGACGTGCCGCATCGCTTCCTTGAACGTCGAGGTATCGGAGTTCATCGCTTGCGCGCGCCGATACCGGTGCCGTTTCCGAGCGGAAGAATCGTCGCGTCGAGGTCCGGATGGGTGAGAAAATAGTCGTTGAAATCGCTCATTGCTTCGAGATCGGAGAGACAGTCGTCGACGATTACGAGTCCGGACAATTTGAGCATGGGAATCGTGAGGTTCAAGTAGTCGCGGTATTCGTTCTTGTTCGCATCGATGAAGACGATATCGAGGTTGCGATGCGAGAAGTTCCCGAGCAGCTCCAGCGCCGGCGTATTGAAGATCTCGATGTAGTCGTCTTCCTCGGCGCGCTTGAAGTAGGCCATCGCTATGTCGCTGCGGTGCATCTCGGGGTCGATCGTCCAAATCTTGCCCATGCGCGGCTGCGCCATCGCCATCCAGAGCGTCGAATAACCGTAGCCGGTTCCGATTTCGAGGATGCGGCTTGCCTGCATCGCGTGCGTAAGCACCGAAAGCAGGCGTCCGGTCTCCCTCGAGACGACCGGAATCCCATCTTTGCGGCCGTGCTGCTCGAGCTCGAGAAGGAGCGGATGCGGCTGGGGATGGCTGGCTTCAAGGTAGCGTAAAGTCTGCTCCATCGTCCTCTTGCATTGGCGGGGAAAGGAGGGCAACCTGCCCAAGTGTTGCCACGCGATGTCCAGGCGCCTGCGGCTTTTCCCTCTCAATGCGGTGCTCTTTCCAGGAGCGGCCCTCAACCTTCATATCTTCGAAGCCCGCTACAAGCAGATGATCAACGAGTGCTTGGAAAGCGGCGAAGGTTTCGGCGTGGCGCTGATTGCCGACGGCGCCGAAGCCGGGGATCCCAACGTGACTCCCCACGACATCGGCTCGATCGCCGAGATCGTCGACGTGCAGCCGCTTCCGTTCGGGCGCTACTACATCTCGACCGTCGGTCGCGCGCGCTTCCGCATTACCGAGATCGTCAGCCGCGAACCGTACCTCACGGTGAGCGCCGAGTTGCTCGAAGACGACGCGCTGCCGCTCGATGACGACATCGAAGATTTAACCGAGCGCGTGCGAGACCTGTTTGCGGAATATCTCGACCTCGTCGTCGAGTTTTCCGGGCAGGAGACGGTCGTCGAAATGCCCGACGACGCGCAAGACGCGTCGTATCTTATCGGCGACACGCTCCAGATCGCCGAAGCATTCAAACAGCGGCTCCTAGAACTGGATACGGCCAAGGAGCGACTCGTCGCCGAGCGCGACTTTCTTGAGGGCCTGCTCCCGCGACTGCGGCGCTTACTCGAACGCCGTCGCAAAGAACTCGAAGCGCGACGCGAAAACGGCGAAGATTTATCGTATCGCCCCGGCCAGCAGAAATTCTTCGGAAAATACTTCTCGCTGAACTAGCCGGCTGCTAGCGGTCGAGCGACGCCGAGAAGCCCATCTTTTCCGCGCTCTTCACGACGTTGCGCAGCAGTGCGACGTTGGTGACGGGACCGACGCCGCCCGGAACCGGCGTGATTGCGCCGGCGACTTTAACCGCGCTTTCGAAATCGACGTCGCCTTTGAGAACGCCGTCGACCACGGTCGTGCCCACGTCGATGACGGTTGCTCCGGGCATGATGTCGTCGCCCGTGATCAACCCGGGTACGCCGGTTGCAACGACGACGACCTCGGCACGCTTCACGTCGGTACGCAGTTCGTGCGACTCTTTGTGCAGCACGGTAACCGTCGCGTCTTGAGCGAGCATCAGCATCGCGACGGGTGCGCCGACGACGATCGATCGGCCGATCATGACGGCGCGGCGGCCGCGCAGCGGCCAATGCGGACTTTGTTCCAACAGAAGCATAACGGCAGCCGGCGTGGCGGGAACGTATTCGGTGCCGCTTCCGAAAGCAAGGTGCCCCTGATTCATCGGATGCGTGCCGTCGACGTCTTTGTGCGCGGGGATCGCATCGGCGATCTCGCGGATGCGCAGGTGCGGCGGCAACGGCTGCTGGAGAAGGACGCCGTGGACCGTTGGGTCGTGATAGAGCCGCTCCAACTGCCCGCGCACCTCCGCCGCGCTCGCTAGCTCGGGGAGGCGGTCGACTTCGACCGCAATTCCCACGCGCTCGGCCGTTCTGGCCAAATTTCTGACGTAAGCGACGCTCGACTCGTTTTCACCGACGAAAACGATGGCGAGTTTGGGATGAATACCGGCATCCCGCAGCGCATTGGTACGCGCGAGCAGTTCCGTGCGCAATTCGGCGGCAAGCGCTTTTCCGTCGAGTATTCGGGCGGGCACGCCGTCGCGATTTCTTCAACCGAGGAGGCATCCCTGGAACGCGTCCGGCGCGAGATCGTTCTCGAAGCCCGCTTTGGGGCGAGTGAGTTCGAGCGCGCGTACGAAAGCTTCGTACAGACCTACAACGTCGCGCCGCACGTCGCGCGCTGCAGCCCCGACGTCCTCGATCGCTACTGCCGGCTCTTCGAGCTTGGCGATGAGGCGGCGCGCCAGCGCGAGGTTCGGTTTCGCGACGTGCCGGTCTTTGCGGCGATTCTTCCCAACGGAACGGTCGTCTTCGAAGGTGAAGTCGACGAAGATCGGATGGGCGATTGGTGAGGCGCGGTCTGGTTTGGCTGCTGGCGTTCGCGGCAGTCGCTGTCGCGGCAATCGTGCTCGTTCCGCTGTTCGCCGCTCCCGGCGCACGCCCGGCCGGCCCCCAAGGGCTGGTCGGCGAGCCGGCGCCGGTCTTCGCGCTCGCGAACGATCGCGGTGCGCCGGTCTCGTTGGAGCAATACCGCGGCAAAGTCGTCGTGATGAACTTGTGGGCTTCGTGGTGCCCGCCGTGCCGGGCCGAGATGCCGGATCTCCAACGCTTGTCGCAAGCGTATGCATCGCGCGGGGTCGCGGTCGTCGGGGTAAACGAAGGCGAATCGCCGGAGCGCGCCGCTGCGTTCGCGGGATCGCTCGGGATTCGATTCCCGATTTGGATCGATAGCCAACAGCAATACGGACGCGTCTTTTCCGCGCTCGGAATGCCGACGACGGCGATCGTCGATCGCAACGGCGTTATCGCGCAAGCGTTTGACGGTCAGTTGACCTACGACGAGATGCAAAAAGCCGTTGCAGGGCTTCTGAACCGAACGTGAACTCGCTCGTCCTCCTCGCTCCGCTGACGCTGGCAGTCGTCGCGTGCGAGATTCTGTTTCCGGGTCGAGATTTCTACCACTACGGATGGTTTAACGTCGCTTTGGCGGCACTCGTCGTCGCGGGCTTGCTCGCCGCGCGAGCACCGTTTCATGCCGCGAAGTCCGCACGTTCGCGCATCGGCGTCGCCGCAATCGCGTTCGGTGCGGCCATCGTTGGTTTTGCGGGCGTTGCGAGCGGGCTGCTGGCCCCCGACAACCGCGTCGTCGTCGGCGCCCCCGGTGCCAACGTCCGCGTCGACGAGCTCGGCGGGACGCTCGCGTTTCCGCTGAAGACTGCCGGCGCCGGCGCCGCCGCGCTCGACGTCGTTTTGACGAGATCGGGTCGCACGACGGCGATCGGCGCGAGCGGCCGCAACATTGGGACGTTCGTGCTGCGCCAAGTTCCGCGCGACGTCGTCTACGTCGAGGCGGCGGACCGGCTCGGCGCGAGCTTGACGGTCACGCAGCCGAACGGCGCGACGTTTCTATCGCCGGTGCTCATGATGCAGCAGCGCCAGAAGATTCCGGATACAAATCTCGATTTGCCGTTTGACGGTTTCGCCGTCCCCGCCGCACATCGCAACGTCAAGGCCGTTCTCTTCACCGCGCAGCAAGCCGCAATGCTGCATCCGATGGCGGGCGTTCCGGCGCAAGCGGTGCTGTTCGCGGTCGACGACGAAGACGATCGCCCGCTTCCGGGCGCGATCGCTCTCGCCCGCGACGGCGAGACCGTAGACGTCGGCGGTCTGCACTTGCGCGCCGGCGCATTCAGCTATCCGGCGATTGAATTCATGGCCGTTCCGTCGCTCGTCGCGGTCGTTCTCGGCGCGCTGGCGGTCGTCGCCGGATTCTTGCTCAGGTCTGTTCGTGACAGTGAGGTAGCTTCGTGATCGTCGGAATTCTAGGATTTGGGACGCTCGGCCGCGCGATCGCGGCGGGACTGCACGTGCACGACGGCGTCGAATCCGTCGTCGCGACCACGCGTCGCGGCTTCGCTCCGGGGGACGACGCGCGCGTGGAAGCTCCGGCAGACAATCTGGAACTGGCAGAGCGAGCCGACGTACTGCTGATCTGCGTGAAGCCGTTCCAAGTGGAAGGCGTTCTGACGCCGATCGCAGGCGTACTGCGGCCTGGGCAGCTCGTCATCTCGTGCGCGGCGTCCGTTTCGACCGCGCAAGTCCGGGCGTGGACCGGCGATCGCGTTCCGGTCGTGCGCGCGATGCCGAACATGCCGTGCCGCATTCGAGAAGGCATGACCGTGCTTGCCGCCGGCCGCGGCGCAACGGCCGAGCACGTCGCGCTGGCCGAATCGCTCTTCGCGACGCTTGGACTCACGGCGACGATCGACGAGCGGCTGATGGACGCCGCCACCGGGATCAGCGGATGCGGCCCAGCCTACGCGTACGTGATCATCGAAGCGCTCTCAGATGCCGGCGTGAAGCTCGGCTTGCCGCGCACCATCGCGCGAACCTTGGTCGCGCAGACGATCCTCGGCTCCGCGAAAATGGTCCTAGAAAGCGATGTTCACCCAGCGGCACTCAAAGATGAGGTGACGACGCCGGCAGGCTGCACGACCGACGCACTGATGGAACTCGAAGATGGAAAGATCCGGCACACGCTCCTGCGCGCGGCCGTCGCCGCCGCCGAACGCAGCGCGAAACTCGCCTCCGGCTAAAATTCCGTCGTGCTCGTAAAGGTGAAGCGTTCGATCTTCGCCGCAGGGGCGACGAGCGAGTAGGCATAGCCGCCGGTTCGCGACTGTTTGTCCGCAAACTCGCAGGCCGCTAGCGCTTCGAGAATGCTTTGATTGAAACGCAGGTTGCGTACGCCGCCGGCGATCTTGCCGTTCTCGATGAGGAACGTGCCGTCGCGGGTCATGCCCGTGACGATCGCCTTTTTCTGATCGACCGTGCGGATATACCAGAATCGCGTCACCAGCAGGCCGCGTTTGGTCTCGGCGACGAGCTGCTCGAACGACTTCGTACCGGCGGCTAGAACCAAGTGCAGCGGGTGCGGCCCGAATGAGTTCGGGGCCGGCAGCGCATGACCGGTGTTCGGAAGCCCGAGACGTTTCGCATAGTAGCTGTCGGTGACGATGTTCTTCACGACGCCGCGTTCGATCAGCGGCAGGCGCATCGTCGGCTGGCCTTCGTAATCGAACGGCATGCCCGGCGATAGCGGATTCGCGTAATCGTCGCCGAGCGAGAGGTTCTCCGAAAAATACTTCCGGTCCAACCCGTCGCTGCAAAATGACGAGCCCTCCTCGTATGCCTGCGCGGAGAAGTGCGGCGTGATGTACGACAGCAGTTCGCCGAGCGCAGCCGGCTCGAGGATCACGGTCCACTCGCCTGGATCGACCGATCGGGGCGAAGCGCTTAGCCGCACTTTTTCGGCAGCGACGGCGCCGACGGTGCTCGCATCGATCGAGCCCACGCCGTTCGCGTGGGCCTCGGCAAAACCGGTGGAATCGGCGCCGTTCATCTTGACGTTGACGGATGCGTCGGTTCCATCGAACGACGCCAACGCTCCCGACGTATTCGCGATCGTGATACCGTTGGACGCGGTCGAAGCGTAGCCGGCCGACCAGTAGCCGGCGGATTCGGCCGCGCGAAAGATTGCGTCGCAGATTTTCGCCCGCAAGTCGGCGCCGGCGCGTGCGGTGGTTTCGTCGTAGGCCCCCGAAGGCGTGGCGGTCGCGCCGCCGTGCGGCAGTTCCGGCGTCTGGGGATCCTTCGGCGCGAGTTTGGCCATTTCGACCGCGCGCGCGGCCACGTCGCGCAGCGATGCATCGTCGCGCCGGTTGGTTTGGGCCACGCCGGTGCGGCCCTCCAGGATCGCGCGTACGGAGATTCCGGTGTCGTCGGCGACGACGTTCTGGTTCGACGTTTCGTGCGTGAAGCGCGTCAGCGCGTTGTCGCCCGTGCCGACGAGAACCTCGGTCTGCTCGGCGTTGGAGTATCCGAGAACCTTCTTGGCCAGCGATTCGCGGTCGGCTTTATTCACGGTAGCCGACTCCAACGGTCACGTTGCGAAAGCGCGCCGGCGGCGTCGCCTGCGTCGTCCGCCCGGTCTGCATCGGCTCGCCCTTCCCGCAGTTTGGCGTACCCCAAGCGAACCATGACTTTTCGTCGGCAACGGCATCGCACGAGTTCCAAAACTGCGGCGTCATACCGGCGTACGTCGGGTTCTTAACGAGGCGCCCGCGCTTGCCGTTCTTGACTTCCCACGCCATTTCGCAGCCGAACTGGAAGTTGAGCCGCCGGTCGTCGATCGACCAAGAGCGATTGCTCTCCATGTAGAGGCCGTCTTTGACGTCGTCGAAGAGATTCTCGAACGGAACGTTGCCCGGCAGCAAGCTTAAGTTGCACATGCGGATCATCGGGACGAACTCCCAACTCTGCGCGCGCACGCACGCGTTGCTTTCGCGTCCGATCGTGCGAGCGGTGTCGTTGCTCATTTCGTATCCGGCCAGCGTTCCGGCGCGCACGATGTCCGACGCGATCGACTTCGTCCCTTCGTCATCGTAGCCGCACGTCGCCATACCGCGCGGCATCGTGTTGTCGATCACGATATTGACCTTGTCGGATCCGTACTTCAGCTTGCCGACTTGGTCGATTTCGAGAAAGCTCGTTCCCGAGAAGTTGGCCTCCCAGCCCATTACGCGATCGAGTTCGGCGGGATGACCGCACGACTCGTGAATCTGCAGCGACATCTGCGAACCGCCGAGGATGATGTCGAAGGTGCCGCTCGGGCACTGGGGAGCGCGAAGGAGCGCCAGCGCCTCATCGCCGATGCGCGGGGCACCTTCGATCAGCTTCGCTTCCCGGACGACTTCCCAGCCGCCGCTGTTGTAAAGGCCGTTGTCCCCCGGATACGAGCGCACTTGAACGTCGCCGCCGGCCACGGCCATTGCTTCGAGGCCCGAGCCGGTCTGACGAATCTGCTGCTCGATACGCGATCCGATCGTGCTGTAGAAGATTTTGTCGCTGCGCCAGAGGTCCAGCCAGGCCCGGCCGACCGCGATATCCGGACCGGCGTGCAGCAGACGTTCGGCCTCGAGAAGAAGCGCGACGCGCTCCCCCAGCGGGATTTGAGCCGGGTCGATTTCCATCGGCGTCGCAAACGTGTCGACGTAGGCGCGCGCCGGCGGGCTCCCGATTCGGCGGCGGCCGATCGCGGCGCCGGCGCGGGCGATCTCGACCGCCCGGGCCGCGGCGGCGTCGACGCCGGCGTCGGTGAGATCCGCAGCCGCGGCAAAGCCCCAGGCGCCGTCCACCAGAGCGCGGATTCCGTAGCCGGTGCTGGTGCCGTCCGCCAGCGAAGCGACGACGCCGTTGCGAACTTCGATCCGCTCGGAACGGGCGACCTCAAACCGGATATCGGCATAGTCTGCCCCACGCGACTTCGAAGTATCGAGCGCGCGGGCGGCCAGGGCATCGAACTCCATAAGTCCGCTATTAGGGCTGGCACGGCCCCCGCCCTTCGGCCGGCGTGCGCCCGGGTTTTTCGCGTTTTCTGGACAATTGCTTAACGGAGGAGCAAAGGTCCCACCGGCATCCATCGAACATCCAAGAATACGCTGCGTGATTCGTTCCATCACTTCAGAACAAAACACGCGCGCGTTGCGCTACTTACTCGAAAGAGGCACGCATATGATCAAAAAAGCGGCTTTCGGTCTGTTACTGGCGGCGTTTGTGCTCCCATTCGCAACGCTTCCCGCCAGCGCCGAAACTCACACGTTCAAGATCACGAACAACGGCGGTCATCAGGTCGACCACATCCACATCTCGCCGATTTCGGCCGAAAAATGGGGCCCGGATCAGCTCGATGCCGACCAAGTCCTCTCGCCCGGCAAAAGCATCACCTTCGACATCGAGACCGATTGCGAGATGGACGTTCTGTTCATCTATCACGACGGTACTAAAATCACGAAGAAAGACGTCGATACGTGTAAGTACGACTACTCTTTAGACTACTAAAGGAAAAAAAGATCTTCAGGAGCTTTCACACAAAATGACCAACCGCAGTTCGATGTTTTCTTCCGCAAAGAAGGCGCTCTTGCTCGCCGTCGCCGTGGCAATGTGCACGGCGCTGCCGGCAAGAGCCGCGGACCAGGATTTTACGCTCAACAACCACACCGGCAAAATCATGAAGGCCCTGTTCGTGTCCCCGGTCGGTACGGACAGCTGGGGCTCGGACATCATGGGCAGCGACGTACTCGCGGACGGCGCGAGCGTCGACGTTAAATTCGAGCGCAACGAAGACCAGTGCAACTGGGACGTTCGCGGTGAATTCGAAGATGGCGCGTATGCCGAGGTTCGCGACGTCGATTTCTGCACGGTGAGTACCGTCAACTTCACTCCGTAGTTACTTCCCCGCGACGACCGCGCGGACGTTTCGCAGCCCGATCGAGCCGTTCGATTCCTGCATGCCCTTCGGGGGAAGCAGGTAGATCGCAACGAGCTTGACGGGCTGCGCCGCTTCCGGCGGGAACCGAACCGTGACGTGACGCCAGCCCGATCCGTCGAGTGTCGTTGCGTCCACGAAGAGATCCTCGTTGATCGAGTTGCGGATTGCCACGCGCAACCGTGCGTTTCCGCCGTCGTCGTTCACGTCGAAGGAGACGCCGATCGTTCCGGGCGCCAGCGGAATCTCCGCCATGGCGTATGCAGCACGTTCGTTGCCGGCAAATGCATAATCCAAGCTGAGGCAACTCCCGCACGCAGGGTCGCGTGCGACGTTCCCTTGGCCGCCGCGCGGAACGGTAACGAAGTGCGCGCGATCGGCGAACGGCAGCGTTACCTCGTGCGATCCGACCGTAACGTGAACGCGCCCGACTGCGTCGCCTATACCGACGCTGACGTCGGCGGGTTGGTCGGCGGCGTGGAAAACGCCGCGCGCGTCGATCGAACCGCTCGTCGTGCTCCATGGCAGGAACGCCGGAAGTTCGAGCGCGTATCCGCGAGCGTCGAGGGCGCGGGCAGCGAACTGCATCGTTCCGTTCTTATCGACGTTCGGCTGCGGCGGCGAGAGAAGAATTCTCGCGGGGCCGCGCGATACTTCGACCGGGATCGATCCAGAGAGCGACCCGCCGCGCAGAACGATGCGGCCATTCCCCGGCGAGAGGGCGACGAATCGCCCGTCGCCTACGCGGCCGAGCGACGGCGGTTCCACCGTTGCGACGATCGATGCGGCCGGCGGCACGACGTGGTTGGCCGCGTCGACTGCGGCCAGCCGCAGCGCGACGTCGGCCCCCGGCAGCGCATGGATCGCCCCGGGACGGGCGACTAGCCTAGCCGGCGGACCCGCCGGTGCCGTGCTGTAGACAAAAATTCCGTTCGAGACGGGGCGTTCGATCCCATCGGAAGGCGAGTTCTGCATTGTCGCGTCAGCGTCGCCGATGCGGCGCGCGACGATCGTCGACGAGCCGCCGCCGTCGAAAGCCATCCCCTCGGTAGCGCCGAGTGCTCGCATCAGCGCCGAGAACGCATGCCGCTCGATTCCAACGGAAAGAAGCGGCTGGCGGCCGTCGACTTCGACCAGCAGCAGGGTACCGTCGGGCTCGAGCGCCGCTCCGGATGCGGGAATCTGCTTCGCGTATTCGCCGCCGTTCGGGCCATCGGGATCGTCGTACCAGACCCCTTGATGCAGGATGAGCGGTCCGCCGCCGATTGCTGCGGCGATTTCATCGAGGCCGACCGGCGACAGGTCGCCGCTCGCCTCGGCAACGTCGCCGGGGTTCGGAACGCCGGCCTGTCCGTACGCCGACGGGCCGATTGCGATGTAGTAACCGGGCGGCTGTCGCGTCAAGTTATCCGCAATCCCCGTCACGCGAAAGCGGGCTAGTGGCGGGGATCCGCTAAGCAGCGCGATCGGAACCAGCGTCGTGTTCTCGAGCGGCGGCACGCTGCCGAACTCCGGCGTAACGAGAGCGATGCCACCGTCCGGTGCGGGAAGTTCGTCGATCCCGTCCAGACCGAACGTCTTGTCGCCGATCGTGATCTGTCCCGTGAATGAAAATTCGTCGAAGGTCGCGTTGCCGTCGCGCGTCACGGCGAGCGCGAATCGCTTGCGCGGCATGCGCAGCAACCGGCCGTCGCGCACGACGATATTCGTCGGGCGATTGGTATTTCCGACGTCGAAGTAGTCACCATTGATTCCGGCGACGGCGCCGGTACGCTTGCCCATCGAGCCGACGGTCTCGCCCGCCGACGCAAGCGCATCGTGCGCCAAAATAGTCGAGACGTGAACGTCGGAGCGATGCAGTTGGGCGGCAATCACGCGAACGATCAGCGGGCCGTCGACGGTGACGAGCGAATACTCGCCGTACTCGACCCCGGGAGCGACGTTTTCGAATGACGGTGCCTGCGCGAGAATATGCGGGAAGTTCTCGGATGGTGCTAGGCTTTGCGGCAATTCCTGCGCGATTGCCGCAGCCGGTGCGAACGTCAGCAACGCCGCGGCAATCAGAAATCTCATGGGTGCCAGACGGCGACCGCCAATGGATAGCCCGCCGTTGCAAACGGCGCGCCTTTTACGCGATGCAGCGTGCGCACGTCAATCACGTCGATCGCATCGCCGCGCGCGCACGCGACGTAGAGACGGCGCGCGTCGATGGTCGGCTTCCACGGCGTGCGGCACGTGGAAAGCGGCGCGGCGACGGAGCGCAGGGTGCGGGCGTCGAGGATGTCGACGGCATCGTCTTCTTCGTCGGTAACGAACAGATGCGCGGTTGCCGGATCCAGTGCGATGCCGATTGGGAACGTGAGCTTGGCGCTGCGCGCCACGACGTGCGGTGAAGCCGTATCGAGCGCGATCGCGACGACGCACCCGGGCGCGGAAAATGGCGAACCGGTGCTTTGATTGGAAACAGCGTATAAGCGCGAACCGTCGGGCGAAAGCGCCAGGGAAAAGACGCGTGCGACTGCGTCGAAGCGGCGCGTGACGCGCATCGTCGCCGCATCGACGACGGCGACCGTACCGTCGTTCACGTTGGCAACGTACACGAGTCCGCGTCGCGCGTCCACGGCCAAGCCCTCGGCGGTCAAGCCCGTCTTGACGAGCGTGACGCGGCCATTCGCGTCGATGCGCGTCAGCGCGCCGGACCCGTCGACGTCGCGATTCGTCGCGAAGATTGCGCCCGTCGCTGAATCGACGGCAATTTCGTCGCCCACCGGTACGCCTTCGATGCGGGAGACGTTCCACGGTGCGATCGACGCGACCGATAGGGCGGTTCCCTGTGTGTCCGTGGCTACGACGCGATTGAGCGTGTCGATCGCAACGTCGCTTGGAGCGCCGCCGCCGGTGGCGAGCAGGCCGAGCGGCGCGAACGTCGCTGCGTCGTGCATCGCGATTCCGGAATCGTAGGAAGCTACCGCAATCAGGGGCTGTTTTCCGTCAGGCGGCGCGGCGACGCGGGCCAGCGCCGTCGCAAGTCCGACGGCGTTGCCGGCAACGACGAAGTCTTCGCCGGGCGCTGCGTTGCCGGGCACCCGCAGGATGCCGCCGCTGACGCTGGCGCTGCCGACGATCGCCGTTCCGTACGGCGGTCCAAAGCCATCGACGCTGATGCGAATGGTGCTGCCGGGTAGGTACGCCCAATTCCCCAGCGCCAGCGTGCCGGTAGCCCGCTGGTCCAGGCTGTCGCGTGCGGCGGCCGCCGTCAGCCCCACGAACGCGAGCGCGAGTGCCGCGATCCTCAATGTGCCTGAAAGTAGCCGTAGATGAGAAATGCCAGGCCGAAGGCGGCGAGACCGCTTCCGATGGTCAGGAAAGTGCGCGCGCCTGCGAGTGCCGAGATCGAGACGAGCACGATCGCAATCTCGCAAAACGTCGTGCCGATCTCCAGCGTTTCGTACGACTTGAGAATGCGGTCCGACTGCTCTTCCTTCTCATTTGATGTTTTTTCCAGGCGTTGCGCGTCGGCGAAGGTGGCGAGCGACGAGGATTGCTCCCTCTCGGCGAGCTTCCGAACGATGTCTTTACCGGCTTGCGCCTTCGGCAGCCCCGCTGCAAGAAAAGCCGTGTAAACGTTGTAGCGAACGCGCTTGGCTTCATAGGAGTTGTAACGGTCCGAAGCGCGCGACTGTGTCAGGATCGCCTCATTTTTCGCCGTCAGCGCCGAGATGGAGCGGTGGTGCGAGAAGAGCGTACCGAGCGCGGCCAGCACCGCAATGATTGCGGCGGCAAGCGAGACGAGCTTGTTACCGCCGCGGGAGAGTTGCTCGAGGCGGTCGTTCGCATCGTTGAATTTTGGGTAGACGTTCTCGCTCAAAGCGGCGTGACTTCCTCTCGTACGAGAGCGGCAATGCGCCCGAGGCCATCGTGAACGTCGGTCCCCGGAGCGACGTTCGTTTCCATGGTCTTTCTCGGATCGAGGGGAAAACTTGCAAGCGTGAAGCCGTCAAACGTTCCGCACACGACGACTCCGTCCGGATCGATCGCGTACGCGCGCCGCTCGGCCCGGCTCAGCACGATCGCGTAGACGCGCAGCTCCAGCGCGCGGGCGCGCGCAATTCTCTCGACCCACGCCGGGTCTCCGCTCGTCGTCCAGACGAACAGACGGTAGCCGGCGCGGCGATATTCGACAAGTCCGGCAGGATCGAGCACGTCGTCGTCGCCGGCTTCGACCGTCGGGATCACGCGGTCGAGCGCGGTGAATCGTTCCGGCGCTCCAGGTGCGATTGCGTGCGCGTCGTCGAGCATCTCCAAGCGCTTGTCGATATCGGCCGGCAGCGGGTCGAATGAGATTGCGATGCGCATGGAGTTCTCGGCGACGGTCGCGCGCGGCGCCGGCTGCGCGACCGGGCTGCGATAGGGGCGCGAATCGCCGATGTCGACGACGGCCGTCACGATGGCGGCATCGCGTTCGGGTGCGATCGCGACCACGTCGCCCGCCGCATTGACGACTTGGCTCTTGCCGCAATACGCAACCATGCCGAGTTCCGTTCCGCATTTATTGGCGGCGACGAACGGAACGCCGTTTTCGCGCGCACGCACGCGAGCGAGCAGATCGGCCTGCACGTTCTCGAGGACGTCGGGATTTCGTCCGCTCGTCACCCATGCCGTGGGCATCACGAGAATCTCGGCGCCTCGATCTACGAGCGCGCGCGCGATCGTCGGGATGCGGCCGTCCGCGCACACAAATGCACCCAGCGTGCCGATCGAGGTCCGCACCGTGGCGACGCGGTCGCCCGCTTCGAACCATCGCCGGTCGAAATGCCAAAGAAAGAGTTTGTCGGCGCGGCCGGCGACGGTGCCGTCGCGGTCGATCACCAGCGCGGCGTTGCGAGGATGCTGCCCGCCGGCCGTCGCTACACCCGCCACGAGGACGGTTCGCGTGCGCCGGGCGATCTCGCGCAGGCCCTCGACGGCGGATTCGACCGCATCGCGGTCGACTGGTTCGGTGCCGAGCACGTAAGCCGGGAAGGTGCCCTCCGGCACGACGACCAGTTCGGCCTGGCCGGCTGCCTCGGCGATCTGGTCGAGAATCGCCGGCAACGTTTGCGTGAAGACGGCGCGGTCGTGAGCACGCAGTTGTACGGCGGCGACGCGTAGAGAGCGGGTCATGGTCGCCGGTTGCTTCGCGACGTCCGGCGTTCGCGCCCCTCATCCACGCAGCCAAGCGTCCAGAAGGCCGCGCGGGTGCGCGCGGAAAACCTCTGCATCCAATGCGCGTTTCCAGCGCGATATGCGGGCTGCATGATGCCCGAAGGAGATTCGTCACGACGTGAGACGCTTGTTCACCTTAGCGGCCGTGCTTGCCATCGCGAGCGCGGGTTTGATGCCGCCCGCTCCGTCATTCGCCCAAGCCCAGCCGACCGGCGAACCAACGCCGCCGCCGAAACAGCAATGCTCGGCGAAGAAGACGAAGTGGCAGATAAAGCAGTGCCAGGATTACAACAACTCTGCTCCCGGCGACGAGTACTTCGGCCGGATGAAGATGAGTTATCTCGGCATCAACAACACATTCAAAGACATGGTCGTCGAGTCCGGCGAGTACACGACGAGCCAGCAAATCATCAACAAGCTCAACTTCGCCGTCGAAGCGCTGAACAAATGGTCCGCAAAATACCCGAAGGATCCGGATCTCGCTCGCAGTTACTATTTGGGCGTGCTCGCGCTGCGCAAAGTCTACGTGCAAGCCCAGCAAGAGATGGCCTGGCTGTATATCCAAACCATCCTCAAGCGCTTCCCGAACACGTACTTCAGCAAGCAGATGGTGCTCGCAACCAAAGACGGCTTCACCGAACACTGGTATATCGACGCGCAGCCCTGCCCGGTCGCCGGCGCGGATCCGCCGCCGACCCCGACGCCCGCTCCACCGTCGAAGCCGGGCCAGCCCGTCGTCGATCTCATGGCTCCGCCGTGTATCGCGCCGCCTACTCCCGAACCAGGATTCGAACCATCACCGACGCCCAGCCCCGCCCCGCATGGCAAAAACGCCCCAGCCCCCGTGGTGACGAATCCGCCGGCAACCAATCCGCCAGCCACCACTGCCCCAGCATCGCCAAGCGCGTCGCCATCACCGAAAGCCGTCGCCGCCGCGAAGAAAGCGCCGGCTCCGAAGGCCAGCGGCACACCGGTCCCCGGACCTTGGCCGCCACCGCCTCACTAAGGTCTGCCGGTCTCGAATATAAAGCCCTCGCGTTTTTGCGAGGGCTTTTTCGTTGCGGTCGTCCGGTGGTGGTTGCGTGGGTGTGAGGGACGAGCTCCGCTCCCCGGGCGACCGCTCGAAAAACACATCCATGTGTTTTTCTACTTATCCGTTTTTTCAAAACTTTAAAGGAAGTACGCCCTCCGGGCTTTTTTGAAAAAATCAGAAATCGCCCGGGGGAGCGGAGCTCGTCCCTCACACCCACGCAACCACCACCTCGATGCAGCACGAGGATTCTCGAATCTAACGACGCTGCTAACGGACCGACGCTTTCACCATTCGCCGACGGATTCGAATACGGAGCGACGCGAACAGCCGAATCCAGTTGACGTCGCACGACGTGAAGACGACATCCGTATGCAGCGGAACAAGTTTGGCCGCACGTTTCAATATGGCTCGCCTCGGCTTTGCGATCAGCGATGAACGTGCTCCTCGCGACGATCGCTTGTATCTGAGGTGGCGATGGCGTTGGGTTGGGCGCGAGCTTCGCTCCCCTGGGCGATTTCTGATTTTTTCAAAAAGCCCGGAGGGCGTACTTCCTTTAAAGTTTTGGAAAAACGGATAAGTAGAAAAACACATGGATGTGTTTTTCGAGCGGTCGCCCAGGGGAGTGAAGCTCGCGCCCAACCCAACGCCATCGCCACCGGGCCACGCAACGCAAAAGCGACGGGGCAAAGAGAAGAGCCCCCGGCACAAGGCCGAGGGCTCTTTTCGTGTCTGGTTCTAGTGAACTAGAACTTGAGACCGATACCGACGTACGGGCCGTTCTCCGAGAACGGAGCCGGAGCCGTCATCTGGTTCCAACCACGATCGCCCAGGAATCCGCCTTCGATGAAGAGCGGCGTATTCTGGAACGAGTACAGGACACCGAAGTCGTACCTCAGGATCGAGTAGCCAACGTTGTAGTTACACGGCGAAGCCGGCGTGCAACCGAACGCGGGGGTCGTGGAATTCTGGTACAGTGCGCCACGTACGCTGAGGTAGTAGTACGCACTGCCGTACACCGAGAATGCATGATCGAGATCAGGCAGTTTCTCGACGCCGAATCCGAAGCCCGAGAGCGACGGGTAGCCGGCGTTGTTGCTGCGCCACATGTAGCCGACGCCGATGTAGATGCGCGGGTTGAGCACTTTGAGCCCAAGACGTGCGTCGAGATCGTAGTCGCGAACCGTGAACGCGGGAACCACGGTCTGGAACAAGCCACCGATCGCCGTCACTTCTCCCGTATAGTGCGGGAAGTTGTACTGGCGATAGTCGCCTTCGAGCATCCACGGCAGGTTGAACAGGTTGAACTCGGCCGCACCGTGGAGACGGTACGAGAAGCCACCGTTCGTGTTGCTGCCGGGGTTACCCGGGCTGAACTCGTCATAGACCTTCGGCGAGATGATGTAGTCACCGGCCACGAACAAGTCCTGATAGGGCTTGACGATCGGCGCCGGAGTCGGCGTCGGCGGCGGCGGCGGGACCGGGGTTGCCGTCGGAGCCGGAGTCGGCGGCGGCGTCGGCGGGATATAACGCACGACGACGACGTGTTGATCCGGTACCCACTGGACATACGCTCCCATGCCTTCCGAAATTACGCGGACCGGAACGAGAATGTTGCCCTGGTAAATCATCGGCGGCACGTCCAGAGGACGCGATTCGCCGTTGATGACGACTTCCGGCTTACCCACGGTCACTTGGACCTGGGCACCCGGCTTGCTGACCGTTGCAGTCTTAGAGCCCGCGTCATAAGAAACCGTCGCGCCCATTTGTTCGAACATGGAGCGCAGCGGAATCAAGAGCGTGCCGCCGCGCACGAGTGCGGCGAGGACACGTCCCTGCTTTAGGACATCGGGCTTGCTATAGACATGGTGGTCATTGTAGAGAATCGGGATCTGACCCGACGGCGGGGATCCGAAGTTCGCCGGCGGAGCAGCCATGGTGCCGCTCTGGTCCTGCGCGATCGCGTTGGTTCCGATGTTGCCATGCGACGCGCCGGTTTGAGCAGCAACCGCATTGAGTCCCAAGCCTGCTGCCATCAGCACGGCTAGAAACCCGGTGCTCAGTCGCTTCAATGTGTCCTCCTAGCTAGCTAGTTAATAGGCCTAGAATTGCGCGGCGGGGTCCCGAGGGGCCGTGGCAGAGCAATCCTTCCCGCCCTCTCTTCAGAATAGCCGATTGCCCCCCCTGCAGTGGGAGCCCAAATTCAACCGAGCTTTTCTTCCAGTTTGGCGAGAAATTTCGACTTATCGATGATGTAGCGCTCGTGAGTGCCCTCGGCGACGGCTTCCTGTTCGTCAAAAACCTGGACCGCAAAACTCACGCGCGGGCCGTCCAGCATTACGACTTCGACTTCGGTCCGGACGATGAATCCGACCGGTACGGGCTTGTGATGCTCGAGGTCGATATGGGTACCGAGGGTCACCTGCCCCTCTGCGAGAGCCGGCTGGATGCAGTGCATCGCAGCGCTCTCGATAAGCTGGACGAGCATGGACGTTGAAAGCACGTCGACACCATGGTTACCGGCCTTCTCGGCCGTCATCCATTCCTCGACCCGGCTCTGGAGGCTATACGAGCTTCCGACAGCGCCTTTCCCGCTCATGCGCAGGGGGTGTACGCCGTGAACCCCACCAGGTCATTCCCAGGTTTAGACGATATTGGATGAATCAAAGCGTTTCGACAGCCGTATATGCCACAGAGACGCCCCAACTACTTTTTAGGAGAGAGATGCAGTTTCAACGCCTGGCGATAGCCGCGCTCGTCGCGACCCTCGTTCTGGACGCTTGCGGCGGAGCCAAAGGCCCCGGTGGCCCGCAGCCGCTGAACGTCGACGTTGCCCCGGCCAAGCTCCAGGATATTTCGACTAACCTTTCGCTCGACGGACAAATCGCGCCGCTCGAACAATCGACGCTTGCGTTCCAACAGAGCGCCCCGATCATCGAAATCACCGTGAACATCGGCGACGTCGCGAAGAAAGGCGCGCTGCTCGCGCGCATCGATCCATCGACGCTCTCGGCACAACTTTCGCAAGCGCAGGCGCAGGCCGTCCAGCAGCACGCTTCGGCGCAAGGCGCGGTCGTAGGCTACCCGGTGCAGACGCAGTCCAACCTCGCGACGCTCGAGACCGCAAAGGCGTCCCTTGCCAACGCGAAGCTCGTCTACGATCAAAACAAGCAGCTTTTCAAGCAAGGTTACGTTTCGGAAACGACGCTCGAACAATCGCAAGCGACGTACGTCCAGGCGCAGCAGACCTATAACAACGCGGTCGTGGGGATGCGCAACAACGTTGTGAGTGCCGAAAACGTGAAGGCGCAACTTGCCGCCGCCAACGCCGCCTCCGCCAATGCCGACGTGCTTGCGACGCAGGTGTCGCAGACGTCGATCTACGCGCCGTACGACGGCGTGATCTCGCAGCGTTTGCTCGATCCGGGCGCGTTTGCCTCGCCGAGCCAGCCGGTGCTGACGATCTCGCGCATCGACAAGATCTGGCTGAACGTGAACGTTCCGGATGAAGATCTGCAGTTCGTGCGTGCCGGCGTGCCGTTTACCTACACCACGACGTCGCTGCCGGGTAAAGTGTTCAGAGGCGTGATTCAAACCGTCAACGCGGTTCCGACGTCGGGCACGCTCTCGTACCTCGCGCGCATGCAGGCCGATAATCCGGGAGAAGTGCTGCGCGGCGGTATGCTTATCACCGCGACCATTCCGAAGCAATCGGCGAAGAACGCCGTGATCGTGCCGCGCAGTGCGATCGCGTCGACTGAAAACGGCGACATCGTCTATGCGGTCGTCGACGGCAAAGCCGTCGCGACGCCGGTGAAGGTCGGCGTGCAGACCGATACGCTCTCACAAGTCACGAGTCCGAAGATCACGCCGGGCACCGTCGTAATCACGACCCGGCCCGACGCACTCAAGGACGGCAGCCCCGTCCTCGTCAGCGGCGCAACCCCCGAACCGAATCCAGGCGAAAAGGCTGCCAAGCCATCGACCTCGCCGAGCGGAGCGCCGAGCGGACAATGAGAAATGTGAAAACCCGCGCCGCCGGGGCCGCGATGGCGGCGCTCGCCGTCCTGTTGACCGTTCCGGTCGGCGGACGCGCACAATCAGCTCCGGTCGCGATGCCGTCGCCGGTTCCGACGCCGACGCCGAACACGAATTCTACGCCGCTGCCCTACCCGGCGTACGGAACGCCCGCACCCGACGTCGAGCAGCTCACGCAGCGTCCGGGCGTGCCGGTGGTCGTCAACCTCGCGCAGGCGGAGAAGATTGCAGTCGCTCTGTCGCCGGTCTTCCAGACGGAGAACGCGCAGTGGGCGGAGATCCACGCAAAATATACATCCGAGAAACAAGCGATATACCCGGGCTTGAGTGCCGACGGGTCCCTGACGAACCAGCATACGACCCAAGGTGCCACCGGAGCGGCTCCCAACGCATCCGCGGGTCCGAGTACGACGGGCAGCGGTTATGGTACCGTCGAGAACGCGCAAATCACACTGACGCAACTGATATTCGACGGCGGACGCGTCATTGCGGCAATCCGCACGGCGAACGAGGCCGATATCGCCGGACGCGGAACGCTGCTGCGCAACCTCGAGACGTTGCAGATCAACGTGTCGAGTGCGTACTATGCGGTCCTGCAAGATAACGCGACCGTTACGGCCGACGTCCAGCTCGTGCGCGAGTTCGAGACCAACGAACAATCGGTGACGGCGCAGATTCGTAACGGCGCGGCCGCGCGTTCGGACTTAGCCGGCGCTCAGTTTCAAACGGCGCAAGCCCGCGGAAATCTCGTAACCGCGCAAGGTGTCGCCATCGGCGCACAGGCGGTCTTTGCGACCACGCTCGGCCTCGATGCCGACAGCGAAATCCTCCCACAGCAGATCGGTGATGAAACGGCGGGCACGAACCCGACGTATCAAGCCTCGCTGAAAAAGGCGCTGCTGTTGCGTCCCGACTATCTCGCGGCGCAATACACCGTCTACTCGTCGGAGGACAACGTGCGCTACGCGAAGCTCGCGCGTTTTCCCGTTTTGACCGGAAGCGCCAGCTACGGCGTGGCGCGGACGGTCGCCCAGAACTACTCGTCTTTCAGCAACGCGCGCGATCTCGGGCTGGAAGTTCAGATTCCGATCTACGACCAGGGGCAGACGAACTATAACGTCGCGATCGCGGCATCGCAGCTGGATCAAGCCAATGCGGGACTGATCCAGACCAAACTGCAAGTCGAGTCGGACGTGCGTTCGGCGCTTGCGAACCTGATCTCGGCTCGCGCGAACCTGGTGCAAGCTAAGGCCGAGCAACGAGCCGCGCAGGTGTCGCTGGACGCGACGCAAGCGCAGTACAAGGTGGGCGCAAATACCATCCTCGGCCTCGTTACGGCGGAAGCCAACCTGTCCACCGCGACGGCGAGCTACATCACCGCGCTCTATGGCGTCCGCACCGCCTACCAGAACTTCCTCTACGCCACCGGCGCGAGCGATCTGCAACTCTAGAGTTAAGTCGGACGCCACATAGGGGGTCACACCGGCGGCCAGGTCAAAAGACTCGGCCGCTATGTCTGTGAGTTCCGTCCCGGCGGCGGTTTCCGACCCCGTCAATGCGCGCATCCTGGCCGTCTCGGAGGATCGACTGAGCGGATTTCAGCCGGATCCGTTTGGGGAGATTGCGGAGCGTGCCGGCCTCGACGTCGAGGTCGTCATCGAACGCGTTGCGGCGATGCTGCGCGCGGGAACGATTCGCCGCGTCCGGCAGACGCTGCTCGCCACCAGCCTCGCGCAGGGTGCGCTCGTGGCATGGGAGGTCGCGCCGGAACGGCTGGACGCCGCGTTCGAGTACATGTTCCGCGAGGATCCATTTTCAGGCCACGTCGTGATCCGCACGACCGACGCGGCCACCGCCGGAAGCACCTATCGTCTCTGGACGACGCTCAAGGTTCCGCAGGGATACTCGCTCGAGAAGCACGCGGAGTTCTTGCGCGAACGCGTCGGCGCGACGCGCTTCCGTCTGATGCCCGCGAAGTATCTGTTCACGCTCGGCGTCGGTCACGTACGCCGCCGCGGCCTCGAACCCGGTGCGCGCGCACCGGAACCCGCCGTCCCCAACGACACGAAACTGGTCGAGTTAAACGAGAAAGAGTGGCGCGTCCTGGTCGCGCTCAAGCGCGAGTTCGCACCCGAGGAGTTGGTTCGCGATCTCTGGCGTGCCCGCGCCGCGGAGGCCGGCCTTTCGTACGACGAGTTCGTCGCGACGGCTAAGGAACTCGAAGCGCGCCGGGTGATCGGACGCTTCTCGACCTTCCTCGAACACGTAAAGAAGGTTAACGACGAACGCGTTACGCGCTACAATGCGCTGTTCCATTGGGCCGTCCCGAAAGGGCGCGAGTACGATGCGGGCTGCGAAGTCGGCCGTCACTACGTCATTACGCACGCATACTGGCGCGAAGGCGGCCCCGAGTTTCACGACGTGAACGTCATGGCCGTCGCGCACGGCATGGAGAAAGATGCCGTGCTCGCGCACAAAGCCGCCATCGACGAACATTTACGGGAGGCCGGCCTCGACTTTACGTACACCAACGTGTTTTGGGGCGGCCGCAGCGAGATCAAACCTTCGGAGATCGCGCCGAGCGCGTACGCCGAGTTCTGCCGGGCAAACGGCATCGACCCGAACCGCATGCTCGCCGAACCCGGCGATAAAGGAGCCTCCGTCTGACCCAGAAGACGCTTCGCGGCATCGCTGCCGCACTGCTCGCTGCGAGTTTTCTCGCCGGCTGTACGAAAAGCGGCGGCGAAACCGAAACCGCCGGCGGCCAACATCCGTGGACGCAGCCCGGCCTGTTGCGAATCGGCGAAAATCAAGACGCCAACACGCTCGTGCCCGAGTTCGCGACGTCGACGATGCCGCTGGATATTTCGATGTTCGTCTTTTCTTACGCGGTTCGCTACGACCAGGACGCCAAGCCGGTTCCGGATGCGCTCTCGGAGCTGCCTACCATCGAAAACGGTGACGTCAGCAAAGACGGGCTGACGCTGAAGTATAAGCTACGGCACGACATCAAGTGGCAAGACGGTCCGGCGCTTACGTGCACCGACCTAAAGTTCACCTGGCAAGTCATCATGAACCCGAAATCCAACGTCAATACGACCGACGGTTTCCGCGATATCAAAGATATCGACTGCAGCGATCCATATGTCGCCGTCGTTCACATGAAGCGGCTGTACGCGCCGTATTTGCAACAGCTGTGGGGCGTGAATGGCAACGCGCCGATTCTTCCGGAGCACATCCTCGCGAAATATAACGACGACAAAGGTTCGATCAACACCGCGCCGTACAACGCGTTGCCGGTGGGCAGCGGACCCTTCAAGGTCGTCGAATGGCAGCGCGGCACGGTGGTTCGCATGGAGGCGAATCCGAACTACTTCTTGGGCGCTCCGAAGCTGAAGGAGGTCCAACTCAAAACGCTGCCCGACGAGAATACGCTCGAGACGCAGTTACAGACGCACGAGATCGATATGCTCGCGCATGGCACGGGCATCAACTGGCTGCGCTACAAAGCGCTCGGCGACGATCCGAAGAACGGCCTCAAGGCGATCCGCGTCGACTCGTTCCAGTTCGCGCACATCGACTTCGACATCCAGCATCCGCTCGTCAGCGACGTGATGGTCCGCCGCGCGCTGGCGTACGCCACCAACCGGCAAGAGATCATCGACAAGATCATTCACGGTTCGGGCGAAGCTGCAGAAACCGATCAAAGTCCGACGCTCTCCTGGGCGTACACGAAGGACATCGCGCACTATCCCTACGATCCGGCCAAAGCACGAGAACTGCTCGAGGCCGACGGCTGGAAAGCCGGCCCCGACGGCATCCGCGTGAAAAACGGGCAGAAGCTCGAATTCAACTACAGCACGCAAACCGAGAGCACGAACGGTAAAGCCATTCAAACGTTGATCCAGCGCGAGTGGCGCGACGTGGGCGTGCTGGCCGACGTGAAGAACGCGCCGACGTCGGTCTTCTTCCAAAACGGCACGTCGGGCATCCTTGAGGGAGGCCACTACGACGCGGCCGGCTTCAGTTGGACGGGTGCGGCCGATCCTGACGATAGCTCGATCTACTCGGGCGATAACCTCGCACCGGGCGGTCAGAACAACCTCTTCTGGAACAACGCCATCGCAACGGCGGCCCAGCACGCCGCGCTCGGCACGGTCGATCAGAACGCGCGCAAGAGACAGTATCTCATCATCCAGCAGCAACTCGCGCTCGACGTGCCGACGATCGTCCTTTACTTCAATAAAGAACCCTTCGTCTACAACACCGACCTGCAGGGCTTCGAGCCGTCGCCGGTCATCTCACCGTTCTGGAATCCGTGGGAGTATTCGATCTGATGAAAAGCGTCGCGCTGAAGAAAACCTTTGCTCTGGCCCTAGGGGCCACATTCTTATTCACGGCCTGTACGAAGGCGGGTGGAGGAACGACCGAGGGCGGCCGCGCGAACGCGTGGACGCATCCGCACGTGTTGTCGATGTCCACGGGCGCGGGCGACGTGAGCACGCTCAACCCGCACTTAGGGCAATTCCAAGATATCTTCTACATGGCATCGATGACGATGGCCTGGCTCGTCAAGTGGGACGAGCACAACAATCCGTATCCGGAACTTGCGACCGAAATCCCGACGAAGGCCAACGGTGGGGTCAGCAAAGACGGTTTGACGATCACCTACCACCTCCGCAAGGGCGTGAAGTGGTCCGACGGAGCCCCGTTTGACGCGGACGACGTCGTATTCACGACGAAAGTGATCTTGAATCCCGCAACCAACGAGGTCGGTCGGCTCGGTTGGGATCAGATTACGAAGATCGACGAACCCGATAAATTCACGGTCGTCTATCATATGAAGAAGCCGTACTCGCCGTTTCTCGAGACGTTCTTTTCGACCGTCGGCGCGAACCCGTGCATTCTGCCGAAACATTTGCTCGACAAGTTGCCGAACATCAACAACGCGCCGTACAACGCTCTGCCGGTCGGCATCGGACCGTTCAAGTTCCAAAGCTGGAAGCGGAGCGACCAAATCGTCATGGTCGCCGACCCGCTTTACTGGCGCGGCCGTCCGAAGCTCGATAAAGTGATTCTGAAGCTGATCGCAGACCGCAACACGATGCTCTCGCAAGTGCAATCCCACGAAATCGATATGTGGTACCTCATGCCGGGCGCGTACATGCCGGCGGCGAAGCAGCTCGACGCGTACACGCTCGTTCGCCAACCGAGCTATCAGTACAATCACTTCGATTTCAACCTCACCCGACCGGTCGATAAGGATCCGATCGTGCGCCAGGCGATGCGTTTAGCGCTCGATCGCGAAGAAATTCGCAATAAGATCGGCAACGGAGTCGGTATCGTACAAGACGTCACGACGCCGGTCAACGCGCCGTACGCGGTGACGGATATCCCGGTCACGCCGTTCGATCTCGACAAAGCCAACGCGTTGCTGGACCGAGACGGCTGGACGCGCGGAGCCGACGGGATCCGGTCGAAGAACGGCTTACGGCTGTCGTTTGATTTCGCCGCCATCCAGGGGTCGCAGGACGTCGACAAACAGATCGAACTCGTGCGTGCGAATTGGAAGAAGATCGGCGCAGAAATTAACGTCCAGCACTACTCGTCGGCGACGTTCTTCGCGCCGATTCAGATGGGCGGGGTCGTCTACGGACAAAAATGGGACATCATTGCGTTCGCATGGGCGAACGACGCGATCGGCGACTACTCGCCGATCTACGGGTGCCAGTCGTTCCCGCCGAACGGGCAGAACAATCTCCACTGGTGCAATCCGAAGGCCGGCGCGGCGATCAACGCGGTCTTCGATCAGTTCGACCAATCCGAGCGCAACAAGAGCGTGCACGTCATCGAGCAAGAGCTCGTAAAGGACGTCCCCACGATCGTTACCAGCCTCCGTGAGGATCTCTTCCTTTACAACAAGGACCTCAAGAACTGGCACCCCAACGCGATCACGCCGTTCGACAACATGATGGACGTGGATATCTAGCGAGCCTCCCTCGTCTGCCGATAGACGCTCGCGGCCAGGAACGCGCATCCGAGTAGCGACAGCGCTCGGAAAAGCGCCCACACCGGCTCGCGAGCGTCGAGTCCCGCGACGTGCTGTTCGGCGTTCCAAACGGCGGCGGCGCTAAGAGCAGAAGCGGCGTGGAATCCGCCGAGCGTATCCGGCCACACCGGCGCCGGATAATTCGCGGCCAGCCATGCGGCCATACCGAGGATTGGGACCATCGCGAGGCCCGATGCAAGCGTCGCTCGGGCCTCCTTTGCGTCCGAAAGTGCGACGAGCGCGCATACCGCGGCTGCGGCGAGGAGCGCACTCTGCAGCGCCCCCGTCGGTCGCTGCGCGAGACCGATCCAATCGATCGCAACGAAAAGCGTACCGATCGTCGCGAGCATGCGCGCGGTGCCGCGCGTCTCGTACGCGCACCAAGCTGCGGCGGGGAATGCCACGATTAAATCGTGCTCGTGAAAGAACCCCGCGACGAGCGGAACGAGCGCGGCGACGACGGCAAAACGCGCGAACGGTGCGGTTAACGTTCGTACGATTGCGATGGCCGCAACGATCGTCCCGCCGGCGACCGCCAACCCGAATGCCGAAGCAAAGCGTTCGGGCGCGCCGAACCCGAACGCGATCGCAGCCGGGCTGATCTGAATCGTCGTGAAGCGCTCGGCCGCAGCGTGCGCCATAAGTACGCTCGCGTACGTCACCGGCCACGACCAGCCCGCACCCGTAACTCCGGCGAGGTACGTAGCGAGGCCGCCGGCGGCGAGGGCGAGCGTCGTACGGTTGCGTCCGAGCTGCGAGAGCAGTCCCAGCGCCACGTTCGGCTGGAAGTAAGCGGCGAAAGCGCCGAAGAAAGCGGCGAACGGCGCGTCTGCGATACAGACGCACGCGGTCGCACCGAGCAAGGCGAGCAGTGCGACTTGCCCGAGCGCGAGGTCGCTCGTCATCGGCCCAAACCCAAGCGCGAGCAGCGCGAGCGCGGCGACGGAAAACGGCGCGTTCGCTCCGCCTGAGGCGCGCGCGAGCAAAAGCAGCAGACCGAGGAGGGCGAGCGCGAGGAGCACCCACCACAGCCGCGCGGCGCTCGCATAGGGGAGGCGTGCGAATATGCCCCACAGCGGCAGCGTTGACGGCGGCCCGACGAACGGCAGCAGCTCGTCGCGCGTTGCGTCGACGCCGGGCACCGTGCGTTCGGCATTCCACACTGCGCGTCCGTACGGATCCTCACGCGCGTTGAACGCGGCGCCCGCGCTCCAATACGCTTCGAAGTCGCGCAGCGAGGGGCCGGGCGTCGGGATTCGGCCGCACGAGCAGCAGTGCGGCGGCGACGAACGCGCACGCCAGCGCGAGCGAGACGCCGCGCGTCATCAGGTGAGCGGTGCGGGTGGTGCGCTTTCGCGCAAGGCGTAGAGTGCGAGCCGCTCGATGATGCCCTTGTTGCCCATCGCGTAGGCGGCGCCGCCCGGGAACCGCGCTTCGCAAATGTCCGCGTAGATTCCCAATCCCTCGGGCGTCGGAATGCGCCGGTAGCCGTCCGGCAGCGTTGCGATCTGCATGCCGACGATCGTTTCGCTGGGCACGAAGCGGAAGACCATATCGCGCGGTTCGAGCGCCGGAGCGCGGTCGAGACGCGGTGCGTACAACTCCGCCGAAATCAACTCGCCGCTCGAATAGAACAGGCTCAAAAAGAGGCGACCCTCGTTGCCGCGCACGCAATACGTGTGCCAGTTCGTCGCGGGATACATGAACGCGATCCCCAGGGCCTTCTCGACTTCCTTGCGCGTGGTCTTGTTCACGTCGAGTGCGATCGCTTCGTTGAACAGCGTGACCGGTACGTCGAGCGGCGGAGCCGGCACGTCGGCGATCCGGCGTTGTTTTTCGTAGATCTCCGCGAGGATTTCGACGGCCCGGGCCATCGCGAAGTCGACCGGCCGTTCGTCTTCGCTCACCAGGTCACGCTTTGCGCGGAATGCGGCGACGCGATCCCATGCGAGATCGCCGAGATGTAGACCAGGCCGAACAGCGTTGCCAGATACCAAACGCTAACGCTGACGCGCGAGCCGGCGGTCATGCGCGCCGCCCGCGGATCGACGTGCCCGCGAAATGCCGCGATCAGCGCCGGTGCGCCAAGTACGCCGATGACGAGGATGAACAAGATGGGAATATGCAGATAAAATGCCGCGCCGACGAAAATAACGAATCCGCCGATCCACAACGCCGGCCAGATCGCTCCGACGATTCGCCCACCGTCGAACGGCGGGATCGGGATCATATTGAACAGATTCAGGAACGCCGACGTATCCGCGACGGCAAACCAGAACCGGTCCCCGGTGACGACGCCGGCACCGTAGCAGGCGCCGGCAAGCGCGAGGCCCGTCAGCGGTCCTGCGAGTGCGATATACGCATCGTGTTCGAGTTCCTCGGGAACGGCACCGTACGTTACCGCGCCGAGCAGCGGAATCAGGACCGGCAGTTTCGCCGGCAGCCCGTAGGCGCGGAATGCGAAGTAATGCCCGAACTCGTGCGCGAGCAGCAGCAATATGATGACGATTGCAAACTGCCAGCCGAAGAGCACGACGTATAGCCATAACGAAACGAGAAACAGCCAAAGCGGCCCGAGCAGCTTGAGCCCGAGGAACAGCACGAGCTTGAACTTCAGAAGAAGTGCGAGTGCGGCCGCACCGATCGCACCCAGGCTGCCGAGCCCTTTGCGGCGCGGCGGCGGCTCGCTTGCGGCGACCGGTTTTGGAGATGGTTCGTCGCTCGACGGCGGCGGGAGGTATTCCACGCCGCTCTCTTCAACCGCGAGCCGTGGCCGTTCCCGTCATTGTCATCCTCGGCGGCGGATTCGCGGGCATATCGGTCGCCCGCCGCCTTGAAGGACTCCTGCGCCCCGGCGAGGCCGAGCTGGTCTTGCTGAGCCGCGAAAACTTCTCGCTCTTCACGCCGATGCTTCCCGAAGTGACGTCGGGCGAACTCGAAGTGCGCCACGTCGTTACTCCGATTCGCACGCAATTGCGTCGCACGCAGTTCGTGCTCTCCGAAGTGCTCGAGATCGACGTGAGGCGCCGCACGATTCTGTACGAACACGTACTCACCGGCGATACCGAAACGCTTGCGTACGATCACCTCGTGCTGGCGCTCGGTTCCTCCACGTCGACCTTCGGTCTGCCCGGCGTCGCCGAACGCGTTTTCCCGCTCAAAACGTTGGAAGACGCCGAGAGCCTGCGCAATCGTTTGGTCTGGCTGCTCGAACTTGCCGACACGATCCGGGATGACTCGTATCGCCGCCGCTTGCTCACGATCGCCGTCGTCGGCGGCGGATTTACCGGCGTCGAAACGGCCGGTGAGATTTTCGAACTCTTTCGCAGCGTGCTGCGTTTCTATCCGAACATCGGCAAGCACGAGGTGAAGATCGTGCTCGTCGAAGCCGGCCCGACGCTGCTCGCGGGCCTGCCGTCCAAGATGGGCATTTACTCGGGCAGAGTGCTGGAACGGCGCGGCATCGAGATCTTGCTCGGTGACGGCGTCGCGCTGGCCGACGACGGCGGCTTGCAGTTGCAGAGCGGGCGGCGAATCGAAACGGCGACGATCATCTGGAGTGCCGGCGTCGCGCCGTCGCCGACGATCGCCAAACTGGGACTGCCCCTCACCAAACGGGGGGCGGTGAGGACCGGTGCGGATATGCGCGTGACGGGTACCGACGGCGTGTGGGCTCTCGGCGACTGTGCCTCGATTCCGGACGGCGATGGCGGGACTTTCCCGATGACCGCCCAGCACGCCATTCGCGAAGGCCCGCTCTTGGCCGGGAACCTCGTTGCTGCAATGCGCGGCAAGCCGACCAAACCGTTTCGCTATAACTCGATGGGCATGATGGCCGCGCTGGGCGGGCGTCGCGCCGTCGCACAACTCCCGGGCGGCGCCGTCCTGACCGGTTCCATCGCCTGGTTCCTCTGGCGCTCGTACTATCTCTCGCGCTTGCCGGGGCTGGATCGCAAGATGCGTGTGGCGTTCGACTGGACGCTCGAGGTGCTATTCCCCCGCGATACCGCCGAACTGCGCGTCTACACGCGCCAAGCCCAGGAAGACGCCGACAAAGAAGCCGGCCTCAAACGCCAAGAGCCGCGCCGGCTGTCGTAGAAGTCCCGATGCATGATGGCTAAGGACGTGGGGATCAATCGGCGCGCCCAAGGGGAGAGTTTTGCGAACCGAGATCGTTCGCGCGCCATCGCCAGGGGGCCCCACGAAGTGGGGGGCGCGGAGCCTGGGGCGGAGCGCCTTTAAAATGGAAATGCGAGAGCCGATCGAGCGTCTTATCCGGGATCCGAAGGAATTTACGCGGGCGGTTCACTTTCCCGATCCCTCGGAGATTCGGATCTACGATGAAACGCTGCGCGACGGCGAGCAGATGCCCGGCGTCTGCTATACGCCTCCGCAAAAACTCGAGATCGCCAAGGCGCTGGCGGATATCGGCGTACACATCATGAGCGTCGGTTTCCCGGCCGCTTCGGAAGGCGACCGGCGGACGCTGCAGCTCGTAATGGAGGCAAAGCGCCGCGGCGAACTCGGGGACGTCGAGATCGTGGTGATGTGCCGCAGCAACCACAACGATATCGACGTGACGGTCAAGACGCTTCGCGACGTGGGCATCGATCCCAACGACGTGACGTTTTTCATCTTCACCAGCGGCAGCGATCTTCACCTGAAGTACAAGATCGGTAAAACGCTGCTGCGTTACGAAGGTCGCGACGAGTCCGAATGGCTCGATCTCCCGCTCGAGTTCTACCGCAACGCCAACATCCGGCTGCAATGCGATGCGATCCGCCACGCGCGCGAGCACGGGATCGAGCACATCGAATTCGGCGCCGAGGACGGCAGCCGCGGCGACGTCGACTACTTCATCAGCTACTTCCGCGCGGGTCTAGAGGCCGGCGGCACGCGTCCGGCATGGCCCGACACGGTCGGTACGCTTACGCCCGAGGCGACGCGCTGGTACTGCTCGCGCATCGTGCGAGGATTGCCGAAGGGCATCCCGATCGTCGCGCATTTGCACAACGACTATGGCCTGGGAACGATCAACGCCCTTACTGCGACCTCGTGCGGATTCAAGGTCGTGTCGGTCACGGCGAACGGCTATGGCGAGCGAGCCGGCAACGTCAAGCTGCACGAATACGTCGTTGCGTTGCGCGTGCTCTATGGCATCGAGATCCCCGGCTTCAAGTACGAGAAGCTGCGCGACCTCGCGCGCTTCATGGAGCGCATGAGCGGGATACCGATGCAGCAGCACGAGCCGATCGTCGGTACGAAAGTGTTCGCACACGAATCGGGGATTCACACGCACGCCATGTTGCTGGATCATCGGATGTACGAGGCGGTGCCGGCCGATTTGGTCGGGGCGGAGACGAGCTTCGTGTACGGCAAGCACACCGGCGTCGCGCTCGTTGAAGACACGTTGCGCCGCCGCAGCGCGGGCTTGACCGAATCCGGCATCGAGGTTACCAACGAGCTGGCACATCGCGTGACGGACGAGATCAAACGGCTGCGCGAAGAGCGGGCCGCCTCCAGCCGCAGCGAGGAGACGATCGAACAGTACGAGCTGGCGATGCGGCGTCTGTCGCTCAACGAAGACGACGTCGTCGATCTCGCGCTGGCGCTCGGGAGGCCGGTCGCTACTTCGGCGTGATCGGAAAGTCGAAGTAGGTCGCCGGGAACGGCTCTTTTGCCAAGGTGAAGTGCCACCACTCTTCTTTGATCCCGACGAACCCGTACGTGTTCATGATCTGTGCGAGCTGTTGGCGATGCGTGCCGGCGATGAGCCCAACGTCGGCGCCGGGATGCGAGAGTTCGTCGATACAGTCGAAGCCGGTCCCCATATCCAGCGTGCCGTCGTGATAACGCTGGACCCACGGCGCGATGCACGAAACGAGCGGTTGGCCGGGCTTGTAGGGCGCTGCTGCGTGCGGCGGGACTCGCTCGATCGTAACGTCGACGGTGCTGCCGCGCGTGTGGCCGGATTTGGCCGCAATGTAGCCGAGTTTGAAGAAGAGCGCCTTGTCGACGCGCGGATAGAACTCCGCCTTCATCGCCTGCTCCGACGGCACCTTACTCCATGCGATGAAGTCGTTCACGGCGCGCTGCGGCCGGTAGCAATCGTAGACGTGCAGCGTCAACTGTGAGGCTTCCAATTCGGCCTCAACCTTTGCGAGAGCGACGGCCGCCTGGCGCGTGAGAATACACTCGGCCGCCTCGTACCCGGCCACGGGACGCCCCAGAAAGTTGTGATATCCGGCGTAGCGCATGTCTTGTACGATCGACGGCGCGACGTCGCGCAGGTAGACGAAATCCGGCGGCCGCGTCGGCTCAGGTTGCGGCGCCGGCGCGGCCGCGGCCAACACGATCGCCACGAGAACGGCGATCATGCTTGCGCGCCCAAACGCCACGTCGCGACGAAGGCTTTGAAGATCGTCGGGAAATCGGCGTGGACGAATCGGACGCTGCGTCCGCCCGTGCGTTCGAAACCGGGAATCATCGAAACGAGATCGGCCTGCTCGGCTTTGGCGAGCTCGACCTCGAGCGACACCGGCGCATCGAAGAGGTACGGCTTGGCGGCGCTCGCATTTGCAATCGCCGCTTCGGCCTCGCGGCGAATCAGACGCCGCGCGGCTTCGGGCACGAGCGAGTCCGCGGCGAAGTTGCCGATCGATTCCTTCACGATCGCGCCGCGCACCCACGGCATCTGCGCCTGCACGCCTTCGACGGTCGTGCGGTCGCCGGTGACGAGCAGCAGCGGCACGCCGTAGTAGCCGAGCAGGCCGGCATTGATGGTGGCCTCACTGCAGCGAACCCCATTCAAACGCACGCCGTGAATGACCGATGGCGTGTACGTATGGCACAGCACGGCATTCTCGTCGCCGATGCCGCCGTGGTACCCTACGAAGAACGCGCCGTCAAATCCGCCGGCATTCTGCACCATCGAAAACGGTTTGCGGTTTCCGAAGATGACGCGCACGTCGCTCGGCAGCTCTTCGAAAAGCAGATTGCGCATCGGCCCGTGCGAGTCGTTCACGAGCACTTCGCCGGCGCCGCCCGCCCGAGCGCCGTCGATCGCGGCCGCGACTTCTTGCGTGTAATAGCGGCGGTAGATGGCATACTCCGGATGCGGCGTTCGCGCATCGACCTGTTCCCACGAACAGACGCCCGCCACCCCCTCCATGTCGCTCGATACATATAACTTCATTCCGCTGCCGTCATCCTGAGCGGAGCGTCCGAAGGACGCGGAGTCGAAGGGTTCATACGACGACGTTCGCTCCGGCGGAGATGCGCGTCGCCACGATAAAGGCGCGCAGCATGGTTGGGTAATCGCTTGAGACGAAGCGCACGGAGCGGCCGCCGGTGCGTTCGAATCGCGGCATGAGCTCGATGTAGTCGGCGTTCTCCACGTTCAGCGTTTCGATGCTCAACTCGTAGGGTGATTCGAAAGTAAAGGGCTTCGCCGTCGCGATCCGCGCGACTGCGTCGCGAGCGCCGGCTCGAATGGCCGCCTGCGCCGCCTTCGGCGTCAACGAATCGACCGCTGTATAGCCGATGCTTTGCTTCACGGCGACGCCGACGGCCCACGGAAGCGAAGCGAGCGTCTCGCGCACGATCGCATCGTCGCCGGTGACCAGCACGACCGGGACCCCGCAGCTTCCAGCAAATCCCGCGTGCAGCAGCGCTTCGCTGCACGCGATCCCGTTGACGGATACGCGATACACATCCGAACTGTAGGTGTGCGCGAGCGTCGCCGCTTCGCCGGCGGCCGCATGGTACCCGGTGAAGAATGCGGCATCGAAACCGGCATCCAATCCCTGGCCCATCGACAGCGGCTTGCGCGTTCCGGAGATCACCCGGAGATCGTCGTCGCCCGGGAGTTCGTCGAAAAGCAGGTTGCGCATATCCCAGTGCGAGTCGTTGACCGTCACCATCTCCGCGCCGGCTTCCCGTGCGCCGGCGATCGCCGCCCGCACCTCCTGCGACATATACCGGCGGTACACGGGATATTCGTGCGTGTCGCTTGGGTCGCACTGCTTCCAAGAGCAGACGCCGGCAGTGCCTTCCATATCGGCAGAAATATAGAGTTTCACTGTCCGGCCTCCCGCAATCCGTCCTTGGCTTGATCGAGGCCCGTTTGTGCCGCAACGTTGTGCGGATTGACCTTGAGCGCTTGCGTATAGAGCGGGATCGCTTGCGCGTAGCGGCCGACGGCCAGTTCCATGTCACCTAACTGCGTCATCGCGACGTCGTCGTCGGGGTGAGCCGCAATTCGCTCGCGCAGCGTCTTTATTTGCAGCATCACCGCGGCCGGCGGGCCGCCGCCTTCGACGTTCGTGTTCGGTACGGCGGCCTGCACGGCGGGTTTGCCCGCCTTTCCGAAGACCGACCCGTTAACGTCAAAGCCGACGGAAACGAGGTACGTCATGATGCCAAGAAACAGGATCGCGATGACCGCGACGATGGGAATGTAGATGCGCGGAGGCAGCCCGCGAGAAGGTTCGGCCGGCACGAAGAGTCGTTTGGACGAATGGAGAAGCAAATCATCCGTGACGACGCAGTTACCCACCGAATCCGATCTCCAGCTCCTCTTCGCGCGGCTCAACTACCAGCATTTCAACGGCGAAGCTCCGGATTGCCGCATCCGGTACAACGAACGGTTTTCGAACTCAGCCGGCCGGATCACCTACAGCCGTCCGCCGCTGCTTATTGAGTTGTCGCCGAAGCATTTCCGCAAGTATCCGCAGATCCTCGAAGAGACGCTGCTCCACGAGATGATTCACGCCTGGTGTTACGCGCACTATCGCGACACCGGCCACGGCGCGCGCTTCAAAAAGAAACTGCGTGAGTGCGGCCTGACCTCGATCTACCACGACCTGGGCAACGTGCGCCCGCTCACCGAGTCCAGCAAGCGCTACATCCTGCGCTGCGAACACTGCGCCTTCGAAATCCTACGCAAGAAACGCCCCGGCAAACCGGCGAGCTGCCCCCGCTGCGACAAGCGGCGCTTCAACGCAAAGTTCCCGCTCTCGATTTACGAAATCGTAGAAACCAAACTCGTCGGCGACACGGTCGAAGGGCTTAAGGCATCGAGTAAAGGGCCGCCGATGGACTAGCATCGTCTGTAAATTGTGCCGCTCGCCGCGATCAGCGAAACGCCATGCGGGGGAGTGAGGCAGACGTGTGCGTTGTCGACTTCTGCGTCGGCATACGCTTTGCGCCCGTTGCCCGCAGCCGTGGTCCCTGCACTGGCGTCAACGACCCCGGTGAGGAGAATGGAAGTCCCAACGGGCAGCATTACCGTAAGCTGGTTGACGCCCGGGTGGCCTTCGTCCGTCCCGCTTGTGTTCAAGAACCGAGCGAAGTAAATACCGTACGTCGTTCCGGCGATGTCTTCCACTAGCGCGCCGGCTTGAAGCGACGCGGTATGCGTTTGCCCGTTACCGCCGTCGAGGATCGTCGGGTTGGCGACGACGAGTTTTAGCGTGAAGGGTTCGAGCGTGCCCGCTGCGTCGGCCGACCGGAGAAAAACCGCGTCCGTCCACCGCGCTTCATCTAAGCTCGCGCCCGTTGCCGGCGCGTCGCTGCCGCCGCTTACTGCCTTGGACTCTGCGGAAACCGAGAGCTGGCCAAAAATGAGATCGTTCGAGGCACTGCCGGTGTACGTCGCGCCGTCCCCGCTGGTCTTAGCGTCACCCATCCAACTGAGATCTTTTAATTCATGGGGAACGGTGTTTATCGTATCGATCTTTGGTCCGCCGGGCGAGCTGCCGGTTACGCTGGCATCCTCCTGCATGGTGTAGCCGGAAAAGCCCGTATGCGTTTGCACCGCCTCTGGGGCAGCTTGCGGAGCGAGGCCGGTGACGCTGCCGCTCGGCGAACAGGCGCGATAGTGCGCGGCGGTCCCCCCGAGGATGGGTAGGGCGACCAAGGTTCTTTGTCATCGGTGACGCTAAGGATTTGGATTCCGCAGGATCGGTGCGCGGATGCTGACGAGCGCTCGGTTACAGCGGTTTACTGGAGCTTGCAGCGATAGAGTTCGAAGACGTCGTCTTTTGCGAAGTTGAGTTCGGTGTAGAACTTTACGAGGTGGGGTTCGGAGAACGGAATCTCGACCAAGATGCTTCGGGAGTCGACGTGTTTGGCGAAGTCGATGCAGGCGTCGACCAGTTTTCTGCCGATGCCGCGCGCGCGAAATTCTTCCGCGACGTAGAGATCGCTGAGGAACCATTGGCGTTTGCAGTACCACGATGAAAAGAGCGGGTAGAGCTGCAGAAAACCCGCGCACGCGTGGCCGTCGAAGGCAGCGAGGACGACCGATTCGTTCTTCTCGAGGCGTTCGCCAAGGAATTCGCGGGAGCGTTCTAACTCGGCCTTTCCGGCGAAGAAACTGGCGGTAGAGGTCGAAGAGCGGGGCGACGGCGTCGAGATCGGCGACGGTAGCGTTGCGGATCGAGAGTGGCATGTGCGCCTATTCGCCGGTAAAGAGCGTTCCGCTCTGAACGAAACAGAGGCCGTTGCCCCACGGATCCTCGGCGTAAAACGAGCGTTCTCCCCACGGACGGGTTACGATCTCGCCGCCGGGCCGCCCGTGGACGTCGACCGTGCTGAGGGCGCCAAGATCGTCGGCGCGCGCGTGCACCGCCTCCAGGTCGTCGACCTCGAAGTACAAGTCCTGGGGAATTCCTCGCGGTCGTTCGCCGGTGGAGATCAGCGCGAGGATCGTCGGGCCGAAGTCTAAGTACGAGCGTCCGCCGCCGACGGGGCGCGGCCGCTGCCCGAACAGCGCCCGGTAAAACGTGGACGCCTTCTCGGCATCGCCGACCTCCAGCGCCGCACGAAAAAGTCGTATCGTGCTCATCGGGAAGTTTTGCGCCGTGAAGGCGGCCCTGGCCTCCGGTGAATGCGACCTTTATCCAGGCAGAAAACGAGCGCGGCGGGCGAAGATAGAGAGCCATGACCACTGCACAAATTTCCCCTAACGGGACCAAGACGCGCGTCGAGTCCGACTCCATGGGCAAGATCGACGTACCGGCCGACAAGTACTACGGCGCGCAGAGCGCGCGTTCGCTCATTCACTTCGATATCGGCGACGGCACGTGGCCGCGCGACATCATGCCGAAGCAGGTCATCAAAGCGATGGCGACCTTAAAGAAAGCCGCCGCGCTCGTCAATCACGATCTCGGCAAGCTCGATAAAGAGAAGACCGACCTGATCGTCAAGGCCGCCGACGAAGTTATCGAAGGCAAGCTGGACGCGCACTTCCCGCTGCGCGTGTGGCAGACTGGGTCCGGCACGCAGACGAACATGAACGTGAACGAAGTGATCAGCAACCGCGCGATCGAGATCGCGGGCGGCGAGATGGGCTCGAAGAAGCCGGTCCACCCGAACGATCACGTCAACATGTCGCAATCCTCGAACGATACGTTCCCGACCGCCATGCACATGGCGGCCGCCGAAGCGATGGTCGGCCTGCTGCCGGCGGTCGAGAAACTGCGCAACGCGCTCGACGCGAAAGCCAAGCAGTGGAATCACATCGTCAAAGTCGGACGCACGCATCTTCAGGATGCGACGCCGCTAACGCTGGGCCAAGAGTTCTCGGGCTACGTCACGCAGCTCGACCGTGCGATGGTCGCCATTAAGGAATCGCTGCACCACCTCTACGACCTGGCGATCGGCGGCACTGCGGTCGGCACCGGTCTCAACGCGCATCCCGAGTTCGGGCAGCGTACCGCCAATAAAATCGCCGAACTGACCGGACTTCCGTTCCGATCGCATCCGAATAAGTTCACGGCGCTTGCGTCGCACGACGACTTCGTCTACGCCTCCGGCGCGCTCAAGATGCTCGGGGTCGCGCTGATGAAGATCGCCAACGACATTCGCTGGCTGGCCTCCGGGCCGCGCGCCGGCATCGGCGAACTCACGCTGCCGGAGAACGAACCGGGCAGCTCGATCATGCCGGGCAAGGTGAACCCGACCCAGTCCGAAGCGATGACGATGGTGGTCGCGCAAGTGTTCGGCAACGACCTCGCGATTAGCTTCGGCGCGTCACAGGGCAACTTCGAACTCAATGTCTTCAACCCGGTTATGATCTACAACTTCCTGCACTCGACGACCCTGCTGCGCGACGCATGCACGATGTTCCGCGAACACGCGGTCGAAGGCCTCGAAGCCAACGAGGATATCATCAAGGGCTACCTCGACCAGTCGCTGATGGTCGTCACCGCGCTCGCGCCGCACATCGGCTACGACAAGGCCGCCGAGATCGCCAAGCACGCGCATCACAAGAAGAGCACGCTGAAGGAAGCCGCGCTCGCATTGGGCCACGTTACCGCCGAAGAGTACGACAAGATCGTCGTTCCTAAAGAGATGACCTACCCGAAGTAACCAGTGACATGGCGAGATCGCGGGCTGCGTTCGCGACGGCTGTATCGTCGCCGGCGCTGAAACCCATGACGAGACCTTTGCAATCGGTCCGGTCTACGCACAGCATCGAGACCGGCAGCACGCGCTGCCCGTCCGGCATGGAGTTTGCGGTGCGAACGTCGTCGAAATCGGGCGGCCCGATGACCGCAACGTGGAGCCCGGTTTGCGCGGGGCCGACGCGAAAGCCGCGCGGGAGATTTCTCGTTAGCGCGTTAACCACGAGGTGACGGCGGCGTTCGTACGTCGTCGCCATACGGCGCACGTGCCGACTGAAATACCCCTGCGCGATGAAATCCGCCGCGGTTGCCTGGAGGTCCACCGAGGCCCCGAGACTGATGATTTCGCGCGTCGAGCGGAACGTCTGGGCCAGATGCGGCGGCGCAACGACGTAGCCCAGCCGGAGTCCTGGAGCCAGCGACTTGCTGAACGTTCCGATGTAGATAACGCGCTCGTCGCGGTCGAGACTTTGCAGCGCTGGAAGCGGATGCGCACCGAACTCGCTGTCGTAATCGTCTTCCACGATATATGCGCCGGTGCGTCGCGCCCACTCGAGCAGTTCCGTGCGGCGTGCCAGCGGCAGCGCTCCGCCCAATGGAAACTGGTGTGACGGCGTGACGTACGCCAGGCTTGCGTGGGCCGGCAGGAGGGCCGTGCGCATGCCGTCGTCATCGACGGGTACGCCGTGCAAGACCAGGCCGTGCGCAGCAAAAACCGCGCTCGCATTCTGGTAGCACGGATCTTCGATTGCGACGCGGTCGCCGCAACGCATCAACGCGAACGCGGTAAGATGTAGGCCGCCCTGCGTCCCTTCCACGACGACGACGTGATCCGGATCGGCAACGACTCCGCGAAACTGCGCGATATGACGGGAGATCGCTTGCTGCAGTCGGGCGTATCCCGCCGGAGGACCATAGTCGAGATGGGCGGCCGCCGCCGTGAGGTTTTGGCGTTTGAGGCGCTGCCACGCGCGCAGCGGGAACGCGGAGAGATCGGGCGCGCCGACGCGCAGCGGACCAATGGTGGATCCGGCCGCGTCGAGCCGCTCTTGGATGGCCGCGAGCTTACTCGGGCTCGCGGGCAGCGGGCGCGGCGTCGCGACGGACCGCTCGCGAACTTTATGAAGCGCATCGGTCACGAAGGTGCCTGCGCCGACGCGCGCTTCCAAATATCCCTCGGCGATTAACTGCTCGAGGGCCGATATGACGGTGTTCCGCGAAACGCCGAGCCGCCGAGCGAGGTCGCGGCTCGGCAACAGCCGGGAACCTGCCGGGAAGAATCCGCCTTCAACCGCGCCGCGCAGGCGGCGGAGAAACTGCGCCCCCAGCGCCTCCCCCGACGCTCGGTCGGGAAAGAGCGGCTCGAGATTTATTGGTTCCGCCATATTGCTCTGTATTGGTCCAATACGGAGAACCAATCCTCCCGTAGAATATGCCCATGAAGAGTTTGATTGCTGCATTCCTCACCGCCGTCGTGCCGCTCGCCGCGTCCGCCGCCGCACCCCAGCCCGCGTATCCGGTAGCTCCGACGGTGCGCGACGGACGCAACGATTTTAACTTCGAGTTCGGAACGTGGCGCACGCACTACCGCATTCTCGCGAAGCGCCTGGCCGGCAGTCATTCGTGGTACGACTGCTACGGTACGTCGGTCATCCGGCCGTTTTGGGGCGGCGGCGGCAATCTCGAAGACGGCGATCTGAAGTGTCCGACGCGATACATCGGCGGGATGACGCTGCGTCTGTACGACGCGCAGACGCACCAGTGGACGTTGTGGTGGGGAACAAAAAATTGGGAATCTCGCCGCCGGCACAAGTCGGCCACTTTGCCGCGAACGGCGTCGGCGATTTCTACGCGTACGATACGTGGGAGGGCACGCCGATTATCTGTCGATTCCAATGGACGGTGGTCGACGGCAATCCTCATTTCGAACAAGCCTTTTCCGTCGATCGCGGCAAGACGTGGGAGACGAACTGGACCACCGACTACGAACGTGCGCCGGCTACCGCGAACGGCGTGTGGAACGCGACATCGCCGTTTGGCGACGGGCACGACGGTTTCGACTTTCTGCTTGGGACGTGGCACACGCATTACATGCGGCTGCGGAATCCCTTAAGTGGAGGCCACGATTGGTTCGCGTGTGACGGTACGGCTGTCGTGCGCGCGTTTTGGGGCGGCAGCGGAAACATCGAGGACGGCGATCTTCGCTGCCCGGCGCAATACATCGTCGGGATGACGCTGCGCCTGTACGATCCGGCGACGCGGCAGTGGTCCCTCTACTGGGCGACACAGAAGCGCGGCTTGGCTTTTCCGCCGCAAGTCGGCCGCTTCGATGCGAACGGTGCGGGCGACTTTCTGGCCCCCGATACCTATGACGGCAAGGCGATTCTCGTGCGATATCATTGGTCGCAGCGCCAGGGGCATCCGCGTTTCGAAGAATCCTTTTCGACCGATCGAGGCAAGACGTGGGAACTCGTCTGGACGACGGACTACACACGCTCCGGCGCCTAAGGATATCCTCCAAAGCGGAGCGTCTAAGCACCCGGCGAACCGTCGTTCGTCATGGGCGGATTCTCAGACTACGACCGGTACGACGCACTCGGTCTCGCGGAACTCGTCCGCACAAAGAAAGTTAGCGCCGAAGAACTTTTGGACGAGGCGATCGAGCGCGTCGAGCGCGTGAATCCGCAGCTCAACGCGTTGATCTGCAAACGCTTCGACCGAGCGCGGGAAGATGCTCGGCTCGGATTGCCGGACGGGCCGTTCTCCGGCGTGCCGTTTCTTATGAAGGATCTCGGGCCCGAGCTTGCCGGTTCCGTCATGACGAGCGGAAGCCGCTATTTCGCCGGGTACGTGCCGGCGCGCGACGACGAATACGTCGTGCGGGCGAAGCGCGCGGGCCTAAACATTTTCGGCAAGACGAGCACCCCCGAGTTCGGCCTCGCGCCGGTGACGGAACCCGCTTTGTTCGGTCCGTGCCGCAACCCGTGGGATACGACGCGTACGACCGGCGGTTCGAGCGGGGGATCGGGCGCGCTCGTCGCGGCGGGCGTCCTGCCGATGGCGCACGGCAACGACATGGGCGGCTCGATTCGCATCCCCGCGAGCTGCAACGGATTGTTCGGTATGAAACCGAGCCGCGGGCGCACGCCGGCGGTCGGCGGAGCCGTCGGTGACGCGAACGCTGACCTGGGGATTACGCGCAGCGTGCGCGACAGCGCGGCGTTGCTCGACGCCGTGCGGCTCGAACGCGGGATCCTCTACGACGCGCCGCCGTTCGAGGGTAACTACCTGCAGCAGACCGGGCTCGATCCCAAGCCGCTGCGCATCGCGGTCGTGCGCGGGGCGATGCTCGGCAAAGAGATCCATCCGGAATGCCGTTCCGCCGCGGATCGTGCTGCCGAGTTGTGCGAACGCCTCGGCCACAACGTCGAGATTGCCGAGCCGCAAGGCGTCGACTATCGCGCCGCCGCCCAATCGATCTTGATGATCTTTGCGAGCAACATCGGCTGGAAGATGCACGCCGCAAATCCGCTGCGCGGAAAGAAACTCAAAGCGGGAGATTTGGAACCCGCGACGTGGGCGATGCTCGTGATCTCTGAAGTGCTCTCGGCAAACGACCTCACGACCGCCGTTTCCGGGCAGCGCGAGCTGGCTGGCGTCTTCGACGCATTTCACGACCGGTACGACGTCATGCTGATGCCGACCGTCGCCGCGCCGCCGGTGCGCATCGGCGAGCTCGCGCTCACGAAATCGGAAGTGTCGCAGATCGAAGTCCTGGCGCGATTGCGATCCGGGCCGCTCATCCGCAAAGCTGCCGATGAGATCGCCAAGACCCTCTTCGATTGGATTCCGTACACGCCGATCTTCAATCTTACCGGCGCGCCCGCAATGTCCGTACCGCTGCATTGGACCGCCGACGGCCTTCCGGTCGGCGTCATGTTTGCAGCACGGTTAGGCAACGATGCGACGCTCTATCGCTTGGCGGCTCAGCTCGAACGCGCACGGCCGTGGGCGGATCGCCGGCCGCCGGTGTGGAGCGGATTCTAGTACGTTTTAGAACTCATCACGAACGCCGTCGCGGTTCCACGGAACACGCCGATCCCCACGATCGAGCCGTCCGGTGCGAAGGCATAGGCCGATTCGAAGCGCCAATCCGGGGCGTGCGCGATGTCGTCGAGGAGCTGCAGGCGGCCGGCCTGCCAAAGAAACGCGTGGTGCCGCCCGTCAGAACTCTCGATCATTCCGGCGACGCGACCGTTCGCGTCGAGCGCGTACGCAACGCTTATGGCGGGGCCTCCATCGATGTCGACCGTCTCGCCGGAAGCACGCCAAAGGCGAGCGTGCGGTGCGACGCCATAGGTAGGTCCGAGTCCGGGCGGCGCATCCGCTCCCGCCGCGCTGCCGTCAGCCGTTAACGCCAGCGCGGCGCCCGCGCCGAGGACCTTGCGCTCGTCGCCGTGCCAGCGCAGCGCGACGTATCTCTGCTTCGTAACGACGCTCGGCGACTGCGGCACGTTGCCGACGTAGCCCGCATATCCCGCGGCATACGGGCCGGCCGTCGCGATGGCGGTTCCGTTGCCGAGATAGGCGCACTCGCCGCCGCGCAATCGAACCACGATCGGTGCGAGCTGGCCCGAGAGATCGTTGATGTCGACCAGCTCCTGCGATTGCAACGTCGCGATCGCATCGCCGTCTGCGTAGAATCCAGCGATCGCGGCGCCGGGCGAATGCGGTAAATATGGGCACGTAGAGAAGTCGAGTGTCGATATCGAGGTTCCACGCGCCCGCACTGCGACGTCGTGCATGCGGCGGACTGCGCTGCCATAGCCGGCCGCAGCGTTCGCGAGGAGCGCGCCGTTTGCATCGAATCCTGCAAGGGTGAGGTCGACCGAATCGGCGCCGGGCGGCATCGCGGGCGCGGGCAGAAGATGCCACCCGCCGCCGGCATTCCACACCGTGACCCGCGTCGCAAACCCGCCGATGGTCACGGTAGCCGCTACGGTTCCGTCGCGCGACACGGCCATGAGCGGGCGCCCGCCAAACGGGTCGATCGTACTGTGCGGCGGCAGCGCCAATGCGCGGACGGCGAATGCCAGCGCCAGCAGCATTTTCATCGCGTCTCGTTCCGCAGCGTCGGCAGGCACAGCGCCACGATGGCGATCACGATGTAGCCGATGCATGCGATCCACATTGCGTTGTGTGGGCTGCTGTGATCGGATACCCAGCCGAGCAGAATGACGCCGGGGGCCATACCGGCGAGAACGACGAGCCGCACTGCGCCCATCACGCGCCCGATCGCCTCGGGCGGCGATACGCGCATGCGAAAGCCGATGATCTGCGCGATCTCGAAATTCGCAACCGTGTTGGATGCCATCCACGCGGCCGCGCAGATCCAGATATTGTTGACCAGGACGACCGGTAGGAAGAGAAAGGCATCGAGCACGTACGCGGTCGTGAGCGCTTTGCCAAACGGCCACATTCGCGAAAACCTCGCCGCGAAACCGGCGCCGATAACCGCGCCGAGTGCCGAGAGACCAAGGAAGATGCCGACGACTTGATCGCTCGCACCGAAGCCGTGTTTGAGGAAGGGAATGAGGATCGCGTAACCGCCGAACCCGAAGAAGTTGAAGCAGAACCCCGCGATCGCTTGAATGCGCATCGCCGCATCCGACCAAAGATGCCGGAAGCCGAGGACGATGTCCTGGCCGAGTTCGCGCAGCGACGGCAAACCTGAGGATTTGTCGGGACCGAGCGTCGGAATCATCGCGAGCGAAATCTGCGAGCCGAGATACGTCAGCGCGTTCAGAATGAGCGCCGGCTCGGGCCCCAGCGCGGCGTAAATGGCCGCACCCGATGCCGGCATCACCAGGCTCGTCACGTTTTCGGCGGCGATTAGCATGGCGATCGCTTCCGTCGAACGATCGCGCCCAAGCATGAACGGAATGCTCGACGACTGACCGCCCATGAAGAATGCTGCCGACGTCGAGATGACGATCAGTCCGCCGTAGATCATCGGCAGCGTCAATACGTGAAACGCAAACGTCGCCGCGAAGGCCGCCATCACCAGAAAGCGAATCGCGTCGGCCGCAATCATCAGTTTCTTACGATCGAGGCGGTCGGCGAACGAGCCGCCGATCAGCGAGAAGATCGAGAAGGGCGCGATCTCGCAGATGAACGCACCGCCGGTCGAAAGCGCAGAGTGCGTGATGTGATATGCCAGCAGTGGAATCGAAATCAAGCGCAGGCCGTCGCCGAGATAGCTCAGCGTTTGGCCGGCGTAGTATTTTCGAAAAGCGGACGAGGCAAAGATGCTCGGCCGGGGGGTCGTCATGCCTATAAGTGTTTCACAAAAAGCGAGCCCGCGACAACTACGAGCGCGCAGCCGACGACGAGTAGAAGCTGCGGTGATTTAAATTTCGAGGGAAAGTCGCGCGCCGAGCGGGCCGCCGCACAGACCGCCGGCAACGAGCGGCACGACGTCGCGCAGGATGATGTCGCGCTGCAGCGCGTGCACGACGAGCCCGACCGGCGAGGTAAGTAGAATGCCGAACTGCGACGTGGCGCCGACGGCATGGATCGGCAGCTCCGAGAAGTAGAGCAGCGACGGGACGAGCAAAATGCCGCCGCCCAACCCGAACAGGCTCGAAAGCAAGCCGACCGCGAAGCCGAGCGCGAGTGCCGCGCGATACGACATGCCCTTGATGCGGTGCACGTGCTCGTGTTCCGGGCGGCCCTCCATTCGCTTGCGCGCGTTGATCATCATATCGACGGCTACGGCGATCAAGATCGCCGCGAGGATCCAATCGAACACGCGCGCCGGCATCCGCGCGACGAGCATCGCGCCCAGAATGCCGCCCGGTAATCCGCCGGCTGCGAGGAGCCAGCCGATCTTCAGGTGGATGCGCTTATGAAGGAAGAACGTAAACGCGCCGCTCGCACTGCTTGCGACGACGAGCGTAAGCGAGGTGCCGGCCGCCTCCGCGGGCGCGATGCCGAAGAAGACGCGCAGGATCGGTACGAGGATGAAACCGCCGCCGAGCCCGACCATCGAGCCGAAGACGCTTGCCAGAAAAGCGACGGCGAAGAGTTCGGCAGCGAGTCGGACGTCGATGGCTGCCTCCTACCTACGCTCGCGCGGCGGCCGGTGCTTCCAACGGTTTGGCCGTGATCTTAAGGCTCCTGACGTTGTAAATCTTGATCGGAACGACCTTGCCTTTGACGGCAACCGGGTCGAGCTCGTCGACCTCGACCAGATCCTTGACTTCCCGGTACGTCTCTTCGCTAATGATGATCTCGCCGCCGACGGCGACGTTGTAGAGGCGCGCTGCGACGTTGACGTTGTCGCCGATCACCGTATAGTTCATGCGCGAACTCGCACCGAGATTTCCCATCACGACGTCGCCGGTATTGATCCCCATGCCGACGGTGAATTCGCGCTTGCCCTCAGCCATCCACTTGGCGCTGAGTTCGCGAATCTTATCCTGTTGTTACCGCGGAAATGACGGCTTTCCTCGGGTCGTCTTTGGTTTGATAGGGTGCCGAGAAGACCGCCATGACGCAGTCCCCGATGAATTTATCGACGTAGCCGCCATACGCGAAGATGATCGTACACATCTCTTCGAAGTACTCGTTGAGCTGGCCGTAAATCTCCTCGGGCGTCATCGTCTCGGACATCGCCGTGAAACCGCGGATGTCGCTATAAAAGATCGTCGCGCGAACGCGCTTGCCTTTCAGTGCGAGCGCGCCCTTCGGATCGTCCTGGCCCAGAATGTCGCTCACGACCGCGGGGCTAACGTGTTTCCCAAAGAGGTTGGTGACCATGCGCTTCTGGCTGCTCTCGTGCAGCACGCGATAGACGGCGACGAACATCGTCCCAAGCAGCATCGCCAGCACGACGTGGACGAGATCGAGCCAGTAGAGCTGCTTTACGAACAGAAAGAGATTCAGATACGCGTAGACCAGCGTCGCGATGACCGACGTGATGATGGCGAAGGTCGTTCGCATAAACGTGAAGCTCAGCGCGGCGAGCAGCGGAAGAGCGATCACCAGGATGATGCCGAGCCACAACGGCGCAACGCGCAGATAATTTCCGCGCATCATCTGATCGGCCAGGCGCGAGTTAATGTAAAGGCCCGGTATGCGTCCGCGCGCCGTCTCCGAATAGTCGTAGGTCCCGAGCGCCGTCGATCCGACGTAGACGAGCGCGCCGCTAGCGAACGGGCGCAGATCCTTCGGCGGTTCGATGTAAGCGTTGGAGAACGAGATGATCCCGCGGCCGGGGAACGCGACGCTTTGCGACTCGGTACCCGTACCGAGATCTTGGATCGCATGCAACTGCGGGGGAAGAAGCAGCAAGACGTTCGAGCCGCCGCCCTCGTCGAAGACGGGTATCGTAGAAAAATCTAGAGGCTTACCGTTATACGTTTGAACACCCGCTGCCGCGAGGGATAGCAGGTGCTGATTGGCGTTCGTTCCGCTGGATCCGGTGTCGATCGAGGGGGGTTGCCCAAGCAGATAGCCGCCGGGTGTGTCGAGCGACGTATAGCCGACCGAAGCCGCAGCGGTGCGCAGTAGAGGCGCAACGGGCTGCTCGCCGATCGAGGAGCTGGTCGTGGTGTTGATCGTGTAAGCGAGGATCGCCGGCAACTGTTTCATCGCCGCCGCAAACCGCTCGTCTTGCGTGGGATCGGCACTCGGGTCGATAAAGTCGATATCGAAGACGACGGCTTTCGCTCCGGCGGCTTTCAGGCTACGAAGGAGCGACCCATACACGGAGCGCGGGTACGGAAAGTTGTGCATCCACGGCAGCTTGCCGCTCTTGAGCGTGATATCGTCGATGTTGACGATGCCCAGCTTATCGTTGGGCTCCGACTCATACGCGGGCACGCCGAATCCGAGTTTGTCGGAAACGTCCAGCGCGCTGACGTGCGCGACCAGGTCGGCGATGCGGTTCGCGAACGGTGCCGCGCCGAGCGGAAGGAGTTGAAGGGTTTCGCCGATGGCGCTCGCGACTGCGCCCAGAACCAAAGCGATGATCAGTACGCGAACGCGAGCCTTCATCGCGGCGGCGTCTTAGCTGACGCGGCCGATGTAGCGGCGGTCGCGCGTGTCGACCTTGATTACGGTGTCGGGCTCGACGAATAGCGGCACTTGAACGATCGCGCCGGTTTCGAGCTTGGCCGGTTTGAACGTATTGGTGGCCGTGTCGCCTTTGAAGCCTGGATCGGTTTCGACGATGCGCAGCTCGACGTGCGGCGGCAGGTCGACGCCGATCGGCAAATCGTCGTGGAATTGGACGTCGACGACCATCCCGTCTTTAAGGAAGTCCGCCGGTCCGCCGATGAGGTCGCGCTGAATCGTGAAGTTCTCGAACGACTCCTGATCCATGAAATGGAACCCGTCGGCGTCGTTATAGAGCATCTGCATCTGTCGATTGTCGACGGTCGCACGTTCGAGCTTTTCGCCCGCGCGGAACGTACGCTCCAGGGTCGCGCCGGTTTTGACGTTCTTCAGGCGCGTTCGCACGAACGCGGCGCCTTTACCCGGCTTTACGTGGAGGAACTCGATGACGGTCCAGAGGTTCCCGTCCACGATGACCGTGACGCCGTTGCGCAATTCGTTCGACGAAATCATGACCCGCCCCAATACGGGTTCTAGGCGAGTAAGCCCTGGTAAAGAAGGAGGCTCCTACTCACTTCCGCCGCAGGAAGCCGATCGCACCTTCAGTGCCGGCGCGTAAACGCCCGATGTTGTCGCGATGCATGAAGATAATCAGCAGCGCGGCTGCTGCGCCGTAGAGCGTCTCCGCAAGCGAGCCGGTGAAAAACCACAGAGCGACGGGCGCGAGCGCGCTGCCGAACATCGAACCGACGGACGAGTATTGGGTGATCAGCGCGCCGGCAACCCAGCCGCCGACGGCGACGAGTCCGGCTTGCCACGAGAACGCGAATATCGCGCCGAACGAGGTCGCGACGCCCTTGCCGCCCCTCCACCCTAACCAGGGTGAAAAGCAATGCCCGAGGACCGTCGCGAACGCGACGATGCTCGCTAAGGCGTGCGTCAATGAGAGCGGAACGTTCGTCCCTCCCTGCGACCACGCAATATTGCCGTGAACGTGCACTTGCGTCTGAATGAGGAAGACCGGCCCGAACCCTTTGAGCGCGTCGAGCAGAAGCACGGCCACCGCGCCGCCTTTACCCATCGTTCGCAGCGCGTTCATCGCGCCGATGTTGCCGGAGCCCGATTTGCGAATGTCGATCTTGTATACGAAGCGCCCGATCAGGTATCCGAACGGAATCGATCCGATCAGGAACGCGACGATGACGATCGCGACGAGTGCGCCTAGAAGGAACGCGTAGCTCACTCCGGCGCCTCGTCTTGCTCCCGTCGCGGCCGAAACTCGAGCGTCAGCGGAACGCCTTCGAAATCGAAATGCTCGCGAATTACATTTTCCAAGAACCGTTTGTAGTGCGGTTGCAGCAGATCGGGGTCGTTGCAGTGAAAGACGAAGAGGGGCGGATGCGTGGCGGGTTGGGCGCCGTAGTAGACTTTGAAGAGTTTGCCCTTCATCGCCGGCGCCGGATGCGCCAGCACGGCGTCGCGTATCACGCTGTTGAGCTGCGCGGTTGGGACCCGGCGGTCCAGGTTTTCAGCGACGTGCGCGACCAGCGGCATCAAGCTGCCCAAGCGCCGCTGCGTCTTCGCCGAGAGAAACGTGATCGGTGCGAACTTCGCAAACGGCATGAGGTCGTGCACGACGTTGGCCAGCTCGCCTTGGCTGTACTCGCCGCCTTGTTCGAGCGCGAGATCCCACTTGTTGCCGACGATAATCAGGCCTTTTTTCTCCTCAATCGCGATACCGGCCAGACGCCGGTCCTGCATCGTAACGCCGACCATCGAATCGAAGACGAGCAGCGCGACGTCGCAGCGCGAGATCGCTTTGAGCGATCGCAGTGCCGCGTAGTATTCGATCGCGCCGTGCGCTTGCGATTTTCGGTTCACGCCGGCGGTGTCGATCAGACGAATCTTGCGGTCGTTCCACTCGAAGAGCGTATCGATGGCATCGCGCGTCGTGCCGGCGACTTCCGAAACGATCGCGCGCTCTTCGCCAAGCAGCGCGTTGAGCAACGAGCTTTTGCCGACGTTCGGACGTCCGATGATCGCAAGCGCGAGCTCGCCTTCTTTCGTTGCGTTCGGCGCTTCGGGCGGCAAGAGATCGACCACGCGGTCGAGCAGATCGCCGGTGCCCTCGCCGTGGATCGCCGAAACGGCGATCGGCTGGCCGAAGCCCAGTCCGGAAAACTCGGCGGCAATCGACGCTTCCGCGTTTGGTGATTCGGATTTGTTCGCAACCACGATCATCGGGCGGCGCTTACGCCGCAGAATCTGCGCGACGTCGTCGTCGAGCGGGTGAATGCCGCTCTGAGCGTCGACGACGAAGATCACGACGTCGGCCTCTTGCGCGGCCGCCTCGGCTTGGCGCCGCGTGGCTTCGGCAAACTGATCGCCGTGCGCCATATCGGCGTCCGGATCGATGCCGGCCGTGTCGACCAAGCTGAACGTTCGCCCGCGCCATTCGCAGAGCGCGTACAATCGGTCCCGGGTGACGCCGGGCGTGTCCTCGACGATCGCAAGGCGTTGGCCGATGAGCCGGTTGAACAGGGCGCTCTTGCCGACGTTAGGGCGGCCGACGACGGCGACGGTTGAGGGTTGCACGGCCTCCTACATTCTGAACGGGGGCGCGCCGCACCCATCGGGCCGGAGGAAGGGCGGTCCGGCGCGAACTGCGCGTGGTGCGGCTGCCATCAGCTACCTGGCGCGAGCCGAGGGAGGGGACTCCTACACGTTTGTCAGCGCCGACGGGTACCCGAAACGGGCGCGCTTACCAATCCACGCTCGGCTTGCCGCAATAGCATAAGGTTCCATGGCCAGTATCTACATCGAAACGTTCGGGTGCCAAATGAACGAAGCCGATTCGCAGTATATTGCGGATCGTGCTGCGTCCGCCGGGTATTCCATTGCGACGCGGCCCGAAGAAGCCAACGTGCTGCTGCTTAATACGTGCACCGTGCGCGACAACGCCGAACGGCGCGCGTACGGACGCATGGGGCATTTCAAGGTGCTGACGCAGGGCGATCCGCAACGCAAGCTGGTGGTGATGGGCTGCCTGGCGGAGCAGGATCGCGACCGTATGCAGAGGTTGGCACCGCATGTCGATGCGGTCTTCGGCACCAAGGAGCTGCGCGCGCTCGGGGACCAGCTCGCCGCATGGCAGCCGGATTTCGACGACGTCGATTTCACGGACGATGCGGCGCTCCTCGCGCTCGGCGGATCGGCGGATGCGGTCGTCGATGCATTCTCGCATCTGCGCGCGTTCGTCAACGTCCAGCGCGGCTGTTCGTATTACTGCACGTTTTGCATCGTGCCGCAGGTGCGCGGACGGTTCGATCACCGGCCGGCGAGTACGATCGTCAAGGAAGTACGTGAGAAGATCGCAAGCGGCGCGCGAGAGGTGATGCTCGTCGGGCAAACCGTCAATGCCTGGAAGGACCCCGCGACCGGCGCCGACTTCGGAGATCTGTGTAAGGAGGTCGCAGCGCTTCCAGGCGTCGAGCGGTTGACGTTCATCTCGCCGCATCCGAAAGATTTTACCGAGAAGATGATCGCCGATCTGGCCGAACTGCCGCAGATGAACCCGCGCGTGCATCTGCCGCTGCAATCGTTCAGCGATCCGATTTTACGCCGGATGAATCGCAAGTATACCGCCGCACAGTTCCGCGAAAAGGTGGAGCTGATCCATCGCTATCTGCCGGGTTGGGCGATCACGACCGATGTCATCGTCGGATTCCCGGGCGAGTCCGAAGCGGATTTCGATGCGACGCTCGACTACGTCGCGACCGACGTCTTTGCCAACGCGTTCATGTTTATCTACTCAATCCGCCGCGGCACGCCCGCCGCGCGCTGGGAGCAGGTACCCCGCGAGGCCTCTTCGGCGCGATTCGCTCGTCTGTGCGACGCACAGAACGCGTCGACCCGCGCCTATCACGATCGCAAGATCGGCACGACCGTACGCGCGCTCGTCTGCGGACCATCGAAGAAAGACGCGAACAAGCTTGCCGGCAAGACGCTCGACAACGTGACGGTAATCGCGCCGAAACCCGACGATTACAAAGAGGCGCTCTACGCGCGCGAACCGTGGCTCGACGTCGAGGTCGGACCGCCCACGTGTGGGGCTGCACCGGAACGATCGTCCGGCGCGCGGAGCGGTTTGCAGATGCGGGTCGAACCGTCGTCCGCCCCGCAATATCTCTGCTCGCGCTTTAGATATCCACAGCTTTAGGGACATAACCACAACCTGACCACAAGCAACAGAGGGGGACGCGCCGCGCGTCCCCCTAAATCCATGCTGGAGTGAGCGAAGCGCGAAAGTACTCGCCGATGCTGGAGCAGTACTTCGGGATGAAAGGTAAGCATCCCGAAGCCGTCCTGCTCGCCCGCGTTGGCGATTTTTATGAAGCCTACGGCGAAGACGCCGAAACGGTCGCGCGCGCGCTGCAGATCGCGCTAACCAGCAAGGAGGCCGGCGGCGGTCAGCGCGTCGCGATGGCGGGCGTTCCGCATCACGCGCTCGCGCAGTATCTCGCGCGGCTGGTCGCGCAGCGATACGTCGTCGCGCTGGCCGAACAGTTGGAGGCCCCGCAGCCGAACAAGCTGGTGCGGCGCGAGGTCGTGCGCATCGTTACACCCGGCACGCTGATTGAGGACCAACTGCTCGACGGCAAGCAGAACAACTACCTCGCAGCGGTCGCATCGATCGACGGCACGTTCGCGGTGGCGTACGCCGACGTTTCGACCGGCTATAGTGCCGCGACCGCGATCGGCGGCGAGAACGCCTACGATGAAGTGCTCGCGGAACTCGGGCGCATCGGCCCGGCTGAAGTCGTCGCAGACTTGCCGGCCGGCGTGCGCGCGACGATGGCGACGGCGATCGAGCAGCTCGGCGCGCGCCTTGCATCGGTCCCCCTCGGCCTCGTCGAGACGCGCGACCGCGGCGTCATCGACGAGTTTTCATTGGACGAATCGCTGGCCATCCACCGCGCGCTCGACGCGCTTAGCGCCTTCGTGAAGCGGACCGGCATCGCGACGTCGCCGCGCGCGGTCAAGGCCGGCGAAGAACCGGCAGAAGGCGCGCTGCGTCATCCGCACGTGTACCGCCGGCAAGCGTTCCTGGCCCTCGACCCGTCGACGCGTAAGCACTTGGAGCTGACCCGCGCGCAAGGGCAAAACCCGCGCGCCACCTTACTCGCGACGCTCGATCGCTGCGCGACGTCGATGGGCTCGCGGCTCCTCGGCCGCTGGATCGCGGCACCGCTGGTCGAGCGCGAGCGCATCGTCGCTCGCCAAGACGGCGTGCAAGCCTTCCTCGACGAACCTGCGCGGCGCGAAGCGGTGCGTGAGATTCTCAAAGGCTGCTTCGATCTCGAACGCATCGCGCAGAAGGTGCGCTTTCGACGCGCGCTGCCGCGCGATCTCGCGTCGCTGCGCCGGACGCTCGACGTCGCGCGCCCCTTGCGCCAAGTCACGCCGCCGGCGCTCGCCCCGTTGGTGGAGCGCGTCGGCGACTTCGATGAGATGCTCGCCGACCTGCAGCGCTGCCTCGTCGACGAACCGCCGGCGCAGTTGAACGACGGCGGCGTCATCCGCCCCGAGGCGCATCCCGAACTCGCCGAGTGCGTCGTACTGCGCACCGACGCGCGCTCGAAACTGAGCGAACTCGAAGAGCGCGAACGCGAACGCACCGGCATCAAGTCGCTCAAAGTGAAATACGCCAGCGCTTTCGGGTACGCCATCGAGATCGGCAAGAGTTTCACCGGCGGCGTTCCCGCCGACTACGTGCGAAAGCAGACGCTGACCACCGGCGAGCGCTACATCACGCCCGAGCTCAAAGAGCTCGAGCTCGCAATCTCGACCGCCCAGGCGCGCCAAGAGCGGCTCGAACTGCAGCTTTTCGACGCCTTGCTCGACCGTATCGCCGCTCGCACCGACGATTTGCTCCGCGCGGCGGATGCGCTCGCGCGAAATCGACGTTCTCGCCGCGCTCGCCCAGTGCTCGGCCGAGCGCGGATACGTACGCCCGTCCTTCGTCGAAGAAAGCATCGTCTCGGTCGAAGAAGGCCGCCACCCGGTGATGGAGGCGGTTCTGCACGCGCACTTCGTTCCGAACGACCTACTCCTGCGTGCCGCCGATCATCGCTTCATTTTGCTCACCGGGCCGAACATGGGCGGCAAATCGACGTATTTGCGACAAACGGGGCTGTTGACGATCATGGCCCAGATCGGATCGTTCGTTCCGGCGAAACGCATGACGCTGGGCGTCGTCGACCGAATCTTCACGCGTATCGGCGCGGGCGACGATCTTGCATCGGGACAGTCGACGTTCTACATGGAGATGGCCGAAGCGGCCAACATCTTGCGCCGCAGCACGCATCGCTCGCTGCTCCTCATCGATGAAGTGGGCCGGGGGACCGGAACGCTGGACGGTCTCTCGATCGCACAAGCGATGTGCGAGTTCTTGCTCGGGCTCGAAGAGCAGGCGCCGATGGCGCTGTTCGCCACCCACTTCCACGAATTGTGCTCGCTGGCCGGACACTGGGGCCTCGTCGCTAACTATCACATGACCGCCGTCGAGAATACCGCACGCGGCGGTGCGCCGGTTTTTTCGCATCGCGTGCAACCGGGCAGTTCCTCGCGCTCGTTCGGCATCGAAGTCGCCCGCATGGCGGGCCTACCGGAAGCGGGTCGTGGCGCGCGCGCAAGAGATCGCCGACGCGCTCTCCGGACACTCCGACGTCGAAGCTCAGGTTCCATTGCGCCGGCGGATGAGCAAACACACCCCGGCGGAGCTGCAGCTCTCATTCTTACGCGACGGTTAGAAACTGATGTGATGATCGACGATGAGGTCGGTTCCGCGCAGCGTCGGCGGCGGGCCGCCGGGAATCGACGGAACCCCCGTCAATCCGTAGCGCCGCACCTCCACCAGGAGTTGCTGATTTCCGTTAAACGCCCATTCGCCGCCAGCATAACCGACACCGTAGATTCCGGTAACCGGCGTCGCGGTCCACATTCCGCTCGAAGAATACCTGCCGTACCCGGCGACGCCGAGCAGTTTCTTCGTAAACGTATGCTGCTCGGTAATGACGGCTTGATCGTAGCGCATGTCGACGAGATCGTTGACCGCCGTTCCGTTGTACGGGCGGTACTGTGTGTCGCGCGCGAAATCGATCGCGAACGTATCGTGCGGTAGGTTCCACGCGACGTAAGCGACGGCGCCGCGCGTTTTCCCGTAGGTTACGTCACCCTTCGCTTCGACGAGGTAGTCGACTTCGACGAAGCCGGTTTGTGTGAGATTGTCGTACGTCGACGGTGCGATTTGCCGGTAAGCGTAGCATGCGACGCGTGCGACGAAGCGGCCGCGGGCGTAGTCGGCGTGCGCGCGAAAGCCCTCGCGATTAATCGGTGCGACCGCGTTGCCGGCAAGCTGGTACGTGCCCTTGAGCCACGGACCGGGGTATGCCCACGCGATGCCCCAAATGTTTTCGAAGATGCCGTATGGCAGCACCGCGGTCGCGTAGCGTGGATCGAAGCGATAGTACTCGAGGCCGACGTCGGAGTCCGATCCGAAATGCCGTGTGACCGCAACGTGCTGGTAGTCTCCAAAATGGGACGTCCCCGGTCGCGCGACGAGGGTCGCATCGTACCACGATCGCGCCAGCTCGACGGTCGCGTCGTAACCCTTCAACGGGTGAAAGAACGCGCGCGCGCCGGCGATCGTTTGGGTCTGTCCGGCGAGCGTGCTGGTTGCGAGATCGCCCTGCGCGCCCGGATGCAGTTGCGGGCTCGAACCGAAGAGCGTCGGTACGGTGACCGGATTACCGGATGTGGCAACGTGAACGATGTCGAACGAGAAGCGTCCCGCGTCGCCTTCGTCGAGCGCGGCGTTGAACCCGGACATTCGTGCGGCGGTGCCCGCAGGCGCGGGCAGCAGCGCATCCGTCGCTTCAACGCCCAGGTGGCCAAACGTTGCCCTCGCGTCAACGCCAAGCAGGGGGAGCGATTGCGCCGCGTGGTTCCAACCGTCCACGTCGGAGATCGCCGGTCCGAGCGACTCGAACGTCTGTAGGTTCAGCGACGGGAGCCAGCTCGTGAAAGCCGGCGGCGTGTAAACGAACGAATCGAAAGCGCCGGGCGACACGTATCCGCCCGTCACGTTCCATCCCGAGTCGGTGGAACCGATCGAGGCATTGTAGAGCGTCGCTTGTACGCCGATCGCGTCGTTCGTACCGGCGTGCGTTGGAAACGCAACGCGATAGGGGAGCGGCGAGCGGCCTTCGTGCGGATCGAGCGGCCCGAGAATCGGTTCGCCCCAATAGATCGCGTTTGTGACGTCTCCCGCGACGCCGGATGCGACGAAGGTCGCGTTCGCCGTAAAGTTGCCCGATCGGTACGCCGCGTCGAAGAAATACTGCACTTGACCCGCGACGCCCGGAACCTCGGGTGCCGTGTTAAACCAATCGTATGGCGACATCGGCGCTGCGGGGTTGCCGGCCGCAAATGCGGCACCTTCCGGAGGAACCTGTCCCGCGCCGCCCGTGGCTTGGTCGATGAACGCGTTCGTGCCGTTTCCGTGAATGCTGAGGCCGGGGGCCGGAGTTGGACTCGCGCTCGGAGTGGGGCTCGGGCTCGCACTGGAGCTCGGGCTGGTGCTGGGGCTTGGGCTCGCGCTCGTCCCCGGCGCCGGCGAGACAAACACGACCGACGCGAAAAGGAAGGCGAGCAGCATGCGCAGTCATTATCTCCGAGCGATGCTAAGTTAGGCAAGACGAACGCATGCGAACGCGAATGAGCGATTCGTCGTGGCTACCATCTTTCAGCTCGACGACCTCACGATCGGTCAAATCGCCGCCGGTGAAATTATCGAGCGTCCGGTCTCCGTCGTCAAAGAACTTGTCGAAAACGCGGTCGATGCCGGCGCTGCGCGCGTTACGGTTGCCGTCGAGGGCGGTGGGACGCAACTCATCGAGGTTATCGACGACGGGCACGGCATCGCGCCGGAGGACCTGCAGTACGCGCCGCGCCGTCATGCCACCAGTAAGCTCTCCGTCGCTTCAGACCTAGAATCGATCGGCACGCTCGGATTTCGCGGCGAAGGGCTGGCGTCGATCGCATCGGTCGCGCGAGTGGAGATCGTCTCGCGAACGAAGGACGCGGCGAACGGGACGCGCGTCGTCGCGCATGCGGACGCGGTCGGCGCGGTCGAGCCGGCTGCAGCCCCGCAGGGAACGCGCGTCCGTGCCGAAGGTCTCTTTGAAAACGTTCCGGTCCGGCGTGAGTATCTGCGCTCGCCGAGCGCCGAGTTTACCCGTATCTCGTCGTGGCTCTCCTCGTTTGCGCTCGCGTATCCGGCGGTGACGTTTACGCTGCGTCACGACGGTAAAGACGTGTGGGTGATGCCCGCAGCAAGCGATCCGCGCGAACGATTGGCCACGGTCTTCGGGCGCGACGCCGCGAACGCTCTGATTCCGATCGACCCCGCAGCGGCTCGGACGCTCGACGGTACGCTGCGGGGATTCATCAGCGCGCCGGGCAGCGACCGGGCCGATCGCCGCATGCAGATGCTGTTCGTCAACGGCCGGTTGCTGCGCAGCACGCTGCTGGCCGGTGCGTGGACGGCCGGGTACTCAACCTATGCGATGATCGGGCGCCATCCGTATGGCGTGCTGGTGCTCGATCTTCCGCCGGATCACGTGGATCCAAACGTCCATCCCACGAAAAGCGACGTTCGTTTGCGCTACGGATCGCAAGTCTTCGACGCGGTGCGCCGCGCGATAGCCGCCACGCTTCAAGCCCATGCCGGCGAGCGCTTTCGCGACCACGTTGCGCCGGCGGGAGCGGGCGTTTCGCTCGCACCGCCCAGCGTCGACACGAGCTTACCGCACGTCGAATCGCTGTTCTCGCGCTTCGCGAACGGCGAGCCCGCGCTCGGCCGCGCCGATGAAGTGCCTCGCCGGCGTATGCGCGTGCTCGGGCAGATCGATTGCACGTATATCCTGGCAAGCGACGGCCAGTCGCTCTTGCTGGTGGATCAGCACGCCGCGCACGAGCGCATCGCCTACGAGTCGATCGTCGCTCGAGCCGGCGAACGCGCTCCGAGCGAGCCGCTGCTCGTACCGCTTACGATCGAGCTCGACGCGACGCAAAGCGCGGCGTTGGATCGCGCGCTCGAATTGCTGCATGAAGGCGGCCTAGAAATCGAACCATTCGGCGAACGCAGTTACCGGGTCGGCTCGACGCCGGCCGGGTACGGCGCGCGCGCATTCGATCTCGCCGGCTTTTTGGACGATCTCACCGAGGATCCAAAGCAACGCGACGTCCGCGAACGGATCTGGGCATCGCTGGCCTGCCATTCGGTCACCGTTGCCGGCGAGCGTCTCGAGCCGGAAGAGATGACGACGCTCGTGGACCGGCTGCAGTTGTGCGCGAACCCAATGCACTGTCCGCACGGGCGCCCCACGATGGTGCGCCTCGGCCCGATTGAGATCGCACGCATGTTCAAACGTGTCTGACGGCGTTCTGATTCTCACCGGCGCGACTGCCAGCGGAAAATCCGACCTGGCCGTCGAGCTGGCTCACGCGTTCGACGCCGAGATCGTCGGTGCGGATTCACGGCAGATCTACCACGGCATGCCGATTGGGACCGCCGCGCCTTCGACGCAGGCGCTTGCGGACGTACCGCATCACCTGGTCGGCTTTCTCGATCCGCGCGAGCGTTACTCCGCGGCGCGGTACGCAAACGACGCTCTCGCTGCCATTCGCGATATTCGCGGCCGCGGGCGGCGCGCGATCGTCGTGGGTGGCACCGGGTTCTATCTCCGGGCCCTGATCGGCGGCGTCGAACTTGCGCCGCAGCACGACGAAGCGCAGCGGGCGCGCTTAGCACGAGAGGCAAAGCTGCACCCGCCGGAGTTTCTGCACGAGTGGCTTACGATTCGAGCCCGGCAGCGTGCGCAGATGCTGCACCCCGGCGATACGTATCGCGTGCTTCGCGCACTCGAGGTCGCCCTTACTCCGCAGATCCGCGTGCGTGACGAGCCGCTCGCGACGCTTGCAAGCGATGGTATCGCTTGGCAAACCGTTTTTCTCGACGTGCCCGTTGCCGAACTCGATGCGCGGATTGCACGCCGGACGGCGACGATGCTCGAGAGTGGACTGCTCGAGGAGGCCGAGTTGGTCGGAGGCGGCGCAGTCGCGGCGAGCGCGGTCGGCTATCCGCAGGCGCTTGCGTTCCTTCGCGGCTGGTGCACGCGAGACGAATGCGCGTTTCGCTCGAACGCGCGACCCGTCGCTACGCGAGGCGCCAGCGCGCGTGGTTCCGCGGCGAACGCGACGTACTGTGGCTTCCGGCCGAGAACGTCGCGGCAGCCGCACGGGAAAAGCTAGGGTGGCCTGCGAACCGCACCTGATATGGCCGGTCTTCAGGATGCGTTTCTTGCGGAATGCCGGCGCCTAGGCGCGCCGGTGACCGTTTTTTTAGTAAACGGCTTCCAACTGCGCGGCGTCGTCAAAGGGTTCGATCCGTTCACGCTGCTGCTCGAATACGAGCGCAAGACGCATCTCATCTACAAGCACGCCATCTCGACGATCTCGCCCGGCTCGCCCGTTGCGGTCGCCTCGACCGACGGCGTCGCAGTCGCTGCCGTCGAAGACGAAAGCGGCTAAGATGCCGATACCCGTCACGAAGATGCACGGGACGCGCAACGACTTCGTGATCCTCGACCTTCGAACCGCGCACATCGACGACGTTGCGGCGTTCGGGCGCTGGGCCTGCGATCGTCACGCGGGAGTTGGAGCGGATGGTTTGATCGTGCTCGAGCCGTCTAGCCAGGCCGACGTGCGGATGCGCGTCATCAACGCCGACGGCAGCGAGGCGGAGATGTGCGGAAATGGTGTGCGCTGCGCGGCACGCTGGCTCGACGAAGCGGGAGAAGGCGACGCCATTCGTTTCGATACGCTGGCCGGCATCGTCGAGACGCGCGTGGTCGCGCGCGAGCCCGAGTATTTAGTGCGCGTTGCGATGGGCTCCCCGCGGACGGCCGCGGAGACGGTACCGTATATCAAAGATGCCTGGTGCGTCGATCTCGGTAATCCGCACGTCGTGCTGCTGCGCAAGAGCGTGGAGGATCTCGAGCTGTCGATGATCGCCAATCGCCTTCAAACGATGCCGCTCTTCCCGAACGGGACGAATGTCCACATCGCAGCCGTCGATGGCGACGCGCTCCGAGTCCGGCACTGGGAGCGCGGCGTTGGGTTGACGATGGCGTGCGGAACCGGAGCGGTCGCGTGTGCCGTCGTCGCGATCGATCGAGGTTTGCTTGCGTCGCCCGTCGACGTCTTCGTGCCCGGCGGCCGGCTCGTTGTCGAGTGGGACGGCGGCTCCGAGGCGTTCCTGACGGGACCCGCCGTCCGCGTCTTCGACACGGAAGTGCGGGTCGAGGTTGGCACGGCGCGCTAAGAGTTCCAAAATCGGGCTCGCGTATTGTGACGCAAAGGGCCGCATCTACTTCGACGAAGACTCCGCACCGCTCGCCGACGGCGGCATCGTGCGCGAACCCGCGCGCGACGAACTGATTCCCGCGCCCTCCGGCTCCGTCCCGATGATTCTTCCCGGCCGGCGACCGTTGACCGGTACCGGCCCCGCATCGCGGCGCTTCGCGCTGGCGACGATTCTGCCGGCCGGCTACACGCGTTTGCTGGTGCCGGCGTACGCAAAAGAACGCGGGGCTCCGGCCCTGCCGCTCTTCGGGTACACTTTCGCCGCGGTCGTGAACGACGAGTTGTACGTTGCCGCGATGAAGACCGACGAGAGCGAAGATTGGCGTCCGCGCGCGTTTGCGCAAGGCGAGCTCGAGGCGATTCTCGACCGGCGGATCGAAACCGATCCGCACAACCGCGTGCTGCGCCAGGTCGCACTCTGCTCGCGCGAATACGGGTGTTTTACGGCGCAGAACGTCTTTCTGGAGCGCGGCGAAGCCGCGCTGCCGGTCTCGCCGAAATGCAACGCGCGCTGCGTCGGCTGCATTTCCGAACAGGAACCCGAGGCCGAGCTTCCATCGCCGCAGCGTCGCATCGCCGACGAGATGAGCGGTGCGGAACTCGCGCGCGTCGCCATTCACCATCTCGCGCGCGTCGACGACGGTATCGTTTCGTTCGGTCAGGGCTGCGAGGGCGAACCGCTGCTTCGATCGATCGCGATCGCTCACGCAATCGAGGCGATCCGCGCCGCGCGCAGCAGCGGAACGATCAATCTCAACACGAACGGCAGCATGCCCTCGGCGCTGGAGCGCTGTATCGATGCGGGACTCCAAGCCGTCCGGATAAGTCTCAACTCGTTTCGCCCTGCGGTCTATGCCGCGTACTACCGGCCCATCGGGTATGCTTTCGGACGACGTCCTCGAGTCGATTTCCCTGGCGGTGCGGCGCGGCTTGCGCGTGAGCCTGAACTTGCTGACGCATCCGGGCGTCACCGACGACGCCGAAGAGATCGCCGCGATGGAAGCGTTCTTACATGACGTCCCCGTCGCGATGGTGCAAACGCGAACCCTCAACATCGATCCCGAATGGTACTTCGATACCGTCGGTAGGCCGCACGAACCGCTCGGCATGCGTCACGCAATCGCAACCATCCGCCGCCTCACGCAAGTCGGCAACTTCACCCACACACACTAACGATGAAGCTCTGGCAGATCCTAGCCGTCGTCGCGGCCGGCATCGTCTGCGGTATCTTCGAGCCCGGCCGATTCACGTACGCACTCGGTCACGCGACGCTCTTCGTCTTTCTGCCGCCGCTGCTGTTCGAAGCGGCGTGGAACTTAAACTATCGCGCGATCGTGCGGCAATGGCCGGCGATCGCAACGCTGGCGGGACCCGGCGTGATCCTGACGGCGCTCGTGGTTGCGGGCACCTTAACCGTCGTGCGGGTGCCCTTCGGCGCGGCGCTACTGACGGGAGCGATCTTGAGCGCGACGGATCCGATTGCGGTAGTCGCCATATTCCGGCGCCTGAAGGTGCCGAAGACGCTCGTAACCATCGTCGAGTGCGAATCGCTCTTCAACGATGCGGTGGCCGTGCTGTTTTATCGCGCCGTGCTCGCGGGCCTCGCCGTGGGGACGGGCGCCGTTAACCTCGCGCTCGTCAGCGTCGTCGCGATTGGCGGAGCCCTCGGAGGAATCGTCTTCGGCGTCGCGCTGGCTTACGTGTTAGCACGAATTCTACGCGGCACGCACGGTGCATCTGCGCAAATCGCGGCGACCGCCATATGCGCCTACGGCTCGTACTTCGCCGCCGACTCGCTCCATCTGTCGGGAATCTTCGCGACGATAGCCGCGGGCATCGCGATTCGCTATTTTGAACGACGCCGGCTGACGCTAAAGGTAGCCGACGACGTTGTACGCTTCTGGGAGATCGTCGCCGTCGCAGCTAATGCGGGCGTTTTCTTCTTGGTCGGTTCGGGCTTGCAGATCGCTCGGGTTGCGCGGGAACCGATCTTCGTCGTGGCGTGTATCGTTGCGATTGCGCTCGCCCGCATGGTAGTGGCCGGGTTGCTCCTACCGGGTGGCTACCCGCGCGAATGGCTGGATGTAATCCGCGTCGCAGGTATTCGCGGCGCGCTCTCGCTAGCGCTAGCGGTCGCCCTTCCGGCGGGGACACCGTATCGCGGTGCCATCATCGACGCAACGTTCGCCGTTGCGTTGGCGACGCTCGTCGCCGGAGCGTTAACCGCTACGCGCGTCGTCGAACGCGTCGCGCGAGCGCGCGAGCGCGGCTAGGCCTTCGCTCCAAAGGTTTAGTTCATAAACGAAATGCCGGCGCCGATGTAGTGCTGTTTCTGTCCGTTGATGACGGTTGGCGAGAAGCCGTATTCGACGTCAAACTGCAAATGCGGGCCGAAATCGCGAATGTAACCGAAATCAAATACGTTCTTGGTGCCTAGGTTCGGTCCGGCTTGCGAATAGTACGCATACTCACCATAGAGCTCCGAGGGGGCGCCGGGCAATGCTGCCGTTGCCTCGATGCTTGGAATGAACGCGAAGTACGACTGAGCGTTGCCCGCCGAATTGGTTCCGCTGAGTGCGTTGAGAGCGAAGGTCCCGTTGACGCCAAACACCGAGTTCAGCGTATAGCCCCAGTTGAGATCCCCGGTGAACTGCGCGTTTCCGGCCGTAAAGGCTGGCGTCCCCGAAGGAACGGTGACGAATCCGGCGACGCCCCAGAGCGCTTTTGCGTTGTAGCCGAGTTCGTATTTCGCTCCAATTACCATGTCGGTGGAACCCGTAGTATTGGATCCGCCAACCGACGTCCGGATGTAATTCGGGGGTGTAAATTCAATGTCCAAGTGCGGGTCGGCCGTGCCGAAGCGAAGCCCGACATCGGACTGACCGGCCATTGCCGTATTTCCTCCGCCCGGTCCCGTCGTAACCGTATTGGAGTAGCCGTTCTCTATTACGAAATGACCGGTCTGCACGGTGCAAACTCCCGTCGATATCGTTGGCCGATTGACAATGGAGAGAATCGATCCGCACGGATCGCTCGGTGCGGCGGGCGTCGGGGAGGCCGCTGGCGAGGCCGAGGGTGCGGGCGTCGTCGTTTGGGCGAAGGCCGCGGTCGAGACTCCGACTGCGCAGGCGAACGATACGGCTGCGATGAGCCGCGCGGGTTTGATCATTGAGAAGCTCCTAGCGTGATGGCCCGATGGGGGCCTCCGCGATTATACGCAAGGGCGAGCGGGCGCAACAGCCTTCGTTCGGATCATCCATTCGGCTCATCCGAACGGCGGATGGCGCCGGATCGGCCGGGACCTTATCCTGGTGGAGTCATGTTGACACTATCTGCGCGCCGGCACATCCCCGGCGCTTTCGCCACGCTCGGAGCAAGGACGAAGGCATGATCCTCGAGATCGCCGTTATCGTAATCTCAGTCGTAGGGTTCGTCATTCTCGACTTCTACGTTCTCGGTTGCGAAAAGGTTTAGTTCCATGCAATTCGATGACGTTTTAGGCGTCGCCCTCACACTTGCCGGCCTCGCATACCTGGTGTTCGCGATGCTGCGCCCCGAAAAGTTCTAGGAGCCCGCAATGACCGCAATCGGCTGGCTGCAAGCCGTCGTGTTCTTCCTGATCGTCTTGGCGTTAACCAAGCCGATCGGCCTCTATATGGTGCGCGTCTTCGAAGGCGGACGGACGTGGTTTTCGCCCGTTTTGCGTCCGATCGAGACGGTGATTTATCGGCTTGGCGGCGTCCGCGAGGACGAAGAGATGACGTGGTACGCCTACGCGCTCTCGATGCTCGCTTTTTCGGTGATCGGGCTGGCGTATCTCTACATCTTGCTGCGCACGCAGAAGTGGCTGCCGCTCAATCCGCAGCACTTCGATAATATGGCTCCGGATCTCGCTTTCAACACCGCCATCAGCTTCGTGACCAACACGAACTGGCAGTTCTACTCGGGCGAGAGTGCGATGAGCTATCTTTCGCAGATGGCGGGCCTCGCGTGGCATAACTTCGTTTCTGCGGCGACCGGCATCGCCATCGCCGTAGCGGTCGTTCGCGGCGTCGTGCGCACCACCGTCAAGACGCTCGGCAACTTCTGGGTCGATCTGGTTCGCTGCTCGCTCTACATCTTGCTGCCGGCATCGATCGTGATCGGCCTGTTCTTCGTGTGGCAGGGTATGCCGCAGAACTTCCACGCCTATCAAGACGTCAAGTCGCTCGAGGGCTTCTCGCAGTCGATCACCGGCGGCCCGATGGCCTCGCAGGAAATCATCAAGGAGCTGGGCACGAACGGCGGCGGCTTCGTCAACGCGAACTCCTCGTCGCCGAACGAGAACCCGAACCCGCTCACCAACTTGGTTGAGCTCGTGCTGATCTTTTCGCTCGGCGCCGGCTTGACGTATATGTACGGCAAGATGGCCAAAGACACGCGCCAGGGGTGGGCGATCTTCTCGGCGATGGCGATTATCTTCTTCGTCGGGTTTACGACCGCGTACTGGGCTGAAGCCGCCGGCAATCCGCTGGTGCATCAACTCGGAGTCGCCGGAGGCAATATGGAGGGGAAGGAGTGCCGCTTCGGCGTGAGCGCGTCGGCGCTCTTCGCGACGGTCACGACCGACACGTCGTGCGGCGCCGTCAACGCGTGGCACGACTCGTTCATGCCGCTCGGCGGTCTCGTGCCGCTCGTGAACATGCAGCTCGGCGAGATCATCTTCGGCGGCGTGGGCAGCGGCTTGTACGGTATGATCGTCTTCGTCGTGCTGACGGTCTTCATCGCCGGCTTAATGGTCGGGCGCACGCCCGAGTTTCTCGGAAAGAAGATCGAACGGCGCGAAGTGCAGTTCGCGATCTTAGCGGCGTTGGTAACGCCCGTGCTGTGTTTGGTTCCCACGGCGATCGCTGCCGTCATCCCTGCAGGGCTTGCTACCCTGAATAACGCCGGACCGCACGGCTTCTCGGAGATTTTGTACGCCTTTACCTCGACCAATGCAAACAACGGTTCCGCCTTTGGCGGCTTAGGTCCGAACGTGTTCTATAACCTCACGACCGGCGTGAACATGATGTTCGGACGCTTCGCTGTCGCGATTCCGGCGCTCGCCCTTGCGGGTGCACTTGCCGGTAAGAAGGCCGTACCCGAGGGACCGGGCACGTTCACGACCCATTCTCCGATTTTCGTAGCGCTGCTGATCGGCGTAATCGTCATCGTCGGCGCGCTTACCTTCCTCCCGGCGGACGGCCTCGGGCCGATCGTCGAGCACCTGCTCCTCCTACAAGGAAAGACGTTCCAATGATTCCGCAGAGACGCATCGAGCGCCGGCCCAAAGAGCGTTCCCTCTTCGATCGCGCCATTATCGCGCGCGCGATCGGGGATTCGTTCAAGAAGCTGGACCCGCGCTGGCAGGCGCGCAATCCGGTCATGTTCGTCGTCGAGGTAGGTGCGGCGGTAACGACGTTCTTCTTCGTCCGCGACGCCCTCCAGCACACGGGCACGGCCGGCTTCGATTTCGCCATCTCCGCTTGGCTATGGTTTACTGTGCTCTTCGCGAACTTCGCCGAGGCAGTGGCCGAGGGCCGCGGTAAGGCGCAAGCCGATGCCTTGCGGCGCACGAAGTCCGATTCGACGGCACGCCTCCTGCTCGAGGGTGGCAAGGAAGAGCGCGTTCCGAGCGCGAGTTTGCGTAAAGGCGATCGCTTTGTCGTTGAGGCCAACGAGATCATAGCCGCTGACGGCGACGTGCTCGAGGGCGCGGCGACGGTTGATGAATCCGCGATCACGGGCGAATCTGCGCCGGTCATCCGCGAATCCGGCGGCGATCGCAGCGCCGTGACGGGCGGCACGCGCGTGCTATCCGATCGTATCGTCGTGAAGGTTACGGCCAACCCCGGCGAGAGTTTTCTCGATCGCATGATTGCGCTCGTCGAAGGCGCACAGCGTCAGAAGACCCCGAACGAAATCGCGCTTTCGATCCTGCTTTCGGGTCTAACGATCATCTTCGTGATTGCGGTCGCGACGTTGCTTCCGTTCTCCGTTTACGCGGGTGCGAAGCAGAGCGTCACCGTGCTCATCGCGTTGCTCGTGTGTCTGATTCCCACGACGATCGGCGGCTTGCTGTCGGCGATCGGCATCGCCGGTATGGATCGCGTGATGCAGCGCAACGTTCTGGCGATGAGCGGGCGCGCGGTCGAAGCGGCGGGAGATGTCGATACGCTCTTGCTTGACAAGACCGGCACCATCACGCTCGGCAACCGCCAAGCCGTGGAAATTATTACGGCCGAGGGCATCGACCCGAAAGACGCCGCGCGAATCGCCTATCTCTCGTCCCTCTCTGACGAAACGCCGGAAGGGCGTTCGATCGTGGCGTTGGCGCAGCAACAAGGCGCCCGCGCGGACGAACCCGCGGGCGCTACATTCGTGCCGTTCAGCGCCTATACACGCATGAGTGGTGTGGACTTCCCCGACGGCACGAAGATTCGCAAGGGCGCACCCGACTCCGTCCTTGCGTGGGTGCGCGAATCCGGCGGCAATCCGTCGGCGGACCTCACGGCCGACGTCGAGAAAATTGCCCGCAGCGGTGGCACGCCGTTGCTGCTGGCGCGCAATCAGGTCGTGCTCGGCGCGATCTACCTCAAAGATATCCTTAAACCCAACATGCGCGAGCGGTTTGATCGACTGCGCTCGATGGGGATTCGCACCGTCATGATCACCGGCGATAATCCGCTCACGGCGGCGACGATCGCCAAGGAAGCCGGCGTAGACGACTTCCTCGCCGAGGCGACGCCCGAAACCAAGATGAGCCTGATCAAGCGCGAGCAGACCTCCGGGCGCCTCGTCGCCATGACCGGTGACGGAACGAACGATGCTCCGGCGTTGGCTCAGGCCGACGTCGGCGTGGCGATGAACTCCGGCACCCAGGCGGCCAAGGAAGCCGGAAACATGGTCGATCTCGATTCCGATCCCACGAAGCTGATCGAGATCGTCGAAATCGGCAAACAGCTGCTGATGACGCGCGGATCGCTGACCACGTTCTCCATCGCGAATGACGTAGCGAAGTACTTTGCGATTCTCCCGGCGATGTTCACGTTGGCCTACCCGGCGGCGCACGCCTTCGGGGCGCTGCAGGCGCTTAACGTGATGCACCTAGCGACCCCGCAGAGTGCGATCCTCTCGGCGGTGATCTTCAACGCGCTGATTATCATCGCGCTGATTCCGCTCGCGCTGCGCGGCGTCAAATACGCCCCGAAGGGCGCGAACGCGGTGCTCTTTCAAAACGTCATGCTGTACGGCGCCGGCGGAATCGTCATTCCGTTCGTCGGCATCAAACTCATCGACGTGATCCTCACGGCGTTCCACCTGACTTAGGAAGAAGAACCATGCTCAAACACTTCGGTACTTCACTGCGCATTACGATCGTCACGATCGTTCTGCTGGGGTTGATCTACCCAATCGCAATGACGGGCGCAGCCGAGCTTATCTTTCCGAAGCAGGCCAACGGATCGCTCGTCACGGTGAACGGCAAAGTCATCGGCTCGTCGATCATCGGGCAGCTTTGGACGAAGCCGCAGTACTTCCAAGGCCGTCCGTCGGCAGCCGGCAAGGGATACGATCCCACGTCGACCGGCGGAACGAACTACGGACCGACCAACGCGAAGCTGATCAAGTCGACCGCGGACACGGTCGCCCAGCTAAAGAAGGACAATCCGGATGCTCCGGGAGCGCCGCCGATGGATCTCATCACGTCGAGCGCGAGTGGAATCGATCCCGACGTCAGCCCCGAGACCGCGTATTGGGAGGCACCCCGCGTAGCCAAAGCGCGCCACATGAGCGTCAATGCCGTGAACGCGATCGTTGCGTCGCACGTGCAAGGCCGTACGTTTGGGTTCCTCGGCGAACCGCACGTCAACGTGCTCGAACTCAATATGGCTTTGGACGGCGTCCGGCCCGACTAACGGGAGAATCAATCCTCGGGGAGGGCTTCGCTCGTCGTTTCGGGTCGCATCAACACCAAGAGTTCGCGCGCGCCTGCGTCGAGTAAACGGCGTGCGAACGAGGGTGGCCCCAGGAAACGCCGCGGCTTGCGATGCGTTCCCGCCAGAGCGATCGTCGTTTCGGGCCGCGTTCGCGCGATCTCGAGCAATCGCTTCGGCGCGTCTGCGGCGGCGTCTTCAATCCACTCGACGTTCGATTTCCGTGCCTCCGCACGCATCTCTTCGACGGCCGCAGCATCGACGGTGTCCTTCGGACCGACGACGTGTGCGATTGCGAAGTCGATCGCGAGGCGGGCGGCGATGCGACCGGCGCGCGTGATCATTGGAATATCGATCGCGCGCGACCCGACGCTGAGCAGCAGGCGCTCGAACGGCGACGAGATCTGCTCGCGGTAACGCGCCCGCAGCGCCTCGCGTAACGCGAGCTCCCGCAGAGCGAAGAGATTCTCCGTTCGAAAGAAATTCGAAAGCGCCGTCTCGATGCGCTCCGCTGGGTAGATCTTGCCTTCGCGCAAACGCTGCCGCAGCGTGTCGGGCGTGACGTCGATGAGGATCACCTCATCGGCGAGAGCCAGAATTCCGTCCGGCAGCGTTTCGCGAACGGTCGTTCCCGTCAGGCGCAACACGGTATCGCCCAGGCCCTCCAGATGCTGGATGTTCAGCGTCGTAATGACGTCGATGCCTTCGCGCAGGATCGCCAGAACGTCGTAGTACCTTTTAGGAGCGATCGACCCCGGTGCGTTGGTATGCGCCAGCTCGTCGATCAGCGCGACCTGCGGGTGCCGCGCGATAAGCGCCTCACGGTCGAATTCTCTATAGGTGATGCCGTTTGCGGCCAATGTCTTGGTCGGGAGCACTTCCAAACCGTCGAGGAGTGCGGCCGTTTCTTTTCGGCCATGCGTCTCGACGTAGCCCGCGACGACGTCGACGCCTTCGGCTCGCAATTGGTGAGCGCGGTCGAGCATCGCAAACGTTTTTCCGGCTCCGGCAGCGGCGCCGAGGTAGACCGTGAGTTTTCCGTACCCGACGCGCATCCGGTCGCCCGCGGTATGCGAATACGGGGAGCGTGCCGCGTTTTCGGCGAGATACGTCTGCCCCTCGCCAACGATAAAGAGGTCGTACGGTTGTGGAGCGTTCGCCAGCTTCGTGGCAACCTTTCCGAAGGGAAGGGCAACCAGTGAGGCGCGCAAGGCATCGTCCCCAGTGACGACCGCCGGGTCGAACGATCCACGCAGAATCTCGCCGCCGACCTCGCGCACGACTCGTTCAAGCCCTTGCTGGTCGATAAACTCCCCCGGAACCACTTCGAGCGCGAGGTCGAGCGCGTGCGCGATTGCGGCCGTGCGCCTCAGGAAGGGGAGCGGATCGGAATCGGCCTCGACGAAGGCCGCGGCTACCGACGTGCGCCCGGCCTTCACGACGGGCAACGTCAAGCTATCGACGGTGCGAAGCAGCAGTTCGCGCAACATGTAGAGCGTTTGCTCTTTGAAGACGCCGGCGAGCGCCCGTTCGATGTCTTGTTCGTTGACGATTTTGCCCGCGCGCACGCGATTCTGCAGCAGCCGCGGCGAGACGTCCAACGCAATGACTTCATCGGCCGCTTGGAGGAACGACAAGGGGATAATTTCGCGGACCGGATAGCCGATGAGCCCCTCGACGATCGGCGCGACCGTTTCGAGGTGCTGGATGTTGAACGCGCCGATGACGCCGATGCCGGCCTCGCGTAAGGCTAGCGCGTCTTGCCATCGTTTCGCGTGCGCCGACGCACCCATATTCTCGTGCGCGAGCTCGTCGAGGAGAATGATGTCCGGCTTTGCACGCAAGGCGCCCTCGAAGTCGAATTCTTCGTACATGCGTTCGCCGGCTTTTACTTGGCGCGGCGGAATGCGCGGCAAGCCGCTCGCGACCCGCTCGAGATCGGGGCGGCCTTTCGTCTCTATCCAACCGATCGCGACGCGCTTACCGGCGTCGTGCATGCGGCGTGCGTCCTCGAGAAGGCGGCGCGTCTTTCCAGCGCCGGGGGCGCTGGCGACGTACACGACGAGCCGCGCGCGGCCGCCGAGTTCGCGAAGGAGCACTTCCGCCTTGGTCGTTCGATCCATCCGGGTATGGCTTCGTGGCGCGACCCGGCGACCCCGCCGCGCGGAGGGGCGGGTCGTAGGAGCGAGAACGCGGAGGAAACTCGATGCCGACCTCGCCGAACGCGCGTTTCGTCGCTGCGCTCCCGTATCTGTGTTACGCCTTGCTCGTCGCAGCGTGGGTCGTCGACTTGGTTACGCCGCAGTTGTTCGTCGCGGCGATTTTGCTCAACGGCCCGATCGCGCTGAGCAGCATCGCGTTGCGGAGTCGCCTCACGACGAGTCTCGTGATCGTAGCGCAGATCGCCAACGTCGTTGCCGGCTACGTGAACGGCGTACAAGCGGGCTACCATTGGGACGGAGTCGCCATCGGCGACCGTTTGCTGTCGGCTGCGTCGTTTATCTTGGTTGGGTATATGAGCGTGAAGACGCAGGACTTCGCGCGTGAGGCCGGCGCGTCGTCCGGCCGAAAGCGTCAGACTGGAGATCGAGAAGCGGTTTGCGCGAGGCGACCGGACGCGTGCCGCGAAACCCTCAATGTCGAACTCGTGCTCCGCGGCGGTCGTCCGCGAAGCGGTCGAACTGTCCACGCTTCGCGCGTGCTGCTGATCGTCCGCGACTCCGCATTCGAGCAGCCCCTGGTGCTGTCATACGACGCCGGCGACAGCCGACGTGCAATACGAGCGAAAAGCGTTGTCGACGGAGTTGGCCTCGCTGGCCGCGCGTCCTCGCGGCGCGGACGGGCGTCATCCGGGTGGATGCCGACGACGTGCTCGGAAGGCTGACACTGCGACAGTTTGGTGCGCGCGATGTTCTGGTCACCGACGGTTCGAATCGACGCCTGCGGTCGACTACGTTCTCGTCGCGACGGCGCAGGCCGAAGGGCAGTTTGTACCCGACGCAGGCTTTCGTGTCGGCGGCGTTACGCCGAACAGGCTTCGATCGCGCTCGAACAGGCGCGGCTCTTCACACAGCTGGGCCAGCAGAATGAGGAGATCGCCGAGCAAAAGGATGCGCTGCGTCCATCGCGGTGAGGTCATTCGCGATATCGTGTACGCGCTCGCGCACGATTTGCGCACACCTCTCGCCGCGATGGAACTGACGCTGAAGCAAGCGTTGGCGGGCGCTTACGGCGAATTACCGGGACCTATCGGAAATCTTCGAACCACCGTGGCCACCAACGGCGACGAGCGCCGTATTGTCGAGACGCTGCTTATGGTCGCGCGATACGAAGCCGGCGAGGAGTCGAGCCTGCGCGAACCGGTAGCATGCGACGCGGTGCTGGTGCGCGTATCGCCGCACGAACTGCAGCCGGTGGCCGAAATCGAGGAGCGATACGTCCTGCACGTCCCGAGTCGAAAACGTCCGCTGTGGGTGATGGGCGATCCGAATGAAATCCGGCGCGCGCTCGTCAATCTCGTGGCTAACGCGATCGAAGCGACGCCCGCGGGTGGGAGCGTGATCGCGCGCGGTCGCCGGGCGCAGGGCCGCGTGCTCTCGAGATCGAGGACACCGGGTTCGGCGTTCCCGGCGGACCTACGCGGCGATGCTCTTCGAACGCTTTGGCGGCGCCCGACCGGGCGGGGGAACGGGCCTCGGCCTCTACATCGTACGGCGCATCGTCGAGAAACACGGTGGGACGGTCGAATACGTACCGCGCGAACCACGCGGCAGCATCTTTTCCATCTCGCTGCCTTACGGAGACGAACCGAACATGGACGCACGCACCCGCGTCGTTATCGTGGAAGATCACGCGCTGACGCGCGCCGGTTTGCGAACCGCGCTTAAGCGGCCTTCGACGTCTGCGGAGGCCTCCGACGGCATAGCCGGCTGGGAGGTCGATCGTGCGCGAACGGCCCGAAGTGGCCGTGATCGACATCGGCTATCCCGGCATGGACGGTATCGAGCTGACGAAGAGGGTGCGCCGCGAACTGCCCTCGAACGCGCGTCGTCATCGTCACGATGATCGATCTCGAGGAAGAAGTACTGGCCGCGCTCGCCGCCGGCGCCGATGCCTATTGCTTGAAAAGCTCGGAGCCAAAGCACATCGTCGATGCGGTGCGGATCGCGCGCGAGGGCGGAGCGTATTTCGATCCGAAGATCGCGCATCTCGTGCTCGCTCGGTTTTCGAACGACACGAAAGACGACGCTCGTTCGTCCCCGCTGACCCCTCGCGAGACCGAGATCCTGCGGTTGATCTCCGACGGCAACGCCAACTCCGAGATGGCCGAAACAGCTGCACATCGGCCTCGGAACCGTAAAGGGCCACATCCGCGACATCCTGGAAAAGCTCTCCGCCGTCCGACCGCACCCAAGCCGCGGTCGACGGCGCTGCGAAAGGGCTACATCTAACTCGACTTGGGGACTAGCCGCCGATGAGCGTTCGAATTCGTTCGGCCGCGCCGTTCTTCACGATCACGATCATCGAATCGCCGGCGTGAATCGTCGAGTCGCCGGTCGGGATCTCGAGATCCTTGTCGGGGCGGTCGATCGCGACGACCACGGAATTGTGCGGGAGGTTCGATTTCGGCGAGGCGCTTGTTGTCCACCGGCGACTCCGCCGGAATCTCGACCTTCACCAACTGCATGTTTCCTTTACCGAAAAGATGCATCGTCTCGAGCATCGCACGATACTTCGAGGCGTTGACTTTCTCGTTCAAGACGTCGAGAATCAGCTCCGTCGAAGAGATGACCGTGACCGGATCCTGGGGGTCGAGCGATTCAAAAATAAGTTTATTCGCGGGATTGTTGACGCGTGCGATGCAGCGCGCTTTCGACTTGCGCGTGGCCAGCAAAACGACGACCAGATTGTCTTCGTCGTCGCCGGTGTCCGCAACGACGACGTCCGCTCGTGCCACACCCGCGCCTTCAAGCACCGACGGATCGCAGCCGTCGCCGACGATCGTCACCTTGTGATCGACGAGGCGGTCGAGCATTTTGCTTTGCGCTCGTCCTTCTCGACGACGACCAGCTCGTGTCCCTGTTCCAGAAGAGCACGCGACAAATACGAGCCGACTTTCCCGCCACCGACGATGAGAATGAACACTTAAACTCCAACCCTGGCGTGCGGTGCTGCGCTGTGGAAACGCTGAGCGAAATCGCTTATCGCCTCGGGTGAGACGATGGCGTTGACCTCATCGCCGACCTCAAGGACCAAGTCGTTGGTTGCGACCACGACCCCGGTGGCGCCACGCCGCACCGCTGCGATGCGGATTCGCCCGGCGTCCTCGATATCGCCGATGCGCTTTCCCGCGTCTTCCTGCCGAGACGGACGCCGAAAGCGACGTGAGCTGACCGAAATCGAACGATCGGAGCGGATCCCACGGAGCTTCGCATGAGCGTATCGCGGATCAGCTTCGCTCCGACCGTCGTCGGGCAGACCGTCTGAACGCCGAGCTCGCGATACATCTGACCGCGCTGCGGGTCGTAGATGCGCGCGACGATTCGCTTGATTTTGAACATTCGCTGCGCGATGAGCGCCGCCATGATGTTGCGGTTATCGCCGTTGGTCACGGCGACGAATCCATCCGCGGTGGCCGCCCCGGCCCGCTTGAGCACGTCGTAGTCGATACCCGTACCGACGACAAAGTGGCCTTTGAAATCGTCTGGCCAATCGCTTGAAAGCGGAGGCATTTTCGTCGACGACGATCACTTCGTGGCCGTCGGCGTCGAGAAGTTTCGCAAGTGCGGAGCCGACGCGGCCGCACCCGACGATCAGGTATCGCATGAGTCGGAGAGGAGGCTTCCGAGGGACGCTGGCTTTCCCCTGGTGGGCAGGACCCCGACCTTACCTTGCGAACAAGGGGGAGTTTTTCTCGGGATGTGGCTCAGCTTGGTAGAGCGCTTCGTTCGGGACGAAGAGGTCGCTGGTTCGAATCCAGTCATCCCGAAAATTCCCCCCTAGCACAACGGTTCCGAGGGCTTGTTTTCCAGGTTCAATGCCGCTTCGCGGCGCGTTCTTCGTGTAGCGGAACAAGAGTGCCGTAACCATAGCAACTACTACGTCGGCGCCGAGCATTTACTCGTGGCGCTGCTCGAGGAGCGCGACGGTGGAATCTGAGCGCGCTCGATGCAGACGGCATCGACGTTCGCGAGGTCCACGCCGAGGTACGTCGCAGTCTCGGGACCGGCGAGGAACGGCTATGGGAAGGCATCTTGGTCACGCCGCGCGTTCGAAAAATGATCGCCCTCGCGGAAACCCATGCCGGGGACCGGGAAATTGAGCCCATCGACCTCTTCGAGGCCCTGCGCGCCGAAGGCGGCAGCCTGGCCGCCGAGATTCTCCGCCGAGCGGCGGCGCTTCGTAACCCCAGCGGCCTCTAGGAGTACTCAGCCCCGTGGAACAGCTCCAACACGCGGTCCTCGCGCTGATCGAACATTACGGCTATTTCGGTATTTTCATCGCGATGACGATTGGAAACGTCGGTGGGCCGGTGGGCGCGGAAGTGCTGATGCCCGTCGTCGGCGGCTTGGTTGGAACGGGACACTTAGGGAGCCTCTGGATCGCGATCGCCGCAGCCGTCGCCGGTGAAATGGCCGGCCAGTCGATTGCTTACGCAATCGGGCGCTACGGCGGCTATCCGTTTTTCGAGAAATTCGGGAAATACGTGCACTTCGGGCACGAGGAACTCCAGCGAATTCACGGGTCCTTCGAACGGCACGGCACATTCGCATTGTTTATCTGCCGCTTCATCCCGGTGATCCGCGGTTTCGTCGGATTCCCCGCCGGTATGGCACAAATGAATCTCCCGCAGTTCTACCTTTGGACGTTTCTCGGATCGCTCGTATTCTGCGGCGCGTTCATCGCCGTCGGCGACCTCCTAGGCGACCACTTGTACGAAATTCTTCCGCTCATCCATAAGGGGGGCCTCGTCATCCTCAGTGTGGCCGTCCTGGCTGCGGTCGCCACGTTCTTCATTATGCGTGTGCGACGCGCGCAACGAGTAGGGTGACACCGCAGCTCGAATCGGCGCTTTCGCAAATCCCCGACGCCCGGGCGTCTACCAAATGATCGGGGCCGGTGGAGAGATTCTCTACATCGGTAAGGCCGTATCGCTGCGCAACCGCGTGCGCTCGTATTTCCAAGACAGCGCGGCGCACCACGTGCGCACCACGGCGATGGTCGAGAAGGTCGTCGACGTTCGAACGATCGTCGTTTCGAACGAAATCGAAGCACTGATCCTCGAGTCGAATCTCATTAAGCGGCACCAGCCGCCGTTCAACGTCAACCTTCGCGACGACAAGCGTTACCCGTATCTCAAAGTAACCGGAGAACGTTTTCCGCGGATCGTTTTTACGCGCATGGTGCGTGACGACGGCGCGAGATACTTCGGACCGTATACGAACGCCCACGGCTTGCGCGAGTTGATCGACCTCGTGCGTTTGGTGTTCCCGCTGCGAACCTGCCGCGAACCGATCGACGGCAAGCGGCAGCGCCCGTGCCTGCAGTATCACATCAAACGCTGCCTGGCGCCGTGCGTCGGATATCAGTCCGAAGAAGACTACGACCGGACGATCGAAGAGGTCGTGCTCTTCCTCGAAGGCAAGCAAGAGTCGCTGCTCGCGCGACTGCAGCACGAGATGTCGGAGGCGGCGGAACACTACAACTTCGAAACCGCGGCGCGCCTCCGCGACCGTATCGTTGCGGTGCGCCGCGTGACCGAGGGGCAAAAGGTCGTCTGGAAGTCGCGTCTCGACATGGATCTCGTCGCGATAGCACGAGCGCGCGGTCAGGCGTGCATGCAAGTGTTTTTCGTACGCGGCGGAAAGTTGATCGGTCAAGAATTTTTCGTCCTCGACGGCGTGCACGACCAACCCGACGGCGTGGTGATGGGCGCGTTCCTCCAGCAGTTCTATACCGCCCGCACCGCGAGCGCGCCGGCGGGCCCGGTCATTTCGACGGCACGCATCGCACGCGACAACCAATCCCCCGTACCAGTAAAAGCGCGCGCGCGTGCCGCCGCTACCAGCGCGGCCGCGGTACCGAAAGAAATCCTCGTCGCCGCGCTCCCCGAAGATCGCGCAACCATCGAAGCGTGGCTCAGCGTACTAAAGGGCCAACGCGTGCGCATCCTCGAACCGCAGCGCGGCGTCCGCGCCGAATACCTGCGCCTCGTCGCAAAGAACGCCGAGCAAAACTTAAAAGCGTACCTCGCGCATCAGGAAGTTCAAGAAACGGCGCAGGCCCGCGCCCTCACCGATCTCGCGGACGCGCTGGAACTCCCCGAGCCGCCGCATCGCATCGAATGTTACGACATCTCGAACGTGCAAGGCACGAACCCCGTAGCGTCGATGGTGGTCTTCGTTGAAGGGCGCGCGCGCAAGAGCGAATATCGTAAGTTCAAAATCCAATACGATCGCGGCCCCAACGACTTCGCAATGATGCAAGAAACGCTAAGGCGCCGGCTGCGTTACCTCAGGCGCTCGACGGATGAAACCGACACGCCGGTCGAACGCGAGCTTGCAAAAAAGAGAAATTCAACAAGAAACCCGACCTGCTCCTAATCGACGGCGGCAAGGGCCAGTTAAGCGCGGTCGTCGAGGTGATGGAGGAGCTCGACATGACGGGAATTCCGGTCGCGGGCTTGGCCAAAGAACACGAATGGCTCTACCTCCCCGGCCAGAACGAGCCGATCGTGCTGGCTCCCAACACGCCGGCGTTGCATTTGGTGCAGCGCATACGTGACGAAGCGCACCGCTTCGCCGTAACCTATCACCGCCAACGCCGCGCCAAAGCGATGACGCGCTCCGCGCTCGACGCGCTAGCGGGTGTCGGGCCGGTCAGGCGCAAGCGTTTGCTCACGGTCTTCGGCTCGGTTGCAGCAATCAAGCGCGCCGCCGTCGACGAGATTGCCGCCGTTAAGGGCATGACCGCCGCGCTGGCCGCAGAAGTAAAGCAGGCACTCAACCGATAATTCCGAACGCAACGGTTAAGATGGAGAGCAATCGATGCATCTAATCATACGATTCTTAGTGAACGCGCTCGCGCTGTACCTCATTGCGCGATACGTCCCGGGATTCAACCACGGCGTCACGCCGGCAACCGCGGCAATCGCCGCGCTGATCTTCGGCCTCGTCAACGCGCTGCTCGGACCCATTCTGCGCTTCCTCACCTTCCCGTTGACGGTCGTCACCTTCGGAATATTTTCGATCATCGTCAATTACATACTCTTCGCCATCACGGTATGGCTCGCGCCGAACTTCCATAATAGCGGTGAGATCAGCCCGTGGCTCGCCAACCTCTACGGCGCCGTCATCATGATGGTCGTCTCCGGGCTGGTGCGGCAATCGAGCCGGTCCGAAGCGGAGCGGGCGAGGCGCTAACGTGAACGACGCCGCGCGTCTCTTCGACGAGCGGGTTCGAGAATTCCAACGCGGCCTGCTCCTCATCGCCTGCGTGGCGCTTCCCACAGCCGTCCTCATCGCTGCAGTCCTCGGCCAATGGACCGCGCGCGAACTGGCAAGCGTCATCGGCGTCGCGCTCGCGTTCGCCGTCATCGCGCTGCCGATAGCGCACTACCTCGATCGCCGCCGGCTCGCTTACGTCCGCGACCGCATGGCGGATCCGGGATTCCCAACCGAGACCGCGATTGCAAAACTCACGTGGTTTCGCGTGCAAGTCGTTATCAACTTCATCGTTGCGTGCGGCGCAGGCGGTGCGATCGTACTCGTCGTCGGCAACCGCATTGCAGGCGTGCCGCTCGAAACCAACGCCATTCCCATCGTCGCGGCGGGTCTCTGCGGCGGCGTCGTCGCCGGAGTGTTGAATTACTTCAACGCCGAAACGCTCGTCGCCGAACTCGTCGCGATCCTCTGCACCGTGCGCGGCGTCTTCGCACCGGTAAGCGCGAAGGCGCGCGGCGGAATCGGACGCCGCTTCCTGGTCGTACTCGCCCTCGTCATCACCGTCACGGTGCTCGCGACCGCCGGCGGCGCCTTCCACCTTTTGCTCGAATTGCAAGCCGGCACCATCAAGATCGACGAAGCCGTGCGCACCGGAGCACTCTACGCCGCATGCGCGCTCGTCGTCGCGCTGCTGATCGCACTGCTGGCGACGCGCATCCTTGCTCGCAGCGTGGCGCGCCCCATCCTACACACCGTCGGCCTAATGGATCGCATGCGCCACGGCGAAGTCTTTCGCGAAGAAGAACTCTACGGCGCGCCGCGCTTCCCGCACGAAGCCGGGCTTCTGGTCGAAGCGTTCGCCGGCGCCAACAGCGGCCTCTCAGCGCTCGCCACCAGCGGCGAACGCCTCGCATCCGGCGACTTAAGCGTGCAAATCACGCCGCACTCCGAACGCGACCTCGTCGCGGTCGCATTCCACAAAGTCATCGAAGCGATTCGCACCGTCGTCGGCGACGTCAGCGCCACTGCGGAGCTGCTCGAAGCTTCCGCCGGCGCGCTCGCCGAACGCGCCGACATGTTCGTCGCCGACGCGCGCGCCAATTCCGGCGATCTCACCGCCGCCGCCGGCACGATGCAGACACTCGACGACGCCATCGAACGCGTCGCCGCCGGCGCGCGCGACTTAAGCGAAATGGCCGCGGGTGCGCGAGAAACCGCGGAACGCCTCGGCGCCGCCGCGCAAAGCAACGCCGCCGGTCTGGATGAACTTTCGCAAACCGCCAAAGCGACCATCGACGCCGCCAGCGAAGTCTTACACATCTCCGGTTCCGCGGCCGACAGCGCCGACGCCGCATCCGCCGCCATCGTCGGCGCGGATCGCACGTCGGAAGAAGCCGCGAACGTGATGCAAGAACTCGTCAACACTATAGAAAACCTGCGCGTAAGCAGCTTGAAGATTGGCACCATCACCGACCGCATCGACGAAATCGCGGATCAAACCAACCTCCTCGCGCTAAACGCCGCCATCGAAGCCGCCCGGGCCGGCGAACACGGCCGCGGCTTCGCCGTCGTCGCCGACGAAATCAGAAAACTCGCCGACTCCTCCGCCGGCGCGACCAAAGAAATCGGATCGCTAATCCACCAGGTGCAGGACGAAACGAGCCGCGCCGTCGCCGTCACGCGCCGCGGCAGCGAAGCCGTCGAAGTCGGCCGCGGAAAAACCGCCGAAGTCGCCGACGCGCTCGCACTCATCGTCGACAGCGTGACCAGCGTCCGCGCGCGCATCGACGCCGTGGTGCTCGCGCAGAAGGAGCAGAAGCGCGCCACCGACTTCCTTATCGAATCCACGCTCCTCGTCGAAAAACTCACCGGCGACAACACGGAGCTCGCAGGCACCCTCTCCGAACTTGCGGTGGAATTGCAGAGCTCGTCCGCATCGGGCGCACAAGCCGTCGGCGAAACCACCGCCGGCGTCGGCAACGTCGCCGCGCGCGGCGCGCGCATCGCGACCGCCAGCGGCGACCTGCAAGAGCTCACCGCCGCCTTACGTGATGAAGCCGATCGCATCCGCGGCGCCATCTCGGGCTTCACCCTCGGCGATCGCCTGAAAAGCGGCGGCGACGGCCGCGCCCTCAACAAATAGCGACCACTGGCCCCGGGAGTCGGCCGGACGGGCGGCCCGAGCCGTTTCTTTTCTAGGCCTTAAGCTAGCCCAAACGGGTTCACGCTTGCCTGGTTAGAAGGACCTGCCAGCTCCTCGTTTGCGCGCTTAGGAGTGCTTCGCATGAACAATTCTCCCATCCGGAACGGCTCCGCGACGATCGCGTTGATCGCCGTCGCAGCCTGCTCGTCAAACGCCGGCGGATACGCGCCCGCGCAAACCGCCGCCGGACCGCAAGCGATTCATGCGCAAAGCATGCAGCAGCCCGGGCAACCTCCATCGCAAGCGCAACGCACCCTCGCCGGTGCAGCGCTGAACGTCGCCGGATCGACCGTCAACCTGAACGAGTTCGGCTCGAACGACAGCCGCACCGTGCAAATGCTGCGCCACGGCCGCACCATCGCGCACAAACGCACGCCGCATACCACCGCGCCGCCGTGCAACCGCGGCGTCGAGTACAGCTACTCGTCGACCGGCTTCGGCCAAGTAACGGAAAGCCTCGAGTTCTTCTACGATTCGCAATGCACGATGCCCGCCGATTTATACACGCTCAACGCGAACTACGCGTCCGCCGGCGGAACCGCTGAATCCACGGAAACACGCTGGGATCGCAGCGCCGACATTACGAGCTTCCAAATGTTCGCGATCTCGTTCGCAACCGTCGGAACCGGCGCCCTCACCAACATCGTGGTGCAGAAGACCAACAATCAAGGTACGAACCTCTATTCCAGCGGTTTCACGTGCCTCTTCCTACCTGGAAACGCCGTCGATTGCGGCAGCGCCGTTATCTCGACCATGGGATCGGATTCATACGCGCGCATGCACCCCAGCACCGTCACCACACCAACGCCGTCCGCCACGCCGAGCACCCCGCCGACGCCCGGTGAAGTCGGATTCGCGCAAACCGCACTCGGCCAATTCATCGCGCCGAGCGCAACGCGCCGCTCCAACGATCCCGGCTGGAACGACGGCGCGAGCGGACTCCAACTGCAGATCAACGGCGCCGGCTTCGCCGGTCCGAACGGATCGCTCTCGATTCTCGCCGACACGCCGCCCGCATGGCTCATCAGCGGCGGCACGCAAGTCGACACGCTCACCGGAACCGCAACCATCGGCTTCGGCGGCTACCAGCACGGTCACGGCGGATGGCTCGACGGCAGATCCCGCAAATCGAACGGTTTCTGTCCGGGTGCGATGAGCAGCATCGCACTAACGCTGATCGACAGCGCAGACGGACTCACCGTCTCGCTCACGTCCAACGACAGCGGCCAACTCACCGGCTCGGTCACGCAGACCGCAACCGGTCAAACGGTCGCAACGATGACGCTGGACTTCTCGGGATCGGGAATCATCTCGTACGACAGCGGCGCCGTCGAGCAAGTCCAAGACTGGGTCATCATCGACTAGCCGAAACTCCCGGGGTTGCCGGCCGTGTTATAGTAGATGTTCCCGCGGGTGGGGACATGACCGGTCATGGGGCTGAATTAGGTTCGACGGGAAGATCCGTGGTCGGCGTCAGCAGGCGGAGTTGCGAGCCCTCCTTAAACGATCGCAACGGCAATATCTGCCAACAATCAATACGCACTCGCTGCTTAATTAAGTAGCGACCGGACGCAGAGGGTCGGCCCGAGCCGCTCCGCTATCCGGCCAAAAACTCGGGCTGGTACGATCGCGTGATTCGACGCTCGTACGAGATAAAGGATCTGCGGTCGACGATAAGCCCCGCTTTGAGGCGTGCGTCGAAACAAGAAAAATTCGAAGCTGAGCCTGGAGAACGCGCCGGTTAGGCTTTTCGGACTCGGGGGGCAGTACCCCGACAGCTCCACCAAGTTTAACAAAACAGAGCGGTCGCAAAAGCGATCGCTTTGTTTCTTGTGTCACGCATACACAATTGAAGTAGGATGCTTTCTTTTCTGCAATAATGCGATGACGGCTGCGATCGTGACCTAGGCGCATCGACGCGGCTGAGAGGGCCCGATCGACCTGGCGGGGCTCTACGGGTGCGCATGAGGTATGCCGTCCGAGCCCCCAGAATCACCGCAGCATGCACGGCGACGCATCGGTTCGGATCGCGCAGTCACTCGCTCGTGGTCTGCGCGAGGCCTACGGGCGCTTGCGCGCCCGGACCCTGCTATTTGGGCTGCTCGCGACGATAACGGCCCTCGTCGGCCTCGCCTACGGGCTCACGCCCCTCGCACCGGGGAAAGCGGGCGCCGACAACGCCCTCCTCGCTCTGGATGGCTGCGAGCTTGTCGGGTTCGTCGCGCTCTTCTTCATCATCGCCGATGCCGTTCGCTCGGAACAGCCGGCGTTTCGTATGACCGTCGGCACGTTTCTTTTGACTCTGGTCTTCGGTTGGGGTTACCTCTTCTTAGTCGCGGCCGGCGTGGGCTTGTTCGTCGTGCCCGGCATCTATCTCGCCGTCAAGCTCGCGCCGTGCGTTCCCTACTATCTGCTCGGTGACGACGCTCCGTTAGCACATGCGATGCGCGATACGACGGGTTGCTATTGGCAAACGCTTGGCATGATCGTGATGCTCTGGATCGGTGCGGACGTCGCGCTGCTCGTGGTTTTCGCTGCGGTCGCTTTGGGCATCAGCGCGCTGCCGCTATTGGCGGTGCTGCTGGCGCCGATCGCATTCTTGTGGGCCTGCTACGTGATGAGCGTAGTATGGCTCAGCTGGATCCACTACTGCGCCGCCCTGCGGCGCCTCTATGGCCCGGTCGGCCACGGCAGCAATCCGCCCTCGTCGAACTTCCCCACGTAATCACACGTGAACATCGGCTTGTCGCACAGGCAGCGCAATACCGAGGTCACGTCGAGGGTGTACTTTGAGGGATACGTCTTGTAGAACCGGTCGATCTCGGCAACGTAGGTCGCCGCGCTCTTGCTGAACGTCAGCGCCTCTTTGGGATTTCGAAACGCCTTGAGGAACGCAGCCTGCTCCTTCGTGTTCGGCCCACTATAGGCGTCTAAGTATGCGCTGTACTCGTTGAACTGCCCCAGGTCGTAGGCGGCCTCGTAGCTCGCGAGCATCCCCTGCACGACCGGGAGCTTGGCCGCAGGCGGCAGATGCTGCCACCACGCCCCGTCTAGGCCGCCGCACAGCCCGTGCACGCCGCACACGTGAGCAGGCGTCGCGGTCTGCGAGGCGGCGGGCACGGCGCAAATCAGCGACGCAATGCACAGGACGAACGCTACATACTTGCTCATGGAGTAGTGTTCAGCCCGCCCGGCGTGCGCCCTTTCGCGCCCTGGGGACCGGCTTTGGGGGCAGTACCCTGACGGCTCCACCAAGGTTCCAAGTTTAACAAAAAGGGCGATCGCAAAAGCGGTCGCTCTTTTCGCACGTGTCATCCTGAGCGAAGTCGAAGGACGCAACGAATGCGTGCGGTCGCTTTTTTTTGCGGAACCACGAAGCGTCTGTCATCCCGCTCCGCGTGTATTACGTCATCGACACACAGTCGGCGGCGCGAGGGTCAGCAGGCCGCGCTGATAGTCGAAGGTGGCGACGTAACGGCTCAACACTCGGTTCCCGATGTTGACGTCGTACGGAGCCGTCGACGATGCCATGAAAACCGTATCGATCCTGCCCAGCGAGACGTGCCCGACGCGAGCAGCTTCCAGATACCCTTTGGTGTAGTGCGCAGTCCCTAGATAGCCACGACCCGTCGACTGGACGCCGGCCGCGGCCGCCGCCTGGAGGCCGAGGCTCGCGATACCGCGGCGGGACACGACGGAGCTGCCGGCATCGCCGGTGTCGAACGTCGCGGTGATTCGCTTGCTTCCGACCCACATGTCGTTGCTGACGTTGATACCATCGGTGGATGTAAAGCGCGCCGCATAGGCGCCGAGCACGGCGTCGGGAAGAAATCGAATCGTGCCGCAGTGGTAGTCGATTTGCACGACGCGTCCGTCGAGGAACGACGTGCCGAGAACTCCGTCGATGCGCAGCCCAAGGGATTTGCCGATGCCGGAAATGTCCGCCGCCAGCGCTAGGAGCCGTTTCTGATGAACGCTCCCGACCGCGATGTCGGACAATTCAACGGGATAGGTTTGCATCGAACCATTGCCCTCGCCCTCGCCCTGCCCGGATGGAGCCAGAGGACGCAGCTTCAAGCGCTTTGCCAGCGCCGCATCGACGACCGACGGCGAGGTATCGGTGTCGACGAGCATGCGATACGGGCCGGAACCGTTGACGTAGACTTGCACGACGATCTCGTTGTGCACGTAGGCGAATGCGACCGCGGACGACGGAACGCTCTGCGCTAGGCTTGGGGCGAGCACGAACGCAACAAGTCCGCCCGTTAACAGAATGCTGTGAAGAAAACGTACCACGAGCTACTGCCGTTCAAAGACGTAGATGTTCGGCGCGTCTTTCCCGGCCGTATGCACGGTGATCGTCAGTATCTTCAGATCGGGAGAAAGCTCGATCTGCCGCGTCTGCGTGATCTTGCCTTTGAGCGTACGAGTTGTTTCCACGGCGCGCGCGCTTAGCCGGCCCGCTAACATTGCGGAACCTACCGGCGCGGCGGCGTGGTACTTGCCGTCGAAGATCAGGTTGAGCGTCTGGCCTGCAGAGGGAATAATGAAGGAGAGGCCGTTGCTTTCGTACGGACGCACCTGAAGCATTACGGGGGAACTCGCCGCTAAGGTCGTGCTGACCCACATACCCGCAAAACCTGGTCCCGCTGCCTTTCGCGCGTAGACGTACGTGACGTTGGACCGCGACCCGTTTTGATTAAAACTCGTGAAGTCGTCCGTGAGCACGTTGCCGTCTTTGGAAAGCGCCCACGTTGCCGAGATGAGCATGCGACCACTCTTCTTGCGCACGACCTTCCAATTGGGCCCTTCGGCAGCAACGGATAGCGTCGAGCCTCCGATGCCCGGCTGGTCGGTTCCATCGACCGCGATCGTCTCAACGCCACCGCCAAAGTCAAACGCATACGTGTTTGCGCCAACTTTGGTCACCTTCATCTGATCGGCTTGTTTGCTGAGCTTCCATTGGCCGACGAACGGATCGGTTGCAGCCCGCAACGGGCTCGTCGCGAGGCATGCAACCAGCAACAACTGAAAAATGCGGCTCAACATGTAACCAACGCAACCGGAACGGATCTGAGCTGCTCGTCCAACGAGCAAGTCCTCTCCGTTACCAAAACGCCCGTGTGAAGCGTCGTCTTCCGTTCGAGAAGCATCAAGTGACATTCGCTTTCGGCCACGGGCCGATGGCGAGTGCCCTTTGGGACCACAAAGAGATCGCCCTTGCCCAGATCGATCGGCCCGGTCTCGAGTTCTATGCGCAGAGCTCCCTTAAGGATAAAGAAAAGCTCGTCTTCGCCGTCGTGACTATGCCACTCGAACGTACCGTGGACCTTAGCGACCTTCACGAAAAAGTCGTCGAATTCTGCGATCACTCGCGGAGACCAGAGCTCGTCGAGCGATGCGGAAATCCGTTTAGGCGATACGATAGCCATTGCGTTGCTCCAAAGGCGCCGGGAAGGATGCATGCCATATTGTATTATTGCATGCATTATTTGTGTCCTGCATACCGTTAAAGGGGAAATGTACGGGATACCAAGCGATGACCGCGGAAGAAGGCGATCTCACGCATTACTCTTCAGACACGGGCCGGCATGAAAAAAAGGGACCTCCTGCCTACTGCTCCCGGGCGGGACCACGTGCACAAGGCACTCCTAGAAAAGGTCCTCAACGCCGAGCTACGGCCCGGCGCCAGGCTGGTCGAGGCTCAGATTGCGTCATCACTCGGCGTTAGCCGGACTCCGGTGCGCGAGGCATTGCTTCGATTGGAACGCGAGGGCTTTGTAATTGGCGAGCCCCATCGAGGCTTCAGCGTGTCGGCGCTCGACGAACGCGCGGCGCGCGAGATTTTTCCGATCGTGGGTGCCCTACAGGGCCTTGCGATCGTCGAAACTGGACCGATCCTCGCATCGATCGTCGGCGCCCTGCGCCGCGCTAATGCGCAAATGCGCGCGAGTGCAACCCCCGCCGAAGCGATTGAAGCGGATTCGCAGTTCCATGGCCTGCTCGTGAGCCTATGCCCGAACGCGCGCTTGATCGCCCTTATCGAGACCCTGCATAAGCAACTGCTTCGCTACGAACACGTTTACATGTCCGACGTATCCCTGATCGAGACGTCCTTCGCACAACATTGCGACATCGTCGACGGAATCGAGCAGGGCAACTTCGCAGTCGCCGAACGAGCCGTGCGCGCGAACTATGCTTCCGGTCTTGCAATAGTAATCTCCAAGCTGCGCACGACCCAGTCGCCGTAACGCGCGCTACCTCGCGAGGTACGCCGAGAGGCGATCGAGCGTCTGCGCCCAGCCAACTTCCGCGCCCTTGCCCGCTTCCGGTGTAAGCTTGGTAAACCATTGCCGGACCGAGAGTTTGGTCTTCTCGCCGACCGCTTCGAACGTCACGGTCAGGCGCGTTTCGAAGATCGTCGTATCGCCGAACAGACGGTACTACATCGCGTAAAGTGGTGCTGCGGCACGACCTCTTCGTAGACGCCCTCGTCACGGTAGAGGCTGCCGTCGGGCACCATCATGTCGCGCGTAACGTGCCGCCGGCGCGCATCTCCTGTTCGTAGACCGGATACGAGCAGCCGGCGGCGCGCACCATTGCTGCGCGTGCTTGGGATCGCTCCAAACCTCCCACATGAGTTGCAGCGGCGCGTCGAAGACGCGATCGATGGCGATTTCAGCTTCTTGAGCGGTGGTGTCCATCGGAATCTCCTCGTTGGATGGTCTGCAAGTACCCGTCTAACCGGTCGAGGCTCTCGTCCCAGAAGTGCTCGTAGCAGCGCAGCCATTGTGTCGCGTGCTGCATCGGTCCCGCGGCGAGCGTGCAGGCGACGGTGCGCCCTTCTTTCTTTTTGGAGATCAACCCGGCATTGGCGAGCACGTCGACGTGCTTCATCACCGCGGGTAACGAGATCGAAAACGGCTGCGCGAGGGCGCTGACGGAATGGCTGCCCCGCTGCAGCATGGTCAGCATCGCGCGCCGCGTCGGATCGGCCAGCGCCGCGAACGTCCGGTCGAGCGCCGGCTGGGAATACTTAACCATATGGTTTAGTATAAGAGCGGTCGCGCCCGCTGTCAAGCGGAGCCCTATGGCGTCAGTGAAAACAACGTGCCGGCGCCATTGCGTGACGTCGCTCCGCCGCTCGAAGTCGTGCCGTAGTAGACGCCTTTCACGAAGATGAGCGGCGACGTCGGTCTGTCGCCGTCGGGATAGGGATTACTTCCGGACGACCGATGCGGAAAACCATAGATCGTGGTTTCCTGACGCGTCCCGATGTCGATACTAAAGATGGTGCCGGCCCCGCCGTTTCCGCCACTTTGCGTCGTGCCGTAGAGCACTCCGTGCCGTGCGAACAGTGCCGTTGCCGGGCTCGTACCGTCGGGCGGAGCACCGAACCGGTAGACGATTCGTTCGAGTCCCGTGGACGGTACGACGGAAAATACCGTACCGCAAACCTCCTCGTACTCGCAGTCTCCGTTTCCACCGGATGCAGTCGTGCCGTACAGTTTGCCGCGCGCATAAATCAGGGGCGCCCGGGGACTCTCTCCGTCGATTCCGCCGCCAAACGAATAGACGATCCGCTCTTGACCCGAAGCGATATCGACCGCGTACACCGTTCCGCATTGCACGCCGCAGAACGACGGATCGCCGCCTTCCGCCGTCGTGCCGTAGAGCGTACCATTCACTTCAACCGGTCCAGCTTGCGGCGTCGACCCATCGGGCTGGCCCGCGAACGTATGGGTCACTTGCAGGTGTCGCGTCTTCGGATCGAAGCTAAAGAGCGTACCGCACCCCCCGTATGCTATGCCCGCGCATTGCATCGCATGAGTGAAGCCGCCGCCGGAGGCCGTTCCGTACAAGATGCCGCCAACCGCGACTAGACCGTTCGCACCTTTGCCTTCTGCGGGCGTAAGCTGATGCAGCATCCGCTCCACGCCCGCAGCTGGGTCGAACGAAAAGATTGTCGACATCCACACCCCCGTCTCGCCCGACGTGGTGCCGTAGAAGAGTCCGTTGAGCGGCGTGAGACCGGCGGACGGCGCCGATCCGTCCTTGCCTCCCTTGAACGCGTAGAGTACGTGCTCTTCGCCCGTTTTGAGATCGTAGGAAAAGATGGTTCCATCTTGACCGTTTGCGTACGTCGACCCGCCCGATTGGTGGTGCCAAACAGTTTGTTTTGCCACAAGACGAGCGTCCCGTTCGGAGCGGCACCGTCCGTGGTTCCCGTGAATCGGTGGAGAATGTGGACCGCGGCGGTTTGCTTGATACTCGCGCTCAGATCCGATCGCACCGTCACCGGTAGCCCGGCGTCGGGCGAAGCGGTGCCGTGCGAGCAACTCGCCAGCAGCGCGGCAAGTGAGACGTTCGATACGATCCGCTTCATCATGAGTTACCGCGGGACCGCAATGTCTTCAACGTCGCCCGACAGTTGCGTTGCGGGTCCGCTAACCGTTCCCAACAGTGTAAACGAATCCGCTCGGTAGAATTCGAGCGCGATGGAGAGCCTTCCCATTCCTGAACGACTGCTGAGATATCGCCCGCATCGTCTACGGCAAACGTCGTGATTGAAACTCCGGACAGAATTTGCACTCCCGTCGTCGACCCCGGTGCGAACTCGTACAGTCGGTTGGGGTACGGATAGCCGCTGAGAAGTGCGTAAAGGTTGCCGCCCCCATCAACGCCCAACGCGAGAAACGATCCCTCATCGGGGTTCGACATTGAGATCGTGCGAATCGGCGGCACGTTGCCGCTGCCCGTCGGCGGGTACTCTAGAATCATCGGCGACGTGTTCGAGGGCGAGATGTAGACGTTGCCGGCGTCGTCGAAGGCGGGCAGGGCATACAACGTTCCGGGGCACGTCACGCTGCGGATCGGCGAAACCTTCCCGTACGTATTCGCCGGAAACTCTTCGAAGGCGCAACTGCCGTTGTTGATAGCGTAGATATGCCCTTGTTGATCTCTGGCGACCGGTTGGTAGTAGGGAGGATTCGGTTCCGCGGTCGACTGCGGTATCGTAATCGTGCCGAGAACGGCGCCATTATTGAGTAGTTTGTGGTCGATATCCAATAATTCCCCGACGCATCCTCACCGTAGACCGGCCCCCCAATGTCCAACGCGCGCACCGGCGCCGGATCGCCGTAAGCGCCGGAAGCAAACTGCAAGTTTATCCAGGTGCTCTGCGTCGCGTCGCTGACGAGCACCGTAGCTAGCTGCGAACTTCCGGCGTGGACGGGCACTTTCGTCGTCGTCGGATTGTAGCTTATCTCCGACATCGTCCGAATGGTCTCCGTCCCAGTCGCGATACCGTTATAGTTGAACGTCGAGACGAAGCCGCAGCACGTCAACGGAGAACAATAAGACTCGCTGCACGTCTCGCTAATATTCTGATTGACGAATCCGCTTAGGCGTACCTCGATCGCGGCCGAGTTACCGAGTTGTCCATGTATGACGCGTCCCGCCGCATCGAAGGCGTACGATATGAGCGTGCTCGTGGAATACTGCCCTTGACGCAAATCGTCAGCCCACCATCCGCGTGACGATCTTCTGCGCGACGCCCAGTGGTGACGCCGTTGCAAAGTTTGCGCCTGCGAAGATGGTCACGCTCTGCGACGAGGTCGCGAGCGGCTTGATGGACGTTGCAGACGCGTACGTGTCCAGCGTAAGCGGCACGTTCGTTCCCCTACGCGCGCTCACGGTGATCGAACATTGCAACGGAACGTTCGGTGGGGGAGTTGCACACGCGGCCGCACCGTTTCCGAGCGGGATCGGTCCAAAGTGACGTTTGCCGATCGCACCGGAAATGCTGGCGGTCGCGGACGACAGCCACACCGGCGCGGGGCTCGTCGACGGATACGGTACGCCGGCCGGTTGAATCGGCGGCAGTGCGATCGTCAAGGTCGCGCCGGCATGAGAAACGAGTGCGGGACCATCGGCCCGCGCCTCCTCGCTCGACGGCAGGCCGGCGCCAACCGGCAGCGGGGACGCCGTTTTAGCGCCGCACGCCGTGAGAACTGCACCGGCCGCCAATGTAAGAAACAAAGCGCGATAGGAAATCATAAAGCCCACCCCAACGGTAGCACCCATGCCGTTCCCAACGAAAATCCGGACTCTTGCCGCTCCCGAGAGCGAACCCTCAGTTCTCAGCGCTTTCTAATGAGCGCCTAGGAGAGCAAATCTTACCTGCGGTATACGGCGGTGTGGAGGTATCGCCGGTGCACTCGCACTACGGACTCGCGGCCAAACTGACACTGGCCGTTGCGTATTGCGCGCTGTTGGGCGCCTGCGCCGCAAGCGGAGGAGGCACCGCGCGTGAAAATCCGTACTTGCAGCGGCCGACGACGCGGACGTGGGGCTTGCTTCCCAATGGCGATCGCGATAAATATCATTGGCCGTTTGCCTCGGCGTCGCTCTGGAACAGCGCCATCGGCGGTGGCGCAACGTACCGGCCTGCACGTATCGTTTCAAAGGGCACGACTTTTGCGATCGATCCGGCCATCCTGATCATGACCCCAACGGCGCCGTTGACAACGCTGTACTACAACGGCGCCGCCTGGACGGGCCGCGACCGCTGTCACGCGGGAAGCAAAGTTCTAGCACAAGGTCTGCCCATTCCCACCGACTTCGTCGTCCGTAGTAGCCTCGACAACAACTCGACCGCCATTCTCACCGCCGACGGCGTCCACTTCGATCAAAATCAGCCCTTCACCCGATGTCAGGCTGGCGGAAAGCCGACGTCATTGGTCGATTTCGGTTTGGACGACATCTACGCGGACGGCGTCACCGGCGCGCACGGAGGGAGCGGCTTGTCCGCTCTGGGCGGCGTAATTCGCTACGGCGAGTTTACGTCGGGAACGATTCATCATGCGATGGAAATCGAGCTGTGGGCGAAGCGGTACTACTACTGCTGCTCGCCGATCTGGCCGGCTACGCAAGTGGATGGCTATGCGAAGTCGGTATACCGCGGAAAGCTCCCCTACCTCGCTCCAGGCGCGCTGCTGGCGCTTCTACCGAGTTTCGACGGCGGCTCTATGCAGACGATCCCTGGCAAAATTCTCGCTAAGGCGTTTCAAAATTACGGAGCCTACGTCGTCGACGACACCTTTTGGGACGCTTGGGCACTTACCGCCGAAGACGGGCCGAACGGGAATGCGGCCAGGGAGTTCCGCTCGCTCTACGGCTACGAGTTGAATCAAAGCCCGTCGCCGAATTCGCCGTTCTACCGAGACATCGTGACGATTTTTCAATCGCTCTATGTGGTCACCAACAACTCGGCGACCACGATCGGGGGCGGCGGCAAGCCGCGTGTTCCCGCTCCTCCGCCAATCGGCAACTAGCAAAGACAAGACCCTCGCCGTGCGTGAAGCATGCGATCGAATTCACAAAGTAATGTAGTGCCGGCACGCGAACGTTAGCTCGATGCGAGCGTCGGGTACCCTCGTGCGAGCTTCTTCGACGTGGACGGCACCCTGTATACGACCACGGAGTTCGGCGGAACGTACGATCGGGGAAGCGTGTTTTCGGTCAAGGCGACCTGAAGGTGCATAACTGAAGTAGGGCGCTCTCCTTTCTGCATCGATCTGAAATCGTAAGCTTCAAGGTAGGAGGCTCCGCGTTTTACGCTGGGGGAACCATGCCATTCTTTCCGACCAGAACGAACGTAGCTGTTGACACCTGGCCGTTCGCGAGCGCAACCCCACGAACGTGCGCGCCCTGTGTAAGCGTTGCCATCGTGCCGGGCTCGATATACGTGACGGGGACGTTCGACGGAATGTGGACGTTCGAGTTCGCACCAGCGATCTTCGCTTGTGAAGCGCGTCTGGATGTGCAATACTGATCGGTGCTCCATAAAGGGGGCTTCCAATGCTTTTTCAGGCGAAATTTGCGCCGGCGTTTGCCGCAACATTACTGGCGGCCTGCTCCATGCAGACGCGATCCGCTTTACCCGTCCCCGCGCCAAACCAAGCTTTACGCAGCGGCGCGGCGACGGAGTACCTGTACGTGGTCGATACGACCGCCGGGCGAATCGCCGCGTACGCCCTTCCGTTGACCGCCAAATCTAAGATCGCAAAGACGATCCAAATCAAACAACCAGTCGGCAACAGCGTCGCCGGGCTCGCCGTAGATTCGGCCGGTCACGTGCTCTACGTCAGCGCCGTCAACAGCGCGAACTTTCCGCCGCCGGAACAGCCGCTCTATCGCTGCAGCGCGAGATGCAAGCTGCTCGGAACGATTCCCGGTGGATCCGGAATTACGATCGCAGGGAAAACGCTCTACGCTACGGCGGGCATACCGCACACGGCGTTGCCGGGGGGGTACGATTATTCTGAGATCCTGCACTACGCCTACACGAGTTCGGGAGGGTTAGGCAAGCCGAAGGTTTTCTATAAAGACTTCGGGATGGACGCCTTCCCCATCTACACCTCGGTCGCAGTGAACGGCGACTATCTCGCCGCTTCCGGGCCGCACATCTTCAACAAAATCCTGGTTTGCACGAAGTTGGGGGCAAGGTCGCCGGGGTGCGGGCAACAAAGCGTGACGGTCGTTTCGAACACTGAGAACGGCGCTGTCGCGCTCACAACGGACCACGTGCTCTATCTCGGCTTGCAACCTTTCTATGGCACCGGCGGCACGACGACCTTCGCCGGGATTTGCACGCAAAAGGCGGGCGCCTATACGAGTTGCAAGGATATCTCCCGGAAAAACCAGGCGGACCTTCTCTCCACGGCCGCGGTCGATTCGATGGGGAACTTCTACACAACCGAGCATGGCGAGATTCTCGAGCTCGACGGCACCCGAATAACATTCGCGTACAAACTGCCGTATAGCGCTGGACCTCTCGCAGTCGGAGGGTAAATCATGCGGTCTTTTGCCATTGCAGCGCTCTGCACCGTCGCCGCGGCAGGTTGTTCGCAGCAAACGGTTTCCTCGCCGCTTCCAGCCCAATCGCAGAGAGCCGCGGCGATTCCGTCGCTTCGCGTCCGTTACAAAGTGCTTTATAGTTTTAAGAACTTTCCTGATGGATCGCAGCCTCAATCGTCTCTTCTGGCGCTCAACGGAGCGTTCTATGGGACGACATACGCTGGTGGCACCTCGCAGAACTGCGGGCTCGACGGTTGCGGGAGCGTCTTCGAGGTAAGCCCCTCCGGCAAAGAGCGCCTCCTCTACAGTTTCGAAAACGGCTCGGATGGCGGGCTCCCGCAAGCCACCCTAATCGGCGGCGGCGGCACGTTCTACGGCACGACGTCCGCCGGCGGTGGGATTGGGAATTGCGGCGGCGACGGTTGCGGGACCGTCTTCAAGTTGGCCGCATCCGGCAAGGAGCGCGTGCTCTACGGCTTCGCCGGCGCGGACGGCGCGTACCCGGTGACGAGTCAGCGCCCTGGGCAGGCGAGTACTACGGCATGACGGAGAGCGGGGGGTCGGGTACTTGCCAAAATGGCGAGATCCCCGGCTGCGGCGTCATTTTCGAGGTGAATGCGACCGGAACGCTCCACGTGCTCTACAGCTTCAAAGGCGGGACGGACGGCGCGTATCCCGCAGCAGACTTCTTTTACGATGGTTTGGGGCCCGATTTCTTCGGCACGACCGAGTATGGCGGCAGCGGCGTCTGCTCCAACGGCGTGCTCCCCGGGTGCGGCACCGTCTTTCTATTTAGCCCCCCGAAAGAGCAAAGGCTCTACAGCTTCAAAGGCGGCAATGACGGAGCATTTCCGGTCTCAAAGCTTGTCGGTTTAGACGTCATGCGTCGCACGCTGTTATTCGGGACCACCAAGATGGGAGGCGGCACCGGCTGCGGCGGCGGCGGATGTGGAACGATCTTCTCGCTCAACCCCTTTAACGGCAAAGAAAAGGTGGTCTATCGCTTTAGAGGCGGCACGGACGGCGCGTACCCAGCGGGCCTGACCGTCTTAAACCGAATGCTCTACGGAACGACGGAAAGCGGGGGCTCGGGATGTGCCGGCCTGCCGTGCGGGACCGTCTACGAGGTGTCCGCGGCCGGCAAGGAGCGCGTCATCTACAGCTTCAAAGGCGGCGCCGATGGTGCGAACCCGTACGCGGAACTCATCGCCTTGAACGGCAAGCTTTACGGCACGACGGAAGCAGGCGGCACCGGCAACGCCGGGACGGTGTTTGAGATACAACCATAACGGCTGCTAGAGCTTTGTATACACGTACGTAGCGACGTCGCGCAAGTCGCGCGCAGTTAACTTCCAATGTGGCATGACGGGGTTCAAAGGTTGCCCGTCGTTATCGACGCCTGTCGAAATCGCGCGCTCTAGTAACGCTATGGTATACGGATGCTTTTGTCCGAGCACCAAGGCGCTATGACGCAAGTCGGCACTGACGGCGCCGCCAGGAAGATGAATGCCGCCCGCTCCGTTCATGCCGTGACAGGCCGCGCAGGATGGACGCAGCGGCGGCTTTGCAGCCACGATTTGCGTTCCGTCCCGATCCTTGCCGGTTTGGAATATCAGTTGTCCGTTGTCGGTGGAAGCGGTTTGCATCGGCGACGGCGATGCCGACGATTCCGAATTGCTGCTGTGCGCGCACGCTGCTGCGGCGCAGACGGCCGCGAGAGCGAGTACCTTCGATAATGTGCCGGTGAGTGCTTTCAACCACATGAGCGAGATGATACAGGCTAAACCGAGGATTCGCCATATGGTCGTCGCTCTCGAGGCTGCGGGCTAGGGTCGGTACGCTGCCGTGACGGCCAAATGCTACCATGGCGGCGCAAAGCAGGGAGGTAGTTCAATGGCATACTGGGTTCGGCGTATAGGCTCGAGCTGCGCGCTCGTTCTTCTTGCAGCGTGCGGCGGAAACAACGGCTCGCCGTTGCCCGGCAGCCCCGCGGAAGGCCTTTTCCCTGCGTCGACGGGGCGCGACGGCACGCTATCCGTACGCATTCGCGTCCCGAAGGCGGCCGACAAGGCGCGATATGTTTCGCCCGCTGCGAAGGGTATGACCATCGCTTTCCACGGCTCGAAGAAGGCCGAGAGAACGCTCGGACTCGTGCCCGGCTCGCGTTGCAAATCGACTGCGGCCGCGCTTGTATGCACCTTCAACCTCCCGCTCCTCGCGGGCCGGTATCGCGCGACGGTCGACGTCTACGATCAACCGCCCTCGCACGGCATCATCCCTGCGAACGCACATTTGCTTGCGGAGGACAACCACGTGCCGGCTATAGTGAAGAAAGGAACGCGCAGTCAGCTCAAGTTGACGCTCGCAGGCGTACCGGCGGAAGTTTCGATGACCGCACCCGGCGGTATCGCGGGAACGGAGTTCGCTCGACCAACTGCTATCGAGGTCGATGTTGAAGATGCCGACGGCTACACGATTGTCGGTCCATACGAAAAAGCCATCGTGCTCGACGACGGCGATGCGAGCGGCGCGACCGCGATTACGACTTCCGGTAAAGGCACGCCGGCCGGCGAGTTAATCGCTTCGCGCGACGTTGCCGCGCTCAGTTATACGGGGCTCGCGATCCGCCCAGTGACGCTCACCGCCACGGTTAAAGGAACGTCGATAACCGCTAACGTGCCGTTCGCTCCGAAGCTTAAACCAATCGTCATCGTGACCGGCGACACGCAGAATCCGTCGTTCGCCGGCGTCGATATGACCGAATATGCAGGCAGTCACGGCACGGGCGGCACGATCGCCGCGTCGGAGCCCGGCTGGACGGGCGCTCCGTATCACAAGACGTTCGCCGCTGCAATCTCAAGCACGTGCAGTCCGATTGCGGCGTTCGTACCGGCGAACGGCACGTCGTTCACTGTGCGTGCCACATTTATGGCGTCGACCGGCGAATGCACGGTGACGCTCACCGACGGCGTCGGACAAACGAAAGCGCTTACGCTCGCGTATACCAACTGACTACGAACCCCAACTCGGACCCCAAACGTTGGTGATACCTGTGGGTGTGACGTCGGTGTACGTCAGCGCCAACGGCGCAGCAGGCGGCGGCGCGAGCGGCGCGTCGCCGGGCTTTGGCGGCGAGCTCGAGGGCCTCTTTAAATTCAATCCCGGCGACACGTTGACGATCACTCCTGGCAACATCGGTTCGACCGGCGGCGCCGCCGGTCTTAACGGCGGAGGCCAGGCCGGGTATTCGAACGCCGGCAGCGGCGGGGATGCTTCGGACGTGCGTCTCAACGGAACCGCACTTGCAAACCGAATCATCGTCGCAGGCGGCGGTGGGGGGGCCGGCGATTGCGTCGACTCGTCGTCGGGTGGCGCCGCCGGCGGAAACACCGGTGCGAGCGGCGCGTCGGATAACGGCCTACAGGGCACGGGTGGGTCGCAGAGTTCGGGCGGCACCGGCGGGATGATGGGCGGCGTGTCGGGCTCGCTCGGCGTTGGCGGAGCCGGTAGCAATTGCAACATCGGCGGCGGTGGCGGCGGTGGCGGCGGCTACTACGGTGGTGGCGGCGGAGGCTCGGATAACGGTGCGCTTTTATCGGGCGGCGGCGGAGGCGGAGGGTCGTCGTTCATCAGCCCCTCCGCAACCAACGTGCAGTTGGATTCGCCCGTAAACAGCGACGGCGGCGCCGTCTTCATTTCGTTCTGAGCGGTTACTCTGTCGAAACCCCCGTGCACGCGAACGTGATCGTCTCGATCTTTTTCGGATCGTCGATACCAAAATCGTTCACGTACGATTTCGGGCATGTCGTAACGCCACCGGGTTTTCCGTCGCGCATCGCCGTGACGACCAGCGGGTCGTTACCGGCGGGAAGCGACGAAAACAGCGATGTGCCATCTTCGGCGCTGGCCGGGCGCGTGAGCGCAATCGTCAAGAACCCTGGGCCGTTTGTTGAATCGAACATCGACCCGTCGTAGGTTCCGTGCTTGCTGCTGCCGAGCGCGAGCGTATTCCACATTCCGAGGTCTTTCCCGTGGTATACGACGTGGTACGTCACCGGGTTCACGCCGCGGGCCGTAGCGGGAACCGCGGTCGCCACCAAAAGCGCGAGCGCAGCGTAAAGATAGCGTGAGTTCATCGTCCTATTGTAGCAGACCCTACGTCGTGTCGTGCGATAGTATGCGTGGATCGTTGCGAATTACCGCGTCAACGAAGGTTGCTACTCCAAGATCTCCTGTCCACAGCGATGCGCTAGGCATTCCGAACTCAGCGCGCCACTGGTATACCTGCTGAATTGCGTGCATCGCGAAGCACCTAGCGCGCTCCAACCATACTTCATCACGGGTTCGACGGCCTATTTGCAGCAAGGCAAAGCCGTTTCCGGCGGTCCCGTGGCAAAGGGTGGGCCCCTTTCTCAGCGGACCAGCCTGCCAAACTCCATTGCCGCCTCGACGGAGAAGGTCTTCGACGATCTCGTCAGTTTGATCGAGAGCCGCGAGGCTTGTGATGACACCCGCAGCGCCGTGGCACCACTGCATCCGCTTCTGCTCAAATGGTTGACCCAACGTGTACCAGTTCGCTACCTCACCATCGAAGATCGCGTAGCGTTCGAGCATCGCTCGCAGTCTCGAATCAAACGTTTCTCTACGAGCAACGTCAAGCAAGTCGATGGCACGCGCGAATATCGCGATATTGGTAATAGCCCCGTGCCCCGCCCCGACGAAGCGGCGGCGCTTACCGTACATGTCTTGTAGCCACAGCAATCCGCCATCTTGGTTTTCGGGTTCCCACGTCTCCCACAACTCATCGTGAACCGATCGTATAAGCGTATCAAAACGGGGATCGGCGTCTCGGTCGCGCAAGAGCAAAGCGGGAAAGACGGTACCCGGTGATCCCCACATGAATTCACGCGTCGGATTGCCGGAGTTGCCTTCTGCTGCGCGCATGCAGCGTTCCAGAGCATTGAGCTCATTCGTCAGGAGGTATTTTACGAAGGCGATCCCAGCGGCTCCCATCCAGTACGACGGCACTCGCGATTCCTCGGGATACGTTTGGTACTGCTCCACGCACCGATCGATCGCGCGTCCGTAGTCGTTGCGAAGCGTGACGTCATATCTCTGTGCTAGGCGGGCGAGAGCCCACATTGTTCCGGCAGCGCCATAATAAATGCCGAGGTTTGTAGCGCCTTTTTCCTGGCCATAGTCATCCTCGGGGTGCAACGGCCACCCAGCGTTTGGATCATAGATGCTGTCGATCGTGCGAACGGTCTCGACGACAAACGCCTGCGCCTTGCCGCGATCGAAGACGGCATCGGTAAGCGCCTCGTGTTCGGTGGGTTCATAGATCATGAGTTCCTCTTGTGAGGCAGCGCCGATGTTGCCGAGGTAATATTGTACTCGGTCCAGCCTACCGGCGATCTCAGGGACTCTCGGAGGACGGTTGCAATGCCACTTCTGGTTACAAGCGCGTCGGGCGCCAATGGAAACGGATTTGGAGCGCTGCTCGCCTTCGAAGCGGACGGCAGGTTGCAGGGCCCCTTTATTGATGACGATCGCATAACCGATCCGCGTGGCCTTGCCATTGATCCAAAAGAAAACCTACTATTTCTAAATAGTGGGGCCGATCGAGTGTTAGCGATCTCCTCGCAGGGGCGCGTTGTCCGCGACACTGGCCGGATTGAAGGTCTAAATCCCGGGGGCGGCACTTTCGGCCCGGATGGCCGCTATTACGTTGGGTTGCGCAACGCGCGCACAATCGTCGCCTTGTCGACCAGGTTTGATGCCACTGTGGAGTACGTGTTGCCGCCCCGGGTCGTACCTTTCCCGCGAGGATTTGCTTTCGGTCAGGGTGGCAGGCTGTTTCTCGCGTCGGGAATCGGTCCGAACGGTCAAGGTGACAACACGATCGTAGCCTTTACTCTAGCGACATCGACACCTGTGCAGCCCGTTCGTCTCGTCGCGGATCCCGAACTGAGCCCGCTCGATCTCGCAATCGCTCCCAACGGCAATATCGTGGTCTCCAGCGAACGTCCGTTCGGAGCGGAGGACGCCGTGACGACGGTTCGAGAATACGATGCGAGGGACGGGCACCTCGTCCGAGTTTTCTCTCCCAATGGGAAGGCTGCGCTCCGCAAACCTCGCGGCTTGCGCTTTTCTTCCAGCGGACTTTTCTACTGCGTAGCGCGCGACGAGGTTGTTTCCTTCGACTTCATGACTGGCAAATGCTTGGGGCCCGTCGCGCAATTGCCGCGGTTAAATGGACAAGCCCTGGTGTTATTCCCAGACTGAAACCGCCACTCGGAGTCCGCGGTAAGAAAAGAAAAGGAAGCGCTTTGGCAAACCTCGATCCGATAAGCGGTTACACGCTCATTGAGCCCAGTGACCTCAAGTGGCGACCGTCGAACATGATGCGCTTCATCGCGTCAATGCGAATGCAGGCGAACTGTACCAGCGAAGCGACCCGCGGTGCTATGATGGGAAACCGTCGCGAGAGGATTCATGTCATGCACCGAACGCACCAACCAGACGAAGGAAACTTCAAAGCGATTCTTCCAGAGCAGGTCGACTGGCGCCCGTTTCCGGCGTTCCCGCCCGGCGTACGCTTGGCGGCTCTCGTGGGGCATCCGAGCGATCCCGGGCCATACCTGATTCGCGTGAAGGCGCCGGGCGACGCCCGATTGATGCCGCATCGGCATCCTGAAGACCGAATCTACACGGTCATTTCCGGCATCTTCTACATCGGCTTTGGGGACACGTTCGATGGCGACGCCGTCACCGCGTATCCGCCGGGGAGCGTGCTCGTGCTTCCCGGTGACACCTGGCACTTCCACTGGGCGAAGTCCGGGGAGTACGTTACGCAAGTCAGTGCTATCGGGCCGCTCGGCCTTGAGTACGCAAACGCCGCCGACGATCCACGTGACGCACGGTAGGAGAGATAAATGGTCGAAGTACAAGTCGAGCAGTTGAACTATCAGATGCCGCCTCAGAAATTGCGTGATTGACTGGGAGAGAGGGCCGACAAAAAACCATCGTGCTGCCCAATATTTTGGCGGAGTCCGGGAGGGTCGGAGCGGTGGGGACGGGTAGTAGCGGGCGATGCGTTCCGCTCGCGCCGTCGTCGTCATCTGCCTGGCAGCCCTAGCGCTGGCTGGCTGTCACGCCCGTAACACTGCCGGCGTCGATTCGTCGACCCTGAGGGTGGCGGTGCGTAAAGATCCGATTTCGCTCAATCCGCTGCTGCTGGAAGGCGTCCCCGCGTATACGTTCGGCGAGCTGTTGTATTCGTATCTCACCACGTACGACGCGAGCGGACGGATTGCCGGCGATTTGGCGCGCGAGGTGCCGTCGACTGCCAACGGCGGCATTTCGGCCGACGGACTCAGCGTGACGTTTCACTTGCGACGCGACGCGCGCTGGCAAGACGGTGCGCCGGTCACGTCGCGCGACGTCGCATTCACGTATCGTGCGGTCATGAATCCGGCCAACAACGTTCCCGAGCGGTATGGCTACGACATCGTCTCTCGCATCGAGACGCCGGATCCGTATACCATCGTCATCCGCCTCCGCCGTCCATTTTCTCCCATACTGTCGCTCTTTTTCGGGGGCGACAGCAACTACCCGATTTTGCCCGCCCACTTGCTCGCATCGTTGCCCAACCTCAACGCCGTACCGTTCGATTCGTCACCCGTGGGTTCGGGTCCATACAAGCTGCAGCGCTGGGATCGCGGCGATCGCATCGTGTTCGACGCCAACCCAACCTACTTTCACGGAAAGCCGGGAATCGAACGGCTGGTCTTACCGTTCATCGCCGACGATGGCACGACCATCGAACAGTTGCAGACCGGCGAGCTGGACGCCGCGTTTTTCGTCGACACCTCGCGCGTGGAACAGCTGCGCGCGATACCGAATCACCGGCTGGTGATCACGCCGGTTCCGTACTTCTATGCCATGTCGTTCAACTTACGGGATCCCGCGCTCGCAGATCGCACTGTTCGCGAGGCGATCTCACAAGCAATCGACGCGAAGTCGCTGGTACGCAAGATCACGCACGGCGTCGACGATGGCGATCACCCGATGCGCGGCTTGTTCACGTGGGCGAGCGACCCGCAAATCTCGGGTGTTCCATATGATCTCGCCGCCGCGCGCGCGTCGTTGACGGCCGACGGATGGCTGCCCGGCAGCGACGGCATTCGCGTAAAGGACGGCCGGCGATTGACCCTGCAGTTGGCGTTCCCGGCGGGTTCCGACGTAACCACGAGTTTAGCCACCGCCATCGCAGCGGCCGAACGTGACGCCGGTGTCGCCGTTACGCTGCGGCAGTACGACAGAAATCTATTCAACGCCGAAGATGGCCCGATGATTCAGGGGCGTTATCAACTCTCGCTGTACGACTATCAGAGCAACTACGATCCCGATGCGTCGTGGCTGCTCGCGTGCGATCAGCAGGCGCCGCACGGGTTCAATATGGCGCGTTACTGCAATCCGGCCGTAGATGCACTCTTACATAAGGCGGCGTTGTCATACGATCGGCCGGCGAGAGCGGCATCGTATCGCGCGGTGCAGCAAATTATCCAGCGCGATCTTCCCTACGATTTTCTCTGTCAGGTCAACGAGGTCGACGTCATCCCCGCCAACCTCGAGGGATACGTCCCGCCGCTCCTATCGCCATTCAACTTCGTCGCCGATTGGCATTGGAAGAAGCCGCCGGCGCCGTAATCGAAGGCTACATGCGTCCGGTAGTAACGGAGATTGCGCTAGCTTCGGAGCGAGAGTCGTTGCGAAGTTTGTGCGGAAAGCCCGCGGCAAACACGCAACAGTCGCCCGCCACCATCGGATAATCGATGTGATTGACGACGAGCACGATCTGCCCTTTGGTGACGAATACGACGTCGATCCCTTCGTGCGAAAGTTCGTCCTTAAAGGTCGCACCCGGTCCGAGACGCACGTCCACGAGATCGAGATCGAGCGCGGGAAGATGAAGCACTTCTACGACACGCCCTTGCCACGGTTGACGCGCTTGCGGTCGGGGGCGGTCACGAAGGTCGGGCGCGTGAGCTGCGCCGTGAAGCCCAGAAACGAGCCGAGATCGTAATGGAACACGTTCGCAAGCTTCGCGAGGCGACCGATCGCGATATCGGAATCTCCACGTTCGACCGCTCGGATGAAGGATGCGGAAAGTCCGCTTTTCTCGGCCAGCTCGCGCACGGTCATCCCGCGCTGCGTGCGAACCCGTTCGAGAATCTTGCCGACGTCGGGGGTAAGCGCCGCCCCGTCATCCTCGGCTGGGGGCCGGGCGTCGGTCTTTTTTGGGGCGGTCCGTTTGCTCATGCGACGCTCTTTCGTCGCCGGCGGCCGAAAACTGCTTCAGCCGCGGCGGGTCAGTTTGCCGGGTTCTAACCCGCGGCCAGTAGTGCGGCTCGCGCGTTTCGTACGCCATGTTGGCGAAATCGAGCTGCAGCGCGCCGGGCGCGTTCACGTAAATCGCGCGATTGGCGATCGCTGAAAAACCGGCCCAAAAGTGATGCGTCGACTTCAGGGCGATGATCCGGCAGTTTGAAGCGGTATACCCAAACCCGTGAAGGCATCC
>CAWAJD010000037.1:0-81875 GCA_963782265.1 Vulcanimicrobiota bacterium
TCCAGTTCCCACCCGTTTAACTTTCCTTAGAGTTCCGCGAGGTAAGGCAGAGTTCGATACTTTTCCTGATAGTCCAAACCGTACCCTACGGCGAAGGCGTTCGGGAGGGTCAACCTTATGTAATCGAGGGTCACGTCGACCGCTCGCCGCGCCGGTTTATCGAAGAGGACGCCGGTGCGAAGGCTGGCCGGCCCGCGCCCTTGCAAGAGCGCTTGAAGGGCCTGCAACGTGAGGCCGCCGTCGGCAACGTCGTCCAGGATCAGCACGTTTCGACCCTCGACGGGCACCGAAACATCCATCAACAGCCGGATTTCCCCGCTCGATTCGGTCGCATTCCCATAGCTACCCACGCTTACAAAGTCCATCACGATTTCGCTCGGGCCGTCGGGGATTGCCGCCAGGGCTCGCGCCAGGTCGACGGTCACATAGAGCGCCCCCTTTAACACGCCCAGAAGGAGCAGAGGTTTCCCTGAGTAATCCGCCGCGATGTCGCGCGCCAAGCGCTCGATTGCTTCGGCGATCTGGTCGGCGCTGAAAAGCAGCTTCACGAGCCGTCGACGATCACGCGGGCAATCGTACCCGCCTCGATCTCCAGCCGCACGCCCGGCTTCATATGAAAGCTGCCGCTGGCTTTGCGTTCGATCGCCCGCACGGCTTCCTCGACGTGCTCGAAATCGACGTCGCGCAGATCGTGCTCGCTCGCCAAGCGCTCGCGGACCGAGCGCCGCAGGTCGGACCGCGAGCTGCCTTCGCGCTCCCCTTGCGCGATCTCGGCCGCGCGCGCGACCGCCGGATCGAGCCCGGGGAACAACGGCCGCAGCGCTTCGAGGGCTTTGCGAACGGCGTTGCGCCGCAAGCCGGCGTCGGCGTTCGTAGGGTCGACCGCGTACGGAAGGGCACGCGTCTGACAATACGCGATCAGTTCGGACGACGGACAGCGCAGCAGCGGCCGTGCCAGGTCGATCCCGGGGGCGATCGTCCGCCGCGCCCGCATACCGGCGATGCCTTCGGGTCCCGCGCCGCGGAACAACGCCAGCAGCACCGTTTCGCTTTGATCCTCGGCGTGATGGGCGGTCGCGATGACGTTGGATCCCGCGCGTCCGGCGGATGCGAGCAGCGCTTCGTAGCGCGCTGCGCGCAGCGTCGCTTCGTCGCTCGCGTGCATCTCCAAACCGATCGTATCGCAGGGCAGCCCAAACGTGGCGGCCACGCGCAGAACGACGCATTCGTCTTGCCATGCGGAGGCGCGAATTCCGTGATTGACGTGCGCGATCGTAAGGGTGAGATCCATCGGCTTCGCGAGCGCGTGCAGTACTGCAGCGAGCGCGACCGAATCGGGGCCGCCGCTGCAGGCGATCGTTACGCGATCGCCGCGGCGAATCGCGTCGCCGCGTTCGATCGACTGCTCCAGCGCCAGTTCCGGGTGCGCGCCTCGCACGTTATCGCATTTCGCGGGCGATCTCGCGCGCGACGTCGCGTTTGGCGGCATCCTCGCGCTTATCCCACAGCTTCTTGCCTTTGGCCAAGCCGAGTTCGACCTTCACCATGCCGCGCGTAAAATACATCCGCAGCGGAATGATCGTCAGACCCTTTTCTCCGACGCGCGCCATCCAATTTTACAATCTGTTCGCGCTTGAGCAGCAGCTTGCGCGGGCGGTTCGGCTCTTCGTTCGAAAAGCTGCCTTCCTTATACGGGGGAACGTGCATGCCGAGCAGCCACGCTTCGCCGTCGCGAAAGCGCGCGTACGCTTCGCCGATGCTCACGCCGCCCATGCGAATCGACTTCACTTCCGTACCGGTGAGCACCAGTCCGGCTTCGAGCGATTCGAGAATGTGATACTCGTGTCGCGCGCGGCGATTGTCGACCGACGGTGCGTCGTGGCGCTTCGCTTCGGCCGCAGCCTTCACGCGCTGCTGCTTCATCTTGGCCATGCGCTACTCCGCGCCCGCCGCAGGGTTACGCCGGTCGGCAGCCGCGTCGAGCGTTCCGCGCGAAACGAAACTGCCTTCGCCTTGCACGAGCACCGTGCCGGCCTCATTCAAAACCTGCGCCTCGACGCCCAAGACGTTGCGGCGCTGCCAGGTGACCCGTCCGCGCACCAGGATCGGTTCGCCGACGGGCACCGGTTTACGAAATCGCACGTTTACGCTCGCGGTAACGCCGCGGTGCCCGGCAAAACCGGCCGCATGCGCCATCGCTTCGTCGACGAGCGCCATCGCGATGCCGCCGTGTACGACGCCCCGCCAGCCCTGATATTTCGCGTCGAGCGTCGCGCGGCAGAGCACGCCCTCGCCGTCGACTTCGAAATGCAAGTGCATGCCCTGTGGGTTCTCGGGGCCGCATGCAAAACAATTGCCGTCGTCGAACGGAACCTCGGACACGGTCTATCGCCCGGCTTTAAGACGATCGGCCAGGTAGCCCGGCAAGTGCGCTTCGTGAATCTTGTGTGCGACTTCCGAAATCGGATAGTGATAGCGCACCCATTCGACGCGCTTCTTTTCCGGCTCGTAGAACACGAATGACGCGTCGGGATTGAGATCGCGCGGCTGTCCCACGCTGCCGACGTCGACGATGTAGCGCTTTCCCTCTTCCATGTAGAGTTCGCCGCCGAGCTGCATGTGTTTATGGCCGATCGTGCCGTCCGGCTCGAGCACCCAATACTCCGCGATGTGGGTGTGGCCCACGAAGACGATCGGCGCATCGGTCGATTCGAAGGCGCTGGCGGCCGAACGCTTGTCTAGGACGTATTCGAAGTAATTGACCGGCGCGCCGTGCACCAGCAAGAAGTCGGGGAAGCGCAGTTCGTAAGGCAATCCGTTAAGCCACTCGCGATTCGTTTCGTCGAGCACGGTTTGCGTCCAGGCGATCGCGGCGCGCGCGGCGTCGTTGAAATACTCCACGCCGAAGTTCTCGACCGCGGCGAGATCGTGATTGCCGAGCACGGCATGCTTCGCCCGCTCGCGAATCATCTTTACGCATTCGTTGGGGTTGGGCCCGTAGCCGACCACGTCGCCGAGGCTGATCAGAGCATCCGCATCGTCGATCAACGTGAACGCATGCTGGAGCGATTCCAGATTGCTGTGGATGTCGGAGACGATGGCGTAGCGAGTCAAGCCGGAACCTCGTGCAATACCGCGCGCAGCGCTGACGCGAACGCGGCGCGCATCGGTGGGGTACCCGCGCTGACGCGAACGAATCGATCCAGCGGCGGCGCGCCGGGCTTGCGAATCCACACGCCGCGTTTCAGTAGCTCGTCCATCACGCGCTCCGCGCGTTCGCGCGTTCCCATATCGATGCATACGAAGTTGGTACGCGATTCGATATAACCGCAGCCGAGTTCGCGCGCCAGCGCGTAGTAGTCTTCGCGTGCCTCCGCCGTCGCTCGTACAATTCGTTCGCGAAACGCATCGTCGGATAGCGAGGCGAGCGCGCCGATCTGCGCGTTGCGATTGACTCCGTACTGAAGCCGAATCTTCTGAAACGTCGCCGCGTGCGCTTCGCTGAGCAGCGCGTAGCCGATCCGCGCTCCGGCCATACCGTAGGCTTTCGAGAACGTCCGAAGCCGGATCGTCGAGTCGTCGATCTCGATTGGTAGAAGCTCGTCCGGTTCGACGAAATCGGCATAGGCTTCGTCCAGCATGAACAGCGCGTCTTGCGGCAACGCCGCGGCAAACCGCGCGACGTCGTCGCGCCCGTAGAACGAACCGCTCGGGTTATCGGGGTTAGCGAGATAGACGATCGACGCCTTACGTTCGTGGGCGATCGCCGCAAGCGCGTCGAGGTCCGGTCTGCCGTCGTCTCGATAGCCGGCGAACGCCAGCGTGCCGCCGAACCCGGTCACGTGATAGTTAAACGTGGGATACGTTCCGCGCGTGGTCAGCGCGACGCCGCCGGCGGGCAGAAAGCCGCGAACGGCGATGCCCATCAGGTCGTCGATTCCCGCGCCCACGACGATCTGCGAAGGACGGCAGCCGTGTTTGCGGGCCAGCGCGTCGCGCAGATCCAGCGATTCCGGATCGCCATACCACGAAAGGCGCTCGAGCTCCGCCGTCATCGCTGCGATCGCATTCGGCGACGGGCCGAAGGCGCTTTCGTTCGCGCCTAAGCGAACCAAGTCGCGCTGACCGGTCTCGCGCATTAACTGCTCGGGACCGATAAACGGGGTAGTCGCGGGGATTGCATCGATATGAGGTGCCGGTCGAACCACGTTCTGCTCTTCTACTACCTTCCTAGGAAACGAAATACGGTGACGAGAGTTCCCGCCGGCAAGTCGGCGCCATGGCCTTCCACGACGATGTAACCGCCGGCGCGAGCCGGTAGACTTACCGACGAGGAGCGCAGGGGAAGTGGATGCGCCACCGGAGTGCCTCCATCATTCTGAAGACCCACCGGAACGTACCAAGTCCAGCCGGCCCGTCCTCGAGCGTCGCTCCCGAGCCGGGCGATCAAAGAGGCCCGCGCCAGCTCCGCCCCCGTCAAGGCTGCGACGACGGGCGCCGCAACCGCCTCCAGGATCATCAAGGCCGAAGTCGGGTTTCCCGGCAGCCCGATCACCGGCTTTCCGCCGGCCGCCGCGAGGACCGTAGGCTTCCCCGGCTTCACGCGAAGACCGTGGACGATGACCCCGGGCGCGCCGAGCGAGGCCACCGCCTCCGGCGTGCGGTCACGCTCGCCGACGGAGGAACCGCCGGTGAGCACGATTGCGTCGCAGCCGGCTAGCGCGGCTTTCAGCGCCGCTTCGAGTGCTCCGGGCTCGTCGGAGACGGTCGGGTAATGGCGCACCGTCGCGCCCATCATTCGCAATGAGGCCGCAATTGCGTAGCGATTCGAATCGCGGACTTCACCCGGCTGCGGCCGCGAAGATGGCGGCACCAACTCGTCGCCGCTTGAAATTACGGCGATGACCGGCCGGCGATACACCGGGACTTCGATGGTACCGACGGTGGCCAGCACGCCGATTTGAGGCCCTGCAAGCCATTGGCCGGGCTGGAGAATGCGCTCGCCGCGTCGCATGTCGCCGGCACGCGGACTCACGTTTTCTCCAGGCGCAATCGCCGTTTCGACGATGACGCGGTTTGCGTCGACGCGAACGTCTTCGATCGGAACGACCGCATCGGCACCGTTCGGAACCACGCCGCCGGTCGGAATGCTCGCGGACTCACCCGCTGCGAGCGCTCCGCTCCACGCCTTCCCCATGGCGACATCGCCGGTAATCAAGAACGAACCCGGCGTCGAGACGGAAGCGACTGCGAATCCGTCCATCGCCGAACGCGGCGCGTTCGGATAGTCGCTGTCGGCGTCGATGCCGGCTGCGAGCACCCGCCCGCCGGCGTCATCCAGCGCGACGCGTTCGATCTGCGGCGGCGTGAGCCTCACGCGCGCAAAGAAGGTCTCAAGCGCCTCCGCTGGAGCGAGGAGCTTCTCGGATTGGAAGCCAAAGGCGCGGTTCTTCATGCTCGATATCGTCGTCGTTCGTCGCGATCCCGATCGCGTTCGACGGTCTGCCCGCCGTCGCGGGCTGGACCCGTCGTTCGTCGACGAGGTTCTGCGCCTCGATACGGAGCACCGCTCAGCGCTCACCGCCGTCGAATCGGCCAAAGCCGAAAAGAACCGGCTTTCGGCGGAAATCGGTAAGGCAAGCGACAAAGCCGCCGCCGCCCGCGACCTCAAACCGCAGTTGGATGCGTTGGCACAGACCATCCAGGCGCAAGAAGCGCGCGCGCAGGGGATCGCGCCCGACTGCGTTGGATCGCCGCTGCGCGGGCTGCTCGAATCCCATCCGAATCTGCTCGACGAGTCGGTTCCGGACGGCAGCGATTCCGACGCGAACGTGCTGGTTCGCACGTGGGGCGAACCCAAGGCGCTCGAGTTCGCGGCCAAGCCGCATTGGGAAGTCGGCGAGGAACTCGGCATTCTGGATTTCGAACGCGCTTCCAAACTGTCGGGCAGCCGTTTCACCGTGCTGCGCAGCAAAGGGGCGCGGCTCTCGCGTGCGCTCGTCTCGTATTTCCTCGATCGCGCGTACGATCGCGGCTACGTCGAAATCGCGCCGCCGCTGTTGGTTACGCGCCAAACGATGTGGTCGACGGGCCAGCTCACCAAGTTCTCAGACGCAATGTTCCAGGACCAAGACGCCGATCTCTTTCTCATCCCCACGGCCGAAGTGCCGCTCACCGCATTGCATGGCGACGAGATCCTGCGGGTGAACGAACTGCCGCGCAAGTACTCGGCGTACACGCCGTGTTTTCGCAAAGAAGCGGGCGCCGCCGGAAAGGATACGCGCGGGCTGATTCGCCAGCATCAATTCGAAAAGGTCGAACTCGTGTGGCTGGCCGATCCCGAGCGTTCGTTCGAAGCGCTGGAAACGCTGACGAGTGACGCCGAAGGGCTGCTGCAAGAATTGGAGCTTCCGCATCGCGTCATGTCGTTGTGCGCCGGCGATTGCGGCTTCAACGCGGCCAAAACCTACGACATCGAAGTCTGGCTGCCAAGCGCCGGCACGTACCGCGAGATCAGTTCGTGTTCGAACTGCACCGACTTCCAAGCGCGGCGCGGAGCGATCCGCTTCCGCCGCGACCCGAGCGCCAAGCCCGAACTCGTACACACGCTGAACGGCTCGGGGCTGGCCATCGGACGCACGCTGGTTGCGATCCTGGAAAACTATCAGCAAGCCGACGGCTCGCTCGTGGTACCGAAGGTGTTACGTCCGTACACCGGGTTCGACCGCATCGAAAAATGAAACCCGCCGTCCTCGTTTGTCCGCCCGATTTCTTCACGGTGCGCGACGTGAAGAATCCGTTCATGGACGTCGCCACGCCGGTCGACCACGCGCTGGCGCGCGAACAGTGGAACGAACTCTGCGTCGCGTTCCGCGAGGCTGGGTTCGAAACGCTGCAGATCGATCCGGTCGACGATCTCGAGGACATGGTCTTCACGGCGAACCAAACCTTCGTCGGCTTTCCGGGGCGCAAGCCGTTCGTCGTGCCGAGCCGCATGCGCCACGAATCGCGCGAACGCGAAGTCCCGTACTTCGTCGATTGGTTCCGGGCGCGCGGGTTTGAAGTCTGCGACGCGGACCTCGGCGACGAATATCTCGAAGGCGGCGGCGACTTGCTTTGGCATCCCGACGGGTCCCGCGTTTGGGCCGGTTACGGATTTCGCTCTTCCGAGGGCGGCGTGCGCCGATTCGCACAAGCGATGGAGGCGAAGCGCATTCCGGTCCGCCCGCTGCAACTCGTCGACGAACGGTTCTACCATCTGGATACGTGTTTCGCGCCGCTTACCGCGCAGGCGGCGCTCGTGTATCCTGGGGCGTTCGATGAGGCGTCTCTAAAGAAGCTCAGCGAGGCGTTTCCGCGCCTTTATCAGGTTTCCGAACTTGAGGCTTTGACGTTCGTTTGCAACGGCGTCGTGGCGAACGACTGCTATATCTCTTCGCACGTGTACGATGGGGTTCGCGCGGCTCTCGCTCGTGAAGGCCTCGAACCCCGACTCGTGGATCTCTCCGAAATTCGAGAAGGCCGGCGGAAGCGCGTTTTGCTTGAAGACTGTGGTGCGGTAGCGTCCTGTGCGCGCGGCGGCTCGGGCGCACAGGTCGGGGTGGTGGGCTAGAGCGGTTTCGAAACGACGGCGATGCCGTCGTCGAAGAGGATGGTTCCGCAGGCTCGTGTGAGGTTTAAGCGGCGGGCGTTTTCTTGTTGTGTGTGTTTGCTTTCGGCGACCGTTACGAGCAGGGCGTTTGTTGTGCGGGCGGTTTCGCATGGGGTTGCGTCGAGCGCGTCGATCGTTCGGGTGCTAGGCGATAGGACGTTGATGACGCCGACCGGCATACCCCAGCCGGCAATTGCGGGCGGGGCGGTTTGGGCGATCCAGGCGTAGACTTGCGGTTTCTTGCCGTTGACCTGTAGGGCGTCGTTGTAATAGTCGATGGCGTTTCGCTGCGCCCAGTGGGTTGAGATGAGTATGGCGGCGGCGACGGTTGTGGTGACGATCCATTGCTGTGCGCGGAGTTGCGGGATGGCGGCGATTGCGAGTGCTATTGCGGCAACGGCGATGGCGCTGAGGGTTGGGGAGTCGTTGGCGAAGATCGAGATGATGAGCGCGGCGGCGGCGAGTGCGGAAAGCAATAGCAGCGTGGTTGCGACGCGGGGCGCGCGCATGGCAGGGATCGCAAGGAGTAATCCGCCTAGAGCGATTGCTGGGGCGGCGAATCGGATTGAGGCTCCGGTGGCGAGTTGGAGGTCGCCGTTGTCGAAGCCGAATGGGAGAGCGATGAAGAGCGCGACGGCGGCGAAGGCGCACCATCCCAGCGCGCGTACGCTGCCTCGCAACGCGAACGGAGTGAGGACGGCGCAAACGAGCGCGATCAGTGAGAAGGGCGATGTTAGGAGCAGCACGCGTACGAGTTCGGCGAGTGCGGGGAGCCCGTGGGCAGCGATGGTTGTGCTGAGGATGTTGCCGCTAAAAGAGGTGCTCGAGGGCGGTACGATTGCGTGCTGCCAGAGGATTGCGTCGCGGATCGACCACACGCCGATTGCGGCAATGCCGGCGATCCACGCCATCGGGCGCGCGCGCATTGCGACGGCCGCGACGGCGGCGAATATCCAGCCGTCGGGTTTTACGAGCGCGCACACGGCGATCGAGGCCCATGCGCCTTCGGCGTTTTGGCGCAGCAGCCAGAGCGTCTCGAGCCAAAATGCAGCGAGCCAGACGTCGTTCTGCAGCGATCCGCCCTGGAGTGCGAGCGGCATCGCGGTGACGGTCGCAGCAGCTAATGCATCGGCAAGCCACGGCGGCGCAGCGAACTCCGCTCGCGCCCACCGAACGATGCGAAACCCGACGAGCGCGAGCGCACCGAACCCGGCCCAACCGAGCGCGAAGGGCCCGCCGGTCGCGTAGAGTCCGCCGGCGAAAAGTTCGGAGGCGGGCGGATACCACCAGTAGCGCGTCGCCGTCGTCCAGATCCCGTGGCTTTGCGCCCACGACGCGGCATTCGGCAAATGATACGAGAGCGAGTCGCCGTCGAGCAGCGGGCGCATCAGCTGCGGCCACGCGACGAGTGCGAGCGCTGCGATCGTAACGTACGGTACCGGCGCGCGAACGAGCGCGGACGAATCGCGATTCCGCCAATAAGCGATCCCGACGCAAGCCGCCAGCAGCAGCCAACATGCGGCGGGATAGAGCAGATTGAAACAGCCCAGGAACAGCGGGATCGCGACGCCCAGGATCAGCGCGTTGCGTAAGCGGTCGACGAACGCATCGTCTCCGTTGCGTGCGATGGCCGGCGAGCCGAAATACAGCCCGAGCAGCCAAAGCGGTGCGCCTAGAAGCGCAGCGAGAGGCAGCTCAACCCTCCGTCCATCTTTCGATATTCCGACATATCGAGCGCGACGGGTGAGAGCCCGCACCGCGAAAGAGCTCCTCGAGCGCGGGGTAGCCCGCGGCGACCAGCACGCATCGTTTACGCGCACGCAGTTCGCGCCGTACTCTTCGCCCGGAGGCACGTGCAGCACGCGGGCACCGCTCAAATCCAACCGCGGGAGCATTCGTCGATCGCGAGGAAGATGCCGTCGCCGGCGTACGACATGCCGCTCTTGAGATGCAGGATGCCCGAGATGCCCGTCATATCGACGAAGCGCGCCTTTACGCCGGCGCTCTCGACGAACGCGGCGAGTTGCCCGGCACCGGCGCGATTGGTCCTCGCGGAGAGGCCGATGTACACGCAATCGTCCGCCTCGCAGACGTCGCCGCCGTCGAGCGTTCCGGGTGCCGACATCTCCTCGAAGTCCTTAAAAAACGCGCGACCGTGGCGCGAATCTCCGCGGCTTCGCCCAGGCGGCTGGCGGCGCCCGGCCGCGTCAGCAGAGCGTTCGAACCGACGATGACGGTCGTGTCCTCGACGAACGTCGAGTCGGGGAACGCGTCGTCGGCATCGACGCGATAACCTTCAAGCCACAGCGTTCGAGCGCGGCGACGTACGCGGCGTGCTGCTCGAGTGCGAGCGGCAGTGAAGGCGTTCCGAGCGGCACCGACGAGGCCGTCGGCAAACTACGGCCCGGCGGGCGTACGATCGCGGAATTGAAGCGGGTCACGTCGCAGCGTTTCACGACGTGACCCGCAAAACCCCGTCCCAGACTCTACGGAATCAAAGGCAGGAGCGACGGTTGTTGCGTCGCGCTATTGCCGATGTACGGGAGCCCTGAAGAGGTCTTCGATCGAACGCAACTCGGAATAGTGGTTCGAAGGGGTGGCGATTTCGATTGGATTTTTGTATCTAGGCGTGATCACGATGGTCGCCATGTGACCGCCGCCGTGCGGGTAAAGCGAGCCGCAACAGCCGACGTTGGAGCTGTAGTCGTTTTCGTCCCACGAAACGATGATCGCTGAGTCCGCGGTGAACGCCTTCGACTTCATGATCGTCGTCACGACTTGGTTTACGTAGGTGTCGCCTTCGACAAGCAGGCTGTCGCCCGAGGGGCAATCGTTCGTCCCGTGCATGTCGTGGCACTGATCGGGGACGATGAAGACGAAGTTCGGAGCGGTCTTCGGATTCGCCAGGGTCATCGCCAGCGTCGTCATGCTGTTAAGCGGCTGAATGTTCTTCATGCGCGCCGGATTCGTCGCGATGTCCTTGTAGTACACGAACGGATTGTGCTTTTGCGCGTAGTGCACGGGGCCTTTTGGGTTGGTCGGGTACTGCGGCCCCAGATAACCGACGCTCGGCATCGATTGCTCGAACGCGATCCACGTCAGCTTCCGCGCTTCGAGCAGATCGACCAAGTTCATGCCCTTTGCAGTATCGCACGGCGTCTGCGCCGGCACGGCGTAGCAACTCGGATTGTCGTCTTGAATGCCATAATAGTTGCCCCCGATAAGGGAAAGGTAATTCGGCAGGCTCGGGTGCGTCGTACCGAAGCGACAGCGTCTCGAGGCCGTACTTGAACGCTATGCTGGTGATGAACGGCGTATCGAGATCGTAGTTCGCGGCTTCGTGTCCGATAACGTCGTCGAAGCCCTGGTTCTCCATCATAAGGTAGAAGATGCGCTGCAAGTGGGTCGCGGCGGGTGCCGGTGCGCTCGAAAGCAAGAGAGCAGCCAGCATCGCGCAGGATGCCGCAACGCTAGCGAAGATTCGCCGATGCATTCAGTAGTGACCCTTTCAATGGCGGTTTGTACAGATTCGCAGAGTATTGCACGCAATAGCTAACGGCAGATTATGGGTGACTTAAGGCAAGGCGTACATCGCCGTAACGTTCGGCGGCGCGCGGATTTGCCGAACTCACCAGCGAAGGTTCGAGCGATGAAATCGATCGTTCGCCTGAAGCGTTTTGGAATTGCCGGTGCGCTGGTTCTTTCGCTCTTTGGGTGCAATTTTAACGCGGGCGGTCAGACGGTAGCGACTCCACAAATTCGACCGGCCGCTTTTGTGAACGACGTCACAGCGGCACCCGAGGTGGTATCGTCCCACGGCGTAGCGACGCTCGAACTCGCGGCGGTGATCAACTCCACGACCGCTCTGCCCACATTTCTATACGAGGGCGGGTACGTCGCTCCAACGATCCGAGTGAATCCCGGCGACACGATCGTCGTCGACCTTGACGACGAGCTGCCGCCCGGGAAAGGCGCCGCTAGCGACGTCAACCTTCACTTCCACGGTCTGAACGTCTCACCCCGAAGGCCGGCCGACGACGTCATCACGATGTTTGCGAAATCCGGGCGGACGATTTATTACGCGGTCCCGATACCGGCTACGCAGCCGCCGGGTCTTTATCTGGTACCACTCGCACATTCACGGTCAGACCAACGTCCAAGTCGGCCAGGGTGGAATGAGCGGGGCGATCGTGGTCGAGGGGATCGCTACGCAGTTCCCGCGCTCGCGAAGATGCCGGAGCGCATTCTGGTCGTTCGCGAGCTCGGCAACAACGGCGGCGAGGCGCGCCACCACGATGGAGCGCCTAAAGGCGGCATGGACTCAATGGGTTCGCTGGAGGTGATGGGTAACGGGCCCGGGCCCCGACGACCGCGAACGTGCCGTGCGCGCCGCTCGCGGCAGGCGATTACGAGACGGTCAACAGTCAACTCCGGCCCGACGATCCTCGATTCACCCCGGGAAAACCGGTATTCTTCCGCATCCTCAATGCAACCGGGCACCGGCATTTGGACCTTACGCTCGGGGGGATTCCGATGCACGTCGTCGGCGTCGACGGTTATCCGATCGACACGTATCCCGGCGAGTCTTCGAGTTTCCCCGAAACGCACATCGTCGTACCGCCGCTGGGCGTATCGAGTTCTACGCAACGCTTACGGCGCCGACCGAGTTACGAACGCAGTGCTTCGATTCTGGGCCCATCGGCGATCCGGACCCCGCCGAGGTTCTCGCGCATCTGCGACCGTTTGGTGGAGCGTCCGGCAACGGGCGCGTGTCCGCTTCACTCCAAACGCTGCACGGCGGGCCGTTTGAGACCGGCGCGTTGTCCGATCCGCTTCCCCCGCCGGCTGCAACGCGCGTCGTTCGATTCAGCGAGGATGCAAAGGGGTTCTACATCAACGGCCGGGCGTACTCGCCCACCGAAGCGCCGGTGTTCGTCGTGCATACCGGAACCGTCGAGCGTTGGACCGTCGTGAATCATACGTTGGAAGACCACGACTTCCACCTGCATCAAGTGCACTTTCACGTGGAGGTGGTGGACGGCGTCCCCGTCGCGCATCCGCTCTGGCAAGACACCGTGGTCGTTCCGCACGGCACGCTCCTTTCGAACGGATCGTTTAAGCCCGGCTCGATTACGTTGATTGCCGACTTTCGCAACCCGATCATCCGCGGAACGTTTCTCTTCCACTGCCACATCCTCGACCACGAGGATGGCGGCATGATGGCGAAGATCGAAGCGATTTAACGAGCAGACGCGGCGAGCGCGTCCGCCAAAGCGTCGACGTTGCGCGACGTGGCGGGTACGTCGACGCCCGCCGGAAAGAATGCTTCGATCCGAATTGACGTGTGAGCCGGCGTCGATCCTCGAAAGCGTACAGCGCAGACGCTCGCTGTTGACCAGCCCAAACCCGGCTTCAATGAATCCGGTTTTTTCGTCGTCGACGAAAATCGTCGCGCCCAGAACGCCGTCGATCGCCGCGCGGCAGCGCGCGAACGCCGCAGCGAAGTCGAGCGGCAGGTCGACATCGCGATGCGGCCGCAAACCCACGCGCGCGCCGGGGTGTTCGAGCCCGAGCCAGCGTGTCAGAAACTTCATCGCGCGAGAAAGTAGGCGAAGCCGAGAGCGACGGCCGCGCTGCCGACCAGCATCGCTGCGGGAACGACGCTTTCGCGGCGGCGCGAGAACGCCACGGCGTAGATCGCCTTAAGCACGTTATTCGAAGCCGTCGCTACGACGATTGCCGTCGCGGCCAGCGTGAGGCCGACGTTCGCCGCGCCGCCCTGCGCGAGGCCGAGCACGAACGGATCGATGTCGGTGACGCCGACGACCGCCGCCAATCCGAGCACGCCGGCGCCGCCGAGATACGTCTGAACCATGGTCGTGATTGCGGAAATCACGACGAAGAGGAGCGCGAACGTTAGGGCGGTTCCGAGCGCGAGCGGATTCGGCGCCTTCACCGCTTCTTCGGTCCTTTTTCCGCCGCGCGCACGCAGCGCCGCGACGACGAGACCCAACACGCATAACGTGACCATCGCAGGCGTAAGCAGCCGGGCAAGCCCGAAATTAGAAGATCGCGCAAACGACCAGTACGCGAGGATACATCATCGCGCTTGCCGCCACCATGCCGGCCTCGAGTTCGGCCGTCATCCCTTCGTCACGGGCGCGGCGCGCCAAAACGACGGTCGTCGCCGTCGAAGAGTACAGACCGCCGATCATCGCCATGAGCACGGTACCGCGGCCTGGAAAAACGTAGTTTGACAACAGATAGCTGGCGTACGAGATCGTCGAGACCGCTACGACCGCGAGCCAGACGCCGAATGGCGTGATCGACGTGTAGGGAATCGTGGGAAGGCCGGCCAGCAGCGGCAGCACGATCCCGACCAAGATCAGAAACTTTCCAGCGGTGACGACTTCTTGAAATGGAACGCGCTGCGCCAAATCGTGGAGCGTCTTCCGGCCGCCGAGCAGCAGAACCGCAGCGACCGCGACGCTTACGCAGATCCATAACGGTTGGGTGAGCGCGATGGCGCCGAGAACGTATGCGAGGACGTTCGCGATTGGAACGATGAACGGCCCTTCGTCCGGGTCGGCCGGTCGATCGAGTTGCGCGCGCACGTACGCTAAGATCCAGGCGCCCAATACCAGCAGGCCCGCAATGAATGCGGCGTCGTAGTGCGGTTCGAGCAAATACAGCATGCCGCCGGCGAGTGCGAGCAGCGGGAACGTGCGCACGCCGCCCGGCCGGCGTGGGAGATCTCCGGAATAGAACTCCTCAAATGCAAAACCAAAGAACAGCGACAGTCCTAAGAGAAGGGCGAAGCGCTCGACCCCGACTTCGCTGGCGGCTGCGAAGAGCTCGTTCAGCTTCCGCCGAGCTCCCGGAGAAGTTCGAGGAGCCCTTGCCGATCGAGGAAGCGAATGTGACCGCGTTCGCGTTTGAGCAGGCCGCGTTCGTCCAGCTCGGCGATCGCCCGCGCCGCAACTTCCTTCACCGTTCCGGCCGCGGCCGCGATTTGCGACTGCGTCATCGATGCGACTGCCGGCATCGCCGGGCTCAATCCGCGCTCCGCAATCGCGTGCGGCAAAAGCACGCGCGCGACGCGCCCAACGATCGGCAGCGCGCTCTGTGACGACAACTTTGCGGAAAGCTCGCGTTGACGCTGGCCGAGAACCGCTCCCAATCCGAAGAGCAGATCCGGATTCTCGCGCGCGACGTCCGTCAGCGTCGACCATGGAAGCTTGACGATGCGTGTGGTTTTCGTCATCGCGATAACGTTCGCAACCGGCGCGCCGCCATCGAAGAAGGCCGCGATGCCGAAGACCTCATGTGGAAACATTTCATACGTGATGTGCTGGCGCGCGCCGCTGCCGTTCGAAACGGCGGCTACGCCTTCGGCGACGACGCCGACCGACCGCCATTCAACGCCGGCTTCAACCAGCAGGCGTCCGCGCCGCGCGCTCTGCGTGGATGCGGTCGCCGCCAATCGATCCAGCGTAGCCGTCGATAGATGCGCAAATGGGGGCGTGGCTTCGAGCAGGCGGACGACCGGATTTCTTGCACCACTTTCGGTCCGCCGGGTCATGCGGACGAGCCAACGATCGGGGCCGAGCGTGCTCGTCTCGACCAGCACTAGGCCAAATCGCTCCTCAATCACCCGGGCAGATAACCCTCGCGGCTCAATTTCGGTTATAAATGACACAGGGGCACCGAGTGGGACCCGGTTCAGCGCTTCGAGCACGCGAGACGGGCGCTCCCAAACCGGCAGCCCTCGAAAATCGAGATTTTCCGAATTCGACACGCAAGTCACGTTCTCGACCAGCAAAGCGCTCTACCTCCAGAACACCGAGACTTGACGCCCCCGGAGGAACCCAGCATGATTCGCTCTTTCGCCCGCCGCTTTGCATCCGCGATCTCGCTCGTGACGATCGTCGCGATGTCCGCGCCGGCACTGGCGGATACGCCCGCAGCAACGACCTGGACGAACTATCATTACGAGACCGCGATCACCACGGTTTACGGTTCCCCGTATCCGATCTACGGCAGACTCGACATCCAGATCACTCAAGATGGTATTCTGCGCGGCTACTATCACAACGCCTATCAAAAAGCGTTCATCCAAGTCGTCGGCGGACGCGACGGAAACTACATTTGGTTCGACATCGGCCCAACGACGACTGACATCGGGATCCCCGGCGTGGAAACCGGAAACGGAAAACTGCACATCGTCGGTACGCTCTCCAGCGATGGCAGCATCCACGGCCAAGTCTTTCCGAACTACGGATTCGGCAATAACCTTCGCAACAACGACAACCTCGTAGGCGGCGTCGTCAACCCGCAGCCCGGGCCGACCGCCAACGATCAGTACCTCTTCGCAGCGAAGCCGGTCGAACCGGGTCCGAATACCACGAACCCCGGCGGCACGCCCTAATCTAAAACGCTCGCGTCAAGTCTAGATGTGGACGGCCTTCCAAAGGCGCTGCGGCGCCGGCGGAAGGGCGTCCATATTTTTTAGGAAGAGCGCGACTTGCCAAATCTGATCCTCGCGCAGCGTTCCGTCGAACGCCGGCATCCCGGTCAATCGGATTCCATGCGCGACCTTCCAGTACGTAATGCCGTCCGGATCGTCTTCGACGCCATCCTTCGCAAGTTGAGGCGGCTTTTGATAGAGGCCCTTGGCGATGTTGCTGGGCTCGCCGTCGGAAGCGCCGTGACAGACCGCACAATTCTCCCCATAGAGCTTGATGCCGGCGGCGTAGTTCGCATCGGTTGCGGGCAGCGGATTCGGCGTGCGCGGCGCCTCGCGCGCGAGCGACGCTCGAAGCGACGTTTTCGCCGCCCACCTCTCGAGGCGGCCCGGCTTCGCATCGGCATTCGCCGGCATGAGGCCGGCCCGGATACCGATATAGACCGTTAAGCCCAGAAAAACGAGCGTCGCGACGACGCTAAGGACCACAACACGTGCCATTGGGCCGCCGTTCGCTGCCGCGCTTGGGCCGTCATGCAAAACAAAGCGGGCGAGCGAGAGCCTTCAAAAGAACCACTTACACGGGGGAGAACGACCGGACTCAACAAGGAGGGCTAACCATGCGCAAGGTTCCCGCTATTTGTGCGGCTTTCATTATCGCCGGCTGCGCCGGAAACGCGACCACGCCGAACGGCACGCTCGCCGGCCCCGCCGAGCCGGCGGCGCTAAAGGCAAGCGCCGGCGGGCCGCCGGTCGTTAGCGGCTGCCAGATCTTTCCGGCAGCCACGACGCCCGCGACCGGCGAGAACTGGTGGAACGCCGACGTTTCGAAACTGCCGCTCGATCCGAACTCAGGCAAATACATCGCCGCGCTCCCCGGTAATCTCCACCCGGATTTCGGCGAGGACCCAGCGTATGGCATTCCTTTCGTCGTCGTTCCGGCCACGCAGAAGAAAGTTCCGGTAAGCTTCGGCTACGCGTCGCAAAGCAATAAAGGCCCGTATCCGATTCCAACCAACGCGCCGATCGAAGGCGGAAGCAACGCTTCGGGCGACCGGCACGTTCTCGTTCTGCAGCAGGGCGCGCAGCCGGGCGCACCGTGCAAGCTCTACGAAATGTGGAATTCCACGCCGATCGACGGTGGCAAGAGGTGGCACGCCGGCTCCGGTGCCATGTGGAACCTGAACTCGAACGCGCTACGTCCAAACGGTTGGACCTCGGCCGACGCCGCCGGGCTAGCAATTCCCGGCGCTGATCAAATGCCCCGAAGTGAAAGCGGGCGTCATCAACCACGCGCTGCGCGTAACGTTCGGCAGCTCGCAGGACGATTACATCCACCCGGCGACGCACTTCGCCAGCAGCGACGGCGACTCGAGTTTGCCGCCGATGGGTTTGCGGTTCCGGCTCAAAGCATCGTTCAAGGTTTCGGCGCTTCACGGTCAATCCAAGATCATCGCGACCGCAATGCAGAAATACGGAATGATGATGGCCGACAACGGCACCAACTGGTACTTCCAAGGCGAAGGCACCGGCAACAACAAGAAAACCTGCTGGAACGACAACGACCTCGATCAACTCAAAAACGTCCCCGGCTCCGATTTCGAAGTCGTCCAAACGGGTTCAATCATCAAGTAAGCCTTGTCATCGGTGCGTTTAAACGCATCTACGCCGGGGCCATACGACCTGCGGAGGTTGCGGCCTCGATATTCGGCTGCGATCTCCGCGTCGGTGCGCGGATCGTCAGTGGCGGCGAGCGTGTTGCCGACAACTCGGAGCGGGCGGCGGGCCGGCACGAACGCCAAATCGCCCTCGCAGTGCGCGACGACGATGCCGCTCGCTAAAGCGGCACGGCGGCCGGCGGCCCGGACGCGTTCGAAAAAACTATGATCTTCACCGAGCGAGCCGGGCAGCGGTGTGAACGGCTCGGGTCCGAGTTCGTGCAGCAGCTCTGCGCGATGCAGCACGAAGTTCATGCTCGCGCTGGCGATCGGAACGACCTGCCCGAACTGAAAGTCGCGCCCTTCGCGCGGCGCACTCGCGATGTCGTTCGGGCGCATCAAGCACAGCGGCGTCGAAAACGGCGCGCGCGGCCCGAAATAGGCCGTGAGAACGTCGACGTTCTCGTTCTTCTTCAGCGTCGAGAGCATGAGCGCGACGGTCCCCGCGCACCAATAGCAGTCGTCGTCGATCCATAGACATAACGCATCCGGTGCGGATTGCGCCAGCGCCCTTTGCGAGAGCGCGTTGCGGGCGTGATCGACCGGACGCCCGACCTCCTCCAGGAGCGCAAAATCGAGACCGTCCATATTCTCGGCTAGCGCCAGCGTCGTTTGCGGCGTTATTCCAGCGCGACGAGGCATCAAGACCAGCAGTTGCCGAGAGTTCATCGCGCGTTCTTCGCTCTCCACTGTCTCACCCCGTCCTAATCTACCGCCTTAGGCCTCTCCACTTCTTGTCTGGCTGCACGCCTACGCTAAGCAAGCCATGACGACATTCGCACTCCCCTCACCCCGCGCACTCGCGCAAATACCTCGCTGGCTGATCTACGCGGCCGCCGGCGCACTGCTCGCCGTCGCGATCCTCACGTTCGCGATCGTCCGCTCGCAGGCGACCGTGCGTTACGCCACCGAACCCGTCGCGCAGCAAACCCTCGTGCAGAGCGTTACCGCATCGGGAACGGTCAACCCGCAAAACAACATTTCGGTCGGAACGCAGGTCTCCGGAACGATCCAGACGATCTACGTCGACTACAACAGTAAGGTCAAGAAAGGCCAAGTTCTCGCGCGCATCGATCCGAGCAGCTTCCAAGCACAGCTCGATCAAGCGAACGCGGGGCTCGTGCAGTCGCAAGCGCTCGCTGCCGAAGCCGGCGCGAATGCAAACGGCGCCGCTGCCGGTATCGGCATTGCCGGAGCCAATGCCACCGCACAGCAGGACGCGGCCGCGGCCGCACGAGACAATATTACCAAAGCGCAGGCGGCGTTGACGCTGGCCCAAACCACCGACAAGCGCGATGAAGCACTGTACGCACAGGGCTACGTCCCGAAGAGCAGCGTCGACGCCGATCGCGAAGCGGTCGCGGGCGATGCCAGCGACGTCGCCAACGCGCAAGCCGCGGCCGCGCAGGCGCAGGCGCAAGCCCAAGCCGGCGTCGCAACCGCCGGCGAGAGCGGATCGACTGCTCAAGCCCAAGCCGACGCGGCGCAAGCCGCGCAAGCGGCGATCGCTTCCGCAGCCGCGACGGTTGAATCGGACAAGCTCAACCTCGACCACACCGTCATCGTTTCGCCGGTCGACGGCACCGTCGTCGCTCGCGACGTCTCGGTCGGACAAACCGTCGCCGCGTCGCTGACGACGCCGACGCTCTTCGCGATCGCGCAAGATCTCAACAAGATGGAAGTCGACATCAACGTCGGCGAACCGGACATCGGCAACGTGAAAGCCGGCGAACCCGTCAACTTCTCGGTGCTGGCCTATCCGGGACAGAGTTTCAACGGCACGGTCGCGCAGGTTCGCATCAATCCGCAAACCGTGAACAACGTCGTCACCTACGACGTGGTCGTGAACGTCAACAATACCGACGGTAAACTTTTGCCGGGCATGACCGCCAACGCGACGATCGACGTCGCCAGCGCCGACAACGCGCTCGTCGTGCCCGCCGCTGCAGTGCACGTAAAAGGCAGCGGCACGCAATCGCCGTGGGGCGCGACCACGAACGGCGCGGACGCAGCGACGCCCGCCGCCGGTTCGACCGGGTCGATCGTGGTACTGCGCAACGGCAAGCCCGTGCGCGTACCGGTAACGGTAAATCTCATCACAAGCACGCAGGCAGCCGTGACGCCGGTCGCACCGGCAACGCTGGCCGCCGGCGATCAAGTTGTGACCGGGGCTGCCAGCCCGCAGCAGCGCTCCGGTCGCACGAGCGGCACCGCCGGGACACTATCGCCGATAGGCGGGAGTGCGACCGGGGTGCGAGGGATCCACTGATGACACCCGTCGTGGCCGTCAGTGGCCTTCGCAAAGTCTACCGGTTGGGCGGCGATGACGTCGTCGCCCTCGGCGGCGTCGATCTCACCTTCAACCCCGGCGAGTTCGTCGCCGTGATGGGTGCCGTCGGGATCCGGTAAATCCACCTTCATGCAAATCGCCGGGCTCCTGGATAGCCCCACTGCCGGCACGTATCTCTTTGAAGGCCCGAAGCCTCACGCTGGATGCCGACGCGCGCGCCGACATCCGCAGCCGCCGCCTCGGGTTCGTCTTCCAGTCGTACAACTTGCTGCCGCGAACGACAGCACTCGAAAACGTCGAGTTGCCGATGGTGTACGCCGGCGTGCCGGAACCGCAACGCGGCGCGCCTCAGCACTCGATGAGATGGGATCGTCGGTTGGCGCATCGGCCAAACCATCATCCCAATCAGTCTCGGGCGGACAACAGCAGCGCGTCGCAATCGCGCGATCGCTCGTCAACAATCCGAGACTCATTCTCGCCGACGAGCCGACCGGCGCACTCGATACGCGACCTCCGAAGACGTGATGCGCTGTTCACGCGGCTCAACGCCGAGTGCGGCATCACGATCATGCTCGTCACCCACGAACCGGACATGGCGGCCTACGCACGCCGCGTGGTCACCTTCCGCGACGGCCGCGTCATCGCGGATAAGATCACGGAAACAAGTCGCATGAACCTCCGTGCAACGCTCCGCCTGGCGCTTCAGGCCCTCATCCGCAATAAGGTGCGCTCGCTGCTCACCATGCTCGGCATCGTCATCGGCGTCGCCGCCGTGATCGTTACGGTCGCGATCGGAACCGGCGCACGCGTCCAGGTGCAAGACAGCATCAACGCGCTCGGTTCGAACCTGATCGTCGTGCAGCCCGGCAGCGTCACCACCACCGGCGCGCGCGGCGGTCTCGGCACGGCGTCGACGCTGACGCCCGCCGACGGCCTCGCGATCGCGAAGTTCCGGGCGTAGCCTCCGTATCGCCGAGGTCAACGCGCGCACGCAGGTCGTCGCCGGCGAAAACAACTGGCAGACGACGATCGCCGGCGCGGCGCCGACCTACACCTACATTCGCTCGTGGCCGGTCGCGACCGGGGCGGCTCTTCACGCAGGCGAGGTCGACTCGGCCGCAAAGGTCGCGGTGCTCGGGCAGACCGTCGTGCAAGAATCTCTTTGCCAAAAATGCGCACCAGTCGGCCAGACGATACTGATCAAGAACGCGCCGTACACGGTCGATCGGTACTCAGCTCGGACAGAGCGGGACGGGACAAGACCAGGACGACACCGTCCTGATTCCGTATACCTCCGCAATGGAGCGGATGACGGGTCAGACCACCGTCGGTCAGCTGCATGGTGTCGGCCGCAAGCGCCGATCGAAACGGACGCGGTGCAGACCGAAGTGACGGGACTCCTCGAGACAGCGGCACCGCATCGTCGCGCGCCGCCGGATGACTTCCAAGTCCGTAACCTGCAAGATCGATCGCGGCGAGCGGCGTCGGCAGACCGGAACATTCATGCGAACTGCTGCTGGCCGGCGTCGCCGTCGGTCTCGCTGCTCGTCGGCGGCATCGGCATCATGAACATCATGCTGCGTCTCGGTCACCGAACGCACGCGCGAGATCGGCCTGCGCATGGCGGTCGGCGCGCGAGGAAAGACATCCTGCTCCAGTTCCTCGCCGAAGCCGTCTGCTCACGTTCACCGGCGGCGTTGCTCGGCTGTATCGGCGCACTGGGGTGCTTTCCGTCATCGTCGCAACCGTCGCGAAATGGCCGACCGACATTCCGATCGCGGTCGGTCGTGCTCTCGGTCGCGTTCTCGGCGCTGGTCGGCATCTTCTTCGGCTACTATCCGGCGAAGAAGGCTTCGGAACTGCATCCGATCGAGGCATTGCGTTTCGAATGACGCCCGAAGCACCGCGCATCGCCATTATCGACGACGAACCGCGTATCCGCGAATTGCTCGAACTCGCACTCGGGCACGGCGGGTACGCGGTGCGATCGGCGGCCGACGGCGCAGCCGGGTTGGCGCTGGCGAAGGAATGGTCGCCCGACCTGATCGTGCTCGACGTGATGATGCCGAAGATCGACGGAATCGCATTGCTGCCGATGCTGCGCCGCGTGACCGACGCGCCGATCGTGATGCTGAGCGCGAAGGGTGAAGTGTACGATAAAGTCGAGGGCCTTACTGCCGGCGCCGACGACTACTTGAGCAAACCGTTCGAAATTTCCGAGCTGCTCGCCCACATCGATGCGAAACTCCGCCGGCCGCACCTCGAGCGGCGCTCCGTTTTGCAGTACGAAGGGCTTACCGTCGACTTAGACGAGCACGTCGTCGAACGCGACGGCCGCCGCCTCGACCTGTCACCGTTGGAATACAAGCTGCTGGTGACCCTGCTGCGCCGGCCGAAACGCGTGTTCTCGCGCGACGACCTACTCGATCTCGTCTGGGGTGATGAAGCCGACGTCGGTACGAGTGCGGTCGAACGTTACATCTCGTATCTGCGCGCTAAGGTCGACGGCGGATTCGAGAAGTCGCTCATCGCGACGATTCGCGGCGCGGGGTACACGCTGCGTGCCGACTGAGGTCCCGTTCGCGCGCTTCGCGCGGCGATTAACCATGGGGTACGTCGTCCTCGCAGTCGTACTGATTCTTATCGTCGTCGCCGTGTCCAGCGTGCTTGCGATCGTGCTCTACGTCGGATCGCTCAACGGATCGGTCGCGACGGCGCTGCAGCGTGCCGAAGTGCTTGCCGCACAGTATCAAGCCGAAGGAGAGACGCTGCCCGAGTATGCGTCGGTCATCGTCAACGAATTCAACCGGACGCGCGTTCACGTCTTCGTGCTGGACGACGACCAGCAAATGCTGGCCGGCAACGCGCGCGATATGCCGCCGCCCGCGCGCCACAACGTGCACGCGCTCGGCGCGCTCTTCGGCCTGCATCCCAGCATCGCGCGCGTTCCGGGCGGCTCGATCGTCGTGCTGCCGGATGTCGACGATCTATCGCTCTTCTTCCTTCACTATCTCGCGGTCGTCATACCGGTCGGCCTGCTGACGATCTTCCTCGCGTGGCTTGCCGGCCGCCGGATCACGCGGCGCGCGATCGCGCCCCTCGCGGACGTCACCACGTCGCTGCACCGCATCGCCGGCGGAGACTTCGCTCCCGAACCGCTGCCGGACGAAGGCAACGTCGAACTGCGCGATCTCACTTCGGCGTACAACGACGTCGCGCACCGGCTGACCCTTGCGACCGCCGAACGCCAGCGGCACGAGCAGCAGATGCGTCAGTTTATCGCCGACGCCGGCCACGAACTGCGGACGCCGCTTACGGTCGTGATGGGATATCTCGAAATGCTGCAGCGCGGCTCGATCGACGATCGTGAATCCATCGAGCGCGTCGTCGCGACGATGCTCTCGGAGAGCCGGCGGATGCGCGCGTCGATCGAGAAACTCATCCTGCTCGCCCGCCTCGAACGCCCGGCCGGGCCGCACGTCGAACGCATCGACGCGAGCGCGCTCGCCGTTCGCGTCGCCGGCGCGCTCGCACCGATTGCCGGCGACGGGCGCATCGTCGTCACGGGGGCCGAAACGGCGCCGCTCGACGGCGACGAAAGCGAACTGTATGAAGCGCTGAAGAATGCGGTCGAGAACGCCGTCCGCTACGCACCCGATTCGCCGGTCACGATCGACGTTGCGCGCCACGACGGTTCGGTACGCATCGACGTCTCGGACCGCGGACCGGGTATGACCGCACGCGAACTGGAACACGCCTTCGACCGTTTCTTCCGCGGCGACGCGTGCACGCCGTCCGGCGATCCGATCGAAGGCTCCGGCCTCGGTCTCGCGATCGCTCAGCGCGCGGTGGAACGTGCGGGCGGTACGATCGATATCGACAGCGAACCGGGGAAGGGAACGCGCGTCCGGCTGACGCTTCCAGCCGCGCGTTAGAGCCGGCGCCCAAGGCGGAGGTGATCGTGGTTTCATCCAGCAATGCGAGATACCCCGACGGGATTACGCTACGCCAAGCCGCGCTGACCGTCGGCTTTGCGTACCTGCTCAACCCCGTCAGTTACGCCGAGTTTACGATTTTCCCGAAGCTAATGGTTCCCGGCAATGCCGCGTTGACGGCTGCCAACATCGGCGCCCACCATGGGCTCTTTCTCACGATAATCTTCAGCTATTTGATCAACTTCGTTGAAGACATCGTGATCGCTTGGGGCCTTTTCGTTCTTCTCGCACCGGTCAACCGCGCGCTGTCGCTCCTCGCAGCCTGGTTCCAACTGGTCTACGCGGCGATTGCGCTCGCCGCCCTCTTCAATCTTACGACCGTCTATCGCATGCTGACGACGCCGGAATACCTCGCGAATTTTGGGCCGGCCCCACTGGCGGCGCAGGTTGGTCTGCTGATACACGCGTTTCGTTCCGACTATTCGTTTGCGCTCATCATCTTTGGATTGCATCTGCTGCTCGTCGGCTATCTCATCGTTCGCTCGCGCTACATTCCCTGGTGGCTGGGGATGCTCTTAATCATCAACGGATTGGGGTGGATCGTGAACAGCCTGCAGCCGTATCTTTATCCCAATGCTATGCTCGACTTCGTCTTCGTTACGTTTTTCGGCGAACTCGTCTTTATGCTCTGGCTGCTGATTCGAGGGTGGACGCTCCGGTTAGAATACGGTTAGCCGACGCGCGATAGCGCCCCGTTGCGCGTATTATACGTTGCAGATATGCGCCGTACAATCGCCTTCGCTCTGGGACTGCTGCTTGCTTGCGCCGCGCTGCTCGGGACGCTGCCCGCGCGCGCGGACGATCCGCCCTCCGCACAATCGTTTTACATCGCCGCATTGAATGCGATGAAGCAGCTGCCGGAGCCGGCGTACGTTTCGTATCGAATCGACGGCCAGGGCAGCGGCCTTCAAGTCATACCGTTTACGATTCGCGGGCAGGTGTGGCTTTCGATCGGCTCGGGCTCGCTGCCGAGCAGTTGGATCCTGCGCCATCGCACCGACGATTTCAAGAGCGAAGTGGTCGACGTTTACGCCGACCGGCGCTACGTCACCCAGCGTTCCTTTTTCGATCCCACGTGGTATGGCTCGTATCGGGCGCTGCGCGACGGAATGCTCGGATATCAAGACGTCGAAGCGCCGGTTTCGTCCTATGCGACGCCCGAGCCGGACCGGCCGACGACCCTTAAAACGATCGCCGTCGAAACGGTGATCGGCCCCAGCATTTACGCGGTCGACGATCGCGGCGCAGCGACGTGCGAGAACGGCAACCCCGGGCACGCGCTTCACCTCACGCCGCGCGCCACCGACCCGCGCCGGCAGTTAACCGACGTCGTCGTCGACATCACGTCGATGCGGTTCTGCACGATTCGCTACTCGTGGAGCACCGGCGGGTTCACCGGCACCGTCGAGCAGCACTATGCCGATACGAGCGGGTATTGGATGGAAACCGACGGGTCGCTCGACGGCAAACTGCGCGTTACGCCTTTTTCGTCGCATAGCGGCGTTTGGCACTACCGCCTGAGCAACGTACAGTTCCCGAAAACCTTGCCGGCGAACGCATTCGTGCCGGATCCGTATCAGTAAGCCGGCTGCCCCCTGACGAGATCCCGAAAGACGCCGGGCGGCGATCCGGTGATCGACTTGAAGACGCGCGTCAGGTGGCTTTGATCGGCGAAACCGCAATTCGCCGCCAGTTCGGCCAATGTCACGTTCTTATCGGTCATCTGCCGGCAAGCTTGCTGGACGCGCACGCGGCTCAGATATTCGCTGATCGTGATCCCTTCGTCGAGACGAAACCCGCGCGAGAGGGAGGCAGGATGGATCCCGATCTGCGCGCCGAGCTCTTCCAGCGACACGCGGCCCGCGTAACCTTCGCGCAACAGGCGTTTTACGTCGTTGACCCACGCACGCTGCGGCCGGTCCCGATCGACCAGGCGCAGTGCGATGCCCAGCATCTCCGACACGATCGCGTCAACCTCGAAAACGTCGTCGAGTTCGCCGGCCAAAAAACGCTGCAGGAGCTGTATAGCGAGCCAAACCGCTTCGCCGTGCTGCAGTTCGAAACGCCACGCCGACGTATCGTAGAGATGCCCGGCGCGCATCTGCCACTCGGTCTGCAGTTCGATTGCAAAGAACTTCTCGGGCGCTAGAACCTCGTCGGAATGAACGAACCCGGCCGGATGGAATGCGATGCTGAACGGCTCGTAGTCGATCGTCGCGCCATCCTTGGTCTCACGATAGCCGCCGGCGTACGGCATGATAAAGTACGACCACGTATGTTCGTGAATGCCGATCGAACGCGGCCGATCGTGGAAGACGATCGATAGGAGTACGCCGCCGATCGTCTGACTGCGCTCGACGTGGCCGTACCACTGTCCGGGCTGAAGCTTCTCTACCACGGCTCCCATCATCGACGCGGGGCAATTGACGCGTCTTGAACGATTTTAGCACCCTTCGTGAGAAAGCGTTCAATCCGGCAACGCTCGCAACGCGCATAGTACGCTTATGAATAGACGACAAGTACTCGGAGCCGCGCTCGCCGGTAGTTTCGTGATGAGCGCGGCGGGAAAAGCCTCCGCCCTTTCGGACGACGGACTCGCCGTACCGGCGGCACCGCTGCCGATTCCGAAGGACGGAACGATCAGGGTGGGTTTCGTTATTTCCACCAACGCCAACGTGATCGATCTCGCGGGCCCCTGGGAGACGTTTCAGGATACGATGCATCCGAACGGCGATATGCCCTTCGAACTCTTTACCGTCGCCGAAACCACGGAGATCGTCGAAATGACGAACGGACTTCGAATCGAGCCGACGTACTCGTTCGAAGCGATTCCATTTCGCCCGAACGTGCTCGTCGTCGGGGCCCAGTCAAACGGCTCCGAAACGTTTATGAAGATCCTTCGCGATATCCAGGGTGAAATCGACCTGACCATGTCCGTATGCACCGGCGCCTTCAAACTTGCAAAGTCCGGTATTCTTGACGGTAAATCGGCAACGACCCATCATGAGTACTACGACAAATTCGCAAGCGATTTCCCGAAGGTCAACCTCGTTCGCGGCGTACGCTTCGTCGACGACGGGGCGATCGTCACCGCCGGGGGCCTGACGTCGGGCATTTCGGCGGCCCTTCACGTCGTCCAGCGCTATTTCGACGCATCGTACGCCGCACGTACGGCGGCGTACATGGAGTTCGTGCCGACCGCCCGGCCGGCGTAAGCGGGAGTCTAAAACGTACGGGCCCGAATGAAGCCCGGATGTATACGCCTCCCGCTTTCGCCGTCGACGAGCTCGCTTGGACGCTCGAACTGATCGGCGCCTACCCCTTCGGATTGCTGATGACGTTCTCGAACGGAGCGCCGCAGATAAGCCATCTGCCGATGCTCGCCGAAAACCGCGACGACGGATTGTGGCTCCTAGGCCACGTCGCTCGGGCCAATCCGCACGCCGATGCGATTTTCGAAGGTGCGGCCGCCACGGCCGTCTTTCAAGGCGCGCACGCATACGTTTCCGCGGGCTGGTACGAGGAGCCCTATAAAACGGTCCCAACCTGGAACTACGAAGCGGTGCACTGCGACGGCAATCTGCAGGAAGGCGACGCATACCGCACGCTCGCGCTTCTCACGTCGAAGTTCGAAGCCGGACGACCCGAACCGTGGATGATGGAACGGCTGGACGTTGGCTATCTCGAGAACCAGCTGCGGGGCATCGTCGCATTCGAGATGCGCGTCGACGCACTTCGCGCTAAGGCGAAGCTCAGCCAAAACCGAACCCGCGCCGATCGGGATCGCGTTGCTGCGGCGCTCGAAGCATCCCCGTCAGAAATCGAACGAGCCTGCGGCGCCGCCGTGAAACGCGCCTAGCGATGTCTAAGCCGTTTGACCTTCGCTCTCGCCCGTGTCGAATCTGCCGGCCGAGATTGGGATCACCGGGGCGCGAGTGACGGCTTCGACGTTGCGGAACTCGCTGACGAGTCCGCGCAAACTCTCGGAGTTGGTGCGCGACAAGCGCGATGAAGCGTCGATCTCTTGGATCTGCACCGAAAGCTGCGTCGTAGCGCTGGCGACGTCTTGTGCCGCGAGGGCTTGATGCTCTGCAAACGCGGTCACGGGACGAATCGTCGAGAGCACGGTCTCGCTGTTGGCTCGAACGTCTTCGGCGGTGGCGGCGTTCTGGTCGATGACGCTCGAGACGCTGGCGATGCTTTGCGTCAACGCGTTGGACGCGGAACGCATCTCCGACGACCGATTGGCCACTTCGCTGGCGATGCTGGCAGTCTGCGTGATTGCCGAGCCGACCGCACCGAGCGCGTTGGTCGCGCCGACCGAAAGTGCGAGGCCGACGTCCATCTGATCTGACGCCCTGGCGATCGCTTTCGCGGCACGTATCGTTTCGGCACGGATCGAATCGAGGATCGTCGTAATTTCTCGCGTCGACACGCGCGACCGTTCGGCCAGTTTGCGAACCTCGTCGGCGACGACGGCGAAACCGCGGCCTTGCTCCCCGGCGCGCGCGGCTTCGATCGCGGCGTTAAGCGCGAGCAAGTTCGTTTGATCGGCCATGTCGTCGATCACGGAGACGATCTGCGAGACCGTGCCCGAACTCGTCTCGAGCGTTGCCATCGCGGCGCGCGCGATTTCCGTTGCGTCCTTCAGCTCGCCCATCGCTTTCGACGTGAGCCCGACCGACGTCTCGCCGCTGCGCGCCTCTTCTTGCGCGTGAACGGCGGCCTGCGCGAGCGTCGTCCCGAGCGTAGCCAGCGCGGCGATCTGTTCGTCGAGGCGTTCGACCGCGTCGACGGCTTTGAGCGAAGCGCTCGCCTGCGCGTCGGAGCCGGCGGCGATTCGGTTCGCGCCCAGGGAAAGGTCGTCGACCTTGGTGGTCGCCGATGCGATACGTTCGGCTTGGCTGCGCGCCTGATCGGCGACCCCCGTAATCGATACGGCGATCTGCTCGACCGCCAACGTCGATTCACCGGCCGCCGTCGACATGCGCATGCTGGTGTGGGCGAGGTCGTTGGCGGCCATCGCGATGCGGGCGATCATGCCGCGCAGCCCGCCGGTCATCTTGTTGAATTCGACCGCGATCGAATCGAGGCCGCCCACGACGCCGTTGTAGCTCTGCGCCAGCGTGGCGATTTCGTCGCGCCCTTTGTCGACGAGAACCGCGTGAATCGACTGGAAGTGCGCCGAAAGGTCGCCCGAAGCAAGCCGATCGAACGCCACTGTCAGGGCGGGAATATCGTGCTCGGTAACGTTGACGAGGGCCTCCGTCACATAGGAAAGGCGCCGCGCGATTCCGCCGCCGACGAGGAGTGCGGTGACGATCAGCAGCGCCGCCGCGCCGATGGTGCTGCCGATCTGCACGTACACCAGTTCTTGTTGCGCGCGCTCGGATTCGGCTTGCGCGTTTTTCGCCTGGTTCGACGTATAGGTGAGCAGCGCGTCGTTGTCGTGGCGGAGCTTGTCGAAGGCCTCGTTGCTCGTCTTCATTGCCGCCGACGACTGGGTGCGCTCTTTGCTCTCGACCAGCATGAGCTGCCATGCAAAGTCCTTACGGACCGACTCGACGTCGCTTTCGAGGCGCTCGGCTTCGACGTCGATTTGCTCGAGGCGCGCCGAGTCGACGGCATCGGTCTGGTCGCTCGTATCCAGCGTCGCGAGATCGGCACGCAAAGCCACGTCCGCAGCGCGGAAAGCGACGAAGAACGATTTATCGCCCGTCGCCACGTAACCGCGCACGGCCGATTGCTGATCCAGCAGGTGGACGAGCACGTTACGCGTGAGCGTGCTGATGCCCGCCAGCGCAGCGGCTTCGTTGGCGCGCGAGCGCATGACCGCCGCACGATTGACGACGATCGCCGCCACGACCACCAGCAGAAGCACGCCCACGAGGAAGCCGGCGCCGATCTGAACTGCGACCCGCCGGCGGGAGAGGAAGTTCACGGCTTGGCGACTCCACACGACACCTGCGTCGCAATGTCGTCGTAAGACTTATGAACGTTGATGATCAGGTTGCCCGCCGTGAGTTTGTCGATGGGCTGGTTAACCGTACTGGTCGAATGGCCATTGACAACGTCGTTGAGGCCGTAGAGCGGCCGCGGTTCGTAGTGGTCGCAAGTCCCCGTATGAAAGTGGGCCGGCTGCTCGACCGGCGATCCACCCGAAAGTTTGATAACGACCACCGTCTTGGTGCCCTTCGGCGTCAGCGTAGCCGTTCCGGATTCACCGCTTCCGTTGGTGCCTTCCATCCTGACGACGATCGCGCCGGAGTCGGCCCTGACGGCCGCCGACGCCGCTAACCCAAGTGCGACCAAAAGGCCGCACGCACGAAAAATACCGGTCGAATGAACGCTCATGAGAGTGAGTAGGCTCCTTCCGAAGCCAGTCTCGCTCAGGTCGATGAAAAAAGTCTGAAGCCGATTACATCGCGCGCCCGCCAAACGTTTGGACGTCCAAAGCGTCCAGAAAGCGCTGCAGTTCCGCTGCCCGCTCGGCTCCCATTTGGCGCCCGGTCTTGGTGAGCAGGCGCGGCGGAATTTCCTTAAGAAACGATCGCAGTGATTTTACCGCCGGCGCGAAAGTCGCGGCGGAATCCCCAGTAAGCGAGATCATGCGGGCCGCCCCGATATCGCCGAGAAAATCGAGCGAGTCGGCGTCGTGAAGAACGATGGCGGCTGCGTCCGTGCCCGGATTGCGATAATACATGTGCCCGCGTTCCGCTGCCTGAACTGCGGGAAACTTACTCATCGGAAATCCGGCATCGCGTAGAATCGGGCCGCTCAATTCGGCCGCGCAGTCGCCATGCTCGAGTTTCGTGTCGGCGCACGGCATGAACGCCGACATGTCGTGCAGGAACGCGGCGGCAAAAAGCACGTCCGTATCGACCTGCAAGCCGTCGCCCGCCGCAAGCTTCATGCCGATGTCGTAGTTGCGTTCCGAATGCTGCCAGCCCCAAGCCGGATGAATGAACTTCGTGCGCGCGAGCTGGTAGATCGTCACTTTCCACGGTGCGTCAAGCGGAATGCCGGTGACCGTCGTGGCCGGCGGCGCCGACGGCGTGCTTGCGGCGGCAATCAGCGCGACCACGGCAAGTAAATTGAACATGCGGCGTCTCTCCTTTGGCTAGCGTTGAATCGATCTTACCGTTGAACCGGCGCATCCGAGCGAAGCAGTCCTTGGCCGTCCGAGCCCAGATAGAGATAGCCGTCGCGCCAGCGCACGCCCCAAAAGCTGTGCGCTACCGTCGTTCCATCGATCCGGCTCCACGTGCTTCCGTCGTCGCTGGAAAGAAATGCGCCGCGCAGCGTCGTCAGCACGGCGTCGGCAACGCCGTGAGTATGTTGTAAGTTATAGCGGATCTCGCGCACGGGCGAATACAAGAATGCGGCCGGCGCGCCGGAAGCGCGTTCGTCGTGGTCGCCGCGTCCGGGCCCATAGAGGCGGCCATGACGATCGGCGTCGATTCGCCCGGCAAGCGCCGGCGCAGTCGTGACGATTTGCGTACGAACGAAGGTGCGGCCGCCGTCGGTGCTGCGCAGCACGTACACGTTCGTCGCCGCGTCGACGCTCGCGGCCAGAACGGTTTGACCGTTCACCGGCGAGATCGTCATCGTATACCAGAACGCGCTGGCGGGAACGCCTTTTGCCTGCGTCCACGTTTTGCCGCCGTCGAACGTGCTTGAAATCGTCGAGCCAAAGGTCTTGAGATCGCTGACGACGATGTGCGAGCCGTTCGCACTATCGACGACGATCGTGCCGGCGTGCACGAACGGCCACGGTTCTTTCGTAAACGTCGAGCCGCCGTCCGCCGTGCGAAATACCGCCCGCTGTCCCTTGATCCCAGGCGCTTCGATCGGACCGGAAAGCAAGTACATGACGAGGGGGTTCTTCGGATCGAAAGCGATCGGACTGGCCATCAGGCGGCTTGGAACGATCGCAGACTGAGCGCTGGTCGGTTTCGGAAACGTCTGGCAGCCGTCGTTTGAAACGCTCAAACCGACCGCTTCGTCGAGCACGTAACAGGCGTTCGGATTCCCCGGCCGTAGTTCGTTGAAGCCGTCTTCGTAGTAGTTCGTCTCGGCCCAAGTCGCGCCGCCGTTAAACGAAATGTGGCTGTCGAAATCTTGCAGCGAGACGAAGAGCGTCGTCCCGTTCGGCGAGATAGCGAAGTGACGGGCGAGACCCATGGCGATCGAGCTGCTGACGACGGTGTCGTTCGGAGACTGCCCCGGCGTGGAACACTTCGTCACGCGGTCGAGACCCTGATCCGAAGCGATCGTGCAGTTGTCGTCCCCCGTACCCGCCCTGATCCAAAGATCGCGAACGTCGATCACCGAGATGGGTGCCGCTTGATACGCAACGAGTTTCGGGGAGCCTTCGATATAGTAGAACGCGCCGTCGCCGCCGATATAAAGGCGATGCGGATGCACCACGCTGAAGGCGATAGCTTGAGACCCCAATCCGTAACTGTAGATCGGCCGCTTCAACACCGGCGCCCAGGTTCTTCCGCCGTCCGTTGACAGGAAGAGATCCTGATCCCATAGACCGTCGTTGGTGCTGGCGTAAAGCGTAGCGGGCTGGCGCGGATCGACGGCGATCTGATGAACCGCCGGCGTCGAGCCTTGCGTGTGCGTTCGGCGCGTGAACGGCAGTTTTCCAGCCTTGCTCCACACGTCGTCTTGAAGAATCTCGACGATCCCGAGCGTCGTTCCGGCATAAAGCACGGCGCCGGACGCGCTCGAAGGTGCGCCGAGTGCGGTCGGCTGCACGCCGCCGAGGGAAATCGACCACGACGCACCGTCATCTTCCGATACCAGCACGCCGGCGGCCGAGGTCGCGAAGATCTTCGATCCGATCGTGACGAACTGCGTCGCTTGCGTCGAGCGATACACGTTGCGCCACGATGCACCGCCATTGGCGGTGCGGAAGATGCCGTTGTATTCCGTGGCCGCGAGCAGCGTCTTTGAGTCGTTCGGATCCATCCAAAGCGAATTCACGACTGAGGCAATCATGCCGGACGTATCCGTTAACCCGGTGACGAGGGGCTGCCAGGATACGCCGCCGTCGGTCGTGCGAAAGATCCCCGCGCTCGAATACGTTTCCAAGCCCGTTCCGCGCCCGCTCGCGAGGTAGATGAGTTTCGGATTCTTCGGATCGCTCGCGTACGCGTTCGTCTTGCCGGCCGTCGGAATGAGGCCGGACGTCATATGCGTCGGCCCGAGCGCCTTGAAAGCGACCGCGCCGGCATCGATTCCCGACGGCGCATTTCGCGCACCGTTTGAGACGCTGCTTGGAATGGCCGTTCCGTTCGTCCCGCGACACGCGCAGAGCGCCGTCATCAAAACGAACGCAGCAAATAACCGGTGCTGGGACATGCATCTCTCCAGAAAAGGGGCAAAGAATCCGGACAAAGGCGCTCTTCGCTGCCGTTCCCGAGGGAACCCTCAGAGCGCCGCGCTGGTTGAAGGGTCCGGCCGTTCTATGCTAGATAATGAAAGGAACGAAGAGAGCCACATTGGGGGAGAACGCGTGAACAACGATTTTCTCGACCGCTCGCATTCTATTGCCGGGCCGGGTTTCAGCCGCTGGCTCGTTCCGCCGGCAGCGCTCTGCATCCACCTCTGTATCGGTCAAGCCTACGCGCTGAGCGTCTTCAATAAGCCGATGTCGCAGTTGATCGGCATCAGCGCGCCGGCACCCGGCGACTGGAGCATCCCGGCCATCGGATGGATATTCAGCATCGCCATCGTCTTCCTCGGTCTGTCGGCGGCCTTCGGCGGCAAATGGGTTGAAGACGTCGGCCCGCGCAAGGCGATGTTTGCGGCGGCACTCTTCTTTAGCGGCGGCCTGATCGTCGGATCGGGCGGAGTCGCGCTGCATCAGCTCTGGCTGGTCTATCTCGGCTACGGTGTGATTGGCGGCATCGGGCTTGGCGTCGGTTACATCTCGCCGGTATCGACGCTCGTGAAGTGGTTTCCGGATCGTCCCGGTCTGGCGACCGGCACCGCGATCATGGGCTTCGGCGGCGGTGCGCTGATCGGCGCGCCGCTCGCGGTTGCTCTGATGAAGTTCTACTCGTCGCCGACGTCGACGGGCGTCGCGCCGACGATGCTGACGATGGGCTTGATCTACTTATGCTTCATGATGATCGGCGCGTTCATCGTGCGCGTGCCGGCAGCGGGGTGGAAGCCGGAAGGCTACGTCATGCCGACGGCGTCCGTCGGGTTGGTTACGGCCGAGAACGTGCTGGTGAGCCAAGCCGTGCGCACGCCGCAGTTCTACTTACTGTGGGCGATGCTTTTTCTCAACGTTACCGCCGGCATCGGCGTTCTCGGGCAAGCGTCGCTGATGATCCAAGAGATGTTCCCGCTGAAGTTTGCGCACGACACGGCAGCGGCGACCGCCGCTTCGGCGGCGGCGGCGGCCGGATTCGTCGGTTTGTTGAGCTTGTTCAACATGGGCGGGCGGCTTTTCTGGGCCTCGACGTCGGATTTCATCGGGCGCAAGATGACGTACGCGATCTTCTTCGCGCTGGGTGCGATACTCTACGCGTGCGTTCCAGCGAGCGGACGCGCCGGCAATCTCGCGCTGTTCGTCCTCTTCTATCTGATCATCCTCACCATGTACGGCGGCGGATTCGCAACCATTCCCGCATACCTTCGCGATCTGTTTGGGATGATCAACGTCGGCGCCATTCACGGACGCTTGCTCACCGCCTGGGCCGCCGCGGGCATCGCGGGTCCGGTGTTGGTGAACTACATCCGGCAATATCAAATCGACCACGGCGTCGCCAAAGCCGACGCGTATTCCGTGACGATGTACGTGATGGCTGGGCTGCTCGCGGTTGGATTTATCTGCAATCTACTCGTAAAGCCGGTGGATAGCCGGCATCACGTAACCAGCACGGAAGTCCTGATCGATGGTGTCGCATGAGTAACGCGGTTAAACTCACGCTCTCGTGGCTTTTGGTAGGCATCCCGCTGGCGTGGGGCGTCTACGTAACGATTCTGAACGCGCTCAAGCTATTTTAGCCCGGTCGCCCAGAACTAATGATAGAACACGGTTCCGTGGGCGATCAGCGGACCGTTCCAACCATCCGGCCACGCACGATTCAGGTCGATCGAACGAGAGTCGAGCGTCATCGCTCCGGTGCGAGGAGCGATCGACGCAAACGAGATGCGATGCAGCAGCGAACCGTAACCATTAATGACGATGTTGCCCGTACCCGGATCGATCGCGAGCCAATGCGGTCGCGCTGTTGGACCGAGGTAGAGACGCGACGCTTCGACGGGGTGAAGGGGATCGCTAACATCGAGTGCGATCAGCGCATGCGCCGACATTTGCGCTTCGACCCAGTAGTGCCCCGCGAGAACCGGAACACCGGAACATAGACGCCCGCCGAAATCGTAGACGTAGCTCGCGTTGGGGTTTGGGCCATCGATTCCGGTTAACACAAAGAGGCCGCATGAGGCGGTTTTGACGAGTACGGTCTTTCCGTCGCCGAGCAGTAAGGCGTCGTCGGAAGCTATGGCACCGCTAGCGAGCGGCGGCTTCGAAAGCGGAATCGTCTTGAGCAGCGTGAGATCGGAGAGACGCCAGATCTGCACGACGATTGACGGCGCCTTCGTATCGAGCGGCGGCATGGCCGCGCTCGTGGTAACGACGCGGTCGAGCGATTCGATAGCGAGAACGCTGTAAGGTCTGATGTTTTCGTCGATGTCCGGCGCCGCAGCGCTCGTCGCTTTGACGACTTTTCCGCGATCGTCGAGTTCGACAAGCGCGCCGGGTTCGTCGGCGTTTCCTTTGATTTGATACGTTGCGAGTACGTTGCCGTTCGAGAGGGTCGCAAAACTATGTGGATGCGTGTATCCCGCGGCATCGGTGAACGACTCGGCAAGGAGCGGATGGCGAACGTCGGTGAGGTCGAAGATTTGACTCTGCGCCGCCATAAAGTCATTCGCGAACAGCCGATGGTTGGCGGGCATGATGACATTCGTGTGATGCGCCATCTCTGCACGGATCGCCGTCGGGGCGTATGCGACAAGCGTACCGAAGTTTGCGCCGTCGCTGATGTCGAAGACGGCAAGCACGTCGCGCCCTTCGCCGTGCGCCGGGTGCTCTTGCGCCTCCATCGCCCAGGCCACCAGATACCGCGGAGGCGCGCTTGAGGTGGCCAGCAATAGCAAGGCCAGCAGACTGAGAAGTGCGCGCATGAGCTGGTGTTCTTGGCGCTGGTCGGAGCGCCCTACATCGGAATTTGCCCTAATTTAGCAGAATCAGTCCGGTTGAAGGGCCAAGCTGCACGGATGCGCCTTCGACGTGCCCGTCGACGGTTTTGTACGTGCCGGCCGGAAGCGCGAACGTTACGGTTGCGCTGCTGGGATTAACAATGGCAAGCCCGTTCGTAAACGCCCGCGAGTACGCGCCCTGGCCGGCTTTAATCGGTCCCGTCGCACTGCCGATGGCGATGGCGTATTCGGGGAACGTGACGAGCACGCCGTAGCCCTGGGCTTTTCCGTTGTAACCCGTCATGTACATATACGTGCAGTCGTTCTTGACGAGCAGGTAGTTTGCAATCACCCATTGGCGCTCTTGCGCGGAGATGCCGCTGCTCGGCCCAGGCTCCTCGGCGTTGGTCGTATAGCAGCCGCCTTTGGATTCCACGTACGCGATCGCATCGACGATCCCGCGCCACTCCTGCGGCGACGCGACGTTTTGGCGGGAGCCCCAGTTCGTGAAACCGCGCTCGTCAAACAACAGGTCGGTCGTGGTCATGAGCTGCAGATTGTCGGCGCGCGATACGCCGAACTCGTACGAATAGTTCACCTGCATCGTCGCCGTCGGCGACTCCGCGTGAACGTGTGCGTAAGTGTTGGCCTCCCAAGAGAGGATCGCGCCGCGGAACGCCGCATCGTCCTCGCGGCCCGTGAACTGCGCGACCCAGGTTCCACCGCCGGCGAAATGGCCGCATTGCTTCCAGTCGTTCGTCAGCGATATCGTATCGACGGCGATCCCCGCATAGCCCGCCGTCAACTGCGGATCGACCCAACTGCTCCATTGGAATGTCTGCACCGCCGGGTTGGTAAAGTCGAGCGGCGCGAGCTGCGTCGCACCGAACTGGAATGCAAGCGATTTCCGGTCGCATTTGTATTCGAGCCAGTCCGGATGGTATTTCTTGTACCAGCTCACTGGGTGCCCGTAATTGTCCACCGAATACGGAATGTACGCGGTGTTGTACATGCCTTTGGGCTTCGCTCCGTAGCTCGATCCCCACACCATATCCACGACGCCGGTTTCGGCGTTGACGTTCTTCTGCGCGTAGTTGAAGACCATCTCGAGATGCACGTTCGACGTCGTATCCGGAAATTGACTGGCTCGGCTGCGCTTTACGCCCTGGCTCAGGTGGTGCGTGGCGTTTGCGACGAGCGCCTGCGCCGGTACGGTTGCATGCGAACACGCAGCTGGAGCCGCGACGAGCGCACCGAGAAGCAGCCAGCGAGCGAGGCTATGCCGCTTCGTGATGGTGACACCCGTGTTCCATCGGATTGCGGCGGTTCACGCTCCAGAGCCACAGCGCGAGCGCGCCGAAGACGAGGTTGAGCCAGAACGTATAGTTGAAGCTGAACGTCGGCTCCAGAACCGGCGACGACAGCGGATGCGCGGGCACGAGATGGAGCGCGCGAAAGGCAAGATCCATCACGATCGCAGCGGCCGCCATCGTAATGTAGAAGACGATCCCGATGTACGCGGCCATCTTCCAGCCGTAGTACTTGCGATAGACGTCGAGCAGCGGAAGCACGATCAAGTCGGCGTAGAGAAACGCCAGCACGCCGCCGAAACCGGCGCCGCCGGCCCAGAGCACCGCCGCCATCGGCACATTGCCGATCGAGCAGACGAACGTGAAGATCGCGACCAGCGGCCCAATCAGCGCACCGCCGACGATCTGCGTGGTCGTCGACGCGTTCTGGAAGAACAGCGAACTCCACACGTGGTCGGGCACGAAAGCGGCGAGGGCGCCTGCGATCAGGAAGCCGGCGAAAAGATCGTTACGCAGCATCGAGAAATCCATCGCTGCGTTCTGCGCGACGTTGACGATCGTTTTGGGATTCCGCAGCCGCTGCCACACGGTTTCGCCCTCGACGGCATTATCGCCGTGTTCGTGACCGTGCGCTTCATCGAGATGCGCGCGCGCTTCCTCGACGAGCTTGCGCGGGTAGGTGAGTTTGACGGCGATCGACATGATCGCGACCAGCAGCACGCCGCCAATCCACTCGCCTGCCGTGAACTGCCACCCCATCAGCAAGTACAAGATCACGCCGAGCTCGATCACGAGATTGGTCGACGAGAACAGGAAGGCAAGCGACGGAATCAGGCCGGCGCCCTTCTTGAACAGCGTCTTGCTCATCGCGGCGGCGGCATACGAGCACGACGAACTCGCGGCACCGTATGCGGTCGCCAGCGCGATCTCGCGAATGCCGTTGCGGCCGAGGGCCGCGCCCATCCGCTCCTTTGAGACCACCGCCTGGACGACGCCGGATAAGACGAAACCGAGAATTAAACTCCACGCCACTTGCCACGCCATTCCGGCAGCAACGAGCAGCGCGTGGAGGATGCCCGAAAGGATGATCACACGTCGCGTTTCCGGGCCGCGAACCGGCGGCCCTTTCCAGACTTAAACGCGGCGCAGCAGTATCGCGGTTGCGATGGTAAGGTACCACAGCGTCTGGATTGCGATGACGATCGTCAAGGAGTGCGGGTTAAGGTACCCGCCCGAAAGCGTCAGGACGACGGGGGCGATCCCCGCTAGAACTCCGACGATACCGGCGATCCGCAGGAACCCCTTGTCGAAAACAAGGTCCGCCGACCACAACACGATACCGAGCGACATCCCAACGAATCCAGCCTTCGTTGCGACTTGAATCGCAAGCGCGCAGGTCTGCAGCAGTGCCGCGCCACGAGTCATCACCTCGGCCGTCCCATCGACGTAACGCGACGCGATCTCCGGGATGAGAAACCCGTCGATCAGCGCCGCGCCGACCGTAGTCGCGATACCGAACGTAAAAGCGATCAGTCCGGCAATTACGGCCGACCGATGAAGGCCGCGCCGCAGGGCATAAACGGCGAAACCAAAGACCAATGCAAGCATCGTGCCGATGACGGTCGCGTGAACCATCCGGTCGGCGCCCGAGAGCGCGACGATCGCCGGAATGGCTTGCGCCGGTGTGGGCGTCCTCGACGTCGTCGGATGATGCGCGACCGACACGAGGGTCGCGAGCGACGCGATTGCGATCGCGATGCCGGCGGGAGCGCCGTCCGGCACGCGAGCGAACGGAGAAGGTGATCGCGTTTGTTCCACGCTAGAGTTGTAACAGAGGCGCCGTTCCGGTTCCGGACACGCGCGTCGAAATGTCCGGAAAGGGACGTGCGGTGGCGGACGTGACTAAACCCGACCGGCGAGTCGAACGGACGCGGCAATCGCTGCTCGATGCACTGCGCGATCTTCTTTTCGAGCGCGGGTACGACGGCTTCGCCGTACGCGACATCGTCGAACGGGCGAACGTCGGGCGCTCGACGTTCTACGAGCACTTCGCAAGCAAAGACGAGATCTTTCGCGAGAGTCTCGACCGCCCGGTCGAAGCCCTCGCCGCGTCAGCGTGCGAGCCCGGCGGACTCGAACGCTTGAAAGCCATCCTGCTGCATTTTGCGGAGAACCCGCGGCTCACCGGCGGGATGCTCGCCGGGTCAGGGCGTCGCTTGATGACGCAGGTACTGAGCGAACATATCGCGGCCTATCTCACCTCGCAACTTCAAAGGGAACGGCGAAGCCTCACGATCCCCGTTCGTCTTGCGGCCGATCATCTGGCGGATGCGCAGCTCGGCCTGATCGAATCGTGGCTAGCAAACGAGGCGCCGTGCGACGCGGCGACCCTCGCCCACGCGCTCCGCGCGAGCACCGCGGCCTCGATCGCCGCGCTATAGGCCCAGATAGTTCATCCGCAGATGAAGTGATGGCGCGTTATGCTGGCGTCTATGACGATCGTTTGCTTCATACGTTATCAGATCGATCCGTTTCAGCGAGCGGAATTCCAACAATATGCACGAGAGTGGGGAAGGATCATTCCGCGATGCGGAGGCCACCTCGTCGGCTACTTTCTGCCGAGCGAAGGGACCAACGACATTGCCTGGGGTTTGATCGGATTCGACAGCCTCGCTTCGTACGAAGCCTATCGCGCGCGACTGAAGACCGATCCTCAGGCGCGCGCAAAATTCGAATTTGCACAAACGAAGCGGTTCATCTTGCGCGAGGAACGGACGTTCGTCGAGCCGGTGAACGGCACGTTCAATCTGCCACCGACTGGATAGGCTACCGTTTGTCCAGGCGACGCGACTGCGACCGTATAGATTATGGCCGGTATATCTGGACGTTTTTAAGATATTTGATGCCGGAATCGGTCGGAAAGCTTCTATTCGCGCCACCGAAGCAGTACAAGCCTTCCTTGACGACCGCGGCTCCAGCACCGACCGTCGCCCGCAACATCGCGGGCGCTCGCGACCACGAGTTGTGCTTGAGCGAGTACACGTCGACGGTGCGAACATCCTTATTCGAGGCGTTGGCGCCGCCCGCAGCGTAGAGCGATCCATCGATAACGCCCGTGCAGGATGCGACGCGAGCGTCGGGCTCGGGTTGCAGGCCGCTCCAATGATTCTTCGCCGGCGAATAGGCTTCGTTATCGGTCACGTCGGCGGAACTGCCGACACCGCTAGCTGCAACGATCGTCGAGCCGATAACGCCTGCATTGGTGTTCGACTTTGGAACAAGCATTGGGGAAAGTACGGACCAGATGTTTTTTACCGGATCGTAGCGCTCGACGTTTGCTAGGCGGCCCAAGGCGTTAGAATAGCCGCCGATTGCGTAGACGTACCTTCCGTCCGTAACCGCGGCGACGCTATTACGACTGGTCGGCATCGGGGCCATCGTCGCCCAGCTGTTGTGGGCCGGGTCGTAGACTTCCAGCACGTTGGTTTCAACGCAGCAAGGCGTGCCTATTTCACCACCGATCGCGTACACTTTTCCCTTGAGCGCCGTCACGCCTAAGTAATACCGTGCGGTCGGCATCGGTGCACCCGTCGTCCAGGTGCCGCTCACGGTATTATAGATTTCGTTGGCCGCAACTAGACCCGCGGCGTTGTAGCCGCCGATCACGTAGATGTTGTTTTTAACCGCGGCAGCTGCGGCACCGAGACGGGGCGTCGGCATGGGCGTCCCTTTATGCCACCGAGGAACTACAGCCGGCGCAAGGGCTTGCTGTTGCGTCGTCGTTACACCCGAGAGCGGCGGACTTGCGCTACTGCCGTTGCATCCAGCAAACAGAACCGTAGAAATGATGGCGGGAATGAAGAACCGCGATGAAGTCATGGCAAAGCCTTTCTCAGTCGACCAAGCAACGCCGAGGCTACATACCCGTTTCGCGTCGTTCTATTCCTGGAGAATGTCGACCTACTCGGTCTAAAGTAGGTCCTCTGGCCTATGCTGCTTTACCACTAGATCAGGAGAGAGTGGGATTCGAACCCACGGAACGCTCATCACGTTCAGCGGTTTTCAAGACCGCCGCATTCAACCGCTCTGCCATCTCTCCACATCCCCGCTAGCTCGAGAATCCCATTTGGGAACCTTTGGGAACGAACTCCCCGCTAACCTGCCGCAGACAACCACTACCGAGCTAGTCGCAACGCCTGCGCAACCCCAAAAACGCCTTGACAAGCGGGTTGACCAGTTCGGGATGCGAGAGCGGTGCCAGGTGCCCGCCGCTTGCAATTTCCTCGCTCGTCCATTGCGGGCAGGCGAGGCGCAGAATCGCCGCAATCTCACGGATCGGCAGAACGGTGTCCCGCGCAGTGATGAGAAGGGTGGACCGTGGAAGTAGGCGCGCCCACTGTTTCGCCGTCGTGGTCTCATTCATCACCGCGTCCCACTCAAAATAGTTTGGCTTTATCGCAGCCGCGAAGGCAGCTCGCCGTTCCACGGACATCCGTTGCCACGATCCTGTGCCGCCCCAATAGTCCGCGAATCGTTCGGCCGCCGCTGACCATTCGCCGCGCGCTCCGAACTCCTTGATGCAATCTCGCAAGTCCACGGCCTCGGCAAAGGCATCTTTGCGGCCGGCTTGCTCGAGCAAATAGAATGGATTCGTTTCCAGCAATACGAGCCCGGCGACTCGGTCGCTCAGCCGCGCTGCCACCTTCATAGCTACCGACCCGCCGAAGGAGTGCCCGACAAGAAAAACGGGATCGGCGTCGGACGGCAGCGCGGCTTCAACCAATCGCGCCTGGTCGTTCAGAGTCTGCGGAACGTCGCGCGACCAAGGCGGCGTCCTGCCATATCCATACAAGTTGACCGCGCGAACGTGGAAGTCGTCTTTGAGATCGTCGATCAAGCGACGCCACTGGCTGGCACCAGAGACGCTGGAATGAACCAGCATGACCGTGTTGCCGGATCCGGCCTGCAGAAAGTCCGGTTCACATAAAGGCTCCTCGCGCATGTCTTGTTCTTCGTTGATGCAACGGCGGTTCATTCCGGTACTCCCGCGTGTTCGCCGGCCACGCCCCAACCCCGCGGTTCGGAACGCACGATCGCTGCATTCAACCGCTCTGCCACCTCGTGCGCTTTCATAATCCGTAGGCGTGGTCATGTTCCAAGGCGGAACTTGATTCGGAAATGGGTCCGTGAGAAACTTGGCGGTGAATCTCTGTTTGGCCGCCTGCGATCGAGGAATTCATATGAAGCGCAACATCGTCTTAACCGCCATGGCTCTGCTCTCGATCGTCCTCCTGTCGCTTCACTTCACGGATGACATCGTCTACGGGTCCGACAGGTCAGCGGTTTCGAACGTGATCGTGGTGGCTGTACTCGTCATCTGGCTATACGGAACGCTGGTGCTCGCCGAGCGGCGATCGGGGTACACGATCATGCTCCTCGGATCGGTTGCAGGCATGGTCGTTTTCGCCGTTCACGTGAGCCGGCCGGGAGGGCTGCCGGCCGGCATGCTCGCTCAGTCCAGCGGCGCGTTCTTCTTCGTTTGGACTCTCCTCGCGCTCGCGGTGACCTCCGTCTTCTCCGCCATTCTCTCAGTTCACGGGCTATGGGATTTGCGACGTTCAAAGGCGCCGAATGCTGCGATTAGCTCTTAGATCCCGATTTCGTCGCGAACGTTCTTGAGTGCCCTACGTCATCCGCCGCTCGGGCAACCTTTCCAGGATGGCTTGGTGCAGTGCTCGGATAGCGACCAGCAATTCGGATTGCGCGCCCTGCTCGGACGCGAGAACGTCCAGAGCGTTACCAACGCTCTGCGCAACCTGAGCGATCGCCGAGATTTCGTCGGGTGCGTAAGAATCGCCCGATTTTTGTGGTCCGACGATCAACACCGCGACCAGCCGTCCGCGAGCGACCATTGGGAACGCAAGATCGCCTTGCAGCGCCGAGTCCAGCCCATGAAGCTCCAAGACTTTGGGCGTTGCTCGCAGTCGAACGATTGCCGGATCGTTTTCCGCGATCGATCCGTAACGCCCGCTACGGTCGTCCAATAGAATGTCTGCGAAGGCAGCGCGGGCGCGCTCCTCGAGAATGGCGATCGTGCGGTTAATGAGCGTCGTCGATTCGGTAATATAGGCTGCCTCGCGCGCAAAATCACGGAGGGCTTGCTCGCACTCGTGTCGTTTGCGAAAGAAGACTCGGTCGATAACGTGGTCGACTCGAGCGTGAACGAAGCGTACGGAGAAACCGAGCATCAGTGCCAAAGCAGCGCCCACCAACACGTTTGTCGTATGGTTCGCTCTTTGGAGCCAATCTCCGAGGATCCACTCCATAAGAACGAAGGCGCCCAGAACGATCGCGGAAGCACCGGTGTACACCGCTGCCCGATTTATCACGAAGCCGATGTCGAGGATCCTTCGGCTCAATACCGCGTAGCTTAGGCCCACCGGAGCGACAGCTAGCGAGATATTGTAGAGAACGATCCCAGGTACGCCGTAATACCACGAACCCTGCGCCGGCGCGACCGCAACCAGCAAATTCATTACGCCAAGTACGAACCAAAGGAAGGCCACCGAGGCGACGGACCGTGTAACCGAAAGCGTGTAGCCAATCCGGCAGCACTCGATCGCGTTGTCGACGGACAGCTAGAGCGATAGTTCCTTAGTGCGCGAACCGATTTGGCCGGTCTCGCTCGTGAAGCTTCGACCGCTGTGCGGGTTCGCTGTTGGCGGAATGCCCTTGCCACCGAACGTTACCATTCTAACGCCTCTTACTTTGCGGCGGAGTTTGCGGCGATACTTTTTGTTCAGTTTGCCGGGGCGTAGCTTGCAGCAAATCGGAATGATCGCTTCGTCCACAACTAGGGTACTGACGCAGAACGCCTTCTTATTCGGCCGAATGACGACAAGGTCGGTCGACTCATGAACATCCGAACTTAACTCGCCGTAGTATTTTCCTTCTACCGCGTAGTATGCCACGTCACGCCTTTTCATCTGCGGCCCCACATCTCTGTAACTCATCATCCACATAGCGCCACGCGCGCCTGAGCCGATGGCGAAATACCCCGCCGAGTCGTGATTTGCCGGGACGAACTGGTCGGGGCCGACGAAGCCGTGGCAGCTCAGAATATGCCCTACTCCCTGTTCGTCGAATCCAGCGACGATTATTTCCGCTTTCAATGTATGCCGTAGACGGCGCTCTCTCAACTCGTTATAGATACTCTCCGGCATCTTTTTCGGTGCTTCGTCACGGAAGGTATCGCTGGTATAGCCTTCTTTTCTCAGGTATGCTCGCTCCGTATCACTCTGCCACCTCTCGAACAGCGTCGTTGATAGAACGTCATTCACATCATAAATACTCAACCCGCCGCTTGGAAAGTTTCCCCTTAGGCGGCTGAATATGCCGCCCGCTAGAGACACGTCGCCCGAGAACAGGGCCCACCAGTCCTTATGTATCGCTTCGCCTTTGATGACCGCGGGTGGGGCGCCTTGTATGCTGGACGTGCCAATCATCTTGTTCGAGACAAGGATAATGGCACTGCCGCCATTTGCAATCGCCGCAACGCAACAGGTCATAAAACTCTCCTAAAGCTTGGCCGACGCTACGAAGCGTCCTTCGGCACGGTCCCTGATTTTGTCTGCTCCGAATGCCTATCGCATCAGGTCTCAAAGACACGAGCTGACGGGCACGGGTTTGCCCACACTGGGTCTTTTGGCCTTGCGCTTTTTCAACCAGCGTGAGAAGGGCTTCCTCGCGGTTCTAGGTCGTGCTGACCGCGACGCCCACCGGGTTCTTGAGCGATCCGCCGATGGTCTTCGTAGACTTGCCTCCGGCCGGGTAGTTAAAGTACATGACGTTCGGAGTGCAGTCGTTCGCAGCGATGAGTTGCGTTCCCACGATCGAAAATCCAAGGACGTCGCACGAGTTGACCAAAGGAGTCGAACTCGTTTGAATCGCGCTTCTTCCCTTTAGCGAAAACTCGTAAATCGTGGACGGGCCGTTGATGGATACCTGATCACCAATGACCAACGTCTTGCCAATCCACTGAATGGCGCCCGGAAGGGCAAATGCATGGCTCGTGGTCAGCGTCGCAAACATTTTGCGGCCTGCCCGAAGCTCGGCTAAGGCGAAAATCGTGTTGTAATGGGTGGTGCCGTCGACGAAGAGGTTACCTTTCGCGTCGTACCCGGCGAAGTACGAGAACCACAAGGCCGAAGGGGTATAGAGTTTCGGCTTGCCGGCGGCGTGCCGGTAGATCGCAATTGCGCCGGAGTCGCCACCCAGAGGGAGGCTCGTTACCGCGAGATCGCCCGTCGTCGGGTCCACAGCGCAGTTGTGCGGGAAGTAGCCCGGATCGCTCAGCGTGTGTATTGGTTTCGTGCCGCCGTGCGCGTACTCGAGGATCTCGGCGGCCGGACCGTCGGTGAGGAAAACGTCGCCGGCCGTATCCGTGCACAAGCCGTGCGGCGTGAAGCCCGTGAGCTTGCCTTCCAACTTGGCCGCCGGATACGAGTAGACGTCGACGTCTCCTGTACCCGCGTCGGCAATGTAGAGGAGGTCAAGGCTCTTGGCATCGGGAGCCATCCACGAGCCTCCGTGCCTACCATCGCGAAGTGCCCGGGCCTCCGGTGCGTAGCCCGAAGTCGCGCCAAGCGGAGCACCAGCACCAGCGCAACCCGCCAATAAGGCGGCGATCGTTGCCGCAACCACTACGGAGCGTGGAAACATCGCGTACCTCCAAAGCTCGCCCATTCGATTCGCCGAGTCCCAATGCTTTTTTTTACGTTTTCCGGCTTGGCCCCGAAAGTCAGTCTATTAATCGCTTAAAATCGGACTTTATCGCTCGGTAGGTACGCGCTTGAAGACGATACGCGCCGTCGGGAGGTTGAATTCGTCTAGAACGAACGACCGAGGATCATACCAGAGGGTGCCGGTTCCGTTTTCGTCCGTCATGGCAATGCCCACGTCGTTCGCGGGAACGCCCTCGGGCGGCGCAGCTGCGCTGCGGCCGGCGTTGAGCGGCGCCGCATTAAAGGTAAAAGCGAAGTTGGCGATCGCCACCGGCGTACGCGCAGCATGGAGCGCTGCCGGAAGGGCAAAGAAGGACGCCACGTTCAGATCGACGACGCCGATGAACGTAGCGTTGGACGGGGCAGAGATCGCCGTCGTCTTGATTCCCTTCACGGAGTTGTCGGGCTGCTGCAGAGTTGCCGTCCCCCCATCGAGCGTCAGCGTGACAAACCGCTTGCCGTCGCTCTCGACCGAGTACGAGCGAGTTACGAACGTTGCGGGATCGAGGCTGCGCCGTGACGACTCCGTCTCTTCCATCGGCGATGAGTGCTCTTCAATAACGACCTCGCCGTTCGAGGCTGACGCGGATCGTGCTCGTGCCCGACGGCTTCCCGCCGTCGATGATCACGTACTTATAGATCCCATCGGGGAGCGGATTGCTCCCTGGTCGATCGGCTGCTCCGATCAGCGGGAACACCCCCGCTGCAAACCCGAGCGCGAGAGTCGTGGCCTTCCCGAGAAGCAGCATGCACGCGGGGGCTCGTTTCTCCATCTAATGCAGCCGCTCGCAGCGAGCGACGTTCGGCGCGCTGACGCAAACGTTGGTGTCGTCGATCTTTACGTTGAAAACGGCTGCGTGATTCACGAAGGTTATCTTTGAAAACTCAAATCGCGCCCCGCTGCTGCCGAAAGCGTCGCAGTCCTTGTGCCGGAGCGCAACGATCGCTAGCCAGGGGCCCCATGACGGATGGTTGTAGTCGATGCTCGCCGTCGCAAAGCCGTTCGCTTTTACACAGCGCTGCGGACCCGTAAACCACGCAGTGTTGTCGTACGCCCAAGACGTATAAAGGCCGGCGCTGCCGCTCGTTGCATTGCTAAACCGAATTTCGACGATATCGGCGGCGTCTGCACTGCGAACGTTGTGCGAGGCAGAGGACGCGGCGGACGCTCCATACGGCATCGCCGGTGAGCCGGTGCGCGAGCAAGCCGCGAGCACGAGGGCGCCGCATAGCGCGGCAATGAAGGAACGAGCGATGGCCGTGCCCCCCACGAAAGTTCCTAGGTGTAACGAAACAGCCGACGGTATGGTTCCCTGCTACCGACCAGGGTACCCGTTTAACTGCCCGAAGATTGAGCACGACAAGGGAACCCAATCGGCCCAGCTAACGTTTCCTTGGCAATCGTTGCTGCAAACGCACGCATTGATTTGCGGCGTCCTTTGGGGCTGTTCGGCAACGCCGTCGGCAGATCTACCTTCCGCAAAGGCTGCGAAGCCGGCCGCGGTCCCGCATGCAGCGGTCGTAGCAAACGTCACGTTGGTCAATAAAGTCAGCTCGCATTGGGTTTATGCGTACGTGGACTACTCGTACAACGGCAACCCCATTTGGATCAACGAAGCGAAAACGTGCGTCGCGCCGGGCGCGAACTGGAAAACCAGCATAACGTACAACCACCCGGATCGCGGGCCACAGATCCGCATCCGCACCGACGCCTACGGCAAAGATTGCAGCGGCGTCTTCCCGAAACTTCAGCGTGAAGTTTCCTATAAAGATTTCGCATTCGACAAAGGTGAGACTACGTTCGACGCCGGCTATGCATACTACAGCAGAAGCGGCTACGTGCTGTGTGTCAGTCAAAGCGGATCGCACGAAGTTATCCGTGCGTACCAATGAGCAAAAACGGAGAGCGCCCGCCGATTGCGCGAGCGCCCTCAATTGAGCCTTTTCCCTTTGCAGTCAAATCATACCCGCGCGGCGATTCGCTAAAACCACCTTCGAGCGGAACGACGCATTTTTTTACTTGGGCCGCTCGCGGAACCGCTTCTGGCCTTTGCGAATGAGCGTGAAGGCGTCCTTTCTCGAGCCGGTGCCCTCGAAGGTAATCTTGTTGCCCTCTCCCGCCGAGTAGTCGACGAGAAACCGCTCGATTCCTGACATCATGTCCTTCGGTATGTCGCTCAACGCATCGAACGCGTCGGTCCTGAGCGTCACGCCCGGTCGGCGTTTCGGACACGCGACGAGGCGGTCGTTCTCTACGCCGTTTTTCTTGAGCCTGAGAAGGTTGGAGCGTCGTTCAGCACGAGTACGTCGACGGGATCTCCATCGTCGCCCAGGGTCTGCGGAACGAAGCCCCACGCCAAGCCTTCCGCCAGCGTCATTTTCAGCATCATGATGCCGTATTTTGGTTCGAACGCGTCCTTGTGGCGCGTCTGCGCCGGCGTCTCGATCACGGCGACGCGACGCGCTTTTCGTCCGGAACGAACGCTGGAATCATATCGTGATTGGTCGCATTCACCCCGTTCTTTGGCACGATACGGTTCTACCCCAAAAAACCCCGTCTTCACCGGGCCTCTTGATCCGGTGTCCGCTCGGCGGAGCGGGTTGATCAGACGGGATGCTCCAGGACCCGGCGACTCACGACGACGTAGCCGCGCCGATGCAGCACGATTTCGAACATCTCTAGGAGCATGCCCCAAAAGGTATCGTCGTCCACGACCTCTGGCATCAACGCCCGGACATAAGGGCGCGACTTTGATTCATTCCTGAGATCCACACCGATCGCTGCGATCTCCTTCGAAAGTAGCATGAAGGCGTATTCCCCACGGCTGTGGCTGCGACACACCCGCTTGTGTGAATTTCGAAATAGTCCCCTTAAGCCTCAGGGGCGTCGCTTTCCGGAAGCAAGCATCGAGCACGCTTTCTCGATGCGGCGCGCACGTGTATCCCGTTGTTTGGCCGAATCTATCCAGCTAATAAAATCCCGGCGCTCGGTCGGTGAAAGATTGCTCCACCCAGTCTTTGCCCTCGGAGCAGCCGTGAGTGCCTGATGAAGGCTCAACGGGACGATCGAAAAGCAACAGGGGCGTCGCTTTCCTTCCGCGATCATCGAGCACGTTCGCTCGATCCGCCGTCTTCGTGTCTCGGGCTGTTTGGCCGCGTCAATCCAGCTAATAAAATCTCGCCGCGCAATGGGCGTAAGATCGCTCCACTGGGCCTTCGCAATTGGAGCCGCCGCGAGGGCTTTGCGAAGATCCGCGGGCTCGGTGGCTTTCACCCCGAATGTTTTTTTGGGGCCGGTAACAACCCCTTGTAATGAGGGCCGCTCGCTTAGAACCCTGCGGGGAGTCTCGGCGTGTTACGATGGACGGGATGAGGGTGCTTTCTTCGTTACTGCTCGTCACGCTCGTGGGATGCTCGTCCGGCTTGTCCCGTGCGCCCGTTCCGCCCGGCCCAGCTGGTGGTTCCGGGTATATGACTGTGGGCACCACGCATGCAGCCGGCAACACACCGATCAAGCACATCGTCATCATCGTGCAAGAGAATCGCACGATCGACAATCTGTTCCAAGGATATCCAAATGCCGACACGATCGCCTATGGACGCATGGGCAGCCATCGCGTCACATTGCATCAGGTGAGTCTCAACTCGCCCGATATCGACAATAGCTACGCTACGAGCATACACGACTTCGACGGGGGCAAGATGGACGGCTTCCCGAAGGCCGCTTACAGTTTCGTCAATCGCTCCGATATCAAGCCCTATTGGACGATGGCGCAAGAGTACACGCTGGCGGATCAGATGTTTCCGACGACGCACGGTCAGAGTTGGAGCGCCCACATCGATCTGATCGCATCCACGACGAATCTTTCGCGCACCAAAGCGATGGTCGATTTTCCGTCGGCATCGCCTTGGGATTGTCAGGCGCCGAAGGGCACGGTGACCCCGACGATCGACGCGCAGGGGAACTACGACTCACTCTACGGCCCGTTCCCGTGCTTCACGCAGTTGCGAACCATGGCGGAGACGCTCGACAACGCACGCGTATCGTGGAAGTTCTACGCGCCGTCGATCCAAGGGGATTGGATCGGTGGGGCTTGGTCGTCGTTCAGCTCGATCAAGAACGTTCGATACGGGCCGGATTGGAGCAACGTTATTACTCCGCCGCCGACCATACTCACCGACGTCGCTGCCGGCAAGCTCGCCGGCGTGACGTGGGTGGTGCCGGATTGGCAGTATTCCGATCATGCGGGCAGCGGCACCACGCTCGGGCCGTCGTGGGTCGGGGCAGTCGTTAACGAGATCGGGCAGAGTCCGTTTTGGGACAGTACCGCGATCGTCGTGCTGTGGGACGATTTTGGCGGCTGGTACGACCACGTTCCGCCCCCGCAGCTGGATTTCAAGGGATTGGGCGTCCGCGTGCCGTGCATCATCATCTCGCCATACGTCCGGCGCGGATACGTGATTCACACGCAGTATGAGTTCGGCAGCATTCTCAAACTCGTCGAGCAGACGTACGGCCTACCCACGCTCGGTTCGGTCACCGACGGCTATTCCGACGCGCGTGCCAACAGCATGCTCGACGCGTTCGATTTCACGAAAAAACCCCGGGCGTACCATAGGATTTCGGCGCCGGTCTTCCCGGACTTTTTCTTGCGCTTGAAGCCATCCGGAAGGGTGCCCGACGACTAGCCGGTTAGCGTCGTCACTCGCTCCTGCCTCGGGCATCTTTAATAGCCATGATGGCGTTCCAGGCGTCGATTCGTACGATGAGCTGCGAATCGCCGCGCTCCACTTTTTGCAGCGTCGGAATTGCGCCGGCGTCGCCAAGAATGCCCAGCGCCGTCGTCGCAGCGGCGCGCGTCGCGATCAAAGGGTCGTGCGCGACGATTTCGAGCAGTGCCGGCAGCACGACCGGCGCCTGGTTCGTGCGAACGGCCAGCTGCGCGAGCGCGACGATGGCCGCGTTGCGCTCCTGCTCCTGCGTACCGTACGCCGTGCGTTCTTGAAGTAGCGGGAGAGCTTTCACGTCGCCGTATGCGGCCAGCCCGCGCAGCGCGCCGATGGCAACACCCTGGCGAAACGAAGGCGTTTGCAATGCGGCGAGAAGGCGGTCGTAGACGCCGTCCGCTTTCAACGCGCCAAGCGACGTCAATGCCGCAGCGACGACGTTTGGATCGTCATCCGAAGTCATCGTTTCGAGATCTTGAATTAGCGCCGCGGCCGGATTTTTCAGTCCGCCGCCGGCCTTCTCCGCCGCGATTCGTACGCGTTTGTCCTTGTCGTGCAGCGCCGAGTCGACCGTGTCGGCGTCGCCCAGGTGCGCGGCGACTCCGACGGCATCCGCGCGCACGCCGTAGAACGCGTCCGCCAGCGCCGCTCGCGCGACGGCAGCGAGCGGCGTGCCGGGCTGATTCAGGGCCCACTCACGATCGCCCACGTGTGGAGCGTTGGCAAGCTGATACGCAAGTTCGTCCGGCGTCTTCTCAAAGGTGAGCTGACGCAAGACGTTGTTGTTGGGATCGAAGAGCACCATCTGCGGCTTCGACGGAACGTTCGCGATCGCGACGGTCTGCTCGTTGCGATCGATCGTCGTCGTTACGACGTGGGAAACGCCGTCGACGACGGCCTCGATCTCGACCGGCATGCGGAAGGGCAGACCGTCGTGGTTCTCTTGGCGAACGTCGAGCGTCAGCGTCTGCGCTGAGGCGTCGTACCGGTCCGTAACGACGTAGTGCGGGTACGCCGCCCGATAGAACCACTCGTTCTCGAACCACGTAAGATCGGTTCCGAGCGACTTGCCGATCGCTGCAAAGTACTGATGCGTATCGGCGTTCTTATCCTCGTAGGCGAGCAGGTAATCGCGCTGCGCTTTGAAGAATCGCGCGTCGCCGAACATATGCCGCAGCATGTGCAGCGCCTGCGCCGGGCGTTCGTGGCCGCTCACGTCGAATAGCTCGAGCGCATCCGTGTAGACGTACTCCACGATCGGGCGGTAGTAGAGCTTCGTCTCGGCAAAATAGCTTTGCTGTGCTTGATAGCGATCGTACTCGAACGATGCCTCGCCCTGATCCTTTTCGCCCCACAACTGATGGTAGTACGTCGCGAACCCTTCATTGATCCATCCGTTCGACCAGTCGGCCATCGTAACGTCGTCGCCGAACCAGTGCTGAGCAAGTTCGTGCGATACCAGCACGTCGCAAGAGTTCTCCGGCTCCTCAATCGCCGGATGCAGCGCGGTATCCGTCACGATCGTCGCCGATGCGTTTTCCATGCCGCCGAACGTGAAACGCTCGGCGGTTATTTGGTCGTATTTCTCGAAGGGATACTTGGCGCCGATGATTTGCTGAAGATACGCAACCATATCGTTGGTTCGGCCGAAGCAGATGGCATTCAAGTCCGCATGCGGCGGCTGCACGAAAGAATCGACGTCCAACGTTCCGTTACCGTACTGCGAGACGTTCCCCATCGTCGCTTGTCCGAGCGTCGTGTGATGCTTCGAGAGCGGGCCGGCGGCGAAGGCAATCAAATACGTCGATTTTAGCCGCGGTGCGTTCCAATCCCAGGTCTCGCTCGAGGCCGCGACGGTATGCGATTTCAAGTAGCCGTTTGCGACGACGGTCCAACCGCGCGGCACGGTGACGATCAGCTCGCTGGGCGTCTTCTGATTGGGTTCGTCCCACGTCGGAAACCAGCGCCGGTTATCCGTCGTCTCGCCCTGCGTCCAGATCTCGGGGGTGACGTTGGGGTACGCCCTGTCGGGACGGATGAAATAGACGCCGCGCTGCGGACGGGTCCGATACTTGAACTCGACGACGAGTCGCGTGCCGGCAGAAGCGGGTACGTTGAGACGAACCTCGAGCGATTCATTTGCCGCATCGACTGCGTAGGCTGCCGGTTTTCCGTTTACCTTGATGCCGTCGTACTGAATTCCGAGCGAATTGAACGGCAGTTTCGCGAGCGCTCCGCGCTTCGCGCGCACGATTGCGACTTCATCGCCGAAAACCACGCCGCGCGCAATGTCGAAATGCACGCGGATGCGCGTGCTTTCGAACGAGTACGGCGCAACCAGCGTTACATGCTTGGTCGCGTACCCGCGTCCGAACGGGCGAGGCAAAGGCGTCGGCGGCCCGGGCGACGGCTCCGATGCATTCGCCGCGCCGATCGATGCGGCGAACGCCAAAGCGCAGACACAGATACGTGCGGCAATCCTCATAGAGCGAACCGTTCTTGCGTTTCTCGCCGTTGACCCCTGAAGCGTAGGGACCGGGACGGATATGCGGAGAAGCATGGCAGATGGCTTTCGTACGATCGTTCTTCATTGTTTGTGCGCTCCTCGCCGTTTGCTGTGGCGCAGGCCTGGCAAGCGAGCCGCTCTTGCTGCAGAGTCCGACGGTGAGTCGAACGCAGATCGCCTTCGTTTACGGCGGCGACCTTTGGGTGGTCGGCCGCGGTGGCGGCACGGCGCATCGCTTGATCGCCGGCATCGGGATTTCGGGCGCGCCGTTCTTTTCACCGGATGGGTCGATGCTGGCATTCACCGCCAACAACGACGGCAATACGAACGTGTACGTCGTCCCCGCCGGCGGCGGAGAACCCAAGCGGCTCACATTCGATCCCGCCGGCGACATCGTAACCGGCTGGACGAACGACGGCTCGCGCGTCGTCTTCCGTTCGGGCCGCGAGAGCGGCACCGACGCAGTCCAACTCTATACGATTCCCGCGAGCGGCGGCCTCGCAACGGTCCTGCCGCTTCCGGACGCGCAAGGCGGTTCTTACTCGTCGGACGGCACGCGGTTTGCGTACGAACCCAACTCGCAGTGGGAGCCCTACTGGCGCGGGTATCGCGGCGGCCAGACGACGCCGATTTGGATTGCAAATCTGGCCGACTCCTCGGTCGACCGAATCGTGACCGGCAACGACAACAATCGCAACCCAATGTGGATCGGAAACCGCATCTATTACCTCTCCGACCGCGACGGCTCGTTTACGCTCTACGAATACGACCTTCAAACGCGCGCTTCGACCCGGCTGGTCGAGAATCACCGCGGACTGGATATCGTTTCGGCCTCGGCCAACGACGGCACCATCGTCTACTCGCAGATCGATTCGATCCATCTCTTCGACCCGGCGACGCGAACCGATCGGCGCGTTTCGATTTCGCTCGCCGCGGATATGCCGCAAGTTCGCCCGCACTGGATTGCCGCCGCGAGCGAAATCCAAAATGCCGCCATCTCGCCGACCGGCGTGCGCGCGGTGTTCGAGGCGCACGGCGACATCCTTACGGTTCCCGCAGAGCACGGCGACATTCGCAACCTTACGCAAACCCCGGGTGCCGCGGAGCGCGACCCATCGTGGTCGCCGGACGGGCGGTGGATCGCCTATTTCTCGGACGCGTCGGGCGAGTACACGCTGCGTTTGAAGGATCAGAAGGGGCGCGAGCCAGCGCGCACGATCCAGCTCGAACCCTATCCATCCTTTTACTATACGCCGACCTGGTCGCCGGACAGCAAGAAGATCGCCTACAGCGACAAGCACCTCGGCTTATACTACATCGATATCGCGCAAGACCACCCGAAGGCGATAAAGTTCGGTACGCAACGCGTTGAGAATTTCTCCGCCCAATCCGCTCGATGCGTCGTGGTCGCCGGATGGCCGCTACATCGCGTACTCCGCCGACGTTCCGAGCTTCTTACACGCAATCTTCGTGTACGATACGCGCGACGCGCATACGTACCAAATGACGGATGGAATGAGCGATTCTCTCCATCCGGCCTTCGATAAATCCGGCAAGTACCTTTATTTCCTGGCGAGCACGAACTCCGGATTCAACGATTACAATCTCGATATGGAAAGCGACGAGCGTCCGACGTCGAGCAGCGTCTACGCTATCGTGCTGCAGAGTTCGACGGCATCGCCGGTCGCTCCACAGAGCGATGAAGAGCCGGTCACATCCGACGAACCGGAAAAAGCCGCCAAGCCGGCCGCAACGGCTTCCCCAGCGAAACCTGCCGCCGCTGCAATGCCGCCGATCGACTTTGAAAACATCTCTCAGCGGATCGTGACGCTGCCGATCCGCAGGCGAACTACATCCAGCTTTCAGCCGGCGTGAAGGGAACGATCCTTCTCGGCCAAGTTCCGCTCGCAACCGTTTCTCCTCAACAGCCGACCGGTTCCATTCTGGCGTTCGATATGGAATCGCGTAAGACGGTTCCGCTGGCCTCGGGCGTCAGTCTTTGCGGTCCCGTTTGACGGCAAGAAAATGCTCGTGCAGCAGCCGGGCATGGGCGAAACCGACCGGTGGTCGATCGTCGCAACGGGAGCGCCGATGGAGCCGGGCGACGGCGAACTCGATTTAAGCGGGCTCGAAGTGTACAGCGTGCCGCAGGAAGAGTGGGCGCAGATGTATCGCGATACGTGGCGCATCGAACGCGACTTCTTCTACGATCCGCACTATCACGGCCTCGACATCGGTGCCGCCCAACAGCGGTTCTCGGCATTTCTACCCGGTCTGGCTTCACGCGAAGATTTCACGTATCTAACCCAACAGATGATCGGGTATCTCTCGGTCGGTCATTGGGTCCGCGGCCCCGCTCCGAAGATACAACACGTTTCGGTCGGCGTGCTCGGCGCCGACTACACCGTCGCCACGGCCGGTTCCGCTTCGCAAAGATCTATAACGGCGAGAACTGGAACCCGCAGCTGCGCGCCCCGCTAACCAGCCGGGCGTGAACGTCACGTCGGCGATTATCTGCTTGCCGTGAACGGCAAATCCGTTACGGCCGATCGCGAAGTCTACGCGGCATTTCAAGAAACCGCCGGCAAACAAACGACGATCACAGTCGGTCCCACGCCAACGGTTCGGGTTCGCGGGACGTACGCGTCGTGCCGCTCGCAAAGCGAGCGCGGCTTACGTTACCTTGCGTGGATCGAGGATAACCGCCGAGTGGTCGACCGGCTGAGCGGAGGGAAACTGGGATACGTGTATCTTCCCGATACGGAGGACGGCGGATTCACGAGCTTCAATCGGTACTTCTTCGCACAGGTCGGCAAGCAAGGCATCGTCTAGACGAGCGCTACAATCACGGCGGCCAAATGGCCGATTACGTGATCGACGTATTGAGCCGTCAAGGCATGACCAGCATCATCAAAGGCCGGGACGGTCAAACGTACACGGACCCACCGCTAGCCATCTACGGCCCGAAGGTGATGATCATCAATGAATATGCCGGTTCGGCGGCGACGCGATGCCGTGGTATTTCCGCAAAGCCGGGCATCGGCCCGCTGGTCGGCGTGCGCACGTGGGGCGGCCTGGTGGGCATCGGCGGTTACCCCGTGCTTGATGGACGGCGGCAGCGTCATGGCTCCGCGCTATGCCATCTACGGCCTGAAAGGCCAGTGGGAAGTCGAAAACCACGGCATCCCACCCGACATCGAAGTCCAGCAAGACCCCAAACTCGTCCGCGAAGGCCACGACCCCCAACTCGAAGCCGCCGTCAACGCAGCGCTCCGGTTACTAAGCGAACACCCAGTGCCAACCTATCAGCCACCCGCCTATCCCAACCACAACCCACAACTCCCGCCAAAAAATAGTGTAATAGAGAGCGAACGAACGTGGGTCACCTGGGCGATTTCCGAATTTTCAAAAAGCTGGAGGGCGAACTTCCCTTTGAAGTTTTGAAAAAACGGATAAGTAGAAAAAAACATGGATGTTTTTTTCGAGCGGTCGCCCAGGTGACCGACGTTCGCTTCGCTCTCTATTACAACGTCACGTCATCATGATGTTTTGCATCATGCCGGTGTCTTCGTGCGGGAGGATATGACAGTGGAAAACCGTCTTGCCGTACCACTGGACGAAACGTACGCGGAACGTGAGGCTGCCGTTAATATTCCCGACCTTGGGCGGGATGATAAACGTATCCCAGATCTCGATCGGATCGTTCGGTTTGTCGTTGATCGCGGTTAGCTGGAACGAGTTTTCGTGCAGATGGATCGGGTGCGCGTCGTCCGTCGTATTCTCGAAGCGCCACTCTTCGCACGTTCCGACTCTTACCGCCGTCGGAACGGCGTCCATCTGATAGAGATTTCCGTTGATGGTGAAGCCGAATCCCATGAGCAAATCGGTGCGCGGCCCCTGGTCGAACTTGAACGTGCGCTTGTTCACGATATCCTTGTCCTCGATCACCGGATACTCGCGCGTGGGAACGGGCAGCGTCTTCGGAATGCTCATCGTGACGGGGCTGCCGCTCACCACGAAGTTTGCCATCGGCAGTGCGGGAAGCTTAAAGAAAATCCGGTCGCTCGGCAGCGATTTGAGCGTGTAGGTGCCGGGCGTCTGCGGCGCCTGCAGCAGCAGTTCGATGCGGTTTGCCGACATCGCCAAACGGTTCTTCGACTTGAACAGGTTTTCGGGGGTGACTTCCGCGATGCCCTTGCCGCTCATATCGATGTAGATCGGCTTCAAGGTATTGACGCCGTCGAATCCGATCTGCCACGCCTCGAATCCGGGAATCGCCAGGAAGAGCGGAAGGTAGTTCGTTCCGTTGAGCAAGCGCAAGCGGATGACTTCGCCCGGCTTCACGTCGAACTGCGGGAGGGTCAGCGGTTTGTATATCTTATTCGCACCGCGGTTATCTACCCAGTTGATGCCTTGGCCGTTGAGCGTGATCATCGTAAACTGCGTGCCGAACGAATAGCCGCCGTTTTGCGGCGAGCGGAACGAGATGTACTCGCGTTCGTAGACTTTCGGATTCTTCTTACTTGGGTTCACGTCGAGCGTCTGGACGACCATGAAGATCTCGCGCGCGGCTTTGATCTCCGGAACTTCGTCGATCGGGCCGCGAACGACGATCAGCCCGGCCATGCCGTTGCTGACCTGCACGTCGGTCGAACCGTGATTGTGCGGGTGATACCAGTGCAGTCCGCTCGGATGATCGAGCGGGATCGGAAAATCGTAGCGATACGATTGACCCGGCTGCACTTGAATCATCTCGGCGGCGGGGTCGCTGGTACCGAGCGGCTGGAAGAGGTGCGGGATGGTTTGAATCCCGTGCACGTGCATGTTCGTCGTATTGAAGTTGTGCGGATTGTTCATGGGATCGATGTTGTCGGCCGGTTTAAATGGGCCGTGCGGCGTCGGATCCATCGCTTCCATGCTGTTGGTGGCGACGGGCACGAGAATGGGACCTCGCAACTGCGGCGACGACTGCGGATTCGGCGGCAGTTTGTTGACGATCTTCATCGTGAGCGTATCGCCGCCGCGCACTTCGAACGTCGGCCCGACGGTCTTGCCGTTATACGTGCGTCCGCGCAGAGTATATCCGGCGATGTTGGTCGTCGCGTAGCGCACGCTGAGCACGTTGACGCGCGAGCCGAGCGCGCGCAGATCGCCGCCCGGAACCAGCGAAGAGCCGCCCAAGCCTCCGCGTCCCGAAGAACACGCGTCGGTGGCCAACACCGACGCGACCGCGGCAGTTGAAATGGACGTAACGATAAAACGCCGGCGATCCATGAAGAGCCTCCTAACAGCAACGCGGGCACCAACCAGAAAGGCGGCACCGTCTTGCGTGCGTAGTTCGCCGCTGAGCGCCCGTTCGCTCTCGCCGAGGCGCGTTCGTTTTACTTATTTCTCTAGAAGCTCGCTCGTACGGAAGGCAAGCATGGCGAGCACCCAGGACGGTTATTGAGGCATATACGCCGTCGCGACCGCATGGGGCATGGCATCCGCAGCGTAGGTGAACGTGCCGCGCTCCTTGATCTCACGCGCGGCGCGCTCGAACGCACCCAGCGCCGCTCGCGCCAGCGATCCTCCAACGCTGATGCGTTTGGCGCCCGCAGCCGCCAAATCTTCGACGGTGTAAACCGGACCGGTCAAACCCATCAACACGTTCACGGGTTTAGACGCGACGGCGCACACCCGCCTGACGGCGTCGATGCCAGGCAAACCCGGCGCATAAACGACGTCGGCACCGGCCTGCGCATAGGCACGCAGGCGCCGAATCGTATCGTCGAGGTCGTCGCGGCCGTGAAGAAAGTTCTCGGCGCGGGCCGTTAGCACGAAACCGCACTCGCGCGCGGCAGCGGCGGCCGCGGCGACCCGCGCAATCGAGAGCTCGAAGTCGAAAATCGGGTCGTCCGGATCGCCGGTCGCATCCTCGATCGATCCGCCGGCGAGCCCGGCGTCGGCCGCGAGACGAATGGTCTGCGCGCAGTCCTCGGGCGAACGCCCGAATCCATTTTCCAAATCCGCCGACACCGGCAGATCGGTCGCAGCAACGATCGATGCAGCATTGGCCAGCGTCTCCGCGCGGGTCATGGCACCGTCCCGGCGGCCGGCATTGAAAGCAGCGCCGGCGCTCGTCGTAGCGAGCGCTTCAAAGCCGATCGCGGTTAGGATCCGCGCGGTACCCGGGTTCCACGGATTCGGCATAATGAAGAGCCCCTGACGTTCGTGCATTGCTCGGAACGCCAGGTGTTTTTGCTCGCGTGTCATGCGATAACCCTTAGCGTGCGAAACGCCGGGCGCCTGCTCGCGCTACGCGTACTCGTCGATGATGAAGCTTGGAAATTCGCGCGCGCGGCGGATCTCGCCGATCGGCGTCACGCCGTTAACGATATCGGGGTGCTTGGAGATTGCCTGGAATGTCACCGGTACGGCCGCCGGCAATGCGAACGCCGGCGCGAATCCGTACGTCTGCGCGATGGTCGTACTCGTCGCAATCGCACTCGTCGTCGCAAGCGGACTCGCCGCAATGGGCTGAATACTCACGAACCCCTCGTACCCAGTTTGCGTCAAACCGCAACAGGGATGCGCATGCTTGTTTCCCGTAGGCTACGGGTCGAGCACCTTCGGGTGTTCGGGCGTCGGGATCGCAACCGTAGGGTCGTCGAAGCGCGCAAAGGTGATCGTCACGTAGCCGGCGATGCAGGTTCGCGGGCGCGACGTCGTCTTATCGTAGGTGCACTGCAGCGTGTCGGTCTTCTTCTCCCCGTGCGAATCGACCATCACGAACGTTCCGGTGGTTGCCGTCGATTCAGCGCCGACCGAGAGGATCGTGAAGTCGAGCAGATCTCCTTCGAAGCTGTTCACCAGGTGGTCCGACCACGTCTGCACGTCCCAGCCGCCGCCGTCGTTGCCGTAGACCTTGTTGCCGATGATGATCGTATCGTCTCCGCCGGGCAAGCCGTGCACGGTTTGACGAAACCGATTCGGCGCGACGATCGTATACACGACGGTGCCGCCGTTCGGCGCCGTGACGCTGGGATTGATCGCAGCGGTTGCAACGAAACTCTTCGCCGAACGCAGCGCCGCACGCACTTTCGCCTGAAGCTCGGACGCTTCGCTCGCGCAGGCCGGCGCGACCGTAGCGAGGGCGAACGCCGCCGCCGCCAGAACGAACAGACCGCGCATTACGAACCCGCCTGCGCGGCGTAGCGGAACTGTCCGGCCATCCAGGTGCAGACGCTGCCGTCGTTCATGACGAACGACTCGAAACCGTCGACGTCGGGATTGAAGTCGGCGTTGAGCGTCTTGGTCGCGGGCCAGTTGACCGCCGGTTCTTGACGTGCTGCGCCGCGCACCTTCGCAACCGAAAATTGCGGCCCTTTGGCAAGCACGTTGAGCGCGGCAGCGAGCCGCTTGGCATCGTTCATGGCGTCCTTTCAAGTGACGGCTGGATCGCGCGCAGCTCTCGGTAGCGCCTTTCGAAGAACCGTCGCTCCGATCCGCTGCCGGCGAATTCCAACGCGGCTTCGTAAGCTGCGGCCGCTTCGTCGAGGCGCCCGACGCGGCGCAGCAGATCGGCGCGCGCGCCGTGAAGCGCCGGATATTCGGCCAGCGTTCCTTCTTCGGCAACGCGGTCGATCTCGGCGAGCCCGGCCTCGGCGCCGCGATTCATAGCGATCGCGACCGCGCGGTTGAGCGAAACCACCGGCGATGGCGCAAGGTTCACCAGACGATCGTAGAGCCGGGCGATGGACCGCCAATCCGTCGATGCGAAATCGGGCGCCGACGCGTGGAGCGCCGCAATGGCGGCCTGCAGTTGATAGGGACCGTCGCGACCCAGACGAGCGGCCGAAGCCAGGGCTTCTAACCCGGCGGCGATCTCGCCGCGATCCCATTGCGCGCGTTCTTGGTTTTCCAGCGTCACGATGTCGCCGCTCGCATCGCTGCGCGTAGCGCGGCGCGAATGGTGCAGCAGCATCAGGGCGAGCAGGCCGTGCAGCTCGGGCTCTTGCGGCATCAATCCGACCAGAAGCCGCGCTAAACGGATGGCCTCGTCGCACAGGTGCGACTTGATCAAGCTCTCGCCCGACGTCGCAGCGTAGCCTTCGTTGAAAATCAAATACACGACCGCGCATACGGTTTCGACGCGCTCGGGAAGCCGCGACGCGTCGGGAACCGCAAACGGAATGCCGGCGTCGCGAATCTTGCGCTTCGCGCGCACGAGCCGCTGCGCCATAGTGGCGACGGGCACGAGGAACGCCCGTGCGATCTGCTCGGTATCGAGGCCGCCGAGCGTTCGCAGCGTTAGGGCGATGCGCGCTTCGGGATTTAAACTCGGATGGCAAAGCGCGAAGATCAAGCTCAATCGATCGTCGGGAATCGGTGCGGCGTCGTCGACATCGAACTCGGGCACCTCGGCGACCGCGCGTTCCAGGCGCGCGAGCAGTTCGTGTTTCTCGTTGCCGCGCCGTTCTCGCCTCAGCGTATCGAGCGCGCGGTTACGCGCGGTGGTGACGATCCACGCAACCGGATTACGCGGGACGCCGTCGCGCGTCCAACTCTCGATGGCCGTGACGTAGGCTTCTTGAACGGCATCTTCGGCGCGCGAGAGATCGTGAAGAGCGCGCGATAGCGTTGCCACCGCGCGCCCTGCATCACGAGCAAACGATTCCTCGACCAGCGAGGGAATCGGCAAGCTACATTGCTGGGATGACCATGATCGGCCGGACTTCGATGCTGCCATATTTCGCACCGGGAATCTTCGCCGCCCAGTCGAGCGCCTCATCGAGCGTCGCGCATTCGAAGGTGTAGAATCCGCCGAGGAACTCTTTCGTCTCGGCAAAAGGGCCGTCGGTCACGACCCGTTTGCCGTCGCGCATGCGAACGGTCGTGGCCGTCTCGACGCCCTGAAGCGGGGCGCCGTCGACCATCTTGCCGCTGGCACGGGCCTGCTCGGTGAAAGCGCCGTAGTCGCCGTACAGCTTCTCCAACTCGGCCGGGGGGATTTCGAGGTCTTTGGGCCCATAGATCAAGCACATATACTGCATGGGGGTCTCCTGTAGATTGTGTGGGCGTTACGTCTGATAGACGAACGGCGTCCCACGAAATCGACAGCTCCAACCGGCGACCGGACCCAAAATTTAGCCGCCGCTCGTATCCAGGTACAGCTCGGTTGCGAAAGCGACGAGAAACCCGACCGTCATCGCCGTAGTCATCAGCGCGCCGATGCCGATCTTCCGGAGCATCGACCACAGTTCGCCGATAACGAAGATCAACGCCCCCGCAGCCGTGGCCAAGAAGAATACGGCGAGGACCGGCGAGTAGAACTGATAGCCGACGATCGTGCCCACGAACGTGGGGCCGCCGGCGATAAGGCCGGCAAGGCCGATCTGCCCCCACGACGGGACGATGCGACCGACCAGCGGCGCGGCAACGCCGAACCCCTCGGTGGCATTGTGCAGCGCGAAGCCGATGATGAGCGCAGCGGCCACGGCGGTCGCTCCGGATGCGGCCGAAGCGCCGATCGCCAGGCCTTCGCCGAAGTTATGCGCGCCGATACCGACGGCGATGATCAGCGAAAGCACGAGGGGATTCTCCGCCTGCGCCGCGGCGCGCTTCGTCATCTGCGAGGCGACGCTGCCGAGGCCGACCAAACCGAGGACGAATCCGCCGACCAGCGCCAATACCAGCACCACCGGAAATGCCGATGCTCCGCCGCGCCACGCCGCGACCGCTTGCGAGATCGGCACGGTCGCATTCTGCGCGATCTCGATGACGAGATAGACCAGAATGCCGATGGCGAGCGCGTTGAGCATTCCCATCATCTTCGTCGAGACGCGCCGCGCGCGGGCGATCGGTAAGCCTAAGAAAATCGTAAAGCCAGCAATCGCGCCGAGCAGCACCGTCGTTCGGAAGTCGAGCGATTTCCCGCCCGAAGACACCTTCATTGCGGGCATCATCGCGGCCCGCATGGAGCCGAACGTATCCGGCGTTCCGACGTAATGAATCGCCGTGATCAGCCCGTCGGGCATGCCCTGCGCGTCTTCGACGTGATCGGCGACGTGACAGTGGATCAGCCACGTTCCGGGAATCGCGTTCGCTTTGACGACAACGTCGACGCGCTGGCCCGGGCCCAGCAATAGCGTATCCACGAGTTCGGTGGACGAGACGGGCTCCGCATCGCGCTCGACCACCAGCTGATCGTGGCCGTGCGTGTGCATCGTGTGGAACTCTTCGCCGGAAATGCTGATCCATCGGATCCGGAAGCGCTCGCCCGCGCGCACGTCAAGCTGACGCGTTGCCGGATACTCTTTTCCATTGAGCGTAAACTCGTTCTCCGTCCCGCTTTGAATTTGCCAGGACGAGATGACCTCGAGGAAGTCGTGTGCGAGGCCGCGCTCCTCCGGCGGCGGGTTCGGGTTGTCGACGATGATCGCGCCGTAAAGGCCGGAGTCGAGCATCGACTCTCGCCCGTGCGTGTGATAGATGAACGTGCCCGCGCGATTTGCGACGAAGCTGTAACGAAAGCTCTGCCCGTTGGCAACCAGGGGCTGCGAAATGCCGGGGACGCCGTCCATCGTGTCGGAGGTGCCGCGAATTCCGTGCAGATGAATCGTATCCGGCGTCGCGTCTTCGTTGCGATAGTCGATGACGATCGTGTCGCCCTCGTTTGCGACCAGCACCGGGCCCGGAACGACGCCGTTATAGGTGTTGGCCATGACGGTAAGCCCGGGCTTGAGCGTCCACGGCGCCGCACGCTCGACGATATGGAAAATTTTGGTGCGGCCGTGCACCTCGGGAATCGCCTGGTACGAACCGTCGGGGCGCTGAAAGATCTTCGATTCGCCGGGTGCCGGGGTAGAGGCCGGGATTTGGCCCGTTAGGGGCTGCAAGCCCAGCAGCAGTGATGCGGGCGTCTGAGGAGCCTCGTCCGCGTCGGCCAGAGCGACGCGCGGGGCGAGACAGAATGCGGCCGCGATGAGAGCGGCCAAGAGGAGGCGAACCGGCAACAGGTACTTTCTAGGCATACCGCATGATTGAGTTAGGCTCACCTAACTTCCGGTTCGGGAAGGCTCCGCCCTTCGACGGCCGTAGCTCCAGCCTCCATGGGCGGCTTCATCAGCCAAGCGATTCAACCGGCCGGCGACGGGTTCGCCACCGCTGGAGCGAACGGCGAACCGCCCCTGCCCGCTGCGTTCCGCTGGCACGACCGCGAGCTGGTCGTGGGCCAGGTACTGCGGACATGGCGTTCGACGAAAGATGATCGCGGCGATACCTATCTCAAACGTCATTGGTTCGAATTCGCGACGCCGGACGGCGCGAAAGCAGTGGTCTACTTCGATCGTCAAGCCAAACGCAACGCGCCGCGCTGGTGGCTGTTCACCCTAGACGCCATCGACGAGTGATGCAAATGACGATCAGCGCCGCGGCTTCCGCATACGAGCGAACGTTGACGCGGACGCGGCCGTCGAACGCCAGCGTACTTCCGCCGCGCACTTCCATCGATCCGCCTGGGTGAACGACGGTTATATCGCCGATGGCAAAGAGAAACGATCGCCGCGTCATTTCGAGGTCGATTGGCCCGCACGAAAGGTCGTTTACGACCACATCGTGACGCCAGCGGGAGCGGCGCGTCATAACATTCAGGTCTTGCGACGGACCGTTAAGCAGCCGGCATTCAACTCTTCTCTCGCCCGCAAATGAGAACGCGTCGCGTGCAGATTGGTTCGTTTCGAGTTTCCGCCGCTCGCCGTCATCGAAAGACAGGACGAACCCGGCTCCGCCCACCGGTACGATCGTTCGATCGAAGCCGGTGAAATCGGAGAAGGGTCCGTCGCGATCGATGGTTGCGAGCGAGATGCGCCAATCGGGTTCGCTGCTTTCATCCGAACGCGCGATCTCGTGGGTAACGCCGCCGCCGTTTTTCCACGGCGTTTCGCGATACTCGGCGTAATTGATGACTCGAATCGACATTCCGCACCCATCCTAAGTGAAAAAGGACGCAGCCGCAGCCGCGTCCCTTTTCGTGGACTCCGCCTCGTTAGAAGTCGGAGATTCCGTCGGGCGTCCCCCAGCCGGTTGGGCCGGAGTACACGCCGTCAGTGTTGGTGCCGGCAGTGCAGATGTACGCGTACGCGCTGCCGCACTTGCCCCCGCTGGCGAGATTGTTGCCGCTGGTAACCGGCCACAGACCCGCGCCGGCGTCGGTCCAGAAGCTCTTCGCCGCCGTCGTGCTGAGCGTCGCGGCGTTTCCGGCAAGCCCGTAGACACCCGCGAGTGCGGGAGCCGCAACGCTGGTGCCGCCAAACTCGAGCCAGCCCACGTAGCCTTCGTACGACGTGCTGTCGTAAATCGCGACGCCGTTCTGCGGATCCGCATCGAATGAAACGTCCGACTGCGAACGCTTCGTGCAGCCCTTATCGGTCTGCCAGGACGGCTTCGCAACGTCGGAGCTGCATCCGCTGCCCGTCGCGCCGTTGCCGATGGACAAATCGTTCCACACGGTTTCGCTGTAGCCGCGCGTGCCGCTCGCCTTGACGAGCGACGAACCGCCGGTGCAGACGACCGTCTGATACGAACACGGCTGTTGCGAGCCTTCGGCGTAACCGTTGTCGCCGGCGCTCGCCGTGATGACGATGCCGGCGTGGCTGTACGCCGCGTTCGACGCGCCCGTCTCGCTGCCGCCGTAGGAATTGCTGATGACGGTTGCCTTCAACGTCGCCGCTTCGTTCTCGGCGGCGTTCAAGTTGGTATCCGATGCAGTGTTCGCTTCGACGATCAGGATGTGGCAGTTCGGGCACGTGGCCGAGACCATGTCCATGTCGAGCGCGGTTTCTTCCGCCCAACCCGCGTTCTTTCGCGGCAGCTTCGTGGTCGAACCAGTTTGGCCGACCTTCTCAAAGCAGCCGTTGGCTACGGTGCACGCCGAGAGACCATACTGCGAACGATACGTCGCGAGGTCGGCCGCAGCCGTTGGGTAGTCACCGACTTCAACCAGCGCGATGGTTTGACCGGCGCCGTTGGCGGTCGGCAGCGCGTACGCCGCATCGAGCTGCGCCGGGCCGTAGCCCGCGGGGGTCGCTTTCGCTGCATCCGGGTTGACCCGCAGGTCGCCGGCGCTCGCGAACTTGCCGAAGAGGCCGTGGTAGCCACCCGGAATGCCGCCGACGTCGGTGCGGACCAGCGCGAAGCAGCGCGCCCATTCGCCCGGGGCCTGGCGGCCGCAAACGCGGCGATAGTTCTTGCCCGGGATCGCCAAATCCGAGCCGGGCGAGGCGGGCGAAGCGCCCTGCCCCGAGGGCAGCATTGAGTTCATCGATCCGCCGGAACAGGCAGCCAGCGCGGCGATGCCGATCATCGCGAGCGTTCGAACGAAGCGTCGATTCAAAGCGAAAGCCTCCTAGATAGAAGTGCGCACGGGTCTTCGGACTAAAGTAGCATACGCCCCCTTGGTCCGAATAGCGGCATTTTGCACTTATCGTAAGCTAACCTTAAGCTTCGGCCTCCAGCGCTTTGGCCAGTTCGGCGTACTTCTCGCGGCGCTCGCCGGAGGGCTGCGGGTACTCGAGACCCAGCCCCTCGAGGGCGGCCACGACGACGGCGCCGACCACGCATCGAGAGACCCACTTCCGGTCGGCTGGGACGACGTGCCAAGGCGCCCACGGGGTGCTGGTGTTGGCGAGCATCGCTTCGTAGGCTTTCACGTACGCATCCCACTCCGAGTGACCGATGAGGTCCGCGTCGGAGGCCTTCCACATCTTGTCCGGCGTCTCGAGACGGCACAGCAGGCGTTCGCGCTGCTCTTCTTTCGAAAGATGCAGGCAGAACTTGAGCACGATCGTGCCGCTACGCGTCAGATGGCGTTCGAACGCGTTGATGTCTTCGTAACGAGGCGTCCACGGGTCTGGTCCTGGGTCGGTCACGCCCTGCGGGTGTAAGAGTTCCGGATGCACGCGCACGATCAGCACTTCTTCGTAGTACGACCGGTTGAAGATTGCGATGCGCCCGCGCTCGGGCAAAACCTTATTCTCACGCCACAAGAAATCGTGCCGGACTTCTTCAGGCGAGGGCGCGCGGAAACTGAATACGTTGACGCCCTGCGGATTCAGCCCGGTCATCACGTGCTTGACGATCCCGTCTTTGCCGGCCGCGTCCATGCCCTGCAGCACGATTAGCACGGCGTGCGACGTTTGCGCTGCGAACTTGTCCTGAAGTTCGCACATCTTCTTGACGTCGCGCGCGAGAATTTTGCGCGCGTCCTTCTTCGAATCGATTCCCGCCGTGGAGGCGGTATCGTAGGCGGCGAGTGATACGGCGCCCGAGTCCGGGGGTACGACGAAGTCGCTTGGCTGCATGAGTATCGCTTCAGGAAGCACAAGATGGAGCCTGCATGGCGAAGAGACGCCCAATCGTTTGGCCGAAGCAGCCGCCCCCGCTCACCCCCGAACAAGAAACGGCGCGCGAGGCGTTTATGCTTGCGTGGCACAATCTGCTGCCCGCCAAATACGGCATCGTAGAGCGCTTCAATCACGGCGCCCTCTCCCGTCTCCCGCCCGGTCGCCAGCACTGGCGCACGCTCGAGATCGGCGCCGGCATCGGCGGACACCTTCCGTTCGAGGATCTCACCCGCCAGGAGTATCACGCGCTCGAGCTGCGCGAAGAGTTCTGCGAGCTGCTGAGCCAACGCCCGGGCATCGCCGGCGTTCACACCGCCAACATCGAGCAGCCGACGCCCTTCGATTCAGGCTCGTTCGACCGCATCGTCGCGATCCACGTACTCGAGCACTTGCGCGATCTGCCGCACGCCGTGGACGAGATCTACCGCATCCTCGCCGACGACGGCATCTTCGACGTCGTGCTGCCCTGCGAAGGCGGCCTCGCCTACTACATCGCGCGCCACATCTCGGCAAAACCATTCTTCGAAAAACGCTTCGGCATGTCGTACGATCCAATCATCGCAAACGAACACGTCAACACGCTGCGCGAAGTTCTCGATACGCTCGAGCCGCACTTCATCGCAGAAAGCGTATCGCGCTTCCCCCTCGGAATCCCAATCAATTCGATCAACCTCGCCATCGCAATGCGCATGAAGAAGCGTCTATCGCGCTAAGCGGTGCTCCGCGAGGTAGAGCGCCGAGCTCCACTCCCCCGGGCGACCGCTCGAAAAAAACATCCTTGTTTTTTTCTACTTATCCGTTTTTTCAAAACTTCAAAGGAAGTACGCCCTCCGGGCTTTTTTGAAAAAATCAGAAATCGCCCGGGGGAGCGGAGCTCGGCGCTCTACCTCGCTCACGACAACGCAATTCGTTCAAGTAACGAGGGCGTCTTCGCGGCGGGAGGTGCGTTCGGCGCGGAGGATGGCGCCTTCGCGATTTTCGGTGGCCATCGACCAGCGGATTCGGGCGAGCTCCTTCAGATTGCGGACCGTGCCTTTGATTGGATCGAATCGCGTGTCTGCGTCGTTGCTCCACAGTACCGGGAACTCTAAAATGCGGTAGTTGCGCCGCAGAGCGCGCAGTATGATCTCGATGTCGAACATGAATCCGTCGGTCAGCAGGTCGCCGTAGAGCTCGCGCGCGACGTCGCTGCGGTAGATCTTGAAGCCGCACTGCGTGTCGGAGACGTAGCGGGGAACGCCCATTCCGGCGTGCACGAATAGCTTATACACGGACGATCCGAGGCGGCGGTACAACGGCTGCGCGCGCAGCACGCTGCCGCGCATGCGGCGCGAACCGTGGGCGATGTCGCACATGTCGAGTTCGAGCATGGAGAGGCCGAGCGTTGCGATCTCGTACGGCACGCACAATCCGGCATCCGCGAACATGATCGCGCTGCAGCGGGCTTGCAGCACGCCCTGTGCGATCGCGTGGCCCTTGCCGCGATTGCGCGCGTAGCTGACGACGCGCAGCGCGGGATACTGGGCCTGGAGCGCGCGCGCCGCGGCGGCCGTGTCGTCGGGAGACCCGTCGTCTACGAGGACGATCTCGCCGCCGTGGGTGCGCGAACGCAGAAAGGCATCGGCCGCCGCAATATCGCGGCCGATTTTTCCGCTTTCTTTGAAAGCCGGGATGACGATGCTTACGTCCACGCGTGCTTCTACGATAGAGCCGGTGACGGTTCCGGCTGGGGTTGGCGCATGAGGGGGCCGCCGCGTCGCGGGCCGGGCGAAACGCCGCTCGCTGCGGCGATCGCTTGGACGTCGTGGACCAGGGCTGCTCCGGCAGCGTTGCCGGCAGGGCAGGTGAGGTCCGGAGACGTCCAATCGTGCCACGTTACGCGCGTCGTGCTGCCGAACGACGCGCTTTTCATGCACGCCTCCGTGAGTGCCTTATCTGCGCGCGCCGCGGCCAGATCGGCAAAGAACCGTTTCGTCGTCGCAGCGTCGAGCGTGAATGGCTTCGGCGTCGACAACGCGTCGACGCTTCGGTTCGATGTCCGTGCGCTGGCGCTGCCGTCCGAGCGCACGTCGATCGTATAACCCGTGAAGTTCGTCGAGCCGGAGTTTACGATCGTCGCGCCGTCCGGCTCGCCTGCAACGCAAACGGCGTACGCGCCAATGGCGAGCGACGCGGCTATCGTCGCGGAGCGTAGGAACGTCATTGGGAAACCTCTAGAGCAGGTTCGGATGGGGCCCGCATTGCTGCGGGCCCCTCGTCCGAATGCCTACGGGTTCGAGCTTGACCCCGGCGTTCCAGCCACCGTCTTCCCGAAGACCATCGCGGAGCCTGATATCGGCGTACCCAACCCTAAGACCGGATCCCACAGACCGCTCGTCGTCGGGAGGCCGTTATTGCCCTTGATGCCCTTGCGGAGATACCCGGAATGCTTTGCTTCCGAATAGATGAGGACGTGAATATCGCCGGCAGGCTTGCCGTTGATCTCCGCCCCTAACGCGATCAATCCGACGATGTCAGGTGACGCGGCGCTGGTACCGACCTCGAGCGTTGTCTTTCCGCCCACCTGCGCGAAGTCGCTGCTGTCGCCCGGCGCGCACTTCTTTGCGTCGCATTGGCTGTTGCTAAATCCGAGGCCGCCCATATGCAACGCCATATCGGGCACACCCCGCCCCGATTTGGTAACGAAGCCGTTCTGCCACGACGGCCGATTGTAAAGCGTGCTGTAACCGCCGCCGGAGCCCCAGTACTTGCCGCCTCCACTAGGCGAAATATCTTTGTTCGCGGTCTCCTTTAGGTACTTCGACTCATACGAACCCGTCGTGAACGTCGTCTCCAGGTTCGTTCCCCGAGGCAAAAACGTAGATCGAGTCCGCCGGCCAACTACGCCGATCTTAAGTACGTGGGATTGCTACCCTGAATCCACATCGATACGCACCGTGATCGCCGCTGGCCGCGACGAAGGTCGTTCCGTTCGAAATACCTTGCTTAAACAGATTGTCGAACATCATTAGCTGCGTTTTGCGAATTGCCGAGCTCGCATCCGCCGAACGACGAGTTGACGACGGAGGATTTGTCTTTAACGGCAGCTTGGTAACCGTCGTAGATATCCGGGTCATCGAGTGATTTAATGTCGTACACCGTAATGACTGCTCCGGGGGCAATTCCGCCGGACTGCTCGACGTCGAGCGACGCCTCGCCTCCGCTGGCGCCGAAACTCCCGCCGCCGTTGATTTTCTTGATGATGACCTTCGGTTCCGGCGCGCCTAAAGCGTGAAAGAAGTACTTCAGGTCTTTCGCTTCGACCGGTGAATCGATAACGATACCGATTTTTGCGCCGCGGCCGGTGGCTTCTTGAAAACTCGGCATCTGGTACGCTTGTTTGAAGTCGTTTGGAATGTACGGTCCGATCGGGCTTTTGGAATTATCCGGCTGGATCGATGCGGACGTCGGGATGAAGTGCGAGAACGTCGTAAGGAGCGGCTTTCCGCTCAACCCCAGGACCGTGGCATTACGGACGGCGAGCGCGTTCGGAATCCGCATAGCCGACGCCGGAGCGAGACGTCCGTTCGCGTTGGGCGCAAAGCGCGTTCCGAAATACCGTTCTACCTGCGCTTGCGATCCGCCGACGGCAACGGCCTGATCCATGATCGAGACCTTCAATCCGGCATTGCGCATATCGCGCGCGACCGCGACGAGGTCCGCGGACGCCGGTGCGTACCGCTCCAGAAACGCATCGCGAGAAATAAAGTTCCGAAACTGCGGCGATTCCGGGTCGGAGATCGCGTTCAAAACGCGGTCGAGCTCCACGCTGTTTCGAAGCGGCAGGCCGACGACAAAGTGAACGGGTCCGAGAGGTTGCTCCGGTACGCCGGTTGTAAAGCCCGCTTCGACCGTGGCCGGCTGCACGGCCTGGGACGTTAGCGATGAGTTCGGCAGCATGGACGTCGCGCCGTGATTGGAACAAGCGGCGAGTGCTATAACAGCACACGCCAGCAAGAGGTGGGGATACCGCATAAACCTTTTCTCCTTCGTAGCTAGGGAAGCTCCGATGTGCCCGCAAGCGCAAGCATAGCAAATGTAATCGGTTCCGGACTATGGTCGTGCGCGCGAAGCCGGCATTCATCCTCTACGCGAAGCAAAGCAACCGAACTGCTTTTTGACTTGCTGGAGAGCGCCGCGGGAGCAGGATTCGGCAGTTCGCTGCTCCCGGACGGCGAAGGCACAGCAACGGCTTGGGCTGCGGCTACGTTCTCATGGTAGCCGTCCGGGTGGGCTCGGCGCATATGCTACAACTCGGAGGTATTCATGGCCCGTAACCATCTCGTTTCGGCGGCTTTGGCTGCCGCGTTTGTCCTTACGGCGTGCGGCGGGGGATCGTCCGGCCAGGGCGTCGTTCCTCAAGGCGGAAGTTTGGAGCAGTCTTCGGCGCTCGCGCTTCAGCCATCGCTCGGACTCGGTCCGGCGAACGGGTACTACCCGCTCACCGCGCCGGGCGCTGCGCACCCGGTGTGTCCCGCAACCGCCGACCCTCACCGGTGGCGTTGCTACGCTTGGGCCCGCACCGACCTTCACCCGAACTTGTCGCAGGTAGCGGCGGGTACCAAGGGGATCCCAACCGACGTTGGCTTTACTCCAGCCGACATCCAGAGCGCCTATCATCTCAACCCGTCGCTCGGTGGGGGCCAAACGGTCTACATCATCGACGCATTCGGCTACAAGCGAGCGGCCAAGGATCTCGCCGTATACCGTGCCGCTGCAGGCCTGCCAAAATGCGCCGGATCGTGCTTCAAGATCCTCAATCAGACAGGGCACACCAAGCCCCTACCTCCGCCGAATTCGTCTTGGGACAACGAGCAATCTCTGGATCTCGACGCGGTTTCCGCCGCGTGCCCGAAATGCAACATCGTCCTGATTGAAACCAACGACGACTACAGCACGGAATTTGGAAACTGGGATCGCCGAAGCGCTGACCCTCGGAGCGAAGATCATCAGCATGTCGTTCGGCGGCCCTGAGAGTGGATCGGCCGTTTCCGGCCTTCCGACGTCGGGCGTCGCACTCGTAGCCAGCGCCGGCGACAACGGCGGCGGCCTCAAGGGGCATGGCGGCCCGCAAATGCCCTGCGTCTACGCAGAGGTGGTTTGTATTGGCGGCACGGCTTTGACGCAGACTGGAAGTGGCTGGTCGGAAGTCGCTTGGAACAATGAGACAACCGATCTATGCCGCGGACCTTGCGGTGCTACCGGCAGCGCGTGCAGCACGATCGTTCCGAAACCATCGTGGCAGAGCGCGGCCCTTTGCAAGAAGCGCGCCGCGGCTGACGTTTCCGCCGTTGCGAGCCCGCTTACCCCGTTCGCGATGTATAACAAAGACGGTTGCGGCAACAGCAGCGGGTGGTGCGGTTATGGCGGAACCAGTCTCGCGGCTCCGTTGATCGCGGGCACCTTCGGTCTCGCCGGCAACGCGACGAGCCGGCACGCCGCAATGGAACTGTGGGGTTCACACGCCAAGCTCAACGACGTCACCTCGGGAACGAACGTGTATAAACCCGTTACCGGAAAGTGCGCGTCACGCGTTAAGCAGGTCTGCATTGCCGGTCCGGGCTACGACGGTCCGACCGGTTGGGGAACGCCCAATACTTCGACGGACTTCTAAGAGCAGCGACCGATACCGCGCACTCCGCGGTATCGGTCGCAATCCCTATTTGAAATAGCTCATCTGCTCTCGGGCGATCACATCGAAGTTATTCAGCTTTAGTCCGCTGAGAAACGCCAGTGAGGCCGAGCCCGCCCAGTGATCCGTGCCATCCGTACCGAGGCCGAGTCGAAACGATGCGGCGAGAGATACGTCGGTAATCACCGCTCCATACTTTTTAAGCTGGTTGCAAACGAACTTCGTGCCGGACGGACACGCGTAGGTCGGCTTTAGGCGAAGGATGTCTCCCATTGCAAGGCAGCTGGCATTGCGCTTACAAGTGCCGAGGCTAACCCCTACTCTAGGGGAATAGTTCGTGTGAGACGCCGGCGGCATCATAATTGCGTAGCTAGGAACTAACGCGCCGATCGGGTGGTCGATACTTGCTCCAAGCTCGTCCGACCAATCCGTGAAGCCGTACAACGGAATACCTGCGGCCGTCACATTTGCCTGCTTATTCACGATTTGAGATATGTATGTAACGTTGCGCGCTAGCTCGTCAATGATGCCGTCATAAGCCGTGAACGCCGAGCCGGTCCAGTTAGCCTGGTACGCCTCGTATGCGCGGCAGCGGCGTGGGTTGCCCGGCGTGGCCTGTTTCTCAATCAGATTTATGACGTGACAATTGCCGACGGTACAGTTTTTCTGTACTGAGCCTGCGATTAAATATCCGGTTGCCCAAGGAATGTCGCTCCCGCGCCACCGGCGTAAACGCCGGCTTGAATAGGCGTCGGATGACCCAATGGAATCGAGCCCACAACATAGGTCGGCGTTTGTTCGTTCCCAAGATTAACGATCTCAAGTGGCGCAGTGTCGCCACCATTAAACGCTAGGGTACCTAGGTGCGCCATGATCGCCTTATTGCGCTTTTCCACCGGCCGGTTCGCGACGTTATAGTTTATGACCGAGTCGTTGGGAGACCCATATAAGGGACAGCCATGATACGAGGTCGTCACCTTCGTACTCGTTGTGAGCGGATGCGGCAACGCAGCATCCGAAAGGTTTGGGATGACGGATTTTACGTTTTGGCTCGAACAGCCAACCAGAGCCAGTGCGATAAGCGCCATGGCCAATGTAGTAGGTTTCATCAGTTTCCCCGTTTCCGCATCCGCTCACAAACATTTCTAATACGACGGCAAAAATGTTCTTTACGCGTGTAAAGGTTCAGAATTAAAAGGCTCCAATGCCGTTCGGAGTTCCCCACCCGGTAGGGCCATCGTAACCAACTCCGGCATAGCAAATGTACTCCCAAGCAGCCGGGCACACAACGGCCCGACGATTTACCGCCGAAGGTACGAGGTTATCCCCTGTCGTCACGTCATTAAGGTACGCACCGTTGTGAGTCCAAAGTCCCGCCGGTTGCGGGACGTTTGCCGAATTCCCAGCTAGAGCGAACACTGCGGCGATCAGCGGTGACGCCACGCTCGTGCCGCCGTATGCGCCCCAGCCGCCGCGCGGGAAACTATCGTACACCGCAACCGGCGTATCCGGATCGGCGACGGCCGATACGTCGGTCTCCGAACGCATCGTGCAGCCTTTATCGGTCTGCCACGACGGCTTTGCCACGAGTCTGCTGCATCCGCTGCCGGTGCCGCCGTTGTCGTTGTTGCGAGATATGACGTCGTTCCACACGCTTTCGCTCCAGCCGCGAGCGTTAGAACCTTTCACGAGACGCGTACCGCCCGCCGCTACGACGTTCGCAAACGACGCGGGCTGTTCCGGGCCGGTGCACGACTGATACGGACCGTCCGGATCGCAGTCGTAGTAATCGGCGTCACCGGCGGCCGCGGTGATGACGACGCCGGGATGAACGAATGCCGGATCGCTGTGGGCATACTCGCCGCCGCCGTACGAATTGCTGATCACGTTTGCTTTCAGCCGGACGGCAGTGTCGACTCCTTTATCGAGACCGTTGCCGGCATTCGATGCTTCGATGAAGAGAATGTGACAGTTCGGACAAATCGCCGACACCATGTCGAGGTCGAGCGACTCCTCGCCGCCCCATCCCGCGTCTCTTGCCGGCGACGGCGATCGGACGGCCGTTCTGATTCACTTTGCGGAAACATCCGTTTGCCGTCGTGCACGCGGGCAGACCGAACGTCGAACGATAGATGTCCAAGTCGGATTCGGCCTTCGGATCGTCGTATGCGTCGACGATCGCGACCGTTTGATTGCTAGCCGCGCGCGACGCGACCGTGAGCGCGTACGCCGACTGCAAGTCGGCCGGCGTGTAGCCGTAGGGTGCGCCCGCCGGATGTTCGGTCATCGCGATGTCGTTGCGAAGGATTGCATCGCAGCGGCGTTCGCGCGGATCCGCCGGCCGCGAACAGAGGCGCGTGAGCGCCCACGGGCCCGGCGCCGGCGGCACGTACCTGCCCGAGATTGCCGCGCCGCGCACCATTGCGGCGGGCGCAGACGGCGAGGATGGGATCGTTGGATTCGAGGCAGTAGCCGAACACGCCGCGAGCATAACGATCGCAGCGAGTGCCGAACCTCGGCGAAGTGAACGGGACATGAGTCCTCCATGGAATTGATCGAGCCGCCCGCTCGTTCATCCTAGCCGAAAGACCAGGCTGCCGGGCGGCCCGCGGGTTAGGCCTGGCTTAGAAACGCACAGGAGGCCGGGATGATTGCAGAGCAACGCAGGTCGTGCCCCTTGCCACGATCCGCATCCCGACGCCGCTTCAGAAGGACCTGCTCGTCGCCAGCGACGGCGAAAATATCGTCGCCTCGGATTTCGTAGCCGCCAAACGCGGGGCTAAAACCCGGCCGGACACGCTGCTGGCCGAGGCGCAGGCGCAGGTGCGGGCCTACTTTACCCCGCCGCCTCGTCCGATTCGACCTGCCGATGCTGCTGGAGAGGAGGCGCCGAATTTCTGCGAAGCTGTTGGGCGCGGTCGCGGCCTGGCCTTCGGGGAGTTCGTCTCCTACGCCGAGGTCGCGCGCGCCGTAGGACGACCGCTCGCGCACCGCGGCGTCGCCGCGGCCATGGGACGCTCGACGCTCGATCTCTTCGTCCCGGCGCATCGCGTCGTCGGTGCCGACGGACGCGTCAAGGGTGCCCGCCCGGGATCGCTGCGCGCTCCGGCTCGTGCTTTCGAAGCGCGCGCGCAAAGGAGCGGCGCCGGGGTCTCGCAAGAACTAGACTGAAGATCGAGAAAACGATCGATGTTGTCGCGGCATTGCGGCGTGCGCTCTCGCTGTCGAGCTGGGCGCGAGCCTATTGCGGCGTCAGCGGGGACCGTGGGCTCGATCAGCGGGACGGTCGCCGATATCGTCAGCCGGCATCCGATCGCTGCCGGTGACGTCCAGCCTCGACTCGCCCTCGAAGGGCACGAAGCCGCAACGTCGACGCGCAAGGTTTCTACGCCTTCGTCGGCATCGTTCCGGATACGTATCAACGATCACGCGCAGGCGACGCAATACTGGCCATACTACCAACAGGGCGTAACCGTCAGTCAAGATTCCAACGTCGCGATCGATATCGGGCGATGACAGCGCTCGTCGCTGCGCGAAATCGCGCACGTCTCGGCGCACGCCGCATCGTTCCCGGTTCAGCCGAATCAACCCGTCGACGTGTACGTCGTCGGCACTCGACGAACAAGCGCAGCTCGGCGGCATTCCCGCATTCGAAAACGAGGCCCAACTGATCAACACGCTGCCGGGCGTGACGGCAGGTCGGCGGAGCGGCCGGCGGCGGCCTGCATCGGCGGATTAGCGGCCGATTCGCGGCGGGCTCGTCGAACCAAATCGGTTATCAGCTCAACGGCGTCGATGCGACCGAACCGATGACGATTACTTCATCAACAATCGTCATTCATCGAACGGCGCGCAAAGCGTCGATCGTCACCGCCGGACCGGGCGACGCCAGCAAAGGCGGCTCCGGCTCGGGATACGTGAACATCGTGACCAAGGTCGGAACGTATCCCGATAGCGGCTTCGTGCAGATGGACGTCGGCGGCCCGCCTTCGAACACAACTCGCGTTCGAGTACGGCACGGCCACGCCCGACAAGCGGTACTCGCTGTTCATCAGCGGGCGCTACGATCGCGATTTCGGGGGCGGCACCGCACCTCCTACGGCAACACCTACGGCGGCGAACCGCCGCCCTTCCCGACACCATCGGCCAAGTGCAGTTCGAATCGACCAACGATACGGTCGTTAACGGATTGATTCACTTCGGAAAGAACGACGCCAACACCATCCAGCTGTGGGGCGAGTGGGGCTCCAACCGCGAGGTCGGCGGCTACGGCATCGATCCGCAAACGTATCCGTTTTACACGGGCAACCCGTCCTACGTGTCGATCTACGAGCAGACCCCTTCGCTGCTCGGGGTCGAGCAGCAAAAGTACGGCATTCCGATTCTTAACCCGAACGCTCCGGCCCTCAATACCGCGCAGGTGGACAAGCTGATGCCGTTCTTTCCCGGGCAGAATGCGGTGAACCAGCCGATCGGAACGGTGCCCAACGAGATTTCGGTGCTCGATCTGATGAAGATCGCCTACTCGCGCACGATCGGGTCGCGTACCTACGTCAACGCGCGCCTGTACCGCACGCAGAACTTCGTCGTCGACAACTTCAACGATCCGGACAATGCCCTCTTCGGCTACAGCCTGCCGTCGGCTCGGGTTTCAGGACGTCAACAATACGCGTGCGACGCAGAACACGGGCCTCGCCGCCGACGTTCAACAGGTCATCGGGCAGCACAACGTGGCGAACTTCGGCATGGACTACCGCTTCTCGCGCGCGAACCTGCAGGGCTTCGTCGTCTCGCCGACGCTCTTCTTCGCGGGTCCGACGATCGCGGACTTCCTGCCGATCGATCCGTATCTCGCGGCCGGCCCCAACGGCAAAGGGACGCCCGGCGTGTTTTACGGAACGCGCTATCCGACGTTCAACGAAGTCATCGACAACGACATGTACCGCACTACCCTGTACGGCACCGACAGCTGGTCGGTCAGCGACCGCGTGCTCCTGCAGTTCGGACTGCGGTAGAACAGCAGAAAGTCCCGACCGATTACGGAACCTACGAAGCCAACGCCCTCGACCCGCGCATCTACGGAACGTGGACGCTGGGCAAGCACTCGGATACCGTCGTCCGCGCCGGCTACGGACACGCCGCGACGTTCGCACCGCTCTTTCAACTGATCGCGCAGTACAATCCGCCCGCCTCGTACAAAGCCGATCCGGCCACGCTCGCGATCTGCGGCGGAACCGCCGGGCATTTCAAAGATCCGTGTCCCAACTACTACGACGAGCTCGTGAACGCGTGGTGGAACGGCTTCGGCGTTAATCCGGTCAGCTTCTCGAAGCCGCAGCAATCCGATAGCTATGATTTTTCCATCGAGCACGCGTTCGGCCACCTGACGGGCATGAAGATCACCTTCTTCTCCCGCCGCGACTACGACGTGATCGTCAACAGCCAGCAGATCGCCTTCACCAATCAAGGCACGATCGTCCCCGGGACGACCTCGGTTACCAATCAGGGCAAAGCGGAAACGACGGGCCTCGAGTCCAACTCTCGCGGCAAATCGCCCAAGGATTGTCGGCGCAATTCAACTTGACGTACACGAATCAGTTCGTAAACTACGTCACGAGCAACGCCTTCCGCCCGTCGGTGCAGCCCGCATTGCTTGCTAGCGGGGCGACCTCCACCCGCCCTATCTCTCGCCGCTCTACGCTGCGGTAACGCTGGATTACAATCACAGCGGCTGGCAGGTCGACCCGATCTTCCGCTACGTCGGCGGCTATCCGATCGGCATCTGGGCCGACGAACCGGTTTTCGTCAACGGTCAAGCGATCTTCGTGCCGAACACCAATCTCTATGGCACCGGCACGAGTCAAAACTGTTACTACGTCGATCCGCAAGCACCCGGAACGCCCGGCAAACCACACATCATCGGCTCCACGGGCGGCGGCTGCAGCGCAATCGTGAACGGTTTGCTGACGCATCCGGCGCTCTACATCAACCTGCACATCTCGAGGATCCTCACGCCCCGCGTCTCGCTCGGTCTCGAAGTACAGAACTTGCTCGCCAACTATGCAAACTACCCGTACTACAACCCGGGCTACATCAACAACGGCAACGGCGCCTTCGGTCCGGGCTCCGGCGCGAATCCGGTGTTCGGCTTGCCGGGAGCGATAAAAACTTATCCGCCGAATCCGTTCTTCTCGCTCCCATCCGGCGTGGGGCGTGAGATTACGTTGTATACGACGGTGAAGTTGTGAGATTGGTGGCGATGCCATCGCCCGCGAAGAACGCTGGGCGTGGCCCAGCCTCGTGCCCCTGGGCGACCGCTCGAAAAAAACATCCTTGTTTTTTTCTACTTATCCGTTTTTTCAAAACTTCAAAGGAAGTTCGCCCTCCGGGCTTTTTTGAAAAAATCGGAAATCGCCCAGGGGCACGAGGGCTCGGCCACACCCGGCGTTCTTCGCGGCAATGGCGCTGTTGGTTGGGTGCACGACTGGGCAGGCGAATACAACGCCGACAATCACTAGCGGCGGTGGCGGCGGGAATGGGAACGATGCGCTGCAGCTTTCGGTTGGTACGGTGGACTTTGCGGGGTATGCTGTTGGGTTGAATGTGCTGGAGACGTTTCGGGATGCTAGCGGGTTTACGGCGGTTCCGATTTCTTCGGCGGTGCTGAATACGCCGAGTTCGCTGCATGGTGTGGTTAGTTCGAAGGATCCCGGTGCGCATGCGGCTGGGCGGTTTCCGTTGGGGTCGGCGAGCAATCAGTTTTTGATTGGTGGTGCGGGGCAGCAGACGGTGCTTGCGGGCGCGGATGGGTTTGGGATTGGGCCGCCGAGTTGTAGTTGTCCGGGTGTCAATTTCTATCCGATGCAGCCGCAGTTTGTTAGCAATCCGAAGTTGTCGGTCGTGTTCCCCGGCGGGACGGAACCATTTTATGGCGGGCCGCCGGCGTATCCGCCGACGGTGTTGGCGGCGAGTGCGCTCAGTTCGCTTGTGAGCATTCCTTCGAGTTGGCCCGAAGGGTTCTATTTGATGGGATTTTCTAAAGTGCCGAGCGGCATGTATTCGCTCGAGGCTTCGTATTCGCAGAGCGGGCCGACGACGACGGTTTCGGCCCACGCGAAGCTGAATGCTGCTCGCGTGTTGCCGGTGATTCGGTTTCCGATTCTTACGCCGCATAAGGATGGCTCGCTGACGGTGCAGATGTCGCTGCCGCACGGCGTGAAACAGGCCTTCGTGTTTGTGATCGATTCGAACGTGCCGCCCGTTCCGGCCGCGACGTGCATTACGGGACTTGGGTTTGCGACGCTGAAGTTCGATAGGAGCGGTACGCAGACGATTCCGGCCAATCTTGGGAACTACGGGCAAGGCGGGGCGCAGACGTTTTGCAACGGCGATTTACTCGACACGCAGGCCTTCGCATTCGACTACGATGACTTCGATCTCGGGCCGCCTGGGAACGTGCAGCAGCGTCCCGCCCTGCCGGCTCAAGCCGACATGACGATTTCGACGCCGGCGATTACGGCTATCCCGGCGAAGTAACGTAGGGCGCCGCGTACGCGGCGTTTTCGACCGTTTCTTCGAGGAAGCGCGCCTGATAGGCGACGATATCGTCGACCAGCGGAAACTGCGGATGACGGCGTTCCGGTGCGAGCGTATAACCCTTGCCGTTGCGGGAGACGATCGTCAATCGAGCCATTTCTGCGACGGCTCTCCGCGCAGCCTGGTCCGGATCGGCGCGAAGTTCGGGATCGACGAAAATCTCCGGCGGCAGCGTTGCGAGCGCGTCGCGAACGTAAGCGACCGCGTCATCCTCGTTAAACCCCGTCGCGCGCCCATGGAGCATCGCGCCGAGCAGTTGGCTCGTCGTGACCGGACGGATCGCGGCGAGGGTTTGCGATACGTGCGCTCGGTCGTCGAGGCGTACCAAGCGATACATCATCGAGAGGCGTCCCGGCGCGAACGGATCGTAGCTGACGCCGGCGAGATAGATGTCGCCAGCGGCGCGAGCTTCTCGACGGCGCCCCGCATCGGACCGATACGGCCGTCGGTGCTGTAGCGCCCTTCGGGCGTCAGGTAAAATATCGCCCCGCGGCGCGTGACCTCTTAGCAATACGTAGTCGTCGAAGGGGTACGGAGAGATAACAATCACCGGC
>CAWAJD010000038.1:0-26528 GCA_963782265.1 Vulcanimicrobiota bacterium
GTGGATGTTGAGGCCTTCGGGATGCGCGCGGGCATCGTCCGGCCGCCCGCCCTTGCCCTCGCGAAAAATGAACTCGATGCGTGCATCCCGATCGTCGCCGACGGCCACTTGGACGATCGAGGCGTCGACGTAGGTCGAGAGCAGCGAAGCAACCTGCTCGAACAGTTCGTGCAAAGGAAGATTAGCGGACAGCAGAAGAGCCGTCCGTCGCACGAGGTCCCGGTCACGTTTGAGGCGGTCATAGCCGTCATTCGTGGACACGTCGCCAACCATGAAGCTGGCGTTCGCTCTCCGAGGGGTCGCTACTGCCGGGGGTGTGTGAAGATCCTGAAAGCCGCCCGCTTGCTTGCCCTAGTCGTCGCTCAGCAGCGCGACGTCGTAGTTGGTCCAAGGGCCGAGGACCGCCAGCGTCATCTGGGCCTCGGACAGCTTGGGGGCCGTGATCACCCCGACCGGCCGCATGCCGAGCGCTGCGGCGGCGCGGAGCGCCCGCGCATCGTCCGTGCGGCGCATTTCACCGGTTAAAACGACCTGCGCGCCAATTCGCGCCGCTTGCTCCACGAGGTCCGCTGCGCGAGCGGGCTCCGGTCCAACGACCTTCAGCGTTCCGCGCAGCAGCCGGTTCCGGGCGTTGGCGAGTATCCACTCACCCTCCTCGGGCCGCTTGGCGTGGACGATGGTGATTCCGTGGCGTATCGTATCGTCGCGCAGCCGCTCCAGCAGCCCCGCAGGTGCGGCACGGAGAGTCGGATCGTTGGAAACGGATCTGGGGCCTTCATCGTGGACTCGATGGTAGCAGAAAACTTTGAAGGGAGCGAGGCCTCTATTGCTATTGTTTAATCGCTTCGATATCGATGGCGAGGTCGATCGAGTTGCTGGCAACGGGGTAGCCGTAGGTCATGCCCCACTGCGTCCGGTCGATCGTACGCTCGCCGTGTACGCGGCCCGGGTTTCGCCGCGCACGCCGGGGCCGCTGGCAAGAAACGCGGCCGCGAGGGTCACCGGTTTCGTAACCCCGTGCATCGTCAGGTTGCCGCTGATCGAGATGTGCTTGTCGTCGGTCGCCGCGATCGACGTGCTCGTGAAGCTCATTACGGGGAACTGTTTGACGTCGAAAAAGTGGTCCGAACGCAGGTCGTCGTCGCGCGTTTGGTTGTGCGTGTCGAGTCCGCTTGGATCGAGGAATGCCTGCACCGACGTCGGTACGTTACTGCCGCTTGGGATCGTTAGGCTCGCGCTCTTGATCGGGATCGTTCCGGTTACGCGGGAGATCCCGAGATGGATCGCCGTAAACGTCGCGGACGAGTGAACCGGGTCGACTTTCCACGTCGAGTCGGCGGCTGCGGCGTTGGCGGTAATGGCGAGAGCCGCAATCGCGGCGAAGATAATGACGCGTACGTTCATGGCGCCACCATCCTCCGCCGACATCCACGCTCCCTCCGCACCGCCTCTCGGCCGCACGGCATGGAACCGAGCTTGCAGCGTCCAACGCAGGGCCAATGACCGTATCCGATACGGCTCCTCAGGCGCGAACTCACCGTTCTGGGCCTAGCGCTCGGAGCCGCGATTACGCTGGTCTTTACGGCGGCGAACGTCTACCTCGGCCTCAAGGTCGGGCTTACGTTCGCGTCGTCGATTCCGGCGGCCGTGATCTCGATGGCCGTGCTGCGCATGCTGCGAACCGGCAGCATCTACGAAAATAACATCGTGCAGACTGTCGCGTCCGCGGCAGGAACGCTTTCGTCCGTCATCTTCGTGCTTCCCGGCCTAGTCATGGTCGGATGGTGGACCGGCTTCCCGTACTGGGAAAGCTTCGCGATCTGCGCGATCGGCGGCGCGCTCGGCGTGATGTACACGATTCCGTTGCGCCGCGCGCTGGTCACGAACTCCGATCTGCCGTATCCCGAAGGCGTCGCCGCCGCCGAGATTCTGCGCGTCGGTGCGGGTTCGCGCGAGGCAAACGAAGAGGGCAAAGCCGGGCTGATCGCCGTCATCGTCGGTTCGGTTGCGTCGGCTGCGTTTGCGGCTGCGGCCGCGATGCAATTGGTCACCGGCGAGTTCGACAAATATTTTCGCGTCGGCGGCGGCGCGACCGGGATCGGTTTTGGTCTCTCACTTGCGCTGGTCGGTGCGGGCCACCTGATCGGGCTTTCGGTTGGCCTGGCGATTCTCGGCGGTTTGTTTATTTCGTGGGGTATTGCGACGCCGATTCTCACGGCGCTGCATCCGGTTGCCGGCGACGCAGCGACCGTCGCCGTGAGCGTGTGGCACACGCAGGTGCGCATGATCGGTGCGGGAGCGATCGGCATATCGGCGATCTGGACGCTCGGAAGGCTGGCGGCGCCCGTGTGGAGCGGACTGCAGTCGGCAATCGCCGCGTCGCGAAAAGTCGCGCAGGACAAGCGCGTCCAGCTTCCGCGAACCGAACGGGACATTCCAATCGGCATCGTGGGGATCATCAGCCTCGTCTGCCTGGTTCCGCTGGCCTTTCTGCTCGTTGCGTTTTTCAGCGGCGGAGCTTTGGGGGGCTTGATCGTTCCGCTCACGATCGGCGCCGTGATCTACGTCGTCGTCGCCGGCTTCCTCGTCGCCGCCGTGTGCGGATACATGGCCGGCCTGATTGGGTCGTCGAATAGTCCCGTTTCGGGTCTCGCGATCCTCGCCGTGCTGGGCGTTTCGCTGCTGCTGCTGCTTATCGCGCACAGTGCGGGAGATGCGGCGAAGCCCGCGCTGATTGCGTTCGCGCTGTTCGTCACCGCGATCGTTCTGTGCGTCGCGACGATCGCGAATGACAACCTGCAAGATTTGAAAACCGGCCAGCTGGTCGACGCGACGCCGTGGCGCCAGCAGGTGGCGCTGCTCGTCGGCGTCGCGTTCGGCGCGATGGTAATTCCGCCGATTCTCGACTTGCTCAACCATGCGTACGGTTTTCCAGGCGCACCCGGCGTAGGCGCTCATCCGCTGGCCGCGCCGCAAGCGACGCTGATCTCGACGCTTGCAAAGGGCGTCATCGGCGGAAAGATCGACTGGGGCATGATCGGCATCGGCGTGCTGGTCGGGTTCGCGGTCATCGCTTTCGATGAAGTCGGACGCTTAACGGGCAAGTGGAAGTTTCCGCCGCTCGCGGTCGGGTTGGGCATCTATCTGCCCGCGTCGACGACCGCTCCGGTCGTCTTCGGCGCCGTGTGCGGTTGGGCATACGATCGCTGGGCCAACAAGCAGCCGCATGCGGATCAAGTCAAGCGTCTCGGCGTGCTAATGGCATCGGGTCTCATCGTCGGCGAGAGCCTGTTCGGCGTCCTGTTGGCCGGACTCATCGTGTGGAGCGGCGAAATCGTCGCCGCTGCAGATCGTTCCGGATTCGTTTGCGAACGTAGCGGGGATTCTCGGTCCGCTCGCATTCGTCGCACTGATCGCCTTCCTCTATCGTTGGGTCGCGCGCCTGTCGCGCTCGGTGCCGCAGGCGCCATGATCGCCGCGCTCGCGGCGGCGGTCGCGCTGGCAACGCCGTCGCCGAGCCCCGTCCCGACGCCGTCCGCGATCCATCTGCGCGGCCATTTCGTCGGTGAAGCGGCGGCGAACCCATCCGGCGGAGTTCAGCACGGCACGGCGTTCGCGAGCGAATTCATGCTCGGTGCCGACGTGGATTTCGCAAAACTGACCGGTGCGGGAGGCACGCTCCACGTCACGTTCACGATGCGCGAAGGCAGCAGCCTTTCCGCGAACGCGCTCGGAAACATCTTCACGGTTCAGGAAATCTATGGCGACGGGTTGACGCCGCGCCTAACGGAGTTCTCCTACGAGCAAGCCTTTGCCAAAGGAAAGGTCGACGCGATCGCCGGCCGCGTGATTACGGAAAACGATTTCGCCGTCTCGCCGGTGTATTGGGGAGACTCGCTCTACTGCACCTTTCAAAACAACGGCATCTGCGGAACGCCGATCTCAATTCCGATCAACAGCGGATACGTCGCGTATCCGTCGTCCGCATGGGGCGCGCGGGTCAAGGTGATGCCGTCTTCGAATTTCTACGTCGAGACGGGCGCGTACCAAGTGAACCCCAGCTACGGCTTGCGCGGGCACGGCTTCGATCTTTCCACGACGGGCGATTCGGGGACGTATTATCCGCTCGAGCTCGGCTTCAAACTGAACGACTACAACGGTACCTCGACCGGGAACGTGCGCATCGGCGGTTACTACGACACGTCGTCCGGTTTCGGCGTGCAGAATCAGATTACGCGTTTCGTTTCACCCAACAGCGCCGCCATCGCACTGCTGCCGAACGTTCCGTACGCGGGGCGCTGGGGGTATTGGCTGCAAGCCGACCACCTGCTCTCGGGCAGCGCCGCAAAGCACGAGCGCGGAATCGCGGCATTCGCGGCGCTCGTCTACGGCGACCCGCGAACCGCGCTGCTCAGCTTCTTTGGCGTCGCCGGCGTCGTCGCACACGGTACGTTCGCCGGTCGCGACGACGACACGATTTCGTTAGGCTACGCGTACGGCAACGTCAACCCGCAACTGCGCGAGTTCGAATCGTCGCTGATAGCGTCGGGCGTTCCGGTGCCGCTCAACGGGCAGGAGCGGGTCGTCGAGGTCAACTACGGCCTTCAAGTGCGCCCGAACTTCACGCTGCGCCCGGGACTTCAGTACGTCATCGCGCCGAGCGGCAATCTCCAAATCCCGAACGCCCTCGTCGCGGGGCTGCAGGCGATCGTCGGGTTCTAGCCGCTGCCGGCACCGGGCGCGCCTACGTGAGCGCTTCCGCTTCCAGCAGCTCGCGTATCATGACACCGTTTTCGGCGCGAACGGCGTACGCGTTTTTCCCGGTCTTGCCGAAACCACGTTGACGAGTTTTCCGTCGCGCAGGTGGATGGCGGCGTCGTCTTCGACGGCGTAGCCGGCGGGCAGCGTGCCTGCGACGATGAGCTCCTCTAGGACCGGCTGGCGACCGGCTTCCGAGTCGTAATGCGGACAGAAGCTTCCCGGCACCCAGCCCAGGCAATATCTCGCGGAAATGCTTCGGATACGAGTCGGTAATGCCGGATTGGAACCAGCAGAGTCCGCCGGCGCTCTGGCCGGCGAGCACCGTGCCGTTGTCCCATGCCGCGCGAATCGCGCGGTCGACGCCCCAAGCGTGCCAGAGCAACAGCATATTTCGCGTGTTCCCACCGCCGACGACGATCACGTCCTGCAACACGAGCAGCGCTTCGATGTCGAGGGTCGTGTTATCGAAGAGCGTCAGGTGGCTCAGCTCGCCGGCCTTCCCGAAAGCGCTGTAAAAATTATCGATTGCCCATTGCGCGTCGCCGGTCGCCGTCGGAATGAAACAGACGCGCGGAGGCGTCGCCCGCGCTAAACCCAAGACGTAACGGTGGATCGGCGTAAGCGTTCCCTTTGGGAACGAGTTGCCGCCGATCGCGACGATATCGTGCATTCCGTCCGAGCAATACGCACTCCGCACCCGGGCTTCCCGCGAGCCGGCGAGGCGCTGGGCGTCGGGGAGGCCGAAGCTGGGGAAGCCGGCGACGGGCTCGGTCCCGCGCTCGGCGTCTCCGAAGCCGTCGGGGTAGCAGTCGGAGGCGGGGTGGCGCGCGCGGCTCGCATTGCGACGGCCCAGCCCGGATCCGTCTTAACGGTGACGCCCTTGTGCAGTGCTGCCGCACTCTCTTTTCCATAACTCGTGGTGGGAAAATGCGCTTTCACATATGCGAACGCGCGTACAGCGCTATTGCGTGCGTCGGTTCCCGGCAGCTCGGCAAAGAGCTGTGCCATCATATAGCCCGTCGAGGCCAGCCACGAGTCCTTCGGGTAGGCGGAGGCCCACGCATAGAACGCATTTTCATCGAGAACGAGCAAGTGCGACGCTTCCTCGGGCAGCAACGTATGCGTTTCGTAGCGCGGACGCAGCTGCATTATTTCGTAGCGGATGCGCAGCGCGCTTACCTTAAGCTGTCCGAAGTATTGATCGGCGGGCGCATCGCTGGAGGCGCCTTGGTTAAGAGCGAGAAGCAGGAGCGCGAGGATCTTCATTCTTCGCTCTTACCCAAACGATGACGAAATCGTGGGAAAAGGGGTAGCCTCCCCGGCCGGGCGCTATGATACGATAATCCTGAGCCCGCTATGGACTCTTCCACCTTCCTTTTGGAGAACTCCCCACCACCGTGCATTCTCACGCGCGTCCCAAATTGGCCGAACGGCCTCGGCTTAGCCGGAATTCATCTCGGAGCGCTTTTGGTCTTCGTGCCTGCGTTCTTCACGTGGCAGGCCGTCGTCGCCGCCGCCGTCCTCGCTTACCTCACCGGAGTGGTCGGGGTTACGCTCAACTATCATCGTACGCTCACGCATCGAAGCTTGCGAATGATCAAACCGCTGGAATATTTCACGGCGTTTCTCGGAACGCTCGCATTCCAAGGCGATCCGATTTCGTGGGTGGGAACGCATCGCGTTCATCACAAGTTTTCCGACCGGCGCGGCGACCCGCACACGACGCGGCTCGGATTGACCTGGGCGCATATCACGTGGCTCCTGCGGCGCGATCCGCGCTCGCCGTCGGCCACCGAACAGCGCCGCATGTGTCCGGACCTTTGCGCGCAGCCGTTTTATCTGGCGCTCGAAAAGCTTCACGTGCCGCTGCAGATTGCTTTAGCGGTCGCGCTCTTCGCCATCGGCGGATGGCCGTGGCTCGTCTGGGGCTCGTTCGCGCGGCTCGTCTACACCTACCACACCACGTGGCTGGTCAACAGCGCGTCTCATTCCGCGGGCTACCGCACGTACCGCACGACCGATCGCTCGACCAACGCCTGGTGGGTGGCGATCCTGTCCTGGGGCGAGGGCTGGCACAACAACCATCACGCGTTTCCGTTCTCGGCGCGCCACGGCATGGCGTGGTGGGAGGTCGACCTGACGTGGTGGCACATCCGTACGCTCAAATTCCTGCGCTTGGCCGATCGCGTTCTCGTTCCAACCAAAGAGATGCGCGACCGTTTGGTGCTTCAGACGCGTGCGACGCTGAACGCCAGCCGCTCGAAGGTTTCTGAAAACACCGCATAGCCTTTCTCCCGCGCGCCAAGAGCCGGACGGAAATAGGGAAGGCCGGGCCGGCACGCGGCCCGTATATTCGAAAGCCTTGTTTATTCGATATTGGGCCGCGATCGCTACGGCGCTCGCGACGGCTGCTCTCGTCGACTGGTCGAGCGAGGTCCTCGCGAACGGCGGATGGCTCGGCGGCTTCGCCGCGCCGGACGGTCACCAGGAAACCGTGCTGCCGGTTGCGGTGCTTGCGACCCTCGTTGCCGTCGCTCTCGGGCTTACCGTCGCATTGCGCGCGGGCAAGGGCGAGCAAACGCGTTATCGCGAGTCGTCTGCCGGGAATCGAGTTGCGGTTGCGATCGCAACGCTTGCGGCAACGTTCCTCGTCATCACGCTGATGGAAGCATACGAGACGCGGCTTGGCGGTCTCTCGGCGCTCGATCCGCGTTCGGTATTCGTCGAACATTGGCCGGCCGTAGCGATCGGCTACATCGTCGTTGCAACGATCGCCGGCCGGCTCATCGGCATCATCTTCGGCGTCGCGGTTGCAGCCGGGAAACTAGCCGCATGCGCAATCGTCGCTTTCTTGCGCATCGACCGGCGCGCGCGCGTGGCGATGCCGCGCGGTGTCGATTCCTTCGGTACGCGGATCCTCCATCGTCCGCCGGTGCTCGAATTTGGAGCGCTGGCGCTGCGCGCTCCCCCGCCTCTCCAATTGCTACCGCTACAGCAATTGCTTACGTAGTTTCGGCGGTGCGCGCAGGGCGGCCGCCAGAGAGGCCGTCATGCGGGCATTTCCCAAGCGAGGCCGATGGCTCGCGCTCCTCGTGCTCCTCACATTCTTCACACCAACCTTTGCGCTTGCCGCGGAATCGACGACCGGCGGCATCGTTGGGGCGATCGTCGATTCATCCGGGGCGCCGATCGCCAACGCTCGCGTTACCGCTGTTTCGCAATCCGGGCGTTACACGGGGCTTTCCGATTCGCACGGATCCTTCATCCTTTTGGGCCTCATACCGGATACGTACACCGTCACCGCGACGGCCACTGCGTATGAGGCCTCCAATCGCGAAGGCGTGACGGTGCTTCCCGGGGGAACGCAGCAGGTTTCATTTACGCTCGCCAAATCGCTCAAGACGATCGCGACGGTGCGTTCGATTTCGAAATCGTTCACCGTCGGATCGACCAGCGACACGTTTACCGTCAGCGGTGATGCGGCGCGCGCAACGGCACCGGCCGAAGGTTCTTCGGGTCTCGGCGGCTTCACGCAGGGCACGGTGCAAGGTTCGATCGTCGCCGTTCCGGGCGTCGATCAGGATGCGTTTGCGAACGCCATTCTGCGCGGCGGAAAGATCGAAGACGCCGTCTTCGACTACGACTCCGTGCCGATTCCGCAAGGCTTAGTGGCCGAGCCGGGCGGCAACGTCGTTGGCGCGCAACTGTTTACCACCGGGATCGGCTCGGTGACGACGACGCTGGCCGGCTTCGAGGCCGAAGGGCAGAACGCGCTCGGCGGCGTCGTCGACCAAATCCCCTCGGTCGGAACGTACCCCGGAACGACGGATCTGGAATTTCTCGACAGCCTTCCCGCGCTCAACCAAGGCGTCTCGATTCGCAGTCTCTGGGCGACGCCCGACCTCAAATGGCGCTACGCCTTCGCGGCAACGTCGCAAAGCCAATATATTGCGTACGGCGACGGCAGCACGTTCTACCCAACGGAAGGCGGCTTTGGGCTGGCCTTGCAATCGCGCGGTCAGTTTTCGGTGTCCGGCAACGTGCACTACCAACTGCATCCCAACGACGATCTCTCGCTCCTCGCGCTCTTCGGCGAGGCAAACTACGACGAATACAACACGCCGTTCGAAGGCGAGACCTACGGTTACCTCAACGGCGCCAAGACGCAGTATCCCGGCGTTGCGGACCAGAACGCGTTCGTGACGACGCCGGCTCGCGTTCGCGGCACGTACGACGTGCTCAAGTTGCAATGGGTGCACACGAATCCGCATTCGCTGGCTCGTTTGCAGATCTATCAGTCGCAGTTCGGCTCGACGAGCAGCGGCTCGTGGTGGGACGACAATTCGTTTCCCGACGGTCAAATCTCGTTCTACGCGACGCAGGGCGGCCGCGAAGAGGGAATGAGCTACGATATCGACGACGTCGCCAGCACGCACCATCACATCAAATACGGCGTGCAGTACACGACGAACAACAGCTTCCTCAATCAGGTCGTGCCGACCGCCGACGAATACATCAACTCGAACCCGACGATCTTCAGCGAACTCGCCTACCTCGGCGATACGTGGAGCCTGGGCGATCGACTCGACGTTACCGGCACCCTTCGCGCGAACCTCAACCACATCGTGCCGAGCGACGGTTCGATCTACAACGACAACTTCATCGATCCGCACCTTTCGGCCGCCTACCGGCTCGGCGGCGGCTGGGCGTTTCGCGCCACCTACGATCGCACGTCGGTAGCGCCGAAACCGCTCGAAGCCGACCGGACCGACTCGACCAACGTGGGGCCGGAGGGCCAGCCGGCGCCGTTCGTTCCACTGCTGCCGGAAACCGCGAATAACTTCACCTACTCGATCGAGGGCGGCGGCAGAACGCAGGTTCGGCTGACGTACTTCGACGAGCGCGAAGAAAATCGCATCGATGTGCTGCCGTTCAACTTCCGCTCGGCGAACTTCGCGGGGCAAAATCCGATCGGCGTCGGCGTTCCGACCAACGCGGGTGAGCTGCGCGCGAAGGGTCTGGAACTCTGGCTGAAGCGCGGCGGCTTCTCGTTCGACGCGAACTATATCATGGCGTACTCGTCGAGCGCGGCGCAGTTCGCGTTTAACGGCCTCAACGCGGCGGCGGTCGCCGCGGGGCATCTGTTCCCCGTCGGATACGTCCCAGACTTTACCGCGATTGCTTCATACGAGTATGGCTTCGCCCATAACCGCCTGCGGGTCACGCCGTCGCTCTCGTACGAATCCGGTTATCCATACGGAAACGGATCCAAGATTTGGATCTTCGATGCGAAGGGCCAACCGATTCAGGTGAACAACGACAACAACCTAAACCCCGGCTACAATTACTACTTCCTGTTGAATCCGGCTTGTCCGCTGAACCAAGTGCCGGTCCGGCCGCTCCACAATTCGGCGTGCGTTCCTGGGTACAATCCGTACGTCGCCACGCTTGGCACCGGCGAAGGCGCCGACCCGAACGCGTTGCGGACGACTCCGCAGTTGTTCACGTCGCTGCACGTCGAAGGGGATCTCTCCAAACGGCTGACGGCGATTCTCGACGTTTCGAACCTGTTCGGGGTTGCGACGCCGCAGCAGCTGGTCGGCAATCCTTATCTGATTGGACCGCCGGGTTATACGGGCGGGAACCCGTACTACGAGTATTGGTATGCGCGGCAAGAGGGCTGCCCGACGAACGAGGCGGGTAACCCGATCTGCCCGGTGGGAACGACCTATAGCTACGGCAACGGCGTTCCGACCAACTACTTCCCTACGGCGTCTTCCGGACGAAATCACATCCGTCCGTCGGTTCCGTGGACCTATGGCACGAATCCGTACGTTGCACTCGGTTACCCGATGGCGCGCAGCGTGCAGATCCGCCTGCGCTATCGCCTCTAATGCCGGCTCGAAAAGCACTGCGCGCCGCGATGGAGAATCACGGCGCATGGCGCGCATAGAGACCGAACGAATCCCGGCCGTGCGCTCCGGGGCGCCCGAGCTGGTCTTCCTCCACGAGGGCCTCGGCTCGGTCGCGCTATGGCGAGGGTTCCCGGCCGCGCTGGCCGAGCGAACCGGGCTTGGAGCCTTGATTTACTCGCGCCGCGGGAATGGCTTCTCGGAGCCTTTGACCCGGCCGCGCACCCCGCGGTACATGCACGACGAGGCGCTCGTCGAGCTTCCGAATTTGTTAGCGGAAGAAAAGACCGGCGACGTCGTGCTGGTCGGACATAGCGACGGAGCGTCGATCGCCCTCATCTATGCGGCCGAACATCCGGAAAACGTGCGTGCCGTCGTCCTCGAAGCGCCGCACGTTTTCGTCGAGGGCCTATCGGTGCTCAGCATCGGTGCGATGCGCGAACGCTACGAGTCGAGCGAATTGCGCCAACGCATGGGCCGCCACCATGCGGACGGCGACGCGACCTTCTATAGTTGGAACGACATCTGGCTCTCGCCGACGTTCCGAGACTGGAATATCGAGCCGCACCTCGAGCGCGTACGCGCTCCGATCCTTGCGATCCAAGGCTCGGACGACGAATATGGAACGCTCGCGCAGCTCGACGCAATCGCAGGCCACGCCGGCGCACCCGTCGACCGCATCGTGCTCGCCGGGTGCGGTCACGCGCCCCATATCGATCGCCCGGCGTTCGTCACGGACGCAATCGCCGGTTGGCTCGAAACCGTGACGTGAGCTTCGCCGAGCGCGTCTTTAGCGTCGTCGCGAGTTCGCCGGGCGGCAGCCCGCTGCATAACCCGTCGGACCTGCTGGATGCACTCGTATTAACGTTCTTCATCGGGTTCTTCGCGGCAATGGCTCTCGTAAACATCATTACCGGGTGGGTTCTGCGAAGCGTTGCGAGCTGGACGTACGCGGCGCTGATGGCCGCGATGGTAGCGATCTTGCTCTTTAGCATTACCCATCACATCTTCGGCGGCAACGTCGTTCACGCCGTTCTGTTCTGTGCGTATCTTGTCAGTACGGTGGGTTTTGCATTCGCATTGTTACGAACGTGGCAGAACGACCGGCCGATGGGCTGGATCGTGACGGGCGTCCTCGCGATCAACATTCCTCTCGTATTCGCCGAATTCTTGTTGGGTGAATCGTGGCTCGTTCGTTTCTACGCGGTCGATCAAATCGCGTTCGACCTGCTGCTACTCGCTTTGATCGTTCTCGGCGTTCGCGCGCTCCCGCACGAAGGCGTGCGCGTCGCGGGTGCGTATCTTGCGGCGTTCGTCCTGCCGGCCGCCGGCTTGGTCCTCAACGATCTGGCCACGAACCTCGGGCTTAGCCACGCGCTCACGTATTCGTTCGACGTCGGCGTCGCTTGGGAAGCGCTGTTCTTTGCCTTTGCGGTCGCGATGCGCAATCGCGGCGTGCAGACCGAGCGCGATCGCTACGAGCGTCTCTCGCGCACCGATGGTCTGACCGGTGTCGCCAACCGTCGGGCCTTCGACGAGGAACTGGAGCGGATGTGGGCGCTGGCCCGGCGCGCGCGCGCATCGCTTGCAATCGTCATGCTCGATATCGACTTTTTCAAGACGCTCAACGACACACGCGGGCATCAGGCCGGCGACGATTGCCTCCGTGAAGTTGCGGCGTTGTGTGCCGGCACCTTGCGGCGGTCGGGCGACTGTTTCGCGCGATACGGCGGCGAAGAGTTTGCGGCCGTGCTTTTCAACGCAGATCTGCGAGCGGCGTCGCTGTTAGCGGCGCGCGTGCGCGAAGTCGTGGAAGGGCGCGGCGAAGTGACGATCAGCCTCGGTGTCGCAGCAACCGTGCCGCGCGCCCATCTGAGCGCGACCGAGCTCGTCGCTGCGGCCGACGCAGCGCTCTATCGTGCCAAGGAGCTCGGGAGAAACCGCGTGATGACGGCGGTCAGTACAGGGGATGATCCTGACATCGTTCCACCGACGGATCTTCGCTTGGAAATACCGTGAAGATCGTCCCCTTCGGGACGACGATGTTCTTGCCGTCGTGAAAGTAGTTGAAGAGGCCGACGGCGGCGCCGACGCCGGGGATCGGTATCGCGCCGAGGTAGCCGGGCGCACTATCGCTCGGGCCGCTCTTTTGTAAAGGATCTGTATTGTGGTTGATGACCACTCCAACGTGACCGCCGCTCGGCATCACGAGGTAGCGCGGCTCGAGTACGAGCGTGCCCGGCCGACCTTGCTTGCCCGCAGAAACAGCAATCGCAACGATGCCGTAGCCCTCAGTTCGCTGCGGAATCACGACTTTCGGTCCATCCGTCACTGCATTAACCGTTTGGAAGCGGAAGAAATCGCCAGGCCGCGCGTCCGAGGAGTCGACGCTGTCGATCATCTCGACGGCGATCACGGTGCACGGGGCGATTTGCAGCGAACGCGCGGGCGGTGGGATCAGCGCAAGGCATAGTCCGAGCGCTCCGGCCACGGGCGCGTTCCAAAGGCGCTTCATCTCTGGAAAGACGCCTTTGCGCGGCGGAACGCCGTTCCCTTCGCGGGGGTTCCGGAAGACGCGGAGAAATCTTGGCGAGCGGAGGTTGGATGGCCGACACCTCGACCGAGGCAGCGGTGCTGCAGCCGAATCTGGCACTCGTCCTTGAACGCATAACCGACGGGTTCTTTGCGTTGGATGCCGATTGGCGCATCGCATACATGAATGCGGAAGCACGACGGTTGCTACGCGTCGACGCCGATCCGATCGGCCGCATCTGGCTGGAGCAGTTTCCCAAAGCGCGCGGCCGTCTTTTCGAACGCGAGTACGGCCGCGCGATGCGCGAGCAAACGCCCGTTCAGTTTGTCGAGTATTCGACGACGTCGGAGTGCTGGTTCGAGGTCAAAGCGTATCCTTCGCCCGACGGGCTCTCGGTCTACTTTCGCGACGTCAGCTCGCGCATCGAGGCGCAGCGCGAAGTCGAGCGGAACGCGCGACGGCAGCGGGCGATCATCGACTTCGGCCGTTTGGCGTTGGGCGGGCTGTCGTTCGAGCAGCTCGTTTCGGACGCGCTCGACCTGGTTCGCGACGTGCTCGAGACCCCGATCGTAGAAAACGTACGACTACGATCGCGCGCGCAATCGCTTCTCGGTAAGCGGGGCCGTCGGGTGGCCTAGCGCGACGGCCTTCGATCCGGCCGCGCCCGCGCTCGGCCACCTGCAGCACGTGGTACGCACCGGCGAACCGTTCGTCTCGACCGACCTGCGCGTCGATCCGCGCGCTCGCACGCTCGGTCAGCTCGAAGCCGGCAGTGCACGCGCCTGCGTATGCGTCCTGATCGGCACGCCCTATCAGCCGATCGGTGCGATTCTCGCCTACGCGATGCAGCCCCGGACGTTCGCCGTCGGCGACGTCCGTTTCGTCGAATCGATCGCGCAGACGCTCGCCGAGGCTGCCGGTACCAATCTTTCTAACCAGCGGATGCGCCAAGTGATCGAGAGCATCCGCGACGCGTTCGTTTCCGTCGATCGCAACCTGCGCATCACGTACGTCAACGCGCGGATGGCTCGCTTCTGGGGATTCGAACCCTCGGAGATGATCGGGATGGCGCTGGAAGACGTCACGCGGCCCGCAGCCGAAAGCGGAGAGAACGCTCTGGCTGATTTTCGCATCGCGCTGCAGACCGACCAGCGTCAGTCATTCGAGAGTCTGTACGACGATCGCTGGTACGAATTTCGCGTTTACCCCTTTAGCGACGGCGTGGCGGCTTACGTTCGCGACATCACGCAGCGCCACCGAGGAGCGCAAGCGTATCCTCGACCTAAACGTTGAGCTCGAGCGGCGCGTGGAGGAACGCACCAAGCAGCTCGAACTTGCGAACAAAGAGCTGGAGTCGTTCTCGTATTCGGTGTCGCACGATCTGCGCGCGCCGCTGCGCGCCATCGACGGCTTCGGCATAGCGCTGGTCGAGGATTATAACGATCAGCTCGACGACCGAGCTCGCAACTACCTCGGCCGCGTCCGCAAAGCCGCGCAGCGCATGGCCGATCTGATCGACGCGCTGCTGAAGCTCGCGCGCGTCGCGCGCGCGGCGATCGTGTACACCACAGTCGATCTCTCGGCGATCGTCGACGGCTTCGTGGTCGAGCTGCGCGAGCGTGACCCGGCGCGCGCGGTCGAGTTCGTCGTCGAGCCGGGCCTGGTTGCCAATGGGGAGCCAAACTTGCTTCGGGCGGTCGTGGAAAACCTCATCGGAAACGCGTTCAAGTTCACGCGCGAGACGCCGGCCGCGCGGATTGAGTTCGGGCGCAACGGCGAAGGCGAGTTCTTCGTACGGGACAACGGAGCCGGTTTCGACATGGCCTATTCGAACAAGCTGTTCGGAGCCTTTCAAAGACTTCACGCAGTCGAGGAGTACGAGGGGACGGGAATTGGCCTGGCGACCGTCGCACGCATCATCCATCGCCACCGAGGCAGCATCCGCGCGGAAGGCTCGCTTGGAGCCGGCGCGACGTTCTATTTCAAGCTTCCGCCCCACCCGGATGGAGCCGTATAAATGAAGCCGTACATCCTGCTCGTCGAGGACAACCCGGACGACATCGAGCTGACCCAGCGCGCGTTCGCTAAGAACCACATTATTAATGAGGTCGTCGTACTGCGCGACGGGGCCGAAGCGTGCGAGTTCCTGTTCGAGCGCAGTCGCGCCGGCCGGGCCCTTCCACAGGTGATCTTATTGGATCTGAAGCTGCCGAAGATCTCCGGACTCGAGGTCCTGGAAAAGATTCGGTCAACGGCCTCGACGGCTCTGATTCCAACGGTCATCCTGACGTCCAGCAAACAGGAAGAAGACCTGCTCGAAGGTTACCGGTTGGGAGTGAACAGCTACGTTCGCAAGCCGGTGGACTTTAACGAGTTCGTCGAAGCCGTTCGCCAAGTCGGCTTGTATTGGCTCGTACTCAACGAAGCGCCGCCGGCGATGGGCGGAGGTTTGTAACGTTGACCGTGCTTCGAGTCCTCTGTGTAGACGACTCGGCCGACGACGCAGAACTCAACGCTCTCGCGCTGCAGCGCCATGGATTCGAACTCGTCACGAAGCGCGTCGACCGTCGCGACGACGCACAGGCGGCCCTAGCGCAAGAGTGGGACTTGATCCTGTGCGACTATTCGATGCCGGCGTTCAGTGCGATCGCGATGCTCGAGCTGATCAAAGAACTCGGCGCCGACGTTCCATGTTTGATCGTTTCCGGAGCCGTCGGCGAGGAAGCCGCAGTCGAAACCATCCGCATGGGTGCCTACGACTACGTCTTCAAAAATAATTTGAAGCGCCTCGGTCCGGCCGTCGAGCGCGCGCTGCGCGATGCCGAACTGCGCCGCGCCCGCGTACTCATGGAGGGGCAGCTGCGCGAGCGCGAGACCCGATTGCGGCTGCTTTTCGAACAACTACCGGCGCTCGTCATCTCGTGCGATACGAGCTTGACCGTGACGTCCGTCGAAGGTGCGCAGCTTTCCCAGGTGCCCGATGCCCCGGCCGCCCTCATCGGCAGCCACGTCGCCAGTTCGCCGCTGTTGGCCGACGAGTCGCGCTTCCCGATCCGGCACGCGCATTTGCAAGCGCTGCAGGGAGGGTCGGCCGAATACGAGATGATTTGGGCGGGGAAGACGTTCCGCGGCCACGTCGAGCCGCTGCGCGACGTCGCCGGCCGCATCGTCGGAACGATCGCGGTCGCCTTCGATATTACGGAACGCAAGATCGCCGAGCAGCGCCTCGCGTACTTCGCGCAATACGACCCGCTTACCGATCTGCCGAACCGCGCGCTCCTCGAAGATCGCATGATGCAGGCCATCTCGACGGCGCAGCGGCACAACGGCGGCGTCGCGCTCGTGACCATCGACATCGACCGGTTTAAGGAAGTCAACGATCTCTACGGTACGGGTAACGGTGACGAAGTGCTGCGTCTGGTCGCGAGCCGGATGCGCCGGCTGGTCGACGGCGGCGCGACGGTCTCGCGCATCGGCAACGATCAGTTTGCCATCCTGCTGGTCGACATCCCAACGCACCAGGAGGCGATGGCGTTCGTCGAGCGGCTGCACGCTTCGTTCGAGGCGCCGTTCATTCTCGGCGACTTAGAGATCTACCTGACGATCAGCAGCGGCGTGTGCTCCTATCCCGACGACGGGCACGACGGCTACGCCCTTATTCGCTCCTCGGAGGCGGCGATGCTCGCGGCAAAGCAGACGGGCGGCAACAATTACCGCAACTTCTTGCCCAGCATGATCGCATCGTCGTCGGAACGGCTCGCGCTCAAGCGCGATCTGCGCATCGCCGCCGCGGCGGGACAGTTCGTGCTGCACTATCAGCCGATCTTCCGCTCCGAAGATCTGGTCTTCGCCGGCTTCGAAGCGCTGGTGCGGTGGCAGCATCCGATCTTAGGCCTGCTCCCGCCGGACCACTTCATCGGCTTGGCTGAAGAGACGGGTGCGATCGACGAGTTGGGCGCGTACGTGTTCAAGGACGTCTGCCGTCAACTCGGCGAGTGGGATGCGCGCGGCGCACGCGTTCCGCGCATCTGCGTCAATATTTCCGCTCGTCAGTTCGAACGGCCCGGCCTTAAGGAATCGATCGCCGGGACGCTGCGCGAAACGGGTATCAGTCCGGAGCGAATCGAGCTGGAACTGACGGAATCGTCGATCATGCGCGACATCACCGGCGGCATCGCAATGCTGCACGAATTGAAGTCGCTGGGCGTACGCCTCTCCGTCGACGATTTCGGCACGGGCTATACGAGTCTGAGCTACCTGCGCCGCTTCCCAATCGACGTGCTGAAGATCGACAAGGCGTTCTTACGCGACATGCTGCCCGGTTCGCAAGACGAAGCCATCGTAAAAGCGATCGTGACCCTTGCGGCGAACCTCGGCCTCAGGTCGATCGCCGAGGGGATCGAATCGCGCGTGACGCTCGAACAGATCCGCAACATCGGCGTCGACGAAGTCCAAGGGTTCTTTCTGGGCGAACCGACGCCGGTTGAAGACGCTTTGGGTTTCGTCGGCGACATCCACGTTTCGCACGCCCGGTAGGACGAACTCCTAGCGTCTACCCGCGCGGCGTCAGCCGCAGTACGCCGCCGGCGTAATCGAACAGGACGTTGTATTGGAAAAGAAAGCCGGCGCCGAGGTGGCCGAAGGCGGTTCCGTGCAGCGTTTGGGTTGCACCGATCGACTGCGGGCCGGTGCGCAGCTCTCCGATGGTAACCTCGGGAATGTGGCCGAGCATTTCGTAACTGCTGCCGCCGACGCCGCCGACTTCGCGGCGACCCGTGACGCTAAACAGATCGGTATGTTTGGAGTAGAACTCGTATCCGAGATTGATGGTCGACTCGTCGCCGGTATCGACGGCTAACTGCGCGTCGACGGCGCCGAGCCCCACGGTGACGACGGGAATGAAATTTTGGAACGTCAGCGGTATGCTGACTCCGCTGACGGGTGTCTTCGCGTCGAGAAGCAGGGCGTGTGCGGCCGGATCGATTTCGACCCGGGTCGAGCCGAGTACGTCTGCGCCGACGACGACGTCGTACCCATATTTGCGAATGTCGTTGAGCACCAAATAGTAGGCTGCCGGATACGTCGCGTTTCCGATTTGGAGCGGACCGCCGCGCACGACTTGCGTCGAGTAGTCGCCTAACCCGCGCACGTCGAACATGCCGACGACGGGCGCATCGAGTTCGCTCGCGAGTTCGGAGCTCATCGAAAGCCCGGAGTTTCCGGTATCGAGCAGGCAGCGAAGCGCGATGCCGCCGATCGTACAGTCGAAAACCGGGGTCACGTGATTTGGATCGATCGGCACGGCGCGCGCGGGGCCGGCGAAGGCCGGACGTGGGCCGTGCGGCGGATCGAACGGCGGTGCGACCGGCGTGCGGTCGTCGTACTTTTCGAGCACGCTGCCGTTGTGCCGAATCTCGAATGGAATCGTGAATCCGTCGATCTTGCGATAGTCGCGGTATTCGAACGTGTCGTCGCCGTTGACGTCACGCGCGAAACGTACCAGCGCGGTTTGGGGATCGACGAAGAGCTGCATAGGCACCGCATCGCTGTCGACGATAAAGATCGAACGGTATCGCCCACCGGCGATCGTCGCGCTTCCGCCGTCGTCGATGCGCCGGCCGTGCCTTAGAAACTCGGGTCCGAGAAATCCAAGCGATGCGAGCCAGCGCAGAGCGCGAAGGTACGGCTGCGGGTCCTTCGTTTCGGGCAGCGCCGTGCCGTTGATGTTGACCGTGAAGAGCCGCTCGCCGTCGAAGTACGTGCCGTTGCACAACTCGCCGTTGCAGCGATGCAGATTAAAGCGCAGCCCCTGTCCGTCGGTCTCCACGACGGCGGTCCCGTCGCCCTCACTGCTGACGCGCGAGATCGAAACGAAGTGCGTGCTCCAAACGGGACCGGCGGCGGTGCGCATTCGATCCAGCAGGTGCGTCAGGCTTACCCCTCCCCGGTCGCACCGAGCGTGGCCGGCACGAGCGCGCAGAGCAGGGCGATGCGCGCGGCGAAAGGTTGCATATGGCGATTTTCGAGTTACTCGATCGGTATCTCCTCGACGGATCCCCCGAAAAGGCAGAAGTCGTTCGCGAGCTGCTTGAGGCGCGACCCGGCGGGGCTGCCGCGCAGCCTTTTTACGACGGCATGCGGCTGCTTGGGCCGCGGACGCCCGAGCTGTCGCTGATCGCGCTGCGCCTGGTGCTCGCAGGCAAAAAAGCCGAGGATGCCTCCGTCGTGCACCTGCGCGGCATCGTCGAGCGGGCCCGTCGCGGCGACGCCGAGGCGCGCTCCGCCTACGTCTTGAGTTCCCGCCGGAGGCCACCTAAGATGCAGTCCTTCGCCGGCCCGGGTTTCACTCATGGTCGCAGTGGCAGCCGGATCGCGGGATGTTCTTTTCGAGCTTCCTCTGGGTTCGCGACGGCGGGAACGTCGCGTTCGATCCGCTTCCGCTTTCCGATGACGATGCGCGCGCCATCGAGGCGCTCGGCGGCGTTGCGACGGTCTTGCTGACGAATCGCGATCACGAACGCGGGGCCGCTGCAATGCGCGAACGTTTCGCTTCGCGCGTCCTCTCGAGCCGCCGCGAAGCCGAGCTGTTCGAACTGCGGGTGGATGGGACGTTCGACCGCCAGGTGCTGCCCGGTCTCTTGGCGATCCCGCTCGACGGTGCGAAGACGCCCGGCGAAGTCGCGTTCTTGACCGAAGACTTGGAAGTCGGGATCGTCGGCAGATGCGATCCTCGGAGCGCCGGCCGGAGCGCTTTCGTTCCTGCGCGACGCAAAACTCTCAGATCCGGTGGAACTCGCACTTTCCCTGCGGCGTTTGTGGTCGCCACGGCTTCGCACGCTGCTGCTCGGTGACGGTGCTTCGATCTTCAGCGGCGCCGACGAAGCCCTCGCAACGCTGATCGAAATGCGGGGCGGTCCGTCGGCCAACCGCGTGAACGTCGACGAGTTGGAGTACGAGTTCTCGGACGGAGTGGATGGGAAATACGCGAGCCACGATGCGGAGATCGGCTGGCATATCGGAGCGCGCCGCCTCGGCTATCAGATGGTGCGTTTGCCGGCGGGGGCGCGCTTCTGCCCGATGCACTCGCACGACCGAGAAGAAGAACTGTTCTTCGTGATCGAGGGGCGTCCGACGGTTCGCACGCCGCGCGGAGACTGCAGCTGCGACCCGGCGATTTCATGGCGTTTCCCGTCGGCGATCGCGGCGCGCACCAACTGCTCAACGAGAGCGACGCGGATGCGACGGTCCTCCTGCTCGGCCTGGACGAGGACGACGAAACCGTGTACTATCCCGACTCGCGTAAAGTGCTTGCGGGCCGGCGGCGGCTGATGATGCGCGAAGACCGGCTTGATTATTTCGACGGTGAATGAATCGGAGCGCGGCGGGGCGCTCGATGTTGAGAACCTCGTCGTCGCGTACGCGGGAAGCGGCCGAACCGCGCGATCGACGGCGTGTCGCTGCTGCGTCGAGCGCCGGCCGCACGCTCGCGATCGTCGGGCCGTCCGGAGCCGGGAAGTCGACGCTGCTGCGCGCGATTGCCGGGCTCGTCGTGCCGCAATCCGGGCGGATCCGTCTCGGCGAACGATCGCTGCTCGACCTTCCGCCGCAGCAGCGATTTGTGGCGGTCGTTTTTCAAGACGATGCGCTTGTTCGCGCGGATGAACGTTCGCGCGAATCTTCCGTTTCGCGCTGCGTCAACCGCGCGACGGCGACGCGCGGCATCGCGGCCGCCGCCGCCGCGATGCACGTCGAGCCGCTGCTCGATCGGCGGCCCGGCGAACTCTCCGGCGGCGAGCGGCAGCGCGTCGCCGTCGCCCGCGCGATGCTCTCGGATCCGCAGGCGCTGTTGCTCGACGAGCCGCTCGCGCATCTGGACCCGTCGCTTCGCGGCCGCGTTCGAGACGAGAATCCTCGGCGTGCGCACCCGGTTCGGCGGACCAATCCTCTACGTGACGCACGACCACGCCGAAGCGATGATTGCCGGCGACGAGTTGGCCGTGTTGATCGACGGACGCATCGAGGATTGCGGCGATCCGCAGCGCGTCTTCGACCGGCCGCGCACGGTTGCGGTCGCGCGCGCGCTCGGCGAGCGGGCGATGAATCTGTTGACGACGAACGGCGCGATCGTGGGAATTCGTCCGGAACACATTCGCGTCGCTACGGAGAGCGACGTGCGCGGAACGATCGTTCGCCGCGAGTCGACCGGACCCGACGTCTACGTTCGCGTCGATACGAATCTTGGAGAAGTGAGCGTGCGCCTTCCGAAGAGAGCGATGCGCGTGTCGGGGAGGCAATCGCGCTGACGTTTCCACCCCAGCACGTCCGGCGTTTCGATTCCAAGACGGGCGTGGCGATCGGATGAGTGATCCGGCGGTGCTCGCGCGCGGAGTGATTCTCTCCGGCTTTGATGGAGAGCGCCCGCCGGATGCATTGCCGCGGTTCGCGGGATACATTCTCTTCGCGCGCAACGGAACGACCGCGATCGCAGCGCGTGCCGTGACGGACGCGATTCGCGCCGCCTATGCCGGCGACGCAGCGCCGCTGATCGCGATCGATCAGGAGGGCGGTCGCGTCGCGCGACTGCACGCGGGAGTCGAAACGATGCCGTCGATGATGACGCTCGGCGCAGTGGCCGATCCGGACTTGGCGACTCGGGCCGGCGAGCAGATGGCATTCGACCTGCGCCGTGCCGGCGCGACGATGGACTTCGCGCCGGTGCTGGATCTCGCCCTGGATCCGGCAAATACCGTGATCGGGACGCGGTCCTTCGGTTCGGATCCGGAGCGCGTTGCCGTGATGGGCGCGGCATTGGCCGCCGGCCTTCAGCGCGGCGGTGTGCTGTCGTGCTACAAGCACTTTCCGGGACACGGTTCGACGGCGGTTGACTCGCACGATCGCATGCCCGTCGTCGATGCCGACGCGCAAACGCTGCGAGCACGCGACCTCGTGCCGTTTGCCGGCGTCGCACCCGGTGCGACGGCAATTATGGGCGCACACCTCATTGCCGCCGCTTTCGACGCGGTGTACCCGGCGACGCGCTCGCGCATCCTCATCGACATGCTGCGTCGCGAGATGGGTTTCACCGGTGCGTACGCGACGGACTGCCTGCATATGGGAGCGGTGCAAGAGGACGGCACCGCGAGCGCTGCGGTCGAAGCACTCGCGGCTGGTGCCGATCTGCTGCTGATCAGCCACAGCATCGATATTGCGCATGAGGCGGTCGAGCGCATCGTCGCGGCAGTGAACGACGGAAGCCTTCCGATCGCGCGCTTAGAAGAAGCGAACGGACGCGTGTCGGCGCTGCGCCGCGCCGGTGCAGCACCGCTCGAACTTTCGTCCTTCCCCCACATCCCGGCATTGGCCGGGAGATCGCACGGCGCGGCATCACGCTGGTACGCGGCGTCCCGCACGCCGACCCGCTCACGTCGATCGTCGTATCCTTTGAAAGTGCGACTTCGGAAGGCGCGCAAGGCGCGCACGTGGTGCACCCGTCGCTGCGCCGGGAAGCGCCCGTGCTCGGCGAGGTGACGCTGCCCCTCGAACCGTCGCCCGAGCAGATCGAAGCGGCGCTCGCGCGCATACGTGCCGGCGGCCGCCGGCCGATCGTGCTGAGCCGGCGCGCGCACCTGTATCTTTCCCAAGCCGTGGCGATCGATCGCACGATCGCACTGGACCGTGACGCACTCATCGTCTCGATGCGCGAACCGTTCGATATCCCGCTCTTCGCTCGCGCGCGCCACGTGCTGGCGGCCTACGGTGACGATGCCGCAAGCGTCGGCGGCGTCGCCGACGTGCTGTTCGGCAGCAGCCGCCCCGGCGGCTCGATGCCGGTGGAACTCGCGAATGGCTGAGCGGTTTGCCGGGGTACAACGCGTGCTGCGCGAGGCGTGCGGACACCGCTTTACCGGTGCGGTCGCGCGCATCGAGTGCGGCGGCGAGCTCGCGTTCGAGGCGGCGTACGGGACGACGCGCACGCACGAACCGGGGCGCGCGGTCTATGTCGACACGCGTTTCGATCTGGCATCGATCACGAAACTCTTCGTCGCGACGCTCGCGCTGCAGCTCGTCGCGGCCGGAGGGCTGGAACTCGATGGTTCGCTCGAGCGCATCTTCCCCGAGTGGATTGGCACGCCGCACGCCCAGATCACACTGCGCATGCTCTTAGCGCATACGTCGGGTATGAACTCGGGCGCGGATTATCGCACGATTCTTGGGGAGAACGTCGAGCGTTTCGCGCTGACGCGGCCGCTGGCGGGAACCCCGAACGACGGCGTCGTTTATAGCGATCTCGGCTTCATTACGTTGGGAGCGGCGATCGAGCGCGCTTCCGGCCGTTCGCTGTCGGCAATTGCCGCCGAGGCATTCGCGCGACCGATGCTCGCATATTCGCCGCGCGGCACTGCGCGCGTCGAGATACCGGCGACGGAAGACGACGGTTGGCGCGGTCGCGTGCAGGGCTACGTGCACGACGAGAAAGCGTATCTGATGGGCGGCGTCGCCGGGCATGCGGGCTTGTTCGGGACCGCTGCGGACGTTGCGTGGCTCGCCGAACAGTACCTCGCCGGCGGCAAACGGGCGGCCGCAGTCGCTGCTGCCGGCGAAGCTCGCGCGCGAAGCGCTTACCGAACAAGCCTTCGATCCGGTGCTGCGACGCGGCCTCGGTTGGGCGTTGAAAACGAGCAACGACAACTCGTGCGGACGACTCTTCGGGCCGCAGAGTTTCGGACACACGGGATTCGTGGGGACGTGCGTCTGGGCCGATCCCGAGCGCGACGTGAGCGGCGTGCTGCTGACCAACTCGGTATATTTCGGGCGCAGCGACACGCGCGAGCTGCGCGCCGCGTTTTACGAATCGGCAATCCTGGACCTGGCGGAGATGCGCGCGTGATCGTCGTTGGGTTGATGAGCGGTACGTCGCTCGACGGGATCGATGCCGCGCTCGTCCGTCTCGAACCGCAGGGGCGCGGCTATGCGATCGAATTGCTCGGGTTCGAAACGTATCCGTTCGACGCTGAGCTCGCGCGATCGATAAGCGATGCACTGCCGCCGCACCAAGGCAGCGTGGAGGGCGCCGCGAGCTTGCATTCCGCGCTCGGTCGAGCGTTCGGCACGGCGGCGCGCGCGGTTGCGGGTTCGGCGCACGTCGATTTCGTCGCGTCGCACGGCCAAACCGTCTGGCACGACGGTCCACGCCACGTGACGCTGCAGCTCGGCGACGCATTCGCGATCCGCGAAGCGGTGCGCGCCACCGTGTGCTACGATTTTCGCAGCGCCGATTGCGCGACGGCGGTCACGGCGCACCGCTCGTTCCCTATGTCGACGCGTTGCTCTTTGCCGACGACCGCGAGGACCGCGTCGCGCTCAATCTCGGAGGAATCGCCAACGTAACGCTTTTGCCGGCAGGCGGCCGCGTCTGGGCGTTCGATACCGGCCCGGCAAACATCAATATCGATGCGTTCGTATCCGAACGAACTCAGGGGGCGCAGCGCTGCGACAGAGATGAGCGCTGGCCGCGCGCGGACGCGTCGACGAAGGGCTGCTCGATTCAATGCTCGCCGATCCATACTTCGCGCTGACGCCGCCGAAAACGACCGGACGCGAGTACTTCGGAACGCCGTTCTTGCAGCGCTTCGAGCCGCGGTTATCGCAGATGTCGATCGAGGACGGCGCGGCGACGCTCACCGAACTGACGGCCGCGACCGTCGCTGCTGCGGTCGCCTCGGCGCAACTCGAAGCGCCCCGCCTGCTCGCCGGCGGCGGCGGTGCCCATAATCCGTCGCTGATGAACCGAATCGCGAGCACGTCTTCCCGACGCCCGCGTCGAAACGACCGACGCGGTAGGAGTTCCGGTCGATGCGAAGGAGGCGATTGCCTTTGCGATTCTCGGCTACGAAACGCTGCGCGGGCGGCCTTCGAACGTGCCCGGAGCGACCGGTGCGCCGCGCGCGGTGCCGCTCGGCGCGATCGCACCCTACGATCTGAGCGAACTGCTCGAACGGATGGATGGGGAATGCCGGAACGCATCGTCGTAGGCGTCGACGCCGGCGGAAGCCGTACGGTCGCCATCGCCGCCGTTGGTGAAGCGGCGCTGGAACCGTTCATCGCCGGGCCGGCCAATCCGCTCAGCGGCGGCGTGGAGCGCGCGGCAATTGCGATCGCAAGCGCCGTCACGGGTGCACTTGGATCGCGCACGGCCGACGCAGTGTACGTCGGCGCGGCCGGAGCGTGGAACGATGCCGTCGCCCTCGCCCTGCGCGACGCACTCGCGGCGCGTCTCGCGCCGGCTCGCGTCGACGTCACGCACGACGTCGCGATCGCGTTACGGGCGGTCGTGCCGAGCGGTGACGCCGTGCTGCTCGTCGCCGGAACGGGATCGATAGCCTACGCGGAGATCGGGGAGAAGCGTTTTCGCACCGGCGGTCTGGGGCACACGATCGGCGACGAAGGCTCGGGCTACGCAATCGGAGCGGCCACGCTGCGTTTGCTCGGCAAGGCGTTCGACGGACGCGCGCTGCGCGACCCGATGCTCGATGCCGTCGCTGCAAAACTCGGCGTCCTGGATGCCGAGGAGCTCGTCGCCGCGGTTGCCGATCCTTCGGCGGGGCCCGCGGCGGTCGCTTCCGTCGCGTCGATCGTCATCGAACACGCCGATGTCGATCCCCACCGTGCTGGCGCGCATTGAACACGAGGAGCTCGAGCAATTCCTGCGCGGCTGTGGCTGGACACCGTATTTTGTGGAGGGCGATGACCCCGAGACAATGCATCAGCTGATGGCTCGTGCTCTGGATGCTGTGGTTCAGGAAATCCAGCGGATTCAGCACCTCGCGCGGGAGCGAAACGATATGACGCGGCCGCGTTGGCCGATGATTGTACTGCGCTCACCCAAGGGTTGGACCGGCCCAAAGCTGGTAGATGGGCTGGCGATAGAGGGTACGTTCCGCGCCCACCAGGTGCCGCTGCTGGTCGATCCTGAGCATCCGGAACATGTCCGGCAGCTTGAGCTATGGATGAAAAGCTACCGGCCAGAGGAGCTCTTCGATGAGCGAGGTCAGCTGATACCGGAACTTGCCGAGTTGTCCCCACAAGGTGATCGGCGAATGGGAGCTAATTCGACGCGAACGGCGGCGCTCTGCTGCGCGACCTGCGCATGCCAGACTTTCACGATCATGCGGTCAATGTATCGTTCCCGGGTGCAGTTGATGCGCAGGATACCCAGGTCCTGGGCCGCTTCCTGCGCGATGTGGTGACGCTGAACAAGGACTCGGCCAACTTCCGCGTGTTCGGACCGGACGAGACACTCTCCAATCTGCTCGGGGCGGTCT
>CAWAJD010000039.1:0-26676 GCA_963782265.1 Vulcanimicrobiota bacterium
CGAGCGTTACCGTCTGCTGTGAGAGCGGAGCATACCCCGGCGCGGACGCATGCAGTCGGTAGGTACCGCCGGGTAAGCCGGTCAGGGAGAAGTGCCCGCGAGCGTCGCTGATCGAACTCGCGGATCGTTTTGCAGCGACCAGGACGATCCGCGCGCCGGCGACCGGTGTGCCGTCGCTTGCGGTGATGGAGCCGCTAACGTTCGCGCCGGCGGATTGCGCTACAGACGGGAAGCGCAGCGAACTGCGCGAGAATTCCAAGACAAAGAACCAAAGCGCGCGTCGCGTCGGACGCGCGCCGAAAGGCGTTCGGCATTCGTAAATGACTCCCGGTGAAGAGGTGTGTTGAGTTAGCCGGAAGCCGGAAGCGGGGGACCGCGCTTGCTGCCGCGGTTTGAAAGGAGCAGCGAGCGGACGATCGTGCGCGAAGCCGGCGCGCGAAGCGCCGCGAGAACCGGCACGAGCGGAGCGCACGCCGCGCGAACGAGCCGGATGAGCAGCGTGGTGATCTGCGGCTCGATCGCAGCGATCAAGCGGACGAGACGGTGCACGAGCCAGCCGCTCAGCGCGCCGGCCGCGACCGTCAATCCAAGGCCGAGCGCTAGCGAGCCGCCGAAAAGATCCTCGATGCCGTCGATGTCGGCGTGAGCGGCAACGCAATCCATCCACTCCATGCCCACCAGTGTGACGACCGCGAGAACGGTGGCGAGCACGGCAAAAAGTACCGGCGAACCGAGCGAAGCGCGCACGCGCCGCAGCAGCGACGCGGTTGAGGTGCAGCGGCGGCCGAGAAGGTCGAACAACAGCGGCAGCACCACTGCCATCGAGAGCGCGAGGATCGCGACGACGAACACTGCGCGCGATTCGTGCGCGATCCCGTCGTACGTGTCGTGCGGCAATAGGTAGTCGCCCGCAACGTCGATGGCGACGTGCGCAACCAAAGCCGCAAGCACTGCAGCCAAGGCCACCAAAGCGGCTCGAAGGGCCGCCTGGACACTACGCATGCCGGAGCGCTTTCGCGTGCCGCTCCGCCCTCCTTTTTCGGGGGTTCCGCTAAAGGTCGGAGGCGAGTATAGTAAGGGAGCAAGCAGCACGACGACATTGACCTTCGGCACCATCGGATTCGGGGCGGTCCAGATTCAGCCGTCACCTCAGGTCTTTCAGGCGCTCTCCCTCGGCGGCGCGCCACCGCTGCCGCCCGCGCCGCCGTACGGCAACCCGAATCCGAACTTGGTCCCGGTCGCGCAGACAGGCAATCCGGCGGTTCCGGCCAATCTCACGCTCGCCGCGCATCCGGCGTTTACGGCGATTCTGAAGCTGACCGCCCAGTCGGTCCTCGTCTTCGGCCACCCGCCGCTCCCGGCGTCGGCCAACACGACGTCGACGGTAAACGCGTTCAACCCGGGCGTTTCGGGCCTGGTTCAGGGGCCGTCGCCGACCGGCATCGCGGGCCAGGCCGACGTTCCGGACGGCCCGGTCAGCTTTCAGCTCACCGTCGCGCCCGCAAATCTGACCAGCGGCAGCGACGCCCTGCAGCAGACGCTCGCCAAACTCCAGCAGGGCGAAGAGGCGCAAGCCGCGGCCGCTGCTGCGGCGGCGGCAATCGCTCCGTCTTCAAATACGGCCCCTTCGAACGCGAACAATTCGAACACCGGCTCGCCGGCCGGCGGAAGTGTTCCCACCGGCGCTCCAGCGCCGGCACCCGCACCCGCGCCCGTCGTGCACGGCTCGACCACGACGACGCCGGCACCGGCGTCGCCGGGTCTCGTCGCCAAGATCGTGCAGAGCGTGCAGAGTCTGGCGATCGGCGCGATTTATTCGGGGCCGGTTTTTTCCTTTAGCGCGTAGTCACCGCTTCGGGGATCGTTAGCGTTCCTTCGGATGCGTCGAGTTCGGCGTATGCGCCGATCGGGACGATCCACTGCGTCGCGATGTGGCCGATCGGCGCGCCCGCGACGGCCGGACAGCCGATTGCGCGCACGCGTTCGGCGATCACGTCGCCCGCGGGCGGCGTTGGTCCGTCGCCGGTGCAGTCCGTGCATTGACCGACCAGCACGCCGCGTACGCCGCGCAGATTTCCCGCGAGTTGAAGCTGCGTGAGCATGCGGTCGATGCGATATGGCGCTTCGTGCGTTTCTTCGAAGAAAAAAATCGTGTCGCGGCTCGGAATCGCATACGGCGTACCGGCGAGCGACGATGCCAGCGAAAGATTGCCGCCGGCTAAACGCCCGCTCGCGCGCCCGGATGTAATGACGTGCGGGTGCGCGACGTGCAGCGCTCCGATCGGCTCGGCGGACATCAGCGCGCGTTGAAAATACGCGCGCGCCACGCCGCTATACGACGAACCGTGCGACGCCACCGGTCCGTGAAACGCGATGACGCCGCTGCGCGTTGCGATCGCATTGACGATCGCCGTGATGTCGGAATATCCCATCACGATTTTCGGATCGCGCCGAATCGCATCGTAGTCGAGCGCGTCGAGAATGCGCATCGTTCCGTAACCGCCGCGCAACGCGACGATCGCGCGAATGCTTGCGTCGCGCGCCATCTTGTTGAAATCTTCGGCTCGCTGCGCGTCGCTGCCGGCCAAGTACCCGTCTTGCGCGCGAACGTGCTCGCCCAGAACCGGCACGAGCCCGAAACTTGCCAGATGCGCGACGCCGTCGTCGATCTCGCTTGAATCCAGCGGCGAAGCCGGTGCCACCAAGCCGACGCGGTCGCCGCGCCGCAGCACCGGCGGCTTCACAAGCGTGTCGGGAAACGTGGGAGGGGATGTCATCGCCGCCCCTAGGGCCACCGCTGAGGTCAGAAATTCGCTACGGGTGGTCATCCGCCCCCGGCTTCAAGGGCGCGGCGGAACGGGCCTCGGCGCGGGCGGCGGCGCGACCGGGTGGGTCGGGACCGGCGGATGGGGGACGGGCCTCACGGTGTTGCAGTGACCGGTGGTGCAGGGGTGACGGTAGGGTCCGTAGCCCGGGTAGATTCCGAGGTAGACACCCGAGATGCTGAGGCTGGTCGGGGTCGGCAGGGGCACCGGCGGCGTACCGCTGGAGACGCTCGAAAAGGTCTGCTGCTGAGCAAGCGCTTCAACGCTCGGAGCAAGTAGAAGCAAGGCCAGGGCGGCGAGCCCCATAGCGAGCGGTGTCCAAAGGCGTTTCATCGACAGTTCCTCCCTCCCCAGCATAACCGGAAGTTACGAAAGGTTCCATTTGGAGCCCGCCGTAACTTGGTGAAGTTTTGACTGCTTCGAAAGATCCAGCCCCCGCCCGTAAGCGCGTCGTCGTCACGGGACTCGGCGCGGTGACCCCGATTGGAAACACGGCTCAGGATTTCTGGCGGCGCTGCTTGGCAGGCGAATCCGGCGCGGGGCCGATTACGGCGTTTGACGCGAGCCTCTTCGCGACGCGCATCGCGGCCGAAGTCAAAGACTTCAAGCCGGAGGACCTGATCGGCCGTAAGGAAGCGCGCCGCATGGACCGCTTCACCCAGTTTGCCGTCGTAGCGGGCAACGAAGCGATTGCCGACGCCAACCTGCCGGACGACGTCGACTTCAAGGAACGGGTCGGCGTGGTGATCGGCACCGGCATCGGCGGCATCATCACGTTTTGGCTCAATTCGGAAAAAGCCAACGAGAACGGGACCTGGTCCAAAGTGACGCCGTTCTTCATTCCGATGCTGATGGCCAACGCCGAAGCGGCGCATATTTCGATGCAGCATGGATTCAAGGGCCCGGTTTTCTCGGCGGCAAGCGCCTGCGCGAGCGCCAACGACGCGATCTCGACGGCCTACAACTACGTCGCGTACGGCGACGCCGTCGCCATGATCACCGGCGGCAGCGAGGCGACCGTTTCACCGCTTGCGGTGGGCGGCTTCTCTTCGATGAAAGCCATGACTACGCGCAACGACGATCCGTCGCGTGCGAGCCGTCCGTTCGATGCGCAGCGCGACGGGTTCTTGCTCGGCGAAGGCGCCGGCGTACTGGTGCTCGAGGAGTACGAACACGCCAAGGCGCGCGGCGCCAAAATTTACTGTGAGATCTACGGCTACGGCCAGTCGGCCGACGCGTACGATCTGGTGGCCGTCGATCCGGACGGTAACGGCGTGCGCCTGGCGCTGAACCGCGCCTTTGCCAAAGCGCGGCATCTCGCCGAACGAAGTCGACTACATCAACGCGCACGGCACCTCGACGCCGATCGGCGATCCGGCCGAATCCAAAGCGATCGAGAAAGCCTTCGGCGCGCACGCCTACGAGATCGGCGTCAGCTCGACCAAGTCGATGCACGGCCACGCGCTCGGCGGCGCGGGCGGCATCGAAGGCGTCGCGACGGTGCTGGCGGTGCAGAACGACATCATGCCGCCGACGATCAACTACGAATTCCCCGATGCCGAGTGCACGCTCGACTACGTTCCGAACGTCGCTCGCAAGGCGCCGGTCCGCGTGGCGCTTTCGAACTCGTTTGGTTTCGGCGGCCACAACAGCGTCATCGTCTTCGGCAAAGTCCGAAAGTAGCATGAGTGGCGAAGCGCATCGGCGGCGCTTGCGCGCCCTACTTCGTCTTGCGGCGGTGCGCGACGCGGACGATTTGGAGGCGATCGAGCGCGCGTTCGTCCACGAAAGCCACGCAAAAGAGCGCGGCGGCGCGTCAAACGAGCGCATGGAGTTTCTGGGCGACTCGGTGCTCGGCTTCATCGCCGCGAGTTGGCTCTTCGAGAAATATCCCGGCGAGCCCGAAGGCACGCTGCATCAGCGCAAGGCCGCCATCGTCAACGACGCCGCGCTCGCGCGCACCGCGCGACGCCTGGACTTTGCCGGCGTGATTCAGCTCGGCGTCGGCACGCGCGGCTCGGGGGGCGCGGACAATACCTCGATCTTGGCGGACGCGTTCGAGGCGTTCGTCGCGGCGCTCTACCTTACGTACGGTCTCGATGCGGCGCGCGGCTTCGTGGTCGCCGAACATATCGACCGGCTCGATCACTCCGTCGAGGAACTCCTCGACCCCAAGACGCGCCTGCAGCACTACGCGCAGGAGCACCTGGCGGCCACGCCCGTCTATCAGGAAACTGCCGGCGGAACGCCGCAACAGCCGTCCTTTGCCTCGAAGGTCGTGGTCAAAGGCAAGACGCTCGGAACCGGAAGCGGCCCGTCGAAGAGAGCCGCACAGCAGGCCGCCGCGGAAGCGGCGCTCGTCAAACTACGGACGCAACATACGTGAAACTCAAGAAGCTCAAATCCTTCGGATTCAAAACGTTCGCCGATCCGACGACGCTCGAGTTTGGGAGCGGCATTACGGCCATCGTCGGTCCAAACGGTTCCGGCAAGTCGAATATGGTCGACGCCTTTCGCTGGGTGCTGGGCGAGACGTCGAGCAAGAGCTTGCGCTCGGGCAAACTCGAGGACGTGATCTTCGTCGGCAACGAGAAGCGCAAGCCGCTCGGCTTGGCCGAAGTTTCCATTACCTTCGACAACAGCGACGGCAAACTGCCGATCGACTTCAGCGAAGTCGAGATCACGCGGCGCGCCTATCGCGCCGGTGAGAGCGAATACTTCATCAATCGCAGCCAAGTACGTTTGCGCGACATTGCCGAGCTGCTGATGGGCACCGGCCTGGGATCGGGTTCCTATTCGATCGTCTCGCAGGGGCAGATCGACGCGATCCTGACCAGCAAACCGACCGACCGCCGCGCGCTCTTCGAGGAGACCGCCGGCATCAACAAGTTCCTCGCGCGCAAGAACGAATCCATGCGCCGCCTCGAACAGACCGAGACCAACGCGATTCGCATCAGCGACTTGATCGCCGAAATCGAACGCCGCATTCCGGAGCTCGAAACCCAAGTGCGCCGCGCGAAGCGCTACCGCAAGGTGAGCGCGCGCGTCCGCGACCTCGAAATCCTCGCCTATATCCGCGCGAGCGCATCGCGCCGCGCCGAACGCGAAGCGCTGCGCGTCGAACTCGAAAAGAACGAGGAGCTGCGCGGTGCGGCGGCCGCAAAATCGGCGACGCTCGGCGCGACCCTGGCCGAAGTGCGTACGCGCGCCTACCAGCACGAGCTGCAGCTGGAAGAGCTGCGCACGCAAGCCCAGGCGAAGCGCGCCGAAATGGCCGGCGTGGAGGCCGACTACGCCGCGGCGCTCGCCCGCCGCGAAGCGCTGGAACGGCAATCGACGCAGACCTCCGAGGACGTCGCGCGCGTCGCGCAAGAGCGCGAATCGCTCGAAGCCTCGATCTTGGATTCGGAAGAGCGCCTGCTGCCGCTCGGCGCGGAAGTCGACGCCGCGCGCGAGCGGGAACTCGCCGCTCAAGCGGCACTCGCGCAAACCCGCGCGCAGCTCGACTCCGATCTTCACCGCAGCTCCGGCAAGTCGAAGCCTCTGCGGCGCGATCACGCGGCGAAAAAAGCCGAACGGCGCGTGCAGGCGGAGAATCTTCGCAGCGAGTTCGAACGCGCTCGAACGCGAGGCCCAGGTCGCGCGCGAACGCGCGGCGCAGCTCGAGATCGCCGCAGGTTCGGCCACCCACAAGTACGGCGAGCGCGAGCGCGTGCTGGCCGACGATGGAAGCGCAGCTGCTCGATACGCGCTTTCGCGTCGACGAGGCCGAGAGCGAAGTCTCCCTGTCGCACGATGATCTAAACCGCGTGCTCGCCGCGCATCGCGAGGAGAGCGGCGAAGTCAAGGGTGCCGAATCGCGGCTGCACACGATCGAAGAACTTGAAAATTCGCTCGAAGGGCACGTTCCCGGAACGCGCGCCGTGATCGAGGCGATGCAGCGCGGCGAGGTCGGCGGCATCGAAGGCATCGTTTCGAACCTTATTACCACCGACGAACGCTATGCGCGCGCGATGGACGTCGCGTTCGGCACGCGCCTTTCGAACATCGTCACGCGCACCTCCGAAGATGCCGAGCGCGCGATCGAGTTTCTAACGCGCAGCGAATCGGGACGCGCGACCTTCCTTCCGCTCGATACGCTCGGCGACGCGCGAGGGCCGCACGATGACGGCGCGATCTGCCGGGCACGCCCGGCGTGATCGGTTACGCGCACACGCTGGTTCGCACCGAACCCAAGTACGCCGGCGTCGTGAAGTTCCTGGTCGGCAACGTGCTGGTCGTCGACGATGCTGCAGACCGGCATTGCATCTGGTTCGCGAGCGCGGGCTCCGCGACACGGTCGTGACGCTGAACGGCGAGCAGATCACCGGCGGCGGCGCGATCACGGGCGGCCGCTTCGTGCGCGAACGTTCGATTCTTTCGCGGCGCGTCCAGGCGCAAGGCGCTGCGCGAGTCGCTCGTCGAGATGCGCGCTAAGCTAGCCGGCCTCGAAGGCGAGCTGCACGCGGCGTCGGCTCGCGCCGAAACGGCGATCTCTACCCGCGATGCCGCGCGCGAAGCGCTCGCGCGCGTCGAAGTGCAGCTCGCCGAACTGCGCGCCGAAATGGCCAACCTGGCCGGTGACGTGGAGCGCATGCAGAGCGATCTGGACGTGGCCCGCACGTCGCTTGCCGAGCTCGTCGAAAAAGCCCGCGCCTCGCGCGAACTGGAACATGGCTACGGCCAGGACGAGCCCGACGCGGTGCGCAGCGACGAAGAGCGCCGGCGCCTCGAAGCCGAGTTGGCTCGCGCGCGTGCGGAGATCGGCTCTGCCGAAGCGCTTCAGCTCGAAGCCAGCCATCTAGCCGGCGACCTGCGCGAACGCGTCGCGGGACTTTCCGCCGAGCGCGACGCTGCCCGCGGCGCGGCTCGGCATGCTCGATCAAGACGGCGAACGCGCACGTACCGCTCGCGAGAAGATGCTGGCGGAAATTGCGATCGCTGATGGAGCAGACGCGCGCCGCGCACGCGCGCATCGAAGGACTGCGCCACGGCGTCGGCGACCTCGACGTGCGGCTGGACGTCGCGCGCCGCGAACGCGAGGAGTTGACCAACCGTCAAGCCCAGATCGAGTCCGACGCGCGCATCGCGCAGAACGAAGAGCGCGAGGCCGATGCGGGCGGCGAAGGCCTCGCACGCGCCTGGCCGAAATCGAAGCCGAACTCGGGATGCTGGTGTCGGCGATTCGCGCAGAACCCGGCGACCGACGAAGAGTGCGACGACGTCGAAGCGCTATACAAGACGAGCCCGACGACGTCGTCGACGAGCTGCCGCGCCTGCGCGAAGAGCTGGCGCGCCTCTCGCGCCAACGTCAACCTCAACGCCGAAGCCGAGCGCGACGAGCTGGTCGAACGCGAACTTTTTCTGCGCAGCAGATGGAAGATCTGGCGAAGGCGCGCGAGACGCTGCTGGCGACGATCGCGGAGATCGAGAGTCAGGCGCCAAGCGCAGTTCAACGAAACGTTCGAACAGGTGTCGCGCGCGTTTTGCCGAGATGTTCGCGCGCCTGTTCCCGGGCGGCGAAGCGCAAGATGTGGCAGACCAACCCCGAGAATCTTTCGGAAACCGGCATCGAGATCTCGGTCCAGCCGCCGGGCAAGAAGCAGATGCCGCTCGCGGCACTTTCGGGCGGCGAACGCGCGATGACCGCGGCCGCGCTGATCTTCGCGCTGATCGCGCGCCAAGCCGTCGCCGTTCTATCTGCTCGACGAAGTCGACGCGGCGCTCGACGACATGAACGTCGAACGCTTCTCCGACATGGTGCGCAAGTTGCAGCCGAATCGCAGATGATCATCGTCACGCACAACAAGAAGACGATGGAGATGGCCGACCGCATGTACGGCGTGACGATGGGCGAAGCCGGCGTCAGCTCGATCGTCTCGGCGGAGCTCACCCGCGAACCGGAGCTCGCGCTTGCCTGAAGCGGCCCTGCTTTCTCGCTTTCCGACAAGACGGGTGCCGGAGAGCTGGCGCGCGCGCTGCACGAACGCGGCGTCACCATCTACGCAACCGGCGGCACGAAGGCGTTTCTCGAAGAGCACGGCGTTCCGGCGCGCGAGGTCGGCGACGTCACCGGATTCCCCGCGCTCTTCGACGGACGCGTAAAGACGCTGCATCCGAACGTCTTCGGCGGCATCCTGCTACGACCGCGATAGCGACGAGCATCGACGCGCAAGCCGAGAAGTACGCGATCTCGTCGATCTCGACGGTGGTCGTCAATCTGTATCCGTTCGAGGCCGACGGTAGCGCGCGAAGAACGCGCGCTGAAGCGAAGCGATCGAACAGATCGACATCGGCGGCGTGTCGCTGCTGCGTGCGGCCGCCAAGAATTTCGCGCACGTCTCCGTGCTGACGCACCCGTCGCAGTACATGTCGTACCTCACGGCGCTGCGAGGGCGGAGAAGTGCCGCTCGCGCTGCGTCGCAAGTTTGCGATCGCCGCGTTCGAACGCACGGCGGAATACGACGTCGCGATCTCGCACTATCTCGCCGCATCCGGCGAGGTGCTGCCGAACGATCTTCCGGGCTCGCTCGCGCTGACGATTCCGCTGGCGCAGCGGCTGCGCTACGGCAAGAATCCGCAGGAGCGCGCGGCGTTCTACCTGGATCGCGCCCGACCGCTGCCGGAACAGCTGCACGGCAAGGCGCTCTCGTACAACAATCTGCTCGATCTGGACGCGACGCTGCGGCTGCTGTCGCGCGCGCCGCTCGGCGCGCGCATTCGATAGCGAGCGCGATCGCTACGTACGCGCGGCCGTCGTGAAGCATACCGTGCCGTGCGGCGTCGCCCAACGTTCGACCGTCGGCAAGGCGGTGCGCGCCGCGCTCGACGCCGATCCGGTTTCGGCATACGGCGGCATCGTCGCGGTCGACGCACCGCTCGATCGCGAAGCGGCCGAAGCGCTGTCGAACTTCTTCCTGGAGATCGTCGCCGCGCCGGCATTCGACGACGACGCGCTCGACGTGCTGAAGAAGAAGAAAAACCTGCGCGTCATGCGCTTCGGACGGGCGTTGCCGCGACGAGTTGGCGCGAGAACTGCGCGTGCGCTGCGCGCTCGGCGGCGTGTTGGCCGAAGACAACGATCCGCAGGCCGCGCCCGAAGAATGGAAGGTCGTCAGCAAGCGGCAGCCCGACCGCGCAGGAGTGGCACGACCTGGCATTCGCGTGGGACGTCGTGCGCCACGTAAAGTCCAACGGCATCGTCGTCGTTCGAGGCGGCACGACGCGCGGAATCTGCGCGGGGCAAACCAATCGCGTGAGTGCGGTGCAGATCGCCGCCCATCGTGCCAAAGAGTTCGGCAAGGGCGCGTCCTGCGCCAGCGACGGATTCTTTCCGTTCGCCGACGGCCTGGAGGCCGCCGTCGAAGGCGGCGCGAGCGCGATCATCGCCCCCGGCGGTTCCGTTCGCGACGACGAGGTGATCGCCGCCGCCGATCGCTTAGGCGTTTCGCTCGTCTTCTCGTCCTACCGCTACTTCTTACACTAAGGAAAGCAGTCGTCATCCCGAGCGTAGGCGCGCAGCGCCGTAGTCGAAGGACCGCTTCCAAAGAATCGCCCGCCTCAGGCGGGTCATTCCTTAGAAGCGGTCCTTCGACTACGCTCACTGCGTTCGCTACGCTCAGGATGACAGTGCTTTTCGCGTTCGCGGTGTTGGTGACGGCCGGGGCGGCGCGTGCGGCACAGCCGGCCATCGGAATAAACTATCTCTGGTGGAGCTTCACGCCGGTGAGCTTGCACGATTGCAAGGTGGAGAAAGAACCGCAATCTGTAGGCGCGTGGGTTGTTCCCAACTATCAGGACGAAAACGTACGCGCCGCCGCGCGCGCGCAGTTGCGAGCGATGCGCGCCGCCGGTTTCTCAACGTTGCGTACGGTCTTGATCTACGATCGCTCCTCCGACCCGGATCCGACGGCCTTCACGTCGCTGGACGGCAGCGTCTCGGCGGGCGACCGGGATAAACTGCAGAGCTTCGTCCGCGACGTCGGCGCGGCCGGATTTACGACGCTAGAAATCGTCTCGAGCTTCGATTCCGAAAACTGGATTTACTGTCGCAACCACGCGTGGGGCGATTGTTTCAATCCCGCGCGCACCAGCGATAACTGGCGATTCATCTCGCAAACCGCGCAGGCCGCGATCGCCGCTGCCGGCCCGCTCGCGTTACGATTCGATCTCGGCAACGAACAGGCGCCGGATCCCATATGCCCGCTCGCACGCTGGCACGCGCGAAGACGTATTTCAGACGATCGCCGGCGCTTTCAAGCGGCCTACGGCGACGGGTGGCTGTTTTCTATGGCGCGCTCGGACGACTCGACGGCGGCCGAAACGAGCGAACGCCTCGACCTGCTCGTTGCGGATTTGGGCGACGCGGGATTAAAGCCGAAGTACCTGGAGCTGCACAGCTATTCGAACGACGGCAACGACATGGTGCAGTCGCTGGATGCGGCGCAAACCATCGCACGACGGATCGACGCGATGATCGTCTTGGGCGAGCTGCGGTACCACAGCAGCGCGCAGGCCTCGGCGATCGACGGCTGGGTGCGCAAAAATCCGCAGTCACGCCTCATCGACGTCATCCTCTGGCCGGAGTTCGATCCTTCGCAAGCATGCGCGATTCTGCCGTCGCTTCCGTACACGCCGGGCCCACTGTTACCGGGGGCGTAGCAGAAGGAAGCCGGAGACGCCGCCGTTGATGTCGATCAGCACGTGGAGGATCATCGGAAAGACGATCGACCCCGTGAAAAAGTAGAAGGCTCCCAAGAAGAGACCGACCGCCGCGGTGAGCGCGACCCCGCGCCACCCCTGATAGGTGTGCCCGAGTCCGAACACGATCGCCGACGCTGCAACCGCACCATACGTGGTAATGAACGGCGTTGCGACCGCGAAGAAGAATCCTCGGTAGAGTAGCTCTTCGCAAATCCCGGCAGTGAGCGCGACGCCGAAGAACCACGCGAGTTCGTCTTTCGTGTGCGGCACGACCAGCGCTGTTGCACCTAAATGTACGCGCAAGGCGGCCAGTTTTTCCGGCTTCCACGTCGCCATCTTCCGAAGCCGTACGACGATCGCGATCGCCGCCATGACGCACACGATCTCGGCCGCCGTCGTCACCGTTCCCGGTATCAATTGGAAGCCGAGCGCATCGAACGGCCGGTCGTGCCGCCACCACGCGTACAGCGTCACGAGCGCGAGCAGCCACAGCGCCGCCATCGAACGCAGGTAAAGCGAGCGGCGATGCGCGCCCGCGATGGTCTCGAGCCGTCGCCGATTCAGGAACGAGTAGAGCGGAACGACCACCACGATCGTCACGAGCAGGAGCCAGTCCGACAGCGCGAGCACGGACGCCAGGTTTTGTGCGCCGTTTCTCTAGGCCTGCGCCCGGGCCGGCCTGGAAAAGGGCGTGCATCATGCCGCGCTACCTGCATACCTCCATCTTCGTGAACGACATGGCCGAATCGATCGCGTTCTACACCGAAAAACTCGGGCTGAAGTTGCTCGATGGGCCGCTTCACTATCCGGGCAATGCGGACATGGCGTTCGTCGGCCACGATTGGAATGCGTACATCGAGCTCGTGTACGATCTGGAAGAACATCCGCCGTACGAACTTGGCAACCGGTACGAGCATCTCGCCATCGAATCGGACGGCGATCTGCGCGAATACGTCGACCGCCTCAAAACGCTCGGCGTCAAGGTTCTTAAGGACGTCAAGAAGTCGCCGGGCGGCACCCGAGCGATCGCATTCGTGGAGGATCCGAACGGAATCCCCGTCGAGCTGCTGGAACCGCGCCCCCGTTAGCTACCGCTGATAGGGTGCTAACCTACGCGTAGGCGTCGATGTTGCGTCCGATGCCGATGGCCCGAAGGTAGCGCAGAACCTCGGGCGGGTCGGACGGCGCTTTAATACTGGCCGGCCCGCTGCGACGCCCCAAGCCCACCGAGGCCAAGGCCTGGCGGTATTGCGAGATCGCCCATGCGACTGTAAGGCTCGACGCGTTGACCATTCGATAAAGCCTTCGGCAGCGAGGCCGAAAAACTTCGCGGAGCAACCGAGCCAACGGCGCTTTTGGCCGGGGGCCGCAATGGGTAAGAGCACCCGATGGGCCTGAAGGCGGAGCGCGCGATAATGGGGACGGTCGAGTGGGTTGCCCCCAGCGGTATTACCGTTCGCGGCGCGACCAGCGAGGACGCGCGAGAAATCGCGGCGTTATGGAATCGCGCGAACGAAGAACAGAAAGAGCGCCGGCGCCGGCTGCCCTTCGCCGATTTGCTCGACGCCGTCTACCAGCGTCTTGCGGATCCCGAAGGCCGCTTTTTGCTTGCTTTCGACGAACGCGCGCTCGTCGGGATGGTGCACGCTTCGGTCGTCTCCCGTCCGACGGGGCGCAACGGCGACGCCTCGCGCCAGATGATTTTGAGCATGCTCGCCGTCGACCCATCGTCGTGGCGGCGCGGCCTCGGGCGCATGCTGATCGGGCGCTGCATCGAGCTCGCACGCGCACGGCGCGTCGACGCGGTACGCTTGTGGTCGCACACGGCGAACGATCGCGCGTCGCGGCTTTACGAAAAACTCGGCTTCCGAAACGGGCATTGCTTTAAACTGGACAGCGGCGGCGACGTCGACGTGCAGTACAGCTACACCGTCGACCGGTAGCCTTCGAACGACCCCACCGACGGCATTCCGAACGTGCCCGCAGCATGCGAGCCCGCTTGAACGCAGGCTAACAGCGCGAGTGCCGTAATTGCACCCGCAGCCGCGTGCGACCAGCGTTTGTGCGCGATATCGAATCCGGCGAAGACGAAACCGCCGATCGCGGCGAGCGGCAGTACGACGCTCACGCCGGCCCATCCGAACCATCCGAAGATGCCGGAAAACGCCGTGCCGAGGGTTGCATCGCTCGCGGCCAGCACGAACGGCATCGCCGCCGCGATCGCTACGACCGCGCCGGCGGCGCGCAATGCGACGGGCGCGCGCGCGAAGAACGCTGCGCCGATTCCGCACAGCAGCAGCGCCGTTGCAAGCAGAATTGCGAGCGCGGTTCCGGCCGGCACGCCGGTCATCGCGAGCCCGGCGTTTGGCCCGGCGAGAAACTCGCCGAGCGCAAAGAGTCCGGCGAGGGCGAGCAATCCGGTCGCGGCACTAATCGTCGGAAAACTGCGAAATGCGAACGCGGCGAGCAACGCGTAGAGCACCGCGATCGCAACCGCGACCCAACGAATGCCGGGAAGCTCCGCGAATGAGGCGGCCGCCGCATCGATGAGCGCCACGGCAAGAACCAGGCTGGCAATGCGAGGAAACAGCATTTACCAAGTCTACACGCAAACGGCCGAGGAGTCTTGCCCGCCCGTGCGGGAGTACGCCGGTGTGAGGAAGCGGTCGCGGCCCTTGGCGCACTTTGCAGCGGCGGTGCTGTTGGCGGTTCTCGCGGCGTGCGCGGGATCGCGCTCGCCTCTTACGCCCACGCCGGCTTCTAACGATGCACGGCATACGTCGCCGTCGCTGCGAAGCGAGATGCCGGTACAGGCCGACGCATTCGTCGATTCGATCGGCGTGAATACGCATTTGATCGACGATCTCACCGCCGACCGTGAAGACGCCATCGTTACGCAGCGAATGCGCGAGCTCGGCGTTCGGCATATCCGCGACGGAATTTTCCCCGGTCAGACGCCGCTTCAAAATGCGGACGAGCGGCGCTTTCTCGCATCAACCGGCGCACGCATGGAGGCGATCACCGACTGCCCGAAGCCGTTGGGGTACTACCCGCAGTCGCAGACGCCGCCGAAAGTGATCCGCTCCTTCGACGCGGCCTTGAACGGCGGCGTCGAACTGGTCGAGGGGCCGAACGAGCCGGACTTGCGCAAGGTCCACGACTGGGCGCAACTGCTCACCGATTGCATCGCGAACCTTCATCTCAACCGCGCCCTGCCCGTACCGTTCGTTGCGCCGGCGATGGGAAACGCGTTCGACACGCCAAAGCTCGGAAATATCGCGAAGCTCGTCAACATCGGTGCAATCCACCGCTATTTCAGCGGATACAATCCGGAGACGACGGGTTTCTGGAAAAGCGACGCGTGCGGCACGTGGGGCGCGATGTCGTTCTACGTCTGCGAAGCGCGCATCAATGCGGGGCCGAACGCACCGCTGTACATCACCGAAACCGGATACAGCACGTTCGGTGAAATCGACGAAAAAACGGCCGGCAAATACATCAGCCGCGTTCTGCTCTACGATAGCTTGTCCGGCATCGTGCGAACGTATATCTACGAACTGCACGACGACGGTACGGACACCACGAACTCTGAAGACGGCTATGGGCTGTTCCGCTACGACGGAACGCCGAAGCCCGCGTTCAACGCGGTGCGCAGCGAGATTGCGCACCTATCCGATCCCGGGCCGGCGTTCTCTCCGACACCGCTCGCCTTTTCAGTGAACGGGTCGCCGCGCATTCTCCACGAACTCTTTCAGAAACGCGACGGCACGTACGTCCTCGCGTTATGGAACGAAGCGAAGAGCTGGAATCCGGTCACGTCGCATGAGGTCACGGTGCCTGCGAGCGCGGTAACGCTGACGTTCGGAGTTCCCCCGCGAAGCATCGGGCTCGAGGCGCTCGACGACGGTGGCCGCTTCGTGAAACGGGTCCCAGCGGTTCACGGCACGACGATTACTGCGAATGTGGACGACCACGTCACATTTCTCCGGTTTCGGGTCTAGCGGTCAGCGATAGACGAACGGATCGACCGGGGGCGCCGTACGTTCGAGGTGCGCCGGCGCGAAAAGCAGCGTGATGCCGCTCGCAACGATCGCGCCGTCGCCGCTTAGCCACGCCCCGGGTGCAAACGGCGCGCGCGACGCGAGGCGCAGGACGACCGGCGTTGCGTCCGCACGACAGCAGACGATCGCGTAACGAACCAGCGCATCGTGCGATGCATCGCGCGTGAGCGTTCCGAGAAACGTGACGCGTTCGCCGGGAAACGCGCCGGCCAACGTCGTCTCCGTTGCGTGGTAGACCGGCGGCGGCGCGGCGGCAAGGACGCCGGCAAGCATGATCGCGGGAGCGAGCCGTGCGCGCGGGTTGCGTTCGCGGCGATGCGCGATGAAGAGCGCGAGGCTTGCGATCGCGGATAGGCCGAGAAATCCGGCGATGACCGGATGCACGAGCGCGGCGCCGCCGCGTGCGGCGACGAAGGCGAGTGCTGCAGCCGTCAACAACCAAGCGAACGCATCGGCTCGACCGGCATCGTGCGCGCGCGGCAGCACCGTTCGCGCATCGATCAGCCCCGCAACGCTCAGCAATGCGGCGCCCGCGAGCGGCGCTTGCGCGTGGAGTGCGCCCGCGAGGGCAACGCTGCCGAGCGCGCACGGTGCGGCGGCAAATCCGAGGACTGCGCCGCCGAGAACGACCGCGATGGGATTCGCGTGCGTGAAGATGCCGAACGGAAGAACCTGCATCGAAACGCCGGCGAGCATCGCCGGCCCGGTCATCGCTGCAAGATCGTCGAGAAAGCTTTCGCGGTGGATGCACGCCTGCGCCGTGCGATCGCGCGAACGCAGCAGACGCGCGACGGCGATTGCCGCAACGAAGCGCGCTATCGCAACCGCCGGCCCGAACAGCAGCCAGGTCGCGGCAGCCGCGGGAATCGATCGCGCCGACGGTCCTTTTCCGCAGCCGCACCCGAGAAACGCGATCGCCTGCGGGCGCGCTCCGCACAGCCAAGTCAAGAGCCGCCCGGCAAGCAAAAACGGGGTCGCCTCGAGCAAGACGCTCGCGGCGGTGGCGAAGATGCTGCGAAGCTCCGTTGGGGCGATCGCGGCGATTGCGACGGCAGCCGCGACAAAAAGCGCAATTCGCATGCTCTTGCAGTCCCGCGCTGGTGGTCACGCGACAAGCCGCAGGGGCCTCGCCCATCCGCCCGAAGCAGGGCCAAGCCCATGTCCTCTTCTTTTACCGCACCGCGCGGCACCCAAGATTTCTTTCCGCCGGAGTCGGATCGCTGGATCGCGCTCGAAGCCCGTATCCACACGCTCGCGGCGCGATTCGGCTACGGCGAGATCCGCACGCCGATCTTCGAATCGACCGGCGCTGTTCAAGCGCGGCGTCGGCGATACGACCGACATCGTCGAAAAAGAGATGTACACGTTCACCGACAGCGGCGATCGCGAGCTGACGCTGCGCCCGGAGTTCACGGCGCCGGTCGTGCGCGCCGCGCTCGAACATCACCTGCTTCGCCGAGTCGCCGCTGCGTTTGTACTACATCGGGCCGATCTTTCGCTACGAACGCCCGCAAAAAGGGCGTTACCGGCAGTCGCACCAATTCGGCATCGAGTGTTTCGGCTTCGCGGAGCCCGAAGCGGACGTCGAAGTATCTCCGCTTGCGTGGGAGCTCGATGCGTTCGTACGGCATCACCGACGCGACGCTGAACGTCAACTCGATCGGCGACGACGCGTGCCGCCCGCTCTATCGCGAAGCGCTGCTCGCGCATTTTCGCCCGCACGCATCCGAGCTGAGCGAGGATTCGCAGCGGCGGTTGGAACGCAATCCGTTGCGCATGCTGGATAGTAAGGATCCGCGCGACGTGCCGTTCGTCGAAACCGCGCCGACGTTCGAGTCGGTACTTTGCGACGCGTGCCGCGAGCATTTCGCCGCGCTGCTCGCGTTTCTCGATGCCGCCGGCATCGCGTACGTCGTAAATCCGAAGATCGTGCGCGGGCTCGACTACTACACTCGAACCGTCTTTGAAATCGTCTCGAGCGTGCTCGGTTCGCAGAGCACGGTCTGCGGCGGCGGCCGCTACGACGGCCTCGTGCGGTCGCTGGGCGGTCCGGACGTGCCGGGCGTGGGCTTCGCGCTCGGGATGGAACGCTTCCTGATGATGGCCGAGGCGGCCGGCACGGAGACGCCCGCACCGCGGCGCGGATATCCAAGCCATCGCGCTCGGCCCGCAGGCCCGCGGCCGGCTGTTGGAGGTCGTAACGGAACTGCGCGGCACGCACGGGCAGTCCGCGTTTATGGACTACGGAGATCGCAAGCTCAAGGCGCAGTTCAAGATTGCCGACCGGAACGGCGCCCGTTACGCGCTGATCCTCGGCAGCGAGGAGCTGGCGGCGGGAGAGTTGATCCTGCGCGACCTCGTGGAGCGCACGGAGCGGCGCCTCCCGCTCGGAAAAGACGTTGCGCGCGCCATCGTCGAAGCGGGGGAGTGATGGAAGAAACCGGCGATCGCGAGATGGAGACGCTCCAGGAGCTGCTCGCGCTGATGAAAGAGCACGATCTGGACCGGCTCAAGGTCAAGCGCGGAGATGCAGTCGTACGAACTGGTCCGTCGCGACGGAACGGCGACGTACGTGCCCCCGCGCCGCACCCGGCGGCGCCGCGTCGCATCCGGCGAGCCGGCCGTTCCCGTCGCGGGGGCACACGTCAAGAAAGTCGTCGCGCCGCTCACCGGCGTGTTTCTATCGTTCGCCCTCGCCCGATACGGATTCGTACGTCGAGATCGGCAGTCACGTTTCTAAGGGCGACGTGATCTGCATCCTCGAGGCGATGAAACTGTTCAACGAAATTCAAAGCGACCACACGGGTTCGGTCGTGCGCATCGTGCCGCAGAACGGCGAGCTCGTCTCACAGGGTGAAGACCTGTTCTGGATCGAGCCGTAACGGCCGCTCGGATATGACGAAGCCCGACTACTACGCGAAACGAGATTTCGCCGCGCTCCTGGCAGACCGGCGCGGCTTGCTCGACGCGCCGCACTATCGCGGCCAAGTGGAGGCGATCGCGGCCGCGATCGTGCACGCGCTGCGCTTCAAGAAAAAAGTCTTGTGGTGCGGCAACGGCGGCAGCGCGGCGGAAGCGCAGCACATGGCGGCCGAGCTTTCCGGCAGATACTTGCGCGAGCGTCCCGGGCTGCACTCCGAAGCGCTCTCGGTCAACTCGTCGACGCTGACGTGCATCGGCAACGACTACGGGTACGACGACGTCTTCGCGCGACAGGTCAGAGCGTTCGCCCACCCGGGCGACGTCGTGATCGGGATGACGACCAGCGGCACGTCGCGCAACGTCGTGCTCGCCCTCGAAGCTGCCAAGAAGTGCGGCGCCGTAACGGTCGCATTCACCGGCAACGGCGGCGGCACGGTCGCGGAGATCGCGGATCTGGTGCTGCTCGGCCCCGACGGTTACGCGGGCATGGTTCAAGAAGTGCATCAAGTGATGGCGCACATCGTCTGCGACCTCGTCGAACAGGTCTTGATTTTCGAAGACGGGATCGCGTGAGCGCGGCTCTGATGTTGGACGACGCGAGCGCGCTGTTCGAGCGCGCCCGGGGGCGCCGGATTCTGGTCGTCGGCGACCTGATGGTCGACGAGTGGATCTGGGGAACGGTTACGCGCATTTCCCCGGAAGCGCCGGTTCCGGTGGTTGCGGTCAGCGATCATTCGTTCACGCTCGGCGGCGCCGGCAACGTCGCCAACAACTTGCGCGCGCTCGATGCGAGCGTGACGTTCGCCGGAACGGTCGGCGACGATGCCTTTGCGGATCACGTTCGCGAGCTGCTTCGCGCGGAACAAGTCGACGACGCCGGCGTCGTCACGCTAAGCGGCCGTGCGACCACGCGCAAGACGCGCGTCGTAGCGCATAACCAGCAAGTCGTGCGGGCGGATTGGGAATCGGTGTCGCCGCCGGATGGAACCGACCGGCGCGCGCATCGTCGAATTCGTCCGCGAACGCGCCGCTTCCAGCGATGCGGTGATCCTAAGCGACTATGCGAAGGGGCTGATGTCGCGTGCCCTGGTGGAGGCGGCGCTCGCGTGCCCGCTGGTGGTTGCCGATCCGAAGCCGCAAAATCTGCAGTTTGTTCGCGGGCGTGACTTGCGTCGCGCCGAACGCGCACGAAGCCGCGATGGCGGCCGGCATCGATATCGTTGACGACGCGTCGCTCGAAGCGGCCGGAGCGCGCTTGCTCGAACGTCTGCAGTGCCGGTACGTCGTAATCACGCGCGGCGAGCACGGGATGGCGCTGTTCGGCCGCGACGGCGAACGCATGCAGGTGCCGTCCGTCGCGCGCACGGTCTTCGACGTCAGCGGTGCGGGCGACACCGTCGTCGCCATGCTCACGCTGGCGCTGGCCGCCGGCGCGCCGATCGCACAAGCGACACAGTTGGCGAACTTCGCCGCCGGCGCGGTCGTGGAAAAGCTCGGCACCGCAACGGCTTCGGCCGGCGAGATTCTCGCACTCGTCGAAACATGGACAAGCGTCACGCTTTCGCGCCGTTCGGCGCACTGCTCGGCCCGGACGAAGCCGCGGCATGGCGCGAAGCGCAGCGCGCCGAGGGCAAGACGGTCGTCTTCACCAACGGCTGCTTCGACGTTCTGCACGCCGGACACGTCGAGTACTTGGCGTGGGCGCGCGCGCAAGGCGACGCGCTCGTGCTCGGGCTCAATACGGACGAATCCGTTCGCCGTCTCAAGGGCGAGGACCGGCCGATCGTACCGTTCGAAGAGCGCGCCGCCGTTCTGCGCGCGCTGCGCAGCGTCGACGTCGTCGTCGGCTTCGGCGAGCGCACGCCGGAAGTTTTGCTCGAGCGCATCCGGCCGGACGTCCACGTGAAGAGCGATCAGTATCGCGAGGACGAGCTGCCGGAGCGCACCGTCGTGCTGGCACACGGCGGCCGCATCGCGCTCGCACCGCACGTAGCCGGGACGCAGTACGACGGACACGATCGCGCGCATCATCGATGCGTATAGCACTCACCGCTAACGGACCGGGCGAGGTCGCCGGCTGGATGCGTCCGCTGCTGCGGAGCATCTACGACCGCGCCCCCGATACCGAGGTCCATATCTTTCTCGTTCCGGACGAGTACGCCACCGGTTTTGAAGCGGCGACCGCACGCGCGCTCTTTCCGCGGGCCAGCGTCTACGATCCGAAGACCTACGTGAAGTTCGCGCTCGGACGCACCGTCGAAGGCGCGCCCAAGAGCGTCGACGTCGTGCAATATCTCGGCGGCGATCTGCTGCACGCGGCGCGCCTGCACGCGAGGCTCAAGGGTCGCGCCGCAACGTACAAGTTTTCCCGCAAGGGCTATCGTAGGCTCTTCGATCGGGCGTTCGCGGTGGATGAGAAAAACGCGGAGCAGCTGATGAGCTGGGGCACGCCGGCCGATCGCATCGAGCGCGTGGGAAACCTCGCAATCGACGGCGCGTTGCTCGAAGCGCAATCGACGCTTGAGACCGATCCGCCCGAGGACGGCATTCTGATGATGCCTGGATCGCGCGGTTACGAAGTGGAAAACCTGATTCCGTTCTACTTCACGACGGCGCTGCGCATCGCCGCGGAGCGCCCGGAGATCCCGATCGCCTTCGGACTATCGCCGTTCACGGCGTACGCGCAAGTTCGCGAGGCGATCGAACGCGGCGGCGACCCCCGCGTCTTCGCACAGCGCGGCCGGCTAATCGAAGAAGGCGAGCGCGCGTATCTCGAATCGCTCGACGGCCTGGTGCGCTTTCCGATTCTGCATAACGCGCTTGCCGCCGCGTCGCGCGCGCGCCTGGTCCTAACGATTCCGGAACGAAATGCATCGAACTTGCAACGTTGGGAAAGCCCGTTATCACGATTACGCCGCTCAACGCGCCCGAACTCGTGACCGTGAACGGCCCGCTGACCTATCTGCATCGCGTGCCGCTGATCGGCGTACCGCTCAAGCGCGCCGTCGCGGTCGGCGTCTCCAATCGTTTCAAGCACCATACGCAGCCGAACATGGACGCAAGCGACATGGTGATCTGGGAACTTCACGGCACGGTCACTCCCGGCCGCGTCGCACGCGTCGCCCTCGAGCGCTTCGACGACCGGGCGTGGGTCGAATCGACCGGCGCGCGACTGGCCCAGCTCTATCGCGGCCATGCCGGCGCCGCCGACCGGATGGCTGAATCGATTCTCAGCTTGGCCGGGTAGTATACTCTCGATGCGCCTCACCGTCGTCATTGCCACCAAGGATCGCGCGGCTTACGTCGAGCGCGCGCTCGTCTCGCTGGAAGCGCAGGTCGCTGCGCCGCCTTACGAGGCGATCGTCGTGGACAACGGCTCCTCCGACGACACGAAGGGCGTCGTCGAACGCGCGATCGCGCGCGGCGCGATTCCCATACGTTACGTTTACGAAGGCGAACCCAACCGAGGCAAAGCGCGCAATCGCGGCATCGAAGCGGCCTCCGGCACGATCGTCGCTTTCTGCGACGACGACGTGCAGGTGCCGCCGGGCTGGGTCGCCGCCCACTCTGCGGCGCACGACGTCGAGAATCGCGTCGTCAACGGCCCGATTCTCAACGTTCCATCCTACGACGAGCGCCCGAAGCCGGCGGTCGCGAACTACTCGCGTGCCTTTCTGTGTACGCGCGACGCTTCGGTACCCAAGGCCGCGCTCGATCGCGTCGGCGGGTTCGATGAAGCGTTTCATCTCTATGGATGGGAGGACACGGAACTCGGCGTGCGTTTGCGCGAAAACGGGCTCAAGTGGCTCTTCGCGTGGGATGCGTACATCTGGCACATCAAACCGGAATCCGACAACACGCTCGAAGTCGAGACGCGCAAGGCGGTCGAGCGCGCGCGCATGGCACGGCGCTTTCTTGCAAAGCATCCATCGCAGCGCGCGCGCATGGCGACCGGCGCGCACGGCGTGAACCTGCTGCGCGGTAAATACTTCTTACCCGATTCGCTGCTGGCGCTCTATGCGGGCCTTGCGACCGGAAGCGGCACGCCGGGTTGGCTGCGCTCGCTCGCACGAGCGCAGTTTCTCGACGGGATGTACACGCGCGAGCTGATAAAGAGCCTATCGGAATGAGCGTGAAAGAGAAAGCCGCGCTGCTGTACTGCGCCGGCGGCGGGATCGGGGATTCGCTGGTCGCGTCGATCGTCGGACGCGCCTTGCGGTCGCGCTTCGAACGCGTCGACGCGCTCACGCTCCCCGCTCATCGCGAGACGCTGCTGCGCGTGCCGGACCTCGACGCCGTTTACACCGACGAGGGCGACGAGCGCGACGCGGCGGAGGCGCTAACGGAACGCGGCTACGATGCGTGCGTCGTCACGTGGGCGACTGCACGCACGGCGCGCGTCCCGGAGTTGGCAGGGATTCCCGTGCGCGTCGGCCAGGCGCGGCGACTCTATTCGAATCGCTTCACGGCTCGCGTGACGGTACGCAGCGAGACGGGAGACGTCACCTCGCACTGGTCCGACATCCTGCTCGACTTCGCGCGTGCGATCGGCTGCGACACGGACGACCGGCGGTACCGTTTCGTTCCGACGCTGCAGGATGAAGCAGAAGCACGCGCACTGCTGCCGAATCCGGGCATCGTACTCAATCCGTGCAATGCGGTCGCGTCGGAACGCGGCATCTGGCCGGTCGCGGGGTGGGCGCTGCTCGCACGCGCGCTGCTCGAACGCTACGACGTGCCGGTTGCGATCAGCGGCGCACCCGCGGACACGACGATTGCGGATGCCATCGTCGACCTCGCCGGCGACGAGCGCGTGACGTCGATCGCCGGGAAACTTGGTATCGGCGCGTTCGGTGCGCTGGTCGCGAACGCGCGTGCGTTCGTCGGCATCACGACCGGCTCGATGCACGTCGCCGCAGCCGTCGGCGCACCCACGCTCGGCATCTTCCCGTTCCAAAGCGATTATCCGGAGCGTTGGGCGCCTCTCGGCCCGCATACCGAAATCGTGCGTGCCTCGTTTCCGTGCCACAAAGGCGATACGAAGGAGAACTGCCCCGACTACGCCTGCATCGCCAACCTCGACATCCCTCGCGTCGTCGCCGGCGTCGAAGCACTCCTCGGCCGGGTTTCGCTCGCGTAGCCGAGTCAATTTTCATGAAACCGCAGATTTTCGCACTCGCAGCGGCGCTGGCCGCGGCGCTCGCCGCGCCGGCGGGTGCGGCGAAAGTGCCGCTGACGCCGCCGGCCGAGGTTCTCGCGTCCTTCTCGAGCCTGCATGAGATCGATACGCTGGATACCCTTCCCGCAAACATTCGCAGCGGCAATTTTACGCTGCCGGACGGCAAGCCGCTCGGCGGATGGGTGCTCGCCGCTCCCGGCGGTGCGTGGAATGCGACGGATTCCGTCGTCGACCCGTCGCTTCCGGGCCGCCGCCTGCATTTTGCGGACTGCGACGCGTCGATCTGCGTGCTGCACTACGAACGCGGGGGAATCGCGCACATTCATCTCGTCGTCACGCTGGTTCGGAAGAACGGTGCCTGGAAAGCAACGTGGATCGCCTACGGTCAGCCCGCGATGACGGACCTCGCAGCGCTCCACGCGCTGCTGGAAAATCGATCGAACGCCGACTATTCCGACCGGTCGCCGGCCGACATCAACTATTAGGGACATTGCCGCAGCGCCGTCGAAGGCGTGAACCGATGCGCGCGACCATTCAGCTTTGCACGTACAACCGCTCGGCGCTGCTCGAGCGGGTTCTGGACGCATGCTTCGAGCAGACGACGCCGCGCGACGACTACGAAATCGTGCTGGTCAACGACGGTTCGACCGACGACACGCCTGCCGTGATCGAGCGTGCGCGGCGGCGCGCGACGTGTGCGTTCGTCGTCGTCGATCAGCCGAATTCGGGATTGGCCAAGGGCCGCAACGCCGGCATCGCGCGTGCGAGCGGCGAGCGGATCATCTTCATCGACGACGACGTGCTGCCGCTGCCGAATTTCGTCGAGGAGCATCTGCGCACGCACGCCGCGCAGCCGCAGGCGATCGTTCGCGGAGGCGCCATCAACGTCGAAAGTTTCGACGACCTGCCGGTGCCGCTGTGGACCATCAAAGACTACAGCGGAAACTATTTCTGGACGACCAACGTCTCGGTTCCGCTGGCGACGATTCGAGAGATCGGCGGTTTCAACGAATCGTTCTCCGAATACGGCTGGGAAGACATCGACGTCGGCCTACGCTTGCGATTTCGCGGAACGAAAGCGGTCTTCAATCCGAAGGCGCTCGTCTACCACTGGAAGCCGCGCCCACGCAGCGGCAACGTCGAGAAGATGATTCGGCAAGCGCGGGCCCAGGCGCGTACCGCGGTCCAGCTCGCGCGGATTCACCCGCACTGGCGCATCTATTTGGCGACGGGAATGAATCCGATGCAGCGCGCCTACCATTCCGCGACGCGATCGCTTCACGCGCCGCAGCGTCTGCGCAAAGTCGTCGGCGATCTCGACGTCGATCGCGCGCTGTCGGATCGCGAGCTGCGGGCGGCGCGCGCGCTGGCGAACGAAGCGTACTTCGAGGAGTTGGAACGTTCCCTATCGTGAAGATCCTGCTGTCGCGCACCGATCGCATCGGCGATTCAATTCTTTCGACGCCGGCGATCGCAACCGTACGCGCGTCGTTTCCGGCCGCGCACATCGCGATGGTGACGAGCCCCCACAACCGCATCGTCATGGAGCGCAACGGCGACGTCGACGAGCTGCTGGTGCTCCCGCGCGAAGTTCGCCCGGAAACGTTCGGCGCAAGCCGTCGCGGCTACGACGTCGCCATCGCGCTCGCGCCGCGTTCGGTCGACCTGCAGCTGGTCGGCGCGACCAAGGCGACGATTCGCGTCGGCTACACCTACGAGCGTCGCTGGCTAGCGCGCCTGACGGCACCGCTCTACGTGAACCGGATAATGATCTCGGAGGCCGATCCCGAGCTTTCCGAGCGCGATCCGAGCCGCGAAGTGCGGCACGAGGTCGCCCAGCTGCTCGACCTGGTCGCTCTTGCCGGCGCCAAAACCCGGATCGACCGGCTCCGGCTCGACATCACCGACGCCGACCGGGCCGCGGTGGCCGACCTTCCCCAGGCTCCGATCGTCCTGCACCTGGGCCAGCGGTGGTTCGTAGACGGCAGCACCCTCGAGAGCACCCTCGCGCTCGTGCGGCGGCTGGCCGAACTGCGCGAGGTGGTCATCACCGTCGCGCCCGAGTGTGTGGACCTGGTGAGCGCCTTTGAGGAAGCCGGCGGCTCCGCAGTCCTGCTGGAAGGTTTGCCGTTCTTCGAGTGGGCCGCGGTCTTCGAGCGGGCCGCGTGCGTGGTCACGGTCGACACGGGTGCGACACATGTCGCAAGTGCGATGCGAAGGCCAACGCTCGTCGCCTTTGAACACCGGTACTTCCGGTTGAACTCGCAGGAGTGGGCGCCGTACGGTGTGCCGCACGTGCTGGTTCGAAAGCCGGGTACGCCGGACGAAGCGTCCCTCGCGCAGTTCCGCGACGAGATCGTGACCGGCGTCAAACATTTATTGCATGCTTGATATTTCCGTCGTCATTCCGACGTACAACCGGCTCGATACGCTGGCGCACGTGATTCCGACGCTCCTCGCACAGGATCTCCCGCGCGAAAGCTTCGACTGCTGATTTGCGACTCGAACTCAACCGACGGTACGGCGGAATACTTGGCCGGCGTTTCGGCCGAGCATCCCAACATGCAGCACTCCCCAGGGTCCTACAGCGGGCGCGCAGCCGCGCGCAACGCCGGCATCCGCGCCGCCGCCAGCCCGATCGTGCTGTTCAACGATTCGGACATTCTCGCGTCGCCCGACCTGCTCTCGACCCACCTCGCGCCAGCATCGCGAGCGCGCCAAGATCGCCGTCGTCGGATGGGAAGTACAAGTCAAAGACTTGGACGACTACGCGTACAAACGCGAACATCCCCGAGAGCGCGGACACTTGCATCCGGAGTCGCGCAAGCGCCTGCCGTGGCTGTACTTTCTCACCGGCAACGCTACGGTGCCGCGCGACGATCTGCTCGCCGTCGGCTGCTTCGACGAAAGCTTCACGGGATACGGACACGAAGATCTGAGGGGCTGG
>CAWAJD010000040.1:0-127732 GCA_963782265.1 Vulcanimicrobiota bacterium
TGCTGTTCCTGCCCGTCGCCTTTCAACGGCTCAGTTACGTATTGCTGCCGTCGTCGCGCAGCTTCGATACCCGGACGATACGCTTGCCGAAGCCGGCGGCACGATCTGGCGCGACAGCAGCGGCTCGAACTACGGGCGAGGTGACGCGCCGGCGGATTGGCGTTACGCGACGGTTCGCGGCGTCGATTACGGATCGGCGGCGAGCTTGATGGTGCGCGCCGCGGCGTTCGCGCAAGCTGGCGGGTTTTCAGCCGCGCTTGCGCCGGCGTATTACGAGGAGCGGATCTCTGCTTTACGCTGCGTGCCGCCGGCTATCGCATCGTCTATCAGCCGCGCTCGATCGTCTATCACGTCGAAGGCGTTAGCCATGGCAGCAACGCGAGCGATGCGGCCCGTGCGATGCAAGAACGCAACCGGCTGGTGTTTGCCGCCAAAGTGGGAAAGCGAACTGCGAAACCATCTCGAGCCGGATGCCGCCAACGTCGATCGCGCGGCCCGGCGTCTTGCGGGAACGAAAACCATGCTCGTGATCGACGAACACGTTCCGTTCACCGACCGCGATGCCGGCTCGCGCCGCATGCGCTTTCTCATCGACCTGCTGCGCGACCGCGGGTGGCACGCGATCTTCGGCAGCCTGGACGCACGCGAATACGAACCCTACGCCGGCGAGCTGCGCGCGAGCGAAAAGAGATCGACCTGATCGCCGGCTTCGATGCCGCTGCCCTCACGATGCTGAAAAATCGCAACATCGCCGTCGACGCGGTGTGGCTGTCCCCGCCCGGAATCCGCGACGCGATTGCTGCAAACCGCGCGCGCCGCGCTCGACGCAAAGATCGTTTTCGATACCGTCGATCTGCACTTTCTGCGTCTCGAACGCGAGCAAGCCGCGCTGGGAAAGCCGACCGGATGGGAAGCGATGCGCGAGCGCGAGTTCGACCTCGCTCGCAGCGCCGACCTGACGATCGCTGCCAGCGACGCCGAACGCGACATCCTCGGGGCCAACGGCATCGCGCCGGTCGGTGTCATTCCCGTTATAGAACCGGCGGCAAGCACCGATCCACCGGGTTGGGAAGCGCGAAGCGGCGCCGTTTTTCTCGGCAACTACGCGCATGCGCCCAACGTCGACGCAGTCAATGGCTGTGCGGCGCCGTGATGCCGCTCGTGTGGGAACGCATCCCGGCCCTGCGCCTCACGCTTGCCGGCGCGGATCCGACGCGCGCCGTTCGCGCGCTGGCGCGGCAAAATATCGAGGTGACGGGCTACGTCGCCGACACCGCGGCGCTTTTAGCCGGGGCGCGCGTCTTCGCCGCGCCGCTCCGTTTCGGCGCGGGTGTAAAAGGCAAGATCGTCTACGCGCTCGCGCACGGCATTCCGGTCGTGACGACGCCGGTCGGGGCCAGGGCATCTTTCGCGCCGGTGAATACGCTGCGGTCGCAACGACACCAGCCGAACTCGCCGCGCAGATCGTACGCGTTTACGAGGATCGCGCGGTGTGGGAAGCGCTCGCGGCCGAAGGCCGGGCCATCGCGCAGAGGTTTACGCCGGGCACAGTCGCGCAGCAACTCGACGCGGCGCTCGCACTCATCTACGCCGGCTGAAGCGACGCGAGCCGTTCGAGCAGCGCTTCGAGACGCGGTGCGACGGCTTGCGGGGTGAACGGCTGCAGCGTTGCGGCCGACGCGTCGGAAATGCGCTGCCAGCGGCTCGCGTCATTGTAAAGCGAGACGATGGCCGCGGCAAATGCGCCGGCGTTCGGCTCCGCAATCGAGGCATTCTCTCCGTCGCGCAGGCCCAAGCCTTCGGCACCGATCGGCGTGGTTACGACCGGCAGCGCGTACTGCAGCGCGTGCCCGATCTTGCCTTTCATGCCCGCGCCGAAGCGGAGCGGGGCCGCGAGAATCCGGCAGTCGTTAAAATACGTCGACACGTCGCGCACGTGTCCGGTCACGCGCACGTTCTTGGAGCGCAGTGCGAACACGGATTGCGGCGGATGCTGCCGATCAACGTCAGGCGTCACGCCGGGAAGGCTGGTCCAAACGAGCGGCATCACGTCCTCGCAAAGCCATTGCACTGCGTCGACGTTGGGGATGTGATTGTAGTTCCCGATAAAGAGCAGCCCCGCACTATCCTCGTGGCGCCGGCCGCCTGTGACGATCGGCGTGTGGATCGTGGGGATCACGCATATGTCGTGGATGCCCAACGCTTCGAGCACGCGTTCTTCTTCCTGCGTCACAACGACCGTCGCATCGGCGCTGCGTGCGGCGGCAACTTCAATGCGTTGCAGTTCCTGCCACTGCGCATCGCCTTCACCCAGCATCTCGGCTTGGCGCCGCGCGCGCACGTGGCTTAAGTCGACCGTATCGTAAATCAACCGGAGCGACCGGTTCCGCCGTACGATCGGCGCGTACTTCTCGAACAGATGCGGCCGGCTGATCCAGACGAAGTCGAGCAGCGGCAGTACCATGTCCAGCGCTTCGTTCAGCGTTCTACCGCCTTCGACGTGGTGGAGTACCTCGACGCCCATTTGCTGCAGTTCGGTGGTGTAGGGTTCGATCGGCGCGTAATTATCCGGCAGGAAGATGACGTTGTAGCCGGACGCGAGCAGCATTTGGACGATGTGATAGATTCGTTGCGAACCGGCCTCTCGGTCGTAGAGCGGAACGTATGAATCGATCACCAAAATCGTTCGCCCGCGCCGGCGGCGCGATGCCGTCGCTACGTTCGAGCGGCCGTTCTCCAAATGGTATTCGAGTTCGGCCGCCCATTTCTCGCGAAACTTCGGACGGTTGATTTCCTGGAAGCGCTTCACGCCGGACCGCTCGTCGCCCGCCGTAACGCCGTCGTAGTGGACGACGACGGAGAGCGGCTGGTACACCACGCGATACCCAGCGACCGAACGCCGAAGCACAGATCGACGTCCTCGTAGTATGCCGGCGCGAACATCTCGGAGAATCCACCGGCGAGTTCGAACAGGTCGCGGCGAATCAGCAGCGCCGCGCCCGAAACGTAGTCGGCGTCACGAAGAAATCCGTAGCGTGGATCGTCGGGGCTCTCGTTGCGGCCGACGTTCCATCCGGTTCCGTCGCGCCACATGATGCTGCCGGCCTCTTGCAGACGGCCGTCCGGATAGACGAGCTTCGAACCCACGATGCCGATCGTGGAGTCGGCCTCGGCCGTGTTCACCAAATGGTCGAGCCATCCGTCGCGCACGACGGTGTCGTTGTTCAGAAAGCAGACGTACCGGCCGAGAGCGAGTGCGGCACCGCGGTTGCACGCGCGAACGAAGCCTTCGTTCCGGCCGTTGCGAATGTAGTCGATGCCGTCCAAGCGGGTAATCAGATCCGCCGTTCCGTCCGTCGAACCGTCGTCGACCACGACGAACTGCACGTCGAGCGACTCGAACCACGAATCGGCAATCGATCGCAGGCAGCGCACCGTGACGTCGCGATGGTTGAACGCGGGGATGACGATCGTCACGGGCTGCGGCGAGGGCGGACGCGCGGCAACCCGCCGGTTCCACGCATCGACGAGCGCTTTGTCATCGGCGCCGAGATCGACGGTTCGCGCGCGGGAGTGGGCGCGCGCGCCGGCAAGGCTCGGGGTGATGCCTTTCGACCACGTCGCGCAGACGTCGTCGGGTGAGGAGAATCCAAACACCGCCTTGAGCGAAAACCACAGCATGCGCAGCGAGTGAAAACGGCTCTGCGCGATCACATCGTAATCGGCTCGAACGCCTTCCAAGCGCGAGCGCTCTTCGTTTAGTCGTGCCGCCAGCTCGGCGTAGCGGTCCGGATCGGCCATTCGCACCTGTTATCGGCCACCGGGGGGACCCCCTACCATCGAGCAACGAATCCGCCTATCGTGCCATCCTTGGGCGAGAACGCCGTCGACGCCGTCGGCATCTCCAAGCGCTTCCGCTTTCGTTCCACCGCAAAGCAAACAACGCTGAAGGATCTCGTCGTGCGGCGCGTCCGGCGCGAGGGGAACTTCGGTGTCGTGGACGCGCTCGACGACGTAACGTTTTCGCTGCAGCGGGGACAAACGCTGGGTGTGATCGGGGAGAACGGTTCGGGCAAGACCACCCTGCTGCGCATTCTCTGCGGCATAACGAAGCCGGATAGGGGCGAAGTGCGGGTGCGCGGGAACCTCTCGCCGCTGCTGGCGCTCGGCACGGGATTCAATCCGTACCTTACCGGCCGCGAAAACGCCATGATCGAGCTGCTGACGCTCGGCCTGGGCCGTCGTGAGGCGAGAATCCATCTCGACGACGTGATCGAGTTTTCGGAACTCGCCGAGTTCATCGATGCCCCGATGCGCACGTACTCTACCGGCATGGCGATGCGCCTCGCGTTTGCCGCCGCGATTCGCGTGGATCCCGACATACTGCTCGTCGACGAAGCGCTCGCCGTCGGCGACGAACGCTTCGCCGCGAAGTGCGGGGCGTGGCTGGACGAATTCAGAAAGCGCGGCAAGACGACGATCATGGTGACGCACAGCAGCTCGATCGTCGCGGACAAGTGCGACGTCGCGCTATGGCTGGCCAACGGCCGGGTCGCGGCGTTCGGCGAATCCGCCCGCGTCGTCCGCGCGTACCTGCAGGCGACCATGGGAAAACCGGTTGCCGAAACCGCGCTTCCGGCAGAAGCCGACAGCGTCGAGACGGCAGGAGCGATGGCCGAAAGTTATCGATCTCGCATCGCGGGATTACTGCCGCTGCTTCGCTTACCGCTGATCGGATACGTGCGCCAAGCCGGCACGATCAAAGGCGGATACGAGGACGGGTGGACCGACGGCAACCTCGAGTTCGCGCTCGATCCGCTGCAGGACGTGTCGCGCCTGGACGGTGCGAGCGACGGTTCCCGTCGGGATGCCGGCCGGAAGCGTCGTCTCGGTCGACGTCGACGGTGCGCGCGTAGCAAGCGTCGATGCAGCGCCGGGAGAAATCGTGGTGCGTTGCGAGCGTCATCTTGCCAAAGGAACGCCCGCCAACGTGCGCATCGCATCTTCCGCTACCGTAAACCATCACAACTCGGCATCAGCGGCGACCTGCGCGACGTCGGCGCCCGCGTCGACGAAATCGTCTTCGAGCGCTGGGAGAACACGATGACTCTAACGGCAACCGTCGGTATTTGTGCGGTTATCGCGCTGCTTGGGATCTATTTTCAGATCCGGTATTCATCCGCGCGGTAACGCAAGGGCCGGCGTTATTCGATGCTGGGGATCGCCGGCACGTTCTTCGGTATTGCGGTTGGATTGTACGCGTTCAACTCCAGCAACGTGCAGGGAAGCATCCCGGGCCTCATCGACGGCATTCGTACGTCGGTGTGGGCGTCGTTCACCGGCATCTTCTTCGCGATTCTTCTCAAACTGCGCTACGCGCTCGCGCGCGAAGAGAATGCGGTCACGGGCGATAAATCCGACGTCGAGGTTCTGGTCGACGAGCTGCAGGCCATCAAGCGCAGCATCGCCGTCGACGACGACCTCTCGCTGATTTCGGAAATAAAACTCGTGCGTTCGGATCTGAGCTACCGGCTCGACGAGCTGCAGCGCACGCAGGCGGAGTTCATCGAGCGAATGGCAGAGGCCGGCCCGCGAACTCAATGAAGCGCCTCGGGCTGCGCTCCACGCCGACGAAGAGCATTGGATTCCGCTCGCCGATCTCATGACGGGGCTGATGATGCTGTTCTTGCTCATCGCACTGGCATACATGGCGCAAGTCGAATTGCAGCAGAGCAAACCGAAGAATGCGCTGGCGGAGTACGAGCAAAAGCGAACCCTTCTCGCGCGCGATCTCGACGCAGCCTTTCGACCGAATCTCGCGAATTGGGGGGCGGAGTTCGACAAGAACGGTCTGAGTATCAGATTTCGCGCACGCGACGTGCTCTTCGCACCGGGTAGTTCGGAACTGCAGCCGCGCTTCAAAACGATCCTGAACGACTTCTTTCCGCGCTATTTGCGCATTCTCAACCAGCCGCAATATCGCAACATTGTTTCCGAAGTACGCATCGAGGGATACACGTCGAGCTTCTGGCGCGCGGGTGCATCGGTGGACGAAAGCTACGTCGGCAACATGGCGCTCTCGCAGGATCGCGCCCGTTCGGTACTGAGCTACGTGCTGCTGCTGCCGCCGGTGGAAGCGCAGAAGCCCTGGCTCATGCAAGTGCTCACCGCGAACGGTCTCTCGTCCTCGCATTTGGTGCGGCGCGCCGACGGATCGGAGGACGCCGATGCCTCGCAGCGCGTCGAGTTCAGCGTGCGCACGAATGCCGACGCGCAGGTTCGCAACGTGCTCGCGCTCACCGCAACCTCGCCGCCGCTCGCCACCGTGCCGGTCGTCACCGACCCGATGCCGCCGTATCCCGCCTGGTCCGCGCCGTTCATCGGGCGCCCGCTGCGCGCGGTTTTTCCAAAGACCACGCAGTGCTTGGGGTATGTCGACGGCGTGATGCTCGAATATGCGGGTATCCGGCCCGGGGTCAAGTTGTACGGGTGGGGCTACGACGAAGCCGCGCAAGCCCCAATTCGGCGGGTCATCTTCACCGATGCCCGCGGCACGATCGTGGGCGCCGGCGATGGCGGATTCGAGCGCGACGACGTCCCGGCCACGCTCGCCAAGGTCGATTCGGCGGTGACCGGCTGGCAAGGGTACGCCGCACCCACGACAACCCCGGTTGCAGTTTGGGCAATCCCCGGCGTCGCCCGGAGCGTGTGCCCATTGACGCCCTCGCGGGGGCCCGGCGCAGGCTTGTGAACGGCGCCGGCACCCGAACGCTCTTTGTGTTTGCGCATCAGGACGACGAGTATTCGGCCGCTCCGTGGATCCTGGAGGAACTTGGCTGCCGGCAACACCGTGGCGTGCGCTTACCTTACGAACGGCGGTTTCAGAAGCGCGCCGGCCGTGCGCGACGCCGAGAGCCGCAACGCGCTCCACGCGCTCGGCGTGACCGACGACGCGATCGTCTTTCTTGAGGGATCGCAAGGCCGGATTGGGGATCGCGAGCTCGCGGCTCGATCGCTCGAAGGCTTGGCGATGCTCGAGCGGTGGATTGATTCGGCGCCGTTCGTGCCGGCGCGCATTTACGCGCCGTCGTATGAAGGCGGCCATCCCGACCACGATGCCGCGCATGCGATCGCGGCGGCCGTCGCAACGCGTCACGGCGCGATCGGCGATGCGTGGCACTTTTCGCTGTACAACGCCTATCGGTGCCCGCGTCCGTTCTTCTCGACGCTGCGCCAGTTGCCGACGACGAGAACTGCGCGCCGCGCAGCCATGCGTTGGCAAACGCGGCTATCAGTAACGATGTTGTGCTGGCGTTATCGCTCGCAACGGCGAACGTGGGTTGCGCTTTTCCCCGGGGCGCTGTTGCAGCGAGCGATCCTAAAGCGCGAGTTTGTGGCGCGCTTTGACGTTCTACGGCTAAGAGAGCGTCCGCATGACGGCGAGCTATTATACGAGCGGCTGTTCGCGACCACGTACGACGATTTCGCGGCGCAGATCGTTGGGGTGATGCACGTTATTTCCGGCGGGTCGTCGCCGGGTTTGGCTTAAGGCGCGGTCGTCTTCTCTTCGACTTCGTTCGCAACGCTCGCAGCTCTCCAGCTGACGTCGCCTCGGATCTGCGTTGAGGGCTGCCGGCTCCCGAGTTCGTTCGCATATTCATTGACGAGCGCCGACTCGCCGTATTCCTCCGGCTGTCCTTTGACGCCGATCGTAAAGTCGCGAAGTGCCATGCAGACGGCAACCAAGCGGCGCATTTCAAGGCGTGCGAGCTTCGGCAGAACCGAGCGGCACGCGAAGTAGGCGAACGCTGCCGGCAGCCGCGTTGGATAGAACTTCCGGACCAGATGAAGGATGTTGCGAACCGCGTAGTAGTCGTGCAGCGGGCTCTTGAAACCGATCGAGCGCGCCTGCTTGTGCCAAACGAGTGAGGTCGGACTGCAGTACAGCTTCCAACCGCGACGGACCATGCGAATGCACCAATCGGTTTCTTCGCGATATAAGAAGTAGGACTCGTCGATCGGCCCGACGTCGAGAATGGCCGCGACACGGACGAGCAAGCTCGCGCCGATTAAATGATCGAGGCGAATCGGCACGTCGCCGGATGTCTCCGAATGCTTGCCGGCACCGAGCTGCGTGTCGTGGCAAATTACCGGTATGATGTAGCCGCCGCCGAGCGCTTGAATCGTTTCCGGTTCATCGTAGCGCAGGAGCTTCGCCCCGACCATCCCGATCTGCGGATCGTGGTCGGCTAGATTCAGCGCACGGTCGAGCGCGCGATGATCGACGACGACGTCATTATTAAGAATCCACACGAACTCGGCGCCGGCGCGCTCGGTCGCATAACGGATTCCAATATTGTTGCCCCCAGCATAACCAAGGTTGCGTCCGCATTCTACGAACACGAGCTGTGTTGAGGGGGTCTCCGAAGCGAATGCCGCTGCCGGCGACGCAAACGACGTGAAGTCGTGCAAGTGCAGCGCCGCCCAGTCATGCAAGCGGCGCGTCGAATCGTCGATCGAGCCGTTGTCCAACACGACGATGTGCGCGGGGCCGAGCTCGGAATTCATAATGCTATCGAGGCACTCGATAGTGTCTTCGAATCCGTTCCAGTTCAGGACGAGTGCCACCACTCCGGTTGCAACCGGCTTGCCGTTCCTCAGCACGCGTTCAGAAAGCACCGGAGCCCTCCCGAAGCGACCCATCCATTGGGCCGGACGACCCCATTCACTACGGGCGGGCAAGCCCCCCCCAGCAAAATCTAGGTGTTTTAGTTATTTCCTTGGCGAGCAAGCAGCCGGAAGAAGGCTTATCCTGCAGCGTGCCTCATCGCCGCTTGACGTTAGCCCGCGGTCCGGACTATATTTAGTGGCTGTCCGCCGCCGCCAGGCGGCTGTTTTTTGCTAGGCCCTTGGACGGGGCCACGGACTCATAAGGAAAGTAACAATGAAGCGGACGTTTCAGCCGCACAACCGCCGGCGCAAACGCGTGCACGGCTTTATGGAGCGCATGAGCACCAAGAACGGTCGCAAAGTGCTTGCGCGCCGTCGCAAGAAGGGGCGTCATCGCCTGACGGTTTGATGCGCAGCTTTGCCGGTTTGCGGCGCCGAGCGGACTTCGCTCGCCTGCGCCGGCAGGGCCGCCGCGTTAACACCGGCACCGTGACTCTCTATCGCAGCGATGGCGCGCCGAGCGACGAACGCTCGCTCGTCGGCATCGCTATCAACAAATCGATCGGAAAAGCCGTGGTCCGTAACAAGATCCGTCGCCGTCTGGTATCGATACTGCACGATGCTCTCTCCGGACGCCGAACCATGCGCCTACTCGTGGTAGCCCGCCCTTCCGCGGCCGATGCCGCGTTCGATGCTCTGCGCGCCGACGTCGTCGCCGCGCTCGGTCCGGCATGAACGTGCGGGTTCTTTTGACCGCGCCGATCCGCTTGTACCAGCTTTTGATTTCGCCGCTGCTTCCGCCGAGCTGCCGGTTCTACCCGAGCTGCTCGGAGTACGCCATCGTTGCGATTCGCACGCACGGCGTTCTGCGCGGCTCGTGGCTAGCGCTGAGGCGGCTCGGCCGCTGCCATCCGTTTCATCCCGGCGGCGTAGATTTCGTCCCCGGCGCCGCGCACGCGGCGGAAAGGTAAACCTCGTTGCACCTGCTCCTCGCGTCATCGTGGCTCGACCCGATCGTCGGCTTCCTTTCTCAAGCGGTTCTCCTGATCAACTCGGGAATCGCGATGCTCGTTCACGACCCGGCCGGCCAAATGGGTGTCGCGCTGATCGTGCTGGCGCTCGTCATACGCTTGGCCCTATGGCCGCTGCAGACCGCGCAATTCAAATCGATGATGGCGATGCAGAAAGTCGCCCCGCAGATCAAAAAACTTCAGGAACGCTATAAGAGCGATCCGAAGCGCCTGCAAGAAGAGCAGATGGCGCTCTACAAAACGAACAAGGTCAACCCGCTCGCGGGCTGCCTGCCGCTGCTGCTGCAGATGCCGATCTTGTTCAGCGTGTACTACGTCGTGCTGCAGCACAAAGATCTGTATGCGCACACGAACTTCTTGTGGATCGGCAGTTCGCTCGCCGCGCAGTTTCCGAAGTTCATGGGCGTCAGCCTCGCGCAGCCCGACCTGATCTTGATCGCGATCTACATGATCTCGCAATACATCAGCATGCGCTTCACGACGATGCCGGCGACGGATCCCGCGCAAGCGCAGCAAATGAAGATGATGCAGATCATCTCGCCGCTGATGATCGGTTTCTTCGGTTACCGCGCACAGTGGCCGTCGGCGATGGTGCTGTATTGGCTCGCCGCGAACTTGTTCACGATGGGCCAACAGCTCTTCTTGCTGCGGCGCTACCACGAGCCGCTCTCGTTCATCGACAGCGATCACGCGATTACCGAAGGCGTTCCGAGCGGTAACGATAAACCGGCGAAGGCGCTGGCACCGGCCGCCAGCACCAACGGCGCAGCCAAACCCAGCGGCAACAAGCCGAAAAAGAAGAACAGAAAGTAAGAAAGGCTACTCTCCAGCCATGTTATACGAAGACGATTTCGAGTTCGAAGAACAACCGGCCAACATTCGCGATCGCGCCATCCCCGGCAGCAAACCGGCCGGCGGCGGCGGGGGCGGACGTTTCGGCGGAGGCGGCGGACGTCGCGGCGGTAACGGCGGCGGCGGACGGGGACGTGGCCCCGGCGGTCCGAGCCGCGGACGCCCGCTCGGCGTGCGCGACGACAAAGTCTACGAGATGCCCGAGGACGCGAAGCAGCCCTTTGCGCTGCTCGAAGAACTGCTGACGAAGATGGGCGTTACCGGCGCCGACATCCGTTACATTCCGCGCAGCGAAGGCGAGTATCTCGAAATCAACGGTCCCGATCTCGCGATGCTGATCGGCCGGCACGGCAATACGCTCGAAGCGCTCAACCTGCTGTTCAACAACATGCTCAACGTCGGCGTGCGCAGCAACCGGCGCTATTACACGATCGACGCCGAAGGCTATCGCGCTCATCGCGCCGAGGTACTCAAAGATCTCGCGCTGCGCACGGCGGAACGCGTCGTCGCCGAAGGCCGTCAGATCAAACTCGAACCGATGCTTCCGTCAGAACGGAAGATCGTGCATCTCACGATCGCCGACTCCGAGCTCGTTCGCACCGAATCCGAAGGCGAAGAGCCGGAACGCAGCATCGTCGTCTACCCAAGGTAGCACCTTGATATACCGTCACGAACAGGTCGGGCGCATCTACATCGCCCTCCTCGGGTTCGCGGCGTTCGTGTGCGTCGTGTTCGCCGTTTCTATCCGCGCGACGGCATATTCGGCGGCAGTCGCCTCGCTGTTCATTTTCGCGTTCGTCACACTCACGTGTATCGCGTTCGCACGTTTGACGATCGACGTCGAGCCGAGCGGCGTGCGCTGGGGAATGACGTTCGGAATTCCCGGTGGATTCATTCCGATGGAAGAAATCGTCTCGGTTGAAGTCGTTCCGGTCTCGTTTTGGTACGGCATCGGCATCCATCTCACGCTGCGCGGCTGGGTTTGGAACGTCGCGTTAGGGCGCGGCGTGCAGATTCATCGATGCGCCGGGATGCCGATCGTGCTCGGCACCGACGAACCGGAAGCACTGGTCGCTGCAATCGGCCGCGGGCGCTCCGGTTAGCGACACCATCGTCGCGATTGCGACGCCGCCCGGAAAAGGCGCGATCGCCATCGTTCGCATCAGCGGCCCGCGCACGCGCGAACTCGCCGCACGCCTCGTGCGGCACGATGGCGCACTGCTTCCGCGTTACGCGACGTACGCAACCATCGTCAGTGAAACGGGACGCGCGATCGATCGCGGGCTCGCTGTCTTTTTTCAAGCACCGCACAGCTATACCGGCGAAGACGCGCTCGAACTGCAGACGCATGGGTCGCCCGTGGTCGCGCGCGAAATCGTCCGCGCACTGCTCGCGTGCGGCGCGCGCATCGCCGAACCCGGCGAGTTCACCCGCCGTGCCTTTCTCAACGGGAAGATGGATCTTCACGCGGCGGCGGCGGTGGCCGACCTGATCGAGGCGGAGTCCAGTTCGGCCGCCCGGGCGGCCCTGGCCAATCTCGGCGGCGGCCTGGCTAACGAAGTCCGCTCACTGCGCTCGTCGCTGGCCGCGGTCCTCGAAGAGCTGGCGGGCGCAATCGATTTTCCGGACGAGGTCCCCGAACCGAACCGGTCGCGACTGGAAGCGGTGCTGGGATCCGTCGCCGGAGCCCTCGAGGCGCTCCGTCACGACGGCGAGCTCGGCCGGCTCGTGCGCGAGGGGGTAAGCGCCGCGATCGTTGGTCCGCCGAACGCAGGCAAATCCTCGCTGCTCAACGCCCTGCTCGGCGAAGACCGGGCCCTGGTCTCCGACGAGGCCGGCACGACCCGCGACACCATCGAGGAATCGATTGCGATCGAGGGTGTGCTCGTGCGCTTGGTCGACACAGCGGGGATCCGCGCCCACGCCGGCACCCTGGAGGCCGCGGGCATCGAACGAACCCACCGCGCGCTGGCGGCTGCCCGGATCGCGATCGTGGTGATCGACGCCTCCGTTCCGCTCGCGCCGGATGCCAGGACCTTGCTCGAGGAAACCCGCGGCCGCGACCGGGTCGTCTTTGCGAACAAGATCGAGCTCGGCGATGCGGGTGCCCGGCAGATCGACGATCCGAACGTCATCCGGGGCAGCGCCTACGATGCCGCGAGCCTAGCCGCGCTGCGGGCCGCCATCGCCCGGATCGGATGGGGCGGCGAACGGCCGGATCTCGAGCGCCCGCATCTCGCATCGCTGGGCGAGTTCGACGCCGTCAACGAGGCGATCGCCTGCCTAGAACGCGCGCGAACGACGCTCGCCGCCGGAGAGCCCGTAGATTTCATCGCCGGAGACCTGCAAACGGCTTTCGCGGCGCTCGGGCATGTAAGTGACGGCGTGGCCGCCGAAGAAACGCTCGACGGGGTTTTCTCCCGTTTTTGTATCGGAAAGTGAGGCGCTCATGAAACGGACCCTGACCTTCGCTGCATTACTTCTCGCGAGCTTCGCCATGCTCGCTCCCGCGTCAAGCGCACCAACCGGGCTTAAATCCGCTTTCGGCATTAAACTTATGGGCTGCAACGTCGTACAAAACGGCAACGCCACCGACGGCGTGTGGGTGAACTACATCAACAACAGGGGCAAAGACGCGACCGAAGTCGACTTCGTCGTTCGCTATAACGGTGTTGCCAACACGATGACCGACATCGGCAAGTTCTCGCAGTACGCGCAAATCCAGCATACGCTGCACAACGCGATGATCGGCATGCCGTGGAACGGCGAAACCCCGCAGCTCTGCCGCGTCTCCCGGGTCGTCTGGGCCGACGGAACGGTTTCAAAGTAATGCTCGGCGTTCTCGCTCGTAACTGGTGGGCGCTCTTAATCCGCGGAATCGCGGCGGTCGTGTTCGGCGTGCTGGCCTTCGCTTGGCCCGGCGCGACGATTATCGCGATCATCATCCTGTTCGGCGCGTATGCGTTCGTCGACGGCGTGTTCGCCATCGTCGCCGCGGTTCGCGCCGCGCAATCGCACGAGCGCTGGTGGCCATTCCTCTTAGAAGGCATCGTCGGAATAGCGATCGGGGCAATCGTGTACTTCGAACCGCGCGTCGCCGGGTTTGCATTGTATTTAACGGTGGCGATTTGGGCGTTTCTCACCGGCATTCTCGAAATCGCTGCAGCCATTCAACTTCGAAAACAAATTGCGAACGAACTCTGGCTCATTCTGGGCGGCGTGCTCTCCCTGATCTTCGGTATCTTGATGATCTGGCAGCCGCTGGCCGGCGCCATCGCGATCGTCTGGGTGATCGGCGCGTACGCGATCATCTTCGGCATCATGATGATCGCTCTTAGCCTGCGCCTGCGGAAGCACGCAACGGCGTAAAATCGATGCGCAGCGACCACGCCGCCGTGATCGTCGTCGGAGGCGGCCACGCCGGCGTGGAAGCGGCGCTTGCCGCCGCGCGCACCGGCGCGGCAACCCTCCTCCTTACCGGCGATCCCGAGAAGATCTGCACGCTGCCGTGCAATCCGTCGATCGGCGGAAGCGCGAAGGGGCAGCTCGTGCGCGAGATCGACGCGCTCGGCGGCGCGATGGGCCGCATCGCCGACGCCTCCAGCCTCCACTCGCGTTTCTTGAACGAAAGCAAAGGCCCGGCGGTTCGTGCGCTGCGTCAGCTCATGGACAAGCCCGCCTATGGCCGCCGTGCGATCCAGGAACTGCGCGCGCAGCCGAACTTGACTATTTTGCGCGGCCTCGTCGACGGGCTAATCGTCGAGGGAGACGCGGTCCGCGGGGTCGTGGCGGCGGACGGCAGCGAGTATTTCGCCCGACGCGTGATTCTTGCGACGGGCACGTTTCTCGGCGGCAAGACCTTTCGCGGCGAAGTGGTCGCCGCCGAAGGACGCTTCGGCGAAGCGCCGGCGATCGGTCTCGCCCACGCGCTGCGCGCGCTGGGTTTCCCGACGCGGCGGCTGAAGACCGGCACGCCGCCGCGCATCGACCGGACCACCGTCGACGCGAGCCGCATGGCCGTGCAAGCGCCGAGTGAGATTCCGCTGGTCTTTTCGTACTCCAGCGCAGCCGCATTCGCCGGGCCGCAGCTCCCATGCTATCTAACCGAAACCAACGAGCGCACGCACAAACTCGTCCGCGATAACCTGCAGCATTCGCCGCTCTACGGCCTCGATCTGATTCGCGGCATCGGACCGCGCTATTGTCCGTCGATCGAAGACAAGGTGGTGAAATTCGCGCACAACCCGACGCATCAAATCTTCATCGAGCCCGAAGGTTGGGACGAACCCACACTTTACGTCGGCGGTTTTTCCACGTCGCTGCCGGCCGAAGTGCAAATCGAGATGCTCCACACGCTGCCGGGTTTGGAGGAGTGCACGATGATCCGCGCCGGCTACGCCGTCGAGTACGACATGGTTCCCCCGACCGAACTTCGCGACACGCTCGAGACGCAGCGCATCGCCGGACTCTACCACTGCGGACAGCTCAACGGAACGTCCGGATACGAAGAAGCCGCGGCGCAAGGATTGATCGCCGGCGTCAACGCCGCGCGCGCCGCGCTCGGCGAAGAACCCCTGCGCCTCTCGCGCAGCGATGCGTACATCGGCGTCATGATCGACGATCTCGTAAACAAAGGCGTCGACGAACCGTATCGCATGATGACGTCGCGCGCCGAGCATCGCGTGATTCTGCGTCACGACAACGCCGACGCGCGCCTCACGCCGCTCGGCCGCGCCGCCGGTTCCGTCGGCGACGCCGCGTGGGATGCATTCACGGCGCGGCGCGACGCGCTGCGCGCAGGCATCGATCGCGCCGAACGAACGCGCGCGAGCGCCGGGACCATCGGCGTCGAGCGCATCGACCCGGGCGCAACGCTGGCCGACGTGCTGCGCCGCCCGACGACGTCGTTCGACGACGTTGCCGCGAGCTTCGACCCGCCCCTCGATCCGTCGATCGGCGAACGCGTCGCAATCGAACTCAAATGCGCCGGGTACGTGCGCCGCCAGAAATTGCGATCGAGAAAGCGGCGAAGACGGAGCGCATCGAAATTCCGGACGGGTTCGACTACGCCGTGCTTTCGGCGCTCTCGCTCGAAGCGCGCGAAAAACTCGGGCGACAGCGCCCGCGAACGCTCGGCGCGGCCGGCCGCATTCCCGGCGTGACGCCGGCCGATATCGCGATCGTCGGATTGTTCGTGCACCGCGCAAAGCAGACGGCAACGGCTTGACCGATTCCGCGGCGCACGGCGAGTTGCGCGGATTGTTGGAAGCGGCCGGCGTCGAGGCGAACCTCATCGAACCGCTGGCGCGCTTCGGTAGCCTCGTGCTCGAGACGAATCGCCGCTTCAACGTGACCGGCGCGAAAACCGCCGACGACTTGGCGCCGCACATCGTCGACAGCCTCACCGTCGTTCCGTTCGTTCGCGAGCCCTACGTCGACATCGGCTCGGGCGGCGGGTTTCCGGCGATTCCGGTCGCGATCGCTACCGGCGTGCGCGTCACGATGATCGAGACGACGATCAAGAAGGCGAACTTCCTGCGCGAAACGCTCGCGGCGTTCGGCCTTGCCGGCGACGTGATCGCACAGCGCGCCGAGGTCGCCGATCACGACGAGCTGTTGCGCGGACGTTTCGCAAGCGGGACCGCGCGCGCGCTCTCAAGCGCACCGACGGTTGCCGAACTGCTGCTGCCGCTCATCGAGACGGGCGGCGTCGCGATTCTGCAACGGCGCAACGACGCAGAACGCGAGCGGCAAGCGCTCGAGGATGCATCGCTGATGCTCGGCGCCGCGATCGAATCGGAAACCGACCTCGGTGACGGGCGCCGCATCGTACTCGTGCGCAAAACCGGACCGACGCAATTCCGTTTTCCGCGCCGCACCGGCATCCCGGAGAAACGGCCGCTGTGCTTGTGAACGCCGCCTAGTCCAGACAGATTCCCGGTACGGCGATCCTCGTGCTGTGCAGCGGCAAGACCTAAAGGTCGAGTCTTTTTTCGTGCACGGACCGGCGCTTAGAGCTTGGAGGCGAAAACCTCGAAGCGTGTGCCGAAGCCTTCACGATTGCTCCAATCGCGGAATCGGTCAATGTCGATTTCGCCACTTTGGGCAACGCCAATCGCGGCGGCTAGCGAGCTACGATCGTTCCTCGTGTAGAACCACATGAGACGATCGCGAATACAATCGGTGCGCGAGAGGATGTGAAGAAGTTCCGCCTCGCGGTGACGAGTGTCCCACGTTTTGATAAGGTCATTGCCAATCGCTAGCGGACCGGCTGGAAAATCGACGGTGTAGTGGTTGTCGGTGTGTTTATATGTGCCCGAGCCATCGCGCGTATATCCCAGTTGCGCCAGGATATCGGCGCCGCCGCTTCCATGGACCGCGATAATGAAGTCCGCATCTCGCGATTGGTAGACCGCGGGGGCGTACATAGTCGCCGCGCTTCCGCCGGAGAGTACGACGGTAATCCCGGCACGATGGAGTGCAGTGCAGACCGCAAAGCAGACATCCTCTAGAGTTGACGCTGCAGTGATTTGCACTACACTTCTTTTCCACGGCGACGAGGGCGCCGGCGAATGCGAGCAATACGCTCCTCTAGATCGGTCCGCTGAGCGTACTTTTGCAAAAGTGACTCAAGCTCGCCGGCCCCATACATGCGGGGGTTGAGGCCGACCGTGCGCGTTCGGCCAACGAGGCGGGAGAGAATGATCCCCTCGCGCTCGAGGTCCTCAAGCACGCGAAAAACGGTCGTAGGTGCCAGCTCCAAAATGCGAGCAAGTTCCTGGGTATAGGTTTCCTGTAAAAGGGCGATAGCCAGGAGCGTTTCCGTCTTGGCGCGGCTACCGAAGAGCTTGGGCGCAGGGGCGAGCATGCTCATACCCTACCATATTTGTGTTGATATTGACACAGTTTAAAGTCAATTTAAACGCAAAAATGTGGTGCTTTATACGCTACTGCGTCGCCGCTACAGCCTCAAAAAATGCGCGGTAGAGTTCGCCGGACAGGGTCTCATCCAGGTGCATTCGCTCGGGATGCCATTGCACCGCAACAAGCCATGGCTTTTCCGCGGGGTTCACCCATTCGATGGCCTCGACGATCCCGTCGGGCGCCCGGGCGACGATGTGAAGGCCTTCTCCGGGACGATCGACGGCCTGATGGTGCGAGGTGGACGCCGGCGCCTCGGTCGTCCCTGCGATGGACGCCAGGTAGGAGTCTGGCGCGATCGTGACGGGATGACGGCGCTCGTCATCGTCGCCGTCGTGGTTTGCAAGATCCGGAACGAGCGTCCCGCCGAGGCAGACGTTGAGAAACTGCATCCCGCGGCAAATCGCCAGCGTCGGAAGCGATCGCTTGAAAATCTCTTCGATAACCGGCCGCTCCCGGTCGTCGCGCTCCGGCATCGCGAACCGGCATAGCCCGTCTGGATCCTCGAATCCATAGCGCACGGGATCAACGTCGGCGCCGCCGGTAAGCACGATTGCGTCGACGCTCTCCAACGCTTCCGTATCCAGCGTCTCGTCGATGCCGGCCAGCCAGACCGGATCGACCCAGTAGCCGAAGCGCTCTGCGGCGGCTTCGAGCGCCGAGTGATAGAGGGCATACTTCGGCGTCCCCTGGTCGTAGCTCAATCCGATCCGCACGCTCTCCCGCTTCGCCTGCCAAGCGCGGGCTCCCGGTTCCACGTGGAACATCTGGGTTTGGCGGCTAGGAGTTCCACGTGGAACGTGCCGGCAGTGGGTGGGAAGCGGTCCTTCGACTACGCGCTTCGCGCTACGCTCGGGGTGACAGGGCGTGTACGATAGAGCGGATGTATCGGCCTTATTCGCTCGACGCGAAGCTTGCGGCAGTTCTGCCCGCTGGATCGCTGTATGCGGTTGGCGGGCGCGTGCGCGATGAGATCCGCTCGGAGCTCCTGGGGGAAGCGCTGCCCATCAAGGACATGGACTACGTCGTCGCCGGCGTCCCGTTCGATGTGCTTCGGGATACGCTGACGCAGCTCGGGCGGATCGACGTCGTCGGCGCTACTTTCGCCGTGATCAAATTGACCCTCGACGGCGAGACCGTCGATGTCGGTATGCCGCGACGGGAACGCTCGACCGGACATGGTCACCGCGAGTTCGAGGTGCAGAGCGGCCCGGACATTCCGCTCGCCGACGATCTGTCACGACGCGATTTCCGTATGAATATGATCGCGCGTGCTCTGCCCAGCGGCGACCTCGTCGACCCCTTTGCGGGGGAAGCCGACATTCGCGCCGGCCGGATCGACATCCTCTCCGAGCAGGCGTTCGAAGAAGACCCGCTGCGCATGCTTCGGGCCGCCCAGTTCGCCGCGCGCTTTGAGTACGAGCTCACGCCGAAGACGCTCGCGGCCATGGCGCGCTCTGCCGGTCTCGTAGCGACGCGTCTCGCCCGAACGCATCGCCGATGAATTCGCGAAGCTCCTCGTCCGGGCGAAGCGGCCATCGATCGGCCTCGAGTTGCTTCGCGAAACCGGCATCCTCACGTATATTTGGCCGAGCTCCTCGAGGGCGTCGGTGTCGAGCAGAACGAGTGGCACGCCTACGACGTATGGTGCCATAATCTCGTCACACTCGATGCATCGACGCCGGGCGACCTCATCAACCGTCTGGCGGCGCTGCTTCACGATGTGGGCAAGCCGCGCACGAAGGATGGGCCGCACTTTACGGCCACGAGATCGTCGGCGCGGAGATGGTCCGTGCGATGCTCGAGCGTTTCCGATTTCAAATGAGGTGATCGATACGACCGAACGCCTGGTTCGCCAGCATATGTACGTCGCCGACGTGGAAATGAAGGATGCGACTTTGCGGCGTTTCATCCGGCGCATTGGCCCGGCGTCGCTGGAGCGTCAGTTCGCGCTGCGCATGGCCGACGTCGCGGGCTCCGGCCTACCCAAGCGCGGCGATGGGAACGAACGCTTCGAAGCTCGCGTCCATGAAGAGCTGGCGCGCGAACCCGCGTTTTCGGTCGCGGATCTGCAACTCGGCGGCGACGACGTCGTGGCGGCGCTCGTTCGTCGCGGCGCGGCCGAGCCTGGATTCCACGGCGACGAGCGCGTCGGCGAAGCGCTGCGCTGGCTCTTCGAGCAGGTCACCGATGAACCCGAGCGTAACAGCGCGACCAGACCCTCCTGACGCTGCTCGACGAACACCTCGATAAAGACGAAACGTAAACTCTTTGGGTCGTATCATCGCTCTCGTAAACCAAAAAGGCGGCGTCGGCAAAAGTACGACGGCCGTTAATTTGGGTGCGGCGCTCGCCGTTCTCGGCAAACGCGTGCTGGTCGTCGATGCGGATCCGCAAGGCAACACGACCACCGGATTCGGCATCGACAAGGCTGCAGTCAAGCGCGACTTCTATCACGTCCTCATGCAGGAAGCGTCGATCGAAGAGGCGGTCGTGCAAACGGAAATCGAGCTGCTGCAAGTCGTTCCCGCCACGATCAATCTCGCCGGTGCGGATATGGAGCTGGTCGCCGCGCTTTCGCGCGAAACCCGCCTGCGCAACGCGCTCGCAAGCATTTCGGGGCGCTACGATTACATCTTCATCGATTGCCCGCCGTCGCTCGGATTGCTCACCGTCAACGCGCTTACCGCCGCCGACGATTGCATCATTCCGGTTCAAGCCGAGTACTACGCACTCGAAGGTCTCGCGCAGCTCACGCAAGTGATTTGGCGCGTACGCGACGCACTCAATCCGACGCTGCACGTCAGCGGCGTGCTCGTCACGATGTACGACGGACGCACGCGCTTGGCGATGGAAGTGATCGCCGAATTGGAACGGCACTTTCCGGAGCAGATCTTCAGGACGCAGATCCCGCGCAACATCCGCATCTCCGAAGCGCCGTCGTACGGCAAGCCGGTCATTCTCTTCGACGTCAAGAGCCGGGGCTCGCAAGCCTATATGGCCGTGGCGCGCGAACTGCTCGAACCGATCGGGGTGCACGCGTGAGCCAACCCAAGCGCGGCCTCGGTCGTGGTCTCGGGGCGCTGCTGGGCGATACGCCGGTCCCGGTATCGGCCGCCCAGGATCAGCTGCGCGAAATCCCGGTCGCCGCGATCACCCCCAATCCGTTCCAACCCCGCAAGACCTTCGACGAAGCCGCGCTCGACGAACTCAAGACGTCGATCGCCGAGTACGGCGTGCTCGTGCCGATCATCGTCCGCCGCCGCGACGCCGGGTACGAACTCGTCGCAGGAGAGCGCCGCTGGCGCGCCTGCGCCGCGCTCCAGCGCGCGACCATTCCCGCAATCGTCCGACAGAGCGACGACCGTGACTCACTCGAAGTCGCCATCGTCGAGAACCTCCAGCGCGAGAATCTCAACGCGATCGAAGAGGCCGCCGGCTTCGCCCAACTCATCGAACAACACGATTTCACTCAAGAAGACGTCGCGCGCCGTCTCGGCAAGAGCCGCCCGACCATCGCCAACGCCTTGCGGCTGCTCTCGCTTCCGGACGCGATCAAGGCGATGCTCGTGGCGGGGCAGCTGAGCGCCGGCCATGGGAAGGCGCTGCTTTCCGCACCGGAGAGCCAGCGCATTGCGCTGGCGCGCCTCGCCGTCGAGGAATCCCTCAACGTGCGCCAACTCGAGCAGCTTGCGAGTTCTTCCGGCAGCGCCGCGCCGGCACGCACCGCCGCTCCGGCCCGGCGACGCGAACTCTCGCCCGAGGAAAACGATTTCGAGGCGCGCTTGCGCGAACGTTTTGGAACGCACGTCGCCATCGTTCGCAGCGGCGCCGGCGGCCGCATCGAACTGCGCTTCGCAAACGACGGCGAGCTGGTGCGCATCGGCGAACTGCTCCTCGAAGAGAACTAGATCCGGCGATGTTTCTCACGCTTTCGCGTCTGATGGTCGTACTGATGGCGGGCGTGCTGTGCTTCACGCTGCTGGTCCCGATGGCGCTGCGCAACCATCAGCCGTGGCTTGCGGGCGGCGTCAGCATCGTCTTCGCAGCATACGCCGTTGCGAACATACTTTTATGGCGACGCATGAAACCGCGCGCGTAACGCGCGCCGGCCGCGCCGCGTTGCTGCGGGGCGTGTATCTCATCGTGAACGAAGGCGAACGCGATCCGGTCGCCGTCGCGCGCGCCGGGCTCGATGCCGGCGTGACGATCGTTCAATATCGCGCCAAACGCGGCATCGACGCGGCGCATCTGCGCGCGCTTCGCGCAGCAACCGCGCAGTGCGGCGCGCTGCTGATCGTCAACGACGACTGCGAGGCAACGCTCGCGTTCGATGCCGACGGCGTGCACTTGGGGCCGGACGACGCGGGATTCGATCGCGTCGCCATCGTTCGCGCGTTGCTCGGCGACCGGCTTATCGGACTGAGCTGCGGCACCGAAGCCGAAGCGCGCGCGGCCGGCGACGCCGACTATTTGGGCGTCGGCGCCGTCTACGCAACCGCCTCGAAAGACGACGCCGGCAAACCGATCGGCATCGCCGGCATGCTCGCGGTCGCGCGCGCGACGCATCTCCCCGTCGCCGCCATCGGCGGCATAACGTACGAATCGTTGACCGACGTGCGCGCGAGCGGCGTAGCGATGGCGGCCGTTATCTCGGCAGTCGCGAACGCGGCGGATCCGCGCAAGCCGCGCGCGCGCTCGTCGCGCTTTGGAACGGCGGTGCGCGCGCATGATCGACCGCAGTGCGACGTTCGCCGCGCTCAAGGCGCTGTTCGCGCCGTACGCCTCGCATCTCACGGTCACGTCGGACGACGCCAAGAACTACATGCTGGACGGCGCGTACTCGCGAGAGATGAAGCGCGCCATGTTCTTCGGCGGCGTGCGCAACGGCAAGAGCTACGTCAGCGTGCACCTGATGCCGGTTTACACCAACCCGAATTGCTTTCGCCGATTTCCGATCGCTTGCGCAAGCGCATGCAAGGCAAGTCGTGCTTTAACTTCAACCAGCCGGAACCGGATCTGTTCGCCGATCTCGCGCTGCTGATTCACACCGGCTTCAAGAAGTTCGAAGCGCAGGGGTATATCAAAAAATGATCGGGCCGATCGTCCTGTCTATCGGCACGACCCATCCCTGGAACGTGGCCGGCGTCGGGCGCGACCTCGCGATCGGCAGCGAACTGAACGTCCGGGTTTTTACGGCGGTGGCCGCCTTCGGCGCGGACGCGCGCGGCGTCCGCGCCCTACAGTCGATCGCCGGCGACGTTTTCGCGGCTCAGCTCCAAGCCTTGCCCTGGGCGGCCGCCGGCGCAGTTGCGCGTCGGTGCGCTCCCACCGCCGAAAACGCCGCCTTGGTGGCGACGATGCTTCGCGCGCATCCGGACACGCCGGCGGTCGTCGATCCGGTCTTCGCAGCCAGCCAAGGCGGCGATCTCGCCGATGCCGCCGCCCGGGCAGTGGTTCGCGATGAGCTGGCCGTATTGCCGGGCGTCATTCTCACGCCGAACCTCGGAGAGGCGGCCCTGCTTCTCGGCCTCGAGCGGCTCGACCGCGAATCGATCGCCGAGGCGGCGCAGGCCCTTCAGCGGCGCGGTCCGCTGGCGGTCCTGGTCAAGGGCGGCCACCAGACGGGGATCCGCGGACGCGCTGGCCACCGCGCTCGGGGTGGAACTGCTCGCCGAGGCGCGCATCGCCGCCGAGATGCGCGGCACCGGCTGCACGCTCGCGATGGTCCTGGCCTGCGAACTCGCGCGCGGCGCGGAACTGCGCGACGCCGTGGTGGCCGCGCGCACCTACGTTCGCGCCCAGCTCGCCGCACATTGATTGAAGGAATCCAGCACCCTTTGAACGACCCCACTGCACCCATGACGACGCCATCCGCCGCAGTGAAGCCGCGCGTTCTTTCCGGCATGCGCCCGACGGGCGACTTGCATCTCGGCCATCTGGTCGGCGTACTCACGCAATGGGTCACCTACTGCAACACCGCCGATCCATTCTTTCTGATCGCCGACCTGCACGCGTACACGACCGAGTTCGACGATCCGGCGAAGATTCGCGCCGCCCGCAACGATATGGTTGCCGTGTGGCTCGCCGCCGGCGTCGACCCGAAAAAGTCCACCATCTTTCTGCAGTCGGGCGTTCCGCAGATCAGCGAACTGCTTACGCTGCTCTCGATGATCACGCCGGTTTCGTGGCTGGAGCGCGTGCCGACGTACAAGGGACAGATCGAAGCCCTCGGATCCGAGATTGCGACGTACGGGTTTCTCGGCTATCCGCTGCTGCAAACGTGCGACATCGCCATCGTTCGCGGACAGTACGTTCCGGTCGGTAGGGACCAGGTGGCGCATCTCGAGTTCGGACGCGAAGTCGTGCGCCGTTTCAACCATCTGTACGGAAACGGCGAAACGATTCTCGTTGAAGCGCAGCCGACGTTTACCGAGTTCGCCGAAATTCCCGGCACCGACGGACGCAAGATGAGCAAATCGTACGACAACACGATCACCATCGCCGACGACGAAGAGACGACGACCAAGAAAGTGCGTTCGATGATCACCGACCCGCTCAAAGTGCGGCGCGGCGATCCGGGACATCCCGAAGTCTGCCCGGTCTTCGCGTTGTGGAAGTTCGTCAACCCGGCGAAGGTCGACGGAATCGCCGCCGAATGCCGCAGCGGCGCGCTCGGCTGCGTCGCCGACAAAACCGATTTTGCCGAACAGCTCAACGCGTATCTTCGGCCGATGCGCGAACGCTACCAAATGTACGCGAACGACCCCCGCCTCGTCGAACGCATCATCGAAGAGGGCACGGCGCGAACGCGCGAAATCGCGGCCGGCGTTTTAGCCGACGTCAAGCGCGCCATGTATCTATAGCCGCCCCGTGCAAACCTCGGGTAAAGGCGACGGCCGCTTGCTCGGCCGATAGGTTCTCAGGCGGCGCGACGCGTTAATCCAACTGCGACGGAAGCGAAACAGAAGCGGGTGGCGCTCGGCAGATAAGGCGCCGACAATACTTAAAGCAAGTCGAGGAAGAAGCGACGGCTTGTCATCGTCCCTATCGCAATGATGCGACGTCGCGGGACGCACGGGTTCCCCTACTTCCACCCGTGCTTCCCCGGCGTAGGGGCTAGCATTTGTCATCCTGAGCGTAGGCGCGCAGCGCCGTAGTCGAAGGACCGCTTTAAAGAAAAAGCCCGCATACATTAGCTGCGGGCTTTTGCTTGGAAGCGGTCCTTCGACTACGGCGCTGCGCGCCTACGCTCAGGATGACAAATGCTAGCCCTTGAACTTTGGTAGGGTCTTGGCGATTGAATCGAGTGCCCAGTCGATGTCTTCTAGGGAGGCGGCGTACGAGAAGCGCAGATGGCCCTTGCCGGCCGTGCCGAACGACGAACCGCCGCCGCACGCTACGCCGCCCTCTTCTAAAAGGAACTTCGCGAGCGCTTTATCGTCCAACGTGATCTCTTTCACGTTCGGGAACGCGTAAAACGCGCCCTCAGGCAGCGTGCACGAGACGTTCGCGATCGCGTTGAGCCCGTTGACGAGCCGGTCGCGGCGCTGCCGGAAGATGTCGTTCATGCGCACGACCGGCGTATCGTCGCCGGTGAGCGCGGCGACGCCGGCCATCTGCACGAAGCTCGCGACGCAGCTGAACGTGTTGTTGTTGAACAGCGTCACCGTCTTCGCCAAACGTTCCGGCATGATCGCGTAGCCGAGGCGCCAGCCCGTCATCGCGTAGGCTTTGGAAAAGCCGTCGACCACGATCGTGCGGTCGCGCATTCCCGGAAGCGCTGCGATCGAGACGTAGTCGCCTTCTCAAATACAAGTTGCGGCTGTAGATCTCATCCGCGATCACCACGAAGTCGTTCTTTACCGCCATCTCGGCAATGCGTTCGAGATCGCCTTTGGTCAGCACGCCGCCGGTCGGATTGTGCGGCGAGTTGATCACGACGGCTTTGGTTTTCGGCGAGACGCGCTTCTCGAGTTCGTCGATACCATCCGCCAGTTGCGCGCTTCGAGCAGCGGAATCGGTGTGGACGTTTGCTTCCAGGTACGTCGCGCACGACGCGTAGGCCGGATACGCGGGATCGAAATAGATGAAGTCGTCGCCCTTATCCAGCAGCGCGCTCAAGACGTTCCAGATGACCGGCTTCGCACCGGGCGAGATCACGACGTTGTCGGCGTTCCACTCGGGCGTAAGGCGGCGAAAGCGACTGGCGTATTCGGCGATCGTTTCGCGCAGAATCGACATGCCGGACGACGGCGTGTAGTGCGTGTGATTGTCGTACAGCGCTTCGATCGCCGCTTTCTTGATGTGCTCCGGTGTGTCGAAATCCGGTTCGCCGATCTCCATGTGCACGACGCGGCGGCCTTCGGCTTCGAGTTGCCTTGCGCGGGCGAGCACTTCAAAAGCATTCTCGGACCCCAACCGAGCGACGGCGGAGGCGATTCGGTCTTCGTGGACAGCAAGCATCGTGGGTGTTCCTTCCGACAAAAATACGACTAAACGAACGTCAAGGGGGCCTCTCGCAGGCGGCGAAACCCCAGCGCCTATGCGCACGCTTTCGGAAGTTTTCGCACCTGGTGCACCAACGCTGCCGGAGGGGCTCCGAACGCTCGTCGTTTCGCCCGACCGCGAGTTGGAACCTGGGATGACGGTGCGTGCGACGTTCACGTTCCGCAACCAGGGCGGCGCGGTTGCCACCGGCGTTCGCGTCCGGTTCAATCTTCCGGAAGGGCTCGTCACTGGTCGGTTCCGGGCAGCTCGACGGGACAGACCTGGACGACGAACTCGGCAACTCGCCGATCATCTCGCGCAGCGGAGCGCACATCGGTGACGTCCGCCCGGCGACGAGCGCCGCATCGAAATTCATACAGCGTCGCCGGCGCGATTGAAAACGGAACCACGATCGAACTCCAAGCCGCCGTCGCCTCGTTCGAACTGCCGCCCGTCGGCTCCAACGTCGTTCGCCTGATCGCGCGCAGCAAGCCGCAGCTGGCCAACGCCCTCACCCGCATCAGCATCGAGGCCCGGCAGGACGCCATCCCCGGGATCCGAGGCGCAGATCACGGTTCGCATACACAATGCCGGCGAGTCCAGCGCCCACGACGTGGCGGTCGTATCGCCCATTCCGGAGCACACCACGTACGTCGCCGGCTCGGCCCGCGTGAACGGCCGGGAGATCGAGCGCGACCTCGGCGTCCCCTTTGACCGCATGTACGCGCCGACCGTCTCGTCGAAGACGCTCCCCGCCAGCGCCTCGGCTACCCTCGTCTACCGCGTCCGAATCGACGCTCCGCTGAGAGACGGCACCCGAATCGTCGGTTCTGCCCAGATTGCCTCTCAGGAAACCGCCTCGTTTTCCCTCGAGGCCGCCTCGCTGGTCGTCCGCGCCACCCCGGATTTCGGCGACGACCGCACCACCTTTACCGTCGATCCCGCGCACGAAGTGCGGCCCGGCGAGCGCGTCGTGCTCTCGCTGGCGGCCTACAACGCCGGAACGTCGGCCGCCGAGAACGTGACCGCGACGGTCGAGCTGCCCGAGACGCTGATCCTGGTTCGTGGCGGCTCGTCGATTGATGGACGCGCCGTCCGCGAGCGGCGCAAAGAGACGCTCGCCTTCGATCTTGGCCGCATCGACTCCGGCGAGCGCGTCGAGCTGCGCACCGAGGCGGTGGTCACGTCGCCCCTGCCCGACGCCGCCACCCTTGACGTCGCCGGCGTCCGAACGCGGGAACCCGCCGGAAACGACGCGACCCGCCGGTTCGAACGCACCGTCGCGGTCCGCTCCGAGCCGTCGCTTCCGCAACGCCGCAACGCTCTCGCCCGCGCCGGCGGCGAAGTGATTCGCCCCAGCGACGAGCTCGAAGCTTCCATCTATCTCGCCAACGACGGCAGCGCCGCAGCGAGCGACGTCGTGCTGCACCTGCGCGTCGATCCCGCGCTTGACGACGTGCGGATGTTCGAAAAGAACGCGCGCTTGTCGATCGACGGCGACACGATCGATCTCGGTTCGCTGGAAGCCTTTGGGCTGCGTAAGCTCGTTCTGCGCGCGCGCGTGCGCTCGCCGTACGCCGACCGCAGCGAGGTTCGCGTCGGCGCGAGCGTGCACACCCGCGAACTCGGTGAAACGCCGCTCGGCGAAGCGATTTGGCGCGTCGATTCGCATCCTTCATTTTCGTCGGATACCTCCCACCTCGAACTCGGCAGCGACGCGACGCTGCGTCCCAACCAGCTCGCGGACGTCGACATCGCGCTGGCGAACGCCGGCACCGACGTCGCACACAACGTGCGCGTGCGCCTCTACGTATCGCCCGAGGCGCGTCTCGAAAGCGTCGACGGTGCGATTCGCGAGAAGTCGTCGCTGGTCTTCGGCGAGATTCTCCCGGGCGCGAGTGCGAAAGCGCGCCTGGGTTTGCGTTTGCTGCGCAGCCTTGCAAAAGAATATCCGGTGACGATCGACGCGGTGCTCACCGCCGACGCAATGCTTCCCGTCCCGCTCGCACGGCTGACGATCGCGACGACCGCCGAGCCCGACTTCTCGGTCGGCACCTTCCGCAGCGAACCGATCGACGTGGTCGACGTCGGCGAAACGGTCGATTGGGTGCTGCACGTGCGCAACGGCGGCGACGGCCCGGCACGCCGCGTGCAGATCACGGTCGCGCAGCCGGAGACCCTCATCTACGTTCCCAACTCGACGACGGTCAACGACGTGCCGGTGCGCGACGTGGGTGCGCTCGCACCCTTCGCAAGCGCCCGCGGAATCGTCTTGAACGACGTCGATCCGGGAGTCGAAGCGACGATTCGCTGGCGCGACGTCGTACACAACGGACTTCCGGCCGGCGAAGCGATCCTGCACGTCGCGCACGTGCGTTACGACGGCGAGCGTGACGACGAAGTGGTCTCGAACGAGTTGAAGGTTCGCGCGACGCCGGTTTTTGCTAACGCCATTCCGGGGTTGCCGTTCGGCCTCGACGGTATGATCGGGCCGTCCTTCGGCGGCGGCCAGCGCGCGCTCACCGAGGAGCGCTATATGGAACTGCCGCCCGCGACGCCGGTCGGCGAAACCAACGGCGCGCGCGCAATTGGACGCACGTCGTATATGGCGCTCGACGGGGGCAGCGATGCGATCGTTCCCGAAATGCCGGGCAGCGATCAAGCGGAATCCGGCATCTTCGATTCCTCGATCGTCGGCAATCGCGCCGGAACCACCGTCGCGTTTACGGCGGAACGTCTCGCCAAGGCGCTGCGTTTCGTCGATGAAGCGCGATTCGACGGATTGGTCACGCATCTATTCGCGCTGCGCGCGTTTCTTCCCGATGCGATCGGCGACACGCACGCCGGCACGGTCACCGCGCTGCGCGACGCGCTGCGCGAAGAACTCGACCGGCTCTTCATCAAGCTGCGCTTGCCCAACTACGTCATCGCGCCGCGGGACATCGAGACGCCGTCGCTGCGTTCGACGATCGAGCGCGTGCTCCACGATGCCGGCGCCGCGCGCGGCGTTCCGGCCGAACCCGCCGCCGCCAGCGTCGTCCTGCGCGGCAGTTACGAACCCGTGGAAATTCAGGAGCTTACCGAACGGCTGCACGATTGCGAGCTTGCGAGCGCGCTGCCCTGGGCGGCTCTGGCTCGTCTGCTGCCCGACGCGAGCCCCCAGCTCGCGCACTACCGTTCGCTGCTCGTCGAACGGCTCGACACGCTGGCCGAATCGGATTCTGCCGAGTTCATGGACGCGTTGCAGCGCAAGCGGACCCCCGCGCTCGACGGTGCTCTCGACGTTCTGCGCACGTCGCTGCACGCGAGCGTGTAATGTTGGCGCTCGTCATCGCCTTCGTGATCGTCGTTGCGGCGGGCGTTGCGGCGTACGCAATCTTCGCGCCGCGCCGCAAAGCCGAGCACGTAAGCACTTCGGAGCGCGCGACGCTCGCAGCACAAATGGGGTGGAGCAGCGCCGCCGGCGACGAGTTCGCGGGACTCTCCGAGTCGGCGCGCTGCGATATGATCTTCGCAGTCGGCGCGCTCGACGACGACGCGTCGCAGCATTTACTCGAGCACGCGCTCGGCGATCCGGCTGAGGCGGTCGCAACCGCCGCGGCGCACGCACTCGTCACGCACGGCCGCAGCGCCGTGGTCGAACGCTTCCTAGCGGCCAATCCCGGCGAACGCACGGATCGCATCGCCGCCACCCTAGCTCTCCTGCAATAAGCGCGAAGGCGGACACGAAGTGCCTTCAGAAAGAGCCCTGCGTGCCTGGTAGCTCGCTGACCGGAATCTTCGCTCCGGGATCTCCCGCATTGGTCGAGGGGCTGCGGACGCTTGTCCTCGAGCCCACGCGCAGCGCCGGCCCAGGCGAAACCATTCGCGCCGCGTTTTCCTTTTCGAACTTCGGCGGCGCCTCAGCCACCGGGGTGGTGGTCCGCTTCTCGCATCCGCAGGGCGCCTCTCACGTCGAGGGCTCCGACTTCATCGACGACCGGCCATTCACTGACGGCTCCTGGGTCGATCCCAGCGGCGCTTCTGCGGGCGACCTCGACGCCAACCAGCAGCGCAAGGTCGCGTGCTCGTTCCGCGTCAACGATACCATCGAAGACGGCACCGAACTCGTTTTCCAAGCCGCGCTGATCAGCGATCAGACGCCGCTGGTCGCCTCCAATATCGAGCGGGTCGTGGTGCGCAGCCGGCCGATTCTTTCGGGCAGCTCGACGCTGGTGACGCTGGATGCGCCCGAGCGTCCGCGCCCGGGAGACGTCGTGACCGTCCGCGCTACGGTCGTCAACACCGGCTCGTCCAGCGCCAATGACGTCGTACTGCTGCTGCCGACGCCGGATCACACCATTTATATGCCGCGCAGCGCGCGCATCGACGGACGCGTCGTCACCGGAATCGACGGCGAACCGTTCGACTACGATAGCGGGATCGTCGCCGCCGAGCGGCTAGCGCCGGGCGCGTCGATCGGCATCGAATATCAAGCCACGATCGATTCACCCCTGCCTGACGGCACGCGCCTTCGCGTTACGGGAAGCGTCGGCGCACGTGAGGTCTCCGAATTCGCACTATCGTCGGCGGAGATTATCGTCGCCTCGCCGGTCGATTTCGATGGTGAGGAGACCGCGCTCACGCTGCTGTGCGACGACGCGGTAACGCCCGGAACGCGCATCCCAATGATTTTGCGCGCGGTGAATGCCGGCACCGGTGCGGCAGAGTTCGTCTCGATCGCCTTCGCGCTGCCCGCCGGACTCGCCTACGCGCCGGGGTCGGCGCAGGTCGACGGCCAACCGGTCAGCGACGAGACGATTCCCGGGCTCACGTTTTCGCTCGGCGCGGTCGCCGCGGGACGCGTCGTCGAAGCCGGCCTCACTGCAACCGTCGCCGTTCCCGCGCCGGGTTCCGACAGCGCGCTTCCGGTCGAAGCAGCCTTGCGATGGAAGGGTGGAGAGCGCGATTTTGCGCGCCGCCTTACCGCGCGCACGGCGCCGCGCTTCAATCGCGCGCGCAACTTCGTCGAAGCCGATCGCGGAATCGCCGTCGCGCGCGAAGACGTCACGTTTCTCGTCCACGTGTACAACGACGGCACGGCGCCCGAGCGCGACGTCCGGCTGCGCGTAATCGCCGGCGTGCATCTCGACGACGTACGCATCGGCGAATCCGACGACGAAGCGATTCCCTATCGCGAGCCGATCGATCTCGGCCTCATTCCGCCGCATCACGAACGCATTTTTACGGTCTTCGCGCGCGTCGCATCGAAGGTTCCGGACCGTTCCAACGTCACGCTCGGTGCGGTGCTCGAACACGACAGCGGAGCGATCGATCTCGGAACCGCAACCGTCGTCGTGCGTTCGCGGCCGAACGTCGAGCGTTCCAGCGTCGCATGGGAAGTCGCCGGCAACGAGCCGCTTCGTCCGAATCGTTTCGTCGACGTCGCGATTCGCTTCACCAACGGCGGCTCCGACGTACTGCGCGACGCGCGCCTCGCATTGACCGTCCCACCCGAGCTCGCGTTGGAACGCGCCGTCGACGCACGCCGCGATCGCGACGGTCTGTATTTTGGCGACGTTACCGCCGAGACTTCTCACGAAGCGCGCATCACGCTGCGTTTGCTGCGTCCGGTGTTAGGCGATCGCACGATCGCACTCGAAGGCTGGCTGCAAGGCAAAGGCATCAGCCCGGTCCAACTCCCGCCGCTCCAGATTCCGACGTTCGCCGAGCCGCAGTTCGCGCAGAGCGCGCAACTCATCGCCGCGCCGTCGCAGTTCGTCGATGCCGGCGAACGCGTCTTCTACGAAGTTCGCCTGCGCAACGACGGCGACGGACCGGCCAATCGTCTGTTGATCCGCGTCGTTCCGACCAACCTGGCGGTGTACGTGCCGTCCAGCACGACGCTGAACGGGCTCGCCGTCGCGGACGACGGCGGCGTATCGCAGTTGTGGTCGCAACGCGGCCTCGCACTCGCCGACGTCAACCCCGGCGTGGAGTTGCGCATCCGATTCGAGATGAGCGTCATGGCGCCGCTCGCCGCCGGGACGACGCTCGAGACGCGCGCGGTTTTGGAATGGGGAACGGGACAAACGATCGCGATCGCCGCTCCGGCGCTCAAGGTTCAAGCCCAGCCGACGCTCGGCGAGTCGACGATCGGCACACCGATTTCCATCGCGCAAGCGTTCCCCGCGCAGCCTGCACCCTACGAACCGCCGCTGCTGCCGGAACCCGATCGCGCGTTTCGGCCCGCAGAGCCGATCGCCGTCGCGCCGCCTCCACAAGAGCGGCCGGAAGAAGTTGCGATCGATATGACGCCGATCGCACCGGCGCCGGAAATCGCGCCCGAGCCCGTGCCGCAAGCGATCGTCGACGTGATCGCGGCGAACGTCGAAACGCTCGTTCAAGAACCGGAGGCCGAGCCGGAGGTACCGGCGCCCGAACCGGAACCGGTCGCTCTCGGGCCCCTGCTCTATTTAGATCTCTCGGCGGAGCGCCTCGACATGACGCTGCGTATGCTCGATCGCGCCGATGCGGGCGGTCTCGTGCAGCATCTCTTCGCCATGCGGCTGCTCTTCCCGGAAGCTGCGGCGGGCGGCTCGCCGGCGCTGCAAACGGCCTTTGCAACGGCCAATCGCGCGATGCGCGCGCCGCTGGATCGCTTCTTCGTGCGCTTGCGAATGCCGCGTTTGGCCGTTACCGCCAAGGATCTGGAAGATCGCGACAGTCGCTTTGCGCTGCGCGCGCTGGTCGACGAACTCGTGTTCGCATCCGTGCAAGACCCGCCGGAATTGCGTCCCGGCGTCGTTCGCCTGCGGGGCTCGATCGACGTGGATCTGCTGCACTCGCTCTCCGGCGAACTCGAAACCGCGCCGCTCGGTGCGGTGACGCCGTGGGTCATCAACGCGCAGCTTCTCGGCACGACGATCGTGTACGACGGAAACGAGGACGACGCACTCGGCCGCTACCGCGGCGAGGTTCTCAAAGTGCTCACGGTTCTTTCGGAACTGCCGATCGACGAGTTTCATCGCGTGTTGACGACGAGCGTGAATCGTTCGCTCGACGAATCGCTAGGTGGCGTGCTTGAAGCGTTGCGCGGGGTCGCGCATCTGGCCGTCGAGTGACCGACTCGCCGTTCATTCTTTCCGGAATCATCGTCGTCATCGTCGCGATCATCGTCGGCATCGCGGCCACCATCATTCGAACGCGTAGCGAAAATTCGTACTCGATTCCGAAAAACGCGCGCGCCTACGAGCCCACCGACGAGGTGAGCGAACCGGCCGACTTATCGAAGCTCGACGCTCTTTTGTCGCCGCCGATCGTCGAGGAACCGGAACCCATCGAAGATCTCGAACCGCCGCCGCCCCTCCCCGCGCAGCCCGAGGTCATCGATGTACCGCAGCGCTTTGAAGACGATCCGCTGCCGGATCTCTGGGCGCACCTCGTCACGACCGAATACGGGCCGATGGACGTGCAAGATCGCTTGGATATGGTCTCGCGTCTCGAGATCGTCGGCGAGAAATGGTGCATCGATGCGTTGAAGTCGGCAACGCGCGAAGAACAGGATCCGCAAGTCAACGCCGCCGTTCGCGCGACGCTGGCACGTTTGTCATCCGGAGCGTAGGCGCGCAGCGCCGAAGTCGAAGGACCGCGATAAAGAAACGCTCGCCTCAGGCGGATTTTTCCTTGGAAGCGGTCCTTCGACTACGCTCACTGCGTTCGCTACGCTCAGGATGACAAATCGTTACGGTTTCTTGTTGAAGTACTTCACGAGGATGTCGCGCGCGATCGGTGCGGCGACCGATGCACCGTAGCCGCCGCTGCGATCGACGAACACCGCCATCGCGATCTTTGGATGATCGCTCGGCGCCCACGCGATGAACCACGTCGTATTCGCGCCGTTTCCATTGTCGGTCTCGACGGTTCCGGTTTTTCCCGAAAAGGCAAAACCATCGATGCCCAGGCCCGCCGCGGTTCCGCCGGGCTGCGTCACTTTGGCCATGCCTTCACGCACGGCTTTGAGAGCCGCTTCGGTGACCGGTACCCGGCGGATCGTCTCGGGCTCGAACGTCTTGATGACCGCGCCTTCCGGGCTGCGAATCTCGCGCACGATCTGCGGGCGATGCAGCGTTCCGCCGTCGATCACCGTCGAAGCGATGTTGGCCATCTGTAATGGCGTGGCTTGCATGGCGCCTTGGCCGATCGCAAGGAAACACGAGTCGCTCGGCTCCATCGGCAGCCCATATTCTTTCATCTGCCACGCGTTGGTCGGCCAGTTGCCCTCGCCTTCGCCGGGAATGTCGATCCCCGACTTCGCCGCGAGTCCGTACGCGAGCGCGTATTTGCGCAGCCGGTCCAGCCCCAGCCACCACCCCAGCCGGTAGAAATAGCCGTCGCTCGAGGCAGCCAAGGCCGGGATGAAGGTCGTGTCGCCGAGCCCGCCGGCGGCAATGTCGCGCGCTTCGTATCCGCCGCAGTTCCACTCGCCGGTATCGTTGACGACCTGATCGACCTTCACGACGCCTTCGGTGAGCGCCGCCGAACCGGTCACCATCTTGAACGTGGATCCCGTCGGCGTCGCGGCGGCGATACCGCGATCGAGCATGATATCGCTCGGGTCGGTCAGGTCGAAGGTTTCGCGCCGCCAGCGGTCCGCCGCGAAGTCGTTCGGGTTGAAGTTCGGATAGCTCGCGAGCGCCATGATGCCGCCGGTCCACGGATCCATGACGACGACCGCGCCGCTGAGTTTGCGGCCGTGCCCCCAGCGTTCCAACCCGTCGACCAGCGCTTTCTCGGTGATCTCCTGAAGGTTGCGATCGATGTTCGTCACGATCGTGTCGCCGGGAATAGCGGCTTGGGACGAAAGCTTCGCACTCGAAACGACGGCTCCGGTAGCGTCCACCACGACGCGCTGCCCGCCAGCGACGCCGCGCAGGTAGTTATCGTACGATGCTTCGAGGCCGTCCTTGCCGATGACGTCGTTCGGCGTATAACCTTGCTCCTTGAGCCGTTCGTATTCGCTTTCCGTTATCGCGCCGACGTACCCGAAGAGATGCGAACCGAGTTCGCCGAGCGGATAGTTGCGCACCGGCTGCACTTCCAAATCGACGCCCGGAAGGTCGGTCAGCAGTTCCGAAACGCGCGCGACGGTCGCGACCGGCAGATCGCTCACCAGCACGACCGGCCCGTACGGTTCGTACGTAACCACTTCTTCGAAATCGTGATAGTTGACTCCGCGATGGTGCAGCAGGCGATCCCACAGTTTCGCCTCGTCGACGCCGGTCGTGCGCGCGAGCGTCGCGAGTTCGCCCTTGATGTCGGTCACTTGCGACGGAATCAACCCGACGACGAACGACGGACGGCTGCGCACGAGTACTTTTCCGTAGCGGTCGTAAATGATGCCGCGCGGCGCCGCGACCGGAATGAGCCGGATCTGATTGGCCAGCGCCGCCGCGCGATAGCGGTCGCCCTCGATCAGTTGGATCTGCACGAGGCGCACGACCAGCGCGAGCAGTGCTAAAACGACGGCCAGCACGAATGCCGCGATGCGCCACGGAGGCCGCTCCCAAGGCGTGCGGCGCGAGGGCAAGCGCGTCGCGTTCACGCATTACTCGCTTCGACGCGGCGCACGACGAGCATCGCGATCAGCATCACGGCAACGTTCATCACGGCTTGCAGCAGCGCTTCGCGAAAATGCATCGCGCCGAGTCCCGGCGGATAGCCTTGGAATCCCATCACCGTCCAGAACAGCAGCGATCGCACCAGCGTCGCGAACGCGACGATCGTGCCGACCAGCGGCAGCGAATCGGCAAAGAAACCGCGCGAGAGCATGCCGGCGAGCACCGCGACGAGCGTCGTCGAAATCGTCCACGCGCCGCCGCTCTGCGGCGAGAGCATGTCCTCGCACAATCCCGCAATCAAGCCGAATAATGCGGCGCGAGGGGCGTCGACGCGAATTGCGTACCAGACGACCACCACCAGCACGACGCTCGGTTCGACGTTGTGAATTGCAAACGCGTGCAGCACCGTACTCTGCGCGACGAGCGCGGCGGCCAGCCATGCGGCAGCGACGTACCAGCGCGGCCCAACGAATGGTGCGACGTGCGGTTTCGCAGTTCTCACGGCGTCGTCACGAGAGCCACTTAGTGAGAAACGACTACGACGCGGTCGAGCGCGCCGAGGTCGACCGCCGGTTTGACGATCGCCGTCTGGTAGAGCGTTGCATCGCCGCGCTCGATCGCGGTGACGGTGCCGATCGGCACGCCTGCGTGGAACGAGCGCCCTTCGCCGGTAACGACCACGTCGCCGACGCGCATCGGTGCGTCCTCGGGAACGTACTCGACGCGAACGCTCCCCAAGTTTCCGCGCGCGATTCCCCACCAGCGTCCGCGCCGCACGACCGCGGGGATGCGGCTGGTGTAGTCGGTGATCAGCACGACGCTGCTCGAGAACGGTCCAACCGATTCGACGCGTCCGATCGCGCCGCCGGGGGCGAGCACGCCGTCATCGCGGTGCACGCCGGCCGTCGAACCTTTGTCGATGGTGATCGCGCGCGATTCGTTCTCCGGGGGAAATCCGACGACGCGCGCCTCGACCCCGCGATACTGATCCACGACCGGCCGCACGTCGGTCTCTGCAGCGTAGGCGGCGGCGAGTTCGTGCAGACGCGCGTTCTCTTCTGTCAGGCGCGCGTTTTCCGCCCGCAATGCCGCGGCGTCGTGCGTTAGCTGCGGAAGTGCGAGCGTCGACGTGCCGAAGCCGCGCACGCCGTTAAAAACCGTCGACGCCGCGAGCTGCGCGAACGATAAGACCGACGTCCCGGCCGCCGTGATCGGTGACTCCGAACCGGATCGTTCGGCGCCGATTTGCACGAGCGCCACGAGCGCCGCGATGATGATGATGCCGATGAGCGCGAACAGCCGGCGCTCGTCTCGATAAGTGAAGATGGATGGCTCCCGGAGAAAACCTTATTCTGCCGGGGTTTCCTTCGACCTCGGCAGCGTAAATCCCGACCGGCGGAGGGCTCGGACGAAACGAGCAAGCGGGAAGCCCATGACCGTGTAAAAGTCCCCGTCGATCCCCTCGACCAGCGCTGCGGCCCGGCCTTGAATGCCGTAGGCTCCGGCTTTATCGAGCGGTTCCCCGGTAGCGACGTACTCGGCGATCTCCTTAGGCTCCAGCGCGTAGAAGCGCACGCTCGTACTGGCAACCTCCTCGATCGTCTCGCGGCCCGGTAGTGCGAGTGCAAAGGCGGTGTGAACGAGATGCGTGCGCCCTGAGAGCCGGCGCAGCATCGCTACGGCCTCTTGCGCATCGCGCGGCTTGCCGAGCGCGTCGCCGTCGACGTCGACGACGGTGTCGGCCGCAACGATGATTCTCCCCGAATTCTCCGGAAAGGTCGCCCTTTCAAGCTTTTCGCGCGCGTGACGGCGTGCGACTTCAATCGGAGCGACGCCGGGTAACTCGGGTTCGTCGTAATCGCTAATCACCACCTCGACGTCCAAGCCGAGCGAGCGCAAAAGCTCGAGCCGGCGCGGCGAAGCGCTTGCGAGCACGATACGCTGCACGGGAACGGAAGCCGTCATCCGCGTATCAGGGGCGCATGCGCGTACGAATTGCCAACACCGTTTCACACGTCCTGCGCCGCGGCGGCGCGATCCTTCACCGGAGCCGCGCATGAGCCAACGCACCGTGCGCATTGCGATCGCCGCTCTCGTGATCGTTCTGATCGTCGCGGGCTGGAGTTTCTATGTTTCGCGTTCGCACGGGCCCGATAACGTCGTCGATCTGTCCGGCCGCATCGAAGGCGACGACTCGGCCGTCGCTTCCAAACAGCCGGGCCGCGTCCTGACGATCAACGTGCGCGAGGGCGACAGCGTCGTCGCCGGCCAAGTGATTGCGACGCTCGACAGCGATCAGGCGCGCGCGGCCGTCGCGGACGCGCAAGCGCGCGTCTCGGTGGCGCAGCGACAGGTACCGGTGCTCGAAGCGCAGCAGCGTCAGGCGCAGCTCGCGAGCGCACAATCGACCGTGGGCTCCAACGGCAACATCGACGAGGCACAGTCGGAGGTCGCCGCCGCGCAATCGCAACTCTCGCAAGCCGAGGCCGCGTACAAACTGGCGTCCTACACTCGGCAGATGAGCGATAAGCTCTACGAGACCGGCGACGTTCCCGAACTGCAGCGCAATCGCGCAGACTCGGACGCGCAGCAAGCCGAAAGCGCCGTCAATGCCGCACGGCATCGCGCGAGCGCTGCGGAGGCGGCACTCGGCACGGCCGGCGCGACCAGCGCGAATGCGCCGATCCACGAACAGCAGGCCGTCGCGGTCGGCGCGCAGATTTCGCAACAAGATTCCGCCGTCGCCGCCTCAATGGCTCAACTCGCCCAAGCGCGCGCGAATCTGCAAGATCTGACGATCCGCGCGCCGTTTAGCGGAACGATCTTGGTGCGCACGGCCGAGCCCGGCGAAGTCCTCGCCGCCGGCACGCCGGTCGTCTCGATGTTGAACTTGCAAAAGGTGTATCTACGCGGATTTATTCCGGAGGGACAAATCGGCAAGGTCAAAGTCGGCCAGTCCGCGCGCGTCTTCCTCGACTCCGATCCGGCGCATCCGCTCGACGCATATGTGTTGTCGATCGATCCCCAAGCGATGTTCACGCCGGAGAATACCTATTTCCAAAGCGATCGCGTGCAACAGGTGTTCGGCGTGAAGCTAGCGCTGCGAAGCGGCTTCGGCTACGCCAAGCCGGGCATGCCGGCCGACGGTCAGATCCTCGTCGGCGGCACGTGGCCGAAGTAGCCGTCGCTCTTCGGGATCTGCGCAAACGCTACGGCGACGTGGAAGCCGTGCGCGGCATTTCCTTCGACGTCGAAAAAGGCGAGATCTTCGGCTTCATCGGTGCGGACGGCGCTGGGAAGACCACGACGTTCGAGATCCTTGCGGGCGTCATGAATCCGACCTCGGGAGAGGCCGCGATCTTCGGGCGATCCGCCCGCGACGCGCGTTTGAAGACCGGGTATCTCACGCAAGGCTTCACGCTTTATCCCGACCTTACGGTCATGGAGAACATCCGCTACATCGGCGACTTGCGGCTCGCCGAACCGAAAACCATCACCGCACGCGGGTTGCACTACCTCGAGCTCTTCGGGATGGCGCCCTTCGCCAACCGGCTCGCCGGACAACTCAGCGGCGGCATGCAGAAAAAGCTGGCGCTCGCGTGTGCGCTCGTACCGCAGCCGGACGTGCTCTTGCTCGACGAGCCGACGACCGGAGTTGACCCCGTATCGCGGCGCGAGTTTTGGGATTCGCTCGCGCAACTCGCAACCGAGGGCCTGACGATTCTCGTCGCAACGCCCTACCTCGATGAGGCCGAACGCTGCACGCGCGTCGCTTTCATGCATTTGGGCGAGGTCAAGGAGCTGGATACTCCCGACGGACTTCGTAAGGGTTTGCACGCCGAGCGCTTGGAGGTTTTTTTAGACGACGTGCGCGCGGTCGGCGCGGCGGCGCGAACGTTGGAATCGCTTCCCGGCATCGTCGACGTCCAGCGTTTCGGCGACCGGCTCGACGTGCTCGCGGGGGACGCGCAGATCGACCGCGTGCGTGGAGAGGTCTCCGGCGCGCTCGAGCGCGCGAAGATCGGCGTGACGAGTATGCGCACCGACGAACCGACGCTGGAAAACGTCTTCGTCGCCTCGATTCGCGCCTCGACGCCGCAGCAAAGCATCGAACCGTTCCCGATGACGCGGCGCCCCGCCGTACGGACCAGCGAGGTCGCAGTCGGTGCGTCTTCACTCACGCGCCGCTTCGGCAACTTTACCGCCGTCGATTGCGTCGATCTCGACGTGCGCTTCGGCGAAGTCTACGGACTGCTCGGTGCAAACGGAGCCGGCAAGACCACCACGATCCGCATGCTCTGCGGTTTGCTCGCGCCGACCTCCGGCACGACGACGCTGGCCGGTATCACCGGCAACGTTCGTTCGGACGAGGTGCGCAGCCAAGTCGGCTACATGTCGCAGAAGTTCTCGCTGTATGACGACCTCACGATTCTCGAGAACCTCGAGTTTTTCGCGGGTATTTACGGCGTGCCGAAGGACGTGCGCGACGAGAAGATCGCTTGGGTGCTGCAGTTCGCCGGGCTCGCCGGCAAAGAGCAAGAGATCACCGGAAGCTTGCCCGGCGGATGGAAGCAGCGCGTCGCATTCGGCTCCGCGATCATGCACGAGCCGACCGTGCTGTTCCTGGACGAACCGACGTCGGGCGTCGACCCGATCGCACGCCGCGCTTTCTGGAGCATGATCGATCAACTCGCCGAAGCCGGCACCGCCGTTCTCGTGACGACTCACTATCTCGAAGAAGCCGAGCAGTGCAACCGGCTCGGCTTCATGGCCGCCGGGCGGCTCATCGCCGAAGGGACGCCGTCGGAGGTGAAATCACGCGAACAAGGCTGCCTGTTGGAGATTCGCGTCGACGACCTCCAAAAGGCGGTTCGCGTGTTGCAAAGTGCGGGCGATCGCCGGCGCGTTTCGCTTTTCGGAGACCGCCTGCACCTCGTCGTCGACGACGACGCCGCGAGCGCGATCCGGCGAACGACCGAGATCCTCGAACGGGCCGGCGTGCCCGTCGTCGGCGCCCGCCAGGCGCAGTTCTCGCTGGAAGACGTGTTCATCGGCGCGGTCGAAAGAGCCGGGGACGCGGCCTAAGTGCGCCGGATTCTCGCTCAGGTCCGCAAGGAACTCACCCAACTCGTCCGCGACCGCTTGGCGCTCACGCTGGCGCTGGTGTTGCCCGCATTTCTTCTCGTGCTTATGGGCACCGCGCTTTCGCTGACCGTGGACGACATGCCGATCGTCGTGCAAGATCTCGACGGCTCGCAGGCGTCGCAGCGATTGCTCGATGCATTCCGCGCTTCGCTTACGTTCCACATCGTGGCGTGGCCGGCGCAGCTGCCTCCCGCCAACGCGCTGGTCGGAAACGGCGTGCGCGGCGTACTCATCATTCCCGAGCACTTCGGACGCGATCTCGCGCGTCACAACGCGACGCCGGTGCAGCTGCTCGTCGACGGATCGGACGCCAACACCGCCAAACTCGTCGCCGGCTACGCGCAGTCGGTTGTCGGCACGTATAACGCCGGCCTCACCGTCACGCCGGCGCAAGGGATTCAAGCGGTCATACGCCTGTGGTTCAATCCGGGGCTGGATTCCAAAAAGTTTTACGGGCCCGGTATCTTCGTGCTCGTCCTCACGCTCTTTCCCACGCTTCTGGCAGCGCTTTCGGTTGCGCGCGAAGGCGAGGAGAAGACGATCCTTCAAATTTACGTGTCGAACATCTCCGCGCACGAGTATCTCCTCGGGAAGATCTTCGCGATCATGGTGGTCTTCGCGGCCGAGGCGCTCGTCTTGAGCGTGCTGCTGTTTACCTATTTCGGGTTGAGCCTCGCGGGCGATCCCACGCCGCTCATCGTGGGATCGGTGCTCTACGCCTTCTGCGTCGCAGCGTTCGGCGTGATGGTCGGCGTCTCGATTCCCAACCAGCTCGGTGCGATCTCCGTGGTCGCTCTCGGCGGCTTCCTGCTCGTGTTCATCATGTCCGGACTGCTCTTTCCGATCGAGAACATCCCGATCGAGCTGCGCTGGATCTCCAACTTCGTCTGGGGCCGGTATTACATCGAGATCGTCCGCGACGCATTCTTGCAAGGCGCCGGCTGGCCGGCGACGTGGAACAAGGCGATCTTCATCGTGCTCATCGGCGCGGCGTTCTACGGCAACGCGTGGCGCAACACGCGCTCCATGCAGTTGAAATATTAGCGGCGCGATGCTCGGCTATCGCTTTCGCGCCCTGCTCACAAAAGAGTTCCGTCAAATGCGGCACGACCGCCGCATCGCGTTCGTTGCTATCCTCGCTCCGTTCATCCAGCTCTGCGTTTTCGGATTCGTGCTCAGCGCGAACGTGACGGATCTGCCGCTCGGCGTTATCGACGATTCGCGCACGCCCGAGAGCCGCCAGCTCGTCTCGGCGCTAACCGAAAGCCGCAGCTTCCGCCTCGCCGGTTACTATCCGTCTCCGCAAGCGCTGGGCCGCGCGATCGACGTCGGCACGCTCGACGCCGGCGTGGTCATCCCGTACGACTTCGCCCGCAACCTGTTCCGCCACCGGCCCGCGCGCGTACAGTTTCTCCTCAACGGGACGAACGCGAACACCGCCGAGATCGCTCAAGGGTATGCGTCGGAGGTCATTCAGGTCGACAATCTCCAGACGCTGCACGTCCTCGGCTCCAGCGGCCCCGTGCAGCTATCGCCCGTCTTCCTGAACAATCCCGGCCTCGTCGGCTCCTGGTTCATGGTAACCGGCGTGCTCGGCATGCTCTTGATTCTCAACGGCTCGATGCTCTGTTCGACGATGATGATCAAGGAGCGCTCGGCGGGAACGATCGATCAACTGCTCATGTCGCCTGCGACGACCTCCGAGATCATCGTCGCGAAGATCATCCCCCTGTTCGTATTGCTCGGAACGATGGGAACCGTTTCGATCGCAGCGATCCGCTTCGTGTTCGGAGTGCCCTTTAACGGATCGGTCGCGCTCGTGATCGCGGGCGCCTCGCTGTGCGTGCTTTCCGGCATTGCTTTAGGCATGTTCGTCGCCACGCTCGCGAAGAACGCTCTCCAAGCTCAGCTCGCCGTGTTTTTTCTCAACCCGCCGCTCGCTGCGCTCTCGGGCGCGTTCACACCGATCGAAGCCATGCCGAAGTGGCTGCAACCCTTCACCATTCCGAATCCCGTCGCCAACTTTGCGGTGATCGCTCGCGGCGTGTTGATCAAAGGCAGCGGCCTCGACGTGCTTTGGCCGAACTTTCTGATGCTCGCGCTCTTCACGGCGGTCTTGCTGACGCTTAGCGTCATTCGCTACCGCAAGCAGCTGGCGTAGCCGGCGGTCGCCGAGCTCCGGCGGCCGATCGCGGCCGTTTGGCCGGAAAATAGGGCCTTCTCGGAGAAACGACGACGCGATATGGCCAATAGCGATTCCCCGGTGCCGGCGGCGCCGCAGCAGAAGTTTTCCGTCCCCGCGCCCTTTTATTGGGGCGTACGGACCGTCCATGCAACGGCTCCCGCGCTCGTCGCAATTGGGAATCTCGAATCCAAGATGCTCGCACGCAAGATCGCACCGATAAAAGTCGACCGTCCGGTCTACATCTGCGGTTTGCCGCGCGCCGGCACGACGATCTCGCTGCAGATGCTCGGCGAGCATCCCGACGTCGCGACGCACAAATACGCCGATTTCCTGATGCCGTACGTCCCGTACGCGTGGAATTGGTTCTTTCCCCGCGTTCCGGTCGACGCGATGCGCAAGCCCGTGCCGCGTATCCACCGCGACCGCATTTCGATCACGCGCGACAGCGCGGAGATGTGCGAGGAGATGCTCTGGGAGCGGTTCTTCCCGGACCTGTACGACGAATCGACGCCCAGCTACCTCGACGCGAGCACGTCGAATCCGGCCTTCGAAAAATTCTACCGCGAGCACATTCAAAAGCTGCTGCTCTCGCGCGGCCGCTCGCGCTACGTGAGCAAGGCGATCATGTGCGTGCTGCGCCTGCAGTACCTGCGCAAAATGTTCCCCGACGCGCGCTTTCTACTCTACGTGCGCAACCCGTTCGACCAGGTTGCGTCGCTGCTCAAACAGGACCGCATCTGGGACGAGATCGACAAGGACGATCCGCGCCAAATCGAGATCATCGAGATGACGGGGCACCACGAGTTCGGCATGCGCCAAATACTTTCGGACGTCGGCAACCCGGAGCAAGTGCGCCACGTGCGCGGACTCTTGAACGCCGGACGCAAGGTCCGCGCTCGCGCGACCATTTGGGCGTACATCTACGACTTCGTCTTGAAACAGATGGCGGCGGATCCCGAGTTAGCGAAAGCCGTCTGCATCGTGCGCTACGAAGACCTATGCAAGGATTCGTTGGAAACGATCGATCGCATCGTCGCGCACACCGGTCTCGCGCCCGAACCGTTCGCGCCCGTGCGCGCGGCGTACGCCGAGAAACTTTCGCTGCCCGATTACTACAAGCCGAACTACGACGCGTCGGAACTCAACGATATCGTCGAGGCGACATCGACCGTAGCCGCGCAATTCGGCTACGACGTTGCCGCCCTCGCGGGCCGCGCTGCGACGCCGGTAACCTGAGCGTTCTCTGGATCGCGCTGGCGCTTATCGCGCTGCAGCGCGTGTGGACGCTCGCGTACGCAAAACGCAACACGACCCGCCTCCTGAAAGAAGGCGCGGTCGAAGCCGGCGCGATTCAGTTCCCGCTCATCGCGTTGCTGCAAGCCGCGTGGCTTGCGAGCATGCTGATCTTCATTCCCGCCTCGACGCCGCCCATCTGGTGGCTGCTCGGCGTCTGCGCGGCGATCGAGATCGGGCACATCTGGATTATCCTAACGCTGGGCAAGTACTGGACGACGCGCGTCATCACGGTTCCCGGCGCGCCGCTCGTTCGCAGCGGCGCCTACGGCATCTTCCGCCATCCCAACTACCTCGCCGTCCTCGCGCAAATCGCACTCTTACCGCTCGTCTTCCACGCCTACGTCATCTCGATCGTCTTCGCCGCGCTGTACGCCGCGCTCATAACGTGGCGCATTCGCGTCGAAGACGCGCTGTTGGCACCGGATCGCACGTTGCAGTGAGCGAGTGGATTGTCATCCTGAGCGTAGCGCGTAGCGCGTAGTCGAAGGACCGCGGTAGGCTTTTGCTTTTTACCGGGCTGCTTGCAAACTTTGGCGCGGTCCTTCGACTACGGCGCTGCGCGCCTACGCTCAGGATGACAAGGGCACCGCACGATCGCGACGCGCTAGCCCTTCTTCGGCGGGAATTGCCGTAGCCCGACGATCGAACCGTTCGGTTCTCTGACGCTGGCGACAAGCAATCCGTAACCGACGTCGGTCGGATCTTGCACGACCGTACCGCCAGCGGCTACGAGCCCTTGCACGCTCGCGGCAATGTCGCTCACCGTCCAGTAAGCGAGCGTGCCGGGTTCGCCTTTGCTCGGTTTCGGAACAAGCCCAATTTCCATGTCGCCACTCTTATAGCCGACGTACTGGGGCGAGTCGGCGTAGGGGTCGGCGCCGATAAGCTCACGAAAGAATCGCTTGGCTGCGGCCATATCTGCTGTCGTATAGATGATGAGTGAAACGTCTTTCAAGATTCATACTCCTTCTGGCTCTATGACGGATCGAGAACGTGGAAACGTGACGGGACTCGCGGAGCGCTTTGAGGCGGCTCGCCCTCGCTTGCAGCGCATCGCGTTGCGCATACTGGGATCGGCTGCGGGTTCCGACGACGCGCTGCAGGAGACCTGGCTGCGCATCAGCCGCGCGGATGTTGCGCAGGTTGCCAACCTCGACGGCTGGCTCACGACCGTCGTTGCGCGCGTCTGCCTCGATGCGCTGAAACGCCGGGAAAGCCGGCGCGAGGATTTGACGCCGGACGATCCGCGTCGCGGCCATGCCGCGATCGCGCCCGGCGAAAGCCCTGAGGAAGAAGCGATTCTCGCCGATTCGATCGGCGTGGCCATGCAGATCCTAGTCGACGCGCTGCAGCCGGCCGAACGCGTCGCATTCGTACTGCACGATCTCTTCGACGTGCCGTTCGACGATGTCGCCGCGATCGTCGGCAAGACGGCGGAGGCAACGCGGCAACTAGCAAGCCGCGCCCGGCGCCGCGTGCGCGGCGCATCGGACGGCCGCGATACCGTGACGCAGCGGCACGACGAACTCGTTCGCGCGTTTCTCCAAGCCTCGCGGTCGGGAAATTTCCACGCACTGCTCTCGCTGCTCGATTCGGGCGCGACGCTTCGCGCCGACTCGGCAGTGTTGGCGATGGGCGGCGCTGCGTACTGGCAGAGCGATCGTCTGCAGGCCGGTATCCAAGGCGCGGATGCGGTCGCGCGGACGTTCTCGCGGCGCGCGCAAGCCGCGCAGCCCGTATTCATCGCGTTGCGTTCCGGTTCACGATACGGGACGATCGCATCACCGCGATCGATCTCGTCGGCGATCGCGCCGCGCTCGACCACTCGGTCATCGAGCGTTAGCGAGCGGCGCCGGTCAATCGTAGATCTTGCCGCCGGTTTGGATGTAGCCGCCTTCGTGGCGGCCGCGGGGGTCGCGATGCGTCCAATGGATCACCCCGCCGCGCGGATAGTACTCATACTCGCCCTTCACGACGACCGTATCGCCCGTATTCAGCGGGAAGTGGCCGGTGAAATCGACGTTGGCTTCGACGCGGATCGTAACGTCGCAGTTTGAATTCAGGCGCATCAAGAAGCCTTCATGCGGGCTTGAGACGCCCGGCTTCGTGCCCAACACGCGCGTTACGGTTCCGCCGGCGACGACTTCGACGTGCGAACTCGCGCCGCGGTAAGCGCTGCAGACGGCCGCGTTGTCGGCGCTTTGCGCCGGCGCCGCGCAGGCGGCGGGCAGCAGTAACGCCGCCAGCCAGAACTCGAGGCGGTTACGCCTCTCCTTCGTAGCCATAGAGTTTCTGCGAAACGACGTATTGCCACACCGGCTCGGGAACGAGATAGCGCACGCTGCGCCCCTGGCCGAGCAGCGAGCGAACCAGCGTCGCTGAGTCCGAAACCTCCGGCATATTGAGGGTATTCACGCGCTCCCGCAAGTGATTCGGCACGACGCCAATCACGCGCGCGAGCGCGTCGGCGCGCACGCCCGGACGCGGCGCGATGCAAAACCGTTCGAGCGATTCCAGCACCTCGTCGAAGCGTACCCACTCCGAATTGACGAGCGAATCCGCACCGATCAAAAACGTGAACGTCGCGTCCGGATACTTGGCATGCAGGCGCGGAATCAGGTCGGCCGTGTACCCGGTCGCGTCCTCGCGCAGGTCCGAATCGTCGAGTGCGAAACCGCGGTTGGTCGCGATCGCGCCGAGGATCATCGCGCAGCGATGCTCGACGCTGACGTTGGCTTTGTCGCGATAATGCTGATTGTTGGTTGGAACGAAGAGTACTTTATCCAGGTTCTCGAGCAAACGCGCCTGTTCGGCAACGAAGAGATGCCCGTTATGGATAGGATCGAAAGTGCCGCCAAAATTTCCCAGCTTCATGAGTACGTAAACTCGTACGGCCCGATGCGGACCGTATCCCCTTCCACGGCACCAAGTTCGCGCAGTTTCTTCTCGACGCCCATCTTCGCAAGCGAACGCTCGAAGCGTGCCAGCCCCTCGTCGGTATCGAAGTCCGTCATCGAGGCCAACCGTTCGATGCGCTCGCCGCCGACGACGAACGTCCCCTCCTTGTCGCGCTCGATCGTAAACGCGTCGTGCGGGACCAGCTCGATCAGCGCGGGAGGCGGCGTCACGATTTCCGGCATCGGCGCGTGCTCGATGGTGCGCCACACCGCATACACCAAGTCCTGCACGCCCTCGCCGGTCGCGGCGCTGATTCCGCGCAAGTCCGGGAAGCGCTCGCGCAGCTGATCGAAACGTTCGCGCGCGTCGGGCAAATCGAGCTTGCTGATCACGAACATCGTGGGTTTTTCCGACAATTTCGGATTCCACGAACCGAGCTCGTTTTCGATGATTTCTTTGTCGCTAACGATTTCTTCGAGCGATTTTGCGCCGTCGAGCAAGTGCACCAGCGCGCGCGTGCGCTCGACGTGGCGCAAGAACTGATCGCCGAGTCCGGCGCCCTCGTGCGCGCCTTCGATCAAGCCCGGAACGTCGACCATCACAAACGATTCCTCATCCGAGACGCGTACGACGCCGAGTTGCGGTTCGAGCGTGGTGAACGCGTAGTCGGCGATCTTCGGCCGCGCGGCCGAAACGACGGAGAGCAGCGTGGATTTGCCGGCGTTCGGAACGCCGACGATTCCGCAATCGGCCAGCAGCCGGAGCTCCAGCCGTAAGCTGCAGCGTTCCCCGGGTTCGCCTTTTTCGGCGAAGCGGGGCGCCTGCCGAACCGCCGTCGCGAAGTGCTGGTTGCCGAGGCCGCCGCGGCCGCCTTTGGCCACCTGGGCGCGTTCTCCGGGCGTCGTCAGATCGGCAAGAAAGGTCTCCGGCTTGCCCTCGAGCGTGCGGTAGACCAGGGTGCCGACCGGAACCATGATCGTCAGATCGTCCCCGCTTCTGCCGGACTTATTTGAGTTGCCGCCCGCCTTGCCGGATTCGGCCGCGAAGCTGCGCTTGAAACGGAACTCGACCAGCGTTGAGAGCTCGGGGGTGGTCTCGAGGAAGACGTTGCCGCCGCTTGCCGCCGTCACCGCCGGCCGGGCCGCCCATCGGGACGTACTTCTCCCGGCGCCACGCCACGATGCCGTCGCCGCCGTTGCCGGCACCGACCTGGATCGTCGCTTCATCGATGAACTTCACGGCGCGCTAAAACTTCGCGGGAAAAAGAAAAGAGGCCTTACGGCCTCGAGCCTTGACTCCCGGTCGGACCTTAGGCCGCCGGCCGGACGTTGATTTGCTGCTTGTTGCGCCGGTTGGTGAACTCGACCGTACCCTCGATCAGCGCGAACAGCGTGTGATCGCGGCCCATCCCGACGTTCTCGCCCGGATAGAACTTGGTGCCGCGCTGGCGAACCAGGATGTTACCCGCAATGACGGTCTCGCCGCCGAAGCGCTTCACGCCGAGGCGCTGCGCGTTCGAGTCGCGGCCGTTACGCGTGGATCCGGCGCCTTTTTTAGACGCAAAGAGTTGGAGGTCGAAAAGGAACATAGCTGGTGGAGTATACCAGGGGGCAGGGGCAATGGCAAGCAGGGTAGGAGGAAGGTCTCATTGGGCGAACGCACGCTTGCCTAAGCACCAAACCGAGCAGTCGCAAATTGTTTCCTCCGGCCTAGCCTTTCCACATGTGTGGACAACCCTGTGGAGAAGGTCGCTCAAAAACCCCTCAGAGCGGTGCGCAAACCCCGATGGCTACGGCTTTTTCCCTGGTTTCGGGCACCACGTTTTAGGCCGTTCATAACATTGAAATAATCCCGAAAAACCGTTCGAGCCCTCCTGTGGATAAGTGTATAAGGTCGTGGATGATTTCCGCAGGAGGGTCGCTTCATTAAGCCAAGGTTCAGCGCCCTCACCCGGCCCGTTAGGCCTCGCAATATTCCAACGAAGAGGACGTCAGGATGGCGCTCGCGATCGGCAACTCCGACATTTCCAACGAGCTTTGGCAATCGGCGTTAAATACGCTCGAACAGAACTTTTCTAAGCCCGTTTTTGAGATGTGGATCAAGCCGATGCGGTTCGTGGAGTACCGCGAGGACGAGCTCCACCTCGCGGTTCACAGCAAATTCGCACGCGAGTGGGTCGGCACCAAGCTCCAGGGGCAGATCATCGAGGTCCTGCGCGAGATCTTCGGCGCCGAGCTCGAGCTAAAGCTCTCGGTTGCCGAGCCGGGCGAGCCGCCGACCACCATGCAAGTGCCCTCGACCCCGCGTCCCCCCGAAGATCTGCGCAGTGCGAATCTCAACGTTCGTTATACTTTTCAGGAGTTCGTCATCGGCAACTCCAACCGGTTCGCGCACGCGGCGGCTCAAGCCGTAGCCAGCGCACCGGCCCGCGCGTATAACCCGCTTTTCCTCTACGGCGGCGTCGGTTTGGGCAAGACGCACTTGATGCACGCGATCGGCCATCGCGTGATGATCGATAATCCCGACGCCAACGTCGTCTATCTCACCTGCGAGAAGTTCACCAACGAGTTCATCATCGCGCTGCAGAACAACCGTACGCCGGAGTTTCGCAATCGCTACCGACAAGTCGACGTTCTGCTGATCGACGACATTCAATTTCTCGCCGGTAAAGAAACGACGCAAGAAGAGTTCTTCCACACGTTCAACGCACTGCACGAATCCGGCCGCCAGCTGATCATCTCGTCGGACCGTCCTCCGAAAGAGATCCAGACGCTCGAATCGCGGCTGCGCTCGCGATTCGAATGGGGGTTGCTCACCGATATCCAAGCGCCCGATCTCGAAACGCGCGAAGCCATTCTGCGTAAGAAGGCCGAAAGCGAGAAGATTCCCGTTCCCGACGAAGTCACGTCGTTCATCGCCAAAGTCATTCCGTCAAACATTCGCGAACTCGAAGGAGCGCTGATCCGCGTGGTTGCGTACGCTTCGCTCACGAAGTCGCCGATCACGATCGATCTCGCCGCCGAAGTGCTCAAGAGCGCGGTCGCGCAGGCACCGCTGCAGCGCGTCACCATCGCCAAGATCAAAGAGACCGTCGCCGGCGCGCACGGCCTAACCGTGAAGGAAATGGACAACGGACGCCGCGACCAGCGTCTCGCCGCACCGCGTCAAATCGCGATGTACATCGCGACCGAGCTGACCAACTACTCGCTGCCGCAGATCGCGCGAGAGTTTGGGAAGAAGGATCACACGACCGTCATGTACGCGCGCGACAAGATCAAGGATTCGATGCAGCGCGACGAAGCGTATCGCAACAAGATCCGGCAACTCATCGCGATGTGTCAAAATCCGTAACCTCGCACCGCCGACAAATCGTCACCATGCAGACGGCTCGGGAACTTCCCGGGCCGTCCTCTCATCCGGCGCTATCCCCATTATGAGCACGGTTCAGCACAAGGGCGCCCCTGCCCGGATGGATAACTGCTTGGGGTCGCACCGGGGTAGAACTGTTCATCCCGCGGTCGTACGGTCCACAGGTTATACTTGGCGAATTTCCGCGCTACGACAAGCGAATTCGCACTTGTACGCAGAATACACCGCCCTACTGCTGTTATTACTCTTAATTTTGAAACTTACGGCGAACGAACTACGCACGACGATCGGTGGAATATGAAGTTTAGCTGCAACACCAAGGACATCGCTTCGGCCGTCGGAGCCGCCAGCAAAGTGGTCAACGCGCACACGACGGTCCCGATTCTTTCGAACGTGCTCCTCCAAGCCGAAGACGGCAAGATCGCCGTCCGCGCGACCGACCTCGAGTTGACGCTGGAACACGCCTTCCCCGCCGAGATCACCGAGAGCGGATCCGTGACGGTACCGGCCAAGCTGTTCTCGAGCTACCTCGGGAATCTGCCGGCCGGAATGCTGGAGCTCACCGGGACGCCGACGCGCGCCAGCGTGAAGTACGACCGCAGCAACTACGACTTCCACGCGCTGCCGCCGGATGAGTATCCGCCGCTGCCCGCCGCGACGCGCGGCTCGCACTTCACGATCGCTGCCAAGAAGTTCCGCGAAGGGATCGACAGCACGATCTTCGCCGCATCCGGCGAGGAGGCGCGCGGCGCGGTGCTGATGGGAACGCTCCTCGAGCTCGAAGGCAACGCGCTCACGATGGTCGCGACCGACGGCTATCGCCTCGCGAAGTTCACCACCACGCTGGACGACGGCATCACCGGCAGCGAACGGTATATCGTGCCGTCGCGCGCGCTGGCCGAGGCCTCGCGAAATCTCGGGGGCGGCGAACAAATAGCGGTCAGCGCGCTCGGCGCGCAGAGCAATCAGCTTCAGATGACCGCGGGCTCGACGTCGATCACCGTTCGCTTGGTCGACGGCCAATATCCGAACTACCAGCAGGTCATTCCCGCAAAGTTCGACCGCTCGCTCACGCTCAACACCGCGGCGCTCATCGGCGCGCTCCGCCGTGCGGAACTCGTCGCCGGCGATCGCGCGAGTATGGTTAAACTCGCCGTCAACAATCAAACGCTGATCGTCACCGCGAGCTCCGACGTCTCGGGCAACGCCTACGAAGAACTCGAAGTCGAACAGACCGGCGAAGACCTGACGATCGCATTCAACGCGCGCTATCTCGTCGAGATCCTCAATCACATCAAGAGCGACAAGACGGTGATAGAGTTCCTCGGCCCGCTTTCGCCCGCGGCGATCCGCCCGCTCGAACCGATCGAAGCCGGCAGCCAACTCTACGTTCTCATGCCGCTGCGGCAATGATTCAACGTTACGTTCGCCGTGCCGTAGCCGCCATCGTCTTTGCCGCCGCACTCGGCGCGGTTCCGGCGATGGCGGAAAATAGTACGCCGTGCCCCCGTGCCGACCGCCCGAACGCCGACATATCGGTCAACGGCAAAGATGGTCAGCAGTACGTTGTTACTTCGGCGAGCGGACTCACGGCTATGTCGCCGGACGGTACGAGCTTTATCAAAGCGTTCGGCTATTTGTACACGACGCGAGGTGCGGGCCCGTACGTTCAGGACGGCACTGCGCCGCCCGCGCCGATCTTCAGCGTCGCCGGAACCGACGCGGCCAGCATTCGCAGGGGGCTCTCGGCGCTGGCCAAAGACACGTCGGGGTACAAGCTTTCCAACGGCGCACAAGCGATCGTATCGCGCGACTGGTCGTTGGTCGTTTTTTCCTGCAACCCGCTCCAGTGATCGCGGTTGCTCCTCACGCACCTCGCGCTTTCCAACGTCCGTAATTACGCCGAGCTCGATCTGGAGCCGGCGCCGGGCCTGAACGTGTTCGTCGGCGCAAACGCGCAAGGCAAAAGCAATCTGCTCGAAGCGATCGCGATGCTCGGCACCGGTAAATCCTTTCGGACGAATCGCGATGCCGACGTCGTGCGCGAAGGAATGGAACTCGCGGTCGTTCGCGGCGAAGCCTCGATTCGCGCCGGCAGCATCAATCTCGCGTGCGTGGTTGCGAAGGGCGTGCGTGGAACGCGCAAGACATACACCGTCAACGGACGCGACGTACGCTATGCAAGCTTTCTCGGAAAGATTCGCGTCGTGACGTTCGTGCCGTCGGATCTGCAGCTTGCCACCGGCGCGCCGACGCTGCGGCGCGGGTTTCTCAACGTCGCGCTGGCGCAGGATAACCCCCAGTATTACCGCGATCTCGCGCGCTATCGTAAGGCCCTGCAGCAAAAAAACGCGCTGCTGCGCGATCCTGCGTCGCTCGATCCGGAGCTGCTCGCGATATACGAGCAGACGCTGGTCGAATCGGGAACGCAATTAATGCTCGCGCGAAATCATTTCATGACCGCGATCGCGCAGGAGGCGCGCACCGCACACGCGCGCTTCACCGGCGGCAGCGAACGCTTTGACGTGACGTACGAACCGAACGTTGCATTCGAAGCGCCGACGGCCGATGCGGTCGCGGCCGCGCTGACCGCGCGGTTTCGCGCCGTCGCCGACTCGGAGCGCGCGCGCCGTTCCGCGGTGGCCGGACCTCACCGCGACGACTTAAAGTTCACGCTCGACGGCCACTCGCTCGAAGCCTACGGCTCGCAAGGGCAGCAGCGCACCGCGGTGCTGGCGCTCAAGGTCGCCGAATACGCGGTGATGCGGGAACGCGGGAACGAGTCGCCGCTACTGCTCTTGGACGACGTCCTTTCGGAACTTGACGAGGAGCGAGCCGGCGCGTTCCTCGCCGGCGTCGGCGACTACGAGCAGGCCTTCGTCACGGCGACGCATCTGCCGGCCGGACTCCCCGCACGCACGCAGATCTACGGCGTGCGCGAGGCGCGGGTCGCGGTGGGCGCCGCATGCTAAAGCTTTCCGACGCGATCGCGGGATGGGCTCCGGGTTCGGGGCGAGCGCACGAAGACCCAATGCTGCTGCTAGGCGCGGTCTGGCCCGAGTTGGTCGGCGAGGACGTCGCCCGCAACTCCCACCCGCAGCGGCTGCTCGAGGGTACCTTGTTGATCGTGACCCGGTCGAGCGCGTGGAGCCAGGAACTGAGTTTCCTCGCCGAGCGAATCGTCGCCGCGGCGGTCGCGCGGCTGCCGAACGCCGGAATCGAGCGGGTCCGGTTTCGCGTCGGGAAGCTGCCGGCCCAGCAACCCGCCGGGCGCGTGCAGGCGCCTAACGCCCGCGCCGCCACGGCAGATGCACCGGGAGCCTCGGCGACCCCGCAGGAGGCGCTTGGACGGCTCCGCGAGGGCGTAACGCGGCGTCAGCGGGCAAAAGCGGCCGCCGGGTGGAACCCTTGCAGTGGATGCGGAGCTCTCGTTGCGCCTGACGGTGCGGCGCTCTGCATCGCCTGCGTGAACGCGCGAACGCAGGCGCGAACCGAGGCGACGGCCCGGCTGCTTTTCGAAGCGCCATGGCTCGGTTACCGGGGGACCGCCGCGCTGGTCGACGGACTGTCGTCGCAGGAGTACGGTTCGATCCGGCGCCGGTTGCTCGCGCGCTGGTGGGGGATTCTGGAGCGAGCCCGGCTCGCGCAGCGCTTCTCTCGAGATGGACTCGAGCGCGCGGTTGCGAGCTCGTACGTCGTCTTGAAAAGCGAACTGCCACCGGACGAAATTCGGCCGGCGACGGTGCGCAACGTGCTCGGCGACGAGCTGAACGATTTTCTTTTTGGAACAGAACACACGAGCGAAACGAATGGCGAATAACAACTACACCGGCGCAGAGATCGAAGTCCTCAAAGGGCTCGAGGCCGTGCGCAAACGTCCCGGCATGTACATCGGCAACACCGCCGAACGCGGGCTGCATCAGCTCGTGTACGAAGCGGTCGATAATGCCGTCGACGAAGCGCTGGCGGGCCATGCGACGCACATCGAAGTAACGCTGCACAAAGACGGCTCGTGCGAAGTCGAGGACGACGGCCGCGGCATTCCGGTCGACATTCACGCCGGCGAAAAACTGCCGGCAGTCGAAGTCGTGATGACGATCCTGCACGCCGGCGGAAAGTTCGGCAAAGGCGGTTACAAGGTGTCGGGCGGCCTGCACGGCGTCGGCATTTCGGTCGTCAACGCGCTCTCCGAATGGATGACGACGCGCGTCAAACGCGACGGTTGGCTGTACGAGATGAAGTTCATTCGCGGCATCACGCGAGCAGAAGCTCAAGAAGGTCGGGCGCGTCGAAGGCACCGGCACGATCCAGTGGTTCAAGCCCGACACGACGATGTTCGAGATGCTCGATTTCCACTGGGACATCTTGCAGAAGCGCTTGCGCGAACTGGCATTTCTCAATCGCGGGCTGGCGATCACGCTGCGCGACTTGCGCGGCGAAGAACCGCGCGAACGCCTAAGTACACAGTTACGAGGGCGGCATCGTCTCGTTCGTCGAGTGGCTTAACGAAAAGAAAGATTCGATCAGGCCCGATCATTTCGACGCACGCGCGAGCGCGACGGCGTCGACGTCGAAGTCGCGATGCAGTACACCGACACCTACAACGAAGTCAGGTCTTCGCGTACGCCAACAACATCAACACGATCGAAGGCGGCATGCATCTGCACGGCTTCCGCCAAGCCGTGACCACGACGGTCAACGGTTATGCGCGCAAGCGCGGCATGCTCAAGGAAGCCGATACGATCGCTATCGATCGGACGACATCATGGAAGGCCTCACGGCGGTCGTCTCGGTGAAACTGCAAGATCCGCAGTTCGAAGGGCAGACCAAGACCAAACTCGGCAACGCCAAGGTGCGCAGCGATCTCAACGCGGCTGGTCGGCGAACGGCTCGATTTCTTCTTCGAGGAGAATCCGAAGATCGCGCGCGCTATCGTCGAGAAGTGCATGCAGGCCCAGCGGGCCCGCGAAGCCGCGAAGAAAGCGCGCGACCTCTCGCGCCGCAAGAACGCGCTCGACGGCAGCGGCTTGCCCGGTAAATTGGTGGATTGCAAGAACACCAGACCCGGCCGAGAGCGAAATCTTCTTGGTTGAAGGCGATTCGGCCGGCGGTACGGCCAAGGGCGGCCGCGACCCGAATACGCAAGCCATCCTGCCGATGCGCGGCAAGATCATCAACGTCGAGAAGGCGCGCTTGGACAAGGTCCTCGTCAAACGAAGAGATCCGCACGATGATCACGGCCTTCGGCACGGGCTTCGGCGACGAGTTCAATACCGAGAAGCTGCGCTACCACAAGATCATCATCATGACCGACGCCGACGTCGACGGTTCGCACATCCGCACGCTTGTTGCTGACGTTCTTCTATCGCCAGATGAAGCCGCTGGTCGAACGCGGGTACGTCTACATCGCGCAGCCGCCGCTCTACGGAATTCGTAAGGGCAAGAAACAGTGGTGGGCGTTTTCCGAGGCGGATCTCAAAGTCGTCCTCGACGGCGCCGACCCCAAAGACTTTGCGATCCAGCAGTACAAGGGACTCGGCGAAATGGACGCTCAGCAGCTTGCGGAGACGACGATGGAAGTCGGCAACCGCCGGCTCAAGCAGATTACCGTGGAAGACGCGGTTGAAGCGGAGCAGATCTTCACCGATCTTATGGGCGACAAGGTCGAACCTCGCAAGCAGTACATCTTCGACTACGCCAAGAGCGTCAAGAATCTCGATCTCTAGCAAGCTTAATGCGCGCCTAAGACCCGCGGGTCGCTTTTAGCAGGGTCCCTTTCGCTCGGAGAGGGTATATCCCAGCCGGAGAGTTCGTTGTGCGCAAGCGGTTCGTCATCGGCCTGGTGGCCGCCGTACTGGCTGTCGGAATCGTGATCGCGAAGCGCCACGAGTTGCTGCGCTTTGCCTTTCAAACCGGGGTCAGCGCGGCGACCGGCTACACGTTTCACTACGCAGACCAGCTGATCGGCGGCGATCACGCCGCGTTGATCGACGTTCACGTTTCGCGCAACGGATATTCCGTGCTCGACGCACGTCGCATGGACGTGTGGTATTCGCTGCGCGACCTGCTGCCGGGCAGCACGCATCGTTTCGGATTGACCGGCGTTTCCGTCGATGGAGCCAAGCTGACGGTCGTCCACTTTCGCGACGGCTCGTACAACATCGACATCCCGCAAGGTAAGCCGGAGACCGCGCCGGCCCTTCCGCGGCCGGTCGATCCGGTTCCGGTTCGTTTCACGCTGCGTATGGAGAACGCGCAGATGGAGCTGGTCGAACCGTACGCCTACGACGCGAGCGCCAAAGACGTCAAGATTCACGACTTCAACGTCAACGCAAATATCGACTCGGCGACGCTGACGGCCTACACGGCGCGCGGCGCGTTCTTCGAGCGAAACCAGAACGAACCGTTCACGATCGCCGGTAAGATCGACGCGATTCGCGGCTACGCGATGCATCACGCACAGGCGCGCACGTTTCCGCTGCGCGCGCTGGCAAATTACTTTAGCGACACCGCGGCGCTGAAGATCATCGCCGGGCGTGCGCGTAACTTCGACGCGCGGCTTTACTCGCTCGACGTTGCGCCGAACCTGCCGGGCTCGTATCACGTCAACCTCCAGCTCGATCTCGCCGGCGCGAAGATGCTGTTTCAAGCCATCGCCGCGCCGATCGAAAACATCCGCGGCCATTTGGAGCTGGTGGACAACGACGTCTTCGTACGCGGCATGACCGCCGATCTTGCCGGCGTGCCGATGAGGATGACCGGCGGCCTGTTCGACCTCAGCAGCGATCTCACCGGCAGCGCGCAGCTCCGTCTAGGTGTCGACGGTACCGGCGAACTCTCCAAGCTGCGCAACGCCTTTACGTTCACGCAGAAGGAGCAGATCAGCGGCGTGATGTCGCTCGGCGTGCTGGTGCAGGGGCCGCTCGACAACCCGATGGTCGTGGCGCACGGGCATGCGGTCACCGCGCGCTACCGGGCGATGCCGCTGAACGATGTCGATGCGAGCATCATCTATCGTGACGGCAAAGTCGGCATCGTTCCGCTGCTGGCGCGGTACGCCGGTACCGACGTGACCGTTCGCGGGACGCTCGACGTCAGCGGAAAGAAACTCGTCTCGGATATCGCCGTCCACGCCAACGTTACCGCGCAGCACTTGCCGTATCTCGACGAACTGCTTGGCGACGAGCCGTTGCTCTTCGATGCGGTCGCGACCGGCAGCGATCTGCTCTTTCACGTCAACGGCGCGTTTGCGTCGGCGCGCGGCACCGAGCGCGTCGCCGGTCTCGTGACGCTGGATCCGAACGGCACCGGGCGCGTCGTTCCGTTTTGGCTGCACACCGAGCGCGGCGATCTCGACGGCGGCTACGTGATCGACCGTCCGAGCGGTTCGAGTGCATTTTGGGCGATGGGTTCGAATTTGACCCTGCACGCGCCTGGCCGGAAAGCGTTCCCCGGCATCGACCTGCCGGCGATCCCGACGATCGACGGACGCATCGACGGATTTACCATGGCCGGCGGCGGCGCGGGACAAGACGTCGAGATCGCGGGCACGTTCGCCGGTCGCAAGATGGCGTTCGCCGGCGTTCCCTTCGATGCGATTCACGCCGCCTTCGGCGGAACGATGAACGGCGCGGCGGTGAACGTGCTGCACGCAAGCGGTCCATGGGGTCGCTTCGATGGAAACGGCGCGTTCTCGGGTCAGGCGTTCGTCGCGCGCGGCCACTATCGCGGGACGCTCGACGGCTTGCAGCCGTTCCTTGGAAAAGACATTCCCGGGCACGGTCCGGTCGAAGGCACGGCCGGTATCGAAGTCGTCGGCAGCCGCATCATCGTTCAAGGCCAGGATCTGCAAATGCCCGGCGCTACGCTGCGCGGCGTTCCGATCAGCCGTGCGAGTATCACGCTGGCCGTCGACGGCGACACGCTCGACGTGTACAGCGCGCACGCGAGCGCTGCGGGCGGCGACGTCGTCGCAGCGGGGCGTTACTCCACCGCGTCCCATCCGCCGCCGGGCCGCCCCAGTGCGCTCAGTTTGGTGGCGACGAACCTCGATGCCGCGCAGCTGCACGGCATCGGGCTGCCGATCGGTTCGGGGCGCCTCACGGCTAGCGGTAATCTCGCCGCCGGCGCACCGCTGCCGTTCTATCGCGGCGGCGTTTCGATTGCCAACGGCGTAATGCAGCACTATCCGATCAGCGGTAACGGCGAAGTCGATCTGGCGGGCGACGGCGTGCATCTTGGGCGGACCATCGGCGCGCTCGGCTCGACCTACGCGTACGTCGACGGCCGGATCGACAGCCTATCGTCCGGTACGCCCGCGTACGGCCTGAACGCCACGATCCCGGCCGGCAACGTCGCCGGCACGCTGCACACGCTTTCGTACCCGAACTACATGACGGAGGGCTCGTTCAACGCGCGACTGCACGTGGGCGGCCGCGGATCCGATCCGCTCATCAACGGCAGCATCGGCGTTCCCGGCGGCAACGTGAACGGTTTGCCGTTCATCGACGCGACGGGAGCGCTCGCGGCAAGCGTCGCCGGCGTCAGCTTCCACCACGGCCGCGTGAAGATCGGGACGACGAATCTGCACTTCACCGCCATCGTCCAGCAAGGCGAGAACGCGTTTCACGTCGCGTCGGATCGCGCCGACCTCTCGGACTTCAACAACTTCTTCGATACCGGCGATACGCTGGACGGAAACGGTACGCTGCGTCTCGGCGCGTTCGTGCGTCCGGACCGGATCAACACGAGCGGCAACATCGACATCCGGAAGTTCCGCTATCGCAACCTGCCGATCGGCGACATGCGCGCGGCGTGGTCGAGCCAACGCAACAGCGTCACCGGCAACGTCGCAATCGGTGGCGACGAAGGCGCGCTGAAGATGAAGGGCACGATCGGCGTCGCACCGTCGGCGGATATCGGAACGATGCTGTCGCGCTCAAACTACAATCTGACCGGCTCGATCGCGAATCTCGACCTGTCGCTTTGGGTGCCGGCGCTCGGTTTTCAAGCCGTCCCGGTGACGGGCCGCGCCTCGGGTGAAGCCGCGCTGAACGGCCGCTATCCGGCGCTCGCGATGCACGGCGACGCGCGCATCGACGGCGGAACGCTCGGGCCGCTGACGCTCGACACCGCGACGATCGCCCTCCACTCGAACGGCACGCGCGTCACGATCGACAGCTCGCAACTCGTGACGCCCGGCCTGCAGGCGTCTGCGACGGGATCCTTCGGTCTTTCGCCCACGGAGAAACTCGACTTAGAGGTGCATGCCGCAACCGACAACTTGCCGCGACTCGTGTATCAGTTGGCGCGCGTTCACGTTCCGGTGAGCGGTTCGTTCGAATCGACGCTGCAGGTCGCGGGGACGCTGCGCGCGCCCTCGCTTTCTGCCGGCTTCGACGCAACCGACGTGCAGGCGTACGGTATTTCCGTAGCGTCGGCGTTCGGTGAAGTCAAGCTGCGCGGTACGACGCTGGTGCTTTCCGACGCCGGCGCCAGCTTCGCCCAAGGCGAAGCGACCCTCGCGGGATCGCTGCCGCTCGAGTTGTCGCCGCTGCGCGTCGGACCGCCGGATCAGCCGGTGAGCTTCGACGTCGACCTGCTTAACGTCGATCCCGCATTCTTAAACGTCTTGCTCGGCAGCAACACGAAACTGGGCGGGTCGATCAACGGACACATGGGCATTTCGGGCAAAGTCGGCGCGCCGGAGATTCGCGGACACGCGTCGCTCGAAAACGGATCGTACGTCAGCGATCTCGAGCGCACGCCGATCGTCGGCGCGACGGCGACGTTGACGTTCAATCGTTCCTCCGCGCAGATCACGCGGCTGTTCGCGCGGCTCGGTAACGGAACGGTCTTCGGCAACGGGAGCGTGCAGTTTCCGGACGGCTTCTCCAGCACGGGCAACCTTGCGTTCGACGTTGCCGGCCATGCGAAGAACGTGCAGCTGGATATTCCGGCTTACGGAAAGGGCACGCTCGACGCCGACATCGCGTTAAAGAAGCTCCCGCTGCAAACCGCGCTGCTCTCCGGGAGCGTCGCACTCTCGAATGCGACGCTGCCGTTCTCGTCGTTTCTTCAAGCGGCGCAGAGCGCCGCCGGAACATCCGGGCCGCCGCTTCCGCTCGCGTTCGACTTGCAAGCTTCGGCCGGAAAGAACGTGCGCATTCGCGGCAACGGCTACGGCGCCGGCCTGGATATCGGCACGGCCGGGTCGGTCAAACTCGGCGGCACGCTCGCCGCGCCGACGCTGGCCGGAACGATTACCTCCACCGGCGGGACGCTGACGTACTTTGACAAGGCGTTCCGCGTGCAAAACGGCACCGTCACCTTCGATCCGGCCGACGGCGTGCTGCCGAACATTCACGCCGTTGCCGTTGCGAACGTGAACAATCCCGATCCCGACCGGGCCCGTAATCCGTACGGAACGGCGGATATCACGATCACCGTCGACGGACCGATTGCGGGGCTCAAGATCGCCTTCACCTCGCAGCCGGCCGGCTACTCGCAAGATCAAATCGTGGCGCTCCTCGCGCCGCTTGGCGGACTCATCCGCAGACACGGCCTTCAACAACTCCAACCCGTATGCGGTCCAGTCGCCGGGCGGCTTCACCCCGCTCGGGGCCGTTAACATGCTGCCGCCGGGCGTGTACCAGCAGCGCGCCAACACGCTGACCGTCGGCCAGGAAGCCTTCAATATCCTCAACGCGCAGTTTGCCGCCGGCCTTTTGAGCCCGGTCGAAAACGCGCTCGGTCAGGGGCTGGGCCTCTCCAGCGTCAATTTCGACGCTGGGCTATTATGGGAGCGTCGGCTTCAAAGCCGCGCGCGAACTCTCGAAGACCGTGAGCGCCATCTACGGCGTTACGTTCGGGATCCCGCAAGTCCAGACGTTCGGCCTCCAGTACTCGCCCAACGTCAACACCAGCGCCAGCGTCAACATCTTCACCCAAACCGGCGGCGCAAGGCTGTTCCAAACTACCGGCGGCTACTACAACTCCAGCCAGCAGTTCGTACTAGGCCAGCCCATCCAAGGCGGCAACGGCTTCAGCTTCCAGCTAACGAGGAACTTGCAGTCTCTGGTCGGAGGGCCGTAGGCGCAATGCCGGCCACTGGCGGGCTTGCTCTTGGCTTGCCGGCCCCGGGGAAGTCCCGGACTTTGAAGGCGGTTGGCTTTAACGGCGCCGGTGGCTTGGCGGCCTTTTGTTTAAAAGGCGCTTCGCTCTGCTCCGCGCCCCCCACGCTTCGCGTGGGGCCCCCAGGCCATAGGGCGCTTGGGCCCCTCGGTTCGCTTATGCCTGCCCTTTGGCGCCCCAAACTGACTCGGGGGACGACGGCCGGCTCCCATCGGGACTTCGTCGGGATTGGCGATTATTGGGTGGCTAAAGTCATTGAAATTGGCACTGTGTGCCAAGCCTATAGCTATCCTCAGGCTAATGTCGCTCTCACGTTGTGGCAAGGAGCGTGGGGGTGGGACGCGAACATCGCGACCGGGTCGAATGGGGCGTGCTCGCGCACGTTCTGGCCCGTGCTGGCCTCGTCAGCCCCCTTCTTCAATATTAGAAAACTCGAGGACTGTCTTTCGTTATGACCTTTGACCTTCGGCGTGTGCCGCGCATACTGGTGCGGTGCGCGGGTGCGTTGCTCGTGCTTGCCCTTGCGTTTGCCCCCGCGGCTCCCGCAAATTCGGCGACGGGCCCGAAGATCGTTTCCGTCGATATCACCGGAAATCTTCACGTCCCCACGGCGACCATCATGTCCGTCGTCCAAGCCCGCCCCGGCCAGGCTTACGATCCAAAGGTCGTCCAGGACGACTTGGCGCGGATCAACGCGCTCGGATACTTCGCGGACATTGCGCCGCCGCTGGTGCGTGCGCGCCCGGACGGCGTTGCGATCACCTACCGCGTGGTTGAGAACCCGGTCATCACGAAGATCGCCTTCACCGGAAACAGCAAGGTGCCGAGCGACACGCTCCTGGCCCTGATGGATCTTTCGGTCGGACAGGTCTTCAACACGAACACGTTCCGTCAGGACGTGCTCAAGATCAACAACTACTACGAGCGCATCGGGTACGGCGGCCAAGTCCCGACGCACGTGAAAGACATCAACCTCGATCCGGCGACCGGCGCGGTGACGCTCACCATCCTTGAAGGCCTCACGGTCAAGCACATCTTGATCGGCGGCGATCCGCTGCTGCCGCCGCAGCTGCTGCTGCCGGTGATGACGCTCAAGCCCGGCATGCAGTACTCGGACGACATCCGCGATGCCGACTTCAAAGCGCTTCAAAAGTACTACGAAGACAAGTGGCATCTCGAAGTCGGAAACTTCGAGGGCGGCATCGACCCATCGTCGATCGACCAAAAAGCCGACACGGTCGACATTAAGTACAACATCTACGTCGCCCGCGTCGCGGTCGTCGAAATAACCGGTAACGTGCGCACCAAAGACCAAGTCATTCGCCGCGAACTGCGCGTGAAGCCGGGTATGGTGCTGAACACCGACGCAATCAAGAACGACTATCAGCGCTTGAACTCGATGGGCTTCTTCTCGAAGGTCGAGCCGGACATCAAGGACGGCCCCGATCCCAAGAAGCCGCAGCAGGTCACGCTGCTCTGGCACGTCACCGAACAGCGCACCGCATCGGCGTCGGTCGGCTTCGGATACTCGGGCGGCCTGACCGGCCAGGGCCTCTACGGCACGCTCGGCTTTACCGACAACAACCTCCACGGTACGGGCAACACCGCGTCGCTGCAGCTCGAAAAAGGCGCGCGCACGGGCGTCGCCCAGCTGTCGGCGGCTATTCCGTATCTCGGGAGCACGCCGCAGTCGCAGAAGTACAGCGCCAACGCCAGCATCTTCACGAACAACTCGACGTACTACTATCCGGTCTACGGCATCACCAGCAGTTCGCCGACGATTCCGTCGACCAACGGGCCGGTACCGGCGATCCCGGTGACGCTGTCGCCAAGCGCAAGCTCTACGCAGCTCAGCAACATCATCGCGACCAGCGAATCGAGTGCGACGGGCATCAGCGGCGGCATCGGGCGCCGCTTGAGCGATTACACGACGTTAGGTTTTAATATCGGGGCTCAGAAGATCAAGTACAGCACGACGGTCCCGTCCCCATATTATTTCCAAGGATCCCAGCCGAACATCTTCATCGGTCCGTCGCCGAGCCCAATCAACTCGACCTCGACCAACTTGAACGGGTCGTTCGGTATCGCTGCGAGCTCGATCGCCAACGTCAACACCGGCAATCCGTACAACCTCAACACCGTCGGACTGAATCTCTCCAGCATCACGCTCGACGATCCGTTCAACCCGCGCCGCGGCGTCAAGGCCGTGCTCACCGGGACGGTTTCGGTGCCGGGGATCGGTTCGAACTTCGATTTCACGCAAGGAACGCTGGACGTCGCCAAGTTCTTCCCGATCTTGAAATCGGCGACGCTCGGCATCCACGGCTTGGTCGACAACTCGACCGGCGTCATTCCACCGAGTTCGCTCTTCACGTTCTCGGATCAGCAAATGCGCGGATACAACCAGGTCTTCTATGCGACCGGCGCGTTTCTCGGGCAAATCGAACTGCGGCAACCGCTCGCACTCGACCGGCGAATCACGCTGGCCGTTTTCGTCGGACGAACTCGACTATCAGATCCGCGGCGCGTATCCGCTGCTCAATCCGTATACCAACCGCATCGTCGGATATCCGGGCAACTGGACGCTCTACGGCGACTACGGCGCGGGTATCCGGTTCGACGTTCCCCAGCTCGGCCTGCGCACGATTCGCATCGACTTTGCGAAGGGTGTGAACGGCACGCACACGAGCTTCGGCATCGGACAAAGTTTCTAGTCTTCACCCGTCGTTAAGGAAAACCATGAGAATCCGGTACGTATCGACCCTCTTCGCCGCCGCGCTAATCGCGTTTTCGTTCGCGCCCGCGGCGATCGCCGCCGACGTCGCAGACGTCGGCCTCCTCGACCAAGCGGAGCTGGCGAGCCTGCCCGCCTTCGCCGCCGCCAACAGGCAGCTGGCCGTCTTCAAGAGCCAGCTCGATGGACAGTTCAACAGCCAGATGAAAGGCGCCAGAACCGACGCCGACAAGCAGCGCATCCAGATCGACTTCCAGCAGCGTCTGCAGGACAAACAGCGCGAAATCGTCGGACCGATCTTCACGCGCGCGCAGCTCGCCATCGCCCAAGTCAGCGCGACCCGCGGTCTGTCGGTCGTCGTCGACAAGCGCATCGTGATCTACGGCGGTCAGGACATCACCAAAGACGTCGAAGCGCTGTTCCTGAGCTCGCAGGCGATCAATCCGCCGACCGCATCGCCGGCGCCGTCGACGATCGGCTTCGTCGATCAGAACGTGCTGGACAGCCTTCCAAAGGTGAAAGCCGCTAACGATCAGATGTCGCAGTTTGCCGCAGCGCAGAAGCAGATCTTCGCGCCGCAGCTCAACGAGGCGCTGGCCGCAAAAGATCAGGCGAAACAGCAGCAGGTCTACGCGGAGTTCCAGAAGACCGTCAACGATAAAGAGAACGAACTGCTCAAGCCGCTCGTCGACGCGACCAAATCCGCGACCGCCGACGTGGCTAAGAAGAAGAATCTGATCCTCGTGGTAGACCGTGCCGACGTGCTCTACGGCGGTACGGACATCACGACCGACGTCCAGAGTGAACTCAGTAAGTAAGAGCCTTGTTTTGGCAATGCTCCTAGCGGCTGCAGCCCTGCCGGGCTGCGGTCCGGACGTTCATTCCAGCGCCGTACGCGGAATCGGTTACGTGCGGCTCGACGACGTCGTGAAGCATCACCCGCTTTACCCGCAGCTCTCGCAGCTCGACGACGCCATCGCCTCGATCAATCTCGAGGCGTCCGGTCCGCACGTGCCGCTATCGGCGGCTGCGATGCAGCAGCAGGTCAAAGGGCTGAATCAGAACTTGCAAGACGCCCAGAATCGCGCCAACAAAATTCTCGCGCAAACGCAGAGCAAATACGCCAAACTCGAAGCGCAGGCCGTCGCGTCCGCGCTCGCGGCCGCCGGCGTGAGCGGCGCCGGTCAATATGCGGCGGCTCAAACCAGCTCGACCTCGGCTCAGCAGGCACAGGCTGCCGCCCAGGCCGCCAACCAAGATTTCATGAGCTACCAGCAGAGCGTGATCGCGCAAGACAACGCGGCCGCACAAGGCATCGCGCGCCAGCTTCAAACCCAAGCCGCGCAGAAGTTTCGGGCGAAGGCCGAGGAGCTGCAGCAGAACGAAACCGACCTTTCGCTGCGGCTCACCCAGCAGGACGCGACGCAGCGGCTGGCCATCAAGACGAAACTCTCCAACCTAGCGATGGACGATGCGACGCGCACGCAGCTGCAGCAGCAGCTCGCCGATATCAACGCCAAAGAAACGAAAGCGATGACGGCGCAGCGCAACGCCGACCAAGCGACGCTCTCGGCGTATCAGACCCAGCTCAACCGCGAGACCAGCAGCGCGATCCAAGCGCAGACAGGGTCGATCGGGCAGGAGACGCGCGCGAAGCTCGAAGAGCGTCACAACGAAGTGAGCCAGCAGATCCAGAGCCTGGGGCCGCCGCCGCTGCCCGCGAACCTGCCGCCCGGCGTTCAAGCCAAGATCGCGGCGATTCACAAACAATACGCCGCGCAGTTTCAAGCCGAGTCGCAGAAGACCATCGACGACTACCAGGCGACGAAAGCGGACCTCGACAAACAGTTCGCGGCCATGCACGGCGCCGACGTCGGCGCGACCGGCGCGGCTGCAAAAGAACTCGACGCTCTTCAAAAGCGTCGTGCCGATCTCTACAAACAGATCGGCGACCAGATCAAGCGCGAAACCAATCGCATCGCGAAGGATCAGGGTTTTACCACCGTCTTCGTAGACATCACGGCGGCCGCCGGCGGCTACGATATGACTAACGAACTCATCAAAGATGTTGAAGGCCTACACGAGTGAATAAAAAGCATACGATCATCATTGCCGGTCTGACCGCGACGCTGCTCGCAGGATGCGGAACGCCGAGCCCGGTGGGCACCGTCGACGTCGCACGCATCGTTGCGAACTGGCCGGAGTATCAAGCCGACCAAAATCAGCTCTTGGGCGACGAGCAGACCGTTGCGAACAGCAAGCAGAGCAATGCGGCTAAACAGCGCCAAGCCGCGCAGATGCAAGCGAAGTACGCGGCGATCACCAACCAGCTCACGCAGCAGATCAAGGACGCGGCCGGCAAGGTCGCGGCCGACAAGCAGCTCAAGCTGGTGGTCACGCGCGAAGGCGTCGGGTATGGCGGTACGGACATCACGGCCGACGTCGAAAAAGTGATGAACATTACGGAGAAACCGACTCCGAGTCCAAGCTCGAGCCCGTAACCTAGAGCTTATGCTCGGCACGCTGCAGGAGTTGGCGGCCCGCGTCGGCGGGCGCGTGGTCGGCGACGGAAACGTCGTTATCGAACGCGTCACGGCAGTCGACGAAGCGGCTCCCGACGCGCTGACGTTTGCCACCGACGACCGGTACCTCGCCGCAGCGCTCGGCTCGCGAGCCGCAGCGGTTCTGGTCGATGCCGCGCTGACGCTGCCCGAAACGCATAAACCCCTGCTGGTCGTCGAGAACGCGCGCGTCGCGCTCGCAACGCTGCTCGCGTCGTTGCGGCCGCCGATGCCGCGCGGACCATTCCGTCATCCGAGCGCTGCGATCGATCCGCAAGCCGACGTCGCCGCCGACGCGTACGTCGGCGCCCACGCCTACATCGGCCCCGGCGCGCGCGTCGGGGGCGCGAGCGTGATCGATACCGGCGCGTACGTCGGCGCCGGCGCAATTGTCGGCGATTCCACGTGGCTGCATCCGCGAGCTTGCCTGATGGAAGGCTGCGTCGCGGGAAATCGCGTCGTGCTGCACGCCGGGTGCGTGATCGGCAGCGAGGGTTTCGGCTGGGCGTTCATCGACGGCCGTCTCGAGCGCATCCCGCAAGTCGGCAACGTCGTCCTGGACGACGAAGTCGAAATCGGCGCGAACAGCTGCATCGATCGCGGTCAGACGGGAAGCACGCGGATCGGCACCGGTACGAAGATCGACAATCTGGTGCAAATCGGCCACAACTGCCGGATCGGAAAACACTGCGCGTTTGCCGCGCTCACCGGCCTAGCGGGTTCGACCACCGTTGGCGACTACGTCAAGGTTGCCGGCCAAGTCGGAACGCGCGGGCACATGACGATCGGTTCGCGCGTCACGATTGCCGGGAAAACCGGCGTCTGGGCCGACGTTCCCGACGGGGCCATGATCTCTGGAAACCCCGGGCGCGACCATCGCGAAGATCTCCGGCGAGAGGTCATGATTCGCAAACTGCCAAAGCTCGTCGCTCGTGTCGATGCTTTGGAGCGCGAGCGCTCGCGCGATAAAGACGAGCGGTAGCCCGCGATGATGCAAGCGACGCTCCGCGCGCCGGTGCGCTTCGATGGCGTCGGCCTTCACACCGGAGCCCAATCCTCGGTCGAAGTGCGTCCCGCCGCTGCGAACAGCGGCTTGACGTTTTTACTCGGTTCGATTCGCGTGCCGGCAACCGCCGAGTACGTGATCGATACGTCGCGCACGACCGTGCTGGGACGCGACGGTGCGAGCGTTTCGACCACCGAACATCTGCTTTCGGCGCTCTTCGCGATGGGCGTCAGCAACGCCGAGATCGTCGTGACGGGGCCGGAGATTCCGGTGCGCGACGGCAGTGCGGCCGAGTTCGCCGCGGCGATCGACGCGACGGGCCTCGAGGTGCAGGGCGTCGCGCGGGCGACCGTGACGCTCGGGCAGCCGATGGTCGTTCAAAACGGCGATAAGATGGTCGTCTTCGTTGCGTCCGACGAGTTCCGCGTCCGCTTCATCGCCGACTTTCCAGCGCCGGTTGGTACGCAGTACTACTCCGGCGTTATCGACGCGCCGACGTTTGCAACCGAAATCGCCGCCGCCGAACCTTCGGCTACCTGCATGAAGTCGAAGCGCTGCACGCACGGGGCTTGGCCTTAGGCGGCAGTCTCGACAATGCGATCGTCTTCGCACCGGACGGTCCGATGCAGCCGTTGCGCTGGCCCAACGAAGTGGTGCGCCACAAAGTGCTCGATCTGATCGGCGACTTCGCACTGCTGGGCGCGTGGCCGCTCTGCGAAATCATTGCGGTAAAGAGCGGGCACGCACTGCACGCGCAGGCGGCGCGCGAATTGCGCGCCCGCATGCCCGAGCTCGCAACGGAACGCTGATGCAACAAGACATTCGCAAGATCATGGAGGTCTTGCCCGCACCGGTACCCGATGCTCCTGATCGATCGCGTGACCGAACTCGTGCCGCTCGTACGCGTCAAAGGCTACAAGAACATCACGTTCAACGAGCCGGTGTTCCAGGGACACTTTCCAGGCAATCCGCTCTTCCCCGGCGTCTACATGATCGAAGCGATGGCGCAGCTCGGCGGCGCGGTCGTCCTCGAACCCGGCGAGTTTTCGCGAAAGATTCCCTACCTTGCCGGCATCGACAAAGCCAAGTTCCGCCGCCCGGTGGTCCCCGGGGACCGTCTCGACATGGAGGTCGTGCTGGTCCGGCAAAAACGCAGCATCATCTGGGTCGACGCCCAGGCGACGGTCGACGGCCAGTTCGTCTGCTCGGCGGAGCTGACGTTTTCCATTTCGTCGGATCCCGATAATTTCGGATTCGATTCGTCGGTGCTGCGCGCGTAGGCGAGCGGATGATACACTCCTCAGCGATCGTTCACCCCAACGCAAAAGTCGGCGCGAACGCGGAGATCGGCCCGTACTGTATCGTCGGCGAGAACGTGACGATCGGCCCGCGCAGCGTGCTCCAGGCGCACGTCGTGGTGAACGGCTGGACCGAGATCGGCGAGGATTGCCAGATCTATCCGTTCGCGACCATCGGTGCGTCGTCGCAGGACCGAAAGTATTCCGGCGAGCGCGCCTTCACCAAGGTCGGAAGCCGGACCGTGCTGCGCGAGTACGTCAGCGTTCAGCGGGCCACCGGAGCCGACACGATTACGTCGGTAGGCGACGATTGCTTGCTGCTGGCGTACGTGCACATCGCGCATAACTGCGTCGTCGGCAACTCGGTGACGATGAGCAATCTCGCCCAGCTCGCGGGGCACGTCGAGATCGGCGATTACGCAACCATCGGCGGCCAAGCCGGCATCCATCAGTTCACGCGCATCGGACGCTACGCGATGGTCGGCGGCGCCAGCAAGCTCACAAAGGATGCGCCGCCGTTTTTCTTGATCGAAGGCAATCCGGCGCGCGCTTACGGGCTCAACAGCGTCGGGCTGCGCCGCGCCGGTTTCACGGTCGAAGAGCGCAATCAAATCAAGAAGTTCTACAAGATTCTCTACGATCCCAAACTGAACGTTTCGCAAGCCATCGATACGATGAAGGCCGAGGTCACGAGCGATCCAGGACGCGAACTGATCGCGTTTCTGGAAGCTCCGTCCGAACGCGGCGTCCTGAAATAGGCGCCGGTCCTTAGGGCGTGCGGTACTTTTTTTCTACCGGCGAAGCTTCGGGCGAGTCCAGTGCCTTGCTGTTGGCACGTGCGATTCGAGCCATAGACCCGGAGGCGCAGTTCGAAGGCATCGGTACCGGACGAATGCGCGCGGAAGGGTTCTCGATCTGGCGTAACCATACCGGCTGGGCGAGCATGGGGCCGATCGCCGCGGTTCCGCGCATTCCGAAACTTCTAGCAATCATGTGGCAGACGGCGCTGCATATCGCGTCGTCGAAACCGGATCTCGTCGTGCTCGTCGATTTCGGTGCGTTCAACTTGCGATTGGCCTCGACGCTGCGCCGCCGATTGAAGTATCCGCTTCCCGTCCTCGACGTTTTTCCGCCCGGAACGTGGCTCGACAGCGAAAAGAAGGCGCGCGAGGTCGCGGCGGTCTCGGTGCCACTCACGGCATTTTCTCACCAATACGATTTCTACAAATCGCATCAGTTGCCGATCGTGTATTTCGGCCATCCGCTCGCCGGCGAGTACCGTCTTCGTCCGCCGCGCGAAGCGCCGCCGGCAGACGGCGGGACGGTCGCGATTCTGCCGGGAAGCCGGAAGGGCGAACTTGGCTTTCACCTGCCCGCGCTGATCGCCGCGTATCGCGAACTAAAAAACCGGCGTCCCCGCCTGCGCGCGATTTTCGGCGCGGCGGACGCGCGCGGCGAACGATTCATTCGCGCGAGGTTGAAACGCGAGCGGCTGCCCGATGCGGAGGTGGTGCGAGGCGTACAGGCAGCGGTCGCCGACGCCGACGGCGCGTGGGTTTCGTCGGGGACGGCCGTGCTCGAAACCGTGCTCTCCGGCGTGCCGGCAATCGCGCTGTACATCATCACGCCGATACTCGTCAAACACGGACGCAGCTTGATCCGGCACAAGTACATCACGCTGCCGAACTTGGTGCTCGGCCGCGAGGTGGTTCCCGAATTTCTTCAAGAGGAAGCGACGCCGGAACGGCTTGCCAGCGAGATGGATGCGGTGCTGCGCGATCCTTCTTTGCAGTACGCCCAGTTCGCCGAACTGCGCGCCGCGCTCGGGCCGCCCGATGCGTTGATGCGCTGCGCGCGTTTCGCGGTCGCCCTCGCCAAGGCCGGCCAGGCGTGATTCGCATTTACCACACCTCGGATTTACACGATAACCGCGGCTTCGTCCCTCGCATGCAGGCGCTCCGCGCGGAACGTCCGGGACTCTACTTCGATTGCGGCGATTCGCTGCGCGGCAGCCAAACGGTGTATCGTCGCGTCGAACCGGTAATCGGGGAGCTCGACGCTGCGGGCTGCGACGCGCAGAGCATCGGCAACCGCGAGTTTCATTATCTTTTTCCGCTCCTGCGCGCGCGCGCGTTGCGTATGGCGCATCCGCTCGTCTGCACGAACCTGCAGGACGTCAAAGGGCGCGAGCTGCCCTTCGTTCCTTCGCTGACGTTCGAACGCGACGGCGTCCGCATTCACGTACTCGGATTGTTGATCATGCAGTATCCGGCCGGCAGCCCGTGGGAGCGCGTTTTCGGCTGGCGCTTCTTAGATCCATGGGATGCGATCGAACCCTACGCGAGCGGCGTTCCGGCGAGCGATATGCTGGTCGTGCTGTCGCACGTCGGTCTGTCGCTCGACAGGAAACTCGCGCAGCGCGTTCCCCGCATCGATCTTCTGCTCGGCGGACACAGCCACGATACGCTCTTCGAACCGGAGTACGTGAACGGCGTGCCGATCGTCCACGCGGGACCTTACGGCCGCTACGCGTCGCGCACCGAACTGGACTACGACGCGGCGGCGGGGCGCTTCGCGATACGCGACTTCGCGCTCGTTCCGCTGATTCCGAGCGCATGATGCGACTGCTCTTCGTCAGTAATGGGCACGGCGAAGCGGCCATCGCGGATCGCATCGCCCGCGAACTTCTCGAGATCGTACCGGACGCCGCGATCGAACACGTCGCGCTCGTCGGCCAAGGGAGTTTCGCGAACCTGATCGAGGTCGGCCCGCGGCGTGCGATGCCGAGCGGCGGCTTGATTGCGATGGGCAACGTGCGCAACATCGCGCGCGACGTCGGCTCGGGATTGATCGCACTGACCGTAGCGCAGTATCGTTTCGTCCGCAGCGCACGCGGCAAATACGATGCCGTCGTCGCGATCGGCGACGTCTATGGGCTGCTGATGGCGCTCGCGGCCGGCGCGCCGGTCGTGTTCGTCGGCACGGCGAAGAGCGTCAGCGTCGCGCCGTACGGGCCGTTCGAGGAGCGGGTACTCCGCCGCGCGCGCGCCGTGTTCGTCCGCGACGATGCGACCGCGGCGCGGCTGCGGACGAGCGGGCTCGACGTGGAGCCGGCAGCCAACGTGATCGTCGATCTTTTCGCCGCTTCGGGCGATGCGCGTGCGCTGAATGGATTCGAGCCGGCCATCGCGCTGCTTCCGGGCAGCCGCGAAAACGCGTACGAAGATGCGCGTTTCTTGTTGCACGTCGTGGGCGAACTCGCGCGGGACAACCCGGCGCTCGGCGCGGCACTCTCCGTAGCGCCGGGCCTCGACCCCGCGCGCTTTGCAGCGGACGCACGTGCCGACGGCTGGGACGTTGCCGGTGCGGACGGCGCAGAAATACCGTTCGTGCTGCGCCGCAACGAGCGCAGCGTCGTTCGCGCGTGGCGCGGAGCGCTCGGAGGAGTGTTAGCCCGCGCGACGCTGGTGATGGGCCAAGCGGGGACCGCAAATGAAGCCGCCGCCGCCGGCGGCATACCGGTCGTCGCATTCGAGCGCGGCCGCGATCGCAAGACGGCATGGTATCGCAAGCGGCAATCGGGCTTGCTCGGTGAAGCGCTTGCCATTTTGCCCGGTGACGAACGCGCCGTCGCGGGCGTGCGCGATCTTCTGCTCGACGGCGCGCGGCGCGAGCGGATGGGCGCGGTCGGACGCGCGCGGATGGGTGCGCCGGGCGGAGCGCGCCGGATCGCGCAACGCATCGCTGCGGTAGCCGGCGGAGCGCGCGCGTGAACGTTCGGCTGCGGCGCGTCTTGATCGCGGCGATCGCGTTCACCATCGTCGCAATTCCGCTCTATCCCTCGTTCATCGCGCTCGAACCGGTCGGTTTCCCCGGCATCGCGCTGCTTCCGCGCGCATACGCGATCGGCGTCTTAGCCGCGGGCGTTCTAGCAGAATGCATCTTCGTTCTCGCATTCGTTTTGCGGCGGACGCCGCGCGATAACCCGCTGCTGGTACCGCTGATCGCGCTCTTCGCTGCCGGCTTGCTGGCGGCGCTTGCCGGCTTCGATCCATCGGCCGGTTTGCTCTTCGCCGCAATTTTCGGCATGGGCGTGCTCTGGCATTCGACGCTTCTTTCGTTTTACAACGAGCCGGGTGTCGCGCGCGCAATCTATTGGTCGTACTTGATCTCGGCCGGCGCGGCGGCCGCCGCCGCCGTGGCGATGGTCGTGCTGCGCGTGCCCGAAGCGCAGTATGCGATTCAGCACGGACGTGCGACCGGGACGTTCGTTCTGCCGGGCGAGCTCGCCGCGTATCTGATCGTGTTGATTCCGGTCGCGTACGCGCTGGCGCGAATCGCGCGCGAACGCTCGATGCGCGTAGCGTCCTGGGTGGTTCTTGCGATCGCCGTTCCCACGCTGGCGATGACCTATTCGCGCGCCGGATGGATGGGATTCGCGGCCGCCGCCGCATTCTTGTTAGCCGCGCAGACGCGCGCGATGCGGCAACGCGCAACGGCTGTAGCGATCGTGGTTGGCTGCGCGGTCCTGGCCGTCTTGCTGCTCTTCAACGTGCATCACAACCCAAGCGAGGACTACACGCGCATCTCGATCTGGCAGGCGGCGCTGCAGATCATCGATCGTTTCCCGCTCACCGGCGTCGGGCCGTTCGATTTCTCACGGCTTTATGCGATCGTACGCGTCCCCGACGGCGAGCCGAGTGCCTATCACGCGCACAGCATCTATCTGACGATCGTCGCCGAGATGGGACTCATCGGAATCTCAGCATTCGCATGGGTTTGCTGGCGATTCGCGCTGGAGATTCGCACGCGGGTTGCGTCGGCGCAACCGGATGCCGCGCTGCTTGCGATGGCGTTGACGGCGGGACTCGTCGGCGTCGCCGTGCAAGGGCTGATCGATACGATGAGCGTCGTGATATTCGGACTCTGGCTCCCGACGATGGCGCTCGCGCTTGGGGCGGCTCGCCACGGCCTTGGAGAACCCGAAGGATGAGGCGGCTAGCGTCGATCGTCGCGGCGGCGTGCGTCCTCTACGGGTGCAATCCGCAGGCCCCCAAATCGTCGCCCGCGCCATCCGGCGCACCCTCAGCCTCAGCCTCCCCTAAGGGGCTGGATCTACATATTACGGGGCAGGGAACGCCGGGCAAACCAGTCCACGTCCTCGAGCGGCAAGCCGACAATCGCGTCGAATACGATCTAACGGCGGACCGCGCCGAAAGTAATGGCCGCAGCGGCAACGCGCGCGTCGTTTTCACGAACGCGCGCATCATGTTTCACGACAAGAACGGCTCGACGTTGAGCGCGACCGCCCCACAGGCGGTTTTCGATCAGGCGCGCAGCACGCTAACCCTCGTCGGCGGCGTGAACGCGCGCGCGGCCAACGGCATGACGCTGTCGTGCCGACAGCTCGAGTACGACCACGCGGACCAAACGCTGCACGGAACCGGGAACGTGGTAATCAGCGATCCTAAAGGGTTCCGCGGAACCGGAAGCCGATTCGATTCGGACATCTCGCTAACGCACTACAGAATGCAATGAACGACGAACACTCCATAAAACTGCGCGGCCTCGTAAAACGCTACGGCGAACGTACCGTCGTCGACGGCGTCAGCGCCGAAGTCGGCACGAACGAAGTCGTCGGCCTGCTCGGCCCCAACGGTGCCGGAAAGACGACGACGTTTTACATGGTCGTCGGATTGGTCAAGCCCGACGGCGGCGCCGTCGTGCTCGATCGCGGCGGCGACGAGCTCGATCTCGGCGCGGCGCCGATGTATGCGCGCGCGCGCAACGGCATCGGGTACCTCGCGCAGGAGAACTCGATCTTTCGCAAACTCTCGGTCGGCGACAATATCCGGCTCATCTGGGAGCAGAACGGCGTGCCGCACGACGAACAAGAGCGCCGGCTGCCGGCGCTCTTGGAAGAGTTCGGCCTGCGCGCGTTCATCAACGCGCGCGGCGATAGCCTTTCCGGCGGCGAGCGCCGGCGCGTCGAGATCGCACGCGCGATCGCGACGGAGCCCGCGTTCCTGCTGCTCGACGAACCGTTCACCGGCATCGATCCGATTGCGGTCGCCGACATTCAAGCGATGATCCGCCAGTTGCGCGATCGTGGACTCGGCATCCTCATCACCGATCACCAAGTCCGCGAGACGCTTGCGATCGTCGATCGCGCGTACATCATGAACAACGGGCGTATCGAAGTCTCGGGGACCGCGCAGGAAGTGCTCGATTCGCCGATCGCACGGAAGTTTTATTTGGGCGAAGGGTTCCGGCTATAGTAACCGTCGCACATCGGCGCGCGCAGCCGCTTCGATTCACGATCCTCGACCGGTACATGCTCACCGAGCTGGCCGGCCCGGCCGGTTTCGGCCTGGCCATCTTCACGATGATTTTTGCGGCCAATCAACTGCTCAATCTGGGTAAGGCGGTCAGCAACGATCACGCTCCGGTGTGGGCGGCGATCGCCGTATTTCTGTGGACGCTGCCGACCGAGATCGTCCTCGTTATTCCAATGGCGCTGCTGCTCGGCACGTTGTTGGCGATGCAGCGGCTTTCGGGCGAGAGCGAACTGACCGCCATGAAGGCCGCCGGGATCGGATTCTTCCGGATCATCACGCCGCTGCTCGTCGCCGGCATCGTGATGTCGCTGGTCACGCTGGTGCTGCAAGAAGGCCTCGTTCCATATGCCAACGGCCAAGTGGCCAACATCGAGAACAACGTCATCAACCACGTCAGCGCCTTCGGCCGCGACCTCACGGTGAAGTTGCCGCTCCCCGGGGGCGGCCGGCAGGTGACGATCGCGAACAGCTTCGATCCGAACTCGTCGGCGCTCTTGCACGTGACGCTCGTCCAGTACGACCGCAATAACCAGCCCACGCAGATCGTCTTCGCCGACCGCGCGGAGTTCGACGTCGACCGATGGGTGCTCTACGATTCGAGCGTCTACCGGTTCAATCCGGACGGCAGCTCGCTCTCCGAGCCGCGCGTGCCGCGGCAGGAGGTCGAAATCGGCGAGAATCCAACCGAGATTGCCAAGCGTATCAGCAATGACGACCCGCAGAGCATGAGCCGTTCGCAGATCGCCGCACTCGTCCGTTCGGGACAGCTGACGGAGACGGAAATGCGGAAGTACGTGACGACGTATCAGGAAAAACTCGCGCAGCCGTTCGCTTGCTTCGTTTTCGTGCTCATTGCAATTCCCTACGGACTGCGCCCGTCCCGCGGCAGCGGCGGTATGGGTATTGGTTTCGGCGTCTCGATTCTGATCATTTTCGTTTACTATATCGTTATGGTTTTGTGCTCGTACGCCGGCGGCGCGTTTCTCCCGCTGGCGTGGCTGTGGGCGTGGATGCCCAACCTAATCTTCACGGTGTATGGTCTTAGCCGTTTGCGGCAGGCGGCACTGACGTGAACTTCGTCGAGTTCATACGCGGCGTCGGAAACGTGCTGCTCGTGATGGCGATCGCCGGCGGCGTTGCGTACGTCGGCGACCGCGTCGGACATCAAGTCGGCCGCAAGCGGCTGACGCTTTTCAATATCCGGCCGCGCTACACGTCCACGATCATCGCGATCGGCACCGGTATGACCATCGCGCTCGTGGTCACGCTCGTCGCGATTCTCGCCTCGCAAGAGGTCAAGACCGCGTTCTTCAAACTCAGCTCCCTCAACGCGCAGATCGCCGATCTGCAAACGCGACAGAACGAGCTCGAAACGAAAGTACAAAACGGCCACTTAGTCGTCGCCAACGAGACGCTGATGGTGCCGTACGCGAAGATCATCAAGAAGAATACCTCGTCGGCGGATCGGCTTGCGACGATTCAGGATTACTATTCCAGCGCGGTACGCTACGTCAACAACACCTATCCCGCGCTCGGTTTGAAGCCGTACGTCAATCCGCCGGATATCGATAAGCAGCTCAATCGCTTGGCCAACGACGTGGAGCAAGTCCAGCGAACGGTTCCGGGCGACGTGATGCTGAGCGTGACCTCGGGCCAGAATCTCTACGAAGGCGACCCAATCCATTTCGAGATCAGTGGAACGCCGGATCAGAGGATGTTTTCAAAAGCCGAACCGCTCTATGCGATTCGAGGCATCCCGGGGGGAAGCGGGGCGAACGCCAGCATCGCGATCAGCGAACTGCAGCGCGACGTTTCCGCGATCGCGCGCCAAAAACACATTCCGCCATTCTTGGCGGACAGCGTCCAAACCGTCGAACTTCTGCCGACGCTTGCCGAGATGCAGCAGATGCTCGGCAAACCGGGCTCATTTATCCTGACCGCGTACGCCGCGGAAGACGTCTATCCGCACCTCGGCGGCATCCCAATCGTTGCCGTGCTCACGCCCGCCCCGCGCTGATGGCCGCAGGCCGCGTTCTTGGCGTCGACCCCGGTACGGGCAAGGCCGGGTACGCCGTCCTGGATTCGGACGGGACGCCGCTCGATCCAGGGGATCGAGGGCTTGGCGGGCTGGCCGCAGCGGCTGGCCGCCGTGGTTGCCGAGTTCGGTCCGGCGGTTCTGGCGGTGGGGCGTGGAACGAACGCCGGCCGGGTGATCAAGTCGCTCGAGGCACTGGGTCTCCCGGTCCATCAGGTCGACGAGTACGAGACGACCCGCTTCGCTCGGACCCTCTACTTCGCCGACCACGCTCCGGCCGGGTGGCGCCGGCTCATTCCCGCTCGGTCTTCAGGTGCCTCCCAGGCCGGTCGACGATTATGCGGCTATTCTTATTGCCCGACGATATCTTGACGAAGAGGGCAGTACGCCGGACCTAGCGTAACTGAAACCTCCGTCCAAAATATCCGATAGTAGTATCTGCCCGGCCTCGCCGGGCGTAGTTGTCACTCGGAGGAAAAATGCGTCGCTCGGCCCGCGTGGCCTCGTTAGCGATTCTCCTGGCGCTGGTGCCGGCGCTCTCTCCGAATATTGCCCAATCCGATCCCGTCATTTCGTCATCGGCCTCGTATGATTTTGGCGCTGCGGCATTCCGCGCGCTCTTCGGCGAGACGACCGACGCTAACGCGGCGCTCGCCGCTTCGTACGGCGACCTCTCCAGCGAATCGCCCATGCGCGAGTTCGCGATAACGACCGTTCCACAGAAAATTCCCGACGTCGCTTTCGCGCCGGGCTTGAGTTCGACGATAACGTTCGCGCAGGAGCGTCCGGCGCACCGCGGCTCAGCGTCCGTCGGTATCCAGCATGGACGACTTCGCCGGCCGCGTCTTTGCGCCGAGTGCGACCCGGTTCGTTCCGGTGGCCTTCTACGAGCCGGTTCCTTCGATTGCGATCGACGTGCCGCGGCGTCTCGACGTCGCCGAGCCGCCGGCTCCCGCTCCGCCGAGCGAATCATCGCCGTCGCTTGCAAGCGCTCCCGCTCCGGCGAATTCGTTCGGCAACTCCGCGTACTCGCAAAAACCCGCGAATCCCCTCACGGCCGGGTTCGCACCGAGCTCCGTGGCCGTACCCGGTCTCGATGCATCTCGGACGGCTGCAGTTCGACGGCCAGGTCGGCGGGACTGAGACGCAAGCCTCGGCGCATTCCGATTCGGACAACGGTTACAACGCCGGCGCGGACTTCGACGTACGGGCCGGCGCGCACCGCGTGCAACGTCGACGTTTCGAGCAGCTACGAGCACTTGATGCGCGACGATACGATTTCGTATTCGTCGGCGCTCCCGGTCGCGTCGAAGTGGGAGATCGGCGGCGACGCCGTCCCCGCGCTTCCGAGTTAGCGGACATGAGCAAACTCGCGCTCGGCGCGAACTTGGCGCGTACCGGTAACGACGACGATGACGCTCGGGCTGAACTACAACGCCCAACGTCTGCTCGGAGAGTACGGGCTGCCCGGTATCGGAAATCTCGACGCAATAGATAACTCGCTCGGCGGCCGCGTAACGCTCGCGATCCCGAAGTGGTCGAGCCAAATCTCGCTCTCGGCGAGCCAATACCACTACCAAGATAATATCGCTCCGGCGAACACGTTCTCCGACTTGCGCGGGAACGTCAACTTCACGGTCAAGTTCTAGAGTTGCCGCGCCGCTATTTCGTCGTGCGGGCGGCGATCGTCGCCGCAATTGCAGGCTTGTTCGTTGCGCTCGCGATCGTGCAGTTCGCATCGTATGCGCTGGACGCGCGCGCGGCCGTTCAGGGCAGTCTGCCCTCGCGGGTACCAATCGGGTTCGGACTGGCCGTCTATCGCGCGCTCGACCGCGTCGCGCCGGCTCCGTTCGTCGAATCGACGCTTCGCGGCACAGGCGTTGGCAACGGGCGACTTCGATGCCGCGCGAACGGTATGCACTTCGGCTGTCCGTCATCGCCGACGCGCGACGAACTGCTCGCGCAGACCGCCCGTGCACGCGGCGATACGACGCTCGCGTTCGAATACGATTTGGCAGCGCCGGACGTCGAGCCGTGATCGCAAGCGGCGTTCGCGCTGGTCGCAAGCGATCCCGAAGCGGCGTATCAGCTCGAGCTGCATCTGAAAGACCGGCTCGCGCTCTTGACGACGCACCCCGATGCCGTCGCCGAAGCGTACTGGAACCTCGGCGAGTTTGCGAACCAGAGTGCCTGGCGGAAAGTCCCGGCAAGCGCGGCGCAACGCGCGTGGCTCGAGCGGGCACGCGGCAACTTCGAATCGGCCGTCGCAGCTGGCGCCGCTTTCGGAAAAGTACGCGCTCTCCGCCGGCAATCAAGCCGCGCTCTTAGGCGATTACGCGCGCGCCCGGCAACTGTTCACACAGGCGGCCGAGATCGATCCCGGCGGCGCCGACGCGATCGCCGGCATGGGCGTCGCAGCGTTCTCGGCCGGCGACGTACGTGCAGGCGCGCGCCGATCTCGAACGTGCGCGCGCGATCGATCCCGGTTCGAAGATGGTGCGCGCGCTCTCAGCGCGATCTCGACACGGGACGGATCATCGAGTGAAGGTCGCGATCGACGCTCAGTTGACGGTCGGGACGGCGACCGGAATCGGCGAGTACGTGCGCGGTCTGAGTCGACGCGCTGCGTGCGCGAAAACGTCGACGTCATCGAACTTTCCGAACCAACGCCAGGATCCATGGCGATTCGACCGCCGCGTCTATTGGGATCAAGTCTGCTTCCTGCCGCAGCGTACGCGAGCGTCCGATGCCGACGTGCTGCACAGCCGCCTCGGGAACGATTCCGTGCGCGGTCGCGATTCCGGTCGTCGTGACCGTGCACGACGTAGCGTGGCTTGCGCGTGCAGCAGCATACGCGGCCCTACGCGCGTTACTATTTCGGTGCGATTCGCGGCTCGAGCGATACCAGCAGCGCAGCGCGCATTCGTCGTCGACTCCGAGTTTTTCGCGCGGTGAACTGCTGGAGGTTCTCGGACCGGCTTCGACGCGGATCGCATGCAGCGTCGTGTATCCCGGTGTCGGCGGCGGATTTTTGCAGCGTGGACCGCCGCGGCGGCGACGGCCGCACGATCCTGGCGGTCGGTACGATCGAGCGGCGCAAGAACTTGGAACTGCTGATTCGCGCGCTCCCGGCGCTGCCGGGTGCACGCATCGTTGCGGTCGGGCCGCCGACACCGTACCGGCAAGAGTGCGAGTCGATCGCAGCGACGCTCGGCGTCGAGGATCGCATCGAGTTTCGCGGATACGTGGCTCGTCGCGAGCTTCTCGAACTCTACGCAACCGCGGCGACCGTCGCGGTTCCTTCGTTTTACGAGGGCTTCGGCTATGCGGCCGCGCAGGCGCTGTGCGCGGGTACGCCGTGCGTCGTTTCGGATCGCAGCGCGCTGCCGGAGGTCGTCGCCGGCGACGCGCGCGTTTTGCCGGTCGGCGACGAAGCGGCGTGGGTGCAAGCGTTACGCGCCCAACTTCGCGGCGACGACGACGCGCGAGCGGCGGCCGCGCGGGGGAAATCCATCGAACGCTTCGCGTGGCCCGTCGGCGCACGCGCGATGCGCGCCGTATACGAAGCAGCGCTTCGGAACTAGTAGATCGGCGATCCCGGGGCGCCCGGGGCGACGCTGCCGTCGTCGGGCGCGAAGATGAGTTTGAGCGGGTAGCTCGATCCCGCTTCGGGCATGGTGACGATGGTTACGCGAACGAATCCGCGCGCGGGCACGACGTATTGCCGAACTTTGTAACGTGAGTAGGCGGGAACTTGATGCGACTGCACGAGCGTGCCGTCGATGAGGTACGTCGCCGTGGCGCGGCCGCCGCGCGGGTTCTCGTAGAGCGCGATCGACTGCGGCGACGACGTCGGATTTTGGACGTTCACGGTAAAGGACTGCAGTACGCCGTAGTCGCCCGCCAGTGCCTCGCCTTGCAGACGGTTCGGCAGCGGAATCTGGCCGATCGGCAGTTCCAAGTAGTCGCCGGTGACGTTCCATTGCGTCGCATAGTAGAACTCGGGGATAGAATAGATGCCGCGAGCGTGCTTGTGCGTGGCTTGGAGCAGATCGAGGTTGGCGAGCGCGACGTCGGGATCGTCGAGGGCGTTCTGCGCGAACAGCGTGAGATGCACTTTGCTTCCCGAGAGTACGCGCAGCTGCAGCAAATTGCACACGACGTTGCCGGCGGGAAGATCCTGTTCGGCAATATTCATGGACGTATTGGCCGGGATGGTTATCAAGCGTCCTTGGTTCTGCACGACGTCGATTAGAAAGCTCTTGGTCGACGTATGCCCGGCTTCCATTTCGTTGGGAAGCGGACCGCCGCGACCGCTGATGAACTGCACGATCGTCGGTTCGGACGTCGCGTTTTCGGCGCGCAAGACGATTCGGCGATCCGGCTGCGCGGGCGGATTGTAGTGGAAATACAGGAAGCGTGACGGCGTCTCGACCTGAAGGTCCGCGCTGAAGAGTACGCCGTTTTCCTCGAGACGTTCGGGATAATCGCTGACCATCAGCGAGTCGGGCGAGATACGCGGCACCGCGACGTTCGTCACATTTACCCGAGTGGTTCCGGTGACCTCGAAGTAGTCGCTGCCTTGCAGCAGCACCGGCACTTCGAACGACGCGACGCGATCCTGTGCGAGTTTGCCTTGAAACGGAATCTCATCCTCGCCGAGAACCGCTTGGGCGCCCTTGCGCAGTTGCGCCGCACGTTTGACGGCGCGCACGACTTCGCCGCGCACGTAATCCGGCGAGGCAGGATCGCCGGTGAGCTGCAGATCGACGCGCGCCGGAACGGCGCCGGCATAATACGCCAGGCGGACGGCGATGATGCGCGTTAGACCGCGGGCGTCGGTGATGGTCAGGCTGGTGGTTCCGGCGGCTTTTCCGGTGAGAAAGACGGACTGGGTGCTCTGGTCGATCGCGACGTCGACCAGGGATGGGTCGCCCGCGACCGCGGTCAGCGGGCTCAGGGCCGAACCGACGACGATCCGGCCCGTCGTGCCAATCGCCACCAGGCCGGTTTCGGGCGATACGGTGATGGGCGGAAGGGTTGGGGTCGGGGTCGGCGCGGCGGTCGCCTCGCCGGGGCCCGGCGTCGCGGCCGGCGGCGGGCTGCCCGAGCCCTCGGGGATCGGAACCGGGGTCGTCTGCGGGAGGCTGCCGCTTGGGACGGGCGACGGGGAGGGGGTCGGCGAGGTGGGCGGCTCCTGCGCCGAGGCGACGGCCAATGAGGCAACCAGCGCGGCCATCGTAGCGATGCGGCTTACGAGGCGCGCAGGGGCGGACACTAAGCGATCTGCGCTTCGGCCCGGCTGACGGCGGTAGCGAGCAGCGTCTTATAGCCGACGCTGGGGAAGAGCACGGTGACGAGATCCTTCTCCGTGCGCTCTACGGTACCGATGCCGAACTTGGTGTGAACGACCACATCGGTGATTTTGAACCCTCCGGTAGCCGCTCCCTCGTTCGTACCGCGGCGAGTTGCCTTCATGCAGTTGTCGCACGCGCCGCAGTTCGACCGCTTCGAAGTCCTCGCCGAAGTAGTTCAGGATGAAGCGCCGGCGGCAGGAGGCCGACTCGGCGTACTGCAGCATCATCGCGAGCTTGCTCTGGTCGTACGACTTCTTGGTCTCGTAGTTGGCGAGGCTCAGCACGAGCGTCGCGGTTCTTGCGCACGGCCTCGGTCAGAACGTACGCCGACTTGCGCGACTGGTCTCGATGTAGCCCGACTTTCTTGAGCAGCGCGAGGATCACTTTGAGTTTCGTCAGCGGCAGCTGCAGAGATCTTGCGCAGGTCGGTCATCGAAACGCCGCCTTCCTGGTCGCCGAAGACTTCGAGCGTGCCGAAGACGCGCTGCACTTCTTCGACGTCGGGATACTTGCCGGTGAGGAAGTAGTTTTGCACGCGCGTATCGCTCATGCGATAGATCAAGATGCAGCGCGACGGTACGCCGTCGCGGCCGGCGCGGCCGGCTTCTTGCGTGTAGGCTTCGAGCGAACCCGGCAGATCGTAGTGCACGACGAACCGGATGTTCGGTTTGTCGATGCCCAGACCAAACGCGTTGGTCGCGACGACCGCGCGAATCGTCTTCGTGCATGAAGAGGTTGTGGACGGCGATGCGGTCTTGTTTCTGCAGCTTCGAGTGATAGACGGCGGCCGGAATGCCGAGCTGTCTCGTGCAGATACTTCTGCACTTCGAGCGCGTTCTTGATCGTCGCCGTGTAGATGATGCCGGTGCCTTCTAGCGCGTCGTGCCGGCGAAGAGACGCGTTGAGGATCTTGCAGTTTTCGCGCTTCCTTGTCGGCCTTGCGCGCTTCGTACACGAGATTGGGCCGGTCGAATCCGCGGACGATCGGCTTGACCGTCTCGATGCCGAGCTGATGAGGATGTCTTCGCGCACCGACGGCGTCGCGGTCGCCGTCAGCGCCAGCACGGTCGGCTTGCCGAGCTTCGCGATCACGCTGCCGAGCGCGAGATACGCCGGTCGGAAATCGTGACCCCACTGGCTGATGCAGTGCGCTTCGTCGACGACGAACAGCGGAACTTTGAGCGATTGCAGGAGCGCGACGAAGGCTTCGTCTTCGAGTTTTTCCGGCGTCGTATAGACGATTTGCATCGTCGCCCGAAGCGATGCGCGCGCGCGCGCGCAGCTTCTTGATCTTCGGAGAGCGTCGAGTTCAGCGCGACGACGTCGGCGATGCCGCGCTCTCGCAGCATGTCGAGCTGATCTTTCATCAGCGCGATCAGCGGGCGACACGACGACGGTCGTACCGTCCAGCAGCAAAGCGGGAAGTTGATAGCGTCAGGCTCTTGCCGGCTCCCGTCGCCAGGATCGCAAGCGTATCTTCGCCCGCCAGCACGCGGGAGACGACTTCTTCTTGGCCCGGGATAAAACTTCGTAAAGCCGAAACTTCTCGCGCAACGCAGCGCGAAGATCCACGGCGACCTCTCTTGCTCAACCCGCTAGAGACTATAAAATCGCGAAACGACGGGGCGGCGGAAAGCCTCGCCTTGTGTCTATCATAACCCTTCCTCGTGGTAAACGCGTTGCACTCCTACCCGCCGGCAGGCGCCCCCAAACGGGGCCACCAAACTCTGGGGGTGTCCCTATACCGTACCTGGCGACCCTTGGCTTTTGCCGACCTGGTCGGACAAGATGCCGTCGTGCGCACGCTGAGCTCTGCCATTGACGGCGGGAAGCTGGCGCACGCCTACCTCTTCTCCGGCCCTCGCGGCTCCGGCAAGACCTCGGCGGCCAAGATTCTGGCGCGCTGCATCGACTGCGTGCACGGCCCGACCTCGACGCCCGACAATACCTGCGCGAATTGTCTGGCGATGCTCGCCGGCACGGCGTATCGACGTGCTCGAGATCGACGCCGCCAGCAACCGCGGCATCGATGAGATCCGCGCGCTGCGCGACGCGGTCAAGTTCGCCCCGGCCGCGATGCGCACGAAAGTCTACATCATCGACGAAGCGCACATGCTCACCAAAGAGGGCGCGAACGCGTTCTTAAAGACGCTCGAAGAGCCGCCGGCGCACGTCGTGTTCATCCTGGCGACGACGGAGCCGGAGAAGCTTGCCGGTGACGATCCTCTCGCGCTGTCAGCGCTACGCGTTCCGGCGCATCGCCATTCCGGTGATGATCGAGCGGCATGAACGCAGATCGCGGAGGCCGAGAAGATCGACGATCGATGACGCGGCGTTGGCCGCAATCGCCTATCGCGCCGACGGGGGGCTGCGCGACGCGCTGACCATGCTCGAACAGGCTGCCGCATTTGCGGGCGGCGAGCGCGTCACGGCGCAAACGCTCGACTCGCGTTCGGCGCGACCGGACGCGACGTTTGCAGATCAGCTGCTCGACGCAATCGCTGACGCGCGATGCGGCTGCGGCGCTTGCGACGATCGAAGCTGCGAGCGACGCCGGCACCGACATGCCGGTGCTGATCCGGTCGCTGATCGCCGCATTTCGCAACCTGCTGGTGGCGCGCGTCGACCCCGAGCTGCTCGCGCGCGACCTCGCGCCCGAGGACGCGCAGCGCGCCACGGAGCGCGCCAAGGACGTGCCGCAATCGACGCATCGTGCGCGCGCTGCGCGTGTTTAGCGAAGCGCTGGCACTGGCGCGATCCGGCGGAACCGCGCGTCTCGAACTCGAGACGGCCCTGCTGCGTTTCGTACTTGCCGCCGAAGACCCGACGCTCGACGCGCTCGGTGCGCGCGTCGCGGCGCTCGAAGAAGGCCGCGGCGGAAATGCGGCCGTATCCGCAGCACCGGCCAGCGCCTTGCCCGCCCCCAAAGCGGCGCCAAAGGCTGCACGGAAGATCGAACCGGAACCGGAACCCGAGCCCGAGCCCGTTGCGGAGCCGGTGCGCGCTCCGCAGACGCTGGCGCCGGGCGAGGAGATCTGACCGTGCAAAAGGTTCGCGCGGCATGGCAGTCGGTTCGCGGAAAGGTCGAGAGCGAACGGCCGCCGCTGCGCATTCCGCTGGCGGGGACGGTGGTCGAAGCCGTCGACGGCAACGCCGTGATTCTCAAGCTGCGCGATACCGCAAGTGCCGACATGCTGCGCGATCACACGAAAATGATCGAAGCCGCCATCGCCGACGTGCTCGGGCGCTCGTTGAAGGTGACGCTGCGGGTCGAAGGAAACGCAGCGCGCTCGAAAGGCGAGCCTCGCCCGGCAGCGGCGCCTGCGCCCGCGCCGGAACCCGAGGACGCCGAAGCGCTGTTCAACTACGCTAGTGAAAGAATACGATAGGAACATGAATCAAGCCCAACTGATGGCGCAAGTCAAGAAGATGCAAGCCGAGATGACGAAAGCGCAGGACGAACTTGCAGGGACCGTCGTGACCGGAAGCGCCGCCGGCGGAGCGGTGACGATCGAGATGACGTGCGACCAGCGCGTGAAGAGCGTGAAGATCGGCAAAGAAGCGATCGATCCGGAAGATGCCGAGACGCTCGAAGATCTGATCGTGGTCGCCGTCAACGACGCGCTGACGAAAAGCAACGAAACCTCGCAGAAGCGCATGGCGTCGGTAACGGGCGGCATGCACATCCCGGGATTCTCGTAGCGCTTCGTGCCGACTCCGGGTTCCATCGCCGGGCCGGTCGCGGCCCTAATCAACGAGTTCAGCAAACTTCCGACGGTCGGCCCCAAAACCGCCGCTCGCTTGGTGTTCTACATACTCAATCGGCCGCGCAACGAAGCGCAGTCGCTGGCCGAAGCAATTCTCAACGTCAAAGATCACGTACGCTTTTGTTCGATCTGCTATTCGCTTACCGAAAACGACCCGTGCGAGCTCTGCACGGACGAACGGCGCGATGCGAGCATCGTTTGCGTCGTCGCCGAAGCGAAGGACGTGTACGCAATCGAACGCACCGGAGCGTATCGCGGCCGCTATCACGTACTCGGCGGACTGATCTCGCCGATGGACGGCATCGGCCCGGGGCAACTGCGCGTCAAAGAACTGATCGAGCAGATCGGGCGCGCCAACCCGCACGAAATCATTCTCGCCACCAACCCGAACGCCGAAGGTGAAGCGACCGCGCTCTATCTCTCACGTTTGCTGCAGCCGCTGGGCGTCACCGTCTCGCGCCTCGCCTACGGCCTCCCCATCGGCGGCGACCTCGACTACGCCGACGAGATCACGCTCGCAAAAGCCTTGGAAGGCCGGCGCGAACTCTAAAGCGTTCTATGGCGTCGGCGTTGCCGGCGGCGGCGTGTATTCGACGACGACGGTGAAGTGCGTGGGTGCGGTCGCGCTGGAGAGAAGGATCGTGCGGTCGACGCCCGTCGCCTCCAGCTGGACGCGCGTGAGGCGGTTGCCGCCGTTTGCCAGCGCGTTGCTCCATCCGAAATCGAAGTCGACCGGCGTGACGGTCGTGCCGGAGAAGAGCGCGTCGTAGATGTCGCTGCGCGGATCGCTCAAATCGGTAACGGGATGCGATTCAGCGCCGTAGCCGGTGATGCCGTCGAACGCGTCGCCGGCGATCGGTTTGGAGCCGAGCGTGTAAGCGTACACGGTAACCCGCTGCGTCGCGGGTGCGTAGTTGTACGCCCACCAATACGTGTGGTGCGACGCGTCCTGCGTCGCAAAATCGAGTTCGTGCGCGTCGGCGTTGTTTGCGCCGAAGACGTCGCTCGCCGGGACGAAGATCGACCACGCACTTGCAGCGTCGCTTTCGAGGCGCTCGGCGAGCCGGTCGGTCACGCTGCGTCCGTCGAGACGCGCGTTCAGGTGCGACGAAGCGAAGATGGATTCACCGGCGAGGCGAACGAGCAGCCAGGTGAGTACGAACGCAACGCCCGCTGCGACCAAAACCTCCATGAGCTTCACCTGCGGTGCAGTACCCGCCGCGAGTCGCAGCCGGGACGTACGTCAACGTCTACATGCAAGCCAGCGAGAACGTCGTTTCCGTGACCTTCGCGACGCGATCGCCGGAACCAAAGTGAATTGCAACCGCCGCGTGGCCGCCGCAAGCTCCCGGCGCGCCGGTACGCAACGCGTGCCAAAATTCAACCGCGACGTCGCCCTTCTGCGGCCAGGAGCCTCGATCGATCATGGGCGTGCCGTCCCGATAGTAGGCGGCGACGGGTTGCGCCTGTATGCCCATCGCTCGAAGGCGCGAATATGCCGCCTGCCGATCCAGTCCCACGAACGTCTTGTTAACGATGCGAAGGCGCATCTCGTCGACGGCTCCGCACGTTGCAAGAACGAGCAGCGGCGTAAGGACGAGGACGGCCGCTCCGAGCCAACGCGCAGATTTCCGGCCGATCGTCACGCGCTCGGCGAGACGGCTAGCAGCTCGTGGCCGGGACGGATGACGCCGGTCGTCACGACATCGCAGTAGATGCCATCCACGTTTTCGCTCCTGGGCTACGTAGCGTAGGACGCGCGGATCGTTCCCGCCGCCATCGGGATCGTAGGTGGTGACGACGCATCGTTCGATCGGCTCGCGCACGCGAAGGCGCACCGGCCCGAGCGCGAGCTCCCAGCCGACGAGATCTTCCTCGAGCGTGGAAAAGCCGTCCGCCGCCCGGACGAAGAGGTTCGGACGAAATCGGATTGGCTGGACAGCGTACCCGACATGGGTACTTAGTCCCTCGAGCCAGCGATCCACGAGTATCGAAATCGGCGCGGCGTCGAAAAATCGTTCGCCGTCGCGCTCCTCGGTTTGGACGCCGCGTTCCGCCGCGAGCGCGCGAGCCGATTCCGCGTCCGTCTCGAGGTGGAAACGTTCGTGCTCCTTGCCACGGAACGGTTTGCCCAAGCGCGCGTGTCCCGCAGTGACCACCAGCGCGTGCGTCCGATCGCCGCGGATGCCGCCCATCTCTACATCCGCTTCGGCAAGCGACTCCCAATGGAGGCTCTTCGTCGGGTATCGCCAGATGGCGTCCAATCGCCCAATGTCCATCGTTCTTTGAAGTTTCCGAGGGTTTTTCGCCCGCCCTGCCGGAAACGGCGCGCGATGGAACTTCGTCCGCTTGGGTTCGGCGAAATCTTTGACCGGGCCATCACGCTGTACATCCGCAATTTCTCACCGTTCGCCGGGATCGTTGCGGTCGTGGTGCTTCCGATCGCCGTTCTGCAATACTTCATCGACACGAGTTCGATGACGCAGTTCGACCAGGCAATGAAAATTCTGACGCATCCGAATGCGCCGGCGCCGACGACGCCGGTGCTGCCCGCATTTATGACCGATCCGCGCGTCGCGATCCTGTTTGCGGTCACGCTGCTCGTCGTGTATGCAATCTATCCGTTTTCGCTCAACGCCGTGGCTATCGGCGTCGCGCGTCTGTACACCGGGCGCCCCGTGCTTTTCGGCCCGTGCTACCGCGGCTCGCTGCACCGCTGGCCGCAGGTGCTCGGCATGCTCTGCGTCGAGTTCGCGCTCGTGATTGCGTGGTATATCGGGTTCGTCATCATCGCCGTGCTCGCCGTCCTTCTCGTAACGCTGCTGGCGCGCGCGAGCATCATCCTCGGCATCTTCGCCGGAATCATTGGGTTCCTAATCGGGCTAGCCGCACTCCTCTTCCTCGCGCCGCTCTTCGTCGCGCTCACGTTTGCGATGAACGCGATCGTCATCGAAGAGCGCCCGGTCTTCGAATCGATCGGTCTCGGCTTTTCGCGGATCTTCAATCGCGAAGAGTTTTGGCGCTCGGTGCTGTTCGCGCTCGCGGCGGGAGCGGTTCTGCTTGGAGCCGGTATGGTCGCGGGAATCTTCAGCACGATCTTCCTGCTGCTTCATTGGCTGCCGGCGAGCGCAATCGTCGACACGCTCTTTCGCGCCGCAATCACGCCCTTCTCGATCGTCCTGCTCGCGATCTACTACTTCGACGTAACGATCCGCCGCGAAGGATTCGATCTCGAAGCCGGTCTCGAACGCCTCGTGGAAGAGCACACCCGCCACGTGAACGGAGGCGGCTGCGCCGCGCGATGTCGCGGCGTCGCCCTCTTCTGCTCGGTATTTCGGGCACGCCCGGAATAGCTTCGGTACGCCAGACGATCTTCTTGTCGCGCGTTGGGTCGCTGCGGACGACGGCAGATCGCCAAGATCGCCGACGCAAAGAAACGCGCGGCCGCGGCGACGTCCTTTGCCAAAGTGCGCGGGCGTCTGGACGAAAGGACGGCGTCGCCTCTGCTGCCGGACTTTACGGCCGCGGTGCAGCGCGAGCTCGCGACGCCGGGGCGCTATCAGCTTTCGATGAAGGTGGCGCCGCCTCCGCAGCCGACGCTGTGGGAACAACTGTGGCAATGGGTCGGCGACCGGCTTCGTGACATTTGGAATCGCTTCTCAAGCAATCGCGTTCACATCGGCCCGTCCGGAGCCGTCGCCATCGGCGACGTGTTGATCGGGCTGGCCGTGCTAGTGCTGGTTTTCGTGGTGATCCGTCTGCTGGCCGAGTTTCAGATCGACCGGCGCCGTGCGGCGGCCGTCGAAGCGCTGGGGGCCCCGCGCGACGCGCGTCTCCTTTACGAACGCGCGACGGCGGCCGCGCGAAATGGCGATTTCACGCCGGCATCGCGGTTACCGTTGGCGGCGACCGTCGTCGCGCTCGACCTGCGACGGTAACGGAAATCCCAGCGCCACGGTTGGAGACCTGCGCCGCGCGCTGCGCTCGCAACGGACGGAGCTGGTCTCGCCGTTCGACGCGGTCGCTGCGCGTTCGCCGCGGAGCACGTACGCCGAACGCGCGATCGAGCCGGCCGATCGGGATTGCGCGCATGCCGCTTTCCTCGCTTCTCACCGGGGCACGATTCGACGTGAACGCCATCGCCTCGAGCTCGTCATCGTCATTCTATCGGCGATCGTTATCGGCGCCCTCGCGTTCGGCCGCGAAGCGGCCCGAAACGCGTTGCCGCATTCTACGTACTCGAGCTCGACACCGGCCCGAACGGCTATCGCGCGCTATACGAGATGCTGCACTCCGCCGGCGTGCCGGTTACCCGGTTCTCGCGCGTGCTCGGCGTGCTCGACGGCAACGTCGGAACCCTGGTGCTCGCGACGTACGCGATCGATCCGGATCCGCAGCCGATGGATTCGCACGACACGGCGCTGCTCATGGATTTGTGGAGCGCGGCGGCCGTCTGGTCGTGCTCGACTACGACTTCGAAGGCAGCAACGATATTATTCCCGGCGTCGCCAAAGGCACGGCGGCGAAAGCAACCGACGCTATTCCGCTTGCACGCGACGCATACACCGCGGGCGTTCGTACGGTCGCGGGGCCGATCGACAGCGTCTTCCCGTTTGCGACGCGTACCGGCGTACCGCTTCTTGCGAATGATTCCGGCATCGTCGCGCTCGCTTATCCCATCGGGAAGGGTACCGTGATTGCGATCACCGCGCCGGCGCTCTTTTCCAACGCGCATCTCGCATCGGCCGACAACGCGCGATTCGCGTACAACGTCATCACCGGGAACGGACCGGTTGCCTTCGACGAGTACGTGCACGGCTACAACGATGGACTCAGCTTCTGGGGAGCGTTGCCGTTGCCCGTGCGGGCGGCGACGTATATCCTCGGCGCGATCCTGCTCGTTGGATTGATCGGTGCCAACGTTCCGTTCGCGCCGACGATTCCGCTCGATCCGCCCGAAGAACGTGATTCGTCGGCTTACATCGACGCGATGGCTGCGCTGATGCGCCGCGCACGCGCGGCGCGTGCCGCAATCGACGCATTTGCGGCCGACGCGGTCCGCTCCCAGCGCGGCGGCGAACCTGCGCGGGAGGCGCGGAGCCGCCTCGAGCGGCTGCGGGCGATTCCCGATCCATCCGACGCGGCATTAGTAGAAGCCGCCGTTCTCGACTATCGCCTTCGAAAGGAACTTTCATGATCGTCAAAGAGTTGGCCGAGCGCATCGCAACCGGTATGGACGCCGTCGTCGTCGATGCCGACCGCACGGCGTTCGCGCTGACGGTTGCGCTTCTCGCGCGCGGCCACGTGCTCATCGAAGGCGTCCCGGGAACCGGAAAGACGCTGGCGGTTCGCGCGCTCGCGCTGCTGCTGGGACTCGATTTCCGGCGCATTCAGTTTACGCCGGATCTCATGCCGACCGACGTCGTCGGCACGACGGTTTTCAATCCGCAGACCGCGCAGTTCAGCACGCGACTCGGACCGATCGTAGCCAACGTCGTGCTCGCCGACGAAATAAATCGCACGCCCCCCAAGACGCAATCGGCGCTGCTGGAGGCGATGGAAGAAGGGCGCGTGACGGTCGACGGCACGTCGCATCCATTGCCGGAGCCGTTTCTGCTCTGCGCCACGCAGAATCCGATCGAGTACGAAGGAACGTATCCCCTGCCCGAGGCACAGCTCGACCGGTTTCTGGTCAAGATCGAGGCGCGTTATCCGAGCGAAGCGCGCGAACTCGAACTGCTGCAGCGCGTCGCCGCCGGTTTCGACGCGCGCGCGCTGGAAGCGTCGGGCGTTACGCCGGTCACGAATGCCGCCGAAGTGCTCGAAGCGCAGCGCACGATCCGCAAGGCCCACCTCTCGGATGGGGTGCGCGATTACGTCTACCGCATCGTCGCCGAAACGCGCAAGCAGCGGCGGTTGACGCTCGGCGCGTCGCCGCGTGCGAGCATCGCACTGCTCGTTGCATCGCAGGCAGCCGCGGCGATCGGCGGACGCGACTTCGTAGCGCCGGACGACGTCAAAGACGTCGCGCCGTTCGTCGTTCCGCATCGGCTCATCGTCGCTCCCGAAGCGGAGATCGAGGGCATCTCCGCCGGCGCCGTCCTGCGCGAAATCCTAGCGAGCGTGCCGGTTCCGCGTGAGTAAATCGCCCACGGGCTATCTCGGGTCCCTGCTGACGTGGCGGTTTCAGTACCTCGTCGCGGCGGTCGTGCTGTTCGTCGCGTTCGACTGGAACCTGAACCTGTTGCTGCCGGCTCGCATTGGGCTGGTCGCCTTTGCGTTGTGCTACGCATTAATTTTCCGGCTGCCGCTCTGGGTAACGCCGCGCTTTCTGTATCTGCTTGGCGGGATTGCGTTGTTGGCGGCCTGCGCGCCGGGCGTGCCGGCGTTTTGGCCGGTGGCGCTCGTTGCGCTCGCGGTGCTGCTGCTCGCGGTGCTGGCCGACGCCTTCGTGGGGCCGGCCCGGCGCGACGTGACGGTCGAGCGAGTGTCGCCGGATCACGTTTCGCTGCGCGTGCCGCTGGAGATCGCGTACCTCGCGAGCAATCGCTCGCAGCGTCCGGTGCGCGTCGCGATCGTCGAGACGCCGGTTCGCACGCTGCGCTACGAACTCGACGAAGCGACGGGCGACGTGCCCGCGCGCAGCCGTGCGACGATCGTGCGCCCGTCGATGCCGGTGTCGCGCGGCGAGGATTCGTTCGGCGCGCTCTACGTCTGGTTCGAAAACTCGTTGGGCCTGCTGCGCCGCCGGATGCGCGTTGGGGCGGACCAAACGTTTCGCGTCTATCCGGATCTTTCGGCGGTCGAACGCTACGGCGCGCTGCACGTGCGCAATCGCCTGATCGAGGCCGGTCTGCGCAAGATGCGGTTGCGCGGCAGCGGGACCGAATTCGAGTCGCTGCGCGAGTGGTCGGATGGCGACGCGTTCCGGGCGATCGACTGGAAGGCCACCGCGCGCCGCGGAAATTTGATGGTCGCGCAGCACGAAGTGGAGCGCAGCCAGAACGTCATGCTGTTGCTCGATTGCGGACGGCTGATGACCCCGCGCATCGATAGCCAGCGCAAATTCGACTACGCAGTGACGGCCGCGCTGTCGCTCGCGTCGATCGCGGGCCTCGCGAGCGATCGCGTGGGCGTCGTCGCGTTTGCGGGCGAGATACTTGCGGCCAGCGCGCCGCGATCGACGCGGTCGTCGGTGGCCGCGTTGTCCGATCTGCTCTACGATCTCGAGCCGCGTTTCGAGGAAGCGAACTACGGGCGCGCCTTCGCCTACCTGCGCAACCATCTGCACAAGCGTTCGCTGATCGTCTTTCTTACGGACGTCATCGACCCGCTCGCCCAGGCCGCGCTGCTGGCCGAGCTCGGATCGCTTGCGAAGCGGCATTTGCTCGTGTGTGTGTTCATGAACGATGCCGCCGTCGAAACCGCGCTCGCAGCGGCGCCCCGCGATGCAGTGGATGCCTACCGGGCAAGCGTCGCGATCGGTCTGAGCGACGAACGCCGTACGGCGGCGGCAATGCTGACGCGCGCCGGCGCAATAACCGTGGACGTCCCGGCGCAGAAGCTGACGACGGCCGTCATCGACGAGTACCTGCGCGTCAAACAACGCGGGCTTTTATAGTCCTTCGTAGAAAAAGCGTTTTCATCTAGGGAGTATTCGGATGAATCGTTTTTTGCCCGTTATCTTTACGGTATTAGCGCTGGTTTCGCCGCTGGGAGCCAATGCGGCTTCGACGCCGGCGCAGCAGCTTATGAGTAAACTGCAGTGGCGCAGTATCGGCCCCTACGTCGGGGGGCGCGTCGTCGCGATCGCCGGTGTCCCGGGCCGCAACCTGTTCTACATGGGCGGCGTTCAGGGCGGCATTTGGAAAAGCACCAACTACGGCCAGAACTGGGTGAACATCAGCGACGGAAAACTGCCGTCGACGGCCACATCCATCGGCGCGCTGGCCGTCGCACCGTCGAATCCGAGCGTGATCTACGCGGGCACCGGTGAGAGCGACATCCGTCAAGACTTCGATACGGGCGACGGCATCTTCAAGAGCACCGACGGCGGGCAAGACGTGGGCGTACGCCGGGCTCCGCGAAGCGCACCATGACCGCAGCGCTGGTCGTCGACCCGCGCAATCCGAACGTCGTGTACGCGGCGACGATGGGTCACGTGTTCAAGCAGAATGCGGAACGCGGCATCTACAAGACGACCGACGGCGGCAAGACGTGGCGCAAGGTGCTGTACGTCGATGACGAATACCGGCGGCAACGACGTCGTGATGGATTCGAAGCATCCGGACACGCTCTACGCCACGATGTGGCAGGCGCAGCGCTTTCCTTGGACGCTCGTCAGCGGCGGCCCCGGAAGCGGGCTGTACAAGACGACCGACGGCGGCGCGCATTGGACGAACGTCTCGAAAAATCGGGGCTTCGCCGGCGGTATACTCGGCAAGATGGGCGTCGCCGTTGCGGCGAGCGACCCGCGAGTCGTGTACGCGATGGTTCAAGCGCGGGAAGGCGGCGTCTTCCGTTCCGACGACGCCGGCGGGACGTGGAAGCGCGTCAACGCCGAGATGAAGCTGCGGCAGCGCGCGTTTTACTACATGGCGATCTACGTCGATCCAACCAACCCGCAGATCGCCTTCGTGCCGCAAGTCGACGGAACGTATAAGAGCACGAACGGCGGGAAGACGTGGAAGCCGACGACGCGATCGGGCGACGATCACATTTACTGGGTTGATCCGACGAACACCAAAATTCAGTTCGACGGCAACGATGGCGGTGCTATGGTATCGGTCGACGGCGGCGCGACGTGGAGCAGCCTGAACAATCAGCCGACCGGGCAGTACTATCACGTCTCGCTCGACGATCAGTTTCCGTTCCACGTCTACGGCGCGCAGCAGGATGAAGGTGCGTACGAAGGCCCGAGCGCGACGTCGAGCGGGTCCATCGGCATCGGCGATTGGCACGTCGTGGCGCTCGGCGAGAGTACGTTCGTCACGTCCGAGCCGGCCAACCCCGACGTTACCTACGGTGCGGGATATTTCACGACGCTCGCGCGGCTCGACAGCAGCGCCGGGCAGCAGCAAAACGTGAGCCCGTGGCCGCGCTATCAATCCGGTGCGACCTCTGCCGAGATGAAATACCGCTTCGGTTGGACGCATCCGATCTTCTTCTCACCGGCCGATTCGAAGGAGCTGCTCACCGCCGCGCAGGTCGTGTTTTCGAGCACCGATCACGGCAAGACGTGGAAGATCTTGAGCCCGGATCTAACCCGCGACGACAAGAGTACCGAGGGGCCGAGCGGCGGACCGATCGACCTCGATATAACCGGAGCCGAGGTCTTTCCCGACATCGAGTCGCTCGCGGTTTCGCCGCATAACCCAAATCTGATGTGGGCCGGTTCGGCCGACGGTCTGGTGCACGTGACGAAAGATCACGGCGCGCATTGGGTGCTGGTCACGCCGCCCGATTTACCGCAGTGGGCCGAGATCAGTTCGATCCAACCGTCCTACGCCGCGGAGGGGACCGCGTATCTTACGGCGTCGCGGTATCAGTGGGACGATTACCATCCGTACGTCTACAAAACGACCGACTACGGCGCGCATTGGACGACGATGTCGAGCGGCTTGTCGCAAGATCAGTACGCGCTGGTCGTAGTCCAAGATCCACGCGAGCCCCAACTGCTCTTCGCGGGGACGCGCAGCCGGGCTTACGTAAGCCTCAACGGCGGAGCGTTGTGGCAGCCGATCTCGCTGAACCTGCCCGGCGCGCAAGTCCGCGACATGGCGATCAACGCGCGTCAAGGCGAGCTGGTTGCCGCGACGCATGGACGCGCGTTTTGGATCCTCGATAATCTGGCGCTGCTCGAGCAACTCGCGCGGCAAACCGATTGGAGCGTCACGCCGACGCAGCTCTTCGAGCCGGAAACATCGTGGCTTTCACACGCTTACGGCGATAGCGCCGACGGCGACGTCGGCAGCAACCCGAAGTTCGGCGCGACGGTATTCTTCAATCTGCCGCCGGGATATGACGGCAAGACGCCCCTGACGCTGTCATTTGTGGATGCGAGCGGTGCGACCGTGCGCGCGTTCGCGCTGCACCTCAAAGACAAAAATGCCAGAGACGTACCGGACGACGTGCGCGCCAACAACGACACCACGCAAAATCGCGCAATCGATCTGAAGGCGCTGACCGCAGTCGAGCCGGGCATGAACGCATTCCAGTGGGATCTGCGCTATCCGCCGGCCGCCGACGTCCCCGGATTCCGCACGCTCGGCACCGACGACTATCCGGACACCTCCGATGGACCGCGCGTCGTTCCGGGCACTTATAGCGTAGTGCTGCAGTACGGCACGAATAAGATCGTGCAGCCGCTCGTGGTGAAACTGGATCCGCGCCTCCGCGCGACCCAGGCCGATCTCGCGGCACGGTTCGCGCTCGAGATGAAAATCCACACGACGATGGACGAGATGGATAAAGCGGTAACGGCGGCGATGGGAGCGCGTGCCTTGATGGCACCGGACGCGCGCGCGGAGATCGATCGCGCGATCGCAAATCTCGTGATGCTGAAGGTGCATTCGAGCGAAGCCGACGTGCTGTACGAAGTCAAACTGCGCGAAGAACTCGCATTCTTGGCTAACGAAATCGAAACGGCGTACGACCGCCCGACGGCCGCCGAATATGCAACCTACGACGACATCCAAGCCGACGTTACCGCCGCGCTGGCGACGCTCCAGGCGGCCGTCTCGGGGGCGAAGTAGCGAAGCCTGGGCTAGGGGAAGAGCCGCGTTTCAAGCCAGGCGACCCGATCGGCCGCAGCGTCGCGGACTTTGAGCGCGTGATCGGTGTTGTACAGATACACGCCGTGCGGCAGCGGCGCAGCCGCCGCGTAGGACATCGCCTCCGCATTGGTGACGTAATCGTCGTGCGTAGCGAACTGAAAGAGAAACCCCTTGGCGGTGGAGCGCGCGAGGTATGGCTCGGGATCGAGCGGTTCCATCTGCTTTACGAATGCAGGCACGTCGGCCGGTTTTTTCCCAAGCAGAAACCAGTTCGAGAAACTCGGATTGCCGGCCATCAGCACGAAATAGCTCGGGCGCGTGTCGACGCCGGCGAGAACGGCGCCGTACATCGAACCAAAATCGTGACCCACGTATGCGATGCGTTCCGGGTCGGCATATTCGGAGAGCAGCAGATCGATCCCACGGCGCAGGTCGATGACCTGTTGAATCGAGTTCGCATAGTCGGTACTGGTGGTTCGTCCCTTTTCGAACCAGTCGTTTCCGTTGGAAGCGATCGTCGTCGACCACATCGCGTCGAGCAGCACGCATATCGCGCCCCGCTTTGCAAGCGCGACGGCGTCGGCTTCGAACTCGGTGTGATTCGTCGTCGCAGCGTCGCCGAGCCAATGAACGAACAGAACGCCGGGTCGTGCCGTTGCCGCAGCGCCGTGCGTTGAAGGTTCGATGATCTCTGCGGTCTGCGTGCGGTTCCCCGCCTTGTAGGTAAGCACGCCGCGCATCGTGCCGTCGCCGGCGTCGCGCATGATCGCGTTCGCGTTAAACGCCATGGGCGTGTAGGCAAACGCGGAGACGGGCAGCGGCGCCGCGGGCGCCTTTGCCGTCGCCAGCGCGAAAGCGGCGAGCGCCGCAACAATCGTCAAACGTTTCATGGGTCGGCTCGTTCCTCCAGCGATCGCGATAGTCCGTCGATCAACAGTGTTTGCGCGCCGGTCATCGGCGGCATCGACGGCAATCCGCGCAGGATCGCGACGTCTTTCCAGAAGCGCTCGATGCGTGGATCGTTGGTTCGTTGGGCAAACGCGAGAAGCCAGCGGGGAAACGCCGGATCCTCCGCGCGGTCGAGTACCCGGGCGAAGAGCCCGACCCAATCATCGACCAGTGCCCGCACGCGCGGGTCGCCGGGAGCGGCGCGCTCTGCCACGAGGGGATAGAGCCGCCCGTAGAGTGACGTCATCTCGGAACCAAACGCGGTGCGGGCCTCCGCCGTGACGTTGCTCCCAAACGGTTCGTGCTGCGCCGCGAGGGTCTCGAGGAGGCCGCCGTCATCCAGCAGGGCGCTGAGCCGAATCCATGCCTCGAGCTGCGCCCCCGTCAGCTCGGCCGGAAGACCATCGAGGACCATCGACCGGATCTTGGCCGGCCCGGCTTCATCCGCATTGCCCGCACCGGTCTGGGCCAGCCACCGTTCCAGGCGATGTGCGCGCTCGGCCGCGCCGAGCGAGGCTGCAGCATAGGCGGTTTCGAGCCGGAGAAGCACTTCGTCGCGCTCCTGCAGTGCGGCGGCGGCGCGCAGGATCGTCCGCTGACGCTCGAGGGCACGCAGCTGCGTCTCGACGAGATCGAGCTGCAGTTCGGCAACGTCGGCCGGATCGCGCGTGCCGTCGAGCATCGATGCAATCGCCGGCAATGAAAAACCGAGTGCGCGCAGGTTGCGCACGACGCCGAGCCGCCTCGCATCATCCAGCGAGTACATGCGATATCCCGCGTCGCTCACGGAGCTGGGCGGAAGCACGCCTTCATCGGCGTAGTGGCGGATGGTTTTTACGGGCACGCCGCTGCGTTTGGCGAGTTCGCCGATGGTAAAAAGTTCGTCGTTCGTCATAGTGCGATGACGATAATCTCTCCCGTTAGCGGAGAGTCAAGTCCGGAAGCAGAGACGCTCTTGCGGAAGGAACGCGGCCGTTGCGGGATCGCGCGAACCGAGCGTGACGGTGTGTTCGCCGTGGGCCAGCGAAAAGAAGGCTTGGGAGCCCTCGTCGCGGCTATCGTACAGCGCCGTCCATTGCACGGGCGCGTTATCCAGTGCGAATCCCATCGACGAGCCGTCCAGGGAGATGGCGGCCGAACCTTCGGCGCCTTTGTAGCGCCCCTTTGCCGAAACGACCGCGTAGTCCGGGCCGAGCAAGAATCCGACGAGCTGCACCGCGACGCCGTCGTCGACCGGCTGCCACTTCGGATCGTTGCAGCGCCGCAGGCTGGCTTCGGCCAAGCATTTTACAGTGCGCACCGTCGTTCCCGATCCCACCGGCGTGAGCATCAGTTCGGCGGATGCATCGGGGTTATAGACGGGAATATATTGCCGGGCGAGCTGCTCGCCGGTCGAATCGAAGAGCCCGAATACGGCGAAGTCTCCGTCGCCCGTGTCGGCGCTGGAAATCGAGAGCGCGCCGCCGGAGACGGTGCATCCCGAATCGGGTTGCGCGTCGTCGGCGAGCGCCGAAAGATGCGGCATTGCGAACAGCGCGATCGTCGCGACGAGCGCCAACCCGCAAACGCGCATTCTACTGCTCGGCACGACGCCCCGCCAATCCGAAGTAAAGCAGGAGGGCGACCGCAGTCACCGTTCCGATCGCGATCCGCACTTCCGGCGGCCAGCGCTGCGGCGAAAGAAAGCCTTCGATCGTTCCAGCGACGACCAGCATCGAGGCGACGCCGACGATCAGCGTTCCGGCGCGTTTTGCGTTCGCCGCGATCGCATCGCGCCGGCTCAGGCGCCCGGGATAGAGTACGCCTGCCGCAATCAGTAAGCCCGCGCCGCCCGCGATTTGAATGGCGGTGAGTTCGATGACGCCGTGCGGCGCGATCGTCGCCCAAAAATCGTATCCGAAGCCGGCGTTCGTAAACAGCGCGCCGACACCGCCGAGCATCAAGCCGTTTTGGATGATGATTTGCAGCGTCAGGTAGCCCAGCGTAATGCAGCCGCCGAACGCGATGATCGCGACCTTGATGTTGTTGGTGATGATCAGCGTCGCCATCGCGGGTGAGAAGCTTCGATCGAATCCGAAGTTCGAGTCGTGCAAACTTTTCTTGATGTCGTCTGGGATCATACCGCTGGAAAGCAGCGCGTACGCATCGGCCGGATGGGTGCGAATGAGCACGTATGCGACGACCGCGCAGGCTACCGTCAACGCCGTGCAGATTCCCGAATAGACGATCGAGCGCCGGAACTCGCGCGGCAGGGTCTCGCCGTAGAATCGCCCGACGCGGGAGTAGCCGCTTTCCAGCGTGGCTCCGTAAACGTAGGCGTGCGCTCGGGCGGTGAGGCGGTTGAGATATTCGAGAAGGACGCGATCGAAGGCCGACCCCTTCGCGTAGGCGAGGTCGCTGGTCGTGGCTCGATAGAGCCGCCCCAGTTCGGCGATCTCAGCCGGCTGAAGGGACCGCACGCCCCGGCGCCCCGCGCGGACCAGGAGGCCGTCGAGCCGCTCCCACGTTGCGGAACGCCGCTCGACGAACATCGTCTGCGTCATGGGTGGAGACTTGGCGTTCGAGCGCTAATGCTCATGCTAAGCATGGACCGCGATATCGACGTACGGACTCCGGAGAGTATCGAATTTACCTATGCGCTCGCCGGGCTGGGGAGCCGATTCCTCGCGTGGTTCGTCGATTTCTTGATACAGCTCGGCATCATCCTCGCGATCTTTTTCAGTCTGGCATTTGTCTTCTCGAAGCTGCCGTCGGCCGGAGGCATTACCGACAGCACGTCGAGCAAACTCGGCGCTGCCATCGCGATCGCGTTCGTCGTCTTCATTCTTTTCGCGATCTTTTTCGGCTACTTCATCGTGCTCGAGGCGGTCTGGAACGGCCAGACGCCGGGTAAAAAGCTGCTCGGCATCCGCGTCGTTCGCGACGGCGGGTACCCGATCGACTTCGGCGCGTCGCTGATTCGCAATCTCATTCGCATTGCCGAACTGCTGATCGGGTTTTACGCGCTATCGGCGGTCAGCGCGACGATCTCTCCGGAAAACAAACGCCTGGGAGATATCGCGGCCGGTACGATCGTCGTCCGCGATGCGCGTCTGGCGATCTCCACGCTCGACGCTTTGCGGCACACCGCCGAACCGGTCTACGGCGCGACGGCGTTTCTCTCCGGTGACGAACGCGCGCTGATCAAACGCTTCCTGGACCGCCGCGACGAGCTCAACGCCGCGAAACGCGAGGAACTCGCCGCACAGCTAGCCGGCCGCGTCCGCAGCCGCGTTCCGGCCGATATGCAGCGCCTTCCCGACGAAGCGCTTCTCGAGCGGTTGTAGTGTCGTCTTACTTCTTGCGGCGGAGGTGGTCGACGAGTTCGCGGCAGAAGCGCAGCGCGTCGTCCTTGGTACGCGTATAGAGCTGCGCGGCTTGACCTTTGGTCATGTGTTTGCCGTGCTCCAGAAAGAACGTGACGCCTTCGCCGACGACGATCGTGCCGGCGTAGGCGATCGCCCCCTTGATGGCGATGCCCGCAACCGGCACGAAGCCGGAGAGTTCGCGAGCGAGCGCGCGCCACCCAAAGCCGCCGCCGATCACCGGCAGCAACTGCCAGATGCGCTGCACGTCCGGATCCTGCCCGTACGCCGCCTCGATGTGCAGCATCAGCATCACTTGAATGCCGGTGATGGCGACCATGTCGCCGGCCGAGGCAACCGCGCCGAGAATAACGCCGACCACCGGGATGTGGTCGACGACCGCGCTCGCGACCGAAACTTTCAAAGCGTTGGCGGCCGCGTCGCGCGTGAGCTTGGCCGCGACGTTTTCGCGCAGTACCGGCAGCCGGCGGCCGACTGCGATCTCGACGCCGCGCGCGCAGTCGACCAGGTGCGTGAAGAAACGTCCGCGCAGCGCGTCGCGATCGATCGACGGCGCGACGTATTCGCCGAAGGTACCGGGCAGCGGAAGCGTCGAGGGGCTCTCGGGCGATGCGGCGGCGTCGATCGTGAGCGCGAGGATCGGAACGTTAAGCGGCTGCAGCGACGTGAGATCCGCGCTCGCGAGATCGCCGCGATTGCCCAGGAAGATCACGGCCCGCACTTCGCTGGGCTCGGTGATCAGCGGCGCGCCGGGCACCACCGTTTCCAAACAGGCGGATGCATCCAGCGGAATCGCGCCGTCCGCGTATCCCGAGAGCAGCAGCGCGCGCAGTTCGGCGACCAGGCCGAAGTCGCCGCAAAGCAGGAAGCGAAACGGTTTGCGAACGTGGCTGTCGAGCGCGCGAACGTCGAGTCCCTTTTTTACGAGGTTAAATAGGTCGCCCGTGCCCATCGCGGTAGCCATCTATTTTTTTAGACTCCTTCGTTCCCCGCGCCGGTGTGGCGCAACTCTTTGTCCGGGTTGTCGGTGTAATCGAGATAGACGAGGCCTAAGAAGATTTCGAGCGGCCACGCGTGCATGCCGTGCGCGTTCGCAACGTCGATGATCGTCGAACCGGAGCTTTTCGCTTCGGCGATCACCGCTTCGGGCGTGCTCTTGATGTCCGCCGCAAGAATCGTAGCCGCGGTGACGTCGCCCGGCGTAAGACCGTCGCGCAGCATCGTACGATAATCGATGCCGTTCATTCCGAATCGCTGCTGCAGCGCGTATTGCAGCGTTGCGTAGCGCTCCGGCGACGTGCCCAAGCCGAGCAGCGTGATGCGCGCCGAGAGCTGCCGCGAACGCGCGAGGTTGTAGAGTTGGGACGTTTGCGATGCCGCAACGGCCGCGTTGTTGAACTCGGCGTTGAGTCGCTGCATCTGCGGCGCGAGCTGATTGTATTCTCCCGTGTCGATATCGCCGTTGTAGCCGACGTGGACTTGATTGAGGTTCTTCAAGAACTCATCCAAGTCGCCGACCGACTGGTCGAGCATCGTGAGCGACGCGCGTCCGGCATCGACCGAACGCAGCATGTCCGAATCGGCCAGCGAAAGTTCGTTGACCATCGCTGGGTATTGCGGCAGCAGCGCGAGCGCGTCGCCCGGAATCGGCGCCATCGAAAACGGACGCAGCATCTCCTTGTAAATGTCGGCACCGTCCTTGAGCAGGCCGGTTTCCTTGTTGGGCTCGAGCGAACCAACGCCGCCGATCGCGCCGCCGGTGTCGTCGAGCGTGCTGTTGATCGAACGCGACATCAGCGAAAGGTTCTTGACCAGCGCTTCGATGCGCGAGCCGCGTTTGATGTTGATCCGGCTGAAGTCGGGGATCTCGTACTGCAGCGCGTCGATGCGTGCGTCGATGGCCTTGAGCTGATCGCGGCCTTCTTGCGCGCGGGCTTGGATTTGCGAGGCCGCTTCGGCCTGCGAAGACTGCGCGCCGGCGATGATCGTTTGGAGTTTGGTCAGGTTCGGCTGCTTGGTGAGCGTCACGCGCTGCGCTTCGAGCTGCCGTAGTGCCAAGATCTTTTGATTGGCGGTCGCGCGCGTTTCCGGCGAGCCGTTTTGCGCGGCTTCCGCGAGGGTCTGTTCGCTCTTGCTGGTGAGCCCGAGCGCGAGCTCCGACTGTCCGAGTTCGAGCAGCGCTTCGCCGTTGGTCGGATCGTCTTTGAGAATTTCTCGAGACGCGTCGACGCGTAGTCGTAGCGGGCGCGCTCCTCGTCGCTCGATGCCTGCACCAGTTCTTGCGCCGGCGTCACGAGCTTGGGATCCAGTTCGGGGTATCCCACGAGATGCGCGACGCGCGCGTCCGGTTCGGGATGGTCTTCGAGATACTTCGTAACCAAGTCGCTCTTGCCGCTCTCGAGCACCACGAGATGCTCCATCATCGTCGTCATCGCATGCGGATCGTAGCCCGCGCGCGACATCAACTGGAGGCCGTAGCGATCGGCTTGCAGTTCGTCGGAACGCGAGATCTTGGCCATGATGCCGGCTTCGGCGAGCCCTCCGAAGTTATAGATCAGCGGCGAGAACAGCGAAGCGATGCCGAATAGAATGTTGAGCGCTTGCGCTTTGGCGTTGGCGGTTAGCAGGTGACGCCGTTCGATATGGCCCGTTTCGTGGCCGATAACGCTGGCGAGTTCGTCGTCGGACTGCGTGAAATCGATCAAGCCTTCGTATATGTAGACGAATCCGCCGAGCGTGGCAAACGAGTTGACGTCGTTGGCCTTGATGATCTTGATGGAATAGGGCACGTCTTTGCGCGCCACCTGATTCCAAAGATTTTCGGCGATCCCCTGAACGTACGCGTTGAGCAGCGGGTCGGTCTCGATGACGCTGCCCTCCACGATCTCCTGATCTTCCGCCTGTCCCATCTGGATCTCGGTAGCGGTCGACGTCGCGAATGCAGGTGCCGGGCATATGGCACTCAGCAGCGAGAGAATGACGGCGAGAGAAATAATACGGAGAAGCATGACTTTGACTTTCCTACTTACTGCGAAGATGGTCTCGAGGTTGCGCTTTTCTATTCTTCAAACGTGTCGCGCCTCCGGCGCGACCTCAGCCGCTAAGGCGGCCGAGAAGCTTTTAGTGAACGCTCGGGCGTCCATGGACGTTACACCGAACCTCTGTGTAAAGGGTGTGGATAAGCCGATTAACTTGCGAGTCGCATGTGGAGGGCGCAGGGGAAGCCCGGGGCGGCCTTTGAACCCGCCCCGTCAATCATATCGCTGCCCTGGAGATTGGCTCGCAACGTGACGCTCTTACGCGGGAGAGGCATGGGCCTCGAAATCGCGCTGGCCGGCCGCGACCTCACCGAGGCTTTCGAGGAACTCGAAGCTCGCCTTGGCGAGCGTCCGGGCTTCTACCGCGGCACCTCGGCGACGGCCAACTTCGGCGCGCGCGCTCCGGCCGAAGAAGAGGTCGAACGCCTGCGTTCCCTGCTCGAAACGGCCGGAATCGAGCTCTCTTCGATCACCCAAGGTGAGGCTGCGGCCCCCGAAGCCGAACTGGAGCGGCGGCGGGCGATGCGGCCGATCCGCGAGGTCCAGCTCTCCGATTCGGCCCGGTCGCTGGTAGCCGATTTTGCGGGGGCGCGGACCGACATCGCCGAGCGCCGCAAACGCGGCGAAAGCAGCGTCCGAAGGCTCACCCAAGCGCCGCCGGATCCGTCCCCCGTTTTGCGCGTCGTCGAGGCCGCTCCGGAGACCCTCTACCACGTCGGAACGCTGCGCGGCGGCCAGGCACTTCACCATGTGGGTAACATCGTCGTCGTCGGCGATGTGAACCCCGGCGCGGAGCTGGTGGCGACCGGCGACGTGGTGGTCTTCGGGCGCCTGGCTGGTGTGGCCCACGCCGGTGCCCAAGGCGAGCATACCGCCCGAGTCTTCGCCCTCGACCTCGACGCAACGCAGCTGCGGATTGCGACGTTCATAGCGGCCGATTCGGGCGGCAAGCGCACGCCGCGCCCGGAAGCGGCCATGGTTCGCGACGGCCGGATCGCCGTCGTCCCGTTCGACCAACTCGACGCCCTGGGAGCTTTTCGTTCATGAGCGGACGCAGAATCGTGATTACGTCGGGCAAGGGCGGCGTCGGCAAGACGACCACGACCGCCAATCTCGGCGCGACGCTGGCCAAACGCGGGCAAACGCGTGATCCTCGTCGACGCGGACATCGGTCTGCGCAACCTCGATTTGGTACTCGGGCTCGAGAAACGCATCGTCTTCGATCTCGTCGAGGTCGCCGAAGGACGCTGCCAGCTGCGCCAAGCGCTGATCAAGGACAAGCGGTTCGAATCGCTCTCCATCCTTCCGGCCGCGCAGACCCGCGAGAAGGACGCGATCTCGGAAGAACAATTCCTGCATCGATCGTCGAGCAGGCCGCCGAACAAGCCGACTACGTGCTGATCGATTGTCCCGCCGGAATCGAAGCCGGCTTCCGCAACGCCGTTGCCGGCGCGGCCGAAGCCATCATCGTGACGACGCCCGAAGTGAGCGCGATTCGCGACGCCGACCGCGTCGTCGGCAAGCTCAACGATCGCGGTAAGCCGATACGCTTGATCGTCAATCGCCTGCGTCCCGATATGGTCAAGAGCGGCGACATGCTTTCGGTCGACGACGTCTGCGAGATCCTTTCGATCGAACTCCTGGGTGTCGTTCCGGACGACGAGGAGATCATCGACACAACCAATCGCGGAGAACCGATCGTGCTCGACGACACGAACCGGCTGCGCGGCATCTACGACAAGATCGCCCGGCGTCTCGAAGGCGAGATCGTACCGTTCACCAGTTTCGAAAACCAAGGCTTCTTCGGGCGTTTGATCGACGCCCTGAAAGCAGGATAGCTTGATGCATCAGTTGCGGTCAGACGAAGTACCCGAGTCCGGCAGCGTTCCGGCGAAGCGCGGACGTGCCATCGTCATTACGTCCGGAAAAGGCGGCGTCGGCAAGACGACGACGACCGCCAATCTGGGGACGGCGTTGGCGCTGCGCGGCGCGCGGGTCGCGCTCGTCGATGCGGACGTCGGACTGCGTAACCTGGACATCGTACTCGGGCTCGAAAACCGGGTGAAGCATCATCTGCTGGACGTGCTCGAAGAGACGGTCACGCTGGAGGACGCGCTCGTTCCGGACAAGCACAGCGACGGAAAGCTCTCGCTGCTCGCCGCGGCGCAAGCGCGCGAGAAGGACGAAGTCGACACCGAGAAGATGTGCGCGCTGATCGATCGGCTGCGCGAACAATTCGACTACGTTCTGATCGATTGCCCGGCCGGAATCGAACTCGGCTTCAAGAATGCCGTCGCGGGCGCCGACGAAGCGATCGTCGTGTGCACGCCGGAGGTCTCGGCCGTACGCGACGTCGATCGCGTCGTCGGGCTGCTGGGCAACAAGTTCAAACCGCAACTCATCATCAATCGCCTCCGCCCGCACCTGGTGCGCAAGGGGAAGATGCTCTCGGTCGAAGACGTAAACTCGATCCTGCGCTTGCCGCTGCTCGGCGTGATCGCCGACGAGCCGGAGATCATCATCACGACCAACCGCGGCGAACCGCTTGCGCTGCGGAAAGATACGATAACCGGCGCCGCTTACCACGCCATCGCCGCGCGCATGGCCGGTGAAGACGTCGCCGCGCCCATGCCGGTCGAACCGAAGGAGACGCTCTTCGGGAAGCTCGGCTCGCTCTTCGGAGGGAAGCGCTCGTGATCGAATTTCTCAAGAAGCTTTTCGGCAGCGCGCCGCCGAGCAGTTCGACGGCGAAAGAACGGTTGCGTCTCGTGCTCATGACCGATCACCTCGCGCTCGCGCCGGAGATTATCGACGCGATGAAACGGGATCTGGTCGACGTGATTTCGCGCTACGTCGAAGTCGATCGCGACCGGATTGAAGTCAACTTCGAGCAGCAGGACAAAGCCCTTGCGATGCTTGCGAACATCCCGATCATTTCGGTCAATCGTCCCAACGGCGGCGTCCCGGAAAAGATCGCGCCCAAACCCGAGCCGGAGCTGGTCGCCGCGGCGGCCGCGCCGCGAATTCGGCGGCGTGCCGCCGACCCGTCGCCGGCGCCGCCGCAAACGCGCGCAAAACGGCGTTGCCGGCGCACCCGCGACCAAGCCGGCGCCTGCGCTCTAAGGGAATTCCGTGGCGACGCTGACGCTCGGAAGCGGAGCGAAACGCTACGTTCGAAACTTCAACTGGCCGCTGGTGGTCGCGAGCATCGCGATCTCGGCGATGGGTGTGGTTTGCATTCAGTCGGCGGACTTGCATAACGCCGACGCGGCGGGTGAGTTCAAGAAGCAGATATTTTATATCGTGCTCGGCGTGCCGCTGATGATCGGCATCTCGTTCGTCGACTATCGAAGCTGGCAGCGATGGGCGCCGGCGCTCTACATCGTCAATTTGCTGCTGCTGCTCTTCATCATGCGCGGCGGGCACAGCGCGCTCGGAGCGCAGCGCTGGATTTCGCTCGGTCCGCTCGGTACGTTCCAGCCGTCCGAGCCGGCGAAGCTGGTCCTGGCAATCTCGCTGGCGGCCGTCTTCTGCCGCGGCAGCTACGACAACTTGCAAGACCTTTGGAAACCGCTGCTGGTCGTCGGCATCCCAGCGTTGCTGATTCTCAAGCAGCCCGACCTGGGAACCGCACTGGTGCTGCTCGCGATGCTCACCGTGCAACTGTTCTTCGCATTGCCCAAACTCGGCGACTTCGCGATTTACGTTCTCGGATTGCTGATCGTGGCAGCGGTTGCCGTCGGCACGAACGTGATCCTCAAACCGTTTCAAAAATCGCGCCTGTTCGTCTTCATCAACCCGAAGGCCGACATGCAGGGCGCCGGTTACAATCTAAACCAGTCGAAGATTGCGGTCGGCAGCGGGCAATGGCTTGGGCGCGGACTGCATAACGGGACGCAGACGCAGTTGAACTTCGTCCCCGAGCACTCGCGCGATTTTATCTTTACGGTGCTGGCCGAAGAGTGGGGATTTGCGGGCGCGGGCGTGCTGATGGCGCTCTACGTCGCACTGCTGTACGGCGGTCTTCGCGCCATGCTGGCTGCCCGCGACCGGTTCGGGTTTCTGCTCGCGGCCGGGCTGGTCGGGATGCTCTTCTTTCACATTCTGGTCAACGTCGGAATGACCATCGGCATGATGCCGATCACCGGCATTCCGCTGCCGTTCATGTCCTACGGCGGGTCGGCGATCCTGACGAACTTCATGGCGGTCGGGATCCTGCTCAACATCTACTCGCAGCGCGACCGCGACGTTCTCGGTAACGCATAAAGTTCGCCGGCGCTAGATCGACGGCAGCGAAGCCTTCAGCGCAGCGGCCGGATCCTTGAGCGCCTCGGCGCGCGCCGCGGCGGCTTCGTCGAAGCTGCTTCCCACCGTTCCGAGCGCTTGCGTGTAAGCAGTCAGCAGCGCGGCCGCCGGTTCGGTCGGAACCTCGGGAACGACGCCCACGCCCTCCCAATTCGTCTTCGTGTACGGATTGACGGAACGGCCGAGCGGAACGAAGATCGCGAAGTGCGGGTCGAGCGGAACGAAGCCGCCCGGGTTGGCGCCGCCGCCGGTTGTCTGACCGATCAGCGTCGCGCGGTGAAGCGTTTGCATGTCGTACGAAAACTGTTCGGCACAAGAAAACGTGCGATTTGAGGTAAGAACGTAGAGCGGCCTTGCGAGATAGCGCGGGCCTGCGACTTTCGCTTCGCTGAACTGTTTGAAGAGCTGGCTCTTTCCACCCTGGGTAATGAGAATGGACGTCAGCTCGACGGGCTTGGCGTAAAAGTAGCCCATCAAATAGTCAAGCGAATCGGGATCGCCGCCGTGATTGGCGCGCACGTCGATGATGAGCGCGTCGGTGTGCGCGAGGAACGCCATGGCCGAGTCGATCGCGCCCCTGGATTGCGGCATCGGTCCGAACTCGTCCATTCGCAGATACCCGATGTTTCCCGCCAGCCGGATCGCCGCTGCGTACCCGTAGTTGAGAATCTGCTGCGATTGCATGAGATGCGCCAGGCTCGCACCGCGTTGTTCCGAGCCGTACATCGGCGCCGCAAGCGCGGAGTATTTGACGCGCAAGTGCTTGTCGTGCGCGACGGCGTAGAGATCGGCGTTTACCGCTTCGGCAAACGCTTTGGGATCGTCGATCTGCAGGTAGGCCTCGCGGTGGGCTTCGAGCGCGGCGCGTATGGCGGGGACCTTCTCCGCAAACGTATAGTCGCCGACGGCCTTTTCGGCGCCGGCGAGGATCGCGGCGCGTTGCGTTTGCGAGAAGGCCGCCGGCGCGGCGGGACCCGGCGGCGCGGTTTCGCCGGCCTGGATGCCGGAGGGCGCGGCACCGAGAAAACAGAGGATGGCTAAGACGCAGGCGCTGGGACGTTCGAACATGGCGGATTCCTTATGAAGGGTGGTTCGCCAAATATACAGCGGGATACGCTGAGAGTTTCCCGGAAAATGGCTGTCAATGGCAAAGATGGCAGTGGAATATGCGGCGATCGACGATATCGACCGAGAAATACTTAAGATCCTCGAGTTCGACGGCCGAGCGACGGTGGTCGAGGTCGCCAAGGCGGTAGCCCTCAGTCAGAATGCGACCGCCGACCGCATCCGGCGGCTGGTTCACGGTGGGGTCATCGGGGGCTTCGCCGCACAGATCTCTGCCGATGCGCTCGGCCTGCGCCTGGAAGCCTATGTCGATGTGAAGCTGCGTTCGGAATGCCCGGCCGACGATTTCGAACGGCGCCTCGAGGGCGTCCCTGGATTGCTCGAGTTCGTGCTGACGACCGGAAGCTTCGACTACATGCTGCGCGTCGCGTGTCGCGATCAGGACGACCTGGTGCGCGTCGCCGAGTATCTGCGCACGACGGCGGGCGCGGCGGAGACGTACAGTCGTATCATTCTGCGCCAGCGCCGCTTTCCGATGACGGCATCGTTCGATTCGCGCCGCCGAGCCGGGAGATGACGCCAAACGAGAATCCGGCGACGGGTTCTCCGCCGAAGGTAAGGAGCGCGCCGAGATGCTCCGGCGTGTGATACAGCACGTAGATCGCGTCGCGTGCAGTGCGCGACGCAACGATGCGTTTGAGCGTCGTCCGCAGCGCTATTTCATCGAACGGATTGAACAGAAAGACGACGAGGTTTCCGTTCGGGTAGCGTCGCTTGCGTGCGTCGCCTCGCACCAATCGCACGTCGCGGCACTGCGTGCGCAGATCGTGCGCGCGCGCTACGTTCTCTCGCGCGATTTCGAACAGTGCGGCGGAGAGTTCGATTCCAACGATCTGCTTGAACGGATACTCGCTCGCGATCAGGATCGCGCGCCCCATTCCCGCGCCAACGTCGACGAACGCCGCATCGCGCACGAATTCGTTGGGAACGCAGGCCAGCATTTTGCGCAGGTCGGCGACCGGCACGGCCTCGTAGTGCGTGACGTGCGCGTACGCCTCGCCGCTGCGATCGTCGTCGAGCTGGCTCAGCAGCATCACGGCATGCGTCGTGACCCCATGCTCGCGGTCGAACCGGCGCCCGCTCGAGCGCTCCGAATTGGGCACCCGATCCCCTTCGACACGTTCCGTTCGAACATCGCTTCGTCATGAAACGTCCGTACCGCGAAGGTGACTGGTTCGCGATACCGCTCGGAGACGGGCGCTTCGCCGCCGGCATCGTGACGCACGGCACGCGCAAAGCGATCGCCGGCTGCTTTTTCGGCCCCTCGCGCGACCGCGTTCCGGCGCTCGCCGATCTGATCGCACGCCGTCCGGGAGACGCACTCTGGAGCGGCCGTTTCTCCGACCGAGCGATCGTGCAGCAGCGTTGGCCGGTGATCGGCGCTCAGCCGGAATTCGTTCGCGGCGACTGGCCCCCGGTGTCGCAAGCGCCGGCCGCCGAGCCGGGGTTGATGGAACGCCGGATCGCCGCGCTCGCCGCCGGAGCGGCGTTCGAATCCGCGCGTTGTAGCGTGCGCGTCGTTCGATCGCCGATCGAACCGCATACATTCGATCGCATCCCGGACCGGGTTTGCGTGCAATGGTGCGATCCGCTGTCGCCGCGCGATCTCGACGCGCTCGCAAGCGTCGTTGCGGCGAAGCCTGGCGCCGGCGTACGTCTCGCCGGAAAGGCCACCTCCCAGGTCAACGCCCTTGCCGGATGGACGTCGTTGTTGCGGCTGCGGCTGGAAGCCGCGCGTTTGCGGAGCGGCCTGGCACGGCTGCCGGCCGTCCTCGATCTCGAACTCGACGGCGTGCCTGGCGATCTTGCGAACACGCTCGAGTCGTTCCCAAACCTGAAAACGCTGCGAATTCGAGCGCGCGGCGCGCCGGTGAACGCATCGGAGATTGCCGGCGTGGTCGAACTCGAGGTGCTGGTGCTGCGCGACGTCGCACTCGCGGACGCCGCAACCTTGCGGCGTCTACGAGCCCTGCGCGTCTTCGATATCGACGCTGCGACGATTGACGACGCGGACGCCGTTATGCGCCTTCCCTTGTCCGAGCTGCGCGTCGCGAACGTCGCTCCGCTTCGAACGATCGCCCCATTGCACGATCATCCCACGCTGCGGGCGCTCGCATTGGCGGGGCTTATCGACGTCAACGACCTCGGACCGATCGCGACGATTCCGAACTTGGAATCGCTGGACGTACGCGGGTTCTGGCAGTGCTCCGTGGACGACGTCGCGTTTATCGAATCGATGGCGTCGCTGCGACGGCTGTACCTCGACATCGGCGGCCGGCGAAAGAATATGGAAATTTATCGGCGCCGGTCGTTAGCCGAGCCGCTGCCTACCGGCCGCTGACGATCGTGAACGAATGCGGCGTGCAGAGTTTTCCGCCGTAGCCGTCATCGGTCACGACGTCGGGGAGCGAATCGAGCGTGATCGGGTCGTATGGGGTCGTGTAGACGGTCACGTTGGCCGGCAGGCGGGCGGCCAGGCCCTTGGCGACCTGACCGTCGGCGGCCGCGGAATCGCCGCCGGCAAGGGGGCGGCAATCGGCGGCGATAACGACGTCGCGGGTCGTCACTAGCTGGATCGAGGCGGTTTCCCTTACGGCGTCGTCGACCTTTAACTTGTAGGGCGTCGTCACTTTGGAGGGGCTTGGGGCCGGGTGCCCGGCGCAGGCGGCAGCCAGGGCAAGGAGCGTCAGGGCCGCGGCGGCAGGCACGGTAAGGCGGATCATGCCCGGCCCAAATACGACTTCAAGGGAGGGCCACCTCGCGGCGCCCGTGAATGCGGTCTCTCAAGCCTATAAGGCCTGAAAAATTTTCTTATCAGAGCCACCCGCGCGCGACGCCGAGCGTCGCCGGGCGGCGATCCCGGAGCGAGAGCTCCGCTGGGTCGAGAACCGCTCAGGAGTTCGTAGACCGGTAAGCCGCGCGGCAGCTCCGTGGACAATTCGAGGACGAATTTGTCGAGCGAGATTTTGATCTCGAGCGATCCCTGGGAAAACCGGGTCGCTATTCTTGAGGACGGCAATCTGGCCGAACTCTACATCGAGCGCGAAGAGAAGGTCATCGGCTCGATTTTCAAAGGTAAGGTTCAAAACGTGCTCCCGGGTATGGGAGCGGCGTTCGTCGATATCGGCTTGGGCCGTAACGCCTTCCTGTACGTGGACGACATCAACAAGCAGCCGCTCAACATCGGAGACGTCGAGATCACCCACGGCCACAGCGGGTTCACGATCAACGAGAAGGTCAAGAAAGGTGACGACATTCTCGTGCAGATCGTCAAGGAGCCGCGCGGCCTCAAAGGCGCGCGAATCTCGACGAACATATCGCTGCCCGGCCGCTACTTGATCTTGATGCCCACCGGCAAGTATTCCGGCGTCTCGCGCAAGATCGAATCGGCCGACGAACGCAATCGCCTCAAGGGCGTGATGAAGCGCATCCGTCCCGACGGTATGGCGACGGTCGTGCGTACGGCGGCGGCCGGCGTGAGCGACGGGGAATTGATCGCCGATCTCGGCGTACTGATCCGCATGTGGCACGGCATTTTGGAGATGTACAAACGCGCGGCTTCGCCGTCGCTGCTGCACAAGGACATGAATCTCGTCTACAAAGCGGCGCGCGATTTCATTACCGCCGACGTCGAGCGCGTCCTTATCGACGATGAGGAAGAGTACCGCAAGGTTCGCGACTTCCTGCAGCTCCTCGGGCCGCAGTATCTGAGCCGCGTCGAACATTACAACTCCGGCCGCAATCTCTTCGACGACTTCAAGGTCACCGAAGAGCTGCAGAAACTGATGAAGCCGAAGATCAACCTTCCCTCCGGCGGATCGATTGTGATCGAGACGACCGAAGCGTTGACGGTGATCGACGTGAACTCCGGCAAATTCACCGGCGGTCGCAACCTGGAAGATACCATCGTCAAGACGAATCTCGAAGCGGCTGCGGAAGTCGCGCGGCAAGTTCGCCTGCGCGACATCGGCGGTATCATCGTCGTCGACTTCATCGACATGTCGACCGAATCGGCGCGCAGCAAAGTGATCAAGGCGCTCGAAGACGGTTTGCGGCGCGATCGCACGCGCGCCACGATTCAATCGTTCTCGAATCTCGGATTGCTCGAGTTCACACGCAAACGCATCGGCAAGGACCTCGGCGCGCAGCTGCGCGGCACGTGTCCGACCTGCAGCGGGCTGGGCAGCGTGATGTCGGCGCAGTCGATGGCGATCGAAACGTTCCGCAACATTCGCGCGAACGGCAACGGCGCGCCGGGCGACGTCGTCGTTCACGTGGCTCCGACCGTCGCAGCCCAGATGGATTTTTGGTACGAGGAAGAGTGCAGCGAACTCTCGCACTCGCTCGAACGTCCGATCCACGTTCGCGTCGACCCGATGCTCCATCCGGAGAAAACGCGTCTCGACCTCATCGAGAACTTCAAGGAGAGCCGCGCGCATTCGGTGCGCGTCGGCGACGAACACGAAGTCGAACTGCTGCAAGGCCGGTTGCCCAACGCGACCTCGGCCGCGGCGGTGGTCGAAGGCCACATCATCGAAGTCGAAAACGCGGCGAACAACGCCGGAAACACGGCGCGAATTCGCATTCTCGACGTCGACGACAAGGACGACTACGTCTTGGCGGAGATGATCACCGCCGGCATCGCCGCCGCCGATAAGAAGAAGCGTCGCCGCGGCGGACGCCGCAAGACCGAATTTACGGCGACGGAACAAGCCAAACAGCTGCGCGAACTGGCCGAAGAAGCCGCGCGCTTCACGGCTTCGCGCGCGCCGATCGGAATAACGTCGGTCACCGAAGAAGAGGAAGCCGAAGATCAAGAGCTGCTGGCCGAACGCCGCGGTGAAAAACAGGTCGACGCGATCATCATCGCCGAGGGCGAAGTGCAGCGTTCTGAGGGCGATGCCCAGCATAAGCGACGTCGCCGCCGCGGACGCCGCGGCCGCGGAGGCCAAAGCGGCGGCGATCAGGCCGCACAGGGGCAGCAGCAGCAGCCGCAACCGCAGCAGAACAACCGGCCGCCGCAGCGCTTTGCGTCGCCGGCACCACCGGTTGACGAGGCCGAGGCGCAGCCGCGCACGTTCGAACATGCCGGCGTGGGTCAAGGCGGAGACGGAGACGGACAACGTCGCCGCCGCCGTCGTCGCGGGCGTCGCGGCCGGGGTCGCAGTGGTGAAGGCCAGCAGCAGGGAATGCCGCAAGGCGATCGCAGCGTCGAGCCGCTGACCGGCGGTTTGCCGTCGAGTCCGGCGGTTCCCGACCGGCATATCTTCCGCGTCGGTTCGGACGGGAAAGCGCAGCCCACCGGTGCGACGGCACCGCGCGAACCCTCGCGCGCGATCACTCCGATGCGCCGTAACCATCCGGCGGTCGATGCGCCGCCGCGCAGTTTGAGCGTGCCCGAAGTTCAGCCGAAGAAAACCACCCCCGCACGGCGCCGTCGCACGACGTCGGGCGGCGGCATCGCCGGCGAGCTCGAGGGAACGCCGATGACGGCGCTGCCTCCGGCGAAGACGACGCGCGTCGCACGCAAGAGAACGGCGCCGGCGGAAGCGTCGGTTACGACGGTGGTTGCGGAGAAACCCAAGCGTACCGTATCGCGAAAGAAGGCGGATGCCGAGCCGGCCGAAAGCGGCGTCAAGAAACCCGCGGTGCGGAAACGGTCGACAACCGCGAAAACGACCGCAAAAAAGAAGAAGTAGCGACGTTTAGGAAGGGGTAGCAGCGATGTTCTTGGCGTTCTTCACGCTGCTGCTCCTCATCGCCGAATATTTCGGGCTTCTGTCGTCGCGCACGCCGCGCACGCCGAAGCTGCCGGCGTGGGCGTGGGTGGCGCTGCTGATCGCGAGCTACGCGGTTCAACTCGGCGTGATCCGCTATGCCGCACTCAATCAGCCCGGAATGCCGGACTGGCGCCTGACGATGCCGATCCCCGTGATCGACGATCGCGGCCTGCCCACCGCCAACGGCGATGCCGTGACCGCAATCATGCTGATTCTGGCGGCGCTGCAATCGTACGCGCTGCTCGCCCTCTATCGCGCGCAGAGTTTCTCGCGAAATCTGCTGTGGATCGGTTGCGGCGTATTGCTTGCGCTCTCACTCTTCGCGCCCGCGTTGATGAGCTTCGACATGTACGGGTACGTTCGCGGCGCCGTGCTCGGCGTCGCATCGTATACGCCGGCCGACATTCCGTTCTCGGGCGACTATCATATCCTCAACCTGTGGTTCGACGGACCGATCTACACGCTCTACGGACCCCTCTGGATTGCGATGGCGCAAGCCGTGACGGTCGCAGCGCCGACGTTCTTTGCGAAGCTGGTCTCGTTCCGCGTGCTCGGCGTGTTCCTCTACGTCGCGTTCTTGGCCGGTTTGCGTGCGTGCGGCGTGAAGCCCCGCATGATGGCGGTTGCGGCGCTCAACCCCGGGCTGATGCTCGAATACGTCGCCAACGCGCACAACGATTTCATTGCAATCGTGCTGCTGGTCTTCGCCGCCGCACTCGTTCGCGCGCGTCCGCTGATCGGTTTGGGATTGATCGCCGTCGCCGGTTTGGTCAAGCTCCCGTATGGGATCTTCGGGTTGCCGCTGCTTTCAAGGATTCGTCCCGTGTGGATGCGCTATGCCGGTGCCGCGGCGATGCTGGCGGTCGTCGTGGCAATTTCCTGGATCGGGGGCGGCGCTGCATACTTTTCGACGCTGATCGGTCACGTCGGGTCGCGCCCGGAAGACATCGTGCATCGCGTAGCCGGGCTCGCCGCGCTCTTGGCGATTTTCATCGCGCTGATCGGCGGGCGGCGGTATCGCACGACCGCGTGGGCGATGCCGCAAATCGCTGCATCGGTCTTTGCGTGGTACCTCGTCTGGGGCTTACCCTACGCGCTCGCGCGTCACCGGACGCTGAGCTATCTGCTCGTGTGTTTTCCGCTGGTCGTGATGCTGATGGAGTCGGCATTCGCACAGACCTGGGAGTTTCTCTTCGTCGTTCCGGCGCTGGCGCTGCTCTCGCTGTTCGCGCCGGAACGTAAGGCGGCCAAAGCGTGATCGTGACCCGAACGCCGTTCCGAGTAACGCTCGGCGGCGGAGGGACCGATCTGCCGAGCTTCTACGAGAAGCACGGCGGGTACGTCTTAGCGGCGGGAATCGACAAGTACATGTACCTCGCGCTGAACGTTCCGCTCGCGGATAAGCTCGTGCGTCTGCACTACAGCTCGAGCGAAACGGTCGAAGATGCGCGCGACCTCAAACACGAACTCGCGCGCGAGGCGCTGCTGCGACACGATATTCGCAATAGCATCGAAGTCGCATCGCTGGCCGACCTCCCCGCGGGAACGGGGCTGGGATCCTCGAGCTGTTATTTGGTCGGACTGCTCAACGCGGTTCGCGGATACATCGAAAAGCCGGCCGACGCGGCGCTGCTTGCCGACGAGGCATGCGATATCGAACTGCGCGTGCTCAAGAAGCCTATCGGCAAACAGGACCAATATATGGCGGCCTATGGCGGGCTCACCGAGCTGCGCATCGGGCGCGACGGCTTCGTGAACGTCCGGCGGCTGCAGCTCCCGGCGCATGCGGTCGCCGAGTTCGTTTCGAAGACGCATCTGTATTACACGAACATCCGCCGGGATACGACCGACATCTTGGCAGCGCAAGATCGCGCGATGCGCTCACCCGAACCCGGTGCGGTGGAAGCGGCGCTCCTCGAAATCAAAGCCGTCGGTGAATCGATCGGTGCGGCGATCGAGGCGCTCGATTTCGACCGCTTCGGCGAACTGATGCACGAGCACTGGCTCGCTAAGAAGCGCCTTTCGAGCGACATCACGGTCGAACCGATGGAGCGCCTCTACGAGACGCTGCGGCGCGACCATGGAGTAACCGGCGGAAAGGTTGCGGGTGCCGGCGGCGGCGGGTTCATGATGCTCTATACGCCGTCCGACGGCAAAGCGTTGACCGAGTACATGCGCGGTCAGGGCTTTTCGCGGCTGAGTTGGACCGTCGATTCCAGCGGCAGCCGGATCGTGAGCGATCTGCGCTAATGCGAACGCTGATGGCTCGCTTCTACGAAGATCGCACTTGGCCGTTTCAGCTCGCGCGGTATCTGACGATCGGCGGAATCGTCTTCTGCATCGACGTCGGGTCGTTCGCCGCATTTCTGCGCGCCGGAATCCCGTTGCTCGTAACGACCACGATCTCGTACGGCCTGGGCATCGGTTCGCACTTCACCCTCAACAAGTACGTGAACTTTCGGAAGCACGACCGCCCCGTTCACAGTCAAGCGATTACGTACGCAGTCGTTGCGTTCGTGTGCTGGCTCACGACGCTCGGCATCGTCAAAGGCGCCGTCGTGCTCGGCATGCCGCCGCTCGGCGGGAAGCTGCTGGCAATTGCCTTCAACCTGCCGCTGGGGTTTCTCGGGCACCGTTACTTCACGTTCGGGCGAGGCATCGTCTCGACCATACGCGGTTTTTCGGAACGGCCGCCGACGTGAGCGCGCGCTCGAAACGCATCGGCATCACCGGCGTCGCAGGCTTCATCGGCAGCAATTTGGCGGATCGTTTGCTGGCGGAAGGGTACGACGTCGTCGGCTTCGACAACCTCGCCTACGGCGTACGCGAACAGATTCCGGACGGCGTGAAGTTTCACGAAGTGGATATCCGCGCGCGCGAGATCTACGAACGCTTCCGCGGCTTGGACGTACTCTTTCATCTAGCGGCGAAGAACTGTATCGCCGACTGCCAAGAAGATCCGCTCGAAACCAGCGACATCAATGTGACCGGAACCGTGAACGTCCTCGAAGCGGCGCGCCGCGCGGACGTCGGTAAGGTGGTCTTCGCCGAATCGTCGGCACTCTACGAAGGTTCGCGCACGCTGCCGACGCCCGAGAGCGACGTCCATCCGCAGAGTTTTTACGCGGTAAGCAAATTTGCCGGGATGGTCTTTGCCGACGCGTACCGGCGCTTCTACGGTCTGCGAACCACGGCGCTGCGCTACTTCGGCGTTTACGGGCCGCGCCAAGACTACCGGCGGACGATTCCACCGGTGATGAGCGCGTTCATCATCACGTTATTGCGCGGCGAGCGCCCGGTCATCTACGGAACCGGTGAAAAGCGGCGCGACTTCATCTACGTCGACGACGTCAACGATTTTCACTTGCGCTGCATCGACGACGAGCGCACCGAAGGCGAGGTATATAACCTCGGAACCGGAGTAAACTATAGCGTGCGCGAGATCTACGACGAGATCGCGACGCAGTTGGGCACTTCGATCGAGCCGGAGTTTCGTCCCGACCTGCCGGGCGAAGCTCAGGAAAATCTGGCGGATATTTCCGCCGCGCGCTCCCTTGGCTGGGAACCCCGCATCGACTTGCACGAAGGCTTAGCGCGTTCGATCGAATACATCGAACGCAACGTCGAGGTGTAGACTGCTCTTAGAGAATCGGTACGGTCGGAGCCGCCGTTTTTGGCTGTAGGCCGGTTACCCGCGGATCGTCGTAGATTTCGACTTGGCGTTTGTACGGTTCGAAGCCCGAACGAATGTAAAACTGCAGCGCGGCGTGGTGGTCGAGATTGCAGGTGTGCACCCAAACGCGCTTGACGTCACGCGTCCACGCCCGCTCGAGCGCACGATTCATCAAGTAGCGTCCCGCGCCGGTGCCGACCGCGCCATCGACGAGACCGAAGAATCCGATTTCGCAGTGGCCCGGAATGCGGAAGTCCAACTCTAAGATCCCAACGTCATCATCGCCTGCGCGCAGAGCGTAGACTTCGATACCCGGATCGCGCAGGAGGCGACGCAGCTCTGCGTCGTCGATCGAAAGCCGCGACGACCAGAGATACGGCTCGCCGACTCGCTGGAAGAGCGAGCGGTACCACGCGAGATCCGGCGACGCGACGCGCTCGAGTATGAGGTTCACGCCGGGCGGGTCCGGGCGGGGCGGCGGCGGCGCGTTCATCTCCAAGAACGTGGCGACGTTGGCCAGTTTGCCGGATTCGACGTCATGGTATCCGTTGGAGATCGTCATCCCGGGCGCTTCGAGAGTGAGCGGCAATGTACCGTCGAAGAGCGCCGCATGTCCGAGTTAACCGTCGAGCTCGTTCGCGACGAGCCCGGCATGGAATCATTTCGAGGACTCATGCGGCGCTATCAGGCCGGCCTGCCCGTCGAGCTGCGCGTCCGTCACCTCGAGGAGGAGCTTCTGGCGCTCGACCGGCGCTACGTGCTGCCCGCTTCCGGGATGTTTCTTGCGCGAATCGCCGGCGGCGTAGCCGGATGCGTCGTCGCGAGCGAGTTCGATGCGTCGACGCTCGAGATCAAACGCCTCTACGTCGAGCCGGCGTTCCGGGGAAGCGGCGCCGGTCGCGCGCTGATGGAAGCGGCGATCACGTTTGCGCGCGAGCGCTCGCACCGGCGTGTCGTTCTCGACACCGAGCGCGAGCGCTTGCGCGCGGCCTACGAGTTGTACCGCCGGCTGGGCTTCGTGCCGTGTCCGCCGTACGCGCCGCCCGAGTACCCAAATCCGACGTATATGGAGCTCGTGCTGAACTAAATCGCGGGCGGCGAGACCTTTACCAATTGCACCTCGATCAGGTCGTTGTTGTACACGTTGGTCTGCGGAAAGTGCGTCCGCACATCGCTGACGAACGCCGGCACCTTGGCGTTCGGATCGTACGCAATGCGCTGCTTCGACTTCATGCTGAAGTAGCGGCCGCCTTCCTGCGTGAGCGTGCCGGACGATTGGACGAGATCGAGCGCCGGGCTGGAATTTGCGATCGGGCCTTTCCCATGCAGTGTATACGCACAGTTCCAGGTGTACGGGTTGCTGGCGAACGCGGTCGCTCCCCCGGGTATGATCGCCGCGTTCACCTTAAACGAGTGCGTCCAGGTCGACGTGTTGCTGGCCTGCATCGACTTGAAATAGCCGCGGGCCAACAGCGGGAAAATGGTAAGCTGAATGGGAGAGATCGCGTAGGGCCGGGCGCTGCAGTTAACGCTGCCGTTCGAGTAGACCTCGCACGTATTCGTGGCCCGAGCGCGCACGGTGTTCCACCAGAAGTCGCTGCCGCTGATCAGCAGGCCGCCGTCGGCCGTCGGCCCATAGATATCGATGGTGGTTTTGCCCGTCCCCGGGCCCTGCTTTGCGACCTTGGTGTTGTAGCCGAACTCGTACACCAGATGGCGAATGAGCGGCGGCGAGCCCGCCGGCGCCGTCCCACTCAGGCCGACTAGTACCGCTAAGAGCATCACAATCGATTTCATCTTCGTTAACCCTCCGAACCTCAAAGTTCGTTTTGGCGGTTCGGCAAAGCGCGGAGGCGCTCCCACGTCGGCCGCGCAGATGGCTACGATTCAATCGGGAACGGCACGCGGTCGCGCGACGACGCATACAACGCGTTGAGCGCGCGCATAACGCGCAGGCCGTCATCCGGGGTTCCCCAGTATGCCGAACCGTCGCACATGGCGGCGACAAAGTCGTTCCATTCGTCGCGCCACGATACGTCGGGCCCCGGATACTCCAGCGAATCCATGTCCGGCACCCCGCCGGCCGGATTGCGCCGTGCGACCTGGAGCCGTTCGACGCCGTAACTGCCGCCGAGTCCCTCGACGACGAGCGATCCGGCGCTGCCAAATATTTCAAACGAGAACAGATTCTTCCATTGCGTCCACGACGTGTGCAGCGTCGCGATGCACCCATCGTCGAACCGCAGCAGCCCAAACGCATTGTCTTCGAGCGGCGCGATCGGCCAAACGGCGGTGCTCAAATAGGCGAACGCTTCCTCGGGAGCTCCGGCAAACCAGTGAATCAAGTCAAGCACGTGCACACCCTGATCCGTCAACTCGCCGCCGCCGGCCAGCCTAGGATCGCCGCGCCATTCGTCTTCGTAACCCGGCCGGCCGCCGTGGCCATAACGCGCACGAATGGCGATCGGCACGCCGATTTCCCCGGCTAAGAAGCGCTCGTGCGCCGCGCGGAGCGCCGGATGATACCGGTGGTTGAAACCGATCTTCAGCAGTCCGCGCGACATTCGCGCGATGCCCGCGAGCGTCTCTGCCTCGGCGAGATCCCGCCCCATGGGTTTTTCAACGAGCACGTGTTTGCCGTTTTCCAGCGCGGCGATCGCAACGTCGCACAAATAGGCGTTCGGCGTCGAGACGACGACGACGTCGACGTCGGGACGCTTCACCGCGTCGTGCCAGTCGGTGCCCCATTCGGTTCCGAATCGTCCGGCGACCTCGCGCGCTCGCGCCTCCGACGAATCGACGGCAATTGCGAGCGAGCTCGCCTCGTGTGCCGCGGCTTGTTCGGCTCGCCGGGTACCGATCAGCCCGCAGCCGATGACGGCGGTACGAAGGTTCACTGCCATTCCATTCCGCGGTCCTTCGGCACGATGCGGCGCAGCGTGAAGGCATCGGTAGCGCGCAGTTCGGCGATGTGGTCCGGCCATCGCGCGTAGTCGTCGTAGTTCGGAGCAACGAACTTTCCGGTGATTCCGTTCGCCGCTTCGGAGATCAGGAACGCAGCGGCTCGCGCCGCGACCTCCGGTTCGACGACGGGAACGTTGGGCGAACCGTATCCGGCTTTTTTCGTTTGCTCGATCATGCGGGTTGCGACGAGTCCCGGCGCGAGGGCGTTGATCTCGATCCCGAACGGCTGCATCTCCTGCGCGACGCTCTCCGCAAAGCGCACCACGGCAACTTTGCTGCAGGCATACGCGGTGAGGTTCGGATAGGGCGTCGACGCGCCGCCGCCCGCGAAGAGCACGATTCGTCCGCCGGTTTCGCGCATGCGCGCGCACGCTTCGCGCGTGACGAGAAACGAACCGTAGAGATCGATTTCGATCGTGCGCCGCCACGCTTCCGGATCGACCTCGAGAATCGACCCGATCGGTTCGAGCACTGCGGCGGCGTGGACGACGCCGTCGACGCGCCCGTAGCGCGCCGCCGCCGCGGCGAACGCACGCGCGACGTCCGGCGGTTTCGAAACGTCGACGGAAACGCTCGCGATCGATTCGCCAAAACCGGCCGCCTGGAACGTCCCCACCGCCTTCGCCAGCGCCTCCGCGCCGCGCGCACAAATCGTCACGTTGGCCCCGGATTCCAGACACGTGCGGGCCACGACTTGGCCGATGCCCATGCTGCCGCCGGTGACGACGATCGATTTGCCCGCTAGGGCTGCGCGCTCGATCATCGCGGCGGCTCGAACGATGCGAGCGTGCGTTCGTAGTCGGCCGGCGAATCGATCCACCAAAGGCGCTCGGTCATGCGGTACCCGTAGACGCGCGCGCCGCGCGCGAGCAGTTGCGGCAAAATGTCGCGGCCGAAATCCGACGGACGGTCTGCGGGAATCGCATCGAGGACGCTGGGTTTGGCAACGAGATAACCCGCGTTCACCCAATGGCTAAAAATCTCATCTTCGCGCGGCTTTTCGAGGAAGCGCGTCACGCGGTCTGCGGCGTCGAGCCCGACGATGCCGCTCGCGGCAACGTCGTCGCGGTGGTAGACGGCCAGCGTGACGTCGGCGTCGCGCTCGCGATGCAGTTCGACGAGTTTGTTTAAGTCGATCGTCGATAGGTTGTCGCCGTACGCTACGATGAAGTCGCCGTCGCGCAGAAATGCCGCGCAGTTCCGAGCGGCACCGGCGGTGCCGAGGAGTTCGGGTTCGTACGAATACGAAAGCGCCACGCCGGCAAACGCATCCCCAAAATACTCGCAAATGCGTTCGGGAAGGTAGTGAAGGTTGATGACGGCTTCGCGAACGCCGGCGCGCGCGAGCATCTCGATATTGTGGCGCAGAATCGGTTTACCGCCGATCTCGATCATCGGCTTCGGACGATCGTCGGTGAGTGGTCGGAGCCGTTCGCCGCATCCGGCGGCCAACACCAATGCGCGCAATGCGCGCGGTCCATTCAACGAGGTCCGCTAATCGCCCTATGTCGAACGATGAATTCGAAGGAGCCTTGGTGGCAGAGACCGTTCGACTGGTCCACGAGCATATATTTGGCTATACCGCGGGCAGCTTTGGATTGCTGGCGATCGTCATAGCGCTCGCCTTCGTACCGGCGATTGCGGAGCGCGTCGCGGTGCCGCCGCCGTTACGCGGCACGGCCGTCTTCTTTCTCGCCATTACCGCGGCCATCGTCGCCTTTCGCTGGCCCATTCTGTCGATGAACGACGCCGTGCAGGGAGACGAGTCGGCGCTGATCGTCATGGCGGGAACGGCACTGCATCATCCGATCCCCTGGGAATCGTTCGACTCCTCGACCAGCGGGCCGCTCAACGTGCTCGCGCTCGCCCCCGTCGTCGGACTTTTTTCGAACCACGCGTACTTGGGGGCGCGACTGTTTGCGTGCGCGCTTGCCGTCACGGGGTTGTACTTGCTCTATCGCTGCGGCAAGGAACTCTACGGGGAGTTTGCCGGCCGAACGATCGTCCTCCCCGCTGCGGCGTTCTATTGCGTCGTCACGTCGTACGATCTCACACCGTACACCAGCGAAGCCGTAGCCAACGTGCTCGTCGCAGCCGCCGGCTTCGTCGTCATTCGAATCGCCCTTTCCGAAAACGACGCCGCGCGGCGAGCGTTGTTGGGCGGTCTCACGATCGGCCTCATTCCGCTTTCGAAGCTTCAGGCGATGCCGATCGCAGGCGCGCTCTTCGCGCTGTTCGTACTCACGTTGTGGACGAAACCGGACCGGCCGCGTGCACTCGCGCTGGTCGCACTGGGTGCCGTTCTCCCGGTGACGCTGTTGGCGATGCTGCTGTTCGTTCGCGGCGATCTGCACAATGCGTTCGTGTCGTACGTTCTGCAGTCGTCGGCGTACGTCGGGGCGCCGAAAGACGTCGCGGCGTATTGGTGGTATGCGCTGCTGCTCTATCCATGGACGGGACCGTTGTTCTGCGGCTTATTCGTCGCGGCACTCTTGATGCGCGGCGGAAAGGGAACGGCGGTGGGCCGCGTCGCGCCGTTCGGCGCAGCGTTCGTAGCGTTGGCGGCGTTCGTGTCGATCGCGGTCCCCGGGTATTGGTCGCAGCATTACCTTCAGCTCGCGGTCTTGCCGTGTTCGGCGGCCGCCGGCTTCATGCTGGGCCAATCCTCGCACCGGATCCGAAGACACCCGGGGCTTCGTTTCGCCCGGCGCTGGGTGCTGCAGTGCTCTACGTCTTCGTTACCGTCGCACCGCTTGTGACGGAACGCGCGCTGGCAAGCGATCCCGCATCGTGGAACCTCTCGCATCCGTTTTCGCTACCGCCGGGCGGACGTCGTCGCGGCGCTCCGATCGGTGACGCGACCCGGCGACACGATGAGCGTCTGGGGTTTCATGCCCGATTACTACGTCGTCTCCGGTGCCGAAGATGCGACGGAGAACGCGCATACGCCGTTTCAGATTCTCGATGGTGCGTATCGCGATTATTTTCGCGACCGGTATCTCGGCGAGCTGCGGAAGGCACCGCCAAACGTCTTGGTCGACGCGGTCGGCCCCGACTCGTTCATGTTCCAAGACGCACCGCGCGAAGGCATCGCCGGCTTTCCCGCGCTCGCGTCGTTCGTCGCTTCGAACTACTGTCTCGCGCGGCGCGTGCGCGGCACCGCCATCTATAAATTGCGTGGGCGTAACGGCGCTGGTGCGTGCTCGTGACGTTCTTTCTTCCCTACTACGTCGCCGTGCTGGCACTCGTCTATTTCGAACTGCGCGGCAGTGCACCGCCGGCGCTGCCGACGCCGCGGCTGCCGTCGTGGGCGTGGATCTCCGGGTTAATTGCGACCTACGCCGCGCAGCTCGGAGCGATCTGGTACGCCGCATCGGCTGCCGCCGCGGCCGAACCGTGGCGCGCGCACCTGCCGATCGGCGTAGCGAGTCACGACTATCCATACCAAGGGGTCGTGTCGGGGTTCTTGTTGCTGCTGAGCTTCGTCCAGTCGTACGCGCTCCTGGCCCTGTACCGGCAGCCGGCAACGCGCGGCGGCGTGCTGCTGGGTGCGATCGTCCTGTGCGCGCTTTCGCTCGCAGCGCCCGCATTCGTCAGTCCGGATCCCTACGCATACGTCGGAGACGCGCTGCTCGGCACCGCATCGTACGCGCCGCCGTCGACGCCGTTCGGCGGCCAATTCGCACCGATCGACCGGCTTTTTGCGCCACCGATGTTGCCGTCGCCATACGGCCCGCTTTGGACCACGATCGCGCGGCTGGTCACCGCGCCGTTCGGAAGCCTTTTTGCAAAACTCGTCGCGTTGCGCGGGCTCGGGCTACTCTGTTATATCGCTCTCCTCGCTGCGCTGCGCGCGTGCCGCGTGCCGCTTCGAATCGTCGCGATCGCCGCGCTGAATCCGGGGCTGCTGCTTCAGTACGTCGCATGCGCACATAACGATCTTTTCGGCATCGTGGCGCTCGTCGCCGCGGCGGCCTTCGCCGCGCGCAGCGCGTTCGTGGCAACCGGATTGCTGGTCGTCGGCGGCCTCGTGAAGCTGCCGTTCGTGGTGCTTGGGCTCCCCGTGCTGGCCGGCGTTCGTTCGCGGCCGCTGCGATACGCCTGCGCGGCCGTCGCCATCGTGCTCGCGGTCGTGTTGTCGCGCTGGGGCGCAGGCGCCGCCTATTTCGCCGGCCTCGCCGTGCACGTTCCCGCCCCGGGCCCGGTGTACGCGCTCAACGCGGTCGTCACGGTGCTGGCGCTAGCGGCCATCGGCGTGGCATTTATCGGCGGACCGCGGCTGCGAGCGCGATCTGGCTTATTCCGATGGCGTCCTCCTACGCCGCGTCGTGGTATCTAATCTACGCACTTCCGTACGCGCTTGCGCGGCGTAAAATGCTGGTCTACCTTCTCGTTGCCTTTCCGTTCGCCGACGTTCTCATCGACGCAAAGTTCATGCAGTGGTGGACGTACGCAATCGTCCTGCCCCTCGTCATCCTCGCATCGGTTGTCGGGAGACGCCAAACGCGATGACCGCATTGACGGCGATCGTTCTCATTCTCCCGTTACGCCGCAGCAGTACTGTTCGCGATTGCAGAATTGCGGGTACGCCTGCCGGCGCGCGCACCGAGGACGCCCGCGTTCGCACCATGGGTGTGGATCGCCGCGCTGATCTTCACGTATGCGGTGCAGCTCGCCGCCATTCGTTACGCGGCTACCAATCTGACGATGCCGTCGCGTGGCGCCTCACGATGCCGTTTCCGGTCGCCGACGTCGACATGCGTCATCCGGACGCGGTTGCGGCTATCTACGTCGCGTGCGCTGCGTTGCAGTCCTACGCGCTCCTCAGCGCTGTATCGCGGCTGCCCGTCGAAGCGCGCCGTCGTCGCCGGGTCGGCGTTCTTGGCCGCGATGTCCTTGGCCGTACCCGCGCTCGCAAGTTTCGACGCGTACGGCGACGTGCACAATGCCATTCTCGGCCTGCAATCGTATACGCCGCCCGCCCGCGCGTTCCAGGGTGAGTTTCACGTCATCGATCTGTGGTTCGGCAAACCCACCGCTACGCTCTACAGCAAGACCGACCAGTAGAGGACAT
>CAWAJD010000041.1:0-55391 GCA_963782265.1 Vulcanimicrobiota bacterium
GGCGCCGCAGTACGCCGTCGCCGCGATGGTTCCGTCGGAAGATCGAACGTCGCACCTGAGCCCGCATCTCTCGTTCGGGACGATTTCGGCGCGCGCCATCGTCCGCGCCGTGCGCGAGCGGCTCGAGGATCCGTTCTTACTCAGCGAAGAACGCTTCTCGCTCAAACTGTTTCTGCGCGCGGTCGCACACCGTGACTTTCTTTCTGCAGTTGTCCTGGTATCATCCCGAGACCGAGAGAGACACGCTGCAGGAGAAGATGCGGGGCTTTTCATTCGCTCGTACGCACCGCGCACTCGACGCCTGGCGCGGCGGGAATACGGGTTTTCCGCTGGTCGATGCGGGCATCCGGCAGTTGCACGACACCGGCGCGATGCATCCGCACGCGCGCGCCGTGGCGGCGTCGTTTCTCGCCTTCGATCTGGGCGTCGATTGGCGCGTGGGCCGCGACAAGTGGGAACGCTGGACCGTGGAAGACGATCCGGCACTTGCCACCGGGAACTGGCAATGGATCGCCGGCGTCGGTGCGGATATGGCGCAGTATCCGCGCATCTACAATCCGGAACGGCAGCGTAAGCGGTACGATCCGAACGGAACGTACGTGCGCCGCTGGGTGCGCGAATTGGAGTCGGTGCCGATGGCCGTGTGGAACGGCGGGCGTTTGGACGATACGCAGCTGCCGCTCGCACTCTTTCCGGCCGACGCGTATCCGGCGCCGGTAGTCGAGCACGAGCGGGCGGCCCGTGACTTCTTAGCGCGCTATCGCGCTTACTTGGAAACCGCGTCTAGTTCGCGGGGAGCCGGTCGTCCAGCCAGTCGCTGATGACCGGAACGTGAACGTCTTGTCCCTGCCACGCCTTTACGCCGAAGTACACGGCGCCGATCAGGAAGACCGGAATGAGCAACGGGCGCAAGATGTCCGGAGCCGCGCTGATGAACGGGATCGAATCGAACACGTTACCGAGCACGGTGAAGATGCCGTACAGCGCGGCCATGCCGACGTTGAACCCGAGCGCCTGGATCGCTTGGCGTTTCAGCCAGTTCGAGCGCTTGCGGTCCAAGAAAGAGATCACCGCCAGCGGCCAGAGTGCGTAACCGAGCGCGACCAGCGCGCGCGATTCGACCGGATCGCTGGATACCGCAACCTCGGCCTTGGCATGAACGGCAGCGGACGCCCCTTGCTGTTGCCAGCCCTGCTGGTACGGCGGCGGCTGTGGAGCACTTTGGTGCACGGTGCCACCGATTTGGCCGCGTGCGGCAGAAGCTGCGTCGACCTTCGCTGCGAGGCGGCAACTCGGGCACGTGCCCATGTCGTCGCGGCAGGTCGCGCAAATGGCCTTGCGGCAGTCGGTGCAAGCCGCAATCGACGGTACGTGTGAGTGGAAATAGCAGTCCATGATGTGTGAGGGTCTCCCTGTCCCTGTTGGTCTATCACACGTACCGAGCGGTAGTGCGGGAGGTTTCACCCCGGCGCGGCCGCAAGACCGCACGCGCTCATGACCCGCCGAGAAACCCTCAATCGCCTGGCGCGCGAAGCCAAGCCCTACTACGCGCGCCTCGTCCTCGCGACGCTGCTCGGCACCCTAGCGGGCGTGCTCTCGATCGTCCCTCCCTGGGCGTTCGGGGACATCGTCAACAAGGTGCTCACGAACCCGGCAAACCCCGACATGCGCGCGTTCTACACGGACTTATCGGCAACGTTTTTCGCGGTCATTTTGGCGCAGTTTGGTACGTACGCGCAAACCTATCTCACCGCGTGGAGCGGCCAGCATCTGATTTCGCGTTTGCGCGTGCGGCTGTTCGAACGGCTGCTCAAACTGCCGCTCGCCGACTTCGATCTTTGGCGTCCCGGCGAACTGATGTCGCGCTTCAGCACGGATCTTGCAATGATGACCGATGCGGTGAGCGTCTCGCTCCCGCAACTCGTCGTCGCGGTCGTCACCTTCGTCTCGTCCCTCGCCGTGATGGTCTATCTCGACTGGCGCCTGACGCTGATGCTGGTCGTGGTCGCACCGGTCATCTCGCTGGTCGTTTCGCGTTCCAAAAACTGATACCGCCGCCACGCAGCGCTCCCAAGCGCGCATCGCCGATCTCTCCGCGAACCTCAGCGAAGCCCTGCAGTCCCAGCGCGTCGTCAAAGCGTTCGGCCGCGAAGAGTTCGAAATCGCACGTTTCAAGGACAATACCGAAAATTTCTTCGGCGCGTACATGAAGGTGACGCAGTTCATTCAAACGCAGCCGCTCATCATTTCGACGATCATCTGATCGCCGTCGTCATCATCATTTGGTACTCGATCCACGAAGTCGTCGTCGGACATCTCAACTCGGGCTCGGTATTCAAGTACTGGCTTCTGCTCATCAATCTGCTCAACCCGATGAATCGCGTCGCCTCGTTCTTCGGCGACATCAGCAAAGCCATCGTCGGCGCCGGCCGAGTCTTCGAAATTCTCGACCTCCCCGTAGAAGAAGGCGACGGACCGGACGCCCAGCCGTGTCCCGCCATCAAAGGCCGCGTCGATTTTAAGGACGTTTCGTTCTCGTACGCGGGCGCGGAAACGCCGGCGCTGTCCCACGTGAACGCTACGATAGAAGCTGGTGAAATCGTCGCCATCGTAGGCCCGTCGGGCTCGGGTAAAACCACCTTCGTCAACCTCATCCCCCGCTTCTACAACCCCCAGGGCGGCGAAGTTCAAATCGACGGCACCAACATCGCAACGATAAAGCTCGCCGACTTGAGGAAATCGATTGCCATCGTCCCGCAAGACCCCCAGCTTTTCCGAACCTCCGTCATGGAAAACATTCGATACGGAAGATTGGAAGCTTCGGACGATGAGGTCCGAGGCGCCGCCAAAGAAGCCAACGTCGAAGAATTCGTAACGGCGTTCCCCGACGGCTTCAAAACGCAGGTCGGAGAACGGGGCGCCCGGCTCTCCGGCGGCGAGCGGCAGCGCATCGCAATCGCCCGGGCGATCCTTCGCGACCCGCGCATCCTGATCTTAGATGAAGCCACGAGCGCGCTCGACAGCCACTCCGAAGCGATGGTGGAGCAGGCTCTGGACCGGCTTTTGCCAGGCCGGACGACCTTCATCATCGCACACCGCCTCTCGACGATTCGGCGGGCCGATAAAGTGCTCTATATAGAAGGCGGCCGGGTCGTCGAGGTCGGCACGCACGAGGATCTGCTCAGTCGCGGCGGAGCGTACGCCAAGCTCCACGCCGCTCAGTTTTCCGGCCCCAACGAAGCCTAGGCTCCGTCTTAATAAAGAACCGGCACCGGTTCGCCGATACAAAACACGATGGCTGATACCAGCGTGAGTGCTATATCATTTGGCCCGACGGTCGACTTGCTGAACCACGCGATGAAAGGGGCGAGGCTGGAGAAAGACCAGATCGCCAACAACATCGCCAACGTGAACACGCCGAATTTCCGTCGCGGAACGACGTCGTTCCAAGAGGCCTTGGCCGAGAGCCTGGGGACTCCGGCGTCTCCGGACGAGCTCGCGCTCACGACCAACGACCCCCGCCAGTTTGACGTCAACGGCGCCGAAGCTCCGGTGCCGTTCGATCCGAAGGGTCACGTCGACGACACGACGCAGGATCGCGTCGACCGCAGCAACGTCGATATCGACCAGGAAGCCACGCTGCTCCAAGAAAACGCGGGCTATCAGCAAACCGTGGCCGGGCTGCTCCAAAAGCAGTACAGCTGGATTCGCCAGGCGATTACGGAGCAAAACGCATAAGTGAGCGGCTACTACGACTCCATTTCCATCAGTGCGTCCGGCCTCTCCGCCGAGCGCCTAGCGATGGACGTGATCGCGAACAATATCGCGAACGCGAACACGACCCGCACCCCCCAGGGCGGTGCCTTCAAACGCCAACTTGTCGTTTTCGCCCAAACGCCTTCGGCTGCCCAGACACAGGGCGCCGGCATGGCGGGCGCGCTTTCGTCCTCCGACGACGACGATCTCCACAACCCGTTCGACCCGGAGTCGTCGGGGCAGACCTCGGTGGAGGGCGTTCAAGCCGTCGGAATCGTAGACGATACGAGCCCGGATCGCTTGGTGTTTGACCCCGGAAACGCCGAAGCCGACGCGCGCGGCTACGTGCACTATCCGAACGTCGACGTCGTCAAGGAAATGGTCGATATGATGGCCGCTTCGCGGGCCTACGAGGCCAACGTTGCCGCCATCCAAGAGAGCCGCACGATGGACAGCAACGCCAGCGCGTTGCTAAAAAGCTAGCTCGTAAAGGAACGCATGGAAATCCAAAGCTACGGCGCTGCGATCAACTCGGTGACACCGGGGACCTTCGTTCCCGATCTCAGCCCGCAAAAGCCGGCCTCGCAGCCCCTCGAAGCGGATCAGTCACCCGACGGAACCGCCGCCTCCACGTTCAAGAGCACCCTCGCGGGCCTCTTCAACGATGTGAACGACAAGATGACCGCGGCCAGCAAGGCCTCCGTCGATTTGGCGACCGGCGTGAGCAACGACTTCGAAGGCACCGTCAAGGCGAACGAAGAGGCGAGCCTGGCCTTTCAGATGACCGAATCCATCCGCAGCAAGATCATGGACGCCTACAGCGAAATCCAGCAAATGCAATTCGAACAAGTCCTACGCGTCGTCCCGACGCGATATGGATCAGAAGCGGACGGCCAAGGCCGTCCCTTCTCAATTCCGGGGCAAACGCCGATCAAACCCCAAAAAGTCGCTGCCCAGCCGCGTTCCGGGCTCGAACATCGACCCCACGTATGGATTCGATTATGAGAAAACACGCTGTGGATCAAAGGGCCGCCCTGTATATCAGCTAGGGCGGTGGGGTGGGGAGCTGGGTTGGGGTCCGTCCGGCAGTGTACGATTTTTCCAAAAAAGCCACGGATGGCGTACTTCCTTTGAACGTTTTGGAAAAACGAACGAGTAGAAAACCCCACGATGGGGTTTTCGAGCGTCTGCCGGACGGACCCCAAGCCCAGCTCCCCGCCCCACCGCCCGGCCGCCGAGCGAAGCAATGGCCGGTTAGACCCAGAGGCGGGGCCTAAACAAATCCCCAGCAAGGCCGATTACCAAGAGGAACGCGGCTGGACAACCTTTGCACGAGGTGGGGCCGCGGTGGAACCCGACTGATTGACGGTTCCGCAAAGTAGACAAGGCGACTTCGTGCGGAGGTTTTTGAATTGGTACGTGGGCTCTACACGGCAGCGAGCGGCGCGCTCGTAGCTCAGAGCATGGCCGACAACCTGGCGAATAATCTCGCCAACATCGATACCAGCGGTTTCAAACAAACGCTGTTACAGATTCAGTCGGCCCCAACGCTCGATATTTATCGCATTCAAACCGATCCCGGTCAAACGCCGCATCGCGCGACGCCGGGCGTTTCGGTTGCGCCGCACGTTGGAACGCTCGGAACCGGTTCGTCGATCTACGACACGCCCGAGGATTTCTCGCAAGGTGCGCTGCAGACCACCGGAAATAAGTACGATCTCGCGATCACCGGGAGCCCGAACGCGTTCTTCACGATCCAAACGGCGCAAGGCATCCGCTATACCCGCGACGGGCAGTTCACCGTCGATGCCAACAATAACCTGACCACGTTGGACGGCAATCTCGTCCTCGGTCAAAACAGCCAGCCGCTCACGGTTTATCCGGCGCTCGGCCCCGTGTCGATCTCCACCAACGGCTCGCTCTCGCAAGCCGGCCAGCAGTTCGGTCAGGTGCAGCTCACCGGCTTCAACAATCTGCTCGCACTGCGCAAAGAGGGCGACAATAACTTCGTCGACACCGGCAACGCGCAGCCAGGCGCCCCCGGCGTCAACTCCGGCATTCAGCAGGGATTCCTCGAGAAGAGCAACGGCAACGTGGTTAGCTCGATGGTTCAGCTCATTACTGCCGAGCGCTGGTTCGACGCGAACGAACGCTCGATCAAAACGCAAGACGACGCCACCAACCAACTCATCGGCAACGTTGCCCGGCCCTTATCCTAGCCTTCAGGAGCAAATACCGACATGATGCGTTCACTCTACTCCGCGGCCACCGGGATGATCGCCCAACAATACAACATGGACACGATCTCCAACAACTTGGCCAACGTCGACACGGCCGGCTTCAAGGGCAACTTCGCGCGTTTCCAGGATCTGATCTATCAGAACATCCAGGCGCCGGGTGCGCCCGTCGGGCCGAGCATCGTCCCGGTCGGACAGCAGGTCGGTCTTGGCGTCAAGGTCGGCTCGTCCGAGAAGATCTTCACCCAAGGCTCGTTGCTGCAAACCGGCAATCCGCTCGACACCGCGATCGAAGGCGATGGATTCTTCCAGGTTACGCTGCCGGACGGCACGACCGCCTACACGCGCGACGGCTCGTTCAAAGAGGATGCGAACGGTGCCGTCGTTACGGCGGACGGATACTTTCTGCAGCCGCAAATCACGATTCCGCAAAACGCGATTCCGAACACGTTCACGATCGGCAGCGACGGCACGGTAACGGTGCAAGTCCCCGGTAACGGCGCGTCGACGCAGCAGCTCGGGCAGATCACCCTCGCGCGTTTCGTCAATAACGCCGGCTTGGAGCCGCTCGGACAGAACCTCTTCACGCAGACCGCCGCCAGCGGACCGCCGATCGTCGGCCAGCCGGGTCTCAATGGTGCGGGCGTACTTCAAACCGGCTATCTCGAGAACTCGAACGTGCAGATCGTCAACGAAATCGTCAACATGATCGTCGCGCAGCGCGCGTACGAAGCCAACTCCAAGGCGATCGGTGCGGCCGACCAAATGCTCCAAACCGCCGTCAATATGTCGCCGTTCCAATAGGACGTAACTGATGCGTACGCTGCTCGTTCTAGCCGTGTTGCTCTCGATGGGTGCGTCGTTCGCCCCCATCGCGGCGCGCGCTCAGATCGAGGGCGGCCAGCGCATCAGCGGCAAGACGTTCGAGAAACTGGCCAAGGGCGCGATTTCTACGATCGACGTGCCCGAGGACGAAGCGTTGATTCAGTCGGCTCCGGTGCGCGATCAGATCGTCGGCGACGGCGCCGTGTCGCTCGAAGTCGAGCCGCCGATGGTCACGCCGTCGTACATCAACGTGCCGATCCAGATCGATCTCGACGGGAACTTCCTGCGCACGCTGTTCGTCGGCTACCGCGTTCAGCAATACGTGCACACGGCGGTGGCATCCCACGACCTCGTCGCGGGGACGGTGCTTACGGCGAGCGACGTCGTGATGGCGCGGGTGCCCTCATTCGGACGGTTGCCCAACGGAACGAACGTGCTGGTCGGTCGTAAGATCTTCAGCGCGTTCCGCAAAGACCAGCCGATCTATATCGAAGCGACGATGACCAACGAGATCGTCAAAGCCGGGTCCACGGTCGTGCTGGTCGTCAACGACGGCGGCGTCTCCGTGGTAACCGAGGTGCAGGCGCGCACCGGCGGCGGCCTGGGGGACATGATCTCGATCTACAATCCTCTAACGAACAAGACTCTTTCCGGGACGGTGATCGGCCCGGGGCGCGTAGAGCTGGACATCATGGGAGTGCAACAATGACGAAGCGCGTTATCGCTTTCCTCGCCGCGCTGACGCTGGCGCCGCTGGTCGCGCAGGCCGATACGCTGTATCAGTCGGCACCGCCGCCGGCCGGTCCCGGGCATCCGATCCGGCTGATGTCCGACCACCGCGCCTCGCAAGTCGGCGACCTGTGCTACATCGTATTCGATTTCAACGACTCCAACTCGCACACCAACAACTACAACAGCTCGAAGCAGGCCGGTTTCGCACTCACCGGCGTTTTCAACATTCCCGCCATTGCGGGCACCACTTCGGCGTCGTCCTCGAAGTCGGCCAACGGCGCCGACTCGTTCATCTCGACGATGATGGCGACGGTCACGGACGTACTTCCGAGCGGCGTGCTCGCGATCGCCGGCGATCAGGGCGTCGTCGTGAACGGCCGGCGGCAGCTGCTGCACATCACCGGATTCATCCGTCCGGAAGATCTCGATTTCACCGATGCGGTCTTGAGCTCGCGCGTCGCCAACGTTCAAGCGACGTTTAACGGCGACGATCAGAAGCACAAAGGCCTGATCCAACAGATCCTCAACTTCCTGTTTTGAAAACGATGATGATGAAAAAGATTGCAACGATCGCGACGGCCCTGCTCCTGCTACTCGGCATCGAGAGTTCGGTCGCGCTCGCCGGACCGGCCGATACGATCGTGCGCCTAAAGAACATCGCGCACGTTCAAGGCGTCACGGGCAACCAGCTCGTCGGCTACGGCGTCGTCGTCGGCCTCAATCAGACCGGCGATTCGACGTCGGTCATTTTCACTAGCCAAACGATTCAGAACATCCTGCAAACCTTCGGCCTGACGGTCAATCAGCAAGCGGTTCGCACGCGCGACGTTGCGGCAGTTATGGTCACCGCGACGCTGCCGGCGTTCGCACATTCCGGCGACAACGCCGACGTCGTCGTCTCGGCGATGGGCGACTCGACCAGCCTTCAAGGCGGCACGCTGGTGATGACCGAGCTGCGCGGCGCCAACAACCTCGTCTACGCCACGGCGCAAGGACCGATTTCGGTCGGCGGCTTCGTGGCCGGCTTCAACTCTTCGAGCGTCTATCAGAATTTCACCGGCGCGGGCCGTATTCCGAACGGTGCGGTGATCGCGCGCGACATGATCACGCCGCTCAACAGCGATCCGAGCGGGTTCAACTACGTCCTCACGACGCCGGACTATCGCACGGCGGCCAATCTGGCGAACACGCTCAACGGCCGCTTCGGCCACGGCACCGCAACCGCGCTCGACGCCGAAACGATCCACGTAAACCTGCCGCAGCAATACCAAGGCTCGACCGTGCAGTTTCTTTCCGACGCGGACGATCTCGCGCTCACGCAGGACGAAACCGCCAAGGTCGTGATGAACGAGCGCACCGGAACGGTGGTACTCGGCGGCGACATTCGGCTCGCTCCGTGTGCCATCGCGCAGGGCAACCTGACGATTACCATCGCCACGAGCAACGACATCATCCAGCCGAATGCATTCGCCCGCGGCCGCACGGCGCTGCAGAGCAACAGCACCGTCAACGCGAGCGAAAAGGGCCGCCAGCTGACGTTCGTCGCCGGCGCGGCGACGCTCAGTTCCGTGGTGCGCGCGCTCAACGCGCTCGGCGTTTCGCCGCGCGACCTCATCTCGATCGTGCAGGCGCTGCGCGAATCGGGTTCACTCCAAGCCGACTTGGAATTGATGTAGTGGAAATCCAACCCATCGCCGCCGCCGGCGCGCAGGCACCCGAAGCGAAGCCGCTGACGCCCGAACAAAAAGAGGCGCTGGCGAAGCTCCACGACGCGGCGACGAAATTCGAAGGCGTCTTTCTGCAGATGGTCATGAGTTCGATGCGCGAGACGGTGCCGAAGGATTCGATCTTCGGTAAGGATTCGGCCGGCGCGCAAGAGACGTGGCAGGGCATGCTCGACGACGAGTATTCGCAGTCGATGGCCAAGAGCGATGGGTTCGGCTTGGCCAAGCAGCTCGAAGATCAACTGCGCCCGCAAGTTCTCAGCGACGCGGCGCAAGAAGCTAACACGCAAGTCGACGGAAGGATCTCGCCGTAATGAGCGATTCCTGGGAAACGTTCGGCGGCGCGCTGCAGGAGGAGTCGGCGGCGCTGGCTCGGTTGCACGAAGCCGGACTGCGTCTCACCGAGGCGCTCGTTCGCAACAACCCGGCTGAGATCACGCTGGCCGAGCGCGGGCTCGACGGCGCTCGTCGCGCGTTCCAATCGTCTTCGGTCAAACGCCGGAACATGATGTCGCGCGGGTTTGGCAAGATGACGCTGCGACAGGTTTGTCGCTATGCCCCGCGCCGCATGGCGCCGACGTTCGGTCAACGTTTGTACGAGCTGACGACCCTGTCGATTAACGTGAAGATCACCAGCGGCAACAACAAAGCGCTGATCGCGGCCGGTATGGGACGCTTGATCAAAATCACCGCAGCGATGCAGAAGGCCGCGAACGCCGAACCCAAGACCTATAAGCGCCGCGGTTTCATCCCGCCGCCGACCAACAGCGTCCTATTGAGCAGCCGCGCATGACGTTTTTCCCGCAAGGCAGTTTCTACGGTCTGGGCTTGATGAGCAAATCGCTCGACGCGTTTTCGTACGCCGAGAACGTCGTTTCGGACGATATCGCCAATGTCAACACGCCCGGCGCTTCGCAGCAGCAGGTGATCTTTAACGAGGTCTCGCCGGTTTCGGGTTCGCCCACGGCTGCCGAGCACACGAAAGGCACGTCCGGCGACGGCGTAGAGGTGGAAGAGGTCCAGCGCATCCATTCGGATTCGTACGACGCGCTCTTCCGCGGCGCCAATTCGTCGCAGAACTACTTCACGATGGAGTCGCAGACGCTGACGGCGCTGCAGGGCGTGCTCGGCGATCCGAACTCGGGCGTAGCGACGCAGTACGCGTCGTTCCAGACGGCGGTGAACCAACTCGTCAACTCGTCCAGCGTGGGCCAGCCGAACTCGATCAGCAACAACGTGATCACGCAGGCGCAATCCCTGGCGCAGTCGCTCAACACCGCGTCGTCGGCGATTTCGCAGCAACAGAACCTCGTGATGCAGCAGGGCGACACGATGGTGCAGACCGTCAACGGGTTGCTCGATCAAATGGCTCAGCTGAACGGCGAGATACGCGCCAGCACGGCGGCGGGCGACACGGCGAATACGTATTCGGATCAGCGCGACGAGATCATCGATCAACTTTCGCAGTACCTGTCCGTGAACAGTTCGATCCAAGCAGACGGCTCGACGCTGGTCTCCGTGAACGGTCAGGCGCTCGTGAACGACACCGTCGCCTACCATCTCGCGCCTCCGGTTATCGGAACGGCGACGAACGGCGCGCCGACGTTCAAGATCGATTTCGATACCACGCCGCCGGCCGCGGCGACCGCGGCGGGCATTCCGCTCGGGAGCGGACAGCTGGCGGCACTGCAAGATCTATACAACAACAAGCTGACGCCGTACATGCAGCAGCTCGACCAGTTCGCTTCAGGACTTGCGAACTCGACGAACCGGATCACCGAAGCGGGCTATACGAGCACGGGACAAGCCGGGACGGCGTTATTCCAGCCGATCGTTGCGACGTTGCCGATCACGGCGGGGAACATCCAGGTGGGCATCACGACCCCCTCGCAGCTCCCGACGGTTCTCGCTAGCACCGCCGCCGGCTCGCTCGTGACGCCGCTAAACTCTGCAAACAACAGCGTCGATACGTCGCAGTCCCTCATCAACAACGGATCGCTGGCGGTTTCACCGACCGGTGCTTTCGCCGGAACGCTGACGGTCAACGTCGACGGCACGGCTCAAGTGTTCAACTATTCGAACGCAGCGCCCGTCGTTCCGCCGGCAGCGAACACGATTTACGCGGATAATATCGACGATTTCGTCAACAGCTTCAACCAGCAGCAAGCCGGCGTCACCGCGTCGTTCAACCCGTCCTCGCAGACGATCGTCTTCACGCGCGATCCGTCGAACGAGGGCCAGGTTCTTCAGGCCGCGCAAGGTGCGAACCCGGAAACCCCCGACTTTACGATCACCGATACGCCCGCGTCGCCCCTGCAGCCCGGCATTCTCACGACGCTGGGCGCGGGCGCGATTAGCGGCATCGCGCAAAACGCGGGCAACGCGTTTGGCGCGTTCGGCGAAGGCGTTGCGAATTCGATGGTATCGATGTTCTCGAGCAACGTCGGCATCCCGGCGCTCCAAACCACCAGCGGCGTCGGCGTGCCGGCAACTGCCGGCGTTGCGATGACGGTCGCGCTGCCCGCGAACAGTTACTACTCCTCGCAAGTCGCCGTCGGTCAAGTGCTCACGCTCGACGCGCAGCCCGGCGGCGTGTCGCCGCAAGAAAACGTCGTGGTCTCGGCGGTCAGCTTCGCGAACGGCGTCGAATCGGTCACGTTTACGCCCGCGCAGAATCACGCGGCGAACTTCTCGATCGCTTCCGCGCAGACGCAGACGCTGGGTCAGTTCTACGGCGGTTTCATCACGCAGGTCGGGATCGACGGCCAAACGGCGCAGTCCGGCGTGACGACGCAGACCAGCTTGGCGACGAACATCAACGCGCAGCGCCAGAGTATCTCGGGCATCAGCCTGGACGAAGAAACGCAGAAGCTCATTCAGTACCAGAAAGCCTATTCCGCAGCGGCACAAACCCTCAACATCCTCAATCAAAACCTCGATACGATTCTCACCCAGCTGGGCGTCGGCGGGCAGTAAGGAGACCACCCGGTCATGCGCATAGCGACATCTACGGTTTACGCGAACCAAACGGCAGCGATCGACGCACTCTTCGCGCAGCAAGAGATGTACGGTCAACAGCTTTCAACCGGCAAAGTTCTGAACAATCCGCAGGACGATCCCACGCAGATCGCTCAGGATCTGGCGGTCAGGACCGACAACGCCGTCCAAACGCAGCTCGAGACGAATTTGACGAATGCCTCGAATCAGCTCACGTCGGTCGACGGCGCGCTCGGAAGCGTGACCACGGTGCTGCAGAGCGCGCGACAGCTCGCGATTGAGGGAGCTTCGACCACGAACACCCCGGCGCAGCTGAAAGAGATCGCGATCCAGGTCGGCCAGCTCTTGCAAGAGTCGATCGGTTTGGCGAATACGCAGTACGCTGGAACGTACGTTTTTGGCGGCACCGCCCAAACGGGTCAGCCTCCGGTCATCGCGAGTGCGAGCGCGGCGGTCGTCAACTTCACGGGGAACGGCGTCCAGCAGACGCAAGAACTGCCGAACGGCCAAACGATCGCGTCGTCGGTAACGCTGCAGCAGGCGTTCAACTTTAACTCGTCTGACGGTTCTCCGAGCGTCTTCCAGGTTCTGCAGAACCTGTACAATACGCTCAACAACAACATCAGCGCCGACGTAAGTTCGACGCAGGTGAACGTTGCGGGAGCCGCCATAACCGTCGGAACCTCGCTCGCGCTGCTCGCGACGACGGCGGCAACGCCGCTCGTTCCGGACAGCGCGGGCGATGTCTCGATTTCGATCGCGTCGGGCCAAGACCCCAATGGGACGATGTTTACCTTCAAAGTAGGGCCGCCGGCGGCGGGTCCCTACGATACGATCGGCAGCATGCTGACGGCGATCAACGCGCAGACGGGCTTAACATGCGTCTCCGCGTCGTTCAACTCGCAGACCGATCGAATATCGTTCAACGGCCCGGGACCGTTTACGATCACCGACGTGCCATCGGCGGGCGCCACCGGTCCGTCCAACTTCGTCGCGACGTTCAATCTGCAGAACACGGCCAACGTCGTCAACAATATTTCGCAGCAACTCGGCGATATCGACAACGCTACGTCGCAATTGCTGAATACGCGAGCCGTCGTCGGTTCGACGATTCAGGAAGTCAACTCGTTAAATCAGACCGCGACAAATCAGGTGAACGCCGATACGACCGTCCAGTCGAATATCGAGGACACCAACGTGGCTAAGGCGACGACGGAGTTTTCGCTGGCGCAGACGGCCCTGCAAGCCGCCTACGGTACGACCTCGCAACTGGAACAGAAAGACCTCTTCGACTACCTCACGTAAACGTTTAAGGCAGGATACGCGCATGGAATCTACGACTGAGAAGACCGACGTCGCGATCACGGTCGACCTTCCGCGATTCGGCGAGTGCACGTACGCGGAGAGCGACGTCATCGCATTTCCGTGGGGAATTCCGGGATTCGCCAGCCACCGCCGATGGCTCGTGCTGACGCTCGACTCTCAAGAAGGCTACGTTTGGCTGCAGAGTCTCGACGATCTCGCCGTGGCCCTGCCGGCCGCGAATCCGTGGTCGATTTTCGAATCGTACGACCCGAGGCTTCCCGCATACGCCTTCGTCTCGCTCGACGTCAAGGATGCATCGGATTTCACCCTGCTATGCGTGGTCGTCGCGCCGCCCGGAGGCGGGCCGATGACGATGAACTTGTCCGCTCCGATCGTCGTCAACCTGCGCAGCCGTAACGGCCGCCAGGTCCTCTGCGAAAACACCGCCTACACCTCGAGCGAGCCGATTCCGCGCAGAGATGCGCCGGTAGAGGAGACGCTCTCGGCGGAAGCCTGCTGATGTCTCAAGGTTTGAGTATCGCCAACAATCTGTTGGCCAATAGCGTCCAGCTAAATCTCGATTATAACCAGAAGCAGTTGCAAACCGTCGTCACCGATCTGTCGACCGGTTTGCGTATTAACACTGCCGCAGATGACCCGTCGGGTCTCGCGATTGCGACCAACCTGCAAACGCAGGCCGACGGTTTCAATCAGGCAGTCTCGAACGTTCAGAACGCCAACAACGCGGCGCAAGTCGCGCTCGGTGCTCTGACGAGCGAAACCGACATTCTGCAACGCATCCGCAGTCTTGCGGTCGAAGCAGCGTCGGACATCAACAGCCAAAACGATCGCGCTAACCTGCAAACCGAAGTGTCGCAGCTGCTCCTTGAAGTCAACCGTATTTCGCAAAATACGAACTTCAACGGACAGGCGCTTCTCGACGGAAGCCACGCGGGATTCCAGGCGCAGCAATCTGCGTTCCTGACCATAACGGCGAACACCGCGCTCGCCACGAATGGCGGCACCTCGTCCGCCAACGGCATCAACTTCGGCTTCTTGGCCGCCTGTGCGGTCGCTTCGTCGGGCAGCTTCAACACGACCCCGAACGTCAACGCGGTGGGCGTCCAAGGCATTGGCGGCAAAGCCACGGTCGACGGCACCATCGAACTGCAGGTCGTCAACACCGGCATCTCGATCGCCGTCCAGGAGACGTTCATCGATAGTGCCAGCGGCAAGATCAGCGTCTCTTCGACGCTCTTCGGCCCCGGCGGCCCGGCAGGCGCCCCGCAAATCAAGGGCACCGGCGCCTCAAATGCCAACGGCTTCGACAACGTCGCGATCACCCTCGGGGCATTCACGACCGCCGACGTCGGCACCACGTCGTACATCAAGATCAGCCAGAACGTCGCGGCGCTCACGAATCCCGCGAACCCGGCGTTCAACTTCCAGTCCGGCGCGGACGAAGGCGACGTCATCCAGGTCGGGATCCAAGCGACGAACACGCAAACGCTTCGGATCTCGAACATCAACCTGGCGATCTCGTCGGCGAACAACCCGTCGCTCGGGGCCGAAGACGCGATCGGCCAAATCGACAATGCCCTCGAGACGCTGCTCACCCAGCAGGCCCAGCTCGGTTCGGTCGTCGTCCGGTTGAACATCGACCAGGACAACGACGACACGGCGGCCACCAACCTTCAGGCCTCCGAGTCGAACATCCGCGACCTCAACGTCGGCGCGGCCACGACGGAGTTCACGAAGCTCCAGGTCCTGGTGCAAGTCGGCACCTCGGTCTTGGCGCAATCGAACGCGAACGCACAATCGGTCCTAGCGCTCTTCCATTAAACGGACGGCCCGGCGGCCGCCCCGCCGTGTAAATAAAAGGTTGGGTTCGTCCGCTCGGGCTAACCCTCTTTTGCGGACGCGCCGAACACGGTATTAGTGATGATGGAACAGGCAGAATTGACCGCGGTGGAACTGCCGCGGTTCGGGGAAATCGAGTACCTAGAGTCCGACGTGATGGTCTTCCCGTGGAGTTTACCGGGCTTCACCGATCACAACCGTTGGTTAATTCTTCTCTCGAGACCCAGCCGAACTACGTCTGGCTCCAGAGCCTCGACGACCCGAAGGTCGCGATCCCCGCCGCCGACCCGTGGAGGGTCTTCGAGGACTACGATCCGAGGCTTCCCTCCTACGCGTTCTCGGGACTCGAAATTACGGATGCCGGGGACTTTACCGTGCTCTGCGTGGTCGTGGTGAAGCCCGGGGCGGAAGAGATGACCATGAACCTGATGGCGCCGATCGTCGTGAACCTGCGCACCCGCCGCGCCCGTCAGATCGTCCTGGACGGGTCGAATTATTCGGTAAAAGAGCCCATCCCGCGCAAGGCCGCCGACCCCGGGTAGACGAAAAAGGCCAGCCTGCCAAGGAGGGCCACCCGGTGCTCGTTCTCAGCCGCAAAATCAACCAGTCGATCATGATCGGCGACGGCATTCGTATCGTCGTCGTCGGGGTCGACCGAGACCAGGTCAAGATCGGGATCGAGGCACCGCGGGAAGTCCCCGTCCACCGCTCCGAGGTTTACGAGGAGATCCAACGCAGCAACCGCTCCGCGGCGGCGGCGGCCATGCCTCCCTCGCCCGCCGGCGCGACTCCAAGCCGCCTCAAGCCCGGGCAGGCGCAGTTGCGCCCGAGAAAAAAGTAAGTAAGGGGCCTAAAGTCAATCTAGGAAGCTCCGATAAAAAGAGATGAGGGGACAGGAAGTTCCCCCATTTGACTAGTCTAACTGCGCGCCGGATCAGCGCGCCATCATGGAGGAATCAATGTCTCAAGGTTTGAGCATCGCCAACAATCTGTTGGCCAATAGCGTCCAGCTAAATCTCGATTATAACCAGAAGCAGTTGCAAACCGTCGTCACCGATCTGTCGACCGGTTTGCGTATTAACACTGCCGCAGATGACCCGTCGGGTCTCGCGATTGCGACCAACCTGCAAACGCAGGCCGACGGTTTCAATCAGGCAGTCTCGAACGTTCAGAACGCCAACAACGCGGCGCAAGTCGCGCTCGGTGCTCTGACGAGCGAAACCGACATTCTGCAACGCATCCGCAGTCTTGCGGTCGAAGCAGCGTCGGACATCAACAGCCAAAACGATCGCGCTAACCTGCAAACCGAAGTGTCGCAGCTGCTCCTTGAAGTCAACCGTATTTCGCAAAATACGAACTTCAACGGACAGGCGCTTCTCGACGGAAGCCACGCGGGATTCCAGGCGCAGCAATCTGCGTTCCTGAACATCACCGCGAACACCGCGCTCGCCACCAACGGCGGTACCGCCAGCGCCAACGGCATCAACTTCGGCTTCTTGGCCGCCTGTGCCGTTGCTTCGTCGGCGCTCTTCAACACGACCCCGAACGTCAACGCGGTGGGCGTCCAAGGCATTGGCGGCAAAGCCACGGTCGACGGCACCATCGAACTGCAGGTCGTCAACACCGGCATCTCGATCGCCGTCCAGGAGACGTTCATCGATAGTGCCAGCGGCAAGATCAGCGTCTCTTCGACGCTCTTCGGCCCCGGCGGCCCGGCAGGCGCCCCGCAAATCAAGGGCACCGGCGTCGGAAATGCCAACGGCTTCGACAACGTCGCGATCACCCTCGGGGCGTTCACGACCGCCGACGTCGGCACCACGTCGTATATCAAGATCAGCCAGAACGTCGCGGCGCTCACGAATCCCGCGAACCCGGCGTTCAACTTCCAGTCCGGCGCGGACGAAGGCGACGTCATCCAGGTCGGAATCCAAGCGACGAACACGCAAACGCTTCGGATCTCGAACATCAACCTGGCGATCTCGTCGGCGAACAACCCGTCGCTCGGCGCGGAAGATGCCATCGGTCAGATCGATAACTCGCTGCAAGTGCTGCTCACCCAGCAAGCGCAGCTCGGTTCGGTCGTCGTCCGGTTGAACATCGACCAGGATAACGACAACACGGCGGCCACCAACCTTCAGGCCTCCGAGTCGAACATCCGCGACCTCAACGTCGGCGCGGCTACGACGGAGTTCACGAAGCTCCAGGTCCTGGTGCAAGTCGGCACCTCGGTCTTGGCGCAATCGAACGCGAACGCCCAGTCGGTCCTGACCCTGTTCCGATAGAGCCTACGGGCTAACGGCAAGGGGGCTCGCGCAAGCGGGCCCCTTTCGCTTTTCTAAAGTAAGACCGCGCATCGGTATTGCCGAACACCTAGAGCGATGCCAATCTACGTCCGCTCGAAGCGGCGAGCGGCGCCCACGCCCGCGATCACCACGAAGCCCGTGCCGGGAAAGAAAGGCGAACTGCTTTTCGGACTCCCGCAGCCGCCCGCCGGCTGGCCTCAGAAGCCCCCGGGTCTAAGCGTCTGCATGATCGTGAAGAACGAGGAGCGCTTCCTCGAGCAGTGCTTGCGCAGCGTCCAAGACGTAGCGGATGAAATCGTCGTCGTCGACACCGGCTCGACCGACAGAACGGTCGAAATTGCGAAGTCGTTCGGCGCCGTCGTCGTCGAGCGGGAATGGCGCAACGATTTTGGCTGGGCGCGCAATCAAGCGCTCGAGCTGGCGACCAAACGCTGGATTTTCGTTGTCGACGCCGACGAGGAGCTGACGGCACAGTCGAAAGCTTCACTCGTCGCGCTCAAGAACGTGCCGGCGTGGCACATGGCCGTGTGGGTTCGCATCTACAACAAGTCCGACGACTACGTCGGTACCGGCGATATGTCGCACGCGCTCGTTCGGATCTTTCCAAATGACGAAGCGATCCGTTATCGTGGCCTGATCCACGAAATTCCCGACCGTCAACGGCGACATCAACGGCCTCAAGGGCGCCTCATCGCCGATATCAATTATCCATCACGGATACGTGAAGGAAGTCGTCCAAGACCGCGGCAAGGGCGCTCGTAACCTGGCCATCGTCAAGGCCGCCGCCGAGAGCGAGCCCGACGACCCCTACAGCTGGTTCAACGTCGGCGCAACCGCGTTTCTCGTCGGCGATTTCGAAACGGCGCGGGATGCGCTCGAACGTATGGTGCGGCTCGTCGGCACCGAACACCGCGGCTTCGTCCCCAACGGGCTGACCGTTTTAGCCGAAGTGTATTGCGATAAGTTCGGCGAGGCGGAGAAGGGCGAAGAAACGGCGCGCCGCTGTCTCGACATATCGCCGCATTACGCGAACGCGCACTTCCAGCTCGGGAAAGCCCTCGTCGCGCAGGGGCGCTTCGACGAGGGGCGCGAAGCGTATCTGGCGGCGATCGACGACGGGAACTATGCGGCCTTGCAGTTCGTTATCGACGATCAAGTCTATATCTGGAAGGCGCACAGCGAGATCGGTTCGAGCTACGTGCTCCAGCAGAACGACGAGAAAGCCGTCGAGTGGTTCGAGAAGGGTTTGAAGAACGCGCCGAAGGCCGAACCGCTTCACGTGAATCGTGCGCGCGCGTTGGAGCGTTTGGGCCGAAAGGAAGAAGCCGAGGCGGCGTTTCGCGCGGTGTACGAACTGCACGGCAGCGTCTCGGCAACGATCGAGTACGTCAACGCACTCCTTCGGCGGGGCCGCGAGCGCGAGGCGGTCGCGCTGATCGACGACACCCAGGGAAAGTTTCCAGCCGAAATGGCAGTGCCGCTGTTGATGGCCGCCGCTGCGGTCGCCGAGCGCGGCAACGACACCGCAGGCACGGAACGCTACCTTCGCGCGGCCGCGGAACTCAAACCCGGCTCCGCCGAAATCCTAAGCCCGTTAGAGAAGCTGCTGCGCGCCGCGTCGCGCGACGACGATGTGGCGCCGCTCGTCGCCGCCGAGGACGCCGTCGCGCCGGAAACGCCTGCCGATTTCTTACGGCGATCGCAGCGCGCGGCGAACGAAGCGCGCTTTTCCGATGCTGCGGGGCTCGCGCGGACCGGATTGGAACGAACGCCGGACAACGAGAATCTGCTGTACGCGTTGGCATTTGCGCAGTCGCACCTAGGCGACGATGCGGACGCGATGCAGCTCCTCGATCGGATCGCCGGGCCGGGCGTGGAGCTTACGAAGGCGAAACAAGCGCTGCGTTCTTCGATCTTTCGTAAGCAAGGACGGCTCGCAGACGCCGCGGGGGCACTCGACGCGCTCTTAGCCGTCGACCCCGATAACGTCGAAACGCTCTTGCTGCATGCGTCGATCATGGAGACGCTGGGGAACTTGCCCGAGCAGGAGCAGTCGCTGCGGCGAGCCTTTAAAGCCGATCCGATGAAAGCGGCGGTTCCACTTTCATCGTTCTACCTCCGAGCCGGGAGGTTCGATGAAGCCGCGGCGGTCGCCGACTCGGCGCTTCGGACGTAAGGCGTGGATTATTCGATCATCATCCCCGTCTTCAACAAGGCGGAGTTAACTCGCAACTGCCTGCTGACGCTGCGCGAGACGCTGGCCGGCGCGGGCACCGGGGAAGTCATCGTCATCGACAACGCTTCCAGCGACGAGACGCCCGAGATGCTCGCGGAGTTTCCTTGGGCGACGGTGATTCGTAACGAGCGAAACCTCGGTTTCTCGGGTGCCAACAATCAAGGGGCGCGCATCGCTAAGGGGCGCTTTCTCGTTCTGCTCAACAACGACACGCAGGCTTTTCCGGGATGGCTTGCGGCGATGCTGGAGGTCGCGAAGCAGCCGGACGTCGGGATCGTCGGGGCGCGCCTGCTCTTCCCCGACAACACGATTCAACACGCCGGCGTTATCGTCGCCGGCAATTTGTTTGGACGCAGTTCGTTCAGCCCGTTTCATTGCTCGTATCGCGTCCCGGCAAACGATCCGCAGGTTATGGCGCCGCGCGAGTACCAAATCGTCACCGGAGCTTGCATGGCAACCCCGCGCGAACTGTACCTCAATTGGGCGACTCGACGAGACGTACTGGAACGGTTACGAAACGTCGATTACTGCCTGAAGGTGCGCGCGCGCGGGCTAAAGGTGATGTACGAACCGCGGGCGACGCTCTACCACTTTGAGTCGCAGTCGGGTTCCGCAGCGGTTTCGCAAGGTACTGTGGAACGTGCGTACGTTAACGGAGCGCTGGCGTGGTAAGGTTCGATTCGACTCTGCGGAGCATCGCGTCGGAATCGGGCACATCGCGGTTCTGGAGTGCTTCAACGACGCCTTTCGCGTAGTCGCGCGGGCTACGCCGACCGTGCCCGTTCTGGTACACGGCGTCACCGGTGCGACCGACCGCGGAGCGTTCGAGCGAGAGCTCCGCACCAACAAGACGTCCATCGCGGAAATCCGATGGGCGACCGCGGACGAGGCAGTCCGGACCGCGCGCGAGATGATGAGCGTTCGGGGAGACCGCTTTTTCGTCGTGGTCAACGCCGCCGCTCGGCTCGAGGCCGGCTGGCTCGACGAACTGGTCGCGCAGGCCTCGATGATAACCAACGTCGCCGCCGCCACGTTCGCTCCCGAGTTGCCGCCGGGCGAGAACGTTGCCACGCTCGGTGCCGACGCGCGGTGCACGCTCCTCTCGTTGCGGCGGTTGCCCGCAAGGTCCAATTGGGCGACTTCGATACGCTCGACGGCGCGATCGCGGACCTGTTGATCCGCACGATCGAACTCGAGCGCGGAACGCGCGTCGCACGATCGCGAGGCGTCTTGCCGCCGATGCCTCGCGACGAGTCGTTCGAAAGAGTTCACGGAATGCCGCTCGCCGGCGTTCTGGACACCTCCTCGTCGTCGGTCGAGCGCATCCTTCGCGCGCGTAAGAAAAGACCGCGCGGTCTGGTTTCGATCGTGACGCTTAGCTGGAACGCTCCGGACTACACGAAAAAGGCGCTCGATTCGATTCGCAAGCATACGTCCGAACCGTACGAAGTGATCGTCGTCGACAACGGCTCGGGCGAGACGACCAGAGAGATGCTCGCCGCAATCGACGATCCGCACGTGCGCGTGATCTATAACGAGACGAACCGCGGCTACGCGGGAGGAAATAACGACGGCATTCGCGCGGCGGCCGGCGAGTACGTCGTGCTGCTCAACAACGACGTCATCGTCACGGAGGGTTGGGTCGACGGCCTGATCGATCCATTTGGCCGCCAGCCCGGCATCGGCGTCACCGCGCCTCGAAGCAACATGGTGGTCGGGCATCAGCAGATCAACGGCCTCAAATACTCGAGCGAGTCGGCGATGCACGAGTTTGCGTCGCAGCGTCGGGAAGAACTTGCCGAGTGCGGCTATTTTGCGGACCGGGCGATCGGCCTCTGCCTTTGCATCGACCGAAAGGTAATCGAACAGGTCGGCGGACTCGACGAACGATTCGGCCTCGGCAATTTTGAAGACGACGATTTCTGCATCCGCGTGCGGGCCTGCGGTTATTCGATCTACGTGTGCAACGACGTCTTCATCCACCATTTCGGAAGCCGCTCGTTTGCGGCGAATAACGTGGACTACACGAAGACCATGGAAACGAACTGGCGGAAGTTCGCGGCGAAGTGGGGCTATCCCGAGACGTTCCCCGCGAACGGATATATCGGTCGCGACGCCTACATCGGCGGCTTCGACCGAAGTAAACATTTCGTGCAGATTTGGCCCTCCGCTCCGGATATCGAAGCGAACGACAAGGACGTCGCGCTTGCGGATAAGGCGCGGTTGGCAAACGCGCGCGTCGCGTTCTATGCAGTCGTCACCGGAGAGGAAGAGTGGCAGGGAATTGCCGAATTTGTCGGGCGTTTCGCGAAGGCCTTTCGCGCGGACGATCGCGCGGTTCTCACCGTCGGCGCGTTCGGCGAGACGAACGCGCAGACGCTGGGCTCGCGCATCGAGCGGATTTTCAAGCGTTTGAAGATCGATCCCGCGCAATCCGCCGATATCGTCGTTAGCGACGAAGACGATGCACCGATGTGGGCGCGGGCGCTTGCGGCGAGCGGCGCGTTCGATGCCGCCGGTGTGGAAGATCGCAGCCCGAGCGGCTTGCGCCGTCTGGTAGCGCCCGAGTGAGGCGGCACGGCCGGCACGCGCGGTTTGCGCCGCGAATCGACTCGGAAGCATTTCACCATATCGTACGGCCCGAATATCTGGTTTCCGCGCGCCTCGATCCGGGCTTCGCGCTTCGGATCGACAGCGAAGGGCTGCTGGACCTTGCCTTCGCGCGCGACGGAAAAATCGTACTGCTGCCGTTCGTCCTGATGCAGGCCGTCATGATGTTGATGCGCGAGAGCAGTCCGTACATTTGGCCGATTTGGATGCCGCCGCTGCGCGAGAACGTCGCGCGCGACATCGAGGGGCTGCTCGAACCCTGGATCAAATCGCTGATGTTGGGTCGGTTTGCCAACGACGAGTATTTTGCGCTGTTCGGCACCGATACCGTCGCTCGCGCGCAGGCCGAACGGGCTCGCGCGTACGGATTCCTCGGCGCGGCCGAAACCGATGGCGTGCTTCGCGCGGTGTCGCCGTACATCTACGCGCAGCGATTTGCAAGCGATAAGCGCGTTTCGATCGTCGATCGCGACGGGGCCTCCGGAGCCGCGATCCTCGCCCGTTCCTCTCGAGAGATTCGAGCCGATCTGCTCGACGACGAGCGTGCGGCGCTCGCAAGATGCTGGTTCGGACTGGACATATTCGGTGGCATAGCCGCCGGCGATCGTTTCGATATCGCGATCGGCGGCCGGGCGGCAGCCGGCGACGCGTCGATGCGGATCGTGCTGGATGAAGCGGCAACCGCGAACGAACGCCGGATCACCGTAACCGGGCCGATTCCACCCGATTATATGGTTTCTTTCGATCCCGGCGATGGCGGCGTCATGCGCGAACTGGCCGTATCGGCGCCGAATACGCCGGGACGCCCGAGTGGGATCGCACCGATGCAGATTGTGGGAGGGTCGTCGGGGCGAATCGGTATCGTCGTTCGTTCGGACTATCTCGGAAACGATGACGCCGACTCCGACGCGGCCGCAGCGCTCGCGGGCCGCTTGCGGGAGCAAGGCTTCGTCGCGACGATCGTTCCCGCAAGTCACTTGAGGGCGGACGAACACGATTTGCTGCACGTCTTCGGGCAGCGCGCGCTGGTTGAAGTCGACGCTTCGCTGCAGCGGCGGCCGGCGCGCGTTCCGATCGTCGCCAGCCCATATGCGGACGACGCGCGTCGCGAGGCGGCGTGGGGCGCATCCATCATCGCTTCGACGCTGCTCAACGCGCCGGACGAGGCGCTGAGGGATATGTATTTCGACGCGATCCGCGAACGGCGCCTCGAATCCGAGGGTGCGAAACGCGGCGACGTCGGAACCGACGGTCCCAGCATGCTCGCGCGGTCTGCCGGAGCGGTCGCCGCCAGCGACGTCGAGGAGCGGCGCTTACATGAGGAGTTCGGCGTGACCGTGAGCCGAATCGTCGCGGGCGTCCTCGCTCCGGAGCTGCCGCCGGAAAGCACCACAGAAATCACGGGACTCGACGACTTCGTGCTTTTGCACGCGCCGATGGAGGCGCGCTGCAACCAGTACCCGGTCGCCCGCGCGGCCGCGGATCTGGGCTATCCGCTGGTTCTCGTCGGCTCCGTGCGGGACACGAACTATTACTGCCAAACGATGGCCGCACTCGGGGACCGCGGAATCTGGCTGGGGAGCGATCAGCTCACTCCAGGGGAGTTGGCGGGGCTCTACGCACGCTGTCGCGTGTTCGTCGATGCCTCATGGAGCGCAAGCGGCCTCTACCGTCTGCTTCGGGCCGGCGCCGCGGGAGCGGCCTTGGTTGCCCCGGCGAGCGGCTACGCGCGAGGGGTTTGGCCCGGTCTGGCTCAGATGGTTGACCCGGCCTCGGCCGAGAGTATCCGGGATGGCCTTCGGAACGCCTGGGAGCGCTCGGGGGAGCTTGGGCCGCTCACGGTAGCCCGAACGATGGAGATCGCCGATCCCTTTAAGTCTCTAGTGGGCGTTCTGGCAGTCTACCAGGCAGCGGCCCAGGCCGTTTCCTTACAATCCTGAGGCCCCAGAAAACCTTCCTTCCTAAACCGGGATTCAGGGGCGGCCGAGAATTCAGAGAAGCGGAGTCAAAGGAGACTACCTCACATGGATGTTGGACAAGCCGCGGCCGCTGCCGGCGCACAAACAAGTGTCGTCTCAGGTTCGGCCGCCCCAGTAGCGCCGAGCGCGGATGCTGCCACCGGTGCTCCGGTAGCGACGCCGGGCGCGAATTCCGCAACGCCGGGGCAATCGCCCCAACCGCGCGGCGGCCTCGCACCCGCAATTGCAAAATTATTCGGCAGTGCAACGCCTCCCGAGCCGATTCGGCTCGACGTGTCGTATCGCGTATTGACCGACCCCGATCAGATCGTGACGGTGTTCAGCGATCCGAAGACGGGCGCGGAAGTCGCGCAATTCCCGCCCGACATTCTCGTCGGGCTCGCGCAGTTTTTTGATTCACCCCGTGGCGTTACCCTCGACCGGGACGCGTAGGAGTTCACGTGAGTACATCCGGTCTCAATGGTACGCTCGGTACCAGCGGTGGAGCGATTACCTTCCCCGGCGTCGTCTCGGGAATCGACTACAACTCAATCATCCAGCAGCTAACGAAACTTTCGTTGGAGCCGACCGTAGGCCTGAATGCCTCGGTAGCGACGCTGAACGCCGCGAACGTCGAGTTGGTCAAGATCAACACGATGCTGAACTGCGTCCAGAACTCGCTTGAGAATCTTTCGAATCCCGACCTGTTCCAAGCCTACTCCGCGACGTCGACGAACGACACGGTCGCAACGGCAAATGGGATTACGGGTCAGTCCGCCGTAGCCGGATCGTATCTCATCGAGAGCGTCACGACGGCAACGTCCAGCACGGTTACGAGTAATGCGGCGGCCGGTCACAGCATTACGGACGTGCTCACGAGCGGACCGTATGCCGGAACGGCATCGAACCTTGCCCCGCTTGCCGCGTCGTACGCATCCGTCCCGCCGTCGAACGGTTCCGGCGGTACGCTCGGACAGATTACGGTCGACGGGGTCGCGGTGCAATACAACGTCGACTCGCAGTCGCTGACTCAGATCCTGGCCAACATTCAAACGGCCGTTAACGCCGTCGACCCATCGTTCACCGCGTCGCTCGTCGGCGGCAAGGTACAGTTCGCATCGACGACTCAGCCGATCTCGATCGGGAGCAGCTCGGACAGCGGCAACTTGCTCGACGTCCTGCAACTGAGCAATGCACAGCTCAATAACACTTCGACGAGCGGGTCGATCGTCGGCACGTCGAACGTCGGCGGCATTAGCGCGAGCGCGTCATTCGACACGACCACTTCGGCAGGGTTCGTTACGCCGGTGACCGGCGGCTTCTTTACCCTCAACGGCGTGAAGATCACCGTCAACACGGGGCAGAACCTTAACGACATCGTTCAAGAGATTAATACGAGCAGCGCCGGCGTCGTCGCATCGGTGAACCCTGCGAGCGGGCAGATCGTGCTTACCGCTACTCAAACCGGCCCAAGCGGGATCGTGCTCGGGAAGGCGGGCGATACGAGCAACTTCCTTTCGGCTGCGGGTTTGACTGCCACGAGCGGCGCGACCGTGAAGATCGGCAGCCAGGCGGAAGTCGACATCCTAAATTCGGACGCCACCACATCGAAGTATTTCAGCAACTCGAACACGGTGACGTCGGCGATCCCCGGCATATCGCTCAACCTTCAGAGCAGTACCAACACGCCGTTCACCGTGACGGTCGCGCAGAGCACGACTCAGCTCGTAAACGCCGTGCAGAACTTCACGTCGGTTTACAATGCTGTGGTTAGCGAAATCAATGCGGCGACCGTGGCTCCCATCGTTACGACCGTACAGCCCGGATCGAACGGGCAGGCGCAATCCGTCGGCGGCGGGATCCTGTATGGAAACAACAACATTCAGAGCGTCAAGAACCAGCTGACTTCGATCGTCTCCGGGTTTTTGGGATCGGGAAACAGCCTGAATTCGCTCTCGCAGATCGGGCTGTCACTTACGGACTCGTTCACTACTTACACGACTGGGAACAATACCAACTCGCTGACCGGGTCGAGCGGTGGTACGGCTCCGACTGGGAGTCAGGCGTCTGCTGCCGTTCAGCAGACGACGTATCAAGGCACCGATGGTCAACTGCAAGCGCTGAACGTTACGACCTTTGAGAATGCGTTTGAGTCGAACCCGAATGGCGTCTTTAGCCTGCTGACCGGATCGAACGGGTTGACTAGCCAGTTGGGCGCCTACTTGACCGGCGTTACGGGCGCGCCGACGATCCTTAATTCGGGCGTCGTCGGAACGGTTCCGGCCGTTTCGCTGATCAACAACTACGAGACGACCAATACCGACGCGATTACCAACCTGCAGCAGCAGATCCAGCAGTTGACGGACAACGCAAACGCGCAGGCCAACAACCTGCGAGCCCAGTTCACCGCCAGCGAGACGGCGATCGCCGAACTGCAATCCGAACAGCAGCAGCTCGCGGCCGCGCTCGGCTTCACCGTTTCGTCGTCGTCGGGTTCGAGTTCATAAGCGCATGAAGCTTACGGCCGATCAGCGCTATCTGGAAACGGCGATCGCAACGGCATCGAAGGAAGATCTCATCGTGAAGATCTTCGACGTGCTGATCATCGCTTCGCAGCAGGCGCACGAGAAGCTGCTCAACGACCGCAACGACATCGAGGGTATTCATAAGGCTTTGTTGCGCGCGCAACGCGCGTGCTGCGTGCTGATGGGCGCACTCGACATGGAGATCGGCGGCGACCTTTCAAAGAATCTGCTGCGCGTTTACGAGTTCTGGCATCACGAGCTCGTCATGGCGAATATGCAGAAGGATCCGGATCGCGTCGAGCGGATTCTCGGCTACGCCAAAGACTATCGGAAGACGTGGAACCAGGCCGTCGCTCAATTCAAGGCGCAGCGCTCGGCGAATCAGGCCGCCGAAGCCGGGGCCACGGTTGCCCGCGTCGGATGATGCCGCGGCCGCACGCGCTGCGGTCGAACGTGAAGCCGGCGAACTCGAAAAGCTGTGCGGCGAGCTCGAAAAGAGCCTGGTTGCCGGCGACTGGAACGCCGTGGCTAATGCGTTGCGATCCTCACGGCGAACGACGCATGCGTTCCTGAACGCGATGGAAGCTGCCGCTCCCCATCGCGACGACGAGTTCGACAAAAAGATCAACAAACGGATGCGCAGAGTCTTCGACGTTCGTGAGGACCAGCTCGCGCGGCTGGAGACGTTCCACGGCGACGTGGGGGAGCGTTTAAAGACGCTATCGCGCTGGAAGGCCTACGCGGGATCGATCGGCAGCAAGCGGGCGCCGGCGCGCACGGCCGGCTTCGACAAGACTCGCTAAGGTTCGGAAACGAGGTAGGTGAGATCCGCGCGAACGTGGCGTTCGCGCGTTGCGACGTCCGGCGCGCCGTCGAGGGGAACGAGCTGAAAGCGATCTCCACTTTGCACTAAGATCCGCCGCACGTTGGTAGCGGTCGCCGGTTCGCGTGCTGCGGGTGCGGTTCGGCCGCTGGCTCGATCGTAGTGTCCGCAGCGAATGCCCGGGTGAAGAAGAACGCTTTTTCCGGCGTCGCGAACGCGGCGGCAGAAGAGATAGTCCTCGTTGCAGATGCGAACGCGGCCCTCGGCCGGTTCGACGAAGACGTGCGCGGGGAAAAACGGCCGTTCCAGCGCGCGTATCGCGGAAACGCGGATCGCGACGCAGCCGAAGCCGACGCCGTCGACCGCAACGGGCTCCGACTCACCAAACGCCGGAATCCAGCCGCTTGAAACGCTATCGGGATCCCAGCCGCCGACGGCCATCGGGCGCAACCCGTCACGCGAGTAGTAGAGAGCGCCGACGATGGCAGCGTTCGGATCGGCCGCAAGCGCCGCGAGCAGCAGCACCAGCGTGTCGGCGGGAAGCACCATGTCGTCGTCGCACATCACCGTGACGTCGGCCTGCCAGTCGATCGCCCGCTCGAGCAGAAGATCGCGCTCCGCGGGGATATAGTTCCCTGTGACGATCGTGCGCTCCAGCGCATCGATTCCGGGAGGCGGCGTGAGGTGTTTGAGGCTTTCCGTAAACGGCAGTGCGGGCGCCCCGGCCGTCGGGATGCCGAGCATCACCCTCACGGCAGTGCGCGTTTAAACGCGGCGATGAGATCGCGCGCCGCAGCGTCGAGCGCGGCGTCGGTTTGCAGCAGGATCCCGGTCGTACGGTCGATCCGCATGCGAACGAAGAGTTTTTGCAGCACCTGGACCGATGCTTGCGCGTAGAATCGAAGCGCGGAAGCAATTTCTTCTCGAAGGGCCTCATCCACGTTCGCGCTCGCCACGGAATCGGCCTGAAGTGCGAGCGTCAGTTGCCGAGCTTTCACGAAATCCCACCGGACCGGGTCTGCAGCAATCCGCACCAGCACCGCAGCCGTGGGTTCCGAGAGTTCGGATGAGAGCAAAAGTGCGTCGCTCGATTCGTTTTTAGGCGGCGTCGGCGACGTCTTGCGAAGACGGTCGAGGCGCGCAAGCAACTCGCCTGAGTATTCGGAGATCGGTTCTTTCTTCCCGAGTTTCTCGTGCAGTGCGATGCGATGAAGCACCTGCGCTTGTGCGTCGAGGTGCTTTTTAAGCGATGCGGAATCGCTGCCGTCGAGATCGGCCGAACAGGCGAGCGCGCCGCCGAGAATGCAGTGCTGCAAGATCGTCGGCGTCTTCGTGCCGATAAAAACCCGCTCGAAGAACGCGATCGTAGCGCGATCGAAGCGGCCATAGAGTACGATCGCTTCGGGCTGCGGGCGCAGCGATTTCGGAACCGCTTCCACTTCGGGTTTGGGAACCAGATCGGCTCGGTTCGGGACTACTTCGGGCTCCGGTTCGGGAACCACTTCGGGCTCCGGTTCGGGCGCTTGTTCGACAACGAGCGGGTACGCCGGTACGGCCTTCGACAGCGCCGACTGCGCTGCTTCGGCAACGATCTCTTCTTCCTCGTCGAGCTCGTAAATCGGCAGTTCGGTAACCGGAATGTCGACGGCGAATTGGGGCTTCTCGATAGAAACCGACGCATCGGCGCGCTCGAGCTCGCCGGCGAACGGGCTGCCGGTCGTCGCTTTGCGCCCGATCGAGAGCGGTCGCGCACCGATCACGGCGGAGCCCCGCGAGCGAACCGACGGCGCAAAAAGCAAAGGCTTCGTCCCGAGCTTCACGCCGATCTTCCACTCGAACGTCGCGCGTTCGGACGCACCGATGGAACCAATATCCAGGCCCGCGCCGAAAAAGGCTTCCGCAACGTCGTCGAACGACGAGCGGCCGTTCCAGACGAACGAACCCGGCCGGTACGACGCGCCTCCCGGAAGCGGAACGCCGGCGACGACTTCGCCGGCTGCCGCGTTCCCCTCGTTTGCGATCTTGAGCGTTACGGTCACCACCGCGCCGGGGATGACGCCTTCGGTCGGAAACGCCGTCGCGTCGACCATCAGCAGCGCGCCTTCCGCGACCGCATCGTCGCCGTTCGAACCCGCGTGCGGCAGCCCCGCGGGGCTGGACGACGAACTTTCCCAGCTGGTACGTTCGCGTGCGGGCAACCCGAGCGCTCCGCGCTGCAGTTCGAGCAGACGCATATCCGCGCTCAGATCGAAGTCGGGCTCCTTCATGCGCCCGACGGTCGTCGCGCGAAAAGACGCGCGAAGAAGTTCGGGCCCGGCGGGATTCCATCGCCGTTGGGCGATGGCGGTGCGGGCATTACGCCGGCCGGCTTCGGCACGACGACGATGCCGCGCGCCAGCATCGCGGTGCGAACGTGGTCTTCGGTGACGAGGACCGCGCCGCGATCCGAGGCCTCCTCCATGGCGGAGTGCGCCAACATCGTGAGCCGCCGCGGCACGCCGGCGGCGCCGGCAAGCATGAGGGACCGAGCCTCCGGTGTGAAGAGTTGCTGCCCGGGAGGAAGGCCGGCACGCTGCAGGCGGTAATCGAGTACGGCCGCAGCCATCGCATCGTCGAGCACCGAGAGCCGAATCCAATCGTCGACGCGGTCCGCGAGGTTGCCCTTGCTCACGATGCGATGCTCCAACTCCGGCTGTCCGAAGAGCAGCATGTTGAGCAGCTTGCGCTGCGGCACGTGGTAGTTCAGCAGGAGCCGCAGCGCTTCCAGATTTTCGTCGCTAAGATTCTGCGCTTCATCGATCGCGAGGACCAGCGTGCGCTTTTCAAGGATCGCCGTCTCGAAGAAGAAATTCTTTAGCGCGTTCTTAAGTGCGGCGCTCGAACGGGGTGGGAGCGCGAGGCCGAAGACGCGGCCGACGGCGATTAGGAACTCGACGTCGCTGGCAAATGTCGGATCGAGAATCTTCCCCAACACGACGCGGTCGTCGGCAAGCAAGTCCTGTTCGAGCGCTCCGCTAAGGCTGGTCTTGCCGGTACCCGGCTCGCCCAGGACGACGGTCAGGCCGCGCGACGCGTCGATGGACCCGGCCAGCCGTTCTTTCGCCTTGCGGAGCGTACCTAGCTCGCAGTAGAAGAACGGGTCGGCGGTGTCCAAGAACGGGTCACGCTCGAGACCGAAGTACCGGTAGTATTTCGACATTGGCTAACGGACATTTTGACCCACGCCGATAAACTCATTGTCTTGCGGCCTGGTTACGGGCCGGAAGGTCCTCCATCGTCGGATTCCAGGAAGCGAGGCCCGTGAGCGTACCCGACCCAACCGATCGCCGGCGCATCGTCGTCTTACTCGGCATGCATCGCGCGGGCACGTCGGTGACGATGAACGTGCTTAACGCGCTGGGCGTTCCGCTGAGCGACGACCTGATGCCGCCGACGAATTTCAACGCGAAGGGTTATTTCGAGTCGCTCGAGATCTCGAAAGTCCACGACGAAATTCTCAAGCTCTTCGGAATGCTCTGGTCGAGCAGCACGATTACCCATCCGCTTCCCGCAAACTGGTGGCGCCTGCCGCAGGTAGCTCCGTTTAAAGCGCAGCTGACCCAAATCGTAAGCCGCGAATTCGAAAAGTCGGGATCGCTGTGGGGTTTTAAGGATCCGCGCACCGCGCGTCTCTTGCCGCTATGGTTCGAGATTATCGAGGAGCTCGATCTCGACCCGAAATACGTCCTCGTTACCAGGCACCCGACCGATGTTGCGCGTTCGCTCCACGCGCGAGAGCGGGTTGCGCCAATGCATGCCGAGCTCTTGTGGCTCGAGCATAATGTCGACGCGCTCGTACACACGCGCGGGAAGCTGGACGCGCTCGTCGAGTACAAGCGCTGGTTCGACGAGCCCCTCGAGCAAGCGTCGTACCTGATCGAACGAATTGGATTGGAGCGTCCGGACGATCTCCAGGGTCTTCTGAGCGAAATCGTCTCGGGCGACTTGCAGCACCACGCTGCGACGGACCGCACGTTCGTTCTTCCGTATGTAGCGGAGATGCTACGACGCGCTCGTTCGCCGAGATATGCCTTCGCTCGAGGCGCTGACGAACTTTTTCCAAGTCACCCGCAACTTCTCGCGGACGATCGTTGGAAGCGTGCAGCGCGAGCTGATGGGGCACCTAAATGCTTCTAACGAGACGGCGCGGCAGGGTGCCGAGCGGATCGCCGCGCTCGAGGCTCAAACGCGGGCGCTGCAGGCTTCGATCGAGGCGCTCGCGCAGCGCCCGGCTGGTGGAGGTTCGACGTGACCGACCGAGCGCACATACTGGACGATCTCGGCGCACTTTACCACTCCTATCGGATCTTCGGCGTCGACAATCCGCAGATCGTGAAATTTCGCGACGAACCAGCGGTGCAAGGAAGCGATCATCGTTTCGTACATGCTGTACGCGATTGCCAAATCGCGCGAGCGTGCCGACGATCCCGTTTCGTTTGCGGAACTATTTTGTGCGGACGGGTATTTCACCATGCTGGCGCGCAGTTTCGGCGCGTTCCCAGCCGTCGGAATCGACTCGAATCGCGACGGGCATACGGCGATCGGCCCGGCCATCGCGGCCCGGCTCGGAATTGACGTCCGTTTCGAGTTGCGTGACGTGGGCGGAATTACCGACGTGGGAGCGTACGACGTCGTCGCCAACATTGGGGGCTTGTACCACGTTTCAAATCCAATCGAGACGTTGAGAATGTCGTACGACCTGGCAAAGCGTTTCCTGATCGTGCAAACCGTCGTCTCTATGGCGAACCAGAGCGAAGACTATTTTCAGGCGCCCGCGCCGGGGTTGCAGCACGGAAGCCGGTTCAGCCGAGCCTGGTTTCGAAACGCCCTGCTGGCGCAGGGCTACAACGTTCTGGACGAACACTTCAATCTTCTCGAAGGCAACGCTCGCCCCGACGACATGGGCAGCGTGCATTTCTAAATTCGGAAGTAAAGCCGGGCGTCTGTTAACGCTTTCGAGCGGCAATCGCGAAATTCGTCGGGCCGCAGAGTGAGCGGGCAACGAGCCGGCTTCGAAGGCCGTGCGAATCGCTTTCGCGCTTTGCGTGGTCGCTTTTGGGACTCGATATGTCGAAATGATGGATGGCGGCGGGATCTATCGCACGGTCGATGGTCGCCGTTACGATGTCGCAATCGAGCGTCTGAAGGATGGCGCCGACCTGCGGAAGCGTGACGTAGTTGAACATCGGGATGAACCGGTCGGCCGATCGAACGCTTCGACCCAGTATTCCGCCAGTCGCCGAGGCGCGAACGGCGGCAACGGTATTTGGTAATGCGCTTCGTACGGCCGCGATAGTCGGGTGCGTACAGGACGATGAGACGCCGGTTTCGCCACGCGCACCAGCTCTCCGAGCGTCCCCGCAACCGCGTCGACATGTCGATGGAATTGGTGGCCGAGCACGAGGTCAACGTGCATGCATCGAACGGCAAGGCCGCCGCGTCGCCGAGTATCGCTCGTTCTGCCCACTGTGCCGGGAGCGCGTGGGCCGCTATTTTGCGTAGGCAACGGCGAGGCGATTACGATCGTTGTCGATACCATACGCGTCGTGCCCTTTCGCAAGCGCCGAAAAAAGAAAGCCAGCCGTTCCGGAACCGGCCTCGAAAATGGATTTTGGCGTTTGGAAAAAACCCGGAGTACCGATCGTGTGCTCGACCGCGGCAAACAGGAAATCTTGGGCACCCAGATCGGTCAGGTTTCCGATCAGCTGGCGCGCGCGATCGTCGGAAAAGCCGAGCAGGCCGCTATCCTGATGCATCAGCATCCATGCTCGCCGGAGAAGCAGTTCGTGGGCGTCGACGGCTGGCTCGTTCATGACGCTTGATTCGACGAGCGGGTTGGCCAATCTTCGAGGCTAGGAGCGAACTGCCGCGACCGCCAAGGTAGGACGCGATGATGCCGGAATCAGGAGCGAACGTACGCCTGCGTGCGGTCGAGCAGGGAGACGTCGAGCAGTGGCGAGCGTGGATCAACGATCCGGACGTCATGGAGGGCCTCGACCGCGTGCTGCCGGCGACGGAGGACGAGCACCGGCGGTTTATCGAGCGCAACATTGCCGGGAACGACACCGCGATTTGGTTTTCGATCGAGGTGGACGGAAAGTACGCCGGAAACATTTGGCTGTGGGACGTGCATTCGCGCCATCGTCGCGGCGAAGTTCGCCTTTTTGTGGGCGACGCGGCGACGCGAGGCCGCGGCGTTGGGATCGCGGCCATTCGCGCGATCGCCGCTTATGGATTCGACAAGCTCGGCCTCCATAAGCTCGTCGCTTACGTGCACGAATCCAACGAAGCTTCGCGCAAGGCGTTCGAGGCTGCGGGATTCTTCGAGGAAGCGCTGTTGCGCGACGAAGCGTTTCGCGACGGCGAGTTCAAAGCCGTCCGGCGGATGGCGCGTCTCGATAAGGACGCCGCGAAGATCTAGCCGCGCGCCGTACCTTCCAGCGCGGTACAGATGAGATCGACGAGCCCGTCTCCGAGGTCTGGGAAGAGCGGAAGGCGCAGCAGCCGCTCCGAGGCATCGTCGGTAATGGCCATCGTGCTGCCGGTGCGCGAGTAGCGCAAACCGGCCGGCGACGAGTGCAAGGGAATATAATGAAATACCGCGCCGACACCCTGCGCGCGCAATTCGGTAAGCACTCTATCTCGCGTGGCGCCGTCGTTAAAGAGTACGTAGTAAATGTGTCCGTTGTGACGGGCATAGTCCGGAACGATCGGCCTTCGCAGAAAGCCGGTATCTTCGAGCGCACGGAGACGGCCGTCATACAGGTGCCATAGGCGAAGGCGCTCGGCTAACAGCGCATCCGCGTCTTCTAACTGTGCTGCTAAGAACGCGGCGATGATCTCGCTCGGCAAGTACGACGAGCCGACGTCGACCCAGTTATACTTATCGATTTGTCCGCGGAAGAATTTCGATCGATTCGTCCCTTTTTCGCGAATGATTTCGGCCCGCTCGAGCAGGCTGGGGTCGTTTATCAACAGCGCTCCCCCTTCGCCCGAGACGACGTTCTTGGTTTCGTGGAAGCTGACCGCTGCGAGTTCGCCGATGGATCCGAGGGGACGCTCTTTGTAAAACGAACCGATTCCTTGAGCCGCATCTTCGAGCAAGACCAGGCCATGGCGCCGGGCGATGTCCTGTAGGCGATCCATTTCGCAAGCGACGCCCGCATAGTGAACCACCATGATCGCGCGAGTGCGCGGCGTTATGGCGGCTTCGACCAGCGTTTCGTCGAGATTGAGCGTGTCGGGCCGAACGTCGACGAACACCGGGATGCCGCCGCGCAGCACGAACGCGTTCGCGGTCGAAACGAAGGTGAACGAAGGCATGATGACTTCGTCGCCGGGTTTGATGTCGAGAAGAAGCGCCATCATTTCGAGGGCGGCCGTGCACGAGTGGGTCATCAACGCCGCGCCGACGCCGAGGTTGTCGACGAGCCAGCGATGCACGGTTTTCGTAAACGGCCCGTCCCCAGCGAGGTGCGCCCGTTCGATGGCCTGCCGCAAGTACTCGATTTCCTTGCCGGTCGCGTGCGGCCGGTTGTATGGAATCTCCACGTCCGGTCAGCTCCTGGGGATGAGATGGAATGGCGCTTGGTCGCCGGTCATCATAAGAAGATCGACGATGGAGGTTTGCGGTTCGAACGCGCCATGCAGCTGCGGGTATGGCTCGTAGTCGTAGTCGATGTACTCGAGCTCGATACCGGCGCGTGCAAACTGCTCCGGCTCGATATACGACCGCGCCGATGGCCCGCTGATATAGTGCGTCGTCTCGAGCGCCTGAAGCGTCGCAACCAAGCGGTCCGTCTTTGAACCGGAGACCGGTATCTCGGAAGAACGCCGGAAGGACGCCGCCAGGCCTAGGCGGTGCGCGATGCTTTCCGTCAGGCCGATCGTGAACTCCGCCAGCAAACGCGTTCGCGGTTCGAAAGCCGAAGTGAGAAAGGCCATAGTCTCCTCAAAGTAGGGAGCGCGGCTGTAAGCGTGCCGAATCGACTCGAGGTGCTTGCGCCGCCAATTGCTTCGGTCGTCGATCTCGATCTTGTCGATCGTCAGGTGCTCGCTTACCGCACCCCGCGCGTGAACCGGTATGCTTAGCCAGCTTAGGCCGCCGGCGGTCTTTATCCTATTGCGGTTGCGCCAGCCGTGCTTATCGAACTGCACGTCGTCGTAAAATACGAATGTATTCGCGCGCCGAATCAAGTCGAAATACCCACGCCACGGGATGTAGGAAGGCTGCAGGACCACGACGGTGTGCTTGTCGCTCATCGCTTCCTACGACTCGATCGAGCAGCCGAGGCTGTGACGATTGCGCGCGATCCACGCATAGAGGCGGCGCCCAACTGCCGGCACGGGCGGGACGTACCAGCTCCAAGCCAACAGGGCGAGAATCGGCGACGACCAGAGCGCGGTTCGAAAAGCATCGAAGCCGGCGTACGCGGCGCCATCGCGCACGGCGTACATCGCCGAGGAAAAGTCGGCACCGCGCAGGCTCGGAAATAGCTCGAGAAGGCCCTGCGTGTCGGAGGGGAGCAGCGAGACGCGGCCCAGGATATCGAAGGCTTTGAGAACGCGAAGCGAGCGGATGCAGAAACGGCAATCCGCGTCATAGATGACGACCGTAGCCGGCGCGAAGGCACTCACGGTTTGGCGACCGGTGCGTACGAGCCGGGGCGCCCGGCCGTGTGAATCGGCGATCCCGGCTCGGTCGCCGAGACGTCGAATCGGGCGTCCAGGACGCGGCGTTCGACCGACGCGTTCCGAACGTCGACGATAAACTCGGCTGCCGGGATGTACTCGAAGGAGCGCGCGCCCTTTTCTATGCGTACGTATCGAAAGACGATCGTTCCATCGTGCGCCGGCAAACTTCGAACGTACCGGAGTATCCGCTTCTGAAAAAGGCCGGGATCGCTCGGGTAGTACTTGAGCGTCGTAAAGAGGCTCGCGAGGCAAATGAACTCGCCGACGTGACTGAACCGGAACCTCTGCCGGACGGGAACGTCGCTTCCGTCCTCGCGGCGTTCGAGAATGTCGCAGTAGAAGTTGATGATGTCGTTCGTAAAGACGCGCCAGAATTAGGCCAAAGAAACGATTCCACGCGTCGAAAAACACCTGAACGGGCTCGGGCAATCGCTTGCGGAAGTAAAAATTCGTGACCATCACGGCGTATGCGAAAGGCAACGCGGCGAGGTATGCGGCGAGCAGCGCGGTGAGCGCCCAGCCGATTGCGGTTACGAGCGGGGCGGCGGAAGCAACGTCCGTGAAGGAAAAGAATCGCCCAAAAAACGCGTCGAACGGGGAGCCTGGAAAAACGTAGAGCAGGCAGCACGCGGCGACCATCTCGGCTAGAAACGTCAGCCGGATCTGCGCGCCGATACCGAGAAAGCTGACGGCCAACAGCAGCGCTCCGTAGGGCGCGGCGGCGGGCACAAAGAACGATAATCCGCAGAGAATCTCGGTGACGTAGGCGGCGTGATCGGCGAGCGAAAACAGCGGGCTGCGGCTAGGGACGCGGTGCAGGACCGTTGCGAACCAGCCCCACCACGGATTGACGAGGCCTCGCTCGAATCCATCGGCGCGAGCGTAGCCGCTCGTGATTTTATAGACGCCGGCGAAGATCATGATCAACGCAAAGTCGATGCGAAAGGCGACGACCGTCATCTGGCGCAGGGGCGTAGCCGACGAAACGTCTCCGATTGCCAGCAGAAGGAGAAATGCGGCGATCCAATAGTTCATGTGGCCCGGAGCGCCCATACCGCGCAGGATCGTTTGCCATCGTATATGCACGAAGAAATAGTACGCAAGCGCGAAGTTGATGAGAGAGGCAGCCAGCACGAACCGGTTTGCGATGAGCGCCGTCGCTACGAGCATCCAGACGAGGATCACGGCGTAAGCGGACGCTACGGTGTGAAGCCGGTCGCGTGCCGGAGAGGACTCGATGTATCCGCCGAAACGTTCCGAACAGAAAAAACGTCGAGCGTGCGGCCACGTCCAAAACAACTGCAGCAGAAGAAGCACGCCGTAGACGGTCCGAAACGCCGATTCGATCGCCGGAGAGAACTGGGCGTACGTTAGAGCGTTCACGTCGGCGCCGCGGCTCGTTACAGCCGGGCCGGTCGCGGCGAGCCGATATACAGCTCGTACCACAGTTGGAACATCACGAGCGTCCAAACCTTATACGTATGATTGCGTTTCCCGCGGCGCAGCTCATCGACGTAGCGCCGAACGACCGCCGGGTCGAAGAGCCCGTGCGAGAGTGCTTCCGGCGACAGCGTTCGCTCGAGAAGCTCGTCGAATCGCGAACCCAGCCAAGCGTCGATCGGCAGAATGAATCCGACCTTCGGGCGGTCCAGGATCTCGCGCGGCAGCACGTTCGCAGCGGCCGTCCGAAGTACCGACTTCGTCGCATCGTGCCGGACTTTAAGGCGCCCAGGGAGCGATCCCGCAAACTCGACGAGCGAACGGTCGAGAAACGGCGACCGGACTTCGACGCTATGCGCCATCGAAAGGCGGTCGACGTATGTGAGCACGCCGTCGGGCAGGAGGGTGCGCACCTCGACCTCGAGCGTCCGATTGACCAGATCGCCTCGAGCCTCGCCGTAGTACGGCGCGAGATAGTCGGCGGTACTCCGAAGCGATACCGAGGCCGGCATGAGCTCGCGCTTCTCAGCGTCCGTGAACGCGAGGAACCGCGTTCGCCAGACCTGGTCGGGTTCGCCGGCGCAGGCGTCGATCAGGGATGCGTTTTCAGCGAACGTTCCGTAGTCGGTGCCGCCGTCGCGTATTCCCGCGACGATCGGGGCGGCGCGGTGTGCCGCGTAAGAGCCGAACAGCTCGTCGGCGCCATCCCCCGAGACGGCCACTTTCACGTGCTGGGCAATGAGTTCCGTAAGGAAAAACGGTGACGTCGTTCCGCCGAACGGCTCGTCGAACGCCCGCACCACATTCGGCAGATTTGCAAGAACGTCATCTGCGCCGATCAGGAGCTCGTGATGTTGGGTCCCGAGTCGCTTGGCCATCATGCGCGCGAACGGTACGTCACCCTTATGCGTCATCTCTTCGCGATAGCCCATCGAAAACGTGTGAATGTTCGAGCCGGCAAATTCCACCGCCAGCGCCGCCACCAGACTCGAGTCCAAGCCGCCGCTGAGATACGACCCGACCGGAACGTCCGCCGCCAACATTCGGGCGCGCACCGCCGTACGAAGGCGCTCGAGAAGTTCCTCGGCCGCGTCGTTCTCGCTTAGAAGGCTCTCGCCGCCAAAATGTGGAGCGTAATACGCTTCGTTCGTAAGAACGCCGCCGTCGTAGCGCGCGTAGTGACCGGCCGGCAACGAACGCACGCCCTCAAAGATCGAGAAAGGCGAAGGCACGTGCTTGAGCGTCAAATAATCCGACACCGCTTGGCGATTAAGCCGGCGTTCGAATCCGGGGTGTTCGAGAAGCGCCTTTAACTCCGATGCGAAGAAGAGCCGTCCGTCGTGCTGCCAGAAATACAGCGGCTTTTTGCCTAGATGATCGCGTGCGAAGAACGCCGTTCCCGTTCGATCGTCGTAGATGCAGAATGCAAACATTCCAGAGAGCCGGCGGACGACGTCCGCTCCCCACACGATGTATCCCAGCAAGATCGTCTCGGTATCGCTGTGCGTGCGAAACGGCGTGCCCAGATTTTCGAGTTCCTCGCGCAGCGCTCGGTAATTGTAGATCTCGCCGTTAAAGACGATCCGATACCGGCCGGAGGGATCCGACATGGGTTGAGTACCGCCGGCGAGGTCGATAATCGAGAGGCGGCGCATCCCGATGCCCGCGTTTGCGGCGACGAACGTTCCGCCTTCATCCGGGCCGCGGTGGAAGAGCGATCGGTCCATCGATGCTAGCAGGCGCTCGTCGCCGTCGAAGCGCGCTCCGATGAAACCGTAGATGCCGCACATCGCTAGGCTTTAGCGGCTTCCTTTGGGAGCTCGTCCTTGGAAGCCACGACGCCGAAGTATTGCCCCAGACGAAAGCTATTCCAAAATTTGGAATGCGATACTTGCGGTTCGGCGGACTATATGGCCAGGCGTTGATGTGCTTCGGCGCCGGGAACCCTGATTCGCGATACCAGGCGAACACTTCCTCGACGGTGTGTTCGTGGTGATAGGTCGGACCGTACCAATCGTAGAGACAGCATTTGCGTATCTCGTGCGTGGGCTGCAGCGAGAACCAGAAGAAGCGCTTGAGGAATATCGGGAACGGAAGTTTGTGCAGTCCGCTCAGGCGGTCGCACAGCCGGTCCATCTCGTCGATCGGGAGCTTATTCCAGCGATACCGCCAGAATCGGTCGGACCACTGCAGCGGTAAGAACGTTTTGGTGAAAACGGCAATATACAGAAGACCGCCCGGCTTCACGAGCGCCGGAAGGTTGTCGAAGCTCTTCTTCGTGTTCGGCGTATGGTGCAGGACGCCGTGACTGTAGACGATGTCGAAGAGCTCCGGCTTGAACGGGTGCGCATTCACGTCGCACTGAACGAAGTGCGCGTTGGGAATGTCGGTGAGCGCACGGGCCTTGTCGACGGCGATCGAGTAATCGAATCCAAAAAACTCGCCGCTCTCGCGTGCGATGAAGCGAGCGACGCGCCCGCCGCCGCAGCCCGCGTCCAGAACCGTCTTGCCGTGGAAAGTCTCGGGCTTCCAGTCCGTGATTGCGTAGAATTCGTCGGCATCGCAGTCGCGCAGCCAGTCGTAGGTCGTCCACTGGTGGCCGAAAGAGTCGGCGTACACTTTGCGCAAATCGTCGGCTGAGGCGATTGCGTCGATGAAGCGCGGGATACCCTCCAAGATTGGATAGACGTGTCCGTTCGTGCAGCGAAGGGAACCTTCGAGGATGACGCCGTCGCGCTCGGCGGTCGCACTGGGTGTGAGGTCGCCCTTACATTTCGGGCACCAAATGAAGTCGAGTAGGCGTCTTTTCATGATACTTCTTAAGAAATCGGCGCCCGCCGGGAAAAACTACAGTCCCGCGACGTCGCGTGCGACGAGCTGCCCGGCTCGGAACAGGCTTTCGAACGTTCCGGCGTCGGTCCACCATCCGTCGAGGACGTCGTAGAACATATCGCCTTCCTTGATGTATTGGTTGTTGACGTCCGTAATCTCGAGTTCGCCGCGAACCGAAGGTTTAAGATTCTTACAGAAATCGAACACGCGCCGGTCGTACATGTAGATGCCGGTGACCGCGTAGTCGCTCTTTGCCTTTTCGGGCTTCTCCTCGATCCGAACGATTCGATTGCCGTCGAGCTCCGGAACGCCGAAACGCTCGGGATCGTCGACTTTCTTCAAAAGAATGCGCGCTCCCGAATCTTGTTGCTCGAACTTGCGGACGAAGGGCGAGATGTCGTCCTGCACGAGATTATCGCCCAAAATGACGGCTATGCGCTGGCCTTCGGCAAAATGCTCGCAGAGTTTGAGCGCGTCGGCTATTCCGCCCTCACCCTCTTGATACGTGTAATAGATGTCCTTGAGCCCGAACTCGCTTCCGTTGCCGAGCAAGCGCAAAAAGTCGCCGGCCGAGTTACCCCCGGTGACGATCATGATGTCGCGGATGCCGGCCCGGACGAGCGTCTCGATAGGATAGTAGATCATCGGCCGGTCGTAGATCGGCAAGAGATGCTTGTTGGTGATCTTCGTAAGCGGCCGAAGGCGCGAGCCAAGACCGCCGGCAAGAATAACGCCCTTCACGCCGCAAGCTTACCTCGTCCGGAGGCCTGCCACCTTGGTGCGGGGAGGGAGGCGCGTCCTCCCGCAGTACGCGCGCCGAATGGAAGCCATTCAAAGGAAAGAAATCTTCACCGGCGCAAAACGCGGCGTATGACCGTCGCGGAGTTGCAGCGTGCCCTCGCCGAGTGCGAAGACGTCGGGGAGGCCGACGTCGCGGATCTCTTGACCGGTTCGGACGATCGCGCGCGCTCGCAAGCATACCTCGCGCTGACGCGTACGCACCTTCGGGCGGCGATCGGCGCTGCGGTAAGCCTCGCAAGAGAACAGCATTTCGGCGATCAATCCACGCTGGCACTTATCGAAAAGCTCGCGCCGCTCACCGATGTGGACGAGCCGTATCTCGAAACGCTCAAACAGCTCGGGATCCAAGCGGCGATGGCCGGTCAGCTGGACCGCGCGATGAACATCTTTCAAGCGCTGCTCGGCCGAGCCGTTGCGTCGGGGCAACGCCGCGACCGTCCCTCGCAGAACTGCATGCGCTTTCTGCACGACGTCGACATCGGTGAGGCGATTTCCGGGCTGGCGCGCGATCTGCGCAAACCGATGCTTCGCGCGCCCGGCCAGAGGCCGCATCGATTGCTCGTGCTTTGCTCGGCCCTTCAAGACGAAGACGGCCCGAGCATCGTCACGTTGAAGCGCATCGAGCTGTTTCGCAAATTCGGATTCGACGTAGACGTCGTTTCGACCGAAATTGGCGACGAGCACCGGTTCGGCGATGCTCGCGAAGTTATTGGCATTGGGGTTCGGCTTTACGATCGTTCCGAACGGCACGCCCCACCAGCGGATCGAGTGGATCACGCGCTACGTCGAAACCTCACCGGCGGACGCGGTCATGTACGAGGCCTCCGGCGTCGATTGCCTCGCTCAACTCGCCTCCGCCGTTCGTCTGGCCCCGGTCCAGGCGTGGGATCATAAAGGTTTCGAGCCGTTAGGCGGCCTGTATGAAATCGTCGCGCAGGCGTTGAGTCCGGAGCAGGTACAATTTTCTCGATGGCCCGGGGCTGCGAAATTCTACGGCACGCCGATCGCAATTGCCGACGAGATCGATGCTGCCGTTGCGTTCTCGCACGAGGAGCTGGGGCTGCCGCACGATGCGGTCGTCATCGGCACGTTCGGCAGAATGGAGAAGTGCATCACCGGTGCATACCTGCGGTCGCTCACCGAAATTCTCCGATCGGAACCTTCAGCCTGGCTGCTGCTAGCCGGGCCGGATGCCATGAATCAGATGAACGCAATCCTCGCTCACTTCAATGCAGCCGGCGTCGGCGATCGCGTGAAATACCTCGGCCGCCGGCAGAGCGACGCGCCGCGGCTCAGCAAAAGCCTCGATCTTTTTTGCGACACGCATCCGTGGACCGGTGGCCAGAGTCTCATGGACGCAATGCAGGCCGGCGTCCCCATCGTCGCAATGCACAAGCCGGTGGAGGTCAGCCTCGACCCGAGCGGCTTTTCGGTTAGTGCGGTGGCGGACGTTATGCTCGGTGGAATCGTCGAGTTGGCAAATCCGGACGATATCGAAGGCTACGTCCGGATTGCGCGCTCGCTCATCCGCGATCCGGCGTTGCGCGCGAGCAATGGGGCGAAGATGCACCAGCGCGCGGTCGCGCGCGGCAGTATGCGGGATTCGACCTTTCGCATCGCTTCGGACATCCAGGATCTGATCGAAAAGAGCGCCTAAGGCAAGCTCGGCTGCTCGCCGATGACAAGGTAATGGAAAAAGGGTGCGACCGTGCCGGAACCGGTGTGGGTGTTCGGACGGGCGGCTTGACCGTAGGTTTGGCGTTTCTCGCAGCGTGCGCCGCCCACGACGGAGCGTCGATTCCAAGTATCGGAGTCGCTCCCACAAATCGAAACGGCGCCGAGGCGCGTTTTACGATCAAGGTTCCGAAGAAGCGCGCCCGGAGACACAAGTTCAAACGGCCGGGTTACGTTTCGGCCTATACGAAAAGCCTTCAACTGACGATCGCTCCCGCTGCCGGGGGCCGGGCGGTCATCTCAAAGGCCGTCGACGTGACGCCGACGTCGGCCGGCTGCGCGAACGTTTCGGGAAATACGCTCTGCAGTTTCACGGAGAACCTGCCGCCGGGATCCTACGTCGTATCCGTCGAGGCGTACGACGGCTTGGGGGGCGCCGGCAATCTCCTCTCCGCAGCGCAACGCGTACCGTTCACGGCACTTGCAGGCCGCACAAATTCCGTAGCCCTCACGCTGAGTGGAGTCCCGCGCACGCTCGTCGCCGTAGGCCCCGAGCCGGCAGTGCGAACCTTCGATTCCGGCATGCGCCTCTATGGGGCGGCCCAGCAGCCGTTTACACTTGCCGCAAAGGATTCCGACGGCGAGGCCATCGTCGGCCCTGGAGCGCCGCAGCTGAGCGTCGCGCTGAAATCGGGAAGCGGATGGGTTCTCGCAACGCCGTCGCCTAACTCGCCGACGACTGCTAACCTCAAGCCTCCGAACGTCAACGGATCGACCGCACGGATCGAGCTCGACGCGGCGTACGATGACTCAACGTGCGCGTTGGCGAGCGCCGTCTGTGAAACGTCTTTTTCGATCACGAACGACATTCAGACGATGTTCGTCTCTGACGTCGGCAACGGAGAGAAGCGCAGCATTAGCATTTACACCCCGGTTTCCGCAACGACGCCGACGGCAACCATCTCCAATGGCCTAACCGCGCCGACCGCGCTCGGTACCGATGCGAGCCTCGACTTGTTCGTGCTCGACGGCGAGCAGGTCTTGGAATACGCGCCGCCTTATACGAGCGTTTCCCCGCTTCGCACGATCTCCGTCTCCGCCGCAAACGCTCCGTTTACGATGTCGGTTAGTGCGGACGGACATATCGCACTGGCCGACGCAATCGGTGGAACGCCACACAGCGTATGGGTGTATGCGCCTCCATATACCGGGGCGCCGGTTGAGATCACCGGAGACTACCCCGACGGCTTGCTCTTCGATGCAGACAACGATTTGTTCGTCGCAAGCTACTCCGCGTTGTGGAACGCATCGGCTGCAGACTCGGTTTTGGAGTATCAGCCGCCGTACAGCGGCGCAGCGACGACATCGATTTCGAGTGGTATAAGCGGACCTGGGGCGATGGCTCTCGATCGACGGGGCGACCTCTTCGTTGCAAACATTGTAGCGCCGAGCGTAACGGAGTACGCGCCGCCTTTCGGGACGGCGATGCCGACGACTATCTCAGCCGGATTGACGGCGCCATGGGCTCTTGCCTTGGACTATGATGGCGATCTGTTCGTTTCAAATATCTATTCAAACGGCCCCGGAATAGGCACCTTTGCAACGGCCGCTGCCTATTCACCGCCGTATTCATCGCAGCCGACCTCGATTGCGGCCGGCGACGACGCCGCACTTCTACTGGCTGCCGACAATGACGACAACATTCACATTGCCCAAAACTGCCAATGCGGCGTGTACGGCCCGGGCGGATTACTGTTTGGATTCGCGCCGCCCTATTCGGCAAGTCCCTACTCGAGCGCTGCCTTCTACAATCCCTGGACGGTCCTGATCACGCCCTGAACAGGCAGCCCGCTCGCGCTTGGCTCCCTGGCCGGACCGCTTGGCAGGCGAATCCTCTGAGGAGGAGGAGCGCCAGCCGCCAAATAGGTGGCCCGATGGACTCGGATCTGGACGAATTAGAATCGCGAACGATCTTCATTTTGCGTGAGGCCTTCGCGTGCGCCTCGCCGCTGGCCATGCTATGGTCGATCGGCAAGGACAGCACGGCCCTGCTCTGGATGGTTCGCAAAGCCTTTCTCGGCGACGTGCCGTTCCCGATCGTCCTGTTGGACACGGGGATGGAGTTCGACGAGGTGTACGCCTTCCGCGACTGGCTGCATAAGGAATGGGACCTGCCGGTTCTCAACGAGGCCTGTCCGCCCGAGAGCAGCGTGGATCAGTCGCTGCCGCCGGCCGCGCGGCATGCGGCTCGCAAGACCGCCGGTCTGCGCGCGATGCACGAGCGTGAGAAGTACAAGGGCGTCATTCTCGGCATCCGCCGCGACGAACAGGCGATCCGCGCGAAAGAGCGGATCTTCAGCCCGCGCAACGCCGACGGATCGTGGGACCCGCGCATGCAGCCGCCCGAGCTGTGGGACTACTTCACGTACGAAGTTCCGGACGGCGCGCACGTGCGCATCCATCCGCTGCTCGACTGGACCGAGATCGACATCTGGCGCTACACCAAGCGCGAGAACATTCCGTACGTGCCGCTCTATCTTGCGAAGAACGGCAAGCGGTACCGGTCGCTGGGTGAAAGCAACATCACCAATCCGATCGAGAGCGATGCGGATACGGTCGACAAGATCATCGAAGAACTCGAAGGGACGCGTCAGCCCGAGCGCGCGGGACGTGCGATGGACCACGAGAGCGAAGACACCTTTGAACGCTTGCGCGCCTCGGGGTACATGTGAGCCAACTTCGCGTCGTAATGGTCGGTGACGTCGATGCCGGTAAGTCGACGATCCTCGGCCGCTTGATGGTCGACCTGGAACAGGTCATCCCCGAGAAGCTCGCCGAGCTCGAAGCGATGAGCGCCAAGCGCGGCGTCGCGGTCGAGTATTCGTTTCTGTTGGATTCGTTCCAACTCGAGCGCGATCAAGCGATCACGCTGGACGTCTCGCGCATCTGGCTGCGGACCGCCGGACGCGACTTCGTATTCGTCGACGCCCCCGGACATCGCGAGCTCGTACGCAACATGCTCAGCGGCGCCTCTGAAGTCGACACGGCGATCCTCGTCGTCGCGGCGGATGAAGGCATCACGATTCAAACGCGCCGTCACGCGCTGTTCTTGAAATGGTTCGGCTTAACCGAAGTCGTCGTCGTGATCAATAAGCTCGATCTCGCTGCCGACAAAGAGAAAGTGTTCATTCAGCGCAAGGCCGAAGTCACCGAGTTTCTAGGCAAGCTCGGCGTTACGCCGATCGCGATCGTTCCGATCGTCGCTCGCGACGGCGACAACGTCGCGCGCCGCTCCGAGAACATGCCGTGGTGGAACGGTCCGACGCTCATGAGCGTCCTCGAACCGCTCCGCCCGAAGGCCGGCGCCGAAGGCGGTCCGCTGCGTTTCGTCGTTCAGGACGTTTTTCGACGCGACGCCGATCGTTTGATCGCAGGCCGCGTCGAGTCCGGCAAACTGCGCGTCGGCGAACGCCTGGTGTTCTGGCCGCTGCAAGCTTCGGCCGTCGTTAAGGAAATCGTCCAGTGGCCCAACAGCGTCGAGGAAGCTTCGGCCGACTCGGCCGTTGCCGTGTTGCTCGACGAACGCATCTTCGTAGACCGCGGCGCGATCGCCAGCCACGCCGGCGACGGTCCGCCGATCGGCCACGCACTGCAGGCTACCGTCGTGTGGCTCGGTGCGGAGCCGCTGCGCGTCGGCGAGGCGCTGCGCATGCGCATTGCGACCCGCGAGATTCCGGTCACGGTTCAGCGCATCGACGAAGTCATCGACCCGGAAACGCTCGAACGCGCGCCGGCAGAAGAGGTCATCGGGAACCAAATCGCCGTCGTCACCTTGACGGCGCGCGAGTTGATCGCCGCCGACGACGAAGCCAAAGGCACCAGTCTCGGACGTTTCATCCTCGTTCGCGACAATTCGATCGTCGCGGGCGGTCACGTCGACCAAGTCATCGGCCGCGCGCGCTCCGAAGGCGCGACCGACGTCATCGCCCAGATTTCGTCGGTGAAAGCGGTGGAACGCACGACGCGCAACGGCCACACCGGCGCCATTTTGTGGCTGACCGGCCTGCCGAGTGCGGGCAAATCGACGGTTGCGATGGCGGTGCAGCGCATGCTCTTCGATCGCGGCCGCCACGTTTACGTGCTCGACGGCGACACGCTGCGCACCACGCTCAACGTCGACCTCGGTTTCTCCGACGACGATCGCGCGGAGAACGTCCGCCGCACTGCCGCGGTGGCCGCCGTTCTAGCCGATGCCGGGCACATCGTCATTTGCGCGCTCATTTCGCCGTTCTCCGCCGAGCGAGAACGCGCGCGAGCGGCGTATCCACAGGGATTCTACGAAATCTACGTCTCGTGCGACTTGCCGACCGCGGAGGGCCGCGACGTCAAGGGGCACTACAAGCGCGCCCGCCTCGGTGAGATCGCGCACTTCACCGGCATCTCGTCACCGTACGAGATTCCGGAGAACCCGGACTTCACCGTCGAGACCGCGCGGCAGAGCATCGCCGAATCGGCGGCCAATCTGCTCGAGTTCGTTGAAGAGCGCGTCGGTTTGAAAGAAAAAGCCCGAGTCTAATCGTGGCGTCTCCCCTGACGATCGCCAGCTACATTCTAGTCGGGTTCGTCGTCGGGACGTGCACCGCGTTTTCCGGCGTCGGCGCCGGAGCGTTGATGACGCCGATGCTCGTGCTCGTCATGGGTGTCGACGCCAACGTTGCCATCGGTTCGGACCTGCTCTTCAATCTCGGCACGAAAGTCGTTGCGGTCTTTACGCACATGAAGCGAAAGACGATCCAGCCGAAACTGCTCCTGTGGTTGTGCGTAGGCGGCGTGCCGGGCGCGATCGTGGGAGTGCTCGCGAGCGCCTACCTTCGAAATCATCTCGATCTCATAGGCGCTCGAGCATTTTTTACGCATATTGCTCGGCATAGCGCTGCTCGTTTCGGCGGTTTCGATCGCGTTCGGCAAAGGCTTGGTTACCGACATATCGCGGCTGCAGCAGGTGGAAATCGTTCCGCGCGCCCGGCTGGTCGTCATCGGCGCTTTCGTCGGTATCCTCGTCAGCCTTACGTCGATCGGCAGCGGATCGCTAACGCTGCCGTTGTTGCTGCTGGCGCTGCCCGGAGTGGCGATCGTCGCGCTCGTCGGGACCGACATCGCGTTTTCCGTCGCGCTGCTGATTCCATCGCTGATCGGGCACTGGCGCATCGGCGACGTCAATCCGGTGTTGTCGGGCTGGCTGCTGGTCGGTCGGTTCCCGGCGTGATCCTCGGTACGTACCTAGCGACGCGGCTTCACCCGAAATGGTTCCGGACCGGATTGACGATCGTGCTCGCTATCGTTGGGATTCGGCTGCTTATCTAGAAAAGCGCCGCGTCGTTCACATACCGTTTACGAAGGATCGATCCCCGCGAAAGCCGAGCGTTCCGATTCGCGTTGCGTACGAAGGGATGGAGCCCCGCGTGATCTGATGGATCGGCACGAATACCTTCGTTGCCGTTTCGATCTGTTCGCGGATCGTGTGAAGTTGCGCGGCCAAATCGATTTCGTTCGACTTTAACGAATAGATCGGCCAGTCAAAACTCGTGCCCGCGTCCGGCGTGATTCCGCGCCAGGGGTCTTCGTTGGGAAAGTCCAGCCAAATGTAGGGTATTCCACTCTGTGCCGAATCGAACGGCGGTTTCTGCATGAGCACCGCGTACGCGTTGGGCATGATGGGATCGTCGCCCCAAACTTCGACTTCGCGGATGCGGCAACCAGGGAAAAGGCTGGCTATCCCAAGCGGAGAGAAGCGCCAGTAGTCGCCGTAGCTCGGGCCGGCGTGTATCTGATGCGAGAACGGTGCGGTGGAATAGATGAAGCCGCCCGGTTTCGTGACTCGCATGATTTCTCGCGCGACGCTCCATGGGTCGGTGGTATGCTCCAGGACTGCCGTGGAGATGACCCAGTCGTAGCGGTCCGAGGGCACCGGAGCCATATCTTCGCCCACGCACTTGTAGGTGGCTTCGAGTTCCGATCCCGGCGTCTCGAGCGTGTGATATTCGGAGGCGGCGAACATCTCGGGCTGGCGGAAAATGAGACTTACTCTACCGGCTCCGACGTTCAACGTCGAGCCGAACGTTCGCGGGCCGAGGATCTCCTGAAAATATGAGTTGAGAATCGCCCAGCCGAGGATGTGACGCTGACCCAAGAGCGCGACCGGCATCCGCTCCTTCTGCGCACCAAGGCCGTACCCGCGAAGCGTCGATTTCATTTCCATACGGTAGTCTTCGGCGAATGCTATCGCTGCGCGTATTGCGCTTGTAGTAGTCGAGGAACTCGCCCGAGCGTAACTGGCGCCACCACGGCTCGTTGGTTTGATACCACTCGACGGTCGAGCGCAAGCCCTCTTCGAACGGTACTTGCGGCGACCAGCCGAGCGCGTGCGCTTTCGACGAATCGACCGCATAGCGGCGGTCATGGCCCGGACGGTCGACCACGTGCTTGACGTGCGACTCCATGCTGCGGCTGCAGGCTTCGATCAAGCGCTTCGTGATCTCCAAATTGGTGCGCGGATTACCGCCGCCGAGATTGTAGACGTTGCCCGGCTCGCCGCGCTCGAGCACGTGCATGATACCGCGCGCGTGATCCTGCGCGTGCAGCCAATCGCGAACCTGCATGCCGTCGCCGTATACCGGAACCGGCTGATCGTCGATCAAGTTGGTGACGAAGAGCGGGATGAGTTTCTCCGGATACTGATACGGCCCGTACGTATTGCTGCCGCGCGTGATCATCACCGGAAGATCGTAGGTCGTGCGATACGCGAGCACTTGCAGATCGCCGCCGGCTTTGCTCGCCGAGTACGGGCTGCGCGGACGCAACGGGTCGCTCTCGGTGGACTCGCCTTGGAGACGTCGCCGTAGACTTCGTCGGTCGAGACCTGCACGTACCGCGCGCGATGGCGCGTTCGCGGACCGCTTCGAGCAGGACGTGGGTCCCGAGGATATCGGTTTGCAGAAACGCTTCCGGATCCAAGATCGAGCGATCGACGTGCGTCTCGGCGGCGAAGTTGACGATCGCGTCAACGCCGTCGCCGATGGCCGAGCGAACGGCGTCCGGATCGCAGATGTCGCCGCGCAGAAACCGGTAGCGCTGATCGCCTTCAACGTCGGCGAGGTTCGCCGGATTTCCGGCGTAGGTCATGGCGTCGAGATTCACGATCTCGACCGAAGAGCGCTCGCGCAGAGCAAGCCGGATAAAAGTCGATCCGATGAACCCAAGCCCACCGGTTACAAGCCAACGCATCGAGCGTCCCTTCGTCGAACCCTCGTCGTTCTCCACCGCTCACGGATATAGCGGGCTGTGGAATAGGCCGCTGCAAGCGGCACCGCCGGTTGGAGGGAGGGAGTCCTTCGTGCCTGGGGATGCTGAGGTCGAGAATGTTATAGAGCAGCGACTCCGCATCGCTGAAGCCGGCGGGGCCCATCACGTAGCCGGAGCCGACGCCGTCCATATAGCTGCAGATCGCCGCTCCGGCGCACTGCTGGAAACCCTCTTGCGTGCCGAGAGCGCCGGAGAGCGGGGCTTCGACGGCACCCGCAATGCAGCGAAAGAAATCCCCGTAGAACTGCATCATCGAGTAGAGCGTCGACCAGTCGTTGCCCGCGTGCAATCGCATACTCGGCCAATTCCTGTCCGGCGCCGGCCGGCCCCATGCGTCCGACCAGATTGCCGGTCGCCGGATCGACTTGCCACCATCCGATGCGCATTGGTCGCCGATCATGACCGATTTCTGCGGCGCGATTGCGACGCCGCCGTACTGCGGTCCCGTGAGTACGTCGATCGCTACCCCGTCGTGCTGCGCTGCATCCAGCAGGCGATCGTTCCGCCGTCGTTTGGCGCCGCAAACAAGTGCTGCTCGGCAAACGTCTCGACGTATCCGCGCGTGAAGTTCGCGCGCGCCGCCGGTGCCGGCGCCGGCGCCGCGGCGTCCATCGCGTTATCGACGATGTCGAACTGATCGACGCCGTTTTGCTTTCCGCCCTCAAACGTGAACCCGCGATGCTCCAGTGCGATGAGCGGACGGTCGAAGAAAAAGCGCGCGTGCGTCGAGGCTTCCAGCCGCTGCCGCACGATCTGGCCGTACTCGAAAAAGTGCAGCGCGCCCATCGGATACGGTTCTGAGGCCGGCGGGGGCATCTGTTTTCCGTTCCCGCCTGCGGCCGCGTACGCCATGATCGCCCGTACCGTCGAGAAACCGGCGGCTTCTTTCAATCCCGTGAAACCGACATCGAGATCGCCGGTGACGGGAAGAACGTCGTAGACGCCGGTCAACGCGAACGCGGTGCGCGGAGCCGTCCACGCCGGGTCGATCGATTTTCCGTCACTCGAACGGCGGTCGAGGATCTTCCGGCGAGTACGTTCGCGCCGTACCGCCCGGCTGCTGCACGGCGATTTGAAGATCGACCGATACGAGGCCGTCGGTGCCGAACGCGTCGCCCGTCTCTTCGTTGCCACCCGCGCCGATGGAGGGTGTGAACGACGTAGCCGCCGCGATGCCTTTACCGCCGGCGTTCCTGTCGCCGAGCGTTACGACGATCGGCGCGGCGTCGATGTCGGTCAGCTTGAGCACCCGCTGAACGAGCGTCGCCGTCTGCACGCCGCTCGCGGTCGTGCGGGTCGTGGCCAACGAAACCGTCATCGTGCCTTGCACGTCGTCGGGGAGCGCGTCGACTCCGTCGGCGGACGGCGCGGGTCCGACGTGTTTGCCGGCGACCGCATCCGGCAAACTGGGATCCAAGTCGACCCACGCGCCGTTCTCTTGCGCTTGCAGCCACCAGTGATCGTGTAAGTTTGCCGCCCAGCGCGCCTGCAGTGTGGTGTCGTCGGCGGCCAACGCTTGATTCTTGCTCTTCAGAAGCGCCACGAGCGCGTCGGTCGGAGACGCCGCCAAGGAGATGACGTTATCGACGGCGGCACCGTACCGGTCGGCGTACGCTCGCGGCGCCGGCGCGCGCTTGTTCGGGATCGATGCCAGCGTCTTTGAATGCATCGCGAGGTCTGTGCGGCGACGGCGATGGAGCCGGCGCGAGTACCGCAACGACGATTGCCGATGCGTATCTCGCGTCCGCAAGCGGCGCGTGAACGAAACGAACGGGAATATCTTTCTGCCCGAGCAGTGCCGCGAGCAGCAACGCTTTATCGGCAGGCGATCCGGCGCGTGCCTGCAACGTTCCGGCCGCGCCGCGCATCGCGCCGGCGTAGGCCTCCGTTTGAATCTGGTCGCGCACGAACGCGAACGTCGCGCCGATGTCGGTGAGTTCTTGTGCCCGCGCGACCGGATCGAAACCATCGGTGGGAACGACGTTGAGCGCCGCTTGGATCGCGTCGAATCGAGCGGACTGCGCCGCACTCAATCCCTGTGCAGCGGTCGCCGCCGGCGCCGGCTACGGTGCGGCGCCGCCCAGCGCGCCGCCCATGCCGCCGATGCTCTGCGCGTTGGCCGCCCCGGCTTCGCTCGCGTGCGCCGCGCCCGGAGCCCATCCCTCAATGGCCGAAAGATTGTTCGGGTCGTCCGGACACGCGATCGGCCCGGTCGGAAAGATCGCGCCGTACGCAACGGCCGGGCCATGTGAGTACGAGAAGAACTGCCATACGACCGCGGCCAGCAGCACCAGCATGGAGGCAACGACGAGGATCGCGACGCGTTTCAAGACGAAGATCCCTTCTATTGAAGCCGCTCGAGTTCTACCCGGCGATTGAGCGCTTTACCGGCGTCGGTCGCATTCGAAGCAACCGGGCGCGCTAGACCGTATCCCTTCGCGACCAAGCGCGAGCGGGCGATATGGTAGCGCGTCACCAAATCGTTGACCACCGACTGAGCCCGGCGTTGCGACAGGTTGAGGTTATAGGCGGCTCCTCCGTCCGAATCGGTGTGTCCCGATACTTCGAAGTGCCACGTGGATTATCTTTCATCAGCGCGGCGATATCGGCGATCACCGGTTCCGAGCGCGGCTGAATGTGCGCGCTGTCGTAATCGAAGTGGATGCCGTAAATACGGATGCGCTGATGCTTCTGTATAACCGTCTTCTTGAGCGGAGCCGTACCGGTGAACGTGATCGAGGCTTGAGCGGTCATTCCGGCGCCGTTATCGCCGGTAACGGTGACGGTATACGCGCCTGGCTTAGCCGATGCGGGAATCGAGACGGCGACCTTCAGCGGCTGCGTCCCGCCGGAGACGTCGAAATCGTTCGGGGTAACGGTGGCCGGGAAATCGCCGGCGGTCGCGATCGCGACGTGTCCCCTCCAGCCTTGGTTTGCCAGAAGTTCCATCGAGAAGTTTTGCGTCGCGGCGGCGCCCGCCGTGAACGTTCCCTCTTGACTCGGCTGGATCACGAAGCCGCCCGCGACTTTCTGCGTACACGCAAGATCGTTCGGAACCGGCAGCAAGAACTCGAGCGTGCGAAGGCGGTCGTACGGCGGCTTCCCGCTGTCGTCGGTATCGAAGCCGGCGTAGACGATCGTTCCCTTCCCGTATTGTGCGTACATCTCCATGAAACCGTTGACGTTGTCGGCGTTGGTCCCGAAGAGGTGCCCGCACCAATGCGGATCGTTGCTGGTGACGGTATTGGCATCGCCGAGCTGGTTGCCGGTGTCGGCAACCCAAGCTTGTGTGTCGAGGTAGTGCGCCGTGTCGGTCTTATCATTCGACCCGAGCGCGTCGTTCTCGACGAGGATCAATCGCTTGCCGCTCGCACCGCGCGCGCCGGGGTTCGACGTGGTGAATTGATAGGGGATGAAATCGTACACGGACTTCGGGCATTCGTCCGCATCGATGATCAGCAGCTTGTGTCCATCGCCGACCCATTGAAGCAATCCATCGCCCTGGCCCTTGCCGAAGAAGTTTGACGAGTCGCACAGACCGTTGAGGACGACGAGCTCTTTACCGGCGAGCGCGGCCGCGTCTAGCATACCGGCATCCATGCGTTCGTACGAATAGCCGGGCAAACCGTTTTGAGTGAGCGGCCAGAAGCCCGATTGGGAGCCGCTATCCAGCACGAGCACGTTATGCGGCCCGCTGCCGGTTTTTCCGGTGAACGGCGTGCAGAACTTCGGCGTTTTGTCCGTGCGTGCGAGATAGAACGGACTTCCGTCGAACTCCCCGACGATCATCGAGGCGTCGTCGTTGACGAAGGCGCGACCCGGCTGCTTGTCGATGTGGAACGTCCAAATACGGCCGTCGAGGTCTCCCGGGTACGCGTCGCCGAGATGCCCGTCGAAGCATCGCACCGCGGTCGCGCCGCCGTTGAACGTCGAGAAGCGGCGGTACCACGGCGACGTCTCCGTTGGGACGGGATTGTACGTTCCGTTCTTCGCGGGCATGCCGTCGATCTCGACTAGTATCCCGCCGCCCAAAGAAGAACACCCGCCGGTAGCGGCGCCACCGTTCCGAGGGCGCCGATTCCATCGAACCCCGGGCCGTTGCTCGTGATTTGGATCCAGCGGCCGTTGACGGAGGTGGGCAGGGTGAGCGGACCCGGGCTGGCGGTTGCGGTGAGCGTTCCAACGTTGGTGAACCCGCTCGTCACGCCGCTATTGGAAACGGCAAAGGTGACGCTGGCTGGAGACGCGCTTGGCTCCGCCGCCGGCAGGTTGGCGGTAAATCCGGTGATGGCCGCGGGTCCGGGCAGCTCGTAGACATAGACGAACGGACCGGCGGCGCCGGTGGGATAGTCAACCCCGTGCTCCGCGATGCGGTTGACGTCTTGGCCGGCACTCGCCAGCGGTTGCGGATACGAGCGCACGATAGCGCCGTTCGACGAGGGAGATAAATTCGTCGCCGCCGGCGTCCGGGTGGGTTCGGGAGTGGGGGTCCCACCGGCGGTGCGCTTCCGGAGCCGCCCGAGCGGCTCGCTGCTGCGGGTGAGGGGCTAGGGGCGGCTGAGGCTTCGGACGAGGCCAAGGGCGACGCTCCGCCCTCGGATTGCGCGTGACCGCCGCAGCCGGCGGCGGCGAGCACGATAACGGCCGCCAGCGACACG
>CAWAJD010000042.1:0-61349 GCA_963782265.1 Vulcanimicrobiota bacterium
TCCGAAAACTCCTGCGCAGTCGCCCTCCGCTTGAGCCAACCGATCAGGCGCAGCATCGTGTCTTCGAGTTCGCCGGCCTCCGTCAAGTGTTTTAAAGCGAACGTTCGAATTGATTCCAGAAAGCCAAAGCGCGTAGAAGTTCCCATATGAGTGACGTTAAGCAGCGATTTTTGCACGAGGCGCGAGAGCGTATCTGCAATTCGGTCTGCGGGTAACGATTGCGAAGCACCGACGCTCTCTCCCAGCTCCAGCGTGAATCCGCCAGCCAACACGCTCAGCCGACGAAACAGTTGCGCTTCGTCATCGCTTAAAAGATCATAGCTCCAGGCAATCATCGCAGTCATCGTCTGATGCCGCACTGGAAGATCGCGGCTTCCCGTCAATGTGATTCCGCCGTTGAGCCGGTTGCGGAGTGCGACAAGCCCGAGTGACGCTACGCGAGACGCCGCGAGTTCGATCGCCAGCGGAATTCCGTCGAGTATCTTGCAGATGTCGGCAACGGCGGCAAGGGCTTGCGCGTCCGCAGACCACATAGCGTCGGCTTGGTGGACACGCGCGAGGAATAAATCGGACGCCGTTTGCGAATCCATTGACGGCAACCGATAGACCAGCTCCGCGGAGTGCGCCAATGCCTCGCGGCTCGTCGCGAGGATCGTCAACAGCGGACACTGACGAAGAATCTTTTCAACAACCGCTGCCGCATCGGCAATGACGTGCTCGCAGTTGTCGATCACTAGCAGAGAGTGGCGCCTGCGGAGATGATGAACGATTCCAGACAGTCCGTCGTCACCTTCGACCGGGACGTTGAGACAAAGCGCAATTTGCAACGAAACAGGATCTTGATTGCGAATCGGCAGCAAGTCGACGAACCATGTTCCGTCGTAACGATCTTCGATGCGTCGGGCCACCTCGGTCGCGATTCGCGTCTTTCCTATTCCGGGTGATCCAGTGACGGTCAACAGCCGGTGGTCAGCCACCAACTCTTTGAGTTCGCTCACCTCGTTGCGCTCGATAAACGATGTGAGGGACGGCGGGACGCCCGATACGCTGCGCCGCTGACGACCGCGCGCTCGCGCCGCCGCCTCTTCGAACTCCTTGCGTGCTGCGTCGGACATACCAAGAGCATCTGCGAGAGCCTTGACCGTATCGCGATGTGGGGCGCGCCGCAGGCCTTGCTCGAGGGATCCGATGGCGCCAAGGCTGATACCAGCGCGATCGGCTAGTTCTTCCTGCGAGTATCCGGCTGAATGCCGTTGCTCTCTGAGAAGTTCAGAAAATGCGGGCCGGGCCGACATACCAGGGGACTTCGATAGTCCCTTTGTAGCCCCTCGGTCGCTTCGGGGAGCGACTCGGCTACGGAGAAACGTGCCACTTCTTTCCCCTTGGGAGAGCGCCGTTTGGCCACGCTTCGTTATTATTGTGCTCACTGCATGGATGCCCATATTGTAAGGTCGTACGAGTTGCGAATGCACAACACGATGAGTAGCGCCAACACTGCCGCGAGGATGTCAATTGCCGAGCTGACGACGGCAATTAAGCTCATGGCGGCGATGCTTAGGAGTACGTAGTCGACGACGGGCAGCAGTCCGTAGAAAAGCCAATCTGTCTTCACTGGCTCGTAGCCGTCAATAAGGTGCATCTGCCACCAGAACCAGAGCGCGGACCCGAGGCCAAGAGTCGCAGGAGCAAGGAGCACCGCACCACTTATTCTTAGATCGACTGGGCTTAACGCAACCAGGCACGCCACGAGCGCAAGTGTGAAGTTGATCACCGTTTGACCCGTAAACTCCGCGAGGCCCTTCCGAGGCTGCTTGACTGTGACGCCGACGGACACTGCAACAAAGACAAGGCCCACGAGCGCTGCGGCCGTCGTACCGAGGACCACGAACACATCGTGCCACGCCTCCACTCTCGCTCCGATCTAATGCGGTTCTATCGCCACCATACGGGATCGAGGTTTCCCGTAACACCGACAACTCCGACAAATCTCGCCACAAATAGCGTTGTGGGTTGTGAACAGCCTCGGGCGGCGCGCAGACTTGGACCATGATGAGTACACGAAGCAACGTCAAACGCTCCACATTTCTGTCAGCAAGTGCGGCATTAGCCGGTGCCTCGTTCTTAGGCAATTTTACGGCTGCGAAGGCCGAGGAGGTTTCCACAGTGAGTAGTTCAGCGAAACCCAGCATCGTATTCTGCCACGGGATCTGGGCAGACGGCTCGTGCTTCAGTAAGGTCATTCAGCCGCTTCAAGAAGCTGGCTACGAATGTATCTCGGCGCAGTACCCACTCAACACGACCGACGACGACGTCGCCATTGTCAAGAAGACTCTAAGCCGCGTAAGCAGTCCCTCCATTCTCGTCGGGCATTCGTACGGAGGCCAGGTCATCACCGCGGCCGGGACCGACGACCGTGTTCGCGGGCTCGTGTATATCTGCGCGCTCGGCCCCGACGAAGGCGAGACCGCGCAAGAGCAGCTCGGCAAGTTTCCGACTACACCCGTCTTCACGCAAATCGAAGTCGCCGACGGTCGTATCTGGATGAAGCCTGCGGGCGTCGTGGATTTCTGTGGCGATCTTCCTGCAGCGGAGCAGAAAGTCGTCTGGGCGACAAATTATCCGCCGGCAGCGGACCTCTTCAACGCCCCAATGGGCACGCCGGCGTGGAAGGCGAAGCCGAGTTGGTACATCGTCGGTAAGAACGACAAAGCCGTGCCGCCCGACCTCGAGCGATTCGTCTCGAAGCGCATGGGCGCGTACACGATCGAGCTAGATTCGAGCCACTGCCCGATGCTTTCGCAACCGCACGCCGTCGTCGAGTTGATCCTGAAGGCCGCGAACGGGACCCGCTAGTTTTGCGTCCGCCGGCGCGCCGGTTATCGCGTATGTAAACAATTGCTGCGCGGCAACCGGTGCGCTTTTTAATCCTTCCACCGGAGAAAAGCGATGAGAGAATACATTACTATCGCGGGCCGAAACGGCTCTTTTCAGGCGTATATCGCACGGCCTAACGCTTCGCCGGCCTCTGCCGTCGTCGTGCTTCAGGAATTGTTTGGCGTAAACGCCGACATCCGCGAGCATTGCGACAAGCTCGCCGAACTGGGGTACCTCGCGCTTGCGCCTGACCTCTACTGGCGGCTTGAACCGGGCGTCGACCTCAACGTCAGGTCGAAGGAGGATTGGGACCACGGGGTTCGACTTAACCAAGCCTACGATCATGACACAGGCGCCGTGGATATTAAAGACACCGTTGATGCTGTGGCTCGTCTCACGGAATGCAATGGTCGTGTCGCGCTGCTAGGATATTGTATCGGTGGACTGATGACGTTCCTAACGGCGGCACGCTTCGGCGGCATCGCCGCAGCAGTCGCCTATCATGGTGGCGACACCGAGAAACACCTTGACGAAGTCGGCGGTCTCCATGCGCCGATCCTCATGCATTTGGCCGGCGAAGACGAGTTCATGCCCAAGGCTGCGCGGGATGCAATCATAGCGGCATTCGCCGGCAAGCCAAACGCGACCATCTACACTTACCCGGGCCAGCGCCACGCCTTCACTCGGTACGACGGAGAGCACTATAACGCCGAAGCGGCAGCACTAGCCAACGAACGAACTCGCGACTTCCTTCGTCAGACTCTTTCCTGAGATTTTTAATGAACGACACGCAGGCAATCTGCGGATGTCGCATCGGCCCAAACGCCACGTTGCCAAGCGGCTAGAAGTCCGAAGCAGCGAGACCGCGCGCATCAGCCGGCGGTCGCCGCCACTCAGTGTTCCGATTTCAGATACGGTGGCCGTAGTAGATACTGCCTCGGGAGCAGGCCAGTAGACGCGAGTCGTTCGATTTAGACCGATCTGATACTGGACGCTACCATATGAGCAACTGTACACCGAGCCCAATTTGTGTCCAGGGGAAAGGTACAGGGGGCGAAAGCACCGCACTTATCGCGTGCATGGTGCGAGAGCCTTGGTAGCGCCAACGGGAATCGAACCCGTCTTTCCGCCTTGAAAGGGCGATGTCCTAACCGATAGACGATGGCGCCATTGGGCATGGGCGATTTCTCGCTCAGTGAGCCTACTTGCCCGGGCGGGGCGTGTCAACCTACTTTGGCGGGCCGGGGAAGAGCCCGCCGGGCGTCAAGGGAGGCGGCGCCCCGGGCTAATCCGGCAAGCCGCCGCTCTTTTCCATGAACCACTTCGCCGTCGGGGACGCACGATGACGTAAGAGGAACTTCATGTCGTAGGGCGCGTCGAACGGATGAAAACGCGGCGGCGATTGCGTGAAATCGAAGACGTCGCCAAGTGAGTTCGCACTGGCGTCGGTCGCGCCGAGGGTCCCCGTCTGGAAGTTCTGCTCGACATACCTCAGGATGCTGCCGAAGTTGTACTCGGTGTGTGAGATGTAGCCATGTCTGGCCCACGGTGAAATCACCAGCAGTGGTACGCGCATACCCAGGCTTGTGTAGTCGGGCTGCGGCGGGGGAACGTTGTCGTACCATCCGCCCCAATCGTCCCATATGACGATGATTGCGGTGTTCTTCCAGTACGAGCTCTTGCCGACGGCGTTGACCACCGCGGTTACCCACGACGGACCCGCGTTGCTACCGCTAGCCGGATGATCCGAATCGGCGAGGGATGGAATCACCCACGATACGACTGGGAGCCGGCGGTTCTTGATATCCGAGAAGATGTTCGTGTTGGGATGGCTGACGTTCTTCTTCCAATCCGGGCCATATCGTACCGATTTGATCGGAAGGAACGAATTCCACACTGCGCCGGAGAAATCGTCGTCGCCTGCGGGGAATCCCGCCTCGCCATAATACGCATCGACATAGAACTTCCACGACACGTTTGCGGCATCCAGCACGTCGGCCATCGTCTTGTATTGCGTGAAGCATGGAAAGATGTGAGACTGGGTGTCGACGGTGCCGTCCACCTTGATGACCGGCACCTGCGTGCCGATAGGAGCATCGCAGCCCCACGGGAAGCCGGAGGGAGTGTCGACGAGCGATTCTTGCGCGTTTATGCGCGTCGTGCCGGCAACGATCTGCTGGTGGGCTACGAAACTGTCCGACGTTTCCGTTGAAAACATCCGGTCGCCGAGCGTAAAGCCCTTTGCCAAGTTCCAATACGGCTTCGTCTCGCTCTTTTCGACATACGCATACGGGTAGAGCAATGCCGGCGGTCCGTTACCGGCGGTGCCGCTCGGGATGTCGTTGAATCCGTCCATCTTGCCGCCGTCAAACTCGGTCTCAAAGACGGCGTGATCGTGGCCTATGTCTTGTCCGCCTTGCTGCCCGTTGCTTTCGAGTGTGATCTCTTTCAGCCGCACCGGCTTTCCGTCGAGGCAAAGCTTTAAGGCAGGGTTCGGCTTACACGCTCCCTCGGTTGGCGCGTCCGCCCCCGGATAACCCATGAACAGGTTGACGAAGCTTCGGTTTTCCTGAACGAGCACGATCACGTGCTGAATAGACCCGAGCGGAGCAGGGCTCGCCGGCGTCGTCTGCGACGGCGTATAGCCCGCCAATGTGCTGCTGCACGCTGAGAAGGCAAACGCTGTCGCAAGCGTAACGACGCGAAGTCGATGTAGTCGGTGCTTCATAACAACTTTTTTCCCGATCTCGTCGATGAATCGTGGTGGGCCTGGTAGGATTCGAACCTACGCACATCCAGTTATGAGCCGGGTGCTCTACCGCTGAGCTACAGGCCCCCAGAGGCGCGGACTTGTTTCACCCTTGCAAGGGGGGCCTCCCGTAGGAAGCCCCCTTCGCTGGATGAGGTCGACCACTCCGGCCGCCTAGTTTTTAAGGCCCATCATCCGTTCGCGTGCCGCGACGGGGCTGACGATCGCGAGAACGTGCAGTGCCGAAACGCTTCGCAGGTCGCTGATCGCCGGCTTGGCACCGCTTGCGATCAGAATCTCGGTGCCGATTTGCTGCGAGCTGAGGCCGCCCCAATTTCCCGAGCCCATCACCCAGCCGTTCGCGTACGTATCGTTCGTATAGTTCTCGACGATGCAGGCAAACCAATATTGTCCGGTTGCGAGCGTTGCCAAATAGTATGTCGTCGCATCCGTGTCGAGCGTACCCTTTACGGGATCGAGGCTCATGAAATTCTCGGTGACTGCCGTTGACGGTTGGCCGTTCCACTTCTTACCGCATGTCGAAGGCATGGTCGCGGAGCCGGTCACCTTATAGTTGTCGGCGTAAAGCGCCGCCGGCAGCGAACCGTTTGGATACCAGTTCGGAACGCGTACCTTTCCGGTCTTGAACGGAACCGGCTTCTTTCCGGACGACACGACGTCGATGTTCTTGCCCGACGGAACGTTGAAAGTTTGCGTCAACGTGTTGAAGCCCGCCGCGGTTTCGGAAAGCGTGAACGACGACGGATTCGACTGCGAGACGCTGGTCGTCGAAGCATAGTTGTCTTGATTCGCGGAGCCGTTCGTACTCGAGAACGAGGTTTGCCCGGTGTATTCTCCGGCGGCGGCGACGTTCGACGAATCGATCTGTTGAAACGCTTGGGACCCTGTCTGCGTCTGATTGTCCGACGAGACGTGAGCCGCCGCGGCGCTCCATGTCCGGCCCTTCGTCAGCGGGAAGTCGAACGAGTTCTGGCCTTGCGGGTACGTGTCGAGGCCCGTCTCCGTATATGGAGCTTGAACGTAGCTATAGTTATCCGAAAGGATGATTTGCGCGGTGCCCTTCTTGTAGGGCGGGAACGTGATCGCCGAGTTGAGGACTTCCGTGTACCCCGATTTCGAGGCGATCGTTTCCGGAACGAAGTAGACGCCCGTCTTCTTATCGACGGTAAACTTCACGGTGATCTTTCCGCTGTCGCTTCCGGGCATGGTCTTCGGTTTTGCCGTCGGCCCGGACCACGTCGTCGTGTTCCAGGTGTTGGTGTAGGGATACGGGATGGTCACCGGTGCCGTGACCGGCGGCGTCGCCGCAGCCATGGGGCGCGCCATCTCCGGTGTCGCGGCGCCGGGGAGCGCGCCTCCGGCCGCTTGCTGCGACCCGCCGCAGGCTGCGGTTCCGACGAGGAGGGTGCCGGCTGCGAGGAGCCGGATAACATTAAAACGCTGCATGCCTTCCTCCACAATGCTGGTAGCCTAGTCCGGAGATGTTACCCCGGACGGGCGGCTTTTATTCGGGCGGAGCTTCTTACGCGGGACCGAACGAACCAAGATGATCACCACTGCAGATCTCAAAGGCGTAAAGGCGTTCAAGGAACTCGACGACGGGGCGCTCGCGCTGGCCGCTTCGCGCAGCGCCGACATCCGCCTCGTGAAGGGCGAATGGCTGATTCACGAAGGCGAGTCCCCGCGGTTCTTCGCCGTGATCGTGGGCAAGGTTGAAATCTCGAAGCGAGTCGCCGGGACGGAGACGATTCTTCGCACCTACAAAACCGGCGACACATTCGGCGAGGTCCCGCTGCTGCTCGGTGCGTCCTCGGTGGTGAGCGTCATGGCGACCGAACCCTGCCACCTCGCGGCGCTCGATACCACCGAGTTCTGGCGGCTCATGCACACGCAGGAACCATTCGCCAAATCGGTCAGCGCCGATATGGCGGACCGGATCACGACGCTTTGGTCGACCGCGATGGAAGTGCCGCGCGCGCGCTGCACGATCGTCGGCGATCCCAACTCGCCGGATTGCCACCGGCTGCGCGATTTCCTCACCCGCCTGCACGTTCCGTTCGATTGGGAAGAACGCCGCGGCGACCCAAGCTGTCTCGTAACGTTCGCCGACGGAAGGCAGTTGAAATCTCCGCCGATCCGCGAGCTGGCCGAAGCCATCGAGTTGCGGACGAGTCCGCGCGAACATTGTTACGAGGTCGCGATCGTCGGCGCCGGGCCGGCAGGTTTGGCCGCGGCCGTGTACGGCGCGTCGGAGGGTCTGCGTACGATCCTTATCGAGCGCGAAGCGCCCGGCGGCCAGGCCGGTATGTCCTCGCGAATCGAAAACTATCTCGGATTTCCCAACGGTATCTCCGGCGAAGATCTTGCGGATCGGGCGTTCCGGCAAGTCAACCGGTTCGGTGCCGACGTCGTCGTCACGCGCGAAGCGATTCGCATCGAAGGCGAACCGTATGCCCGGCGCATCATTCTCGACGGCGACGAGGTCGTGCACTGTCGTTCGATCATCATCGCAACGGGCGTCTCTTACCGCTATCTCGATGCGAGTGGATGCGAGAACTTTCTCAATCGCGGCGTCTACTACGGCGCGGCGCAAGCGGAGGCGCGGCGCGTCGGGGGACGGCGCATTCACCTGCTCGGCGGCGGCAACTCCGCCGGACAAGCGGCGATGTTCTTCTCCGACTTTGCCGAGCACGTCAGCATCATCATTCGCTCCAACGACATTTCGAGCACCATGTCGAGCTACCTGATTTCGGAGCTGTCGACGCGTCCGAATATTTCGGTTATTCCGAGCAGTGAGGTCGTTGGGGTCGCAGGGAAGACCGAACTAGAGTCGCTGACGCTGCGCGACGTACAAAACGGCACCGAGCGCATAGAAGCCAGCGACGCATTGTTCGTCTTCATCGGCGCGGACGCGCACACGGAGTGGTTGCGCGGTTGCGTCGCGACCGACGAGCTCGGGTATATTCCGACCGGTCCAGCCGTTTCCAGCGTATCGCAAAGCTGGCCGCTATCGCGCGAGCCGTTCTTATTGGAGACGAGTCAACCGGGAATCTTCGCCGTCGGGGACGTGCGTAAGACCTCAGTGAAACGCGTCGCATCCGGAGTCGGCGAGGGCGCGACCGCAATCACGATGGTGCATCACATCCTTGAAGAAGTGCCGGAACAGTTCAAAGTTGACGATGCTTTGCGGGAAGGACTCGTCTTACCAACGCCGGCGGGATAGCGCCTCTCGTGAGAAGCCGAGCGGAGGCGGGCTCGTGCTGCCCGGCTTTCCGTAGCACGTACCGGCCGGCGCGGGCGCGTTGCGATAGATCGGCCCGGGCATCGCTACCGGCTCGCTTGCTCCGGATCGACGATCACCCGGACTTTGCCATTCGGCGTCAACGAGTCTTCGCAGTTGACGACGGCATTCGTATTCGATTTGCCGTTGCCGCCGATCCATAAGTCGAACCACAAGCTTGTAGCAGCCGTTGTTTCCGCTCCCGACCGGCGGCCCGGATGGCGCGCAGTCGTCCTCGCGAACGAAATATTGCTTGAGAAATTGGAACGTAGATCTTCGTTCCGTATGGGATCGTCTTGTTATTGGCGCGCTCAGTTGCGAACGTCGTCGGGTTGCAATACGTCCCATCGCCCCCAGCTAGTTGATGGATCACCGGATGCGCGATCGCTTTACCGGGCGGATCGTTATCGGGCCAGCCGTAAAACGTGATCGTCGCGGTGACGGTCGTGTTTGAAATCTTCGTCACGTAGCACGTGCGGCCCGACGCCGCCGGCTGCGACGCGGGCGACAACGGTGGACCGCTCGCCTGTCCGCACGACGCGAGCGCGAAGATCGCGATGGCCGCGGCGAACCGCGGGAAGCTGCGCCTCATCGCAAAGCCGTTCTTCGCGACCGGCCGGCAACCTTCGGACGAAGGGGCACCGTACTGCCTCGCGAAGCGGATTTTTTGGAGGCTACTGCATGCAGCGGCGTTTTCTCTCTCGGCGTGACTTCTTGCTTTCCGGCAGCGCGCTGGCAGTGTCGGGGATCACGCGCGGGAACGGCTGCGACGTTATCGTCGTCGGCGCCGGCGCGGGGGGCATCGCGGCGGCGCGTACGCTTCGCGCGGCCGGCGCGTCGGTGTTGGTTCTCGAGGCGACGCACAGTATCGGAGGCCGAATCCGGAGCAACTCGATTTCGTCGCCCTTCGATCGCGGCGCACACGTCCTGTCGGGCGTATCGCGCCGGCAAAGCGAATTGCACGCGCTCATCGCGCGTTTTGGCATCTCAACGATCGCGGCCAGCTCGGTTCGAACGGGTTTGACTCGCGGCGGCGACCCCGCTTTCACTGCAACGTATGCAGCGATGTTGACAGCGGTCGTGCGAGCGAGCCGAGCGGATTCACGACGGTTCGATTCCCGACGAGCGCGCTTACGACGCGGTGCGAGCATTTCGCGATCGCGCCGGCTTTCGGCGAGGCGCTCGTACATGCTCGGTATCCGCGACGATCGGCGCCAACCCGCATCGTTGCTGGACTACCACCTGGTTGCCAATCGCGTCGGCGTCGCCGTTCATCTTTCCCGCCGACGACACGCTGCTCGTTCCCTCGGGCTACGGGAGTTCGTCGTGGATCTCGCCGCCGGCGTTCCCATCGTTCTCGGCGCGCCGGTCGGCTTCGATCCGCTATGGTAGCGGCGAGCGCGGACTTCGAACGGTCGCGGCAAAACGTATCGCGCTCGTCAAACGATCGTCACCGCATCGACCGGCGAGCTTGCGTCGGCACGATCGCTTTCAGCCCCGCGCTGCCGCTGGAATCGCGGCGAGCTATCACCGCGCTGCCGATGAACCCTGCGAACGAGGCGAGTTACGCGACGGTCGGAAAGCCGGCGCGCGCACCGCATTGGCGCAACCGGTTGACGGCGTCGTCCGGTTCGCCGGCGAAGCGTTGGCGCCGCCTGGATTCGCGTGCTTAGAAGGGGCATGGGAGTCCGGGGTTGCGGCCGCGCGCGCAACGCTGCGCGCCTGACCTTTTAGCGCAGCGCGCGAAACGCCGAACGCCCCGCATATCGAGCGCACTGGCCGAGCTCGTCTTCGATTGCGAGCAGCCGGTTGTACTTCGCGATCCGGTCGCTGCGCGACAACGATCCGGTCTTGATTTGACCGGCGCCGGTCGCGACGGCGATGTCGGCGATCGTCGTGTCTTCGGTTTCGCCGGAGCGATGCGAGATCACGGCCGTGTAGCCCGCTTTGTGCGCCATATCGACGGCGTCGAGCGTCTCGGTGAGCGTGCCGATCTGGTTGACCTTGATCAGAATCGAGTTGGCGCAGCCTTCTTTAATGCCGCGTTCGAGAAACGAGACGTTGGTGACGAACAGGTCGTCGCCGACGAGCTGCACGCGATTTCCAAGCGCTTGCGTCAGTTTGTGCCAACCGGACCAATCGTCTTCGGCAAGACCGTCCTCGATCGACACGATCGGATAGCGATCGCAGAGATCGCGATAGAGTGTCGATCATCTCGTCGCTGGAGATGCCCTTCTCTTTCGAAAGGGCGTAGTACTTGCCGTCTTGATAGAACTCGCTCGACGCAGGATCCAGCGCAAAAGCGACGTCCTGCCGGCTTTGTACCCGGCGACGTCGATCGCGGCGAGGATGAGATCCAGAGCTTGCGACGGGTTCTCGAGCGGCGGCGCATAACCGCCCTCGTCGCCGACGAGGGTCGGAAATGCCGGTCGTGCAACAGCGTGCCGAGCGCGTGAAAGACTTCCGCGCCGCAACGCACCGCATCGCTTTCGCTAGCCGCGCCGAGCGGAACGATCATGATCTCTTGGAACTGCAGCGCGCCGCCGGCGTGTTTGCCGCCGTTGACGACGTTCATCATCGGTACCGGCAGCGTCGCGGCGCACGGGCCGCCGAGATAGCGAAAGAGCGGCAGCGACAGGCTCGACGCCGCCGCGCGCGCGACGGCGAGCGAGGTGCCGAGCATCGCGTTCGCACCGAGGGTGCTCTTGTTGGGGAACCGTCGAACTCGATGAGACGCACGTCGATCTCTCGCTGCGCGGTTGCATCCAACCCTTCGAGCGCGGGGCCGAGCACGTCGTTGACCGCGGCAACGGCCTTGAGCACGCCCTTTGCCGCCGTAGCGATTCTTGTCTCCGTCGCGTAACTCGACCGCCTCGTGCGCGCCGGTCGACGCGCCCGAAGGCACCATCGCTTCTTCGACCGCACCGAAGCTGGTCGCAACGGTCACCGCGACGGTTGGGTTCCCGCGCGAGTCGAGAATTTCGCGAGCGTGAACGCCCTCAATCAGCGGCCGTCCACCGCCGCGCAGCGAGTCCAGCGACATACTTCGTTTACTCCCGGATCCAGCGTTCCATGTCGTGCTTGCGCGTCACGAACTCGTTCGGATCGAAGAAGATCTTCAGTTCGCGTTCCGCACTCGCAACGCTGTCGCTGCCGTGCACGAGATTGCGTCCGATGTTCTGCGCGAAGTCCGCGCGGATCGATCCCGGCGCCGCAGCGAGCGGGTTGGTCGCGCCGATCAGTTGCCGGCACGCTTCGATCGCGCCTTCGCCCTCGACGGCAAGCGCGACCAGCGGCCCGCTGGTGATGAAGTCGACGAGACCGGCGAAAAACGGCTTCCCGTCGTGTTCCGCGTAATGTGCGCGCGCCTTGTCGCCGCTCAGCTGCACGAGCTTCATCGCCGCAATGATATAGCCGCGGCGTTCGATGCGCCCGATGATTTCCCCGACCAAATTGCGCGAAACCGCGTCGGGCTTACAGAGGATGAGCGTTCTTTCGATAGCCATAGGACCGCCCCATACGTCGCGGAAAGCTCCCCCACCTATGACCGAACACCCGTACGCGCGGATCGCATTCGAACTCGCCGGCACGGCATTTTCGCGAATTCGCTACGTCGAAGAGACGGCGAGCACGAACGCGGACGCGTCGGCGCTTCTTGGAGGTGACGCCGCCGATGGGCTGACGATCGTCGCTGAATACCAATCGAGCGGGGCGGGGCGGAAAGGGCGCTCCTGGCTCGCCGAGCCCGGAACGTCGCTGCTCTTCACGACGATCGTCCCCGGCAGCTTGCCGGCCCACGATCTCTGGATCGTTCCGTTCTGGACGGCGCTGGCGATACGGCGCGCACTGTCCGCACACGGCCTCGACGTCGATCTCCACTGGCCGAACGACCTCTTGCTCGCCGATGCAAAGCTCGCGGGCATTCTATGCGTCTCGCGCAGCGCCGGCGACCGAGCGTGGGTGGCGTGCGGCGTCGGAATCAACGTGCGGCGCGGCGAAACGGCGAACGCGATCGAACCGCCGGCTGCGTTTTGCGACGACCGGCAAGCCGTGGAGCGCGCCGATCTGCTGCGCGCGATCCTGCTCGAGTTCGATGCGACGCGGGCGATGCTCGCAAATCCGCAGCGCGTGGCGCGTCTCTGGGAAGTGCAGGCCGGCCTGCCCGGGCGTCGCTATCGATTGCTCAGGGACGACGGAACCGAACCGTTCGAAGCGACCGCGATCTCGCTCGCGACGGGAGGTGGTCTCGTCGTCGCGCGCGATGAAGGCATGCGCGAAACGATTTCCCTCGCGGACGCGCGCGCGCTCCGATCGAACCATCGCTAAGGAGAACCACAGATGCAACGCAAGGATTTTGTCGCAGTCGCAGCCGCAGGTGCACTCGGCGTATTCGCCTCGACGCACCCCGCAAAAGCAGACGCGCCGCCGATCGCTGCAAGCGGAGAAGCGACGGGCGGGACCAAACCGCTCGACGACTTCGTCGTCGGTGCGATGCGCACGTTCGAGCTTCCGTGCGGCGCCCTCGCCGTTGCGAAGGACGGACGCCTCGTCTACGCGAGGGCGTTCGGCACGCAGGACCTCGCAGGGAAGATTCAGGCGACGCCACGCGACCGTTTCCGGATTGCGAGCTCCAGCAAACCGTTTACCGCCGTCGCGATCATGCAATTGATCGAAGCGGGCAAGCTGCACCTCGACGATCGCGCGTTCGACATCCTGACGACGTTCGCACCGCCGAACGGACGCCAAGTGGATCCCCGGCTGCGCACGATCACCGTTCGCAACCTGCTGGAACACTCGGCCGGATTCGATAGCACGAAAACCGACCCTCAGTTCGACGCGCTGCGTACTGCCGCCGACGCGCTCGGAAAACCGCGGCCTGCGACGCACGACGACATCATCGAGTACATGATGGGCCAGCCGCTCGCGTTCGATCCCGGCAGCAAATACTTGTACTCCAATCTCGGCTACAATATTCTCGGCCGGATCGTCGAACGCTTAACCGGTACGTCCTACGAAGCCGCGGTAAAAGCGCGCGTGCTCGCGCCGGCCGGCATCACGCGCATGGCCATCGGAAAGTCAAAACGCAAAGACATTTTCCCCGACGAAGTCGAGGCCTGGGATCCGCCGACGTTCACCGCGATGTACTCGGTGTTCGAAGATCAGGACGAGGTCGTTCCGTACAGCTACGGCGGATTCTCGATGGAAACGATCGACGCGCACGGCGGATGGGTTGCCAGCGTCGTCGATCTCACGCGCTTCCTCAACGCCGTCGGCGGCACCGGCAGAAAGCAGCTGTTAGCACCCGCAACGGTTACGCAGATGCTGGCGAAACCCGCGATTCCACAGTATCGCGACCAAGATCACTGGTACGCGTCCGGTTGGAGCACCGGACAAGGATACGTGATGACACACAACGGAGCGATCACGTGGGGGACTTCTTCGACCATCGGCCGCCTGCCCGGCGGACTCACGTTCGGGCTCTGCTACAACCGCCTGCCGTACGACATCGGTGCGTTTGTCGCCGGCTCGGCGAAGAGCGCCGCGGCCGCGGTCAATCGCGTGACGGCGTGGCCGTCACACGATCTCTATTCCCAGTACGATTGACCGACTCCTAAGCGTTGACGACGCCACCCAATGCGACGCCGGCGGTCGAAAGCGCAGACTTTGCCTGTGACTCGACTCCCGAGTCGATGCTCAGGCAAAGATTCGCCGTCGCCGTTACGCTTGCGGGTTTCGGGATCATCTTGGCAGCAACGCCGGCATCCTTGAGCGCCTTGGTGGCGATCATCGTGTCGGCATTGCTGCTGAAGAACAGAATGACGTCAGCCATAGCCGCTGCTAACTTGCCTCACCCGTAACCAGTTCGTTGAGGCCGCCGGCCACGTCGTTGAGTTCTTCGACTCGATCGACGGCCTGCTTCATACGCGTCGCCATTTCTCCCGAAAGCGTGTCGAGCACGATCATGTCGCTCTGTAGCTCTTCATTCACGGCCTTCAGCTCGGCGATCTTCCCTGAATCGCCGGCCGCGATCTGACTCACCAACACGGCAGTCTTGTCGACGGCCGCCTTGGTAAGCGCGACGTGGTCGCCCGAGACCTCGCTGCCGACGATGATCACGCCGAGCTCCTTCGCGGCGTCGCGCACTTGATGGCTGCGCTGACCGAGCGTATTCGAAACCCGCTGCACGATGGGAATCGCCAGCAATAGCGCCAGGATCATCGCGATGAAGCCCCAGAGCAAGAGCGTGAGCGTAATGTGGTTGATGATGTCGTTGATCTGCGCCATCGGCACGCCGTACCAGCGAGCGCCGATAACCACGTTCTGGTCGTCCTGAATCGGATCGACGTGGACGAGGTATTCGGTGGCACCCTGCGTGTCGGAGCCGGTGTACGCGGTGCCGGTCTTCACGACGGCGGCGGCCGGGCCGACCTGAACGTCGACGACGCGCGTGCCGTCGGCGCCCTCGATCGTGCTTGCGACGATCGAATCGCCTTCGAGCACCGCCGAAGAACCGCCGAGGGCGTGTTTGGCCTGATCGACCAGATCGTAGTAGTGATTCATCAGCACGCCGCCGTAGATCGCGCCGATGGTTCGTTCGTTCGCGTCGCTGATGGGCGCTGCCGACACGATCGAAAGACCCTTGTCGATGTGCGCGACGACGGTGCCGTCGGCGGCCTTGATGTCCGATTGCGCTTGCGGTGCGAGGCCTTCCCCGTTCAGAAACGTCGTGTCGAGCAGCGTCGCGGTGCTGACGGTCTCGCCGGTGAGCGCGCGCGTAATCAGCGAGTTGCCTTTGAGCGATCCCCTTTGCGGGCCGTTCGCTCGCGCGACGACGTTGCCGTTCGCGTCAACCACGGTTAGGAACGAAAGACCCGACGTGCGCGCGATGTTCGAAAGCTGATCCTGCAGCGCCGAGGCGTTGCCGGATTGCAGATTCTTGCGCAACGCATCTTGCACGGCGTCCTGCGCGACGAGCAGCTTGATCTGATCCTTGCGCGAATCCCAGTACCCGCCGAACGCGCCCGCTCCGTTGGTGACTTCGGTCTCGCCTTGCGCGCGCAAGTCCTTCGAGAGCACGAGACGCGCCGCGACTACACTAATGATGAAGAATAGCACGATCGCCCCGATGATCGTTCCGAGCAGACGTACGCGGAGACTCATTTTCATGCGCTGGTTTCCTCCGTCCCTTTGTCGTTAACTTTGAACTCGCCGAGGCTGCCATCCATCCGTTGCGCGAGTTCGTTCATTTGTTCGACGGACGTCAGCATCCGCTGCGCGGCGTCCGTGACTTCCTTGTTCACGTAGGTGAGCACCTCGACCGACGAAGCATTTTGCTGCGAGATCGAGGAGATATCGGAAAAAGCTTTGTTCACGTCGTCGGATTGCCGCGTCATCTGCTGCGTAGCGGTCATGTTGACCGCGACCGATTTCGTGATCTCTTCGATGGACCTGATAACTTGATACGAGTTGGCGCTCATGGCGCGCGCCACCGAACTGATTTCGACCGTCTGCTGGTTCGCCGTCAAGACGGCGGAGACGATATCTTGTAGAGCGCCCGACGCAGAGTTGGTGCTGTTCACGCTCTCTTCGACGCGGCTCGTCAGCCGTTCCATCGCCGTCACGACTTCGCCGATAACCGCCTGAGTCGAGGCGATATGCGCCGCGATCTCTTTGGTTGCCGAGACGCTGCCGTCGGCAAGCTTGCGGATTTCGCTGGCGACGACAGCGAAGCCGCGGCCGTGCTCGCCGGCGCGCGCCGCTTCGATCGCGGCGTTGAGCGCGAGCAAGTTCGTCTGCTCGGCGATGCGGTCGATTACCTTGACGATGTCGCCGATCTGATCCGAGTTGCTGCCGAGCTGCGTGATATCCGTCGCCAGGTCGTCGATCGTCGAACGAATCGTGTGCATGCCGTCGACGATCGTCCCGATAGCCGTGCCGCCGCGTTCGGCGGTCCGCGACGTCTCCGTCGAAATCGAGGAGAGCGAGTCCACCTGCGCGGCAACTTGTTCGATCGAGCTGGCCATGTTCGAGACGGCGAGCGCGGTCTCGTCGAGACTGCGCGTCTGCTGCTCGGCCGCGGCCGCGATCGAACCGATTGCTTCGCTGAGCGCCGCAACCTTCACGGTCGCTTCGCCGATGATGCTCGATTGCTCCTGAATACCTTCGTCGAGTTGGCCCTGCGCGACCGCCGCTCCCTCGATGACGGCCAGCGCCGTGGCGGCCGTACTTTGCAGTTCGCCGCCGGCCGTGCCGAGCTGCCCGGCATCGCCGTGAAGCTGCCCGAGCGAGCGGCGAAGCCCGAAAATGAGTTTGTTGAGCGCGATCGCCAGGTCTTGGAGCGCAGTATCGGAGACGGCGATGTTCTTGGTGAAATCGCCTGAGGAGACTTCGCGGATCCCGGCCGCTAGGGAAGCGAGGCTGATCTGAAACGCGGCCATCGCGTCGCCTTTTGGCAGCGCCAAGCGATTGCCGCCCCGGAAGGCGAGCTGGCCGGGATCGAGGTCGCTCGCGTCGTCAACGGCGGTGATTTCTCCTTGAAAGAGGACGCTGACGACGATGCCGCCCAGCAGAAGGAGGATCGCGCCCGGCGGGATGCCGGGCTGGCCATGCTGGTTGCGCGCCACCGTATCGGCGATCGCCGCCAGAACCGAGGCGGCGAGCCCGAGCGGAAAACCGGCTAGCGAGGCAGCGACGGCGATCACCGCTAAGAGCAGAATTTCGATTGGGAGTGCGGTACCGAACCAGGCCAGCAAGAAGCAGAGGCCGGCCGCAACCACGGCAATGGCCATTCGGCTCGGCAGCGAGAGACGAGCCCTCATGCCGGCGAAGTAGGCGTAGATCAACTGCCCTCCTCTCCCGAGGTCACCGCACGGCCCGGCCCCGGCTAGCCTAAAGGCTCGGCCAAGAATCCGTGGTCCGTTATCCCTACTGATTAGTTTCGGCCGGTCCAAGTTCCGGCAATAGACGTAACCTTTGGGAGGACCTTCGCGCGCGACCCGCCCGCGCCCTGGACTTCAAGGCGTCTACGAGCCGGAAGAGCGCTCGTTGCGGGCGCGCCCGATCCGCCGGTCGCAGACCTCGCAGAAGTGCGGCATCTTGTTGTCCGTCTCGAAGATCGAGTTCGAATAGTACATCGCGCACCGAACGTTGTAGCAGTGCTTCAGCCCGAACGCGTGGCCGAGTTCGTGAACCGACTCTTTGAGGGCGCGCTGGAAGAGCAAGTTGACATCGGCTTCTTCGCCGTAGAACTCGGGGCGCAGACGATGCAGCGACACGGCGGCAACGCCTTGAGCCTCGTCCGCGTCGCCGAAGATAAAGCGGTGTGAGGTCTTATACAAATCATAATCCGTGATCGCCAGCAGAACGCCGTCGTCCTCAGGGTGTGCGCGAAGCACCTTGGAGGTCAGCGTCAGAGAGGAACAACTGCTGCCGGGTCGAGTTGAGCGCTCCGCGCGGAACGGTCAGCGAGCGTTCGACGCGTGCGGTCGCGAGAAAGCGCTCCTCCAAACACAGCGAGAGACGATCCAGGAAGCCCGCGTCGACGGTGTTGATCGGAACGATGCGAATCCTCGAATCCATCTGGGGCCCGGCTTCGCCCTCAGCGAGGTAAAAACATGCATGACACGGGGACGGCGCAGCGAAATTCCCGAAGCATGATCGTAGGCATCGGCATCGACCTCGCGGAGGTCGAGCGTTATCGCTTCGACGAACGCGCTCTCGCGTGGTTCGCGCGCAAGATTTACACCGAGGAAGAGATGGCTTACGCCATGCGCAAACGCAATTGGCCCGAACGTCTCGCCGGTTTTTTCGCGGCGAAGGAGGCGACGCGTAAAGCGTTCGGCCACGCAATCCCGTGGCGCTGGGTCGGCGTCGGACACGAACGCAGCGGAAAGCCGACGATTCTGCTTTTCGGAAAAGCGCGAGGCCTCATCGAGGCGCGCGGCGTGACCGCAGTGCACTTGACGATAACGCATACGGAAACGACGGCGGCGGCCGTCGTGATCCTCGAAGCGTGACGTACGTTCTCGATCCCGCGTCCATGCGCGCCGCCGATGCGGCCGCGTGCGCCGTAGTCGGCGAGGATGCGCTGATGCAGACGGCCGGAGCGCGCATCGCCGAACGGCTGCGCTCGCTCGCGCGTGGGCCGGGCAGCATCGTTGCCTTCGCCGGACCGGGCAACAACGGCGGCGACGCATTCGCGGCATTCGCACTTCTCGCGCGCGACTACGAGTGCGTCGTTTGCGCCGCGCCGGCAGCGCACCCGTCGCCGGCCCGCGCCGCCGCAGAGGCACGCGCGCGCGATGCCGGCGTCACGATTCGTCCGTTGCCTTCGGACGACGCGCAAGCCGGCGATGCGCTTGCGAACGCACTCGTCGCCGTCGACGCGCTGTTCGGAACCGGTGCGCGTTTGCCCATTCCGGACGAGTATCGCTGTGCGACGCGCGCGCTCGACACGCGCGTCCGTCGCGTGCTCGCCGTCGATATTCCGTCCGGAATCGACGCGGCAACCGGAGCCGTCGATCCGGATGCCGTTCGTGCAAGCGAAACGGTGACGCTCGGTGCCGTCAAGCCCGGATTGCTGCTCGACCCGGCGCGCGAGTATTGCGGCGCACTCTGGCTCGCCGAAATCGGAATCGCCGATGCGATCTTGTCCGCACAGCCCCGCACCTTTGCCGCGCTCGACGACCGGGCGTTCCTTGCGTTGCTTCCACAGCGCGGCGCCGAGAGTGACAAGCGCGCGTCGGGAGCGCCGCTCGTCATCGCCGGTTCGCCCCAGTTTCCTGGGGCCGCCGTCCTATGCGCGCGTGCGGCCGCGCGCGCCGGCGCGGGGTACGTGACCGTTGCGACGCCGGAAGCTGCGGCGAATCTTCTGCGCGCGCATCTCGTCGAGCAAGTGGTGGTCGCGATTCCGGGCGGCGTTTCCGCCGATGAAGCCGTCGACGACCTGCTCGACATCTCGAAGCACAATGCGTCGGTCGCGATCGGGCCCGGGCTCGGCGCTCGACGATCGCACCGGCGAGATCGTGCGCGGCTTTCTCGCGCGCAGCGAACTGCCGGCCGTCGTCGATGCGAGCGCGCTCTTTCATCTCGCAAAACATCTCGAACCGCTTCGCGGTAAGCGCGTCGTGGTGACGCCGCACGCCGGCGAGTTCGCGCGCCTTTCCGGGCTCGGAACGATTAGCGACGGCAATCGCGTCTCGCGGCTGCGCGAGTTCGTCGAACGCACCGGCATTACGGCGCTGCTGAAAGGACGCGCGACGCTGATCTTCGACGGCACCACGATGCACGTCAACGTAACCGGTACCAGCGCGCTGGCGACGGCCGGCAGCGGCGACGTGTTGACCGGGATCACCGCGACGCTGCTTTCGCAGGGCCTGTCTCCGGTCGACGCGGCAACGGCGGCGGCCTATTGGCACGGGCTGGCCGGACAATCCGCGCAGCGCGAGCGGCGCATCGGCGTCGTGGCAGGCGACGTGATCGCGCACCTGGGCCCCGCGCTTCCGATCCACCGAGCGATGGGAGCGCTCCGCCGGATCTACTGGTAGCGATTAAACCTCGAGGAGGTCGCGCAAGCCGTCCTCATCGATGATGGGAACGGCGAGCTGTCGGGCTTTGGTCAGCTTGCTGCCCGCTTCGTCGCCGGCGACGACGTAGTCGGTCTTCTTACTCACCGACCGGTCACTTTGCCGCCGGCGGCGACGATCAGCTCGGTCGCCTCGTCGCGCGTCAGGGTCGGCAGCGTTCCGGTGAGCACGAACGTCTTGCCGGCCAGCATCCCAACCGCCGCGCGCGCGCGTTTCGGCGCGGTAAGTCGACGCCGGCGTCGCGCAAGCGCGCCGACCATGGCGCGGTTGGGCGGCTGCTCGAAAAAACAGATGGACGCTGCCCGCGAACTGTCGGGACCGATGCCGTCGCTGTGCTGCAGGTCTTCTTGCGAGCTCGCCGCGATCGGCGTCGAGCGATCCGAAGTCGCCGGCCAGGATCTGCGCAGTCTGTTCGCCGACAAAACGAATCCCCAGCCCCGCAAGCAGCCGCGCGAGGCCGCGACGCTTGCGACGCCCTCGATCGCACGCAGCAGGTTGGCGACGCTCTTCTCACCCATGCGCGGCAGCGCCAGCAGCGCTTCGCTTCGATCGAGGCCGTAGACATCGGCAATATCGTGAACCAGGCCGTCGTCGGTGAGCGCTCGGCGAGCACGTCGCCGACGCCTTCGATATCCATCGCGCCGCGCGAAGCAGAAGTGGCGAACGCGTTCGTGAAGTTGGGCCGGGCACGGTCGCGTTGGTACAGCGCGCCATCGCCTCGCCCTCGGGGTGATCGACGTCGGAGCCGCAGACCGGGCAACGGGTCCGGCATCTTGAAACGCCGCGGCTTTGCCGGTGCGTTCTGAGAGGACCGGCCCGACGACCTGCGGAATCACGTCGCCGGCGCGCCGCACGATGACGACGTCGCCTACGCGAATGTCGTTGCGGTCGGATATACTCTTCGTTGTGCAGCGTCGCGTCTTGACCGGTCACGCCGCCGATCTGCACCGGCTCGAGCACCGCGTACGGGTTGAGCGTCCCGGTGCGGCCGACGTTGACCCCGATGCGCGAGCAGCTTCGTGCGTCGCCTCGCGCGCGCGGAACTTGAACGCGATCGCCCAGCGCGGATCCTTGCCGACGCGTGCCGAGCCGTCTCTTGCAGCGCGAGGTCGTCGACTTTCACGACGACGCCGTCGATCTCGTAGTCGAGCTCGTCGCGCTCGCGCTTCCCAGCGTTCGGCAGAAGGCGATCACGTCGTCGATCGTCGCGCAGCGCGCGACGTGCGGGTTCGTCGCGAAAGCCCAGCGCGCGCAGGAACTGCCAGCAGCTGCGTACTGCGTTGTGCGGAGCCGTCGGCATCGACTCGCCGACCGCGTAGGCGAAGAACGAGAGCCGGCGTTCGGCGGTCAGCCGCGGATCGAGCTGGCGCACGCCGCCGGAAGCGGCGTTGCGCGGGTTGGCGAACAGCGGCTGGCCGGCGCGCTCGCGCTCGCGCGTTGAGCGCGTCGAAATCGCTCTTGCGCAGGTACACCTCGCCGCGCACGTCGATGAGCGCCGGACGGCCTGTCGCCGCGCAGCCGCAGCGGGATCGAACGGATCGTGCGCAGGTTCGCGCGTCACTTCCTCGCCGACGCGGCCGTCGCCGCGCGTGCCGCCGCGCACGAACGCGCCGTCTCTCGTAGTCGCAGCGAGATCGCGAGGCCGTCGATCTTCAGTTCGCACGTGTAGGCGACGTCGTCGCACGCCGGCCAGCTTGCGCACGCGCTCGTCGAACGCGCGCAGTTCGTCGCCGTCGAACGCGTTGCCGAGCGAGAGCATCGGGTTGCCGTGCGCGATACGGGGCGAAACGCGCCGCGCCGGACGGCGCCGACGCGCTGCGGTCGGCGAGTCCGGCGTGCGCAGTTCCGGATGCTGCTCCTCGAGGTCGATCAGCTCGCGCAGCAGCGCGTCGTAACTCTGCGTCCGAAATCTGCGGATCGTCGAGGACGTGAGTAGCGGTAGTTCGCCTCGTCGAGCTGGTCGCGCAGATCGGCCGCGCGCTCGGCGGCGCGCGGCATCGGCGTGCTGTGGCGTGCCGACCTGGATCGCGATACCCGTCCGGATCGGCGATCACCGCAACGCGGCCGAACGGCTCGTCGTATGGATCTTGGAGCACGCGGAACGCCGGCCGTGCGCGCGTCGGTGATGAAACGGTCGACGTTCTCGACCGTGAAAGCCCAGCTGCAGCGAACCCGGGCGTACCGCCAGCGATTCGGCTATCGGGATGCAGCCCGAGCGCGGGCCGTCGGCCAGTTCGAAATCGACCCAGTCGCGGCGAAGCGATCCGTGCCGAACCTCAGCTCGAGGACGTCCCGATAGAAAGTCGCGCGAACGCGCGAGGTCGGAACAGACGAGCATCGACCATGGCGAAACGATCTTGCCATGGTGTGCGGACAGTTAGGCTTCGACGGCGACCCGGCTCGTCCGCTTCGCGAGATCGTCGAGGACGGCAGGTTCGCTGCGTTCCATGCGTTCGAGGTCGCCGGCGTCGTGCACGTGGATGCCGTGCGGCTCGCTCGTCGACCAGCACCGGCGCTCAGGTACTGATCCCGTGTAGGAGTTCGGGTTCGCGGCGAGCTCCTCGGGCGTGCCGGTGCCGACGATCGTGCCGCCCCTGTCGCCGCCCTCCGGGCCGAGATCGATCAGGTAATCGGCGGTCTTGATCACGTCGAGATTGTGTTCGATCACGAGCACGGTATTGCCGACCGCACCAGCCGCTGCAGCACGTCGAGCAGTTTGTGGATGTCGGCGAAATGCAAGCCGGTCGTCGGCTCGTCGAGCACGTAGAACGTGCGGCCCGTCGCGCGCTGCGAGAGTTCGGTCGCGAGCTTGATGCGCTGGGCCTCGCCGCCCGGAAAGCGTGCGTCGCCGGTTGGCCCATCTTGATGTAGCCAAGCCCGACTTCGGCAGATCGTCTTGAGCTTGTTCGTGAATGCGCGGGATCGCCGCGAAGAACTCGCTGGCTTCGTCGACGCGCATCTCGAGAATGTCGGCGATCGACTTGCCCTTGTACTTCACTTCGAGCGTCTGCGCGTTGTAGCGCTTGCCTTTGCAGACCTCGCACGGCACGTAGACGTCGGGCAGGAAGTGCATCTCGATCTTGATGATGCCGTCGCCTTGGCACGCTTCGCAGCGGCCGCCCTTGACGTTGAACGAGAAGCGTCCCGGCGTATAGCCGCGCAGCTTCGCTTCGGGCGTCAGCGAAAACAGCTCGCGAATCAGATCGAACGTGCCGGTATAGGTCGCGGGGTTCGAGCGCGGCGTGCGGCCGATCGGCGATTGGTCGATCACGACCATCTTGTCGAGCTGCTTCGGCGCCCTTGACCGTGCCGTACGTTCCGCCGGCCGGCTGATGATGCAGATGCTGGTTGAGCGCCTTGCACGACGACCTCGTTGACCAGCGTCGATTTGCCGCTGCCGCTCACGCCCGTGACGCAGCGTGAACGTGCCGAGCGGAATGTCGACGTCGATGCCGTTGATGTTGTTGGCTTTCGCGTTCTTGACTTCGAGCGCAGCGCGCGCGGTTCGCGGCGATGTTTCGGGATCGCGATGAACTGGCGGCCCGAAAGATACGCGCCGGTCAGCGACTCCGGATTTTGCAGGATCTCGTCGATCGTACCGACGGCAAGATGTAGCCGCCCTCGGCACCGGCGCCCGGACCGATGTCGACGATCGACGTCGGCGGCGCGCATCGTATCCTCGTCGTGCTCGATGACGATCAGCGTGTTGCCGATGATCGCGCAGGGTCTGCAGCGTCGCCGAGAGACGGTCGTTGTCGCGTTGATGCAGTCCGATCGACGGCTCGTCGAGGATGTAGAGCACGCCGACCAGCGACGTGCCGATCTGCGTGGCCAACCGAATGCGCTGCGACTCGCCGCCCGAAAGCGTCGTCGCCGAACGCGCGAGGTTGAGATAGTCCAAGGCCGACGTTGGTGAGGAAGCCGAGGCGCGCCCGGATCTCTTTGAGGATCTGGTGCGCGATCTGCTGTCTCGCCGTTCGTCGACAACACGAGCTCGCTGAAAAAACTTCTCGGCAGCTCTCGACCGACATCGGGTCAGCACGTTGATGTTCTGATCCGCCGATGGTGACGGCCAGCGCTTCGGGCTTCAGCCGCGCGCCGTTGCAAGCTTGACACGTCGATGGCCGACATGTACTTCTCGATGTCTTCCTTGACGTAGTCGCTCGAGGTTTCGTTGTACCGCCGCTGCAGGTTGTTGATGACGCCTTCGAACGACGCTTCGTATTCCCACGTGTGGCCGCTGCGCGACTCGTAGGCGAACTTCTGCTTCTTTTCGGCTGCCGTAGAGGATCAGTATCGACGAGATCTGGCGGCATGTTCTCGATCGGCGTCGTCATCTTCACGCGGCGCGAGCGCAGCACGCGTTCGACCTGCTGCAGATAGTACGGGTTCATCGACGGGAAACGGCCGCCGCCGATCGACTTCGCCCACGGGCACGATCGCACCGTCGTGCGATCGATTCGTGCGGTCGGGAATCACCTTCCACGGATCGATCTCGATCTTCACGCCGAGACCGCTGCACGCCGGACACGCGCCGAACGGTGAGTTGAACGAGAACAGCCGCGGCTCGAGTTCTTGGAACGAGAGGCCGCAGTACGACGCAGGCAAACGCTTCGCTGAACGTCAGCTCTTGCTGCGTGCGTTTCCGTCGACCTTCGCCGGCTTCGCGTTCGTACGAAGCACGGTGACGATGCCGGTCGAGAGGCGCAGCGTCGTTTCGACCGAGTCGGTGAGACGCTTGCGGATGTCGGGCTTCATCACGAGCCGATCGACGACGACCTCGATCGTGTGCTTGCGCTTCTTGTCGAGATCGATCTTGTCGCGCAGTTCGTTGATCTCGCCGTCGACCCGCACGCGCGCGAAGCCCTCTTTGCCGATCTCCTCGAACAGCTTCGCGTACTCGCCCTTGCGGCCGCGGATCACCGGCGCGAGCAGCTGAATGCGCGTGCCTTCCGGCAAGCTCCATGATCTGATCGACGATCTGCTCGCTCGACTGCGCGCTGACTTCGCGCCCGCACTTGATAGCAATGCGGCTTGCCGATGCGCGCGAAAAGCAGGCGCAGGTAATCGTAGATCTCGGTGACCGTGCCGACCGTCGAGCGCGGATTGCGCGAGGTCGACTTCTGATCGATCGAGATCGCCGGCGAAAGCCCCTCGATGTAGTCGACGTCGGGCTTCTCCATCTGACCCAAGAAACTGCCGCGCGTACGACGAGAGCGACTCGACGTAGCGGCGCTGGCCCTCTGCGTAGATCGTATCGAAGGCGAGCGACGATTTGCCGGAACCCGAGAGTCCGGTGACGACGATGAGCCGGTTGCGCGGCAGGGTCAGATCGACGTTCTTGAGGTTATGTTCGCGCGCGCCCTTGATGACGATCGAATCAAGGCCGGCGGCCATTACTTAATTCCTCACCACGCATAGACTGGAATTCCGCCCCAGCCGTTGCGCTGCCGGGGGCTAGCCAGGCGATATCGATACGAACGTACGTTCGATTCACGGGGCGCCTACTCCTGGTTCGGCCCCGGCGGACGGGGCCGGGTCGCGCAGCTTCAAGTACTCTCCGACGATCACCAAGGTAGCGTAAGCAACCACGATTTGCTGGACGAACGCTTCGAGCAGCCCGGAGACGATCGGCACCAGATGCCCCAGCGTGTTGCCGATCCAGCCGCCCGCGAGGGCGACGGCCACGACCAGCGCGACGACGGCCAGGGTCGGCAAAATATTCGTCCACGCCAGCCGGCACGACTCGGCAATCGCCTCGAAGGCGGTACGATTACCGATGATGACCGCAGCCATCGTGTAGATGCTGAAGACCGCATATGCGGCGGCCGAAAGCAGCAGCGTTATGGGCGCGAGCAGCGCGGCGATGAAGCCGGCAGCGCTTAGCAGCACGATCGCTACGAAGATCTGCGTCCCGCGACCTTCGAACGCCTGGTACCCATCCCGAAGATACGCTTCGCCGGTCTTCCAGGCCGCGCCGGCCATGCCGGTCACGTACGCCATTTCACAGATCAGCGTGACCAGCGCGAGAATCACCGCGACGACGGCGGCGAGAATCGACATCAGCTCTTCGGGCACCGTTGCAGCCGCGTCGTTTCCCGAAACGCCGCCGATCGCCGACGCGCCGGCGATGGCCAGAATCGCGAAACCGAGTCCGAAACCGATCGCGCCCAGCACGATGCCCGGCACCACGATGGTCGCAATTCCGGACGAGCAGCACGAACGCCCGCGCAAACGTATTCTCGAGGTCGCGGACGCTCTGCGTCATAGCACGCGCGCCACGTCGGAGATGGTGGCGCACGTCGCGTCGGGCGGCGGCGCGCCCGCCGGCACGCGTTCGTTGCGTACGTTCACCCATACCGTGAAGAGCCCGGCCTCGCGCGCACCCCGAATATCGCGATCGTAGCGGTCTCCGATCATCGCACTATGCGAGGGCGAGCTGCCGAGTGTCGTGCAGGCGTGCGCGAACAGCAGCGGGTCCGGCTTGATCATCCCCACTTCGTCCGCGATGAAGATCGCATCGAACAGTTCGCCGATCCGCAGAAGCGCGATCTTCTCGCGATGCGTTTCGGAGAGCCCGTTGGTGATCATCCCAAGCTTCATACCCCGCTGACGCAGATCGCGAAGCAGTTCCGCCGCGCCGGGATAAAGCGTGAAATATTTCTTGCGATAGGCGTTGTAGTTGTCGGCGCTGCGACGCGCTACCGCATCGTCGTCGACGCCGACGCTATCGAGCGCCGAACGCCACAGCCGCGCTCGCGTCACGGCAAGTTTTTCCTTGAGAGAATCGATGTCGAGGCGCGACCAGAAACCTTCTGCTTGAGCGATATAGGCGGCCTTCAGCGCCAGTGCATCGATGCCGTGCTCGGCCGCGACTTCCCGTGCGACCTCCTCGGCCGCGCTTTGATACGCCGCCGTATCGTCGTGCAGCGTGTCGTCCAGATCGAAGAGCGCGAGATCGATGCGGCGCATACGCTAGAAGCGTACCCGAAATGCGAGCAAACCAAATGCCGGAATCGTCGTCACGATCTCCTCGCCCTCGATCCGCACGTCGCCCGCGATGGGACGCTCCAGCGCGTCGACGGTTTCGGCGGAGCGCATTCGCGCGCCGCACCGCAGTCGTACGTCGCGGCCGTTCCCGTCGCACTCGCGCAGGCGAACGATCGCGCCGTCGCCGTCTTCGGCCGGCTTACAGGCCGCCACCGCAACGCCGCCGTCGTCGCTGGAAAAGAGCCGCACGGAGGACTCGCCGGAGAAGCGCTCCCACCACCGCTCGAGCGTGCCGGTGCTTTCGCCCTGCAGCGGCGCGAATGCCCAAGTGAAGTGATGGTCGCCGGCGTCCGCCTGCGGATCCGGCCACGTCGTGCCGCGAAGGAGCGAATGACCCAGGCGCAGGCCGCCATGCTCCAGCGTTCGCGCGCTCCAGCCGTAGGTATCGAGCGTCAGCAGTGCTAGCCCCGCACCAGCGTCGTCACACGCGATTGCAAAGCGCTGACCCGGAACTTCGAACCGCGCGCGGCGTTCCGGCGTATCGGCCAGCGAGCTGCGCCGCACGGTACCGTGCGGCGCGCCGTAGGTAACCGTATCCGTTTGCACCGCGAGCCAATTCTCCAATCGCAGCAGCCGCCGCCGCTCGCGCCAGTCGATCGCTAATTCGACGCGCAGAAAGGGTTCGTTTTCCCGTAAGCACATTTGCATCGTGGCCGGAGACGAACCGATCAAGAAACGAATCTCCAGCCCCCCGTCGACGATCGACGCACCTTGCGGTCGCGCCGGGCGCATACGCCGCTCGTAAGCGGCGTCGAGGTTCCACGCCTCCCACTTTTTCGGCTGGTCGCGATAGAGCGCGAGCGCGTTGGCCTGCGCGACGGCTCCGGGCCCTCCGCGCGACGCGATCTCGACGATCGTTCCGCTCGCAAGGACGTGCGCCCGCACGATGCCGTTATCGAAGTCGTATCCGCCGTCGTTTTCAACGGGCATGCGGCGCTCGGGCGTGCGCGGAGCGCGCGCCGCGCGCGGCAGCATCGCGCGCGCCGAGGCGAGGGCGCGATCGCAGAGTTCGTGCGCGTGGGCATACTCCGCGCGCGCGTCCTCGTATACTTCCGCGATCGACGTTCCCGGAAGCACGTCGTGGAATTGATTGCGCAGAACGATCTCCCACGCATCGCGAAGCGCCTCGCGCACGCGCGTTACGACCTCCGGCGCAGCGCGCACGGCCAAGCACCACGCTGCCTGTTCTTCCGCGACCGCCAGCTTGCGTTCGAGTTCGGCGTTCGCGCGCTTAACGTCGCGGTGCGTCGTATAAACGCCGCGATGATATTCGAGGTACAGTTCGTCATCGTGGACCGGCAGTTCGTCGCGGCGCGCGTCGAGGCGCGCGAACCAGCGTTGCGGGCGCTCCCACGTTCCTGCGGTCGCCGCTTCGTGAAGCTGTTCTTCCGTCGGGCCGCCCCCGCCGTCGCCATACCCGACGATCAGCGGTTCTTTGCGCTCGCGTGCGATGCGGACGCGCCCGGCGCCGGCTCCGCCTTCCATTCGATCGATCGACGCGCCGATCACTTCGGCGCCGTCCGGCCCGCGCCAGCGGAATTGATAGTGCGGGAACCGCGTCGTATCGTTCCACTGCAGTTTCGTCGTCGCAAAATAGGCGATGCCGGCGTGCGCGAGCAGCGTCGGAAGCGTCCGCGCGAAGCCGAAGGTATCGGGCAGCCACGCGATCGACGGCTCGACGCCGAACTCCGCGAGGCAGAAGCGATGGGCGAACAGCATCTGGCGAAGCAGCGATTCGCCCGATGGGATGTTGCAGTCCGGCTCTACCCACATCGCTGCGACGGAAGGGTCGAACCGACCCTCGCGAGCTTGACGCACGGTCCGGGCGTACAACCCGGCGTCCTCGTTGCGAACGAAGGCGTAGAGTTGCGGCTGGCTCTGCGCGAAGACGAACGCGGGATCGCCGTCGATCAATCCAAGGGCGTTCGCAAACGTACGGGCGGCCTTGCGCTGCGCTTGCGCGTACGTCCAAAGCCATGCGACATCGAGGTGGCCGTGCCCCCACATCGGCAACGGCGGCGTCTCGACGTGCGCGGCGCTCGCGGTTTTCGCGCGTGCCGGTTCGATATCGACGAAGCGCTGCGGTTCGGCACTTGCCGTCGCCAGCAAACGCATCCAGCGCAACCCGGGGCCGGGCGGCAGTCCATTGGTCGGCAGCGAGCGGCGCTCGACTTCTAAAGTAAGTTCTCGGACCGGGCCCGGCGCCAGCAGCAACCCGTGATGCTCGCGGTCGAACGCGCCGGCGACGCGACCGTCGACGCGCGCGAGCGCGCCCGTTCGCGTTCGGTAGCGCAAAAGCGAAGGCGTAGCCGAGTACGGCAGCTCCGCTGCCAGCGTGACGAGCGCGTCGGTTCGCTCGCGCTCGTTCAGCCGGAGCCGCACGCGCTAGCCGGGCTGAACCGAAATGCCGGCGATTTTCCCGTTGCCGTCGAGGAGCAGGATGAACGAGATCTTCGTTCCGTTCTTAAACGTCAGCAGGTACGTGTACGACGCGTTCCCGTTGAGCGCCCCGACTTGCTGCTGCACGAACGTGACCGGGGCGCCGAGCGGAGCGACTTGTGACGAGATGTCTTTCACGGTATCGGCGTCGAGGCTCATGTTTCCACTATCGTTGAGCTGCGAATGGTCGATGTCGCCCGTTTGCATGCGCGTAAACCATTCTTTCGCGAGCGCAAGCTTCGACTGATCGACGGCGGCGGCCGCGGGGGCGGCGCCATCGGGGGACGCTGCCGGTTCCGGCACAGCGGCGACGGCTGCAATGAGGATTGCCGCGCACAGGACGAACTCGCGCATTTTACTGCCCTCCGGCGGGGAAGATCCCCATGCCCGCGACTTTCCCCGCGCCGTCGAGCAAGTATCCGAAATCGAGACTCTGACCGCCGCCGAACGTAACCAAGTAAACGTAATTCGTGAGGCCGTTGCGCACGAAGACGTTTTGCTGTTCGAACGTCACCGGCGTTCCGAGCGAAACGACCGCGTCGTGCGCACGTTTGATCGTTGCATCGTCGATCGTCGCGTTCGCATTCGCGTCGAGCTGCGAACGATCGATCTTGCCGCTCTGCAAGCTTGCGAACATCGCCTGCGCGCGTTTGAGAATTCCCGGATCCGGCGTCGGCGTCACCGCGGCCTGCGGGGTGGGTGAGGCGGCAGCGACCGAGCCGAACATCAGGGCCGCACAGAATGCCAACGTGCCGGGGAACTTCACGACTTCATCCTCTCTACTTCATATATGGAATGCGGCTGAGAAAATCGTTCCACGCCACGTCCGAAACCCCCACCGTTCCTGAAAACGGCGAATCGAACTCGTGGATGACGACGAAGAGAATGGCGACGACTGCGGCCAGTATGCCCGTCATCACGAGCTGGGCGCGCATATTTTCGACGCCGAAAAGATACGAAAAGCCCAGCGTCGCAGCCGCGCCGCAGACAAGTGCGAACCAGAGAAGCTCCGGGACCGAAGGCGTCGTATCGGCGATGCGCTGGCGGCGGGCGTCGAGCAACCGCTCGGCGTCGCCCAAAGCTAACTGGTGAACGTTGATTTCGGCGGCGCCTTTGGGCTGGTAGCGATTCACTTCCCCCACGATGGCCTCGAGCCCGGTGCCCATCCCGGCGTGGGGCAGCGCGCCGCGTGCCATCAGCGGCCACTCGATGTCGATCTCGTTGTGCGCGTAGTCGCGCAGCCGCTGGCGTACGCGATCGCGAAACGCCGGATCGAGGCCGCCCACGGTACGGTAAAGATCGGATGCGGCGGCCGCCTCCACTTGGACGTGGTCGTTGGCGGCGTCGAACTTTTCCCACACGACGACCACGACGAACCCCAGGACGACCGCATAGATGACGCCGATGACGGAAAAGACGAATCCGGCTACGTCGTTGTGCTTGATTAGGCTCGCGTACGCCACCCGCCGATGGACGAGCGCGTGAAGCAGCGCCGCCGCAATTCCAACCGCAGCGATGATGATTAGCTCGCGGACCCAAACCGGCATGCAGGTGCCGTTCGCCCCGCGCGAGGGGCGTCCTGGTGTTGCGGTGCTAGCCCCCGACGAGTTCGGCTAAGGCTTTGTCGAAGATTTTCGGCGCTTTGCCTCCGAACAGCACCGACTCGTTGCCGCCGATTTGACGCCGCAGTTCGATCAGTTCGTCGCGCAGCGCTGCAGCTTTCTCGAACTCGAGGTTGCCGGCGTACTCGCGCATCTTTTTTTCCAGGTCGGCGGCCATCCGCATCGCGACGTCGCGCGGCAACCTCTCGCGCTTGATGCTGTCGCGCGCATCGCCGGTCATGCCGATCGTATTGAGGATGTTGCGAATCTCTCGTCGCACGGATTTCGGTTCGATGCCGTGCTCGAGATTGAACGCAACCTGCCGTTCGCGGCGCCGCTTCGTCTCGCCGATCGCCCGCGCCATCGACTCGGTCATCACGTCGGCGTACATCACGACCTTGCCTTCGACGTTACGAGCGGCGCGGCCGATCGTTTGGATCAGCGAGGTGCCGCTGCGCAGATAGCCTTCTTTATCGGCATCCAGAATGCCGACGAGCGAGACCTCCGGCAGATCCAACCCTTCGCGCAGCAAATTGATGCCGACGAGAACGTCGAAAACGCCCTGGCGCAAGTCGCGCAGGATCGCGATGCGCTCCAGCGTGTCGACTTCGCTGTGCAGGTATCGAACCTTTAGGCCGTTTTCGAGCAGATAATCGGTGAGATCTTCGGCCATCTTCTTGGTGAGCGTCGTTACCAGGACCCGCTCGTGTTTGTCGGCTCGCACGCGAATCTCTTCCATCAGGTCGTCGACCTGGTTACGCGTCGGGCGAACCTCGACTTCCGGGTCCACCAGGCCGGTCGGCCGGATGATCATTTCGACGACTTGATCGCTGCGCCCGATTTCGTATGCGGACGGCGTCGCCGAGACGTAGATCACTTGATTGATGTGTTTGTCGAACTCGTCGTAGGTGAGCGGCCGGTTGTCGAGCGCGCTCGGCAGGCGGAAGCCGTGATCGACGAGGATCTGTTTGCGCGACCGATCGCCGGCGTACATGCCGTGCACCTGCGGCAGCGAAACGTGCGACTCGTCGACGAAGAGCAGCCAGTCTTTCGGCAAGAAGTCCAGCAGGCACCACGGCGTCGAGCCGGCTTCGCGCCCGGCTAAATGACGCGAGTAGTTCTCGACGCCGTTGCAGTACCCGACCTCGCGCAGCATGTCGAGATCGTAGCGCCCGCGCATCTCCATGCGCTGTGCTTCGAGCAGCATGCCGCGATCTTTGAAGTACTTCAGCCGCTCCTCGAGTTCGATCTCGATCGCTTCGATCGCGCGCCGCAGCTTCTCGTCCGGCGTGATGAAGTGTTTGGCCGGGAAGATCGTCAGCTCGTCCTTGCTTTCGACATATTCGCCGGTGAGCAGGTTGACCACGTTGATCGCTTCGATCGTATCCCCGAAGAACTCGATGCGATGAACCAGCTCTTCGTCGATGGCGACGAACTCGAGCACGTCGCCGCGCACGCGAAACGTGCCACGCACGAGATTGAGGTCGTTGCGGCGATACTGCATGTCGATCAGCTTGCGCAGCAGCGCGTCGCGGTCCATCTCCTCGCCTAGGGAATTTTGGCCGACATTTCGATGTAGTCGGAGGGCGATCCCAAGCCGTAGATGCACGAGACCGACGCGACGATCAGGGTATCGGGGCGCGTGAGCAGCGATTGCGTCGCCGAATGGCGCAAGCGCTCGATCTCTTCGTTTACCGAGCTGTCTTTTTCGATGTACGTGTCCGTCGACGCGACGTATGCTTCGGGCTGATAGTAATCGAAGTACGAAACGAAATACTCGACCGCATTGTTTGGAAAGAACTCGCGAAATTCGGCGCAGAGCTGCGCCGCGAGCGTCTTGTTATGACACAGCACCAGCGTTGGCTTTTGCACCAGCTCGACCACGCGCGCCATCGCCATCGTCTTGCCGCTTCCAGTCACACCCAGGAGCGTCTGAATGCGGTTGCCGCGCAGGACGCCTTCCGCCAGCGCCTGCGTCGCAGCGGGCTGGTCGCCCGCCAGCGCAAAGGGGGCGACGAGTTCGAATTTGCCGGACATAGTGCGATTCTTCGACCCCGATTTGCCTTTCTCGGTTTCGACGGCGAGGGAACAGGTCAGACCTCCCCGCATGCCCGGCGGGAGCGAGGGTACCGGCCCCGGAACTTGTGCGGCTCCGCTGCTACTCGCCCCGGGGAGAACAGCCGTGAGTCAAAATCCGCTAATTTTCAGCGGCACTGCGAACCCACAGCTAGCCGAAGAAATTGCCAAGCGCCTGAAGCTGCACGTCGGCAAAGCGCTCGTTACCGAATTCAAGAACGAGGAAACGCGCGTCGAAATCGGCGAGAACGTCCGCGGTTCGGAAGTTTTCGTCGTCCAGTCGATCTGCAAGTCGCCGGCGGGTAACGGCGTCAACGATTCCATCATGGAGCTGCTGCTGATGATCGATGCGCTTCGCCGCGCGTCGGCCGCCCGCATCACCGCCGTGATGCCCTACTACGGCTACGCCAAGCAGGACAAGAAGAGCAAAGGCCGCGAGCCGATCTCGGCTAAGGTCATCGCAAACCTGCTCAAGGTGACCGGTGCGAAGCGCATCGTGACGATGGATTTGCACGCCGCGCAGATTCAGGGCTTCTTCGATATCCCGGTCGACAATCTGATGGCGCTGCCGGTGCTAGTCAACCACCTCAAGCGGGAAGGCCTCTGCGACGACAAGATCGTCGTGGTCTCGCCCGATGCGGGCGGCGTGCATCGCGCCGAGCTTTTCGCCAAGCGCTTGCGCAGTTCGCTGGCGATCGTCTTCAAGCGCCGTCCCGAGCCGGACGTCTCGGAAGTCACCGACATCGTCGGCGACGTGTCCGGGAAAATCGCCGTCATCGTTGACGACATGATCTCGACCGGCGGCACGCTCGCGAAGGCAGCCGAGGCGATCCGCGCAGCGCGGCGCGACCGCGGTCTATACGGTCGCTTCGCACGGCATCTTTGCCGGCGATGCGGTAACGGTGCTGGAGCAGTCGGAGATCGAAAAGGTGATCGTCACCAACACGATTCCCCTGGCCGACGTCGAGCGCCATCCCAAGTTCGTGCAGCTCTCGATCGCGCAGACGTTTGCCGATACGATCAGCCGCATCACCACCAATCGCTCGGTTTCCGAACTCTTCACCGGGGACGAAATCAGCGAGGAAAACCCTAAGAACGCCGCGCTCCTGGAGCCGGCGATCGTAAGCTAAAGGAAAGACATGGCTACCAAAGACCTCAAGCTCGCAATCGAGCCGCGTTCCAAGACCGGTACGACCGGCGCCCAAGCGCTCCGCGCCGACGGGAAAATCCCCGCGGTGATCTACGGCCACGGCACCGCACCCGAACACGTCGCCATCGACGCGCACGTTTTCGAAGAGCTGCTGCATCACGGCGGCCGCACCGGCATGATCACGCTGACCGGCGGAGCCGGCAAATCCGAAACCGCCCTGGTACGGGAGATTCAGCGCCACCCGGTTTCGCACAAGGTGCTGCATGCGGATCTGCTGCGCGTTTCGGCTAACGAAGCGGTCACGGCGGAACGCCCGATCGTCACGGTCGGCGTCGCACGAGGCGTCAGGGACTCCGGCGGCGTGATGGACGTCATCACCCACGCGCTCGAAATCGAAGGACCGGCGAATCAGATTCCCGAGCACCTCGAGGTCGACGTCACCGAGCTCGGCTTGAACGAACACATCACCGCGGGCGACGTCAAACTCCCCGCCGGCTTCAGGCTGCTCACCCCGCCCGATCAGACGGTCGTGGCAATCGAAGCTTCGCGCACGGAACGCGACATCGAAGAAGCCGCGACCGGACCGGTTGAAGTCGCCGAGCCCGTTGTCATCGAGAAAAAGGACGAAGAATAACAGACCAAGCCGCCCCGAAAATCGTCGCCGGGTTGGGGAATCCCGGCAAAGAGTACGCGGCGACGCGTCACAACGCCGGCTTTCTGGTAGTCGACGAAGTGGCGCGTCGCTTCGGTATTTCCGGTTGGAAGAAAAAGGACAGCGCCGAGCAGTTCTTCGATGCCGCGCGCCGCGTCGTCTTCGTGAAACCCACGTCGTTCATGAACTTGAGCGGCACGCCGATCCGGTTGATCTCGTCGTGGTACCGTACCCCGCCCGAACACGTCCTGGTAATCGCCGACGATATGGACTTGCAGTTCGGCCGGATGCGCCTGCGGCCGTTCGGCGGGCACGGCGGCCACAACGGCTTGCGTTCCGCGATTGCGACGATCGGAGATCGCTTTCCAAGGCTGCGGATCGGCGTCGGACGGCCGGAAAACGACAGCATCGACCACGTCTTGGGCTCGTTTACTCCAGCGGAGCGGAGCGAGCTGCCGAACGTCGTCTCTGCTGCGGCCGACGGCGTGGAGCTGTGGCTGGACCAAGGCCTCGACGCCGCGATGCGATTTATCAACACTTGGGGTAAGACGGCCGAAAACACGGAATAAGAGATGATGGACGTATTTGCCGGCAAGGCCATCGTAGTACGCGTCGATGACGAGAGCGTGCACGCCGCCGGTTCGACCCTCGCCGAAGACCTTCAATTGCTCTGCGAAGCCCGCGTTCGTCCGATCGTCGTCGCCCCGGATGGAGCCGGCGCGCGCAGCATCGTGCGCACCATCAACCGCAGCGCCAACGTCGCCGTCGCTTTGAGCGGATCCGACGCGGCGATCTTACCGCAGACGCCGGACGGCGTTCGCGTTCAAGCCGGCCTTCTGCAAACGCTTACCGGCGCGGGCTATATTCCGGTCATCGAACCGACGGCGTTTGCGGTCTTTTCCTCCGGCGATGCGCGGGTTGCGGCCGACGACGTTGCGGGTGCCGTCGCGGCGGCGGTGGATGCCGTGCGCGCCATCTTCTTCCATGCCGCGGGCGGCGTCAACGATCCCAAGACGCAAGCGCTCATCGACGAACTCACGCCGGCCGAAGCGCTCGCGCTAGCCGACGACGCGCGCGTTCCCGCCGATCTCCGCGCCGCGATCCGCGCCGCGGCACTCGGCGTTCGCTCCGGCGTCGCCGCCGCGCAGATCGTCGACGGCCGCATCGCGCACGCAACGATCGTCGAGTTCATCACGGCGCGACATGCCGGCACGCAAGTCACCGGCGGCATCTATCTAGCGGCGTAGGCGTTTTTATAAAGAGTGCCGCACCGTCCCCGTCATCCTGACAGGGGCGGTGCCGGCGCGGGCGATGCGAGCGGTTTCATGCCGGCGGTCTTTAAGGTTGCATTGACGCCGTCGAGCGATGCCGTCCAGGTGTGGTAGGCGCTCGTGCTGCCGGTGTATTCGCGGGCGAGGCGGGCGTAGAGTTGGAGGCTCGCTTGCGCCAGCGCTTCGTCGTTTATTAGGCTCATCACGTCTTCGCGCAGCTGTCCGGGCTTCTGAATGAAGTCCTCGAAGTTCTGCGGGGATGAGGTGAGCGACGCGACCATCGTGTCGACGGCATCGATCGACGCTTGCAGCTTGGCCGCGTTGGCGGTGTCGGCCGGTTTGAGCGCCTTCTTATCTGCAACCAGGGCTTCGTGGACGGTGTGGAGCTCGTTGAGCATCACGTCGATGCCGCTCAGCAACGCGTAAACGCGCTTTTGCTGTTCGAACTTGGCTTGATACTCTTGCGGAGTCGTGGTCGAGAGCGGATCGGCAACCTTAACGAGCGGGAACCGATAGGTCTTTCCGTCGAGATGAAACGCCATCACGTACGTTCCCGGTGGAAGCGCCGGACCGCCGTCGGGGCCACGGAAGAAAAACGGCGCCGCTAGGTACCGAACCGGCCCGGTGACCGTAAAATCGTAATCGAATTGGTTCTTGCCGTTCGGTCCGGCTGAGCCAATACGACGTGCCTTCCTGACCGGTGAAGATGTCGTGTTCTCCGGCGATCCGGCGCAGCAGATGTCCCTTGAGATCGAAGACGTCGATCGTGGGACGCGTTTCGCCGCAACCGGCAGCCAGTAGTAGAGCGTTGCGACCGCACCGCCCCCGCCTAGCAGGCCGCCTCCCGGCTGGAACGCATCGAAGTCCGTGTAGTTCCCTTCGTCATCGCGGTAACCGATCAGATCGATGGCCGGTCGCGGCCCGATCACGAGCGGCGCCGTGGGAGTGGAGCAGGCCGATTGCTGCACGGGCCGCATGTCGTCCATCACCCAAATCGCACGGCCGTGCGTGGCGACGACCATGTCGTCGAACTGCGGCTGGAGACGAATGTCGCGCACTTCCACCGCCGGCAGATTGTTTTGAAAGCTCTGCCACGTCGCTCCGGCATCGCAGGAAATGCGTATGCCGCGATTCGTTCCCGCGTACACGATCGACGCGTTTTTAATATCGGGGCGCACGGCGCGAACGTACTCGCCCGGTGCGATGCCGTTGACCAGCTTCTGCCAATGCGCGCCGTAGTCGCGCGTTGCAAAGATGTATGCCGAATAGTCGCCCATGGCGTGCCGGTCGGCCGAAACGAATGCGATGCCGTCGGCGAGCGTCGACGGCGCGACCGTTTCTACCGCACTGTCGGCCGGAAGGGCCGGGGGCGTTACGTTGTTCCAGTGCGCTCCGCCGTCGCGCGTCAGATAGACGAGACCGTCGTCGGATCCGGTCCAAATCTCACCTTTGTGGCGCGCCGATGTCTCGATATCCAAGATCGTTCCGTAATTCTCCGCGCCGGACTCGTCTTGAGTCACCGAATCCTTCGACACTTGCTGCTTCGACTTGTCGTTCCGCGTGAGATCCGGGCTAATGACCTTCCAGTGTTTCCCGCCGTCGCTCGTCTGGAAAAGCACGTTGGCGCCGATAAACGCGACGTGCGGGTCGTAGGCGGCGAACGCAATCGGCGACTGCCAATCGAAGCGATAGCGCGATTTGGCAAGCACGAAATCTTCAGCCGCCGTACCACGGTAGGGGCGCACGTTCGTCGATTCGTGCGAGACGCGATCGTAGACGTTGATTTCGCCGTTTTCCGAGTCGGCCCAGACCAGGCGGGAATTCGCAGGATCGGGAATCGCCCATTCGCCGTCTCCCTCGGTGACCTTGAACCAATCGCGGTTGGTCATGCCGTCGAGGCTGCCGTTGAACGACGGGCCGCAGTAGGCGTTATTATCTTGCAGTCCGCCGCAAATCAGATACGGAATCGTGTCCGAGAGGCCCACGCGATAGACTTGACCGATCGCGATGTTGCGCGAGTTCGACCACGTTGCGCCGCCGTTGGCCGAGGTCGCAATCCCGCCGTCGCCCGCCAGCGCCATGCGGTTGCCGTCCGAAGAGATCCACATGTCGTGCAAGTCGGAATGCACGCCGAACGCAGAGAGATTGAACTTCTCGCCGCCGTTGTACGACGTCGTCAGCAGCATGCTGACGCCGTAAACGGTGCCCGCGTCGGTCGGCGAAACGCGCACGTGCGAGAAGTAGAACGGACGCTGGTTGGCAGCCGAGTCCTTGCTCACGAGCTTCCAGGTGACGCCGCTATCGTCGGAACGCCAAAGCACGCCGGCCGTCGACTCAACCAACGCGTAAACGCGATTCGGCTGCGACGGAGCGATTGCCAAACCGATGCGCCCGAGCGGCGCAGCCGGGAACCCGTTGCCGGTCACGGCTTTCCACGTCTTCCCGCCGTCTTCGGAACGGTAGAGCCCGTCGTCGGTCGTACCGCCGCTGGTGATCGACCAAGGGCGCCGCAGAACGTGCCACATTCCAGCGTAGACGACGTTCGGGCTTTTCGGATCCATCGCCAAATCGCTCGCGCCGGATTGATCGGAGACGTAGAGCGTCTTGGCGAACGTCGCGCCGCCGTCAAACGACACGAAAACGCCGCGCTGCTGGCTCGGCGCGAACACGTCGCCCAGCACGCCGACGATGATGTGCTTGGGATTGGCCGGATCGAGCAGAATGCGTGAGATCCCCGGCGCGGTCGGAAACGGCACCGCCGTCCACGAACGGCCGCCGTTGGTCGAGTGATAGAGTCCGCTCTCCGGGATAACGTCGTTGCGAGGATTCGTCTCCCCCGCGCCGACCCAGAGGTTTGTGTCGTCGTTCGCATCGACGGCGATCGCGCCGACCGAACCGAGATGAATGAAGTCGGAGATGTTTTGCCACGACGTGCCGCCGTCGACGCTCTTCCACACGCCGGCGTCGGCCGTTCCCGCATAATACAGCAAGGCGTGCGCGTTGCTGCCGACGACCGCGGTCGCCCGCCCTTCGGGGAGCGCGGGGCCGACCGAGCGCCACCGCATCTGCCCGATCGGGCGATCGTCGGCGCGAACGGGGAGCGGAGCGGCGAGCGAAACGAGTGCCGCCGCCAGCAGAACGACTCTCCAAATTCATCGAGCTACTGCCCTTCGTCTTGAACGACTTTACCGTCGATTTTCACGAGATTGCTAAGCTCTTTCCCCTGTGACTGCTGCCACGTGCCGTTGACGAGTTTCCACGTGTCCTGACTTTTGGTGACCGCGTCGACATCGTGAGCGCCGTCGGGCGCCTGAAGTTGTCCTGCGATCTTACCGGTCGCGACCACGACGATCGTATTCGGATCGGACGCGGTAACCGAGTCTAACGTGTTGTCGCACGTGGTGATGTGGAGCTGCTTGAGCTGCTGCTTGGCCGAGGCGACGAACTCGTCGCGCTGGGTCTGCTTGCCTTTGAAATCGACGCTGACGAAGTCGCTCGACAAGAGGGCGAAGGCCGCGTTCAGATTCGCATCGCTCGGATCGAGCGCGGCCGCGCAAACGAGCTTATAGTCGGCGGTGAGCGTCGGGGTGGCGGCGTCGGTCACGGCGTCGGCACGCGCGACGAGCGGCATTGCGATAGCCGCGCACATAAGGACGAATGCGCTCTTAGATAGCATAGCTTGGGGGCCTTTCTTAGTCGGATTGTCGGAGCGCGCTTTCGCGACCGAAGGGAAACCCTCCCGGGGGTTAGGGGCAACCGTTCGCGACGCCGTTGATGGCGGCGATTCTCACGCCGGGGGCGGGGCGCGTATCCAGGAAGAGACGGGCGCTGATGTCCGGACAGACCTCGTCCATGCGCTGATCGGTCGCCCTCACGATCGATCGGATCGCTGCGGCGCGGTCGCCGGTGAGGCTCACCGCGTAAGCATCGTCGCGCATGGCGAACGCGCGAAGCGCGACGTTGCGAAACGGAACCGCTCCGAGATATACGACCGCCAGCAGCGCGCCGACCAGCGCGAGGCGCGAGAGTTCGTCGTCGTCGCGGCGGAAGCCGATACGATCGGCGATCGCGACCGCAATCGTTGCACCGACGATCACGATCGCCGCTTCGATGAGTGCGATCCACAGCGCCGCTCGCTCGCGCACGTCGCCAAGCTCGAATGCGACGTCGTAAAGAAGCTCGGCCGGCGTACTCGCCGCGGCCAGCGGCGAGGGAACCACGACGCGCCGCGACCCGCCCATACCTTGGATCACCGCATCCGCGGCCGGCGACGTGCGATTCGAAACGACGTAAACGGGAACGTCCTCCAGCCCGGCGTGCGCGAACAAAACTTTCATATCCGCAGCAACCTCGGCGTTTGTTTGGCTGAGCGCGCCCGTGGTCACGTCGAAGTAGGGACTGACGTTCGACCATGCGATGCTCGCCGCTAGAATCGCTAGAATCGTATAGACGTACCACTGATGCGTTCGATCGACGAGCCAGAGGACGAACGCTGCGATGATGCCGCAGACGAGCATGGCCAGCACGGTATGGCCGATCCAGAACAGCGCCCACGTCGTCGTCAATTGCGTTGAAAGCTCCATGATGCGCTCGACACGATACAGATAGAACGCGGGCAGGAGCGCGGCGAGGCGGGCGAGGAGTCCGAGCGCGGCGCCGAAGCAGAATCGAAGCAGCGACGTCGAGGCGATTCGGCGGCGCAGCCGGTCGCGCAAGGCCGCCGCAGCGCCCGAGCGCCAAAAATAGGCCAGTGCGATGCCTTCGAAGACCGCCGCCAGCACCCAACCCGGCAGCTTCAAATTTACGAGCCGCTCGGCTGCGGCTTGGCGCGCCGGGTCGGCCAGCATCGTTGCGGGCTGTGCCAACAACGTGGCGGGTGGAATCGCGTCGACGCGCCGGTCCAGTGCGTTTGGCCGCTCGACCGCCGCGACGCAAATGGCGCCGCCGGCGAAGAGCAAGATCGCCGTCACGATTCCGATACGAAGGAGCGCCAGGGCCGGCTTCGGCATAACGTTCGCTTCGAGGCACGAGTCGAGAACGCTTCTAATCGAATACGGCGTAGCGCCCGCGTTCGACCGCAAACGAGACGCGATCCCGGCCTTCTCGCTTGCTGTGATACATCGCGGCATCCGCAACTTCGAGCAGTTCGCTCGAGGTCGCGGCATCGAATGGAAACGTCGCGACGCCGACGCTCGCGGTTACCCGAATCGGAATACCGAAGTCGTGCGAACGCACGGTTTCGCAAAACGCTTGCGCGCGTTCGACCGCCGCACTCTTGCCCGAGCCGCGGATCAGCGCGCAAAATTCGTCGCCGCCGTTACGCGCGGCCGCATCCAGGTCGGGAACTAGGCTCGCCTCGAGCAGCGCGGCCATCGCTTGCAAGACGGCGTCTCCGGCGGGATGTCCGAACCGGTCGTTCACGCTCTTGAAACGATCCGTGTCGACAAACCACAGCGACGTAATCGTTCCGCCGGTTGCCGACGCTTTGGCGAGTTCTTCGTGCAGGTAGCGGCGAAAAGCGCGCGGCGTCAGTACGCCGGTCAAACCGTCGTACGTCGCATCGGCGCGATCGGCTTCGCGCTCGAGCGCGAGCGCGTACGGCATCGCGGCGCAGTCGACGGCCAGTGCGATCGCATCGGTTCGGATCAGCGCCCGCGGATCGCTCGAGGACACGTACGCGACGGCGAGGAGTCCGCGCGCGTCGAGCATCGGCACCGCGAGCGCGGCGCGATCGGTCGGCAGAATGGGGCGCGCGTCGTGCGATGCAGCGGCGCGGCATCCTGCATGCGCGGCCCGTGCCGGCAATTGCCGGAGATCGTCGCGGCGCAGACTGCAGCGGCGAAAATGCTCCGCCCGCGCACCGCTCGCGTACACGCACCGCAGTTCGCCCGCGGATGCGGCGAAGACCATGGTCGTATCGACGGCGTCGTCGAGGCTGCGAACGTTGCGATCGAGTACGCCGAGCACCGCCTCGCTCGAGGTGCGCGTCGCATCGAGCAGCCCGCGCATTGCGTCCGCGGCGGCGCGCTCCGGCGCGGGGTCGCGCGTTCGCACCTGCCGGGCAAGCGCGGCGCGGCGCAGCGCGACGCCTCCGAGGAGGGCGCACGCTAGAACCGAACCCAGCACAACGGCTACGGCTGTCATCGCTTGCGACTGTGGAGAGTGCCCTTATCCTCGATCCGAAGGACTGGAACGCGTTTCGTGCGCTGAGTCATGCTGCGCTCGACGACGCCATCGATTACCTCGAGCACGTGCGCGAGCGCCCCGTCTGGCAAGAGGTTCCGGACGACGTTCGCGAGCGGTTGAGTTCGCCGATGCCGCTCGACCCCACGCCGCTCGACGACGTTTACGGCGAATTCGTGCGCGACGTTCTGCCGTATCCGACCGGCAACATTCACCCGCGTTTCTTCGGTTGGGTCCACGGCAGCGGCACGCCGTCGGGTGCGCTCGCCGAACTTCTTGCCGCGACGATGAACTCGAACGTCGGCGGACGCAATCACGGAGCCGTCTACGTGGAACGCCAGGTCATCGGCTGGTTTCGCGATCTCTTCGGCATGCCGCCGGAAGCCAGCGGCGTACTCACCGTCGGAACGTCGACGGCGAACCTCCTCGCCGTGCTCGTCGCGCGTACGCGCGCACTCGGGCCTTCCGTCCGCGAACACGGCCTCTTTGGTGAAGAACGGCTCGTCGGGTACGCGTCGAGCGCGACGCACGGATGCATCGCCCGCGCGTTCGAGATCGCGGGGCTCGGAAACGCCTCGCTTCGCGTCTTGTCGTCGGATTCGCTCAACCGGCTCGATCCCGGCGATGTCGCCCGCGCTATCGCCGAAGATCGCGCGCAGGGACTTCGCCCCTTTCTGCTCGTCGGCAACGCGGGCACGGTCGATGTTGGCGCGATCGACCCGCTCGACGAACTCGCCGATCTCGCCGCGCGTGAGAATATCTGGTTTCACGTGGATGGCGCGTTCGGCGCGGCGGCGATACTGTCGCCGAAGCTCGCGCCGCTCCTGCGCGGTATCGAGCGCGCCGATTCTATCGCGTTCGACTTTCACAAGTGGCTGCACGCGCCGTACGACGCGGGCTGCGTTCTCGTTCGCGACGGCGAACTCCATCGCGCGACGTTCGCGTGGACGCCGTCATATCTCATGCGCATGCCGCGCGGGCCCGCGAGCGGAGCGCCGTGGTTTACGGACTTCACGATGGATCTTTCGCGCGGATTCCGCGCGCTCAAGATCTGGTTCTTGATGAAAGAACAGGGCGCGCGTGCCATCGGATCGGCGGTCGAAGAGAACGTGCGGCAGGCGCGAGCGCTCGGCGATGCCATCGATGCGGACGACCGGCTCGAGCTGCTGGCGCCGGTCCAGCTCAACGTCGTCTGCTTCCGGTACCGCGTCCCCGACATGAGCGACGGCGAGCTGGATCGCTTCAACGACGAGCTCGTCGTACGCCTTCAGGAGAGCGGAATCGCCGTCACGTCTTTAACCAACGTCGGCTCCTGCCGCGCAATCCGCGTAAACATCACGAACCACCGCACGCGCGACGAGGATCTCACGATACTGCTCGACGCACTCAAGCGTTTGGCTGCGGAGATGCTCGCTTAAGCGCCTCTTCGAGTTCGTCGACGCGCCGCTGCAGCGCAACGGCTTCGACGTGATCGAATGCGTGACCGGCAGCCGCAGCGACGTCCCGGAGCAAAGCCACTTCGGTCGGGTCGAGCTCCTCACCGCTTGCGTGCGCGCCGGCGAAGAGCACGCCGCGCAGCCGGCCGCGCGCGTGAATGGCCAGCGCCAGCGCGGGCTTGCGGTCCGCGTCGAATCCCTCGAAGAGATCGTCGTGAACGTCCCGAAGCCGGAGCGGGTCGAAACTCCCTTTGAGTTCCAGAATCGTCGGGTCGTCCGCCGAAATGCGGAGCAAATCCACGCCGTCCCACCCGACCGCGGCGCGACGTGAGAACCAGCCCGCCTCGTCGCGTAGGAAGAGCGCGCACGACGCGAGGTTGAGCGCCTCCGCCGGTTCGTCCACGACCATGGCGCAAACCGGCTCCATCGATTCCGCGTGAACCAGCCCGGCGCAAACGCGGCGCAGCCGCTGCGCCGCAAGGTAGCGCGAACGAAAGAGCCAGCGGCTCGCGAAATGCTCGAGCCGCGTTTGCAGACCGTGCAGGATCAAGCCCATCCCGACGGCGGCGGCGAACTCGAGCAACACGGCAAAGCGCTCGCCGGCGATAATGACTGTGAGGAACCAATCGATCGTTCGCAACACGAGTACTAAGAACAGCGTCAGCACCGAAAATACGAGCGTTCGGCTAAGGAAGAATCGCACGTCCATGACGCGGTGTTTGACGACGGCGTAGACGACCGCCAGCACGAACAGAATTTGCAGGCTGTATCCGGCGTTCGAAAGCAGCACCCAGTCGGTCGACGAAAAACCCAACTCCCAGAGGAGATCGACGAACCACTTTCCGCCAAAGGCGACGAGCGCCGACAGCATCACCCAGCTCAGCCGCGCGCGTTCGGGGCCGGTACCGTGCGCGTAGGTGATCGCGAAAACGACGATGGCCGCAACGAAGCTGAGCGTGGCGATCCACGTCGCCAGCCAATACATCCCCACCGAGCCCGGAACCCAGCCGGGTAGTACGGCACCTGCGAGTTGCAGGGCCGTTACCGTCGGAACCACGTAACGGAGCAACGTCAAGCGCCAGCCGGAAATCTCCGTCTTTGGGAAAAACAGCGCGAACGTAAGCAGCGCCGGCGCTCGCAGCGCCCAGGCGACGTTGTTCTCGGTCGACACGACCCAGAAGGCCGAATCTCCCACGTTTTCCAAAAGCAAGAGCGACGCCACGCCGGAGCAGCACGCGTAAATAAAAAACGACCAGGTGAGCGCCGAGGGACGCATGAGTACGAGCACGAGCGCGAGGAGAATTGCCGCCTCCACCGCGACGATCAAAACGATCACACTCACGTTTTCAGCGAAATTACGATCGACGGGCTGCGAGACGAGCGCTACGCGGCGCACGCGCCCGTCACGTCTCATTCCGAACGTGGTCCGGGTACCGGGCGGCGCGACCGCCCACTCGGAAGCTACGTAGCGCCAGCCCTCGATATCGGTCGTGCCGTAGTCGATCTCGTCGGCCGCGCGCAGGCCGTTCGCCTCCGCCGACGACTTGGGAATAACTCCGATGACGCGATTGCTGCCGTTGACGAAGAAACCGAACGAGGAGAACGGGTGCCACGGCAGCACGACGTCGGGCGCGGTGGTCGCGATCGCGATAATCGCCACGATGATGGCGGCCGCGTTCGAGACGATTCTCACTTCTTAGGCAGCGGCCTCGCCGGATTTCCCACAACGCGCTCGCCGGGTTCGACGTCCTTGGTGACCACCGAGCCGGCTCCGGTGAGGGCGCCGTCGCCGATCGTCAGCGGTGCGATCAACGACGAGTTCGAGCCGATGCGCACGTTCTTACCAATGAAGGTTTCGTTTTTCTTCTCGCCGTCGTAGTTCGCCGTGATGGTGCCCGCACCGACGTTCGTCTCTTCGCCGATCGTGGCGTCGCCGAGGTACGCCAAGTGCGATGCCTTAACGCCGTCGGCCAGCGTCGACTTCTTGATCTCGACGAAGTTTCCGACCCGCACGTCGTCGCCCAGCACCGCGCCCCCGCGCAGATGCGCGAACGGCCCGATCGAAACGCCGTCGCCGACGATAACGTCGGAGAGCACGCTTTCGCGCACGGTCGTCGCCTTGCCCAGCACCGCGTTCGAAAGGCGCGTGGACGGACCGATGGTGCAGCCCTCGCCGATCTCCGAGAGGCGGCCGATCGACGTGTTCTGGTAGATCACCGTGTCGCGGCCGATCTGCAGTTCCGGCTCTAAATACGTCGTGGCCGGGTCGACGATCGTCACGCCGTCACGCATGTGCTGCGCGCAGAGCCGGGCGTTCATTTCGCGCCGCGCGAGCGCGAGTTCGACGCGGTCGTTCACGCCCAGGAGTTGCGCGGCGTCGTCGCACGGGATCGGACGGACGCGCCGGCCCGCTTTGACGAAGTGCTCGACCGTATCGGTGAGGTAGTACTCCTTCTGCGCGTTGTCGTCGCGCAGATGGGTGACGGCGTCTCGCAGCGAGGTTTCGTCGAAGGCGTAGATCGCGGCGTTCATCTCGTCGATCTCGAGCTCGGCCGGCGTTGCATCGCGGACCTCGACGATGCGCGTCGCGTCGCCGCCGGTGCGAACGATCCGCCCAAAATTCGACGGTAGGGGCATTCGGACCGTAACGAGCGACATCGGGACCCCGTCGGCGTCGAGCGACGCCGCGACGCTGCGATAGATCTCCTCGCGAACGAGCGGCATATCGCCGTTCGCAACGAGTATCCGGCCGTGGGCGAGCGGCTCGAGCGACTCCAACGCGACCTTGACCGCATGGCCGGTTCCGAGCTGCTGCTTCTGCACGACGCTCCGGACTTCGAACTCCTCGATACGGGACTCCAGCTCGTCGTTCGTCACGACGAGAATGTCGCCGATGCCCGCAGCGCGCAGCGAACGCAGCACGTGCCACAACATCGGGCGGCCGCACAGTGCGTGCAGCACCTTCGGCACGTCGCTTTTCATACGCGTACCTTTGCCGGCGGCCAGAACGATGGCGCGGATCGTCACGGTTTCCATTCCTCTTGTTCGCGTTTAGTCGGAGCACCAAGGGCATCCAGCGCGTTGCGCAGCCGCTCGCGCACGATGTCGCGACCGAGCAGCTCCATCGAGTCGTACAGCGGGATCGACGTCGGGCTGCCGGTGATGGCGACGTAGAACGGGCGGGCGACTTCGCGCGGCTTCTTACCGAGCGCCTCGGCGATGGACTTGAGCATCGCTTCGATGGAGGCCACGTTCCAGGCTTCGATCTTTTCAAGATCCCACAGTGCGAATTGAAACGCGCGCCGCATCTCGAGATCGTCGAGTTTCCCACCGCGCAGCTGCTCCGCGGTCATGGGCAAACGTCCGGCAAAAAGAAAACCGAGCATCAAGCCCAGATCGCTCATTCGTTCGATCCGCGGCTGCGCAAGCGCGGCGATACGCTCGAGCCGTCCGGGCGGCGCCGCCCACTCCCGCACGCGTTCGAAAAACGCCGCCGGATCCAAGCGTTCGCGCAGATAGCGCCCGTTGATCCAGTCGAGTTTCGGGATATCGAAGACCGGGCCGCCGAGAGGAATGTGCGCCGGATCGAAGCGCGCAACCATCGTTGCCAAATCCATCAGCTCGTCTTCGCCTTCGTGCGGCGCGTTGGCAAGCTGTCCGAGAAAGTTGATCAGTGCTTCGGGCAAATACCCCATGCTGCGATAGAAGAGAATGCCGGTCGGATTTTTGCGCTTGCTGAGCTTGCTCTTGTCGGGATTCCGCAGCAGCGGCAGATGCGTCAGCTTCGGCGGCTCCCAGCCGAAGTACGAGTACAGCAGCAGGTGCTTCGGCGCGCTCGATACCCACTCTTCGCCGCGGAAGACGTGCGTGATCTCCATGAGATGGTCGTCGACGACGTTGGCGAGATGATACGTCGGAAGGCCGTCCGACTTCATCAGTACCTGCATATCGACGCTCTTCCACTCAAACTCGATCGGGCCGCGACGCAGATCCTCTACCACGCACACGCCCTCGGACGGCACCTTCAGACGAATGACGAACGGTTCGCCGGCCGCTTCGCGCCGCGCTACTTCCTGCGCCGAATACGTCAAACACAATCCATCGTAGCGGGACGGCTGCCCGGCCGCACGCTGCGCGACGCGCATCTCGTCGAGGCGTTGGGTCGTGCAAAAACATTTGAACGCGTCTCCCGAATCGAGCAGTTTCTGAACGTACTCGCGGTAGATTGCGGAGCGCTCGCTCTGGCGGTACGGGCCGTGCGGGCCGCCGACGTCCGGGCCTTCATCCCAAGACAGGCCGCACCAGTGCAGCGAGTCGAGGATCGCCTTCTCGCTTTCCGCCGTGCTGCGCGCTTGATCGGTGTCCTCGATCCGCAGCACGAACTCGCCGCCGTTTTTCTTGGCGAAACAATAGTTGACCAGCGCGACGTAGGCTGTGCCGACGTGAGGGTCGCCCGTCGGTGACGGCGCGATCCGCGTTCTTACTTTTTCCATTTGAATAAGGAGCTAGCCGACCAATTCGCGGCGCTTGCCGCACTCGGTGTTCACGAAATCGATGATCTCTTGCAGCGGAGCGCCGGGCGTGAAGATCGCGCGGACGCCGCGATCTTTGAGTTCTTTCGCATCGTCCGCCGGGATGGTGCCGCCGCCGAAGAACACGATGTCGCCCGCACCTTGCGCCGCGAGCTGCTCGACCACGAGCGGAAAGAGCGTCATGTGCGCGCCGGAGAGGATCGACAGGCCGATGCCGTCGGCGTCCTCCTGAATCGCGGTCTGCACGATCTGTTCGGGCGTCTGGAAGAGTCCCGTATAGATTACTTCCATGCCGGCGTCGCGCAGCGCGCGCGCGATCACTTTCGCGCCGCGATCGTGTCCGTCGAGCCCCGCCTTAGCGACGACGACTCGTAGCGGTCTGTTGGCCATGCTCCCTTTCGTTACGCCGCATGCTCAAGCGCAGCGCTTCTTCGAGTTTCAGCTTAACTTCGGCGAGCGTCCGGCGGAACCGGTACCGCTCGATATCCGTTTTCCATTTCATCGTTTTTCGTCGCCTCTAGAAAACCGAACGCTCGGTGTAGCGCCCGTAAACGGCAACCATCGCCTCGACGATTTCGCCTTCGGTGCAGTACGCGTTCACGCAATCGATCAGGTGGGGCATCAGGTTGTCCCCAGGATCGCGACAGGCTTGCTGCAGCCGTTCGAGCGTCGCAGCCACGGCGCTCGCGTCGCGGCGCGCGCGAACGTCCTGCACGGAACGCGCTTGCGCGCGTTCCATCTCTTCGCCGATGCGCAGCAGGTCGATGTCGACGACCTCGTCTTCGCGCTGGAATGCGTTGACGCCGACGACGACCCGTTCCTTGGCTTCGAACGAACGCTGATAGCGATAGCTCGCCTCGGCGATCTCCTTTTGAAAGAACCCGGCTTCGATAGCTTCGACGACGCCGCCGTATTCGGCGATCTGCGCGAAGTAGGCTTCGGCCTGGCGCTCCATCTCGTCGGTCAGCGCCTCGACGTAGTACGAGCCGCCTAGAGGGTCGACGACGTTGGTCACGTTGGTCTCGTAGGCCAGCACTTGCTGCGTGCGCAGCGCGATCTCGACGGATTTCTCGCTCGGCAGCGCGAGCACTTCGTCCATCGAATTCGTGTGCAGCGACTGCGTTCCGCCTAAGACCGCCGCCATCGCTTCGTACGCAACCCGAACGATGTTGTTCTCAGGCTGCTGCGCGGTCGCGCTGCAGCCGGCCGTCTGCGTGTGGAATCGGAGCTGCCACGACTTGGGATCCTTGGCGCCGTACTTCTCGCGCATGTGGCGCGCGTAGATACGTCGCGCCGCGCGGAATTTCGCGATCTCTTCGAAGAAGTCGACGTGCGAGTTAAAAAAGAACGAGAGCCGCGGCGCGAACGAATCGACGTCCATGCCGGCGGCCATACAGGCTTCGACGTATGCGAAACCGTTGCCCAGCGTAAAGGCGAGCTCTTGCGCGGCGGTCGACCCGGCTTCGCGAATGTGATAACCGGAGATCGAGATCGTGTTCCATTTCGGCATCTCCGCCGTGCAGAACTTGATCATGTCGACGATGATGCGCATGTGCGGGCGCGGCGGAAAGATCCACTCTTTCTGCGCGATGTATTCTTTGAGGATGTCCGCTTGAATCGTGCCGCCCAGCTTGGCGCGCGGGATGCCCTTTTTCTCGGCAGCCGCGATGTATTGCGCGACGGCGATCGCCGCCGGGCCGTTGATGGTCATCGAGGTGGTAATGTCGCCCATGTCGATGCCGTCGAAGAGCACTTCCATATCGGCCAGCGAGTCGATCGCGACCCCGCACTTACCGACCTCGCCGCGCGCCTGCGGCTGATCGGAGTCGTAGCCCATCAGCGTAGGCATGTCGAACGCGACCGAAAGCCCATGCTGTCCCTGATCTAATAGGAAGTGGTAGCGCTCGTTGGTCTGCTTGGCGTTGCCGAAGCCTGCGAATTGGCGCATGGTCCACAGCCGGTCGCGGTAACCGTTCGGGTGAATGCCGCGGGTGTACGGATACTCGCCCGGCCACGCAAGGTCGCGCGCGAGGTCGAGGTGGGTGGTGTCTTCCGGCCCGTAAATCGTCTTGAGCGGAACGTCGGAAAGCGTACGGTCGACCGCGCCCGAGCCGGGGCCTTTACGCGGCTTACCCTTGGCCGAGGCGTCTTCCCAACGCTTATGCTGTTCCTCGAACTCCGGGGTCGTCTGGGCGCCCAAACCGCTGGGGCGCTCGATCATCTTGGCCAAGTGGACATTCCTCCGAATCGCTCCGCTTCGACGGGGCTTGGGTAATCTCCCCAACGCTTTAGAGCGGCGCCGGAAGGCGAAGGTTGCTCCTCGAACCGGGGGCCGATGAACCAAGGCGCCTTCGCGAACGCGGCCGCGTGGCACTGGGGCGGCCTGGCCTTCGCCGTGGCAGCGGTCGCCTGGGCGGTCGTGACGGCACGCCCGCGCTCCCTCTATGCGCGCCTCTTGTGGGTGGTCATCGCCGCCTGCGTCGGCCTCGGCTTCTTCGGCGGCCTGGTTACGACCGCGGGCTACTTTATCGCGGGCGCGTGCGCCGCAGCCGTCGGCGGCCTGGCGCTCTTCGACCGGCGCTTCGACGCCGGACGGTGGCGCGCCCGATGCATCGACCCGCTTCCACTCCGTTCGCCGTTTCGCGATGCGTGGCGCGTCGTGGGCGGCGGAGCCGACCCGCGTCACAACCACCATCAGCGCGTAAGCGACCAGTACTTCGCATACGACTTCTTACCCGTCGAAGGTGCTGCGTGGGATCGGGAGATTCTCGCGCCGTGTGACGGAACCGTCGCGTGGACGGAAGACCGTCACGATGACGCACCGCCGGACGAGGGCCGCAGCGATAATAAGAATCCCGCGGGCAACTACGTCTCAATCGAAACGCCGCGCGGTTACGTGATCCTCGCGCATTTAAAAAAAAGCTCCATCACGGTGCTGCCGGGCGTACCGGTGCGCGCCGGCGAACCCATCGGCCGCTGCGGAAACTCGGGAAACACGACGCAGTCCCACCTGCACGTGCACGCGCAGAATCGCGCGCAGATCGCGGTCGATGTCGCCGAAGGCATACCGATCGCTTTTCTCGATAACGCCGGCCAAGCATGGATTTTCGACTACGACGACGTTTTGGAGCCTTCTATTCCGCGCTAGAGCGCGCGAATTGCTGCCAACTCGGCCGCGGAAAACGCGCCGCTCCGCTCGAGGACGCCCGTCACGAACGCCGTCTTGCCCGCAACGTACGCATCGATATCGTTCGGAAACCGCCGCGCCAGATCGCGCTTGAGCGCGCCGTACTCTCGCACGAGGTCGCGGTCTGCGCGCAGCGCGGCGCGCAGCGCCAGGTGATTGCGCAGATGCAGCGACCCCGCGACGCAAACGTAGAGATTGTGCGCCGGCACATGTCCGTGACGGAACGCTTCGCGCTGCGGAACGCCGAGATCGCCCCGATGCTCGTAGCCAAGCGATGCCAGTCGCGCGATGGCGGAGGCTACGTCGCCGTCCTTCACGATCGCATCGACGTCGATAACAGGCTTTGCGCTTAAGGCAGGAACGGACGTGCTGCCCACGTGTTCGATACCGGTGGCAACACCCGCTAGAGCCGGTGCGATTCGCGAGCGGATGTGCGCGAACGACTGCGTCCAGAGCGGATCGTACTCGACGACGACGATCATCGCGCCGTCTTCGCCGGCAAGCGAGTGTCACCCTGACGGCGCTACGTTAGCCCCTTTACCGTGGCACGCGGGCGGGCGGCGTGCTCTACTTCGCTGCCGTCGTCCGCGCCAAAATGTTGCAAGATGCGATCCGCGGCTTCGTAGGGATCGACTCCGGCCGGCAAATCGCGCTGCAGTTCGCCCTCCAAACGTTTTTCCAACCGTCCGAGCGCGAGCTGACGAACTTGGTGCGTGAACGCCTCGCGCCGCTTCTGCGCGATCTCGCCGGTTTCGTTCAAGTATGCCACGTGCCGTTCGATCGCGGCCCATAAGTCGTCGATACCATCGCCGGAGAGCGCTTGCGTCATCACGAGATCGGGCACCCATCCCGGAAACGAGAGCATCTCCATCATCGAACGAATTTCGCGCTTCATCATATTGGCCATCGGGTGATCGGCCTTGTTGACGACGAAGACGTCGGCGATCTCCATGATGCCGGCTTTCAGCACCTGCACCGAATCGCCGCTGCCGGGCTGCAGCGCGACCAGCGTCGTCTGCGCGAGCTCCGCAACCTCGATTTCGCTCTGCCCCACGCCGACGGTCTCGATCAGCACGACGTCGAGACCGAACGCGTCCATCAGCAGCAGCGTGTCGGCCGTCGCTCCGGCGACGCCGCCGAGATGCCCGCGGCTGGCCATCGAACGAATGAAGACGTCCGCGTCGACGAAATGTTCGGTGAGTCGAATGCGATCCCCGAGCAGCGCGCCGTGCGAAAACGGCGAACTCGGATCGACCGAAATCACGCCGACGCTGCGGCCAAGCGAGCGCGCCTTGCGCACGATCGCCGACGACAATGTCGACTTGCCGACCCCTGGAGGTCCGGTGAGTCCGATCGACATCGCGCGACCCGTACGCGGATACAAACGCCGGATCAGTTCCGCGCCGCGTCCCCCTTCGGCCCACGAAATCGCGCGCGCCAGACCGCGCGGTTTCTTTGCGTCGAAATCGTGAAGAAGAGCGTCGAGTGCGCGTGGTTGAGTCAAAGTTCAGTGGAGTTTGGGGCCTCGGCGGGGCCGGACCTTCAGCCTACAGAAGATAACTTCTCATGGCGCGCATCGGAGCGATGTATCCGCGGCTGGTCTCGCTCGTACTCGCGGTGGTTTTTGCGTGCGGCTCTGCCGCGCCGGCCTTCGCACAAACGCTCAATATCCCGGTCGCGTCCAATATCCGGCCCGTTCAAACGTCGATTCTTTTCTCGCAGCTCTTCGGTAATTTTTTCCCCGAAAGCGACGGGACGACGTACGTGCAGACCGGCGACATCCCGGCGATGTGGCTGCGCGACTCGGCGGCACAGTCGATTCCGTACGTCCGCTACTATCCCGCGTATTCGTCGCTCAGTACGGTCTTCGACGGCGTGATCCAGCGCGATGCGAAGAACATTCTGGTGAACCCGCAGGCCGAAGCGTTCACTGCCGACTACCACGTCTGGGAAGATAAATGGGAAATCGACTCGTTGTGCTGGCCGGTGATCCTGTCGTTCGTATACTACGCCAACACGCGCGATCGCAGCATCTTCACGCCGACGCTGCACAAGGCGATGCAGACGATCGTAACGACGCTGCAATGCGAGCAGCAGCACAACACCTGCAGCCATTACTCGTGGCCGCAAGCCGTACCGACGCACGACGCGTTCAACCCGAATACCGGAATGATTTGGAGTGCCTTCCGCCCGTCGGACGACCCGGTGACGTACCGCTTCAACATCCCCGACGAAGCGTTCGCGGTCGTCGCGATGCGTCTGCTCTCGCAGTTCGCGCGCATCGCGTTCGACGATCCGCAGCTCGCCGACGACGCGACCAAGCTCGCGGGGCAAGTGCAGGTCGGGATCGAGCGCTACGGTAAAGTGTGGAGCCCGCAGCACGGCGGCTGGATGTACGTTTACGAAACCGACGGCAACGGCAACAACAACCTCATGGACGACGCGAACCTTCCCAATTTGACCGGCCTGCCGTACATCGGCTTCTGCGCTACCGACGACCCGATCTATCTCAACACGCGAAAGTTCGCGCTCAGTTCGGACGACCCGTACTACTTCACCGGAAAATACGCGACCGGTTTGGGAAGCCCGCACACGCCCAAGGGGTGGGTCTGGCCGCTCGGCATGATCGACGCCGCGCTGACGACCACGAAACGCCACGAGATTACCGACGCAATCGACATGCTGGATCGCAGCGATACCATCAACGGAATGATGCACGAATCAGTCAATCCGAACGATCCGAGCCAATTTACGAGACCCGATTTCGGCTGGGCCAACGCGTTTTGGGCCGATTTACTGTTTCGCACGGTCGCGGGTTATCCGGCGGTCCCGTACGTCACCCTCGAGACGATCGTACCGCTCGAACGGGCGAGCGAAATACCCACGATCACGGCGCCCTACACGCAGATCGGCGATACGACCGAACTCACCGGGACGTTCGGCTACATGCTTTCGCAGAAGCCTAGGCTTTGATACTCCGGACGCTCGCCGCATTCGTTCTCGCCGCAATCGTCGTCACGTCGCTTCCCGCCCCGATCGACGCACAGACGCTCGTCGTGCCGCTGACCGGCCGCCGCGTTCGCGACATCGAAACCGCGTCGCTGTTTCATACGCTCTTCACCGACTTCTTTCTCGAAGACGACAACACGACGTACGTTCAGACGGGCGACATTCCGGCGATGTGGCTGCGCGATTCGGCGGCGCAGACGATTCCGTACGTGCGCTACCAAAGCGCCTACCCGATCCTGCGCGGGCGGTTCGCCGGCGTAATCGAGCGCAACGCACGCAATATCAATACCGATGCCTACGCCAACGCCTTTCGCGCCGACTATACGGTGTGGGAGCGCAAATGGGAGGTCGACTCGCTCGCGTGGCCGGCGATTCTCGCTTCGGTTTACTGGCGCCACACGAGAGATCGCACGGTCCTCACCCCCGAGCTGCACGTCGCGCTGCGCATGATCGTCGCCACGTACGGCTGCGAGGAACGCCACCGGTTTTGCAGCCGCTACACCTTCGAACCGCCGCAGCCGACCAGCCACGACTATAACGAAAACACGGGCATGATCTGGGGCGCCTTCCGCCCCTCCGACGATCCGGTGCGATATCGCTTCAACATTCCGCAAAACGCGCTCGCTGTCGTCGCCTTGCGCGACATCGAGCAGCTCGCGCTGGGATACGGCGATCGCGAACTCGCGCAGAACGCACGCGCGCTCGGAGCGCGCGTTGAAACCGGCATCCTGGAATACGGGCGTTTTTTCGATCCGACGCGCCGGGAGTGGATGTATCCGTTTGAAACCGACGGCTTGGGCCACTACAACTTGATGGACGACGCGAACATTCCCAATCTCACGACGCTGCCGTACATCGACTGGAGTTCGTCGTTCGATCCAGAGTATCTGAACACACGGCGGTTCGCGCTGTCGATGGACAATCCGTATTACTTTTCCGGAAAATATGCGCGGGGACTTGGAAGCCCGCACACGCCATACGGCTGGGTCTGGCCGCTCGGCATCATCGGCCGCGCCTTGACCGCAACCTCGTCGAACGAGGTCGCCGAGTCCATCACAACGCTGGCCGAAACCGATAGCGAATCGGGCATGATTCACGAGAGCTTCTATCCCGATGGCTACTGGCGCTTCACGCGGCCCGAGTTCGGATGGGCAAATGCCCTCTACGCCGAGCTCCTTTTCCGAAGCCTCGCCGGCGATTCGGCGACGCAGTTTGCCGTGGACGGGCCGATGCTGCCCTTCGAAATCCGCACGCCGACGCCCGAACTCGTCCTGCCGACCCTGCTTCAAGTTGAAAACGCCGCCGAGCTGAACCGAGCACTCGGACAGATGCTGTACGAGGGCGGCGGGACCTAGCACGCCAACCTAGCCAATCTCTATGCAAGGCTATTACCGCTATCCAACGATCGCCGGCGATCGCATCGTCTTCGTTTGTGAGGACGACCTCTGGAGCGTTTCGGCGCAAGGCGGGGCCGCAACCCGGCTGACGGTCAGCTTCGGTACCTGCTCCTACCCGCGGCTCTCGCCCGACGGCGCGTGGATCGCCTTCATTTCGACCGACGAGGGTAACCCCGAGGTCTACGTGATGCCGGCGAGCGGCGGCCAGCCGCGGCGCGTGACCTTCCTCGGCGGAACGCTGACGATGGTCGTGGGTTGGAGTGCGGATTCGAGCGAGATCTATTTCGTCGGAAATCCGACCACGTGGTACGAGGGCGAGACCCGGCCGTTTTCGATCGAGGCCGGCGGCGGCACGCCGCGCGAACTCAACCTCGGACACGCACGGTCGTTCGCCTTCGGCGAGAACGGCGCGCTTGCGATCGGCCGCAACGCGCACGACCCGGCGCGTTGGAAACGTTACCGCGGCGGGACCGCCGGCGAGATTTGGGTGGATGCAAGCGTCAGCGGCACCTTCGAACGGCTGCCTTTACCGAACGGAAACCCGACGTGGCCGATGTGGATCGGCGGCCGCCTCTTTTTCCTGAGCGATCACGAGGGGATTGGGAATATCTATTCGTGCGATCCGCGCGGCGAATCGATCGCGCGACACACGCACGAAGCCGAGTACTACGTACGCTTTCCTTCGACGGACGGCTCGCGCATCGTCTACTCCGCCGGCGGCGCGATCGCCGTATACGATGCCGCCAGCGACGCGATAACGCCGGTGGAAATCGAAACGCATTCTGCGGCGCCGCAAACGGTCCGCCGGTTCGAAAGTGCCGACGAATCGTTGGAGCACTTCGCACCCCATCCGGATGGAACGCGCATCGCATTCGTTTCCCGCGGACAAGCATTTTCGATGCCGCTTTTCGAAGGTGCGGTGACGCACTACAGCGGGGGCAGCCGCGCGCGCACGCGCTTGACCGAGTGGCTGCGCGACGGAAAACGCTTCGTGAGCGTAAGCGACGCCAGCGGATACGAACAAATCGTAGTGCAGAGCGGCGACGGCGGCAGCGACCCCAAACCCGTGACGACCGGCGACGTCGGACGCATTACGGAACTTGCGTGTTCGCCGACGGCCGACGTCGTCGCGTTCGCCAACCACCGCCACGAACTGTGCGTGCTCGATTTGGAAGATGCAAAAGTCCGCGTCCTGGATACCAGCCCCGCGCATCGCATCATCGACATCGCATTCTCGCCCGACGGCCGGTTTTTGGCGTACGTGTGGTGGCCGGCGCACGGCGCGTCGATCGTTCGCGTTGTGAAGATCAAGTCGGGCAAAGTGCACGACGTTACGTCGCCGCTGCGCGTCGACCAATCGCCGGCCTGGGATCCCGAAGGGAAGTACCTCTACTTCATCTCGACGCGCGATTTCAATCCGGTGTACGACGCGCTGCAGTTCGATCTGAGTTTTCCGCAAGCCAGCCGCCGTTCGTCGTCACGCTGCGCAGCGACGTGCCCTCGCCCTTCGTACCAAAACCGAAGCCGGTCCATCGCGATCACGATCACGATCACGACGCGACGACGAAAAGAAGTCGGATAAACCGGTCGACGTCGATATCGATTTCGAGGGCATCCAGGGACGCATTCTGGGCTTTCCGGTCGAGGAGGGCGAATACGGGCAAATCGTTGCGGTCCGCGAGCGCGTGCTGTTCACGCGCTTTCCCGTCAAGGGAATCAAGCCGTCGCGCCGTGAGGATCGCGAGAGCGACGACTCGGGCTCGCTCCTCGCCTACGACTTCGAGCACCAGCGCTTCGCGACGATCGCTTCGGAATGCGACGAAATTCGGCTCGGCAACGACGGACGTACGCTGGTCTACCGCGTCGCACGGACCGCTACGCGCAATCGACGCGCTGGTCGACCTTCCCGAAGACGGGGACGAAGTGAAGCCCGGCACCGAAACCGGCCGCAAGACCGGGTGGATCGACCTCGAACGCGCCAGCGTCGAAATCATTCCGCGCGATGAGTGGGCGCAGATGTATCGGGAAGCGTGGCGGTTGCAGACCGAACAGTTCTGGGTCGAAGACGTGGGCGATATCGATTGGGACCGCGTCTACGACCGCTATGAAGCGCTGCTGCCGCGCGTTCGTACGCGCGGCGAACTCTCCGACCTGATCTGGGAGATGCAAGGCGAACTCGGCACGTCGCACGCGTACGAAATACGGCGGCGACTATCGCGTTCCGCCGCAATACCAGCGCGGCTTTCTCGGCGCCGATCTCGCTTGGGACGAGGGACGCGGCGGCTATCGCATCGAGCGCATCTATCGCGGCGACTCGTGGAATCGCGAGCACGATTCGCCGCTGGCCGAGCCCGGGCTCGACGTGCGCGAAGGCGACGTGATCGTCGCGATCGGCGGCAAACGCCTGTCGCGCGACGTATCGCCCGACGAGCTGCTGGTCAACGCTGCCGGACAGCGACGTGTCCGTTACGTGCGCTCGCGCAAGAAGGACGAGAGCGGACGCGTGCTGGTGCAAAGCGCTGCGCAACGAAGCGGCGTTGCGCTATCGCGCGTGGGTCGACGCCAACCGCACGACCGTGCACGATCGCACGGGCGGCCGCGTCGGCTACCTGCATATTCCCGACATGGGTCCGTGGGGTTTCTCGGAGTTCCATCGCGGCTACCTGAGCGAGTTCGACCGCAAGGGTTTGATCGTCGACGTGCGCTACAATCGCGGCGGCCACGTCTCGCCGCTGCTGCTCGAGAAGCTCGCGCGCAAACGGGTCGGGTACGACGTTCCGCGATACGGCGCCGCCGGTTCCGTATCCACCCGAGTCGGTCGGCGGCCCGATCGTCGCGATCACGAACCAGTTTGCCGGCTCCGACGGCGACATTTTCAGTCACTGCTTCAAGCTCTACAAGCTCGGGCCGCTGGTCGGGAAGCGAACGTGGGGCGGGGTCATCGGCATCGATCCCTATCACCACCTCGTGGACGGGACGATCACGACGCAGCCGGAGTTTTCGTTCTGGTTCATCGACGTCGGCTGGGGCGTCGAAAACTACGGCACCGATCCCGACTACGACGTCGACATCGCGCCGCAGGACTATCGTGACGGGAAGGATCCGCAGATCGGACTTCGCGCTCGAGTTGATGGAGCGAGCGCTCGAGAACTACGTCGAAGTCCGGCCCGACTCTCGCACGCGACCGTCGCTGCCGCTGCCAACGCTGACGTGACGCGGCGGCTTCCGGCCGCACTCCCGGAGATCGCGCTGCTCGGCGTGCGATCTCGCCGCGTTTCTGATCCCCGCGATCGCCTACGTTGGGCGGTGTCGCACGAACCTGCCTCGTGGGACACCGCCGAACTGCAAGGCGTCCCGTACATCCTTGGGATCTCGCATCCGACCGGGTTCCCTATCTACGTGTTGTTGGGCTGGGTCTGGTCGCACGCGCTGCCGATCGGCACGATCGCGTTTCGTATGAATGCGTTCAGCGCGATCGCCGTCGCTACCGCCGTCGGGTGCGCGTACGCCGTCGCACTGCAACTCGGCGCGCGACGTCCGGTCGCCTTGCTGGCAGTCCTTTGGCTCGCGTTCGCGCACACGATCTGGGCGCACGCGATCCGCGCCGAGGCGCAAGACTTCGCGCTCGCATTCTCGACAATCGCAATCTATGCGATCGTTCGATCGCTCAAGGGCGGATCCAACGCCTGGTATGCGGGTGCCTTCGCGCTCTATGGGCTCGCGCTCGCGGCACATCCGAATGCCGATTGGATTCTTCCGGATTCGTGCTCGCGACGATCCTCGCAAAGCGCCGGCCCTCGTGGCGGCTGATGCTCTGGTTCGGCGGCGCTCGTCGTCGCAGGCTTGAGTTCTCGATCTACGTGCCCCTGCGTTCCGCATACATCCACGCGCACGGCCTCGATCCGACCGCGATGCTGCCCGGTATCGCGAAAGCCGGCGCGGGCGCGCCGATCTTCTGGGACTACAACGCGCCGTACACGTGGAGCGGCCTGTGGCGCGAGTTGACCGGCAGCGAATCGAGCACGCCGCACGTCTTTCTCTCGTCGTTCGATCCGTCGCATTGGCAAGACGCGCTGTGGGCGTTTCTCAAGGGAACGAACGATCAGTACGGGTGCATCCGCCCTCGCGCTGGCCGTGATCGGCTTGGGCATTGCGTGGAAGCGCGATTGGCGCACGGCGCTCGTGCTCTTCGTCACGTGCACCGCAGCGCTGCTTTTCGCCGTGACCTAGTTGCCGAGGGCGATACCGACCGCTACCCATGCTATCGCTCTGGATGATCGCGCCGCTTATGGCGGTCGCAGCGCCGAGCGGCGAAGACATTGCCAACGGATTCGGCCGCTTCTTGATCTGCATATTTCTCGCAGCCGGCGTTTGGAACGCATTCGCCGCGGGACGTCGGCTTTTACAACCACGAACCGCGCGAGGGCGGCCGATGGATCATCGACCAGGTCACGCCGGTCGTGCCTCCGGGCAGTGTGATCATCTCGCAATTGGGTCGACGCTACGTCGCTCGCGTACGGCGCGTACGCCGATCGTTCGCTGCCCGGACAAATCATCGTCTCCGGATGGTTCCCGAAAACCGACCTCTATCGCGAGTGGGTCAGACCCGGACAGCGCGTCTTTATTCTGGCCGATCCCAAAGACTTACCGGCCCCACCTTTCGGCTGGCATTCGTACCGCCGGCTCGACAACTACCACCGACTCTACGAAGCCGGACGCCTCTAGCCGCCGGGACTTACTATGCCGTGGTAATCATCCACTCGTTGCCGAACTTGTCGACGATGTCGGCGAACTGCCCGCCCCAAAACGCTTCTTGGAGCGGCATCTTCACCTCGCCGCCTTCCCAACAGCGCTTTT
>CAWAJD010000043.1:0-20128 GCA_963782265.1 Vulcanimicrobiota bacterium
ACAACATGATCGATCAGACCACCGGCACGATCCATCTGAAGGCGACGTTCCCCAACCCGGATGAACGCCTGTGGCCCGGAGAGTTCGTCAATCTGCGCGTCGTCCTGCTGGTGCGGCACGACGTCGCCACGGTGCCGTCGCAGACCGTGCAGGACGGGCCCAACGGCCACTACGCCTATACCGCGGATTCCGATACGTCTTGATTTCGTACTACGAAACCGACAATGCCGGTATTCGCCCGAACCCCACGCAGTGGTCGACCATCTTCCGGCAGCTCGCCGCGGATTTTCCGAATGCGCAAGTCGGCTTTGGCGAGATCGGGCTTCCTAAACCAATCGTTCCATCGACGCTCGCGCGGGCGCGCTCCATCTTTTCCTACTATCAGGCACTCGTCCCGAGCGGCGTTCCGCGCTTCACCCGCGCCGGCTTTTGGTGGAACTCAGCGGAAGATCTGGTTCCTTCGACCAAGTGGCCGTCGTTCTATCGCGAGGTTCAGTCCGAACTGTAGCGCACGGCTACGCGCCGTCGCTCGCGAAGTTCACACCTTGCGAGAGAACCAAATAGTTCGCGTAGTTTATCGTAGCGGTCGCGCGACGCATGTTCAGACTTCCAGGAGTCGGAGCCAGACTCGCGCCCGCCGCCCGTTTCCTTCTCTCCACCAAAGGCGCCGCCGATCTCCGCACCCGATGGAGACGTATTGACGTTGACGATTCCGCAGTCGCTGCCTTGCGCCGACAAGAACGTTTCCGCTTCGGCGAGATCCCTAGTCGCGATGGCTGAAGAAAGGCCTTGCCGCACGTCGTTGTTCAGCTCGATCGCTTCGCGCAATTCCGTATAGCGCATCACGTAGAGGATCGGCGCGAACGTTTCCTGACGAACGACGTCGGTCTGGCCGGGCATTTCGACCAAGAAGCCGGCTCGACGTAATACGCGTTCGGGAAAACGTCGTCGAGTACGCGGCCTCCGCCGAAGACCGTGCCGCCGTCGCGCCGCGCGCTCGCGAGCGCTTCGGTCATTTTACCGAACGCACTGCCGTCGATGAGCGGGCCGACGAGCGTGCCGGCCTCCAACGGATTGCCGATTCGCGCGCGGCCGTATGCAGACTTCACCCTCGACATCACGTCGTCATAGACTGCGGCGTTGACGATTAAGCGTCGCAGCGTCGTGCAGCGTTGCCCTGCAGTGCCGGCGGCACCGAAAAGAATGGCCTGCGCCGCCAGATCCAAATCGGCCGTCGGAGCGACGATCATCGCGTTGTTCCCACCGAGTTCCAACAGCGTGCGGCCGAATCGCCACGAGCCACGCGCGTTCCGACGTCGCGGCCCATTTCCGTCGAGCCGGTAGCCGACACCAGCGCCACGCGCTCGTCTTCGGCCAGCGCGGTGCCGGCGTCGCGATCGCCGATGATGACCTGATGCAGATTCGCTGGAGCTTCAAACTCGGTCGCGACGCGATCGAACAACGCCGAAGTCGCGAGCGCGGTGAGCGGAGCCTTCTGAGGGCTTCCACACGACGGCATCGCCGCAGACCAGCGCGAGGGCGGCATTCCACGCCCAAACCGCTCAGGGAAAATTAAATGCCGTGATCACGGCGACGACGCTAGGAGTGGATGCCAGAGTTCTCTCAATGCATGGGCGGCGCGCTCCGACGCGATCGTTCGCCCGTAGAGTTGCCACGACAATCCCACCGCGTAATCGCAGATGTCGATCATCTCCTGAACTTCGCCGAGGCTTTCGGTGGAAATCTTGCCGACCTCCAGCGTGATGAGGCGCGCGAGATCGGCCTTATGCTTACGCAGTTCGTCTCCGAACCTCCGGACGAGTTCTCCTCGGCGCGGTGCGGGCGTCCGACGCCAGCTAAGAAACGCTTCGCTCGCCTTGCCGACGACGCGTTCGCTCGCGTCTCGGCCGCTTACGTCGATGTGCGCCAACGGCGAACCATCGATCGGCGACCGCACGACGTGTTTGCCTCCGGCCGAAACCGATGCGCCAAGCCGGCGAAGAATTTCCGCGGCTTTCCGAGCGTAGGCGTTATTTTCCATCAAGGATCCGTTTCTCCGATCCTCAAGGCGGCTCCGGTAAAGCCGCCGCTTTGACCCATCCGTTTTCCGCCCGGCCGGGCGTACTAAAGGTATGCGCGGTCTCGATTTTACCCCGGTCCTGTTCGTAACGATGGCCCTCTTCCTCTCGTTTGCAGCGTTCCAATTTTTCCACACCTGGCCCAGCGGCCACCGCGGGTTGCTCGCGTTCGAAACGGCTTGCTATCTCTCCGGACACAAATAGACCGGCTGCCTTCAGCCTAGTTGGAAGCCGTTCTTCCCACGCGCCTTTACGATGTACGCGGCCGCGTCGGCGGCGCCGAGGAGTTCTTCGGCGGTCCCAGTGCCGTCCGCGAACCCAACGCCCACCGAGCACGGAAGGCCAGCGGAGCGAAGTGCGTCGACGAGCCGCTGGATGACGGTGGTTGCGTCGGCATGCTGCGTGCGCGGCATAACGAGCGCAAACTCGTCGCCGCCAAAACGAGCGGGGAAGTCGGTTTCCCGCGTTGCCGTACGCATCGCTCGAGCGATCGCTTGCAGCGCCTCATCGCCGCCGGCGTGCCCGCGCGAGTCGTTGATTCGCTTGAAATCGTCGACGTCGACGATTGCGAACGCGACCGTTTCACCGGTGCGGCGCGCGCTCGCGAGTTCGATCGCCAAACGCTCGCTCAGCGCACGCCGATTCGCCAGACCGGTAAGCGGATCGTGTAACGCAAGGCGTTCGAGCTCTTGCGCCATGCGTAGATTCTCGAGCGCTAGCGTGGCCTGATCGGCGAGTTCTCGCAACGATGCAAGCGCCCAAGGCGTAGGCGTCCGGTCGACGACCCCGTCGGCGTAGATGACGAAGCTCCCGCCGGTGCGCGGACGGACTCTCGCCGCAACGTACCAACGCATAACGTCAAAAAGCGGCGAATCGGCATCGCCGTCCGCTCCCATTGCCGCATCGCTGTCGCCGCGCGCGACGCGCAGCAACGAGCTGTTGGGTGGGAGCGTGCCGCCGTATTCCGATTCGCCGATCCGTCCTTCGTCCAACTCATAGAGGGCGTTTAACCCTCCGGCTGCGCCGCATGCAAACCAAAACGCACGACCGAATCCTAGTCCCAGCCAAGCGCCGCGGAGCGCAGCGATCGCGACGCCGTGCTCGTCGGCCGCCGCCGAGATTTCGACGAAGGCGCGCTGGAGCTGCTCGAGGCGGTCCGCTTGAATCGCGAGCGCGTCACGTTCCCGTTCGACCTGCGCGATACGCTCGGTTAGATAGGCGATGCCCTCAAATGACGACACTCCACAAGGGTCTTCGCCGCCGATCGGGACCACGCCGCCCCAAATGCGGCTCGAAGACGTTCTGTGGACGCCTATGGGTGTATCCTCATCACGAGCCTTAAACGCCGGGAAGGAGTCGCCCGTGTCCGACATCAGCATCCAGTTCCCGTTGTGGGCCGACGTCCTCATCGTCCTCACCTGGGCGTTCTGGCCGCTAACGATCGCCGCGGCCGGCGCCGCGATCTGGCTGTATCTCGCGCGGACGTCGCGGATCGCCTGGGTCGTTGCGATCGTCGTCGCCGTTCCGTGGGTCATTTCGGCCGGAGCGAATCTCATGTTTCGCATAGACGCCGCACGCACCCAAGCATTCAGCGTGGCTTACGACCGCGCGCATCGGCAGGCACTGGCGGCCGATACCGTCGTCAGCGGGATGCATCTTCCGGCAGGCTCGGTACTTGTAACGGACGATGCCAATCATCTCTCGTCGGTGGAGCTCGCTAAACCGACCATACTTTTCGGCGTACCGTTGAAAGACACGGTTAGTCTGCAGGACGCAAAACTCGAGGGAAGCCAGACCTTGCAGCACGACGCAACGATCGACGGCGTACCGTGCTCGGGCGATTCCGACGTTTCGTTCGAAAACGGCCGTCTGACCGATTGCCTGCTCGCGCATCCAGCTACGGTCGACGGCGTACCGTGCCGCGGCTACGTCACGATTAAACCAAACTTCCACGGCTGCGTACTCGCGGCGCCGTACCAACGGTACGGCGCGACGTGGTATCCCGGCACCGACGTCCGCGGCGGCGGCGACGACATCACTTTTACCATCGGTTCCCGTACTTCGTCGCTGCGCGTCTATGGGTCATCGTTGTCGCAAGGCACGATGGTCGTCTACGGCAACGGCGCGATCGCCATGATAACCTTCATCGCGCCGCTGCGTTATCGCGGCTGTACCATCACGCACGTCGAACGCCGCAACGGCAGGATGACCGCCGACGTGGACGGTCCCTGTTCTCTACCTTCTCTCGCAAACGGCAGGGTATCGGTCCCCAACCTCTAGTTCTTGCGCTTGTATCAGTGGAGTGGCGGAATCCCCGCTATTTCGCAAGGGATTCCGCCCCGTTGGTACGAGTTGCTTTTCGATCTAGCGCCGGTACCCGGCGCAGACGCCACCGGAATCGAGGGTCACGACGTAGTCGCTTGAAGCGACGGCCTTGGCATAGCAGTATCCGGAGCTATTGCCGGCAGCGTAGGTTTGCGAGCTTTACCGCCCGATGGGAAGAATCCGCCAGAGGCTGGGAACGTTAATAAGTCGCTCGACTCGACCGCGTTCGAGAGGAATGAGTCGTTGGGTCGTCCGGTCGATGTATGGCTGAAGCCTTGCTCCAATTTTTTCTGCGACACCGACGCGTACTGCGACGCGCTGCCGTCGGAGTTTACCGTGAAGTCGTACACGAGCGCCAGCGGCCAGCTCTTTTGTTCGGAGGCCCATTGCGTCATCGCGCCGCGACGAAGGATCGTGGTCCTCGAGGAGACGCTGGTCGTCTGCTGGATCGATTGATCGAAAAGCGTCCCCGCAGCATTCGCGGCGATCGTTTGAACGTTCGCGAAGTTTACGGTTTGCTGAACCTTCGTTTCGATTCGTCCCTGAGACGTATTGACATAGCCGTCGATCCACACCGGATGCGACGCCTTTACGGAGACCGTGCCGCGCACGACTCCCGCAGAATCCGTGGTTAGCCGTTCGCTCACGGCCGGCGAGGGATAGAGGGAGGTCGCGTCGCTGACGAGGCCGCCGGTCACTTGCGACGAGCCGTGATCCAAGAAAACCAGCAGCGCGGCGTTGGCCGCGAAGTAGTTGCCGTTGTTGAAGACGTTCACGGTAATGACGTGCGGATTGCCATCATCCAGCAGCGCGGCGAACGGCGTGAGATTCACGCGATAGGGACTGAACTCCAGCGTTTCGACACCGGGAATTGGCTGCCAGAGATAGGGATCGATACCGCCGGTGAAGATCCAGGGGTACACCGGTGCGACGCCGGCCGGCCGGCCGTCGATCGCGACGTCGCCTTCACGAAACGCCGTGTTGCCGCAATTGGGAATCTGCGCGGCGAGATCGTTCGGGAAGCACGTGTACCAGAACTCGTCGCCGATTTGCGACTGCAAATAAACGTCCAAATATGCCGCCTCGACGTTACGAGGAAGCGTGAACGTGCCCGTGAGCGGCTGCTGCTGCGACGTAATATATTGGTTGTCGCCGAGCGGTCCGCCGGAGAGCGGATAGACGTCGTCGGCAACGGTGGGCGCCGGATTGGCCGCGTTCGCGGGATAGAGATTGCAACGTTCCGCTGGCGGTGATCACGCCGGTATAGGTGCTGTTGACGATGTTCCCCAGCACGACCTCACCCGTCGATGGCGCGGTTAGGATTGCGCTAAGATCGGTTACGTCGCGTTCGACGTGCCACGACGGCCCGAGATTCGCCGACGGCTCCGCCGTGGTTCCAAAGTAGATGTTCGTTCCGGCGATCCAAATAGAGCCCGTACGGTCGAACTGCTGTCCGGCGCTCACGCTAAAGTCGCCTTCGAATACCACTTTCGCTCACGGTCCCGGACACGCGGCTGGAGGCGCGTACTGGAACGTCGGGTAGTTGAAGTTCGTGAATTTGAAAGCCGGAAAAAAGCGCTACCGTGCACGGTGATTCGTTCGGCCGGGGAACCGGCGGGTCGGCCGTGGTCGTATTGGATGGATGAGTGTAGTCACTGGGCCGTTTGCCTTTGCGCGGCGCGGCGTGGAGTTCGTGCGTCTTCGCAATACGTGCGATACCGTTACTGACGCCTTGCGCGATGAGCTTCGAACCGGCGACGACTGCCGCAGATCGAGCGCTGGCCGCAGTAACGCGAGCGCTTGACGTTTGCGGCACGGCGCTCGGCGCCGTGCCGTTGTATCCGCCCGACGCGCACGAGCTCAGCACGAGCACCGCGACGGCCGAGAACGCAAATGCTCTCGGAAGCCGATGCTTATCCATGGGTACCTCCAAACGTGCGAAAGTGGTTGGGTGCCGGTGTTCGGTCTTTCGGTTCACCAATCGTAGCGGCCGCCAGATTGCTGCAAAAAGCGGCGCCCTACCACATGCATCATTGTGCGACGAGCTCCTCCGACGGCGCCATGAACTCGGGGCCGACCGGATCCTTAACCTCCTCCGCTACGATCCGATCGATTTCCGCGAATGCCGCCGCGTCGAGCTTGAACCCGGGATCGAATACTTCAGATATCGGGTCCACTTGGTCGGGCCGGCGCGCACCCCACAACGCCACGCCGACGCCCGGTCGATCGAGCAACCACCGCAGCGCAAGATGCAGGACGCGCTTGCCGTACCGTTGCCGCGCGAATTCGTCAAGACGCTCAACCGCTCGAAGGTACTGCGCAAAACGCGGCGCTTGAAACTTCGGATCGGTGAGGCGCAGATCATCACCTTTGAACTGCGTATCCAAACGCATTCTCCCGCTGAGCAAACCCCGGCACAACGCACCGTAGGTGAGTGCGGTGAGACCCTGCGAGGCCGCGTACGGAAGGACTTCACTCTCCGCGGCGCGCTCGAAGAGGTTGTAAGGCGGCTGAACCGTGTGAAGTTTGGCATACTTCATGAATTCGTCCATCTGCGCGGGCGAAAAATTGCCGACGCCGATCGCGCGGATTTTTCCAGCCTCGTACAGCGCCTCCATCGCCGTTGCCGTTTCTTCCATCGGCGTAGCGAGATCGGGCCAGTGTACTTGATAAACGTCGACATAGTCGGCTTGCAAACGGCGCAGCGAATCTTCGATTTCCTGCTTAATGCGCGCAGCCGACGCGTTGCGACGCACGTTGCCGTGCTCGTCCCAAACGAGAACGACCTTCGTTGCGATAATCGCATTCTCGCGCCGTCCCTTGAGAGCACGCCCGACGATCTCCTCGGCATGACCTTGCCCGTACACCGGCGCCGTATCAATCAGCGTTACTCCGTAATCGAGTGCACGTCGAATCGTAGCGATCGCAGCGTCGTCGTCGGTGCCGCCCCATTCCCATCCGCCGATAGCCCAGGTACCAAGCCCGATGCGTGAAGCGCGCACGTTCGTGTTATGAATGTCGGTGAATTCCATAGCACGCATAGAGTACCGCAAAACGCTCGGACCCCGAAGCGACCGGGCGGTCACTCTGTTTTAGCGCTGACACCGTCCACGGCAATTGCATCGCCCTATCGAAGTACGGGTAGACAGGTACGCTGAAGAAAGGGAACCGATGAAGGCGCTCTGGCTGGTTAAACGCGGCACGTGGGAGATCCGCGAGAGTCCCGAACCCCGGCCGAAGCCCGGCGAAGTACGCATCGCCGTACGGGCGTTCGGCCTCAATTTCGCCGAGCTCATGGCGAGCCAGGGGCTCTATCCCGACGCTCCCAAGCTTCCCGCCATCCTCGGATACGAAATCGCCGGCGAGATCGACGCAGTCGGGGAAGGCGTCGATGCTTCGCGCATTGGAGAGCGCGCCGTTGCGATGACGCACTTCGGTGCGGCCGCGCAGTTTTGTTGCGTTCCGTCGGAGTTCGCTCTTCCGATTCCGGCGGCCATGAGTTTCGAGGCGGCTGCAGCGTTGCCCGTAACGTACCTCACTGCGTACCACATGTTGTTCTTTGCCGCAAATCTTCGCGCCGGGGAATCGGTGCTCGTGCAGATGGCGGCGGGCGGCGTCGGAACGGCCGTGCTCCAACTCTGTCAAACCGTTACCGGCGTCACAACGTTCGGTACCGCCTCGGCTCCGAAGCATCAAGCCTTGCGCGACAATGGATGCACGTACCCGATCGACTACCACGCCGTCGATTACGCGGCCGAAGTACGGCGTCTCACCGAAGGCCGAGGCGTCGACGTCGTGCTCGATCCGTTAGGTGGCCGAGATACGCTTAAAGGCTACCGGCTGCTGCGCGAGGGAGGCCGAATCGTCACCTACGGTTTTGCAAACCTGCAAGGGCGCCGCTTTAACCCGCTCCGCATCTTAGGCCAGATCGCGCGCGTGCCGCGGTTCTCGCCGCTCCGACTGATGGATGAGAACCGCGGCGTTCTCGGCGTCAACATGGGCCATCTCTTCGGACGCGGCGATTTGCTGTTCGGCGCGATGAAGACGCTGCTGGCACTCTACGAACGAGGCAAAATCGCACCGGTGATCGACTGCGTGCTGCCGCTCGATCGCGCCGCCGAAGGATACAATCGCATCGCATCCGGCCAAAACATCGGCAAGATCGTCGTCGCCGTAAACTAGAGGTTAAGCGGTTTTTAGTTTCCAGCCGATCGTCGACCACGTGATACCGGCGAAGATAAAGTTCACGCCGACGGCAAAGCCGATGAACCACATCGCGGAAAACGGCCATTGTGCCCAAAGCAGGAGGCCCAAGATGAAGGTAACGATCCCACTAACTGCGGCCCATCCGTATTGCGGGAATTGCAGCCAGAGCGCAGCGATAAAACGAAAGAGCCCGCCAAAGACCAACAGCGTCGCCAGCAGCAGCGTGAGCGTCAGAGCGCCAACGTCCGGATGCTGCATCAACATCGCCCCGACGACGATGTCGAGTATACCGACGAGGAAGTAGAGAACGACGTGGCCCGCACCGCGTGCCATAAACGCCGTGATCGTCTGCATAACGCCGACGACCAGAACGATTCCGCCCAACACGACGACCGATGCGAGCGTGGAAGCCGTTTGGCTGTAAATGGCGTAGGCGCCGGCTAGAATTAGCGCGACGCCGAGTGCGACGTACCAGCCCCAATGCTTGTGAGCGTCTTCAACCGATCCTGCAACCTGCTCGGCAATGGTTTTCATAGTTCGACTCCTTATGATTCGCAAGTATGTTAACGTCGCCCCCATGGTACAGGCGCCCAGACCTTGCCAAGAAGGGATTCAGAGTCACTCCCTGGCCTTTGGACGCGTTTGATAGACTGCGAATATGGAAAACTTCGTCGCCGGAATATTTCCGACAAAGGGTGAGGCGCTTGCCGCGCATGCGGCGCTGCTGCAGCTTTCCCAACAAGGCTCGCTTCGCATGGAATCCGCAGGCGTTTATGGACGCGATACCGAGGGCGAACTATCGCTCGATGACGAGCAGACCGGAAACCAAGACGACCTCGAGTTCGCCGACGGCGGTTCCGGGCAAGAGGCGCTCGACGAGCTCAACGAGTCGCTTCCGGAGGGGTCCTACGTTGTATTGGCGCACGTCTTCGAGACCGATCCCACGATCGTCGATGCCGCCGTGACGTCTACCGGCGGTGTCGTCGAGCGACGGTCGCTGAGCCAGCTCGACTCGGCAGACGCTAGACGCTTTAGCGACGCTTAGCCAGCTCAACTCGTACTCGATTTTTGGGCTAGAGTAGAGTACAATCAGCGTTCCATGCAAGCGGACCCTGAGCGCCGCACGCAGCTGCGCTCGTTCCTGATGGACGCTCGGTCGCGGCTGTCGCCGGCCGACGTCGGCATGCCCAACTCGAGCCATCGCCGCGTATCCGGACTGCGCCGGGAGGAAGTCGCCGAATTGATCGGCGTTTCCGAGGACTGGTATCGCTGGTACGAGAGCGGCCGCCCTATAACGGTTTCCCCGAAATTCTTGTCGCGGCTTGCCGACGTCATGCGGCTCAACGCGTTCGACCGGCTGACGCTCTATCGCCTTTCCGTGCCCGAGCTCTACGCGGCAGAAAAAACCGCAGCCGAACACTTGCCCGCTTCGCGATCGACGAATCTTTCGCCGATCGACCTTCCCTCCGAGATCGACGACGTGCAGCGCGCGTTCGATGCTGCTCGCGAAGCATTTCTAACCTCGGACTCGAAGAATTACTATAAGGTGCTCCGCTCGCGCATCGCGGCGTCGTGGGAGCGAAGCCGCTCGTCACGCGTCGACGCGGCCGTTTTGCAGGCTCCCCTTGCGATCGCGACCGACGACGGTCTTGCCGAAGTGCGCGAGCAGAATCACCAGCTGATCGATGCGGCTGCGCCGATCGTTTCACATCTTCAGACGACGCTCGGCGAAATGGGTTATGCCATTTCGATCACCGATCGAGCCGGACGAGTTCTGCAAGTAGACGGCGACCGTGGCGCCTGCAAGCTCGTCCAGAACGCCGGCATCGTTCCGGGCGGCGATCTCAGCGAGAACGCCGTGGGGACGAACGGAATCGGCACGGTAGTGACCGACGGGCGCCCGTTGCAAATCATGGCTTCGGAACATTTCGCGCAAGGCGGAACGCCGCTGGTGTGCACCGGCGCTCCGATTCGCGACCCGCAAGACGGCGCGGTCGGCGGAGTGATCGTGGTGATGGGTCACTACAAGCTGGTTCGCCCGGCGCTGCTCCCATCGGTCATCGGCTGCGCGCTCGAAATCGAGGAAGAGTTAGCCAAGGCGCGGCGTAGGTCGATTTTAAACTACGCCGCGCCACGGCAACCGGCCTACGCGTAGGCCGGCGCGTAGTCGTAGGGGTAGAGGTAGTCGCCGTAGTTCCATTGGTCGTCTTTAATCGCGCCTTTGGAGCGACGAAAGACTTTACCGCCCAAACGTTGCGCCATCGTGTCGATCGGCGTCGTCCAGTCTTCCGAAACCTCAGCGATCACGGCCGATTTTCCGTTCGGCAGAACGAACCCAGCCTCGTAAGCGGCCTGATCGTGTTCGTCGGCCTTGACCGCATCGGCGGTCAATCCGGCAAAGCCGCCGGCCGCAGCGCCGATTCCGGCCGCGGTACCGGCCGCGATGCTCGCTCCCGCTGCGGCCCCGACCGGTCCAGCCAGCGCGCCGAGAAGCGCGCCGATGCCGACGCCGATCGCCGTGCGCAGGCCTGGATCCGTGTCCTTGGTCGCGACGTCCGTGAGGCCGTTGCCGTCGCGGTGCACGACCGCAGCGCCGTGCATGGTGATATCCCCTTCTCCGTCGAGATTCCATAGCGCATGCAGTCCGTCGTACGCTTTGGTGTCGTTGTCGAAAACGATTGCTACGTAGTTATCCATGTGCATATTCCTCTCTTACGAACGGACGAGCGCGTCGTTCGAGCGCTCCGCCGCGACGGCTTGGCTAAGGTGAGCCGCGGCGGCTCTCGCCTTGGCAAACAACGCCTTGTGAGCGTCGCTAAGGTCGGTCTTGCTTGCATTTGCAAGGTCTTTGCTCTCGCGCGCAGCCGCAGAGAGCACCGTACCGGCGTCCCGCAGATGCTGGCGCGCGTCGGCGTTTTGGCTTTCCGCAAGCGCCTGCACAGAGCGGCCCAGTGCTTGGGCCTGGACGGCGACGTTCTCCAGGTGTCCGCGCACAGCGGCGTGGTCCTTTAGCGTCATTGACTGGATCGTTTTGTTGAGCGTTTGTGCGTCCGCGCGTGCCTTCGCGAGGGCGCCGTTCACTTTATTCAAGAGACTTCTCCTTGGATTCGAAGTTGACGTGCGATCAAAATTAGCAAATCGCTGCGTAGAAATGCAGTGATTCAGACCACCGGGCTGAATCGCGCGAGAAGCAGCGTGGCATCGTCGTGGTACGTGCCGCCGTTGAGCCGCTCGACCGCATCGAGCACATCGTGGCACGTGGGAATTCCGGTCTCGCGATTGGCGCGTAGTACGGCTTCGAGAAGCCCCTTGGTTCCCAGCCTTCCTAACGGCGGAACCCGCGGCGACTCGGTTACGCCGTCGGTGAAAACGATCAACGCTTCGTCGGCGGCAACGTTACACGACCGGTCGCGGTAGCGCGCGCATCGGTCGACTCCCAGGACGATGCCGTCACCGCACAGTTGGCGCGGGGATCGCGCCTCGTTGAAGACGATCGCGGGTTCCGCTCCCGCACTCGAATAGACGCAGAATTCCTGTTCGGGAAAACATCGGCATACGAACGCGGTCGCGAATAACCCACGCACCGGGTCGGCGAATGCGTCGTACATCCGCCAGTTGAGATACTCGAGTATGCGGGCCGGCCGATGCTCGAAGCGAGCGACGTAACAGAACAGCGTCGCAAGCCAGACGGCAAAGCCTTCCCCTTCTCGGCCTTTCGCCGCGACGTCCGCAACGAGGAACGCAATCGAGCCGTCGCGATGCTCGCTGACGGCGACGATGTCGCCGCCGGCTTGCTGCGGCCGCTGCGGTTCCCGGCAATCGTGGGTAATGCTGAGTCTCAACCCGGGAGCTGGTTGCCGGGCGATCATGGAGCGCGACGCTCCACGACCGCAAGCGCCCAGCCGGCATGCGTCCTAGTGCGCACCAAGTAGCCGGCGGCGGTGTTACCGCAGATTTGGAACCCGGCACGCACTGCATCGGAGAGAGACTTGAAGACGACTAATCCGGCCATGAGTTTTGCACCTCGTTGCGGTCGTGGAGATGCTTGTAGATTAGCGCGCGGCGCGCTATCGAACGAGTGAGTACAACACCCCGGAACTCTTAACGGTCGATCGAATACTGCCCGTATGTAGCCGTTGCGTCGAAACTATACTTCGGCATGTTTACGGAAATCGTTTCAGATTGCGGAAGCACGAACCCCTGCACGCGCTGATTCGAAATCGTCAGCTCGATCGAGGAGCCGTCCTTGTAATACCACTGCGCCGAAACGGGTTGATAGCTGTCGGTGACGCCGAAGACGACGTGGTCCACCGACGGATCGTTCTTTGGAACGGCGCGCAGCAGGTAAAGGGCGCTTCCGTTCGCTTGCGTTTCCGTCACCGAGGCCACGTCGTACTTCCCGGGCCACGTCTGCGGCACCATGTCGAGCGTATACGATCCCTTGAAGAAGCCGCCGAGCGGCCCTGGGATGTGGGTGATCGCGATTGACGCTTGTGCCGGTTCGCTAAAGCTCGCAACGCCGTCCACTCCGGAACGCACACCGACCGGTCGACGCATGTGCACGTCAAAGTGTACCGGAACCGAGTACGATGCCAAGCCCGGATCGGCTGCAGCTCTGGCGAGCATCTCGGTGCCGTTGGGTGCGGCCGCTAGGAGTGCGGCGGTTGCGAACAATTCGATGTAATTTCATGACGCCGACTCTACCAAGCGAAACCCGCGGGAAGGAGTGAGTCTGACTCCCTTTATCGCGTTGGCGCCGAGCGATACGCTCATGCAATGAAAGAAGCTATTACGCGGGCCGTTGGGCCGATTCAAGAAGCCCACAAGATGTGGGGCTGGTACCTTGCTCTCGGAGTGGCACTGGTCGTTCTGGGTGCGTACGCAATCTATGCTGAAGTTATTGCGACCGTTGCCTCGGTGATCGTGATCGGCACCGTCGTCATGTTTTCCGGAATCGTGCAGATCGTCGCTGCCGCTATGACGCGCGGCGCCGGACACATTATCCTGCTGCTCCTCGTTGGGGTGCTGGATATCGTCGTCGGATTCTTGCTCGTCGAGCACCCGGGGTTGGGCGCGCTCATGTTGACGCTCTTCCTCGCCGTACTCTTCGTCTTCGGCGGAATCTTCCGGTTCGTCGCTTCGCTCTGGCTGCAGTTTCCGCAATACGGATGGGTTGCGTTCAGCGGCATCGTCAGCTTCGTTCTCGGCGTTCTGCTGTGGATGCAGTGGCCCGTCTCAGCCTTCTGGTTCATCGGCCTGGCGGTTGGTATCAACCTCGTCTTCGCCGGCGTCACCTGGTCATCAGTTGCCCTCAAACTCAAAAACATCTAACCGTAAGGAGCACTCGTGCAAACGCAAACCATTAAAGAAAACCTTCAGTCCCTTCACGACGAGCTGAAGGCCGCCGTCTCCAAGAGCGACGCCGACGCCAAGTTGCAGATTCGCACGGCGATCGCTCATGCGGACGCGGCAAAGGCCGAGCTGCAGGCTCGGATCAAGGCCGATAACGTCAAAGAGAAAGCGAGCGCCCAAAAGGCAATGGATAAGGTCCAAGAGGCGGCTCGCGCGGCGAAGGCGGCGATCGACGCCAAGGGTGCGGACATTCAAACCCACCTAAAGCAAAGCGTTGCCGCAGCCAAGGCCGCTCTCGACAGCTAAACCCTATCCTTTAAGAAATCGAACCGGGAGCCGGCTGCCGGCACGATTGCGGGCGTGTTATCGCTTGCACTCAGAGATGCTGCGTAACCGGCTCCAGGCTTCGCGGGTGAGTTTCGCAATCTCGGTCAGGGCCGCTCGGCGCACGGTGCCGTTGCGGTATATGAGACTGATGTGGCGAGAAGCACTTTGCGAGGCATAAGGGCGCAAAGCGATTCCTTCGTTCGGCGCCGCCCGCCTAACGTAGAGTTCGGGAACGAGCGTAATGCCGAATCCGGACTCGACGAGATGCATGATCGTTTCCAAGCTCGCCGCACGAAAATCGCCGGAAATGCGGACCCCGAGCGTTGGCTCCGCGCACAGCGCAATAGCCTGGTCGCGCAAGCAGTGGCCTTCGGAGAGCAAGAGCAACGTCGACGGATCTATGTCGGCGGGCTCGATGGTGGTGCGCGAAGCAAGAGGATGTCGAGCCGACATTGCGACCCACAGCGGCTCGTCGAAGAGCGGCATGGTGCCGAGCCGTGCATCCTCGGGGTCCGTCGCAATCATCGCCGCTTCGATCGCTCCGGCACGCAGTTGCGCAAGGAGGGAGGCGGTTTGCTCTTCGACGATGATCGGATTCAGACGCGGAAGCGATGCCTGCATCCCGGAGAGAAGATGCGGCAGCAGGTACGGCGCGAGCGTGGGAATCAAGCCGAGGCGTAAGGCTCCGGCAAGTGGATCGAGATGGTCCTGCGCCGCCGCTACAAGGTCATCGACCGCACCGAGCACACGGCGGGCGTGATCGAGAACCGGCCGGCCGGCGTTCGTCAATCGTAAACCGCGTCCCGCACGCTCGAACAGCGTGACCCCAAGTTCTCGCTCTAATTTGGCTACTTGGGTGCTAAGCGTGGGCTGGGTTACGCCGCATGCTTCAGCCGCCCGGGTGATGCTCCCGTGGCGCTCGATGGCGACGATATAGGCGAGATCTCGAACGTTCATAAATAGATGCCATCAATGGGACTGATAGGTTATATCGTCTTGCTCGATGGACCTGCGGTGACTATGATGGGGGTCCGCGGCGAATGCGGGTTGTCTTGCTTTTTGAAGGAGATCGTAGCGTGACTGAGACCATGTGCCCGGTTCATCCCAAGCGAAAGAACGCGCCGCTGATTCGCGATTGGTGGCCGGAGCAACTGCGACTGTCGATCTTGCGCCAGAACTCCCCACAGTCCGATCCGATGGGTAAGGATTTCAACTACGCCAAGGATTTTGCGAAACTCGATTACGCGGCACTGAAGACAGATCTGCGCGCGTCGCTGACGGACTCGCAGGATTGGTGGCCGGCGGATTTCGGGAACTACGGTCCGCTCTTTATTCGCATGGCCTGGCATGCCGCAGGTACCTATCGCATCGCCGATGGCCGAGGCGGCGCCGGCGGCGGACAACAGCGTTTTGCACCGCTCAACAGTTGGCCGGACAACGTCAATCTCGACAAAGCTCGCCGCCTGTTGTGGCCGATCAAACAGAAATACGGAAAGCAAATCTCGTGGGCGGATTTGCTCGTCCTCGCCGGTAACGTCGCGCTCGAAGAAATGGGTTTCAAGACCGCCGGTTTTGCAGGTGGACGCCCCGATCAGTGGGAGCCGGACGAGTCGGTGTATTGGGGCGCGGAAAAGTACGTGGCTCGCGGACGAACGCTACGCGGGGGAACGCCTCCTCGAGAACCCGCTGGCTGCAGTGCAGATGGGCCTTATCTATGTGAATCCGGAAGGGCGAAACGGCAATCCCGATCCGTTAGCGGCCGCGATCGACATCCGTGAGACGTTCCGCCGAATGGCAATGAACGATGAAGAGACGGTCGCGCTCATCGCCGGCGGCCACACGTTTGGAAAGACCCACGGCGCGGGCGATCCCTCGCACGTCGGAGCAGCGCCCGAAGGTGGGGAAATTACCGATCAGGGCTTGGGTTGGAAGAGTACCTTCGGAAAAGGTCACAGCGGGGACACCATCGGCGGCGGTCCGGAAGTGACGTGGACCACCACACCGACGAAATGGAGCAATAACTTCTTCCAATCGCTGTTCGGCAACGAGTGGGAGCTGACCAAGAGCCCGGCCGGGGCCAAGCAGTGGATTGCCAAGAACGGTTCCACGCCCGTCCCCGATGCGCACGATCCTTCCAAGCACCACAAGCCGGCCATGCTGACGACGGACCTCTCACTGCGCTACGACCCGATTTACGAAAAGATCTCGCGGCGTTTTTACGAGCATCCCAATGAGTTTGCAGATGCGTTCGCGCGCGCGTGGTTCAAGCTCACGCATCGCGACATGGGGCCGCGTCCGCGGTATCTCGGGCCCGAGGTGCCGGCCGAAGAGTTTATCTGGCAAGATCCCATTCCGAAAGCCGATCGTCCACTCGTCGACGCGAACGACGTTGCGGCCCTCAAGGCGCAAATTCTCGCCTCCGGGCTCTCGGTTTCGCAACTCGTCTCGACCGCATGGGCTTCGGCCTCGACCTTCCGCGGAAGCGATAAGCGCGGCGGCGCAAACGGCGCACGCATTCGACTCGCACCGCAAAAGGATTGGGAGGTCAATCGACCGGCAGAGCTGGCTCAAGTGCTGAAAAAGCTCGAAGACATTGCGCAGACGTTCAACGGTGCGCAAAGCGGCGGCAAGAAAATCTCGCTCGCCGATCTCATCGTGCTCGCGGGATGCGCAGGCGTCGAGAAGGCCGCGAAAAATGCCGGATTCGACGTCACCGTTCCGTTCGCTCCCGGACGCACGGATGCATCGCAGGAACAGACCGACGTGGAATCGTTTGCCCCACTCGAGCCCATGGCTGACGGATTCCGCAACTACGTCAAGCGCGACCTTGGTTTTCCGCCGGAGCTAATGCTCGTCGACAAAGCGCAACTCCTGACGCTGACCGCGCCGGAGATGACGGTACTGATCGGTGGGATGCGCGCGCTCGGCACAAACGCCGACGGTTCGAAGCACGGCGTTTTTACGACGCGGCCCGAGGCGCTCACCAACGACTTCTTCGCAAACCTGCTCGACATGGGCGGTGAATGGAAGGTCTCGGGACAGAGCGCAGCCGTTTTCGAGCGACATAACCGCAAGACCGGAAAATTGGATTGGACCGGCACCCATGTCGATCTGATCTTCGGTTCGAACTCCGAGCTGCGAGCACTCGCAGAAGTTTACGGGAGTTCGGACGCCGGCCGCAAATTCGTCGACGATTTCGTCGCCGCATGGACCAAGGTCATGAACCTGGATCGCTACGATCTCAGGTAGTAGGTCGGCGGTGTTCCGTTCAAGGCAGAAATTTGGTACACTTGCTCACCGGGTAGTACGGCTGTGCGCTTGGTTGGCGCCGCTGCTTCGGACGGACTTAGCCCGCTAGAGCTAGGAATAAGCGAGGAGTCGATGTTTCAACAGATCCTCGACCCGCTGAACAATCTCTTTGGGACATGGCTTGCGGCCTTGATCCCGGTCGTTCTGTTGCTCGTGCTCCTTGCGGGTTTCCGCCTCTCCGCCTGGCTTGCGACCCTGATCGGATCGCTCGTGACCCTTCTGCTTGGGTGGGCGCTGTGGAGGATGCCGCTCGGACCCGGCATCCACGCGTACCTCCACGGCTCGGCGACGGGCATTTGGAACGTCGATTGGATCACGTTTTGGGGTGTGGTGCTCTTCAATACGCTCGTCGTGACCGGGACGTTCGAAAAGTTTCGGCGATGGATATCCTCGTATGGTACTCGCGACGTACGCGTACAAGCCATACTCTATGCGTGGGCGTTCGGGGCACTGCTCGAAGGCCTCGTTGGTTTCGGCTACCCGTGGGCGGTCGTCGCACCGATTCTCATCGCGCTCGGCATTCCCGACATCGACGCGATTCGCGTCGCGGCGATCGCCAATAACGCGCCCGTATCGTACGGTGCACTCGGAGCGCCGATCATCGCGCTCGCAGCCGTTACCGGTTTACCGCTGCTCGCGCTCTCCAGCTCGGTCGGCCACGTCGTTGCCGTCCTTGCACTGCTGCCGCCATGGATTTTGATCTACCTCGTCAGCGGCAAACGCGGCTTTCGCGACGGCTGGCCGCTGGCCGTCGTGGATCGCTGGGCTACATCGCCGGTCAATACCCGGTAGCCGTCTATCTGGGGCCTTACTTGCCCGACGTCATCGGCGCTCTCGTCTGCCTCGCCGCGCTATTCGCGTTGTTGAAGTTTTGGAGACCGAAGACGCTCATCGGCTACGGCGGCGATCCCCTGCCGGAACAAGGTCAGCACGCGAGCGAAGCGCACGGGCTTTCCCCAGCAGAAGTGTTCACCGCGTGGCTTCCGTTTATCGTATTGATCGTCGTGGTCGTGCTTTGGACGGGCCCGTGGTCGCCGTTACCAAAGATCAGCTTGTTCAAAGCCGACGTTACCGCGCTTTCGTCGATAACGCCTGGAAAGACGGTTTTGGCGACGTTCAACTTCGCACCGTTCATCGGCGGCAGCGCGATTTTAGTCTCGTGGGTTATCGTCGCGCTGCTGCTGCGCGTAAGCGTTGCGCAACTGGGTGAAATCTGTCGTGCAACTTGGAGGCAGATGTGGGGCGCACTGCTCGTCGGCGTCTTTATCTTCGGCCTGGACCTATGTTTATAAATTTTCCGGCATGGCCGCGTCGCTGGCGTTTGCTTTTTCGAAGATTGGTTGGGCGTTCATCGTCGCGCGCCGCTTCTTGGCTGGATCGGCGTCGCGCTCTCCGGCAGCAATACGTCCACAAACGCGATGTTCGGGTCGTTTCAAAACATCGTCGGGAAGCTTTTGGGCTTTCCAGGCTGTTACTGCCGACCTTGAACTCCGTCGGCGCAGAGATCGGGAAACCGGTCGCGCCGCAAACCGCAAGCGTCGGCGTATCCACAACGCGCTTCGTCCGCAACGAAGGTGCCGTCATCCGCCACAATATGGGCTGGACGTTCTTCTTACTGGGCTATCTGATCCTCATCGGCATCGGATTTGCGATATTCGCTCCACACGTGATGGCGACGCCGGCCGCCCCCTAAGGCCGGGAGGCAAGCCTCCCCGCTTTCTTTGGGAAGGCGTAGCGGTGAGAATGACGTGAGGTGAAGCAGAGTGATTTCGCTGACGGTAAACGGTAGAGCCACGACCTCGACGTCCCCGACGAGATGCCGCTTTTGTGGGTCATTCGCGACGTCGTGGGATTAACGGGGTCAAAGTTCGGTTGCGGTGCGGCTCTGTGCGGATGTTGTACGATGCACATCGACGGTCAGGCGATGCGGACGTGCGTCTTGCCGGTCTCTTACGCAAGCGGAAAGAAAATCACCACGATCGAAGGCCTGTCGCCGGATAGCTCGAGCGCGCTGCAGAAAGCCTGGATCGCCGATCAGGTTCCGCAGTGCGGGTATTGTCAGTCGGGCCAACTTATGACAGCGTCGGCGCTGCTCGCCAAGAATCCTCGACCCAGCGACGCCGACATCGACAATGCCATGACGAATATCTGCCGCTGCGGCACCTACGAAAGTATCGCGCCGCAATTCGTCGCGCGGCCGCCACCACCGGTAATGGCCAATGAGCGCAGCGTTATCCCGGAGCGATTTCGTCCGGCTCACCCGTCGTTCGCCGGCAGCCTCGTGTTGGTCGCGGGAGCCGACGGATGCGCGAAGCCGTCGCAATCGCAGCAAGGCCTCGCATCAAGCGGCGGCTTCTCGCCAAACGTTTGGCTCACCGTCCGTCCCGACAACTCGATCGCGTTCGTCATCAACCGTTCGGAGATGGGACAGGGCGTCATGACCGGGTTGCCGACGCTGTTGGCCGAAGAATTGGACGTCCCGCTAACCAACGTTACGATTGAATTCGCGCAGCCGGAGCCCAGCTATCTCT
>CAWAJD010000044.1:0-40465 GCA_963782265.1 Vulcanimicrobiota bacterium
CGTCGATTTTCCAGCGTGCCAGGCAGTCAATTTGCGCTGCTGTTGCTTTGCGCCGCGACGTCGTGCGCGGGACCACGCTCGGGGATTATGCCGGTGCCGAAGAGCGAGATTGCCGGCATCGACCGTGCAACGCGCGTCATATACACGGAAACGGTGGCGTTCCGCGCGTTTGAAGCGGATCCCAGAGCTCAAACGGCTCGTATAACGTTCACGCAGGGCCGGAAGAAGCAGACAGGCACGGTGCGATTGGCTCAAGGCGGGCCGCAATGCGAGCAATACGGTACAGGCGGCTTCTTGTGTACGCTAACGCTCAGCATCTCCACAACCGTCGGTTCATACGTCGTACAGCTGCTGGATACGAAGGGCAGCCCCACGTTCTCGCATACGGCAAGTACGCGGTACCTCGGTGCGGATCTAAACTTCGTATTAACGAATCAGTATTCCGGTGCGAGCGTTAGCTTTCTGAACCCGGCGATGGGTGCGCCGTCGAAAGTATCGCTCGACTTGAGTGCGACGTATACGACGGGTGACGGTTTCAGCGGAATTCCGATAAGCCCCGAGAAATTCGCGACGCCGATTCAATTAACCGATAGCGATTCGACGGGCGCGACAAAGTTTCGGCTTCGTCGTTCAATTCGCTCGCCGACTCCGTGACGCTGTGGTACGACGGAAAATCGCTAATCAGTCCCACAATCGACGTGAAACCGTATTCAGGCTACGGGCAGCGTCTCACCCCATCGCGAGGTCCACGGAGTACGCTCTTCCGGGCAAGCGGCTAGCAGCAAACAACTCCGGCCAAGGCAAAATAGTCGCGAACGGTGATGGGACCTTCACCGTTCTAGCGCAGCAGGCGCTCGAAGAGGTGTCGAGCGACGGCACGATCGCCGAGACGAGGTTGCCTTTTTCGGAAAACGATTTCGCTAGAGATCCCGACGGACACATTTGGCTGGTGTCGCCGGAGAAGAAATACGAAGCGCTTTCACGCCTTAACAACGACGGAACGCTAACGTCGTTCCCGCTCGCGGGATACGTCGACGGAACGCTCGTCTTAGGGCCCGATCGGAACTTTTGGATGGGAGCATCCTTCGGAAGGCGGACGTTCATCCGCCGGGTCACGCCGAAAGGCGACGTAACGGACTTTCACTTCGACTCGTCGACGCCCGTCAGCGATCCGGTTAAAGGGCCCGGCGGCGATGTCTGGTTTACAGGCGGGAGCAGTGCTAGTGGCGGCTCTTTTGTCAGAGCGACTACGTCAGGTAAGTACGTCGTCTATCCGTTGCCACCGAAAGCTCTGCCTTGTTGCACCACATTCGGAACGAATCTTACGTGGGACGGCGGCTCGACGCTGTATGCGGCAATCGGCTATCAATTTCTTGGGCGCATCTCGTCCACCGGACATTTCGATGAGACCCCATCGCCGCTGGGTATGGCGGATGGTTACGCTCATCCGCTCGGATTCGGCTTTGGGCCGGATGGGGCTATTTGGTATACCGCGGACGACGAGTCCGGCGATACGTACTGCAGCGCGGTAATTGGCCGCGTCACCACTAGCGGCGCGGTGAGCTTCGTACAGCTTCCCGGCGCGTTCTGCGACAAGAACCAGCAACCCATTCTGCCGAACGCGTTCGCTGCCGGGCCGAACGGCACGCTTTGGTATACGCGCGGCAGTCTCGTCGGCAAGTTGGAAGTATAACGTGAACGGCTTGAGGGGGGTTTGCCGGTCAATCTCGGCGTTGCTACTATCGGGCTGCGCGGTGGGTTCCACCGTCCCGTTGGGGCCTTCCGCATCTTCTGCCGCAGCGAGGCGCGCAAATCGCGGCACGACGAGCGTTCTTTTTCAGCTCGATGGCACGATACCGCAGACCGCCATTGCGCGCAGGGTCCGGAAGTTGCGGATCTCGTTCGTCGGGAACCGGAAACCCGAAGCAACGATAGCGATGCAAAAAGCTTTCTGCACCGTATGCAATGTTAACCTCGACGTGCCGAGCAGCGTCGACGCGTTCTTTGTCGATGCGTTCGATGGTAGCGGAAAAAAGCTCTCTCGCTCCTGGATTCAAAAGGATCTCAGCGAGGGTGCGTTCGTGCCCATGACGCTTTCGACGACGGTTGTCGGCGTAAGAATCGGAGCGGATGACGCGCATCCGCAATTCGGGAAACCCGCCACGGTGCATCTTTATGTTATGGGCCTCGAAAACGGTCAATCCCAAAACTACATCGTCGGCCCGGGAAATTACAGTCCGCCGATTCAGCTCACGTCTTCGAAGCAGCTTACGGGCATGCGGCTCTCAGCCTCGCTGCTGCGTAGTGCTGCCGATGCCGTCCCGACGCTCACCTACGACGGCGGGTACGACGGCGCTGAATTAACCGCGCACTCCAACGGTTCGTCCGGAAGCGTCCTCGTTGTGCCGCTTGTAAAGGTGACGAACGTCTCGCTGCCCTCGATGGTGCAGCGTGGAGGCGTCGCGGCAGCCGGAGAGTACGTTTGGGCCTATCTAGGCGGTTCCGTCGAGCGGATAGACGGTCTCCACGGGACGGAGCGTCTCACGCAGCTGCCGGCGGCGGACGCGGCTCCCGGCCCGCTCACCGCAACTGCGGACGGAACGCTGTGGTATGCCGGGTGCCAGCCCGCGCCGAATGGCGGTTTTGGGACCGAAGGCATCGGCTCCGTCACTGCCGCGGGCGCGACCCAGTTCTTTGCGAGTACCGCGATGCCGTTCTTCTGCGCGAATCTTGCGCTTGCGCAAGATGGCGCGATCTGGTTCACCGATGGCAACGACCTCACGATGATGTCCTCGGCAGGCGCCTTCACGACGGTCCCGGTGAAGCCTCGCCGCAATGAAAAATCGCTCTTGTCCGACATCGTATTCGCAAAGGATGGAACGATGTGGGCGATTGCGAGCTACCTGGGCAACGCGGGCTCGCTCGTTCACCTCGATGGATCAGGCGCCGTTTTAGCAAAATACGGCAAGAACAAGTTCATTGCTGTGGCGACAGATGGACGCGACCGCATCTATGCATTCCAGTACGATTCGATCGACGCGTACGACCTGTCGGGAACGCTGCAGGCGAGCTACGCCCCGCCGACTGCCCTTCCTGGCGCAATTTTGTATTCCGTGCAAACCGTAACGCCTGATGGCGCGCTGTGGTTCGGGCTGGGCGGTGACGGCTTAGGCTATGCGCTCATCGGCAGGATCGCATCCGACGGCTCGATGTCGGAGTTTGCGGTTCCCGCGGATCAGAACGGGATTTCGGGGCTCGCCGCAACGGCGGACGGTTCGGTTTGGTTTCCGGGTTCCAACACAGCGAAATTGTCTCGTATCAAACTCTAGGCGCCCGGCGAGTCCAAATTTGGCGCGGCACTCATAGCGCCGAGCGGGTATGTGGTCTTCGCCTAGATATGTAAGTCTGGCGCGTCCCAAAGACGCGTCTGGCGTTTGAATACCTCATCCAGTCTCGGCCCGTACGTCCGCTCTTCCTTTGGCGTAGATTCGTAATCCGGGAAATCGACGACGGTCGCGCCTTCGACGCGCGCGGCGTTGCAGTAGGGCAGAAACGCCGCGCCGGTGCGCTCGTCGATGTGGAAGACGGGGATTCCCGTGCTGATGGCAAGACGCGCGCCGTGTTTGCGCGCGTTCATGCAGAAGTAGCCGTCGTCGGTCCATTCGAGTTCGGCGGACGAGCCGAACGGCGCATCGCCGAGCTTTGCGAGCAGCGACGCGCGGTGCGCGAAGAAATGCGTCGAGATGAAGACGGCTTCGACGATGTCGCCCGGCGCGCAGTTCGCACCCGGGTGCGGAAACGACATCAGGTCGCCTTCTCGCATCTGCCCGGCCGCAACGTGGTTGGCGATGCGCGGGCCCGATAGCGGTGCGAGGACGTCGATCCACGGGTTTTTGATCAGTTGGTGCATCATCGTCGTCAGCGTTCCCGCGAGAAAGAACGCGTCGCTGTCGATCCAAAAGACGAATGGATCCTCGTTCGCCGGAAACTGCACCGGATCGCGAGCCGCTTCGAGCGCGCGGCGCGCGAGGTGATTGCGCGCCTCGTCCACCGGCTGCCGCTCTTCGATGAGAAGCAGCAGTTCGTGGTTCTCTCGATTCCGTTCGAGGGCGATCTGCGTAGGCCCGGCGATCGCATCGCGGACCGGCACCAGCGCGATGATTCGAATCGTACGAACCTACGAGACGATGGTTTTTGGTGACGTCAAGTAGTCGATACCGGCCTTCTCGAGAATGGTCTTGCCTTCACCCGTGAGGATGAATGCGGCGAAGGCCTTGGCTTGCGCCGGATGCGGTGCGCCGCTCATAACGGCGAGCGAGTAGGTGATTTTATCGGACAGCGACGCGGCGCCCGGGAGGGAAACGAAATGGAGTCCGCGTGCGACTGCTTCAGTCTTGTAGAAGAAGCCGACGTCGGCTTGCCCGGTGTCGATGCGCGCGAGCAGATCTTCTTCGGGAAAAATCTGCGCGCTGTTTTCGTCCTCACCGAGAATTGCTTTCTCCCCCGAAGCACCGGCAAGCATCGTCATCGCTTGCACGGTGTAAACGCCTTTCGGATCGAGTTTCGGATCGGTGCGGCCGATCGCGAGACCCGGAGTTTGCAGCGCTTGCAGCACCGTGGTCTTGCCGGTAGCGACGCTCGCAAACAGCGCAGCGTCTTTCGAGTTGTTCGACCAGCCGATGCCGAGGCTAGTGCCGGCGAACGTTGACGCGCTCGCAACCTTCGCGCCGAGGCCGAGCACGAGTTTCGGATCGACGCTGATGAAGATGTCGGGCGACTTCACGCCGGAGGAAATAAGGTTGGCAAGCATCTTGCTCCCGGCGCCTTGGCCCTGAAAGTCGATGCCGTTGGCGGCGAGCGCGGTTTTGATCGGTCCTTCCATCGGCGTTACAAGCGAGCCGGCATAGAGGACGGAAACCGGACTGGACGTTTGCGCGGAAGCGGGCGTCAACGTAAGCAGCGCGATCGCGGTAAGCACCGCGGCCGGGAGACGAAGGTCGATTTCATAGGCGGCTCCTTTCGGTGCACCTTCCTCCTAGGCTTTGTAAAATGTACAAGGACCTGGAGGTAAACCGAGCGGGCGATGGGTAAATCTTAGCGCGTGAATAATAATCTCTCGCTCCAGGGGCGCGTCGGCATCGTAACCGGCGGGGCCCGCGGAATCGGCGGCGCGATCAGTCGCCGGCTTGCCGACGACGGAGCGCAAGTCGCCGTCATCGGATTGCCGGTGGACCGCGAACGAACCGAGACCCTTCGCAGCCACCTCAACGGGAGCTCCTCCCGCGTCCACTTTTACGAAGGCAACGTCGGCGTCTACGATCAGTGTAAAGCGGCCGTCGCGGCCATCGTCAAAGAGCACGGACGAATCGACTTTCTGGTCAACAACGCCGGCATTACGGCCGACCACACGGTTCGCAAGATGACGGTCGACGAATGGCAAGCGGTCCTTCAGGTCAATCTGACGGGGCCGTTTTTTATGACCAAAGCCGTGCTCGATCATATGGTCGAACAGAAATACGGCCGCATCGTTAATATCAGTTCGGTGGTTGGAGAGAGCGGGAACTTCGGTCAAGCGAACTACGCTGCCGCCAAGGCGGGCCTGATCGGCTTGACCAAGACGGTTGCGCTGGAAGTCGCGCGCAGCGGCGTCACCGTGAACGCGGTCGCGCCGGGCTTCATCGAAACCGACATGACGGCGTTGATGCCGATCGCGGCGATCGAAACCGCAATCGCCGACACCCCGACGAAACGCCTCGGACAACCAGACGAAGTCGCGCACGTCGTGCGCTTCCTCGTCGATGAAAAATCCGGCTACATCACCGGAGCAGTCTACAAAGTCAACGGGGGCTGGTACATGTAATGGTAGGATCGATCGCACCCGAAGAGCTCGGCTACGGTATCGACATGGCGGGTGTCGACCCGGCATCCCTGAACGACGCCCTCAAGGCGGTCATGACCGACGCGATGATGGACCCGATGCGCATCGGTTCGTGGATGACGAGCTTAATGCTCGCCGAGCAGAACGCCGGCATGAACATGCTGCGTCGTCTGGGCGGCATGGAGCCGATTGCGGCAATCGCACCGCCCTCGGGCGACAAGCGATTTTCGGATCCGGAGTGGAGCGAGAATCCGCTGCTCGCGGGTATGATCGAGGACTATCGCATTCGCAGCGAAGCCGCGCTGCAGTTGGTCGACACCTCCCGTCTGCCCGAGTCGACGAAACGCAAGGCGCGCTTCGCCGTTCAGCTGATGAACGACGCGCTCGCGCCGAGTAACGTGCCATGGATTAATCCCGGCGTCGTGCGCGAAGCGATGGACACGAAGGGTCAGAGCCTGGTCGCCGGGCTGCAGAACTTCCTCGACGACGTTAAGAACAACAACGGGTATCCGCGCCAAGTCGACTCGTCGGGCTTCGTCATCGGCAAGAACATCGGGGCGACCCCCGGCCGCGTGGTGATGCGCAACGAACTGATCGAACTCATCGCCTACGAGCCGCAAACCCCGAAGGTCCATGCGATTCCGCTGCTTATGTGCCCGCCCTGGATCAACAAGTACTACATCATGGACCTCGCGCCGGGCCGTTCGTTCGTCGAGTGGGCCGTGCAGCACGGTCACCAAGTGTTCATGATCAGCTACCGTAATCCCGACGCTTCGATGGCGAACTACACGATGGACGACTATCTGCGTCAAGGGATTTTGGCGGCGATCGACGCCGTGCAAGATCTCACCGGCGCGCCGAAAGTCGACCTCGCGGCGCTCTGCCTCGGCGGAACCTTGGCGCTCATTGCGATGGCTTATCTCGCGGCGCACGATCAGGGCGACCGCGTCAACTCGTGCACGCTGACGAACACGCTGATCGATTTCAGCATTCCGGGCGATCTCGGCGTTTTTACCGATGAAGACACGATTTCGAAACTCGAGGCGAAGATGGCTGAAAAAGGCTATCTGGAATCGGCGGAGATGGCCAAGACGTTCGATTGGATGCGTGCGAACGATCTGATCTGGAGCTACGTCGTCAGCAACTGGTTCAAAGGTAAACAGCCGCCGGCGTTCGATATTCTTTCGTGGAACGCCGACTCGACGCGCATGCCGGTAGCGATGCACTCGCAGTACCTGCGCACGTGTTACCTGCACAACTCGATCGTGACGCCGAACGCTTTCTCCATCGACGGTACGCCGATCGATCTGGGCAAGATCCAAACGCCGATCTACGTCCTCGGTGCCGAAGGCGATCACATCGCGCCGTGGCACGCGACCTATCGCACGACGCAGCTTACGGGCGGTGAAACCAAGTACACGCTCACCAACGCCGGACACATCGCCGGCATCGTCAATCCGCCGGGCGGCAAAAAGACCGCCTACTGGACGAAGTCGAGCGCGACGAAGGGTGAGAGCCCGTCGGCATGGCGCGAATCCAGCACGAAGCACGCCGAGAGCTGGTGGGAAGATTGGGCCAAGTGGGCCGAACCGCGCGGCGGCGAGATGGTCGCTCCCTATGACTTGCCGGAAGGCGAGGCCGCCCCGGGCCGCTATGTGATTAATGAAACTGCGGCCCCTTTCGCTGCGAGGCCGGTTCCTAAGAAGGAAGCCGCCGAAGTGGCCGCCCCCGCCAAAAACGGAAACGGCGCGGCCAAAGCCGGGTCAAAGAAATGAGCGACGAAGACGTCACCAAAGGCAGCGCCTGGCGGACGCTCGGTGAGTTCATTCGGGGGCAGCGCGAGCTGGCCAACCTCTCAATGCGCCAGTTGGCTGAGATCGCCAAGATCTCCAACCCATATCTAAGCCAGGTCGAGCGGGGCCTCTACAAGCCCTCGGCCGACGTCCTGAAGAACATCGCCAACGCCCTGCAGATCTCGGCCGAGACGATGTACACCCAAGCCGGTCTTCTGGACGAGACCAAGGAGAGCGCGGAGAACCGGCACGGGGTCGAGCATGCGATCAAGCTGGACCCCCGCCTGACGGTCGATCAAAAGGAAGCCCTGATCCGGATCTATCGGAGCTTTACCGCCACCGGAGGTTGACATCCACAGCGGGTGCTTGGTATACTTAGCGGGTACCAAACATCTGCATCAGGAGAACATCATGGCCGTCAACGTAGTCGATTTCATCAACAAGATCCAGGAAGAGGGCCTGACCACCCTCAAGCAGACCCAGGAAGCCAGCTTGGCTGCCATGGGCGACTTCCGCAAGTTCGCGACCGAGCTCTCGGACAAGCCGGGCACCGTCCCGACCTTTGAGAACCTGCCGACCCCGACCCAGCTCGTCGAGCTGTCGTTCGGCTTCGCCAGCCAGTTTCTCGAAGTCCGCAAGGCCTACACGCTGAAGGTTGCCGAGATGATCGCCGAGGCTCAGAAGACCGCCGAGACGACCGTGAAGAACACGGTTGCCCAGGCCAACGTCCAGATGAACCAGGCCGCCGCGCAAGCGAAGACCTCCAAGTAACTTCCCTCGGGAATGAGAAAACCGCCCGGCTTTGCGCCGGGCGGTTTTTTGCTTTTTTAGCAGGGCGAGAACGTTTACGGTCGCGAGCGCGCCGTGCCGTGGTGCGCGCGACGCGGCAGCCGTCCCGAGCAACTCACCGAGACGTCCGAAACCGTCACGCTTTCGGTTCGGCCATACTTGTCGGCGATCGTGAGCGTCGCCGTGCCGGTACCGTTGACCGTCAGCGGTATCTCGTGGGGATAGTTTCCCGGAAATGGCGTAGCGACCGCGATGACGCTGGGGTTGCTGTTCGCGACCACGCTGAATGGAGCGTGGCTGGTTGAGGAAGACGACTCCGGGACGCCTAGAACGACCGAGGCCGGACCACAGCCGTCGAACGAGGTTAGGAGCGGATTCCAGGTGGACGTTACCACCATGCGGTTCGCCCAGATCGAGCCGTCCCCGCGGTGGCAGAACGTCCACGCACCCCCGTTTTTGTCGAAGCCGACCGGGCCGCAGTTGCCCGTTATTGGAATCACCAGCGGTTCGGTGGACGCGCCGACGGGGCTGACGAAGACGCCGGCGTCGTAGTTGATGTCGGAGAGGGCGAGTGCCTGCGCCGCCGGCTGCGTCCCACTGTACTGGTCGAGCCCGTTTGGAGCCGAGCCGGGGGCGAGGCTAAGGAGCGTTTGAACGGTCGTCGTTCCCGCGGCAATCTTATTGACGGCGGCCGTGCCGCGCGACGCTGCAAAGATGTTGTACGAATTGTCGTTGACTAGGCCTCCAGGGTACTCGTTGATCGGCCAACTCGTGGCGGGCGTCGGCGTAGCCGCCGTTGCGGTGCTCGCGGTGTAATAACTGTAACTGTAACCGTTCGTAACCATGCCGACTGCGGCGTGTCCGCCGGGCGGTTGCGCGAGGGCCAGACCGACCGGAGTTTCATCCGCACTGTTTATGACGAACTGGGCCTGCTGCGGCGAGCCGGCCGCGCACGACCTGGGGAAGAACCCAATCGACGGATACCCACTCTGGTCCAAGCCTGAGTACCAGACGTTTCCGGAATTGTCGGTCGCGATGACGGGATTGCTGATCGTTCCGAACGCGTCGCTGATTGCGAAAGTTGCGCTCGCCGCACTAATGCTGGTGAAGCATTGGAGTGTGGAACTCGTCTCGTTGTTGGTCCAAAGGTGCCCGGATGCATCGAAGATCAGGAATCCAATGTTGAATCCGACCGAGGCGGTCGCGGGCGGCGCCGCCGGACTCGCTGGATTGAACTCGACGAATGTGGGGTTTGTGCCGCCCGACGTGTAGGCAAAAACCATCTTTCCGCTCACGGGGTCGAGCGCGACATTCGACGTGTTTACGATCGGCGCGGGTGTACCCCCGGCGGCAACGAGTTGATACGAAAGCGCGTTGCTCGCGAGCGCGACCCTGGCCGGCTGCGGCGACGGCGACGCGAGCTGCGGCGACGCTGCCACGGTCGCGGCGTCGACGTAAGCGTTTGCTCCGGTTTGCGTGACCGTACCGTCGTACGCGATCGTCACGCTCGTGAGGTCTTTGGCACATTTCAGCGTGATTGTCGTAGGCGTTGCCTTGTCGCCGGCGCATTTCTTGTTGAGCGCGAGCGAGACGCCCGAGTTTGCAAGGCAACACTTGGATCGTTATCGGCGACGAGAAACGGTCGGTTGCAATCGAGGCACCGCTGGCGTCTTCGGGGTCGATACCGAGCGCAAAGGACGCCGGCGCGCCGATCGGAATTGCCTCGGTGTTCTCCGTAGCGGGGCTAATCGTCGATTCGGCGTTGGGCACCGAGAGCTCGATCTGGTTGACGACGCCGTTCAATACGAAGTTGAGTGCCGCACTGCCGGACGTAACCTTCGTCGCGCCGGTCGTTAGGGTGCCGAGCGGCACGTCTTGCGGTTGCGGATTCTTCGTCGCGTACTCGTTGAACGTGAACACGTTCTTTCCGAGGTACGCTTTAACCGCAAAAGTGCAGTTGAGGCCGCCGGCCACGGGAGTACACGGCGCCGGCGTGTTAACGACGAATGTTTGCAGCCGGCATCGACGGCCACGGCGACGCCGTGACGTGCTGCACGCCGACGGTGAGCGCGAGCGTGTTGGGCGATACGTACTCCGCGCCGCGCCCATGATGCTTGCGTTTCCGCGGAATGTGGATGCGCAGGACCGCTCCGACGGGTTGCTGGCCGCGGGACGTCGCGTCGCTCGGCGCGCCGGGTGTAGTCGGCAGCGATCCGGCGCCGCCTCCCGAGCAGCCTGCGGCGATCGCGGCCAGGACAAGAGCGAAGAAGAGCGTCGGTACGGCGAGGCGCGGCTGGGTCATGATGCTTTGTGCTTCCCTTTTGGGCCTGGGGCGGTGAAGCGTGCGCCATATAGCTTCACCACCGAACGCTTGGTTCCGGCAAGGTTCGGGCCGCGCGGGCCGGAAGCTGGCCCGCATGGCACTAACTGTAAAATGCCCGCTCTGCGGCGAGGTGATCACCGGAGCGGATGAAGATGCCCTCGTAGCCGGCGCCGATCAGCACGGCGATTCGAAGCACAACGGGATGAAAGCGCCGCGCGCGATGGTCATCGGGGCGGCCCGAAAGACCGACTAAGCCGGCCGGGCGCGCCGTGCCAGCGCGCGCAGCGCGAGCGATGCGAGCTCGGGCTCGTCTGCGGCCTCGACCAACGCGCGGCGGAGTTGCGGTACGCTGCGGCTGCCGCGAGCAAGGCGTTCGAGCAATCGAAGAATGCGCCGCAGATCCCCGAGCTCCAGAAGATCGACCAGCGACGCGACGTCGCGGTTCGGATTGCGCTGTGCGGCGCGCAGCTGCATGAAGCACGTCGTGCCGCGAACCGTTGCCGCTTGGATGAGGCCCCAATGCGCCGGAACGCGACCGCGGAACGAGCGATGGTTGCACGTCGTCACCAGCGTGCACGTCGTCGCGACGCGGTCGTAGTTCGGCGCTTGCGTCGCGAGCCGAGCCGCGGCGTCATTCGCCCCTTTTATTTCGAATAGGTGCAGTTCGCCGGGCGTTATCACCGCGACGTCGGCGATCGATCCGCCGCATGGGAACTCGCGAGCGATTGCGATCGCGTCGTACCGCGCGTCGAGGTATGCAAGCAGCGCACCGGCGACGCCGTCGCCGTCGAGCGCGGCGCGCGCACGCTTGCCGTTCGCGATGAGCGAGCGTGCCGGCGCGTCCGCCGCGATCGCCCGCCGCGCCAGCGCAAAGGCGACGCTCCGTGGAAATCCGTGTACGCACGCAACCCCCACACGTGGCGCGGCTTCGCCTCGAGCAGATGATCCTTCGGATACGCCGCCAGCGCGACCGCGTAGTCGAAAATCTCGCTCCCGCGCCCCGTTCGCGGCGCCGCGCCGAACGGTTCCGACGCGTCCAAGAGCACGCCGATGGTAACGTCGCGATGCAGGATCGCGAGATCGACGCGCCCGCGGTAAAGATGGAACGGCGCGATGATACGCGCGGTCGGCAACACCTTCACGATTCGCGCACGTACCGCCTCAGCGAGCATATCGGGCGGCACCAACGCGTTCGCGCAGGGACGTTCCGCGCCGTCCGGCGCGAGATCGAAGAGCGATTGCAAAATCGAGGGCGTCGCTCCGGTCACGCCTCACCCTACCCGCGGTAACAAGATCTCGCCAGCGAGCGCGCAAAAGGCGACGACTGACCATGGCGGCGCGTTCCCCACCGCGAGCAGCAGAAACGCAAAGAGCGCGACGGCGGCATCGACCGGTGCGTGGATTGCATTGCGTAGCCACGGGGGTGTAGAGGGCGGCGAGCAGTAAGCCCACGACGGCTGCGTTGATGCCGCGCAACGCGGCGACGACGCGTGCGTGTTCGACGAGTTGATTCCAGTACGGCAGCACCGCGGCGATCAGCAAGAACGACGGTAAGTAGATGGCAAAGAGTGCGATCGCCGCGCCGCCGATACCCGTCATCGGACCCTGCATTGCCGCGCCGAGATACGATGCGAACGTAAACAGCGGGCCGGGGACGGCTTGCGCAGCGCCGTATCCCGCGAGAAACGATTCGTGGATATCCAACCGGGTCCGACGACGCGCGCATCCAGCAACGGCAGAACCACGTGGCCGCCGCCGAAGACCAAAGCGCCCGATTCGTAAAATGCCGCGAAGGCGCTGAGGACGCCGAGATGAGTGACGCGTGCGAGCGGCGAGAGGCCGAGGAGCAAAGCAACGAACGCGACGGCGCATCCGATGGCGACGGACCGCGGGATCGCAACGTGCAGCGGACGCGGCGATTGCCCCGGCGAGCGCAAGACGAATGCACCGAATGCGGCGCCTGCCGCAATCAAGACGAGTTGTGCGAGCGGGTGCGGCGGAAGAAGCAGAATGGCGATTGCGGCGGCGACGGCAAAGGCCGCGCGCGGGAAGTCTGGGCAGAGGGTGCGGAACATGTTCGCGACCGCGAGCGCGACGACGGCCACGGCGGCCAGCAGCAAGCCGTGAATCCAGCCGCTGTTTTCGAAACCCGCGACGCGGTCGACGCCGAGCGCGAACAGGGTGAGCAGAATTGCCGAAGGAAGCGTGAACGCCACCCACGCCGCCGCAGCACCCGGCAAGCCCGCCCGCTCGAGTCCGATGACGATCGCAACTTGGCTGCTGGCAGGCCCGGGAAGCGTTTGGGCGAGGGCGACGACGTGCGCGAAGGTTTCGTCGTCCAGCCATTTGCGGCGCTGGACGAATTCCGCGTTGAAATATCCGAGATGCGCGACCGGGCCGCCGAATGAGGTGAGGCCGAGCCGCAAGAACGCGGTGAAGACTTCTCTTAGACGGTCCATTCCCAGACATTCCAGAACGGCGTTACCGCGTGCGCGGGTTTGTAGTTGTGGAAGTCGGTGTTGACGACGTCGATCGTAAGCTGATACCAAAGGACGAAGAACGGGAGCTGTTCGGCGAGGATTTGCTGGGTGCGTTTATAGGCGCCGGCTCGAATCGCGCGATCGTAGGTCGTTAACGCGGTACGTTCGGCTGCATCGAAATCGGCGTTGCAGAAGTGATACACGTTCCATCCCGCTGGCGGCTTCATATCGCACATCAGCAGCACCGAGTCGTCCGGATCGCCGCCGTTTTCCCAGTTCTCGACGATAGCGTCGAACTTGCCCGATTGTTCGATGCCGCCGGCCGACGCCGTCGCATAGAGTTCCCCGGATGGAACGTTCTTGATCGATACGTCGACGCCAACCTTACCCCACTGCGATTGCAGCACTGCTTCGGTCGACGCGACGGTCGTGGAGCCGGTAAAACTCACCAAATTGAGATGAAGTTTACCGGGCGTCCAGCCGGCGGCGCCGAGCAGCGCCGCGGCTTTCTGCGGATCGTACGGATGCGTTTTGACGTCGTTTGCGTGGCTCCAGGAAAACGACGCGTGATTGGTATCGCCCAGAACCGCAATACCGTGCATCACTTTCTCGATGAGCGCCGTGCGGTCGGTGGCGTACGCAAGCGCTTGGCGCACGCGCACGTCGTCGAGACCCGGCACCGAAGCATTGAAACCGACATCGGTAAAACGATCGTAGGGCGTCAGCACGACGCGCGTACCTGGAATGTTTTTCAGCACCGGGGCGAGCGCTTCCGAAGCGCGATAGTAAAAGTCGATCTCATGCGACTGAAGCATCGTGAGCATCGTGGTGTCGCTTGCGACGAATCGAATTTCGATGCGGCGCAGTTTCGGCGCGCCGCGCCAGTACGAATCGTTCGCAGCAAGCTCGACGCGAACGCCCGGCTCGTACGCCGTCACGCGGAACGGCCCCGTTCCGATCGGCAGCCGGTTGTAGTCGATGTGGTTGATGTCGGGATAACGCGCCAGGAGATGGCGCGGCAGGATCACGTTGACGTGATTCGCGGGCGCAAAGAACGTGTTGACGAACGGAGCGAAACGCCGCTTGAGATGCACGACGATCGTGCGATCGTCGCGACGGTCGATCGAGGAGATGACGTCGTAGCCGACGCGGCTTACCACGTTGTTACGCGGGTTGAGCATCTGCTGCCAGGTATAGATCACGTCGCCGGCATCGAACGGCGCGCCGTCTTGCCACGTAACGCCGGTGCGCAGATGGTAGGTGATCCGCAGACCGTCGCGGCTAATGCCGCCGTTGGCGGTGGTCGGCTCGACGGTGGCGAGTTCGGGATAAAGTTCGCCGCGGTCGTCCAATCGGAACAGCGACGCGCCCCAAAAAGCCGCGATATCGTAGTCGATGACCTCGGTGCCGAGTTCGACGTTGAGGTTGTCGGGATCCTGACGCTCGGCAATTCGCAAGAAGCCGGGAACGGTCCACGCATTCCGGCCACCCGTTCCTCCCGCGCGCGTGCAACCGGCGAGCAGCACGCCCGCAGCCGCGAAAACCGCGAGCGCGCGTTTCATCTAATGATGGTCCTTACGCGGACGCTGCTCGCGCAGGCGCATCTCGTCGACGAGCTCGACGATGCCGTTCGCACAGGCGTCGAGGAGCAGGCGGCCCTTCTCGGCAGTCGCTTTGGTCGCGTCGCCCATGACGCCGCTCTCGCTGAGCTGACTCCAGAACTCCATCATCGCGAGCGGCCCGTCGCCGCCGACCAAATCCGTCCAGTAGTTTTTCGTGGGCCGGTGCGAGAGTTCGTGAACGGCGAGCGACATATCGACCAAGTCGGGACGCAGCGCGAGATAGAGCGACGTCTCGAACTCGCACGCGTGGTTCATGCCGCCGATCGCCTCGGATTCGCGCAAGCTCTCCGCGACTTCACGCACGCCGGGTGCCGCCCAGTAGTTTACCGCTGCCGCGAGCGCCCCGGTCTCGACCACCGTTAGGCGCGCGATGATGTCGATGAACGGCGTATTGCTGCCGTGCCCGTTGACGATGAGGATACGTTTGAACCCGTGATGGGCGAGGCTCTTGCAGATATCCAACCCGTAGTCGATCAGCGTCTTCGCGCCGATCGTCAGCGCGCCCGGGAAATCCATGTGATGCGGACTGTAGCCGTGATTGATCGGCGGAACGAGCACGACGCTCTCCGCCGCCCGCGACGCCGCCAGCTCGCACACCGCATGGCAAAGGCGCAGGTCGGTGTCGATCGGCAAGTGCAGGCCGTGGTCCTCGAGCGTAGCGATGGGGACGATCGCGACTCGGCCGCCGGCCGCCGCTGCCTTGACCTCCGGCCAGGTCATCTCTCCGTAACGGTACTTCTCGGTCATGCCGGGGCGGTTCGCCGGACGGGTTCGCGGGCCTCGGGGTTCGCCTAGCGACTGAGGGTTCGGTCGAAATCCTAGAGATCGAACCCTTCCTTAACCGTATTGGACGCTGAGTGGACGCTCGTTCCTTAGCATGAAGCTATGAAAATGCAAGCTTGCGCCTCCCATGCCGCCGTTGCCCTGGCAGCTATTGCCATTTTGGGGGGTTGCAGCAAGAGCTCGATCCCATCCGCCCTGCCTGGGGGACCCGTAGCAGGCGATTCGACCGCCGCGGTGCCGGACGCCCGGAAGGGCGGCAAAGCAAAGGTCGAGATGCGGATCAAGGTTCCACGCGCTCCGAAGCACGCGCGCGGGAAAGCGCTTCGCCCCTACTTCGTGGCTAGCAGCACCCTCGGCGTGAAGATCGTCGTCTACGCACATGGGCACACGACGCCGCTCGCGACCACGGCTGTCGGCCTGTCGTCGACGAATTGCCACGCGGTGCCCGGCGGCCGCAGCTGCAGCATCCAAGCCGCTTCACCAATCGGGGACGACGATTTCGTCGTGACGACGTACGACGCGCTTCCGTCCGGCGGCGGCTTTAACGGTGCCAAACAGCTCGGCGTCGGATCCACAACGCTGAACGTGGTCAAAGGCGAAGCGAACGCCATCGCACTCACGCTCGGCGGCGTCGTCGCGAAGGGCGTCGTTGGTTTGGCGACCGCCAGCATTCACGCCATCGACAACAACTCGCAGACCGTTACCATCTCGGCGCAAGACGCCGACGGGAACGCGCTCGTTAGCGATGGCTGGTTCTCGGCCGGCGGCGACCCGGTGACGATGAGCCTCGACACGACGGTCGGACCGTCGGTTGCGAGTTTCTTCAAGTTCACGCCGTCGACGGTATCGTTCGCCTCAGCGACGTCGGTGATGGCCTATACGTCCTCCGGCGCATCCTCGACGCAAATTCAGAACGGTTTCACCGGAGTCGTGTGGGCGAATCCAAGCAACGGCGGAACGTCGGGCGCGGCCAATCTGACGGTTGCCAAGCCGGGATTCGCCGAGTTCCCGATTGCTACGTCGTCGAGCTATACGGAAGGTATCACCGTTGGGCCCGACAATGCGTCGCTTTGGTTTGCCGAGAGCAACGGCAACAAGATCGGCACGATCGCCATGAACGCCGCCGCGGGGACGACGACTACCGACTACAGCGGACTTTCAACTTTTGCGACCCCGACGAATCTCGCCAGCGCCGGCGGCAAGATTTGGTTTACCGAGTTCGGCATCGGCAAGATCGGCAGCATCGATCTGTCGACGCACACCGTCAATGAGTATAAGACGCCGAGCTGCGGCCCGACGTGCAGCACGCCGGACAATCCCTACGGCATCGTTCAAGGGCCCGACGGCAATCTCTGGTTCACCGAGAATTGCACGACGAACAGCAACGTCGGAACCTTCGGCGCCGCTTTGCCGAGCGCGATGGTGGAGTACCCGACGAAAACCGCCGGAGGGGCTCCGGAGTGGATCACCACCGGTCCGGACAACAATCTGTGGTTCACCGAGCCCGGCGGCGGCAGCCTGAACAAGATCGGGACGATGACGACCGCCGGCGTCGCGAACGACTTCGCCGTCGTGCCGACGACCACGATCTATAGCGGCGGCATTGCAACCGGCTCGGACGGGGCGCTGTGGTTTGCAGAATGTAACCCTCCCGGCAACGCCATCGGCAGAATCACGACGGCCGGAACCGTCAGCGGCCAGTACGGGCTCGCCACGTCTGCCTCCTCACCGCTCGGCGTTGCCAAGGGTCCCGACGGTGCGATTTGGTTCGCCGAAAACGGCAACAACGCGATCGGACGCATCGACCCGACGACGCATGCGATCGTCGAATTCACATTGCCGCACGCGAGCAGCGGTCCGTGGGGAATCGTGCTCGCACCCGATGGCGCACTCTGGTTCACGGAGTGTACGCCGACGACCGGCAATCGCATCGGACGATTGCAGTAGTTAGAGAGGCGCTGACGTCGCAGTCGGCGGGTCCTCGGAACGTGCGGGCGGAAACGTGCGTTACCGTGTCAGGAGGACCCGCCATCGTGAGATTCGTTTCCGTCGTGCTCGCTTGCTTTGCGACCGCGCTCGCCGTACCGGCCGGTGCGGCCGTTTTGCGCCCGATGGCAGCGGGTTTGCCGGTCGCGCCGGTGCGTCCGATGACCCTAGCTGCGACGCGCGGCTCGTACGCCGGCCGGGTATCGCCGGGCGAATCGATTTCCATCTTAGTCCGCTTGCAAGGCCAGCACGAGAACGAGCTCGCGCCCTTCCTCGCGTCGTTGCAGAATCCGGCAAACGCGAATCCGCGTTACCTCACGCCGGATGAGTTCGGGCGCTACTTCGGTGCCGATCCGCTGACGTACGGCCGCGCGATCGCCGCACTGCGCGCGGCCGGCTTCGTGATCGACGACACGTTTGAGAATCGCACCGACATCGCGGCGCACGCGCCCGCGATGCGCGTTGCCGCATTCTTCGGCACGCCGCTCGACCTGCGCTTCGAACGGGGCCGCCTGTTCTTTACGGCGCGGTACGAGCCGCTGATCCCGGCGGCGCTGGGCAACGCGACGATCTCGGGTCTCGACGACTACGTGCAGTTCCATCCCCTCGGGTTGCGCCGGCCGAACGGCCAGGTGCAGGGCAGCTGGACGCCGGACGACATTGCCGGCGGCTACAATCTTGCCTCGCTCTACGCGCGTGGACTCGACGGCAGCGGCGTCACGATCGCCAACTCGACGGCGGGCGCGGCGAACGCGAGCGATGTAAAGAAGTTTCAGCAGCACTTCGCCCTCCCGGTCGTTCCGATGCTCTCGGTGGGCGTTGGCGGCCCGCTTTCGACGAGTTGCGGGCGCGGCTGCGACAACGGTGAATCGTCGCTCGACGTCGCTTCGGCAACGTCGGTCGCGCGCGGCGCGACGTTCTTTCAAGTGGTCGCGCACACGTCTTCGAATCACAACTTCGATTTGAGTTACGAGTACATCGTCAACAAGCTCGCGACGAAAGTCCACGTGGTTACCACGAGCTGGGGGCTGTGCGAACGCGAATTCAACGGAACCAAGAGCAAGGCGATCGACGAGGCTCTCATGGAGCAGGCCGCGGCGCAAGGGCAGTTTTGGTTCTCTGCGTCGGGCGACAACGGCACCGACGATTGCGACAACGGCAGCAGCAAGATCTCGGCCGACTTCCCGGGAACGTCGCCGTACGTGATCAGCGTCGGCGGCACGAACGTGCAAGGCAATACCGATGGAAGCGGCCGCGTCACGTCGTGGGCCGGCGAAAGCACCTGGCAATATTCCAACTCGGACGGCGCGAGCGGCGGCGGCCAAAGCATCTTTTTCCCGAAGCCACCGTACCAAAAGGACGTAACGCCGAACGACGGCGCGCGCGACGTACCGGACGTCGCGCTGCTCGCCGATAACGTCAACGACGGCGTCTATCTCTGCGACAACGGCAACATACAAGCGGGCTGGGGCGGTACCAGCGAAGCGGCGCCGATGTGGGCCGCGTTCCTCGCAATCGTCGAACAAAGCAAAGATAAGAGCGGCAAAACGCTCGTGGACCCGCACGTGCGACTCTACGCTCTTGCACGAACCCATCGGTACGGCAGCCTCTTTCACGACATCGTGGCAGGCAACAACGGCGTCCCGGCGGGCGACGATCCGTACTACCCGAGCAAATCGTTCCCCGGCTTCAACGCCGGAAAAGGCTTCGACTTGACGACCGGCTGGGGCAGCTTCAATGGTGCCCCCTTGCTGGACGCGTACTAATGGAGGCGCTATGAGTTTCGAGACCGATGTCAAACCGCTTTTTCGCGAACAGGACCGGACGTCGATGCTGAGCCGGTTCGATCTTTGGAAGTACGAGGACGTCGTAAAGCATTCGACGGCCATCTTTGCTGCGGTGAGCGCCGGGACGATGCCCTGCGACGGGCGCTGGGCGCCGGCACAGGTCGACACGCTGCGCCGGTGGATTGCGGCGGGAACTCCCGCGTAAGCGCGCGAGAGCGCTAGAGCAGATGAATGCCCGCTTTCGGTTCGGTGGGAACCGGCTGCTCCTGCGTGGGATCTTCGGTCGGTAGGCCGGCAGCGCGCCAGCCGTCGATACCGTCCTTGAGATACCACACGTCGCGAGCGCCCATCGCGGTCAGGCGTTCTGCGATCTGGGTGGCCTCGCCCTCGGAATCGCTATCCAGTACGATACGCCCTTCGGTGTTCAAGGGAAGTGCCAGTTCCGGCGCGTCGAGCAGCGATTTCGGGTCGTACCGCACCGCGCCCCGAATCTGCTCCGACCCAACGTGGCGCCGAACGTCCAGAATCGTATCCGCGGCGCCGACCTCGGCTGGTTCGATCGCTTTCATTGACTTAACGTATCCCGCGGAGCCGGTCGATAAACGCCGGTTGGGGACGAATGTTGCATTTCCGGGATGGCGAGGGCGCACATCGCCTGCTAAGGTGAATGCACGCGGATTCGCTGGGGTGCTTGCCGCGAGCTGGGAGCGCTGTGGACCTTTTCTCGGCGCGTATCTCGCCGTCAGCGTGTATTGCGCAGAGTGTCGACTACGACATGCTGCTCGAGCAAATAGCCGAATACACGTTGCGCGCCGCGTTCGCGCACGCCGTCGATCAGCACGACTGGGATCAGGAAGAGCTCCGTCGCAAGGGGTTGCGCGCGCTCGAACTGTTCCACAACGGTCGCGCGGTTTGGCGCGATCGGGTCGCTTTCGAAGAATCGTTGGCCGACGTCGTGCGCACGGGGGACCAGCAACGTTTCGAAGGAGCCAACGAGCTCGACCCGGATTTGGCCGAGCGCATCGATCGTGACCTGGTGGAACGCTGGCGGCTGGCGGGTTATCTGGTGCCGAGCCTGGCGTTGGACATGAAGAAGCTCTTTACCGAGCTGGAGGCCGACGCGGCCGATTGTGCGCGCGAAGCGCGAGAAGAGCTGATGTCCAACCTGTTGAACGGCCGCGCCGTGCACCGGCGCCCACCTAGCGTCGTCGAGAGGGGCAATCTTCCCAACCCTTAACCGAGGCTTTCATGGCGGGCCGGCGGGGGCATGGTAGGGTTGCCGTCTGGTGAGGATTTCCCGTTTATTCAGCTCGGCCGGCATGGATTGGACGCAAGTAGAGCCAGGCGCTTTCGCCGGAAGCCTGAGCTCCATCCGTTTAGGGTCCATCCGCGCGTTCCGCGAGCGCTTTAACGTCGGATCACAACGACGGGGACATCTCGCGCCCGGCGAGGTGCTCTTCGGCACGCTCGCCTCGACGTCGACGCGGGCCCGATGGTTCGGCATGCCGGTGACCGCCGCCGATATCGCTGTCGGACATTGCTCGATCGACGCGCACGCAATCGGCGCCGGTGCGTTCTTCTCGATTATCGTCGATCGGGTTTTGCTGGCCGATGCTTTCCCGAACGGCGAAGCCTACTTGATTCGCAACGCAACGCACGCGGGGACGATGCGCGGCGTCCTGCGCGCGCTTTTCGCTCTAGCCGATGCGGCTCCGGCGATGCTGCGAGACCTTTCCATGCGTCGCGGCATCGAGGCCGCGCTTCTGAATCTATTGCGGGGTGCCGCAGCGGCGCGCAAAGTCTCGCCGGGCCATTCATTCGGCAGCCGGTTTCAAGCCGTGCGTGCCTGCGAAGCCTACATGCGCGAGCACATCGACGAGACCGTATCGCTGCAGGATTTGAGCGATTTATGCGGCTTTCGCCCGCGATCGCTGATCAATGCGTTCGAAGCGTTCACCGGGCTGAGCCCGATTGCATATTTGAAAGCGCAGCGTCTCAACGGCGTGCGGCGAACGCTCCTGTCCACCGTTCGCCGGAACGCAAGAATCATCGATATCGCGATGGACTGGGGCTTCGACCACATGGGTCACTTCGCCGCCGACTATCGGGCGATGTTCGGTGAGCGGCCTTCGGAAACGCCGCGCGCTCTTCTGGCCCCAGGCGGCGGGCGCCGGCGCGGCCGGCGCGCCGGAGACGAGGGTTCCGCGCAACGGTCGCGCGAAACCCTCGCTGACCTAGTTTTGCGTTTTTCGGAGCGAGATGAGCCGTTGCCGAGTGGTATCATCGGTCGAGAATGAGTGACATCCCGGTCCCGGCTGCGCCGGTGCAGGCTCCGGCCGCTGCGGCGCGGGCGCTGCCTTCCATCCTCGACGTCTTCGTTACGTTCCTGATCATCGGTGCCACCAGTTTTGGAGGCGGCGTGGTTGCGTATCTGCGCAACGCGCTCGTTACCAAAAAGGAATGGCTCGACGATACGTCCTTTCTCGAACTGATGTCGATCAGCAACACGCTGCCCGGGCTCAACGCGACCAACATGTCGATTCTCGCCGGCGATCGCGTTCGCGGAACCGTGGGCAGCATCGCGGCGATGATCGGTATGTGCTTGCCCGGCTTTATCTTCATGACGATTGCCGGGATGTTATACAGTCAGCACCACGACCGGCCGATCGTTACCGCGGCGCTCAAGGGCGTAGCTGCCGCCGCCGTCGGCCTTATCGCCGCGACGTGGTATCAGATCGGGAAGAAAACGGTCAAAGGATTTTACGACGCGTTTTTCATCTTGCTGGCCGTCTTGGGGATCAACCATTTCAAGTTTTCGGTGCCGGAGGTGCTCCTCGGCGTCGGAGCGCTGGCGATCTTCGCCAACCGTCCGCATAAACCGATCGTCGAGAATAAAAAAGAGGAGTTGCAAGAGTGGATCAGCTCCCTGCGCTAGCTAAGGTTTTCAGCTACCTCTCGCTGTTGACCGATCGGCGGCGGTATGGCCGCATATCCCGAGCTGCAGAACCTGACCGTCAACGTGCACCACTGGCTCACGAGCGAGCAGCTGATTCACATCTATTCCGTCGGCCAAATGGCGCCGGGCCCGAACATGATGATGGTCGCGGCCGTCGGCGAGCAAGTAAGTGGTATCCCCGGAGCGCTGATCGCCGCATTCGCGTTCTTCGTTCCGACCGGGTTCCTTACGTTTGGCGTCGGACGCCTTTGGACCAAGCTCGAGCACTGGCCGTGGCGCGCGTCGATTCAAAAAGGACTCGCTCCCGTCGCGATCGGTCTTGCCGTCGCCGGTACGATTTCGTTTGGAAGAGGTGCGGTAACGAATTGGATAACGCGTGCTCATCATGCTCGCAATCTTCGCAGCAACGTTGAAAACCAAGATCAATCCCGCGCTGCTGATTCTCGGCGGCGCGGTCGTCGGCGGTATCGCTCTGCGCTGACGCGCCGGCTGCTAGACGGTTCGCTCCGAGGCTTCCCAACTCACGGCGGAAACGCCGTCGATCTTTGCGATCGAATCTTGCAGACGGTCTGCAATGCCCTGCTCGCGGCCCGGTTGCGTCATCTCGACCGGTAAATTTCGAGCGTGCCGTCCGCCGGCGACGAACTCGACATCGTCCCGAGCGTGAGCGACGTCGTATGAATCTCTTGAAGGATGCGGTCGCGTACGGCCGCGCGGGCGCGGTCGGCGCAGGTGACGTGGAGCGTGTACGTCGTTTCGAGGTGCAAGTAACCGCTGCGCGGAATCCGCGAGATCAAATCTGCGAGCGGGAGGCCGAAAAGGTTGACCATGAAGATGACTGCGGCGCCGACCATCGCCTGGAATTCCAGGCCGGTGCCGGCGAGCGCACCAACGGCCGCGGTCGCCCAAAGCGTGCGCAGCCGTCACCAGACCGCGGACGTTGAAGCCATCGCGTAAGATCACGCCGCCCGCAAGAAAGCCAACGCCGGTTACGACCTGCGCGGCGACCCGCATGATGTCTGAGCTCCCGAGCAGCTCCGGAAGCGCCGTAAAGAGCGCCGCGCCGACGGCGACGAGCGTAATCGTGTGCAGGCCGGCCGTTCGCTGCCGCCATTGGCGCTCGAAGCCGATGGCCAGGCCCAGCCCCGTGGCGACGGCGAGCCGTTCTAAGAAGAAGCCTTGTGCCAGCGGTGCGATCGTCATGCGGACCATCGTACGCCAGGTCGCGGATCCCGGCTATCCCAATCGGGCAATCTCGCGCTTAGACCTTTTTGGGATAGAGCTGCGGGCCTTGCCACAGTATGCTTTCGTGGGATGATGCTTCCAAAAATTCTCGCGCTGATCATGATCGTCTCCACGATGCTCGTCGGCGGGCTTCAGGTCGACCGCGAGCGCCTCGTCGAGACCCTTCATCAATACGGCCTCTTGGGGAAGGCGTTTCTGGCTAACTTCATCTTGGTGCCGCTTTTGGCGCGTCCTGCTTGTGAAGTTCTTTCACGTCGACACCGGGTTTGCGATCGGCACCGTGCTCATGGCCATGGCGCCGGGCGTTCCGTTTCTCGTCAACTCGGCGGGTAGGGCGGGCGGCGGCAGCCTCTCGTTCGCCCTAACGATTGCATTTTTGTTCGCCGCCCTTTCGGTAATCACCATTCCGATCACGCTCGCCCTCGTGCCGCCGCCGAGCGGACGCCGCGCACGTACCAATCATGAAGTTCCTAACGACGCTGATCGGCTTTCAACTCGTCCCACTTATCGTGGGCGCGTTGGCGGGACCGCGATTGACGCCGCCGGTGCTTGAAAAAGCGGTGAAGATCTGCCATCTGGTGTTCTTCGCCGCGGCGCTCGTCTTCCTCGTAGTGATCTTCCCGGACCTCGTCCAATCGGTTTCGAAGGTCTACGGATACGGCCACATCTTGATCATCGCGTGCGTCGCCTTGTTTTCCCTCGGGATCGGCTGGTTGCTGGGCGGTCCGAGGCGCGACTATCGTCGGACCCTTTCGATCGCGACGTTGATCCGGAACATCGGCCTATGCACCTTGATCGCCACCGATCCGGCTTTCGCAAATACGCTGGTGCTGCCGACCGTATTCACCTATTTCATCGTTACGTTCGTGATCAGTTTACCGGTTCGTGTATTTTATGCGCGCACGAAAGGAACGGCAGCTTCCGCATGACGCCGCAGATATTGACTCAATTCGGCTTCTGGACGCTCGGTACGATCGACTATATTTCGTCTCATCGCAGCGACGACCAACGCCTTTAACGGAGCGCTTCTGGCGCGCCGGCCGGATCACTACAAGCACTTCACGCTGATCGGCGTCATTATCCTCGCCTACGCCGGGCGGCATTGGCGGCGGCGTCGTCCGCGACATCCTGGTCAACAAGATTCCCGCGCCGCTCGTCAACCCGTGGTATCTCATCTTCTGTCTGGCGGCCGCGACGATCGCGCTCGTGGTCGATCTAAACTCCGCGCAAAAATTCAAGGACGGCCTGTTCCAGTTCATGACGGCGTTTTCGCTGCCGTGGTACGCGATCGTCGGCGCGCAAGCTGCGCTCGATGCGCATCTGGGATACGGGGCGGCCGTCATCATCGGGGTCATCGCGACGACGGCCGGCCGCTGGATTATCGACGTCGCGTGTCAATGCGTTCCGAAACAACTCGTACGCGGCGAGTTCTTCGTCGGCGCGGCCCTATGACCGGGATCGTCTACGTCGTGTGCAATCAGGCGCTCGGCTTGGATCGTGATCCCTTCGACGGCGATCGCGTTCGTTGCCGGATTCGGCTTCCGTCTGGCGTCGCAATTTTTCGGATGGGAAGAGTGGGAACCATGGGAGCCGGCGGAATCGCTGGCGGGTGAGAAGAGCCGCAAGACGCTCGCCACCGGCCTGAAAGCCGAGCTCGGCGCTAGCGAATCGGAAGCTCGAACATCCGAATGAGTCCGAATGCCAGCGCGCCGAAGCCGAGTATGACGACGATGAGATGGTTCGGAAAGAAGAACCTCGTGCTGATTCCCGCCAGGAACGATACGGCTGCAAAGATGACGGTAAGGCGTACGTACCGGTCGCCGATTTCGTTGGAGCTGGTGGCTTGCAGGAACCGTGCGGATGCCATGGCGCTGAGACGGTCGGCCTCGGTCGTCGTCTTCAACACGTATTGCGGCATCGCAAACGGCGTCGCGGGCGCGGCAGGGTTGGTGAGCGGCTTCGTCGCGATCCAGGCATCCACCGCGCGGCGCATTTCGGGGCGGAAGCGTTTGTAGATCGGAATTTCGCTCGTCGGTGCTATGCGTCGCAACGGCGCGTACGAACTCCAGAAACGTCGCGACGTCGATGGTCTGTAGCGTGTTGGTGCGCCCCTCGAACACAGCAGATTGGAGGCGCAGCGAGGAGGCGTCGTTATACGAGCGCGTTTCGAGCGCGGTCCAGCGGGCGGCTTCGTATCCGCACCAGGCCGTCAGGACCGTGGCGAGCGAAATAAGAATGACCGACGCGACGTCGACCCAGCGGTCGAATCGCGATTCCTTCCTCGCAGCGCTCATACCGCCCGTTTTTCAACGTCCACAAGCAATTCACTTCCGAACGGAGAGTCACCATGCCTAGCGCGATCACGCACCGCGAATTCAAGCTTCTGCTGAAGCCGGAGCGGTTTCCGGGGCGCAAAGCCCTCCTCGAGTTCAACCACCTGTTGGAAGGCATCGCGACCAAGCTCGGGATCCGGTACGATCAGTTCGATCCGATCGACTCGCAGTTGCGCGTCGTGCAGTTCTACGACACGCCCGATCAGACGCTCCGCAAGAATCATTTGATTTTCCGCATTCGGCAGCTGCGCGACGGCGGCTGGCCTGACGACAGCTGGGAAGTGACGTTTAAGCTGCGCCACCCCGAACTGGCGACGGCCGAGGGCTTCGATGCCAGCTCCAGCTTCCCGAAGCAGCAGAAGAAGAAGTTTAAAGAAGAGCTGATCCACGGCGGAACGCTCGGTTCCATCACGAGCATCTATTCGAACAACTGTACTCTCGAATCGCCCGAGTTGGATATGACGCTGCCGATGGCGAGACTGGCCGGAGCATTTCCGCATATGGACAGCTTGAATTTGGACATGAACCAGACCATGAGCGTCGTCAACGGTGCCAAGATTTTTGAGATCGAAGCGAAGTTAGGCAATCTCTATTTCGGCAAGCGAACGGTGGCAACCGCGACGTTGGCCGTGTGGGCGCGCCCGATTCCCGACAAGTTCGTACCGCTGGTGGCCGAGTTCGGGTGGTCGTACCATCCCGTCGATGACGACAAGGGCAAGAAGGCCGACAAGATTGCGGACGAATTCTTTAAAGACATCCAGCTTCCGCTTCAAGATTGGATTACCGGCGGAACCACCAAGACCGCGTTGATCTATGGCGATCAGGGAGCTTAGGACCATGCGCACAATCGTTACGACCGCAATTCTAGGGCCGCCGTCTTCGGTGCGTCGATCCTTCCCGCGCATGCGATGGGAACGGTGCGCGTGCAGCACAAGGACGGCACCGTGCAAACGTATACGGACGTGTACATTCGCATTCTCGATAACGAAATGACCCTTACGTCGAACACGGCAAAGGGACGCTCGTGATCGGCAAAGCCGCCTGTACGAAAATCGGCGAGCTGATCCAATGCCTGCCGTACGACGCGACGCTCGAGCAAAACGGCAACGAGGCGCGGATCGCGCTCCAGAGCGGAACGGTGTGGCTCAATCCGACGGCCACGAGTCAGCCGCTCTCGCTGTCATCGCAGTCGCTCCCATCGCATGGCGTGCTCATGGCCGTCAAGACCAAATCGGGTACCTACGTCTCACTTTCCGGCACCGTGGATGTTATAAAGAAATGAACGCTAAACGAATTACGGCACTCGCATTGACGCTTTCGCTCGCACCCCTCGCGGCTGCTGCTGGAGGCCGTTTCGGCGGCGGCGGCGGGTATCACCCGCCGTCGGGCGGATTCGACTTCCACGGCGATAGTGGGGCGTCGCACCCGCAGAGCTACAGCCATTCGAGCACGGGCCCTGCGGGCACGAATCGCACGACCACCGCCAGCAACACCGGTAACGGATACAACCGGTCGACGACCGCAACCAACGGCGACGCCAGCCGAACGTCGACCGGCGCGGCGAGCAACGGCAGTTACCATCACACGACCAACACGTCGACGCCGTACGGTAGCCACAGCAGCAGCGGCAATGCGAACGCCAACAACGGAAACTACAACCGTACCGCCAGCGGCAGCGATGCGTACGGATCGTATAACTCAAGTTCATCCGGCAACGCCTACGATCACACGTACAACAAGACGACCAACGGCAGCAATATCTACGGGCAGACGTATCACAGCTCGACCAGCGCGTACAACGGCACCGTTTATCACGGGTCGTACGTCACGAATCCCGTCTACGGCGGCTATCCAGCGTGGGGCTGGAACGCCGGCATGGCCTGGTATCCAGCGCCGTATTACTATGGTGGAGGGTTCTGGGGGGCACTCGCGATCGGTGCGACCACGGCGGCGGTTTACGGTTCGATCGTTGCAGCCAATAATCAGACATTAACGTCGTATCAAGTTCAACCGTCGAGTCCCGGTGCTAAGTTGCTCGCGAGTTACAAACTTACGCAGGTTCCTTGCGGACCGCCGAACCTCGTCGTCATCTACGGGCCGAACAACAGCGCGATCTGCGCCGAACCTAACTCGACGGTAGCCGCAGGCGTCTACAACGTCGATTCCTCCAACCTCTCGATCGTTTCGGCAAAACCGGCCTGAGGGCGCGCTTTTGGGATAGAGGCCGGCGGTTGACAGGAGTATCCTGAGTCCATCTATCCACCGTTCTGAGAGGACGCCTATTTATGGCCGACGCCACCAAGGGACAACCAAATATCGTCGTTATTATGGCCGACGATATCGGTTGGTTCAATCTCGGGTCCTACCATCAGGGAATGATGGCGGGCCGGACGCCAAACCTCGACAAGCTTGCTTCTGAAGGAATGCGCTTCACCGACTACTACGCGGAAGCAAGCTGTACTGCCGGTCGCGCGCAGTTCATCACTGGACAGCTGCCGATTCGGACCGGGCTCACGACCGTCGGCCAAGCCGGCGCCAAGATCGGCATGCCGGCCGAAGCTCCGACTATCGCGACGGCGCTGCGCGCGCAGGGGTATGCGACCGGTCAGTTCGGCAAGAACCATTTAGGCGACCTCAACGAGTTCTTGCCGACGGTTCACGGCTTCGACGAGTTCTTCGGTTACTTGTATCATCTCGACGCGATGGAAGATCCGTCGCACAGAAACTACCCTCCCGCGCTTATCGATAAAATCGGCCCCCGCAACATGATTCACAGCTGGGCAACCGATACCGACGATGCGACGGTGCAGCCGCGCTGGGGCAAGGTCGGCAAACAGAAGATCGAAGACGCCGGTACGCTCTATCCAGACCGGATGGAGACGGTCGACGAAGAGATCCGCGACCATGCGCTTAAGTTCATCGACGGCGCGAAGGCCGCCGGCAAGCCGTTCTTCCTGTGGCTGAATCCGACGCGCATGCACGTGAAGACGCACCTTTCCAAGCATTACAACGACCTGCGTACCCCGGAAAACGGCTGGTCGATTCACGAGGCCGGAATGGCGCAGCTCGACGACGTCGTCGGCGCCGTCATGCAGAAACTCAAAGACGCGGGTCTTGACGACAACACGATGGTCGTCTTCACGACCGACAACGGTACGGAAAACTTCACGTGGCCGGACGGCGGTCAGACGCCGTTTGCCGGCGGTAAGGGAACCGTGCTCGAAGGCGGATTCCGCGTACCCTGCTTAGCCCGCTGGCCCGGGCACATTCCCGCCGGTACGGTTTGCAACGAGATTGTCTCCGGTTTTGATTGGTTCCCCACCTTCGCGTCGATGGCCGGAAACCCGACGATCGCGACCGACCTCACCAAAGGAAAACAGCTCGGCAGCACGAGCTACAAAGTGCATCTCGACGGGTACGATCAAAGCGCACTGCTCACCGGCAAAGGACCTCGCAGCGTCACGAGATTTTCTACTTTGCGGAAGGCACGCTCGGCGCGGTGCGTTTCAACGACTATAAGTATCGCTTCATCGACCAGCCGGGCGGCTGGCTTGGCGGTACGGTGAAAGTCGATTGGCCGATCATCGTCAACTTACGCTTGGAACCGTTCGAGAGAACGGGACTAAGCGGCTCGCTGGCCTTCTACACGTGGTTCGTCGACCAGTTCTGGCGCTTCGTGCTCGTGCAAGAAGTTGTGGGCAAAGCGGCGTTAACGTTCATCGACTTCCCGCCGATGCAAAAAGGCGCGTCGTTTAACATGGAAGCGGTGAAGGCGCAGATCGAAAAAGCGGTTGCAGCGCATCACGGCCAGTAAAACCTTCTCGCTATAGAACGAAAACGCGCCGCCGAGCTTCGTATGGAATCGGCGGCGCGCCTTTGTCATCCGTCAAAGAAAGTAGATCGAATGTCGCAATCGACCCGTCGTTCCATCGCCCTTGGCGCCATCGCCGCAACCTTCGTCGTCACGCTTTCCTGGGTCGTCGCGCCCGCAGCGATCGCTCAAGGTTCGCCCTTGATGCAGCAGAAGGTTGCCGAGATCCGCGCTTCCCTCGCCAAGAACGAGCAAATGGTTGGGCAGTACACCTGGCAGCAGCAAGAGGCGATCAGCGTGCGCGGAGACCTGAAGAAGGAAGCGCTCTACCAAGTGCAGCTTGGCGCGAACGGACAGCCGGCCCGGACCGACATTAGTCAATCGCAGCCTGCGAGCGGGCGCAAGTGGGGGATCCGGCATCGGATCACGCAAGATTATATCGACTATGGGAAGCAGATCGCGGCACTCGCGCAAAGTTACGCACAGCCCGACCCCGGGAAGCTGCAGCAGCTCTACGCGGCGGGCAACGTCTCACTCAAAACGGCCGGCGGCGCAGGGCTATACGCGGTCGTCGTTCGCGGGTACGTCAAACCGGGCGACACGGTAACGCTCACGTTCAGCAAAGTACTCAAAGCGATCGTCGGCGTTCAAGTGAATACATACTTGAGCGGGCCGTCGGACGGCGTCACGATTTCGGTTGGATACGCGCAGCTTCCGGATGGCACGAATCACGTCGCCACGATCAATATTGACGGGCAAAGCAAGAGCATGACGATCGTTGAAACGAACCTCAACTACCAAAAGCTCTGAGATGCTCGCATCGTCTATCGGCTGGATCCTGATCGTTTCGGGCATAGCGACCGCCGTCGCCGGTCTCGGCGCGTTTCTCGCTCCCGGACCACTTTTGCGCTTTGCGTTCGGAGTCGATCGCCCGGAGCCCGCGACGATGTTCTTCGCGCGGCATTGGGGCGTGCTGATTCTCGCGGTCGGAGCGCTCGTCGTCTACAGTGCGTACGCACCGGCGGCGCGCCTCCCAATCCTGCTTGCCGGCTCGGTCGAGAAGGCCTTGATCGTCGTCATGATCTTTTTCGGACCGCTGAAACGCACGCTGGCGATGACTGCGATTGCCGCGATGGACGGCCTCTTTACGATCTTGTACGTTGCCTATCTCGTTGGCGGCTAGGGCGTAAAGGCGGAAGGGCCGATGCAGGGCGGATGGGGCCATTGGGATGCGAGCTGGATGTGGAGTCTCGTCCTGTTCGGCGTCGCCATCGCCATTCACGCCGTCGGCGTGGTCTTAATCGCTCGTGCGTTAGTGGGTTGGCGCAAGCGCCATCCGAAATCCGCCGACGGCTTTTTCGATTCAATTCCGGAGTCGATCGCCATCATCGTCGTCGTCGCACTGCTTCTCAGCGTTCTGCACGCCATCGAGAGTACGATTTGGGCGCTCGTCTACGTGTACATCGGCGCGTTTCCGTCAATCGCCGACGCCACGCTCTACTCGGTCGATTCGATGACGACGCGCGGGAGCACGGGGCTCGACATGGATAAACAGTGGCGAATGATGGGCGCGACCGAAGCCGGAAACGGGATGCTGCTGTTCGGCATAAGCACGGCATTCTTATTTGCCGTGATGGCGGGGCTTTGGAAGAAACCGCTTCGTGAATGACCTGATCGACGAGTCGACGCTGCGGCATCCGTCGGAGCTTCCGATCTTTCTCGCGACCGTGGCCCTAAACTTTTTTTTGATGGCGGTGGCTATTGCGTTGACGTTGTACCAGCCGTCCTGGGTTATTCACCACGTCCTGCTCGACAAGTACATTTCGATACTCCGCGTCGTCGCGATCACCGCATTGATCGGCATACCGCTGGTTGTGCTCAATCGTAACCGTCGAGAGTCGTTGATCCGCGGCAACTCGGTCCGCCTCTCGGAGAAGCAGTTTCCGGAAGTCTACGCAATTCTCAAAGACCACTGCCGCCGGCTAGGTATGAAGGAGGTCCCGGAACTGTTCCTAACGGCCGGCGGCATCGCTCCATTCTCGGTGACGTACTCGTCATGGCGCGAAAACTATATCGTCCTGCATCAAGTGCTGTTCGACATCGACGAAAGCAAATCGATCGACGTGGTAGCATTCACACTCGCACACGAACTCGGCGCAGTCCGTCTCAACCAAACGGCCGTCTGGAACGAGATGCTGCTAACCTACGTTTCAGCGATCAAATGGTTTCGCTATCCGTTGGAACGCGCTCGTACATATTCGCGCGACCGCTACGGTGCCGCGTTATCGCCAACGGGGTTCCGTGGCCTACTCATCAACGCCGTCGGACGTCGCTTGATGAATGAAGTCGACATCCAAGATTACCTCGAGCAGGCATTCCGTTATCGCGGCTTCTGGGCCGGCATCAACACGTTCTTCGCGCCAAAACCTCAAGTCTTCAACCGAATCAACCAGCTAAAAGCCGCAGGCTATAAGTACAAGCCGCCGCCTTTGTCATCCTGAGCGTAGGCGCGCAGCGCCGTAGTCGAAGGACCGCTAGAAAAGGAAAAACCCGCCAGAGGCGGGCGTTTCTCTAGAGGCGGTCCTTCGACTACGTGCTTCGCACTACGCTCAGGATGACAGGGGAGGTTCTACCGCCGGCGTGGGCGGGAGCGGTAGACCACGCGAGCCTTCGGCGGAGCCAAGTCGGCTTCGGGGAAGAGCGGGTTCTTCGAGCGCTCCAAGCGTTTGCCGAGAATGAACTCGATCTGCTTGATCAGCGGCTCTTCATCCGAAGAGACGAACGTGATTGCGTCGCCGGTGGCTTTCGCGCGGGCGGTGCGGCCGATGCGGTGGATGTAATCCTCCGCGGCGAGCGGCACGTCGTAGTTGATCACGTGGCCGAGTTCCGCAATGTCGATGCCGCGGGCGGCGATGTCGGTCGCGACCAGAACGCGATACTTGCCTTTTTTGAAGTTATCGAGGGCACGCGTGCGCTGCGATTGCGAACGGTCGCCGTGGATCAAGTCCGCCGGGATCTGCTTCTTCGCGAGGGCGCTGGCGAGACGGTTCGCGCGCGCCTTCGTCCGCGTGAATGCGATTGCCGAGTAGATCGTGTTGTCCTTGAGCAGTTCGAGCAGCAGATCCGTCTTGCTCTCTTGCGGAACCGCGTAGAGCGTCTGCGTGAGCGTGTCGACCGGCGCGGCCTTCGCGGCGAGTTCGACGCGAACCGGGTTCTTGAGCATGTCGTTGATCAGCGCGGAGATCTGCGGCGGCAAGGTGGCCGAGAAGAAGAGCGTCTGATGGTCGCCCTTGATGTAGCGCTGCAAGCGGCGCACCGCCGGCAGGAAGCCCATATCGAGCATACGATCCGCTTCGTCGAGAACGAGGACCGAGATGTCGTCGAGTTTCGCCGCGCCCTGTTGGAGAAGGTCGATCAAGCGGCCGGGTGTTGCAACGATGATGTCGTCGCCGCGCTTGAACGCGTTGATCTGCGGGCCGAAACCGACGCCGCCGTATACGGCAGCGACGCGAACCTTCGTATATTTCGCAAGCTCTTTTAGATGTACGGAGATCTGCTCGGTGAGTTCGCGCGTCGGCGCGAGGATCAGCGCACGCGTTTTGCCGCGTGGCAGGCCCGAAAGCGCTTGGAGGATCGGCAGGCCGAAGGCGGCGGATTTTCCGCTGCCGGTTTCGGCGCTCGCGAGAACGTCGCGGCCTTCTAAAGCCGGCGGGATCGAGAGGAGTTGGATGGGGGTGGGCTCGGTGAAGCCCATGTCTTTAACGGCACGCAGCAGCTCCGGCTGCAAGCCAAGTTCATCGAAGGTTGTAATAAAACGCCATTCTTTCGAGTGTGCGCGGCTCGATCGCATTCGAAAGATTCGCGCAGGGTTGTTCTCACTGTTGCACGGAGGAGCCCCCTGCGTCAAATGCAATTGACGCAGGCAACCCTAGGGTTGCGACTAAAGTCGTGCCCTAGCGTCCGAAACGGGCGACCGACCGCGCTTTGGCCTTCGCCGCCCATTCCGCACGGTCGCGGGGCGCCGAGGTGGTGACGAGGGAGTCGACGAGTTTGCGCGCGATCTCGGCGATGTCGTCGACGGCCCGATCGAACGCCGCCTCGTTGGCTTGCGACGGCTTCGCAAAACCCGAGAGTTTTCGGACGAATTGCACCGAGGCGGCGCGGACTTCGTCGTCGGTCGCCGGAGGATCGAAATTGAACAGCGGGCGAATGTTTCTGCACATTTGGGTATAGTATGGGGGAACGCGCGGCCGCGCGCAAGATTCGTCACGAAAGGCTCCCATGAAGACGCTGATTGTCTTTGATTTAGACGGCACGCTCGCATTAAGCAAGTCGCCGATCGACGATGAGATGGTGGGGTTGCTCACCTCGCTCCTCGGGGTAGCAAAGGTCGCGATCATCTCCGGCGGAGACATGTCCCAATTCCAAACGCAAGTGATCGCGCGATTGCCGCGAGGCGATCGCTTGGGCAGTCTGTATCTCGAACCGACGAACGGAACGCGGTTCTACGAATACAAAGACGGGTGGCAGAAGCTCTACTCGGAAGATCTGAGCGACGCGCAAAAGCAGAAGATCACCGCCGCGCTGCAAGACGCCGTCGCGAAGTCGGGATTCGGCGCGACGAAGACCTGGGGCGAGGCGATCGAGGATCGCGGGAGCCAGATCACCTACTCGGCGCTCGGTCAGCAAGCCCCGTTGGATGAGAAGACTAAGTGGGATCCGGACTTCGCCAAGCGGCAGAAGATCAAAGCGCTGCTCGACGTGACGTTGCCGGAGTTCTCGGTGCGGTTGGGCGGGACGACGTCGATCGACGTGACGCTGCCGGGAATCGACAAAGCGTACGGCATCGGGAAGCTGCGCGACATCCTAGGAATTCCGGTTTCGGAAATGATCTACGTCGGCGACGCGCTCTTCCCGGGCGGCAACGACTATCCGGTGCGCAGCACCGGCGCCGTGTGTATCCAAGTGCGCGACCCAAATGAAACCAAGCGCGTGATCGAAGCGATCGTCGCCTGTTTGTCCTAAGGTTTATCCGAAAAGATCGCGACGTCGCGCGGGTTGATATGGATCTGGTCGCCTTTCGTTAGTGCCAACTCGCGAAAGCGCTCCTGCGTCGTCTCGACGCTGACCGGCGCACCCCACTCCGCGACCGCATCGACTTTGACCAACGGGCCGGCCGCGTTGATGTGGCGGATGGTCGCGCGGAACGAGTTGCTTCCGGCCGGGTCGCGCGCGATTTCTAGGAGGTGCGGGCGGACGAAGACGACGTGATCCGTTTCGTCCGGGTGAATGTAGGTCGTACCACCGTCCACGCGACCGTGAAAGAGATTAACGTTGCCGAGGAAATTGTAGACGAACGACGTCGCCGGGCGATCGTAAACTTCGTCGGGCGTGCCGATCTGGACGATCTTGCCCTCGTTCATCACGGCGACGCGATCGGCGACTTCCAGCGCCTCTTCCTGATCGTGCGTAACGAAAACGCTGGTGATGCGGACGTCGTCGTGCAGTTGACGCAGCCAGCGCCGAAGCTCTTGACGCACCTTCGCGTCGAGCGCGCCGAAGGGTTCGTCCAAGAGCAGGACGCTCGGCTCGACGGCGAGAGCGCGGGCCAGCGCGACGCGCTGGCGCTGGCCGCCCGAGAGTTGCGAGGGGAATCGCCCGGCTTGATTCTGCAGCTGAATCAGCCCGAGCAGTTCGTGTACCTTTTCGCGAATCTGCGAATCGCTCAATCGTACCTTCCGCGGCCGGACTCGCAGGCCGAAGGCGATGTTCTCAAAGACGTTCATGTGCCGGAAAAGCGCATAGTGCTGGAAGACGAATCCAACGCGGCGTTCCCGGGCAGTCTGTTTGCTGATGTCCTGGCCGTCGAAGTGGATGGAGCCCGAGTCGGAAAACTCGAGTCCCGCGATAATCCGCAGCAGCGTGGTCTTTCCCGAGCCGGACGGACCGAGGAGTGCGACCAGTTGACCGTCGGGGATTTCAAGATCGACGTTGTCGAGAGCGACAAAATGTCCGAAGTGTTTGGTGATGCCTGCGGCGCGAATGCTCATGCGGGGCGTTCTCCGGTGCGCCATTCCACGACGCTCTTGACGACCAGCGTCACCAGCGCGAGCATGGCGAGAAGCGTCGCGACCGTATAGGCGGCGACGAATCGGTAGTCGCTGTAGAGCATTTCGATCTGCAGCGGCATGCGTGTTGGTGAGGCCTTCGATGCGGCCCGAGACGACCTGCACGGCGCCGAACTCGCCCATCGCGCGCGCGTTACACAAGATGATGCCGTAGAGCAGCGCCCACTTGACGTTCGGGATCGTCACCTTGAGAAACGTCTGCCATCCGTTCGCGCCGAGCGTCAGCGCGGCTTCCTCTTCGTCGTTGCCCTGTGCCGGCATCATGGGCAGCAGTTCGCGCGCGACGAACGGAACGGTGACGAAAAGCGTCGCGAGCACGATCCCGGGCACGGCGAAGATGATATGGATGTTATGCGCCTGCAGCCAAGGCCCGACGCATCCCTGCGCTCCGAACAACAGAACGTACACTAACCCGGCGACCACCGGCGAAACGGAAAACGGCAGATCGATCAGCGTGATGAGCACGCTCTTACCGAAGAACTCGAACTTCCCGATCGCCCACGCCGCCGCCAACCCGAAAATGGTGTTGAGCGGTACGGCCACGATCGCGGCCAGGAGCGTGAGCCAAATCGACGATTGCGTTCCGGCGTCCTTAAACGTCGATAAGAACATGCCGAGCCCTTGGCTCAGCGCCGTACCGAACACCACCGCAAGCGGTAAGAAGAGGAAGAGCACCAAGAAGACGACCGCTACGGCGATGAGCAGGCGCCGTACGAATGCGGGCTCACCCCTCGCGCCGTGCACCCTGGGAAGTGCTTGAACGCTCATTTGGCGGCCGGCCCTTCTGCGCCGCTGCGATTGCCGCTCCACTTCTGCAGGGCGTTGATCGCGAACAACAACACGAACGAGACGACCAGCATCGCGACGGCGATCGCCGTCGCATCGGCATAGTGAAACTCTTCAAGTTCGGTGACGATGAGCAGCGGCGTGATCTCCGTGCGCATCGGCAGGTTGCCGGCGATAAAGATGACCGATCCGTATTCGCCGATTCCGCGCGCAAACGCCAGGGCAAAGCCCGTAAGCGCGGCCGGCATAATCGTGGGGAGCAGCACCTTCGTAAAGGTTTGCCAGCGGTCCGCGCCGAGGCTCGCGGCCGCCTCTTCGAATTCTTTGTCCAAGTCGGCGAGGACCGGCTGCACGGTCCGCACGATGAACGGCAACCCGATAAACGTGAGCGCGATGACGATGCCGATCCGTGAGTAGGCCGCGTGGATACCGATCGCTTGCAGCGGCGCGCCGAGCCAGCCGTGCGGGCCGTAGAGCGTGGCGAGCGAGATTCCGGCAACCGCCGTGGGCAGAGCAAACGGCAAGTCGACCAGCGAGTCGAGCAATTTCTTGAACGGGAATTGGTATCGCACCAGCACCCAGGCCACAAGAATCCCAAAAACGAGGTTGATCGCCGCGGCTAGGAACGAGGCGCCGAAACTCAGCTCGTAGGAATCCATGGCCCGGGCCGTGGTGACGATGTGCCAGAACTGCGCCCAGCCCAGCGTCGAGGATTTCAGGAACGCGGCACTCAGCGGGATGAGGACGATCAGGCACAGGTAGAACGTCGTAAAACCCAGCGACAGACCGAAGCCCGGCAGAATAGTGCGCTGTTTGAACGTTATCGCCGCAGTCGCCACGTTCGCGTTGCCTATTGCCCCGTGGGCTGATAGATTTGGTCGAACACGCCGCCGTCGGCAAAGAACGTCTCTTGCGCGTTCTCCCATCCGCCGAAGAGGCTGATGTTGACCAGCTTGAGACTCGGGAAGACGTTCGCGTACTTCTTCGCGACCGCCGCGTTTCGGGGCCTGAAGTAGTGCTTCGCGACGATCTCTTGTCCGGCGGGCGAGTAGAGATACTGCAAGTACGCCTGCGCCACGGCACGCGTTCCCTTTTGATCGACGACCTTGTCGACGAGCGCGACCGGCGGTTCGGCCAGAATGCTCTGCTTCGGAACGACGATCTGGAACTTACCTTTACCGAGGTCGTTCACGGCGAGAAACGCGTCGTTCTCCCACGCGATCTCGACGTCGCCGATCCCGCGCTCCACGAACGTAGTGGTGGAGCCGCGCGCCCCCGAATCCAGCACTGGGACGTTCTTGTAGAGCGCCGCAACGAAGGCTTTGGCTTTCTCCGCGTTGCCGCCGGGCTGCTTGAGCGCGTACGCCCATGCCGCCAGGAAGTTCCAACGTGCGCCGCCCGAGGTTTTGGGATTCGGCGTGATCACCGAGACGCCGGGCTTGATAAGGTCGCCCCAATCCTTGATGTGCTTCGGGTTACCGCTGCGCACGAGGAAAACGATCGTCGACGTGTAGGGCGTGCTGTTATTCGGCAGTCGGGACTGCCAGTTGGCAGGCAGCAGAGGCCGCCCTGCGCGCTGATTGCGTCGATATCGTATGCCAGCGCGAGCGTGACGACGTCGGCCTGCAATCCGTCGATTACGGCACGGGCCTGTTTGCCCGATCCGCCGTTGGATTGTTGAACGGTGACGCTCTGACCGGTCTTCGCCTTCCAATATTTGGCGAAAACCGCGTTGTAGTCGTCGTAGAGTTCGCGCGTCGGATCGTAGGAGACGTTGAGAATGGTAACCGGGCCCGCCGGCGTCGCCGTTCGTGCGAACACGGACGGACCGGCGGCCAGCGCGAGGACGGCAAATAGAACCAGGGCCTTCGATGAGGTTACTCGTCGCGTGTGGTGCTCCTTCGCAGTGCTGTTAGTTCGTGCGGTGTGCTTAGAAGTCGTACTCGAGCATCGCTCAGTTGTACTTGAACAGCGGCTGTCCGCCGAGGATCGTCGTGCCCGTGGCGTCGACGTTCGGACACGACGTATTGGTCGCTCCGCAGTAGCTGTTCGAGTACGTACGTTGGGCGTACCGGTAACGCAGTTGTAACCCGCGATACGGGGCCGTTCCATGCACCGGACTAAAGCGATCGTGCCGTCGAGATTCCACTCGTTCGTCGTCTGCGCGGCGATCGCGTTGCCGTAGTTATACCAAGCGTCCGCTGCGATGAAAATGAACCGATTGTTTCGTCGACGTAAACATTGCCGCCGCACGCCACGAGACCGCTGGAGCGCGCCGGTCCGGCGTGCCCTGCGAGATCGCGGTCGTGAAGACGGGGTTGGTCGCGTAGTTGTCCGTATAGGGGCTGGCCCAACCGCCGTATTCGATTTCGGTCGTCCCGTTGGCGTTGGTGCGGCACTGCGCCGCGTTGAGCGGCAGGAAGTACGCGAAGTTTGCCGGATTTCGTGGATATCTGGTGGCTCGTGCTGCTGCACGTTACGCCGGCGGGCAAGAACGCGGTGTCCTGATGCCACGGTTGGTCGTCGAAGCTTCCGGAGAGCACGATGTTCTTCGTTACGTTTCCACCCGAGCTGGATGCCGAAAAGCTGCGCATCGATTTTGCCGATGTAGGAGACGCCGCTGTTCTGTTTGCTCGTCGCCGGCCTGAATTGCGACGTAGGGATGCCAGTTGATCTTGTCCCACGTGTAGCGTCCGTCGAGCCAGTAGATGTTGAGGAGATCGGTGACGTTCCACATGTAGAGGTTGGCATATTCGGTCGGGTTCGGATCGTCGCCGACGTCGTGTAGAGGAATCCCGGGCGTGTTGATGCCGCTGCACCGGCTATCAGGCCATTGTCGATTCCGTGCTGGCGGTGGCGCGCGACGCGCAAGTCTGGAAAAAGCGAAAGAATACGCGTGATGGCGGACACGCGCTTCGTCGATCAGAAAGCGGTCGGTTTGCCGGTGTTGCCCGACGAAGCGATCCCGCTGGTCGAAGGCGACGGCCGTTTTCTCAACGATATCGGTCTGCCGGGCATGTACCATACGACTTTCCTGCGCAGCCAGCATGCCCATGCACGTATCCGCTCCGTCGATACGGCGAAAGCGTCTGACGTTGCCCGGCGTAATCTTGGTGCAGACCGGCAAAGAGCTGCTGGGAAAAGTCGAGCCGTTCCGCAGCATGCCCAACCGTTTTTCCGGCGGCGAATCGGTCCAGCACTGGCTTGCCGTCGACAAGGTCCGGTTCTGCGGCGAGGCGGTCTGCGCAGTGGTCGCGGAGGATCGCGCCACCGCGGAAGATGCGGCGGAGCTCTATCGAAATCAATGTCAGCCACTGCCGGTGGTGACCAGACCCGCGGCTTGGCGAACAGGATGGCGTGGCGCTGGATTCCGCGACACCTGCCCGAACAATCACCTGATCAAGCGCGAATTCGAGCGCGGCAACGTCGACGAGGCATCCGCAGTGCGTACCTCGTCGTCAAGCGCAAGTTCAGAATCGGCCGCAAGCAGGCCCTGTGTCTGGAAACCCGCGCTGCGTCGCCGGCTATCGCGAAAGACGCGTCGGCCTGACGCTCTGGAACATCTGTATCAATTGCCCTGATGTCGTGCGGCATATCTGTGCCAATCATCTGCATTTGGCGGGAGACGATATTCGTGTGGTCGTCCCGGCATACCGGCGGCGGTTTCGGTCAGAAAGGCTCCATCTTCTGGAGGAATTCGTCTGCGCCTTATCTTTCTGCTGTCACGCTGCGTCGAGCGGTGAAGTGGGTGCTTCTAAGCGATGC
>CAWAJD010000045.1:0-174597 GCA_963782265.1 Vulcanimicrobiota bacterium
CATGTTCTGCCGCACTTGGTTCAGCACCGTATTGCTTGACCCTCACGCTGCCAGCGTGATGCTCTACCAACTGAGCTAAGCCCCCACAGCGGTCCGAGAGGCCCGCGCGACCCGCCCGTATTCACGCCAGGGGGTTGGACTCCTCCGTGCGAATAGGCTCGGGCTTAAATCGGGGGGCGTAGCTCAGTTGGTAGAGCATCGCGTTTGCAACGCGAGGGTCTGGAGTTCGAGCCTCCACGTCTCCAAAATTTCAAAAGCCCCGTTTTTGCGGGGCTTTCTTATGGTCGCGTTACGGTATCGTTTTGAGCTTATCGATGATTTCGCCGCGATACGTCCGCAGCTTCGACAGCTCTTTCGGGATGCCTAAGCGCCGGTCGGGCTTCGAGCGAAGAATGCTCTCATAACGCGCGATCTCGACGTCAATCGTGTGAAGCGCGTGCTTCAGATCCTCGAAGCGAGGGCTCTCGGCCCGTCCTTCGCTCATACCCTAAGCGTACCCGAACTCGCGTCCGCTAAACAACCGTCCGGTTTGTTGATGTTTTTACATAGCGTTGTCGGGCGCCGGAGAAGGCTTTGGCGCCGACGTCGTAACCTGCCGACGGCCATCGCTGCGCCATCCACTGCTGGCGCGATCGGCTGCGCGCCTGCACCGGCCCCTGATATTGTTGCGCGGTGTACTGTTGCGTCACCGGCTGGCTTAGCACCGGAACCGGCGCTTGATACGTCCGCGCGGGAATCGCGCTCGATTGGGTAGGTCTGCGACTGCCATTGCTGGCCTTGAATTTGCTGCGAGCGAGCCGGCCCGGCGGGCACCAGCGCAACGGCCGAACAGCGCGAGGACTGCTCCGATCGAAGGGCTTTGCGAATAGGTCATACCATCGTATACGCCGCTCGCTCGGTCGTCCTTACGGTACGAGCATCTGCGCTTTGATTTGCCGGCCACCGACGCTTCCGGTAATGTTCGCATACGCGTAACCGGCGATGCCGTGCCACGTCGCATGAATGGCCGCGGCGGAACTGGAGGGACGCACTCGCATTGCCCTTTGTATCGTAGGTGACTGTTCCGTTAACAGCGAGAATCCGAGACCGATTTGACGCCGTGAAGGACGATGCGGGTCGCGCCTTTTTTCGTGGTGCTCGACGAAAACGTGCCGCCGCGCAAGCCGGTACCTGAGGTCGAAGAAAGCGTTTCGACGCGAGCGAGCGCGTCCGAGGCCGCTGCGACGGCGGCTGCGGCTTTGCGGAGATCGGTATCGTTCCAGCGCTTCGCGTTGCCGGGTGAGGGGCGCTCCATCTCGGCGACCGTGCGTGCGAATGCCGGCACGAGGCGGATCGGCGGAACGATTTTCGTACACGCCGGTGTCGACCGGGCGACCCGCGACGAAGTTTCGAACGATCGCCGAGGCGCAGTCCGTACGGATCGCCGACCGCGCTGACGTGACCGGTATTTTCAACGATGACGCGGCGCGCGTTGCGAAAGAGCGCTGCGGCTTGGTCTCCCTCGGCTGGAGTGGTGATCGTGTCGAGATCGCCGGTGAGGACGAGCGCGGGCACGTCCGGCATGCGCACCCCGCGGCGGAATCGGCTGGCCGGCTGGATGCGCGGGTGATGCGACCGGCCACGTTTGGCACAGCGGGACGTATGAGAAGTCGAGCGGTATGTCAAGGAACTCGTCGAGCGTAAACGGCGCGTAGAGGCCCGGTGCGGTGCGGCGTTTCTGCGCGAGCGCTGCCTGCCAGGCGAGTTGGCGTTGCTGCGGCGCGAGCGTCATGCCGTATGCTTGCGGATTGTCGCTGCAGCTCGCCGCGACGAACAGACCCTGGCTCAGGTCCTTAACGGTAGCCGCGGGCAGCTCTTCGTATTTTCCGTCTCGCGAACGAGGCGAACGAGCGGAACTGCGTCGCCATTGTTCGCGTACGCGCGAGCGGCGGCGTCAGATCGCGATAGTTGAGCGTGTCGAGACCCGCCGTATCCATCACGAATGCAAGCTGCGTAGGCGTGATGGGTGCGCGCGGCTTGCGCAGCAATGACGAAGAGACGTTCGATGCGCTCTATTGCCGAACCGCCGATCGGACACGTCCCGCGCGAACAGACCAGGGCATACGCGCTGCGTATCGTCGGCCCGGTACTGACGTACCACGGATCGGAGCCGATCGCCGGATACGCGCCGTCCAGCGTGACCGACGTAACGTGATCCGGATGGCGCGCCGCAAAAACCTGAACGAAGAACGTGCCGTACGAGTCGCCGTACATGTCGGCCGACTTCACGCCGAGCGCGTCCTCAGCGCGGCGAGGTCGTCGGCAGCGAGGGCGGTGCCGAAAAGATCGGCCGTGTTTCCGAGCTGCGCGCCGCACGCGGTCACGTTGTCGAGCGTCATCGTCTTGGCACGCTGCAGCGGCTTACAATCGATTGCGTCCGATCGACCCGTGCCGCGATCGTCCATCAGAAGAAGATCGCGCGTTTCGAGAAGCGGCGCAAACAGTGTGCGATATGCGTCGCGCGAGCCGCCGCTCGGATAGCCGGGGCCGCCCTCGGCCGCAACGATCGTACCGCCGGTGGGTGCGTTCGCGTTCGAGTGCGGCAGCCACGTGAATCCGATCGAGATGGTGCCCGGTACGATGCCGGCTGGATCCAACGGACGCACGATCGTACCGCAATAGTAGCCGGATGCCCCGGCGCAAGGCTGAAGCGTTAACAACCCAACGGTCAAGAGCGCTGCGAGCATAGCCGTAGGTACCCAATCGCGCGGAGCCTCTCCTTGGTTCTAGGCCGTTTATGGGCGCTACGTCCGAGGGACCACGATTTTGCTGACGCCGGACATGCGCGTTGCGCTTCCCGAAATGATCTGCGCCGGCGTGTGCGCGCCGGGCTGGAAAGTATTCCAGCGACGCGGTCGTCGGCGAACCCGACGAAACCGACGCATAGATACCGCCGCGGTCGTCGACGGCGAACGCACCGATGGAGTCGGTGAGCAGCACTTGGCCGGCGCTGGAGCCCGGCACAAATTTCAGCAGCTCATACGCGAGCGTCGCAACGTTCAAGGCATAGAGGTTTCCGTAGCCGTCGGTATCGAGTGCGATGAACGTGCCGTCGCCGGAAAAGATCTTGCGAACCGGTTTCAGGATACCGCTGCTCGACCCGGCGGCGTACTCGTGGATCTCGCTCGTCTGCGACGCAAGAGCGGCTGGAAACGAGATGAAGATGTTGCCGCTCTTATCGACTGCTAGGTCGTCGTTGGCGTTGCAGTTGGGAAAGTCGATGTGGCGTATCGGGTCCGGCGATCCGTACCGGCCCGCCGGATACTCGTTGACCGCGCACGGCGATGCCGCGTAGAAATTCCCGGCGCCGTCGACGGCGACGCTTTCGGTGTGTTCGGGAACGGCCACCCGCCCGAGCACCGATCCGGTGTTGGAGAGATGCGTTCCGCCAATCCACACGTTGCCGTCGGAATCCTCGCCGCCGAGTTTGCCGGATGCGGGCGGAACGAAGGACCGAACCGGCATCGCGTTACCGCTGGCGTTGGCCGCGAACTGCTCGACGAAATCGATGTAGCTGGAACCGGGATCGTCCGCATACGTGCTTGCCAACACGATCGTCGCCGGTACGCTCGATCCGGGAAGCACCGTCAGATGAGTCGAGTAGCTCGGATAGCCCGGAGCGCGCGCCGTGAACGTTTCGCGGCCTGTGTGGAGACCGTCGTAGGCGAATACCGGTCCGGCGATACCGCAGCACGTCAACGGCTCACCCGAAGGTGCGCGGGCCGTTGCGTTCAGAAATCCGCTGAGCCTGACCGTTACCGCGTCAACCGTTGCCGCACCGTGCCGGTTCAAGACCGAGACGGCGGGAATCGTGGCTTTTGCAGCGTCGATGCCGTAGATGACGAGCGGCTCCGGTTGCCAACTGCCTTGACGAACGACGTCGGCTTGCGGCCGAACCGCGATGTGCTGTGCCAGACCGAAGAGCACGGGCTCGACGTTGTTACGACCGCGATGAACGGAAAGCGTCGACGTCCCTACGGCGAGGACCGGGCCTTTTCCATTGGAGGTCGCGTACGTTACGAGATGCAGTTTTTGCGCGGGTCCGGGAACAGCTGAAATCTCGAGCGTGCAGGCGAGGCCGGGTCCGTCGATCTGACAGAACGGCTGCGACGGCGAAAGGACGATGGGGCCGAATTTGCGCGTTCCGATCGATCCCGAGATCGATCGCGTCGCGGAAGAAAGCAGATTCGGTTTGGAGGCCCAGTCAATCGGCGAACGTGCGGGGTGAATCGCCGGCAGCGCGACCGCGAGCATCGTCGCGCCGGAATTCGGGGCAAACGTTCCGCCCGGCTGCCCGGCGGAGCACCCGGCCATAGCGATTGCGAACGCCCCCGCAGCGAGGACGGATCGGGCGCGGCTCATGCGGGATAGTTGCCGCTCGGACGGGCGAAAAACTGTGCGCGAGCCGCATTCTAATGCGGCTCTAACGTCCCTCGAACGATCGGATCGCCTCGACGAAGGCCTCGCCGTACCGCTCCAGCTTAACGTCGCCGACGCCGCTGACCGCGCGAAACGCGCCGAGCGACTCCGGCCTGGTGAAGCACAGTTCGCGCAGCGTCGCATCCGAGAAGACGACGTACGGCGGAACGCCCTGTTCGTCGGCCAGCGACTTGCGCAGTTTGCGCAGTTCTTCGAAGAGCGACGAGTCGACGCTTCCGGTCGCGGCAGCGCGTCCCTTGCTCGCGCGTTCGCGTTTAGGTTTGCGAACCGTTCGCGGCTTTGCACATTCGATCGCCCGTCCGTCTTTGAGCGCCTCGACGCCTTCCGCGGTTAAGATTAGCGTACGGCGCTCCGCCTCTTGCTCGATTAATCCCAACCGAAGCAGTTCGGAAATCAACGCCATCCATTCGTCTTTGGTGTGTTCGGTCCCGACGCCGAACGTCGAGATCCGGTCGTGGCCCCACGCTTCGACTTTCTCCGTCGGCTTTCCGAGCAGCACGTCCACCAGATGGTGCGAGCCGGTCGAGAACCCCGCATGCTTGCGCATGCGATAGACGCACGACAGCAGCTTAGCGGCGGCGATGGTCGCGTCGATGCGTTCCGGCGGCGTGATGCAGTTGTCGCAGTTATCGCACCCCGCCGCGCCGTTGCGTTCGCCGAAATAGTGCAGCAGATATGCGCGCCGGCAGGCGGGCGTCGCCGCATATTCGAGCATGCTGCGCAGCGAACGTTCCGCACGATCCCGTTCGTCTGGATCTTCGATCTGCCGGATGAAATGGCGCTGTTTAGCAGCGTCGCCGCCGCTGAAGAAGAGCGCGCATTCGCTTTGCAGACCGTCGCGCCCGGCGCGGCCCGTTTCCTGATAGTAGCCTTCGACGTTCTTGGGCACGTCATAGTGGACGACGTATCGGACGTTGGGCTTATCGATCCCCATGCCGAAAGCGATCGTAGCGCAGATCACGCGAATCTCATCGCGAATGAACAGTTCTTGATTGCGAACGCGCTCGCGCGGCGAAAGGCCTGCGTGATACGGAAGCGACGGAACGCCGGATGCGCTGAGGCGCGCGGCGAGATCTTCGGCGGACTGCCGGCTGGCGACGTAGACGATGCCGCTTTCGGAGGCGCGCTGCGCGGCCCACGCCAGAAGCTGCTTCGAGGCGTCGTGCTTTTCGAAGACGCTGTAGCGCAGGTTGGGACGGTTGAATCCGGCGACGAAGCGTTTGGGCTCACGCAAGCGTAGATAGCGCTCGATATCCTCGCGCACGCGCCCGGTGGCCGTTGCCGTGACCGCCATAAATGGGATCGAGGGATATCGATCGCGCAGCGACGCGATACGACGATATTCCGGCCGAAAGTCGTGTCCCCATTCGCTCACGCAATGTGCTTCGTCGACGGCGATCCGCGCGAGTTTCCAGCGATCCAGCGCCGCGAGGAAACTCGGAACGACGATGCGCTCGGGCGCGACGTACAAGAGTTTGTATTCGCCGCGATCGAGCGCGTCGATGCGCTGCGCGGCGGTGTACGTATCGATCGAACTGTTGAGAAACGTCGCCGCGACGCCGTTTGCGTTGAGCGCGTCGACCTGATCTTTCATCAGGGCGATCAGCGGCGAGACGACCAGCGTGAGCCCGGGAGCTAGAAGCGCCGGTAGTTGGTAGCAGAGCGATTTCCCGCCGCCGGTCGGCAGTAATGCCAGTGCATCGGCACCCGACAGCGACGCCTCGACGATCTCTCGCTGAAGCGGGCGGAACGAGTCGTAGCCAAAATGGTGTTTGAGCGCATCGTCGAGCATATCCACGGTCGCGTTCCCTCGTTCGGAGTGCGCGGCTAGGTTCCGTCCCTTTAAATTTCAAAGGCTGCGTATATATGACAGTATATGTCAGGTACGTTCATTTATGATTTGTCCAACACAAAGGCAGCTTTCTTAAGGGAGACGACCACGAATGAGCACCACGATTGACCAGGCAGCGATCCATGGGATCGACCTCGCCGCATGCTTCGTAAGCGACCCCGCCCGCTCGATCGCGTTCTATCGCGACGTCTTGGGTATGCAACCCACCAATATCGACGACAAGGGTCGCGGCGCCGAGTTCACGCTAGCCGACGGCCAGACGTTCGGCGTCTGGAATCCGGGTGATGACGGTCCGAAATCCGGCGCCGTGGTCATGTTTGCGGTCGGTGATATCAACGCGGCCGTCGCGCGGATTCGTGCCAACGGGGGAACGATCGGCGATCCTGACGAGTCGCCGGTCTGCTTCATGGCGTTCGGAAACGATCCGGACGGCAACGCGTTCATGGTCCACCAGCGCAAAGGCTGAAGAACTGGCGGGATCGCCGGCCGGCCCGGCGGTCCCGGAACGGCAAGGGGCCGCTCTCATGCTAAAGTAGCAACATGAGAACGACACGAACGCCGCTCCTCTTGACATGCGCTTTCAGCGCCTCGTTGGCGCTGACGGTCGCCGGTTGCGCCGGCGGTGGGAACCCGGCATTGGTTCCGGCGCAAATGCAAGGGGAGGCGCCGGCGGCCGCCGGCGCAATGCCGCGCGTTCGTTTCACCATCATCGTCCGCCGCCGCGAGGAGAAGCACGGTCGGTACGTCTCGCCATCGACCAAATCGGCGACCATTGCCGTTGGGGCGGCGAAGCCGGTTACCGTCAATCTCACGCCGTCGTCAAAAGGCTGCACGAAGACGCTCCCGCTCACGTGCAGCGTCACGCTGTTCGTGCCGGCCGGACACGACACGTTTACGGTTACCCTCTACGACGCGCTCAATGCCAAAGGCAAGCAGCTCTCGATCGGAGATGCCACGGCAACCGTGTTAAAGGGAAAGGTTACGCACGTCGGCGTTACGCTGAACGGTATCGTCGCGTCGCTGCAGTTAGGCCTGGCTCCATCGAGCCCGTTCACGGGATCACCTTCGACGATTCCGCTTAGCGTCGCGGCCCTGGACGCCGGGGGCAACACGATTCTCGCACCGGGGGACTACGAGCACGCGATCGCGATATCCGACAGCGATACGTCGCATACGCAGCTCCAACTCGGAAGCGCGACACCGGGAAGTTCGGTGACGGTCAGCGCGCCGGGGCAATCCGTGAACGTGCTCTACGACGGCAGCAGCAGTCTCACGTCCGCAACGTTCACCGCATCCGTAAAGGGTATTGCGAGTGTTACGCCCGTTACGGCAGTCCTATCTCCGGTCGCGGCGCAGATCGTCGTCAACGTTGCTTCCGGCGGCACGGCGATTTCGCAAGACGTTCTCGGCGCGAATCTTCCGGCTTGGATCGACGATACGCAGTCATACATCAAGACGGCGATGGGCGGCGCCGGCTTGCACCTGGTCCGTTGGCCCGGCGGCTCCCTTGCGGACGACTATCATTGGGGAGACAACGCCGGCCATACCCCGACGACGCCGTGCGCGGGCGCGTATGCGGATCTGACCGACTCGACCTTCGACAACTTCATGACGTACGCGGTACCCGCGGGCGCCGACGTCGCGATCACGGTGAACTACGGCAGCAACATTGCGTGCAACGGCCCGGGGACTGCGACGGAAGCCGGCGATTGGGCGGCATATGCGCACAGCAAAGGATACAACGTTAAATATTGGACGGTCGGCAACGAGAACTATGGCAGTTGGGAAACCGATATGCACGCGGCGGGGCATACACACAATCCGACTCAATATGGAAGCGAAATACAGAACTACGCGAGCGCGATCAAGACGGGCTATCCCGGCGCCAAAGTCGGCATTATGGTCGATGGGCAAGGCGTTTACGACCTGTGGGACAAAGCGGTAATCGCGCAGGCGACCAGCCATTTCGACTACGTCGAGTATCATTACTACGCTCAACAGGGAAGCGGGAACTATCCGGGAGGTATCGAGAGCGACTCATATCTGCTCGGGCAAGGAGTGACCGACTTTGCCAACGCCTTATCGAATCTGCGCACCGAGCTGACCACCGACGGAATGTCCACGTCGGTGCCCATCTACCTGGGCGAACTGAACAGCGTCGTTACGACGGCCGGGAAGCAAACCGTCTCTATAACCAACGGCCTTTTCGCTGGAATGGCGATGGCGGAAGTGATGAAACAGCCCGGCGTGACGATGGCCACTTGGTGGCTTGCGTTCGGCGACTGCGAAACGGCAGCGACCGGAGGCAATTTCAGTTCCTCGCTATACGGTTTCCAGAACTTCGGGAGCTATACGCTGTTTTCAGATCAGTCGAGTGGTTGCGGTACCGAAAACACCGTCCCCGCAGGCACGCCTTTCCCCGACGGCCAGGCGTATCATATCCTCTCGCAGTTTGCCGGGCAGGGCTCGGTGATGCAAAACGTTACGACGGCGCTCTCGACGACCGACGTGCGCGCGTACGCCGATACGCTCGGTTCGGGCTACGGCGTTCTGCTCTTCAACCTGAACGAGAACGCGCCGGTCACGTATACGGTCGAACTTGCCGGCGCAACGCAGAGCAGCTTCACGGCGAACCAAACGACCTATGGAAAAGCGCAATACGACGAGTCGCAAAGCAACGTGTGGGCCGCGCCCGTCACCAGCTCGCTGGGCACGTTGCAGCGTGGCTTCTCGGTCACCTTGCCCCCGTGGAGCATGAACCTGGTGACGCTGGTTCCCGTCGTGGATCGGAAAGACGCGCGCCGGCGATAGCCGTGTTTTGGGGAGCGTTCCGGCCCTTGCCCGTCGAACGGCGACGCTGATGGATATCGACGGGTTTAAATCCCGCATTTACAGCCTTTTGCGTGACGCGAACGAGGTCGAAATCGAGCTCGGCGATGCGGAACACGCGTCGGCGGAGTACGAGCGGCTTTTATCCATCCCAAAGGCCGAGCGTTTGCGCCTTCGGATTGCGAACGCGCTGCACGAGGTCGAGGCGCTCCAACGCGAGCGCGGTTTCGCAGAACTCGAGCAGTCCGCGCCGGAACTCGTCGCGCGCATGCGGAAACTTTCGGAGATCTTCGCGACCGCCAGGGAGCGGACGGCGCGGCTAACGCCGTCCTAAAGCTCGGCGGCGGCCGTTTCGTCGGAGATAAGCTCTAACCGGCGAAACGCCTCGACCCCCGCGACATCGTGCTCGCCGGCGCGCACGTCGAAGATTTGCGTCAACATCGTGATGTCGAGAAGGCGCTGTACCATAACGGACGGCGACGTGAGAACGAACGAACCGCCGTTGCGAATCACGTCGGCTCGCAGGCGCAGAAGCGAGCCGAGTACGGTCGAATCGATAAATGCGGTTTTCGCGAGGTCCACGACGACGCATCGTTCGTTGACGATATCGTCGAATGCACGCTTGAGTCGGTCCCGCTGCGTGAGATTGAATTCGCCGTTCAGCGCGAGGATCGCGCCGCCTCCGCTTGGTTGACCTGCCATAGGCACATCTTGCCCGGCGAAGGGCGGAGCGAAACTAGAACGTCAGCGAATAGCGGTCATTGCCGACGCTGCACGGCGAGATCGGATCGAGCTGAAATCCGAGCTGCGTGGTGCCCTTGCCGGCTTGACTCGATCGCGTCGAGACGTAGGTGAAGGTGAAGGACTCGCCGGGCTTGAGCGGCGGGATGCTCTTCGTATCCAGCTTGTCGTCGGCGTCGAAGATATCCACGGACTGCAGCAGGGTCGAAGCCTGAGCCGTAGCGCCCAGGTTCGCGACCGTCCCGCTAAGATGATAGCGGTCGACGTTGCCGGCGCTCTCCACGCTTTTAACCGCGACCGTCGTAATCTGCGGATCGCTCCCGTGGCACGTCACCGCCGGAGCGGCCACTGCCGGGAGCAAGAAAAGCATCGTCGCTGCAAGCGTGCGAAACATGCGTCTAGGCTACCCCAAAATCGACAAAATCAAGCCACTGCAAGGTCGCGGACGAAAACGAGGGTCCCCGCCGGAGCGAGGACCCTCGATCGACGCTAGGTGCTAGATCTTGATTTTTGCCGTGACGTAGAACTGGAACGGGTTCTTGATCGCGCCGTCGGCATTATTTGGGCTTGACGGCCCGAAGTTGGCGCCGTACGGGTACTTCACGAGCGGTTGAATGACCGATCCGTGAAATCCGGCTGGATTGTACATGTTTCCGACCGGTTCGAGTTCACCGGCAAAGCCTTGCTGGTAGCCCTGGGCAGCATACGAGCAGACGTTGTGGTCCGTGACCGTCCACGGTGCGACGGTGCCTCCCCAGCAGGTGTTGACGATGTTCGCCAGCGTTCCCGTTAACGAGATCCGCGGGCTGACGTCATAGCTCAACTGCAAGTTGAACCCGAGGAGATTCGGTTGCGTGAACGCGCCGATCCCGTCGAATACGCCCGTATACGTGTCGGGAATAGCCGAGACGAAGTTGCCGCCCACGCCGCACGTTGTCGCGTCGTAGCGACCGCCGCCATTGGCCCCGGCAACGCCCGGCAGAACTGCCGAACAGGATGCAGGGTTTATGCCGGGCATCGTCTGCGGATAGCCGTACTTACCACCGCCTTCGAACTGCAACGACGGGGTGATGGTGTACTTGTCGTGCTTATAGTTGACGATAAGCGACGCAGCATACGGCACGCCGAAGGCCGCGCCTTGAGATCCGACTGCGCCCGGGAAAAGCGAGAACGTGGGGAACTCGGTATTCGGATCGATCTGCGGTTGCGGATTGTTCCAGTACGGATTACCGACGTCGGCGGCCGTACAGCCCGTGGTGACCGGTAGGCCGGCCGTCGTGTAGCAAGGAGCGGCTTGGACCGTTGCTCCGGCGCCGTTCACCGCCGTTCCGCAAAGCTGTACGTGGTTGTAGCCGACTTTTCCAACCCACGCTCCTCCAGGAGCGCACTTAGCCGTCCACGCGTTGTAATCGGAGATCGCCTGGTTCGTACCCGTAATAACGGTCGTACCATACTCTCCCGACGCCAGCACGCCGTACTTGATATACGAGTCTGTATACGCGAAGGAAAGTTGTCCCGCGAAACCATTCTTTGAGAAATCGCCCTTGGTCATTTGGAACTCGAAGCCTTGGCTGCGTTGACTTCCGGCGTTGAGGCCCGAGACGAAGCCGGTCTTCTGATCGAGATAGAACTCCTGGATCTGGTCCTGCGTCTGACGCAAGAACGGCGTCAGCTTGAACGAGATGTCCGTACCCTTAAGGTGCTGTTCCCACGAAACGTCGTAGTTCAGCGAGGTCGCAGGCGCGATCGGGTAACCAGGCGTCGTGCGGCCGAACGCCGTGAAGTTCTGGGCGATATAGTCGGCGAGATCCTCCTGAGCGACGTTGTACTGCTCGAAAGCCGTGTTCGCCGATTGTGCGTAACGGCCGTAGGAGAATCGAATGACCGAGTTCGGGTTAAGGGTGTAGGTGCCGCTGATGCGCGGTTGCCAGATGTTAAACGTATACTGCTGGTTGGGGATGTTCTGGAAGAACGCCGGATACGTTCCGGCGGGACAGGCTGCCGTAACCGGGCCGGTCTTAGCGGATGGAATACCGGTGACGCTGTTTACGCAGTTGTCCAGATTATAGGCGTTCGTCCACAGCGTCCGGGCAGCGGGCGACGTCGAATACTGACCCGCGCTGGTATTGGACCCTTGGAACCCAAAGCTGTCCAGTCGAACGCCGACATTAAACAGCCATTTATCCGTCGGGCGGAATTCATCCGTAAGTGACGTCGACCAGAAGGTCGGCACGACCTGATTGACGGTTGCGTGAAGCCCGTTTTCGGCAACCATGTACGCACATTGCGACGTCGATACCCCTGGGTTGGGACACGACGTTGGTAGTGCCGGAGCGGCGCCACCTTGAACGGTCGCTAAGGCAACTTGGTTGGCAGGGTTGTTACAAATGACCGGAGCGCCGCCGGTCGGCCCGTAGCAATAACCGCTCGTCGGGTCTGCAGGGTTTACAATAACCGCTAGATTTCTCGCGGCATAGAACGAGTTGTTGTCGCGGATACTGTTGGAAGTGACGTACGCCTCCTGTAAGCTGACGAGGTTTTGCCCGTTAACCTGATCTTGAATCTGAGCACTGAGGCCGCGAGTATGTGATGAAAGCTCGTAGTCCGGCGAACAGCACCCTGTGAAGGTCGCGTAGGTAGTCTGCGGACCATTTTGGAGCCAATCGCTGTAGTACGTGTAACCATATATCCGGAAGAACGCGCTGCTCCCCATGTTGTGCGTGTACTGGAGTTTTACGATTTCCTGGTTGTTCCAGGTCGTATCTCCGCCCTGAATCGGCTGGAACGGAGCCATGCGATTCGTACTGCTCGGGAAGTAGTAGTTCGTGACGCATTTTGAAAGGCCGTTGAGCCCTGCAGCGGTATAGGTCTTGCCTACGTTTCCTTGGCACGTGAAGGTAAGCGAGTCGATGTAGACCGGCACTCCGAGTCCAATGTCCACGGCGCATTGAGCTCCGGTCGTCGCGCCGGCGCAACCACTCGTCGACGTGATATCGCTCGTCGTGCTGTAGAAAGTGTTATGGAGCGATTCGCTGTCCCACAGCACCTGAACGTCGTCGCGGCCGCCGTTGTTCTTGTGCGGAATCCCGAAATGCAAGTTGACGACCGTGTCTCGTGAAGAAATACCCGATTGGAATGAGTAGTTAAACGGGCCCATGGGGTAAAACCATTGCCCCGGCACGCCAGTTAAGTAGTTGACCGTCGGAGCGTAGGGCTCGACGAATCCGGGAGTCCCGTTTGCGGACATCGGCACGCCCATCCAGCTATCGTAGTTCGCACCGTTCTGGTTGTTGACGTAGTCGAATGCTTGGTTGTAACCGGCCACGCCGACGTAGTACGAGAATAAACGGTCGGGGGTAGATCCGCCCGCCTCGATCTCGGCACGATGGTAGAACGTCGGTGTCGCGATACCGAGCTGGCCGTCGGCGAAGCCCGGATAGGTACCGGTCCGGATGACCTGGTTGATGTAACCGGCTAAACCCTGGCCTTCCGAATTCGCCGGACTAGCGCCGGTGTAGACCTGTACTTCCGCGTTGCCGAGCGATGACGCCGAGCTCGACGGATAGTTGTCGAACGAACGGTTGACTGGAACGCCGTCGAACTCGTATCCGACTTGGTCGTAGTCACCGCCGCGGATATGCACCGTCTGGTAGTAACCCGTCTGGTTCGGGAGGACGTATGCGCCGGGAACCGACGCGACGGCGGAGTAGGCCGAGTTCAGGCTGCCGCCGCCGCCGAGCGCGGCGGCCGCAGCTTGACCCGCGGCGTTCACCGAGTACACGTCCGCGGTCGTGCCGGATTTCACAAGCGAGCCGGCGCCGGTTGAGGTGACGTGCGCGATCGTGGTGAGCGACTTTTGCACGCGGATCGTGACTGTCTGCACCGTGTCGGCGAAGACGATTTGTCCGGCCTCGGTGGTGGGTTGGTATTGATCCTTGGTTACGGACACGGTGTACGTATCCGGGGCCAGGGTCAGAAACCCGAAACGGCCCGATGCATCGGTCGTGACGGAAGCCGTCTGCGATGGGCTGGAGGCCGTTACGACCGCACCTGCGATCGGTGCCGAAGATGTGGCGTCGACCACCGAACCGGTAAGACCACCCGTCGTGCCTGCCAGTGCCCATGTTTCCTGGCTGACGAATGCGACGAGGAGCACCAGAGCGGTGGCGACGTGCCGAATATGCATTCGTTTCACGTAGTTGTTTCTCCAACGTTACTAGTTGCGTGCGTACTTTGCAGACGCATCATCAGCGGGCGTTACCTAACGACGCCGCACCGCCCTGTTCAACTAATTTCGTGTTTTATCAACTACGTTGAAGAATTGTCACGCGTGCAATTCGTCGAGAATTATCTGAGGCCGTACGGGTCGATCGTCGCCCGGATGCTGCGGCTCTTCGGACCAATGTTTACGAGCATTTGCACGAACTCGGGGGTATCCCGAAGCGGCTCGAACCAGTGGAGGCAGTTGAGAAATACCAGCGCCGGCTCGCGATCTCGATAGGCGTTCTCGAGATGCTGCATCGCTTCACGTTCCTCGCCGATCCCAATGGCGGACAAGGCGAGGCTGACGCGTACGACGTGCCCTCCCGAGCTCATCTCTAAGAGTCTTTCGTGCGTCCGTCGCGCCCGATCGGCGTCGCCGTACTCCGCCAACGCCCGGCTCAACAAGGCGACGTCGGTTCCGTTCGCGTCGGCTTCCTGCGAGAGAAGCTGCAGGTCGCCGATCGCTTTTTCGGGATCCCCGCCCGAGAGAAATGCCTCGGCTCGCTGGCGTCTGGCAATGTGGCAGTTCGGCGACAGCTCGATGAGGTTTGAGAGAACCGAAACCGCCTGGTCGCAGTCTCCGGCGTAAACCATCGCCTGCGCGAAGAGTATCTGAAGTTGCGCGGAGGACGGATCGAGCATCAACGCACTTCGTGCTTCCGTCAGAGCTTTAGCGTAATCCCCAAGGCCGATATGCAGACGCACCGCGTTTCGGCGAGCGTACGACGAGCCCGGGTCCAAACGCAGGGCATGATCCGAAGCCCCGCGAGCTCCGCTCCAATCCCAGTCGCCGAACAGCAACGCCTCGGATAACACGGTATGTGCGGCGGCCGAACGCGGGTCGATGGTGATGGCATGGCCGACCGCGGCTCGTACCTTCAAGAAGGCCGCGGCAGGCGACGCGTATCCGAGCTCGGCCAGCAGCGAGTAGGCGCGGGCGAGCCCGACGAAGTAAGCCGCGCACTTGTCGTTCAGGCGGATTGCGTTGTCGAACGCTTCGATTGCCGACAACAGATGCAGCGCCGTCCGGCGTTCGAGGAGTTGGCTTCCGCGGCAATACTCCCAAAATGGATCGGCGCTGCCCTTTGCACGTGGAATCGGTGCCGGTGCCTTGGCCGGCGTCTCTTCGATGGGGCCGGCGGTCTCGCCGGCCGTTGACGCTATCGGTGCAGCGAATCGGAATCCTCTGCCCGAAACGGTCATGATATACGAGCGGTCCGAGGCCTTCTCGCGGAGTTTCTGCCGCAACAAATAAATGTGCTGCGATAGGTTCGCATCCGATACGGTCGACTCTGGCCAGACTCTTGCGGCCAACGTCTCTTTGGTCACGACCTCACCGCCGGCTTCGATCAGAAGCAGCAGCAACTGAAACGCGCGCTCCGGCAGCGGAGTGATCTCGTCGCCGCTAAAGAGCAGCCGCCGCGCCGTATCCAGGCGAAATGATCCAAACGAGTACGTCGTTGGTGACAATATCAGCCCACCTTGTTAGCCGGCAGAAGCATTTCGAGGTAATGCCGCAAGTGCGCAAGATTTTCGTGCCCCACGGTAGGGCTGTTCTCGGCTTTCACCAAGATGAACGCACCTTGCAGTACCGCTTGGATGAACGACGCAAGCGTTCGCGGATCCCACGGCGCATCCGGAGCGTAGAGTTGCTTCGCGTCGCGGATGTCGTTTGTGAGCATATCGACGTGCTCGCTTAAATGCATGTTGCACGCGGCTGCAATGGCGGGATACGTCTCGTACGTCTCTTGGACCAGCGTTCCAAACAAGCACGTACTCGCGACCACGTCATCGCTTATAAGAATCTTGCGAAAATCAACGTAACCCAGGACGCGGTCGCGCGGGTCGAGCGCCGATTGGTACGGCGCGGCAGAAAATAGACCGACCGCCATCGCCCCAAAATGTGCGGCTGCTGAGATCGCGAGTTCTTCTTTGCTGTCGAAATGATGGAAGAAGCTGCCCTTGGTCACGCCGGCTTCATGGCACAGATCGTCGACGGTGGTCGCGGTAAATCCCTTCGTCCGCACGACGCGCAACGCCGCATCGAGCAGATTCGCCTTCGATTGATTCTGGGCGCGATCGGCGTTCATTTATTTCATACCAACTAGTCGGTATGCTATCCGGTCCAGCCATGGTAGTCAACCTGCGTTTTCAGCGGCTGCAAAGCGAAAGTTGTAAAAACCGGCGCGATTTCTTCGCGATTTCTTTTTGAGAAGTATTGAGAAACCAAGAGTCGATGAGAGACCCCAGCAAGCGCGCCGCACGATTCTCACGGATAATCAATTCGCAACTACCTATTGACGCCGGGTGGCTGAAGAACAAGTGCCGGCGTTCACTTGTGTAAGATTAAGCCGCCTTAAATCGTTCGCACGCTCAAGGTTCGGATGGAACCTGCATGGAAGCGCCGGGACCCACCTTGATGACAGGAGAGTTCGCGATGACAACGGCAGCCCAAGTTGGCATTACCGGCATCGATGCCAGCTACTACCTCACCAAAGACCTCAACGCGGCGACCACGTTCTATTCGACCCTGCTTGGTTTCGAGCCGACGATGCACGCTCCGGACACGGTTTCGGAGTGGACCTTCAAAAGTGGAGAAACGTTCGGCATCTATCAGCCGCAGGATGCCGCCGATTGGCATCCCAGCGGCGGCGTGCTTTTCGCCGTAACCGACTTCGAAGCTTCCATCGAGGCTTGTAAGGCGATCGGCGTCAAGTTCGAGGAGCACCCCACGGAGACGCCGATGTGCCACATGGCTTTCGGTGAAGATCCCGAGGGCAACGCGTTCATTATCCACAAACGCAAGTAACGATCCGGCAGTGCGGCGACGATGGCGTTTCAGTGCGGCATCGTCGCCGTCGTGTGACGATCCCTAGGTATGAATACCAAAGAACCAGAATCGGCGAATGAGTACGGTATTGAGAGAGGTCGTCAATGAGCGGCGTACGGATCGAACAGAAGAGCTACGAAATGCCCCCGCGCGACGGGTTCACCGTCACACTTTTTATCACCGTTGCCGACATCGACCGATCGGCCGACTTCTACGAAAGGGTCTTCGGCGGCCGCGTTCTGAGCCGAGGCGATAGCAAGGGTGCGTCCGGTCACATTCAGATCGCGAATACGTGGCTTATCGTCAACGTCGGCGGCGGCCCCACTCCGGACAAGCCGACGGTAACGCTCAGCGTCCCCGCCGACCCGGATAAGGTCAGCAGCTTTATGAATATTCGCGTTGCGGATATTCAAGCGTGCTATGAATTATGGAAAAGTCGAGGAGCCGAGTTCCTCACAGAACCGATTGTCAAGTACGGCGAGATTCGCTGCTACATCCGCGATCCTGACGGCTATATTATTGAGGTCGGACAGAGTACGTAATTTAGATGAAGCATGTCGGCAAGTGATACCGTAGGTGCGCACGGTCCAGATACAAGCGGTAGCTGTTGTTCCGGGTGTGTTTTCTCCAGTTTTCAGACTGGCCAATACGGGTTCTTATTCTTTTCACTATTATTACTTAGCGGTTGTACCGCCCATGCTGTTCCTGGTACCACTCTCAGCACGGGACCGGGATTCTTATTAGGAGTTTGGCAAGGTATTATCGCGCCCGTTACTTTTGTTGTCCACTTCTTTAAATTCAAGCGTAGCCGTTTATGCAGTGCCGAATAACGGGTGGCCCTATAACCTTGGATTCATATTGGGTCTGCTATTCTTTTGGGGTGGTAGCTCACATGCTACTTCTTCGAAAAGATAACCAATCGGGTATTCCCCAGTAAGATCGGTCCAAGGAGTGTGACACGCTCGCTTCTGAGATCGAACCAGAGACCTCATGCTTATCAAGGCGCAAAGATGACGAGGAATCTGCGGAACCCCGAGCGTTCTATGAGCTTTTACGCCGCCCTAGACGCGCTATATGACGGGGGAGCTTGCTCTACGACGACGCATGCACTAAGTCGCACACGCTCTCGCACAGGTTGTCTACTTTGTCGCTAATCGCTTGCCGTATGGGTCGGACCGCTTCCAACTGCTCATCCCACGTTCCGCCAAGTGTCCCAGGGTCAGGAATGTTCCAGTTCAGCCGCGTGACAATACCGGGGAATATCGGACACGCAGCGGCGCTAGCCTCGTCGCACACCGTGACAACGTGAGAGAAGAGCTTTCCCGCTTTGAACACATCGAACACGCTTTGCGTCGAGTTTTTGGAAATGTCGATGCCGAGTTCTTTCATGGTGGCGACGGCGAGCGGGCTTATGACTCCGGGCTCTAACCCGGCGCTTTCCACGTAAACCTCGCTGGGGCAGGCCCGCCGCATAAACGCTTCTGCCATTTGGCTGCGCGCACTGTTACGTATACAGATGAACAACACGCGCGACCTTCGCTGTTGCATTGACATTCTTCGATGCTACGGCCGAGCATCGAAGTTTGTCAATACTGAGTCGCGTCGATCGCGTCGTCTCGAAAGCTAATGCAAAAAACCTCCGCAGTGGCGGAGGCTTTCGTAGCTTGGTGGGCCATTCTGGGATCGAACCAGAGACCTCATGCTTATCAAGCATGCGCTCTAACCAGCTGAGCTAATGGCCCGAGACAAGGGTGAAGTATAGCATATAGGGCAAGCCCGGCCATCCCGTCTTATTTAGGAGGGCGACCCTGCCGTCGGCTGGACCGCCTGGTTAGATCATCGCGATCCATTTCTTCATAACTTCATCCTCGTTCTTGAGTTGCTGTTGCATCATGGCCTCGAGGGCCTGATGCTCGCGGAGCATCTCCGCCGTTTCGGCAGCTTGGAAGTCGAAGGCCACGTGTTGCGTGGCGATCGGCCATCGCGGCGCGGACCGGCGCGGAGCGATCCGGGCGGAGCGGAAGAAGCGGCGCGGTAATTCCGTGATGCTTTGGATGAACTTCTTGGTGATGCTGTCGTCGGCTTTGCGTGGGGCCATGTCCACGTTGCGCAGCGTGTCGACTTCACGCATGTTCTCAAGTTCGTGGACCTTGGCATCATCTCGGTCTAGGTCGATCCCGGTCAAACTCCGACGCGTCGTCCGCGTAAAAATGGGCGACCGCTCGCTAGCCTGGAAACACGGCGAGACTTGTCGAACCGAGCTAACCGAGAAAGGCGTTGGCGGAGGTGTCGATCGATGTTACGTGCCCGCTCGCTAGCCACAGTTTTCGCCATCCTCGCGGGCGCCGCGTGTGCCCGCGTCCCTAGTGGGCCATGACCGGTTGCTCCGGGTGCGCCCGGCACCGACGCTACAGCGGCCGTCACCGCGACCGTCGTCATCAAGATTCCGAGTGTGGTCAAGGATGCCGATGGCTTGGCGATCGTGGCGCACAAGCCGGGAAAGAACGCAACGCTGGCTTCCGCCACCGCGAGCATCGCGGCGAGATCGCGAGATTGTAAGAATGTAGCGGGCGGCCGCCGATTGCTCGATCGCGTTGACGCTGAAGAAGCCCGGCACGTATGCGTTCAAGATTGCCGTCTACGACCGCAAACCCCACGGCGGAAAATTGCGCCCTTGGCGCACGAGATCGCGGCCGGGACGGCGATTGCGGATTTGAAGAAGAGTCGTGACGTGCCGGCAGCGATCGGCGGGATCGTCGCCAAGACGGGCGTCGCGCTCGCGATGGGCGCAGGCCCGGCGATCGATCCGCTTAGCACGACGGCGAGCGTTTCCGTGCTCGATGCCGACGACAACGCGATTTTAACGAAGACCTTTGTGGACAGTGCCGGTAAGCGCGTAACCATTGCCATGCAAGCAGATTCCACCGCCGGTACGACGATAGCGTTTTCACCCGCTATGTTTGGCGTGCCCGTGGATTCGGTCGTGATAACCTATACGCCGGGCCTGATGAACCCGCAGCAGGCGACGAATGGGTTCAGCACGGTGCTCAGCGCCGTCCGCAAGTAACGGCGCGCCGGCCAGCGGCGCCACGTTAGCGCTCAACGCCCCAGCGTTCACCGTTTATCCGACGCTCACGAGCGCGAGCAAGCCAGCCGGGATCGTGTCCGCGCGCCGCGCGTTGTGGTTCGTCGAATATCAGGGCAACAACATCGGCCGCATCACAACGAGCGGAATATGGTTAAAATATTTTCGGCAACCGTCGGCGGCGCGGCCCCGGCGGGCGTAGCGCTCGGCGCCGATGGAAACATGTGGTTCACCGCTTAGCAGGAGGATGCGCGGTACCGGTCGCGTAACGAGAGGCTGGGGCCGTCAAAACGTTTCCACTTCCGAGCCCGAGCTCGCGACCCAATGGCATCGTCGGCGGCCCGGACGGTGCTTTGTGGTTCACGGAGATCAGCGGTAATAAGATCGGCCGCGTTCCGACGAGCGGCTCGCCGATTACCGAATACGCGATCCCGACAGCAAACTCGTACACCCAGAGCATCACTGCCGGTCCTGACGGCGCGCTCTGGTTCGCGGAGTATGCACGGTCGGTAAGATCGGGCGCATTCCCGTCGCCGGGTCTCCGATTAAGGAATATACGCTTTTGTCGGGGATACAGCCGCTGGGAATCATCGCCGGTCCCGACCGTGCGCTGGTCACGACGTGCAGCAGAGGACATCGGCCGTATCACCACGAGCGGAAGCGTTGCGTACTATCCCGTGCCGGGCAAGCCGGATGGGATCGCAGTCGGTCCGGACGGCGCTATTTGGTTTGGGCTTGCAGCCCTCGCCGCTGCCGCAATCCATTGGCCGACTCTACGATCGATCGGCAGGTCGTCTTGACCACCTATACGCTAAGCGGCACGAACCCGTTGCCGGACGGCCTCGCGAACGGCCCCGATGGCGCAATATGGATAACCGACTCCAACGCCTCCGACGTGCGAAGGCTCCAATAGCTCAGATCAGCGCGATCCACTTCTTCATGACTTCGTCTTCGTTCTTGAGCTGGGCTTGCATCAGTGCTTCGAGTGCCTGGTGTTCGCGCAGCATTTCCGCCGTTCCGCGGCCTCGATAGTCGAAGGCCGCAGCTGCGCGGCAGTGGCTTGCGCACGCTGAAGCATCGTCGCGGAGCCCGGTGCGCGTTGCGGTGGCGGCACGCTCGGGCGTACCGGTTGTACCGGCGCCGTCATTCGGTAATGCTTTGGATGAACTTCTTGGTGATGCTGTCGTCGGCTTTGCGTTGGGCCATGTCCACATTGCGCAGCGTGTCGACTTCGCGCATGTTCTCCGAGCGCTCGTCCATCATCTGATCGAACACCTCGGACTGCATCTGGAGCTGTTCTTGATTTTGGATTTCGCTGGCGTACATGCCGAGTTGAAAGCTTTCGTCTTGTGAGTTGAGCGCGTTCATTGCGCCGTTCTCGGCTGCGCCGCTGGCGCCGCCGCCGAAGATCCCGCCGATCGAGTTTCCGAGCAGCCCGGCACCCGCGCCTTCGAGGATCGGGAGCAAAAACGCCATTGTGGTCTCCTTTACTATCTGCGAGGGTGGCGACTCCCATTCACGCCGTTTCGAGCTTATGACAAGGGTCGACGCACTGCGGTGTGCGGGAATTCGAAGGGGAACGGCGCCGGCCGTTCCCCTTCGAGTTGAAGTTAGGAGGCGTGCTTAGGAATCGCTGCAGCCGTGGTCCTCATTTGAGTACATATCCTGAACGTTATACGTGGTTTTCCCGACCTTCACGTTCGTGAAGAAGCGATAGGCGCAGACGTCGCCGATCTCGTCGCCGTCGTAGTTGACGTAACCCAACGGGTTATAGGACGGCGGCGGGAAGACCGGGTCGCTCCACGACTCGAACGATTCGTGCGCGAGTAAGGATGCTTGGAAGCTTTCGACGCTGGGCTTGGCGCTATTCCCGCACCCATAGATTTCCTTGCCGTTATAACTTACTTTCGCGCCGGCCCACGGCTCGATCGAATAGACGATGTTCGTTTTGAGGGACGGTACGTATGCCGACGAATGATACGCACAGAACGCGAAATCCGGTAAATTGTCCGGAGAGTAGCAGCTGGTCGTTTCGGTTTCGCAGACGTCGTAGCCCGGCGGTATGAAGATGTGGTATTCGGCCGTCGTTCCGACCTTACGGAAGTGCGCGACGGCGGTGGCGAGGATCGTCAAGAGATCGTTGTCGTAAAAGACTTTTTCGTACTTCAGCGAGGTGTAAGGCACCGCGGCGCTGCCGCCGTACTTGTAGCCGGTCGCCGAAGTACCGGTGTACTGCTCGATGAGCCCGACGGACTCGCTGCCGGCGATTCCCTTGAAAAATCCTCGGGTGTGCCCCAGCACGATTCGTTCATGCAATGCTTGCCGTCGGGGCTGACGTACACGTTATAGGCCTCGGAGGACGGCATCGTCGTGCACGTTCCACCGTATGGAGCGCATGACATATCGTCGGGGTAGCCGACGTTGGCCGGCCGATTGGAGGGTCGCATTGACCCCGCATGCAGGGCGGTGCGCGTGATATGGTGCGGTCCGGGTTGGAACGTTTGGGCGAAGGCAATGTTTGACGCGGTGATTTGAAGGGCTTCGGGCCCCTTGGTACGGGCCAGGGAAACGGAAGCAGGCGCAACGCCTTGGGTCGGCACGATCGACTGGTCGCCGGCGCCGCTACATGCGGCGAGCCCCGCGGCAAAAACTACCAACCCGCTATAACGGGTCAAGAACGACCTCATAATTGCGAACATCCTCCTAAGCTGAGCAGTATCTTAAGAGGCCGCGTTTTTAGCACCACGCCTAATGTCCCTTTGCACCGCGTCGCATTTTTATGGCAAAACTAAGATTCGTCGTCGAACAGGCCGCTGTAGTCCGTCGTGGCGCGGTGATAGCTCTGCGGCTGTTGGGACGGTTGAGAGAGCTGCGGCATCTCGGGCAGGGACTGCGCTTGCGAGGCGAGCGAGCCGACCGAGGCCATCAGCGTGGAAAGCTCTGCGATGACGGACTCTTCAAGCGAACTCGGGTCTTCGGGACCACCCGGGTCGGACGGCGCAGTGGTTCCAAGGCCGCCGGTCGATCCTCCAATCTGCTGGTAATGCTTCATCACCGAGTCGGCGTAGCCCAGCGTTTGGCCGTCGCCCCAGGTCGTCGTCGTGCCGGCCGCATTTGGGCTTCCGCTATTGTAGGCGGAAAGCGCTTGATGCACGTTGCCTCCAAACTTGGCGATCAGACCGTGGAGCATACCGGCGGCATAGTCCGCATTCGCGGCCGGATCCATAGCGGCGGGGGTTTCGGCGAAGTCGTGGTAGCGGTCGTCGATCTGGAAGAGGCCGTGCCCGTGGCCGCCGTCCCCGACGACGTTATGGCCGGCGTTGGACCCCGGTCCGCCGGTCTCTTGGGCCGCGACGGCGGCCAGGAGCGTGGGGTCCACATCGTGCCGCTGGGCCGCCTGTGCGATGGCCGGCGCATAGGCGACCCCGTGAGCCGCGAGCTGGGAAGAGGTGGCATCGATGGTCATGGCCCCTCGCTCTCCCTCCGAGAAGGGCGTTTGACAAGGGGTGGAGCGGGGGACCTAAAATGGCCAGGTTGTAGTGGGGGCTCCACCGGTGGTGGGGCCTTCATACTGCAGGTGCAGTTTTGCCATGAGCCGTTCGCACAAAATCGATATTGCGGGGGCCTCCGCCGGAAGCCGGCAGCGCATGCTGCTCGACGACGAGGTGTCCTTGGAGCCGTTTGAAGGGATCGAATTCCCGCAGCCGGCGCGTGTCCATTTAGAACTTCATTGCGTGGACCGTCTGCTCCATATCGAAGGAACGGTTGACGTTCGGGCTCACGGCGAGTGCGATCGTGCTTGGAAGGCGTCGACCGGGAGGTTCACGTCGACGTCGAGGAACGGTTCGATCCGTTGCACGCGCGCGAAGTCCTCGGCGAAAACAACGTGATACCGGCGACCGTCTCGACCTCGGACTTCGTTCGGCAACTCATGCTCCCGCTACCGAGGGCTTGTGCTGCGCAAGACTGCACGGGCCTGTGTGCGGCGTGCGGAAACGAAAAGGACGCGGGCCGTGCCCGTTATCGGAGTAACCCATGGCAAATCCAAAGTGGAAAACCCGCGCAGTCGAAAACGCGCAGCCGCCGGGCTGCCAACTGGCAACTCGGTCCGGTGACGACCGTGGAATGTCCGCAGTGCCATCAGCCCAAGCTCCCGCATTTCGCGTGTCGGAACTGTGGAACTACGCGGCCGTAAGGTAATCGAGTCGAGGACGAGCACGCCGGTCACACCACGACTAGGCGGGTCATGTGTCCCTAACCGGGCGTCAGATCGTGGGCGTCGGACATTACGCGCCGACCGCCGTCATGCCAACGAGGATTTCGCGCGGATGGCTCGACACGTCGGACGAGTGGATAGTCGTCCCGGACCGGCATGAAAGCCGGCGCTGGGCGCCGAAACCGAGATGACCAGCGATCTTGCAATCGCGGCGGCGCAGGCCGCGCTGACCGGCCGGCATACCGCCGCCGACATCGACTGCTTCGTCGTCTGCACGGTCTCGCCGGATTACTATTTCCCGTCGACGGCGTGCATCGTTGCCGCGAATCTCGGGCGAAGGAAACGCCCGGCGTTCGATATCGCGATCGCTTGCAGCGGCTTCATCTACGGCTTACCGATTCGGCACAGTCCGTTCCGGCGTCTTCGGCCGGGTGATGATATCGGCGTCGAGACGCTCTCGAGATGCTCAATAAGGAAGACCGCTCGACGCGATCCTCTTCGGCGACGGAGCCGGCGCGACAATCGTCGAGAAGTCGCTCCGAATGATTCGTTTCTCGCTGCGGAACTGGCGCCGACGGAAGCCGTCCGGAATGCTTACGTCCGGCCAGCGGTCGCGTGAGCCGATCACGCAGGACGCGATCGATCAAAACTCAACCTCGTCAGATGAGGGCCGCGAAATTTTCAAGTTCGCCGTGCACAAGATGATCGAAGCGACGGATCGCGCGCTCGCGAAGGCAAATCTCAGCAAGGCCGACGTCACGCTGCTGATCCCGCACCAGGCGAACAAGCGAATCATCGATGCCGCCGCTAAGTACCTCGACGTTCCCGACGACAAAGTCGTCTCGAACATCGCCGAGTACGGCAACACGTCGGCCGCTTCGATTCCGATCGCGCTTTCCGAGTCCGTCGGCATCGGGCCGTCTCAAACCGGCGACTTAATCGTGTTCGTTGCTTCGGCGGCGGACTTTCGTGGGGCGCCGTCGCATGGAGATGGGCAGCGTGAGAATCGGCGCGGTCTTTCCGGGACAGGGCTCGCAGGCCGTCGGCATGGGCGGACGTTGCGTCGCATTCCGCACGTCGCACGAGGACTGTTCGATCGTGCGGCCCAGGTCCTCGGTTACGATTTGCTCGCGCTGCAGAAAAGACGGCCCCGAAGAACGCCTGCGCGAAACGAAGTTCAGCCAGCCAGCCATCTTCACGACCAACTACGCGCTGTACAGCGCCGTAGGGGAAGGCTTCCGGCCGATCGTGAGTGCGGGGCATTCGTTTGCCGAGTTCTGCAGCCTCTACGCGGCGCATTCGCTGTCGTTCGAGGATGCGCTGCGCATCGTGAACGAGCGCGGCACAAGCCATGCAGGAAGCGGCCCAACTCGCAGTCGGCGGCGATGAGGGCCGTCCTCGGGTTGGATGCCGAAACGATTCGCGCCGTCGTCGAGCGCGAAACGCAACGAAGCCGGTGAACGCGTAACGCTGGCGAACTTCAACTCGCCCAGGCAAATCGTCATCAGCGGCGATCTCAACGCCGTGTAGATTGCGGGCGACTCGCTGATGGCGGCGGGCGCGAAGCGCATCGTGCCCTGAACGTCTCGGGCGCGTGGCACAGCGAATTGATGCAGCCGGCCGTCGAACGCTTTTCGGGTCCCGTCGAACGCGGCGAGTTTACGATTCCGCAGTTCGACGTGATTTCGAACGTCGACGCGGAGCCCTATCGCGACGTCGCGACGATCAAGCAGAATCTCGTCGCCTCGATAACGAGCGAGGTACGCTGGCACGAGCCGCCGAGCGCTTGCTATCGATCGGCTCGACCTCGTCGTCGAGTTGGTGCCTCGGGCGTGCTCGGACCGCTAATGAAACGCTTGCCGAACGCACCGCCGGTGTTGGTCGTGAGCGACCATGCGGGAATTGAAAAGCTGCGCGGTACGCTTGCAGAGGATGTCGTTCGGGCATGAAGTTTGACGGAAAGGTCGCGCTCGATCACCGGCGCCAGCCGAGGTATCGGGCGCGCGATTGCGGTCGGAGTTTGCAAAGCGCGGTGCCGACGTAGCACTCGTGGGACGCGACGTGCCGCACTTGAAGAGACGGCGGCGCCTGCGCCGCAGTGCGCCCCGGCGCGCTCGCGCTCGTGTTCACGGCGGACGTTGCGGATCGCACGGAAGTCGAAGCCGTCGTCGCGCACGATGGAACGATTCGGTCGCATCGACGTCGCCGTCGCGAATGCCGGCCAGTCCATCGACGGGCTGCTCTTCGACTGAAGCCGGAGACGATCGAGCGATGCTTTCGGTGAATCTCAAGTCCGCGTTCTACCTGTGCAGCGCCGTCGCGAAGCCGATGATGAAGCAGCGGTCGGCTCGATCGTGCTCGTCTCGAGCATCGTGGGAATCATGCGGCAACGCGGGCCAGGCCGCATACGCCGCCTCGAAAGCCGGGTTGATCGGCCTGTGCAAGTCCCTTGCGAAGGAGTTGGGTTCGAGGAACATAAGAGTCAACGCCGTCGCGCCGGGCCTGATCGAGACCGCCATGACCGAGAAAATGCCCGAAGCAGCCCGAGGCTTTCTCACGAAGCAGCCGCTTTAGGACGTCCCGGAACGCCGGAGGACGTCGCGGCGTCGTCACGTTCCTGTGCTCCGATGCCGCCCGGTACATAACCGGACAAACGCTCGTCGTCGACGGCGGCGTGTTGATGTAACCTCGTAAAACCAGAAACTAGAAACATCAATAGGAGTCATATGACTAGCACACCTCGATAAAGTCAAGAAGATCATCGTCGAGCAACTCGGCGTCGACGAAACGGAAGTGACGACTTGAAGCGTCGATCACCGACGACCTGGGTGCCGATTCGCTCGATCAGGTCGAGCTGGTCATGGCGTTCGAGACCGAGTTCAACATCGATATTCCCGATGAAGAAGCCGAAAAGATCAAGACCGTCGGCGACGCCGTTGCGAACGATCGACGACGCGACCGCCGGAGCTAAAGGACCGCTCATTGTTCGAAGCACTAGCGACCGCTTCGGCGCGATCTTTCGCGCCTCAGCGGGCGCGGCCGTCTCAGCGAAAACGACGTCAACGAGGCGCTTCGCGAAGTTCGCATCGCGCTGCTCGAAGCCGACGTAATCGCTCGGTGCTGCCAAAGCGTTCGTCGCACGGATAAAAGAGAAGGCCGTCGGCGCCGACGTCCTCGAGTCGCTCACGCCGGCGCAAACGGTCGTCAAGATCGTCCACGACGAGCTCGTCGACACTGCTTGGCGGCGCGCAAGCGCGGCTGCAGTTCTCCGACGCTCCGCCGTCGGTCATCATGATGGTCGGGTTGCAAGGGTCGGGTAAAACGACCACGCCGGCAAGCTCGCGCTTCGTTTAAAAGAGCAAGGCCGGCGCAATCGCTGCTGGTCGCTGCCGACGTGTACCGTCCGGCTGCAATCGCGCAGTTGCAGACGCTCGGCAAGCAGATCGATCTTCCGGTATTCGAACAAGGCGCCGGCGATCCGGTCAAGATCGCACGCGACGGCGTCGCCGAAGCGAAGCGTCTGGGCATCTCGACGGTCATCATCGATACCGCCGGCCGTTTGCAGATCGACGAAGAGCTGATGGACGAACTCGAGCGATCAAGCCGCGGTCAGGCCCGAAAGAAATCCTGTTCGTCGCCGATGCGATGACCGGCCAAGAAGCGACCAGCGTCGCCAAGGGCTTCAACGATCGCCTCGGGATCACGGGCGTCATCCTGACCAAGATGGACGGCGATACGCGCGGCGGCGCGGCGCTCTCGATCCTCGCCGTCACCGGCGCGCCGATCAAGTTCGTCGGCATCGGCGAAAAACTCGTCGGCGCTCGAGCCGTTCTATCCCGACCGGCTGGCCTCGCGCATCCTCGGCATGGGCGACGTGCTCACGCTGATCGAGAAGACGCAGAGCGTCTACACCGAAGAGCAGGCGAAAGATCTCGCGCAGAAAGCTGCGCAAGAACGACTTCACCCTCGACGACTTCCTCGACCAGATGCGCCAAGTGCGCAAGATGGGCTCGATGAGCGACATCATGAAGATGATCCCCGGGCTCTCGCAAAGCGCTGCCGAACGTCGAAATCGACGAGGGAGACGTCAGCGCGTCGAGGCGATCATCTGCTCGATGACGCGGCGCGAACGCCGCCGTCCCGATATCCTCAACGGCTCGCGCCGCAAACGGATCGCGCTCGGCAGCGGCACGCAAGTCGCCGACGTCAACCGTCTGGTCAAACAGTTCGAAGCTTCCCGTCAAATGATGAAACAGATCGGCGGCGGCGAAACGCGGGCCCGGGCTGCAGCTTGGCACGCGGAGTGTCTCGCTAACCCCACACGACTAAGAAAGACAACACTACATCATGGTAAAAATCCGTTTGCGCCGCATGGGCGCCAAGAAGCAACCCACGTATCGGTTCGTCAGTAGCCGACGCTCGCGCGCCGCGCGACGGCGCTTCATCGAAATCTCGGTCACTACAATCCGCGCACCGAACCCAAGACCGATCGTGGTCGACGAAGAACCAAGAGCCAAGACGTGGCTCGCAAGGGCGCGCAGCCGTCCGAAACCGGTCCGCCGTCTGTTCGCCGAAAAGGGCTCATGGAGCGCGGCCCGATTCCGACCGACAAACGCAAGCCGAAGACCGAGAAGGGCGCCAAGCCAATGAGCGCGTTCGACGACGAATTCGGCCTCTTCGGCGAGGAGCCGGGGACGAGGCCGAACGTCAGCTCGACGCTCGGCGCGCGAAGATCGCATCGGCCGGCGAGACGATCATCGATGAGATCGAACCCGAAGACGATCGTCCGCGTCGTCAACCCCGCGACCGCGCCCCCGGCGGCGGCCGCGATCGTTCTACGCACCGCGTCGCGAACGTACACCAAATGCCGATCCCTGGGCGGGCTATCGTCGCGCGACGGACGTCCTTAGGATTCTTAGCTCGCAAACTTGTCCAAAAGCCGGACGCGGTTGCGGTCGAACTGTTCACCGACGAACAGGGCAAGCCGGTCATCGAACTGGTCGTCGATCCGGAAGATCTCGGTAAAGTCATCGGCCGCAGCGGCCGCGTCGCGCACGCATTGCGCACGGTCGTTCGCGCGACCGCCGAAGGCCGCGTCTCCGTCGACATATTGGATTCGGAAGAAGCCGCCGAAGGCCCCGAAGACGAGGAGCAATCGACCGAGCGCCTAATGAGCTGCCGGTCGGGCGGATACCCGGAATCTTCGGTATCCGAGGAGAGTTAAAGTGCGACCCGACGACGCCGGGTCGCACCGTCTTTTCCGTAGGTGCGCGTCTGCGTTGCGAGAACCGCAACGGCACCTCGACGATCGTCATCGCATCGGTGCGTCCGCATAAGGACCGGCTCTTACTGCGCTTCGAAGGCGTCGACGATGCGAACGCAGCCGAAGCCTAGCCGGATCGACGCTCTACGCCGATCGCGACAAACTCGACGTCGGCGAAGGCGAATACTTGGACGTCGATCTCGTCGGCTGCAAGGTCGGGGCATTGACGGAAAAGAGTACGGCAAGGTCGATGCGGTGGAACACTATCCCGCGAGCGACATGCTCGTCGTGAATAATCGCATGGTCCCAATGGTCCACGCCATCGTAAAGCCATCGACATCGCCGCACGGCAAATCTCCGTCGATCCGCCTGCGGGGCTCCTGGAAGATGACGACGCGCAAACGTAAGCGAAGGGCGTAGCAGTCAGTTATTGTCCGGATGGGCCGTAGCGTAGGCGGAGACTGCGGCGGTGATGGCTTTGTCGATGCTGTCGGCGGTGGCGATTTGCTGGTCGAGCTGAGCCCCGAAGCAGGTGTAAACCGATAGCGTGAATGCGACCTGCGCCTTCGGATGGTGGCCGCCGGATTTCTTCTCGGCGAGCGATCCGGTCACGATCGTGTTGTTGCGGTTGGTCCCGCAGATGCCGTCGGCGGATTGCGGAATGTTCTCGGTGACGCCGGTCATCTGCGTGTTGTAGAAGTGATTGAGCGCCGTGTAGAGATAGCTCGTCGCGTTGGTCAAGTCGCCGGCGAGATCGGCGGGACCGGAGACGCGCGCGACGATCACACCGCGCGACGGTTTGGGCAGAGGCGTCGCGCCGGGGCCGCCGCTCGGCTTCGGCGACGGCTTCCCGTGTTTACCGAAGACGGAGTCGACGATGCCGCTGATGCCGGCGATTTTCATATTGGCGCCGTTGGTCGACGTCGGTGCCGGCGTCGAGCTGGTTTCGGCCACGGCTTGACGGCTTCCGGGATGCGCGTTGACGAGGATCGCGTCACGTTCGACCAGCGCTTGCGATGCGACGTCGGCGACGGTCTGGACCTGCGCGGTTTGCGAATAGATGATGATGCCCGAGTCGACGGCAACCAATTGCACGACGACCGCGGCGATCTCGCCGACCGGGGTCACGTAACCGCTGATATAGTAGTCGGCCTTGAGCGTGCGCGCGTTGGCAAGAAAATTCGCGATGATGTCTTCCTGTACGGGCGAGACGCTGATGCCGCCGGCTGCGGCGATCTCCTGAGCGGTAATCTGCGCCATCGCAATGCCGATCTTCTTGTCGATTCCGCCCTGCACGTCGAACGGATAGATCACAAGAGCGGCTTGCCGATCCGCCGTCGCGGCCGGAGCCGGGTCAGCAAAGGCAGCGGGGTCGGCGTCGCCTGTCACAGCAAGCGTGGCCGCGGCCCGCGGGGACACGGCAACCAGGGCTACCGACGAACAGAGCAAGAGCACACCGAAGAGGCGACGCAACGGCAATCCTTTCAAATCGTGAGGCGGTCGACGAAGGCGCGCAGCGCGGCGTTCGTCTCGTCCGGTCGCTCCACCATCGCAAGGTGACCGGCTCCCGGCAGTATTCGCGCCTCGGCCCCCGGTACCCGGTCGGCCAGGAAAGCCGCATATTTCGGCGGCGTGAGGCGGTCTTGCTCGCCGGTCAGCGCAAGGAGCGGCAAGGCGAGGTCCGCGAGCCGCTCCGTTGCATCGAAGGCGTCACAAGCGCGAAAATCCGCAATGGTCTGGGTTTGCCCCACTTCGAGCATTTCGGCAACGGACGCTTCGACCAGCGCGGGCGAGGGGGCGGCGAAGAAGATCGGGACGAGGCCGCGCAAGCCGGCTTCGAAATCGCGTTCGAGACTTTCCAAGAGCGCCGGCGCAACGCGCAGCTTCGAGCCCGATCCAAGCATCACGATCGCGCCCACGCGCGAGTTCGCACGCAGTCCGATTTCAAGCGCGATCGCACCGCCCATCGAATTGCCGCACAGCACGGCGCCCTCGATGCCGCGCGCTTCCAACTGGCGTTCGACGGCGTCGGCGTATGCCGCGATCGAGATCGCGCCTTTCAGCGCGGGCGTTCGATGGCCCGGTAAATCGATTGCGTACGATCCGGGGAACGCTGCGGTCTGTGCCGCGAACGCGGAACCGGTGCATCCGGATCCATGAATGAAGACGAACATCCGCTACCCTAACTCGTCGACGAGCGCGGGAACGTGATCGATGCCGGAATGCGCCGCCCACGCCGTGCAGTATTCGGCGCCGAACAGAAAAATCGAGCCGATACAGTAGAACCACAGCAGCAGCACGAGCGGCGCCGAGAGGCGCCGTAGATGTGCGCGAAGTTCACGTGCACCACGTATTGTGCGAACGCGTACTGCACGACCGGCCACAGCAGCGCGACGATGGTCGCGCCGGGCAGCGCGAACCGGTAGGACACTTGCCGGTTCGGAAGCCATCGATAGAGGAACACGGTAACGATGAACACTAGGATGATCGAGATCGCGTAGGCGGCGACGTGCGTCAAGCGCGCGGGGTCGGGAGCGCCGGCGACGCGAATGATCACCGCGATCAGTACCGGCAGCGCGATCGCGAGAATCAGCATGACGAACGTCACCGGGAGCATCACGAACGAGAGTGCGATGCTGTGTACCAAAGGGCGCCCCTTCGGTACGCCGAGCGCGCGATCCAGCGCGTATGCCAGCCCCATGAAGAGATTCTTTCCCGACCAAAGCAAGAATGCAAGCGCGATCAAACTCGAAATACCGCGGCCGTAGATATACGACTTCAGGTTCTCGGTGACGAAACCGTTGAGCGTCGGCGAAAGGGCGTTGAAGAAGGCGAGCAGTCGCCGCTCCGAATCGGGAATGACGAACGTGGAAGCGCTCAAGACCAGCACGGCTAGCGGAAAGAGCGCGAAGAGCGAATTGAACGCGAGGGCTTGGGCGAGAAAAGCACAGCCATCGCGGGAGAAGCGCAGCGACGCTTCTTTGATCGCGGAGATGAATCGCTCCATTCGAAGCGGTATATCGCGGTGAGGTGTCCGTATTCCCACCGGCGTACCGATAACGGTGCGCCTCGACGGCCGTCCCCTGGCTTCGTACGTGCACGCGTACGTCGTGGACGGGCACGTCTTCGTACCGGTGCGCCCGCTGCTCTCTCGGCTCGCCGATCGCCTCTGGTTCGAGGGCAACGTCCTGGTGATCGTACGCGACGGGCGGATGGTCCGCATTCCGCTTGGAACGCGAACGCCCGATGCGCTTGACTCGGCCTTCGTGACGATCGTTCCGGTGTTGCGGGCGCTCGGCGAAAGCGTGACCTACGATACGCATCAACGCGTCCTGGAGGTGCGTACGACGCGCGGCGAAGGCATCGGGCGCCGCCGCCCTTCGTTCCCGGGCCGGCCTCGCCGCGTGCCGTCTTTACACCCGAACCGGTCGCCACGCCGCGCCCCGTCTGGAGCGGATGCCCGCTGCCGCGCCGAACGCCGTTGCCGCAGCCGCCGCCTTAGCGCGCGGCTACAGCCGCCAAGTCGCGGTCGCCGAGACCGCGCGCGGATTGTTCGCGCATAAGCGTCTCCAGGGCATCGATGACCGGAAGCCGCTCGTGATTCGCCGCGCCCTGCATCAACACCGCATCTTTTGTGCCATGTCGAGCTCCATGCCGGCGCGTAATCTTCGGCCGCCATTCGCCGGCCGCGCCCTTTGATTTGCCCGCTCGGATCGTAAAACTCGAAAAGTTCGTACGCTTGCTCGCGCGTGAATCCGCGTTCCTCGGCGATGCGCAGCATATCGTTGATGCCGCCGGTTACCGCGAGAATCATCGCGTTGCCCATTAGCTTGTAGACGGCGGCGGCATCGTCGCGTTCGCCTAGATAGCGAAGGTCGCTGCACATGCTCGCAAGCGCTGGTGAGATGCGGGCGAACGTCGCTGGATCCCCGGATGAAAGCATCACGCCCGTCGATTCCAGCGCCATTGGCGGTCCCATAAAAACCGGGGCGTGAATAAACGAAAGTCCCGCGGCCCGCAGGCGCTCGCCGCGTTCGGGGACGCGCTGCGGCAGAACCGTCGAATGGTCGATGATGGCCGTGCCCGCAGCGATTCCGGCCAGCGCCGCCTCGAGGGCCGCGTCGACGGCGGCGTCGTCGCCAGGCAGAGATGCAGGCGCTCGGCCCCGCGCGCTGCCTCGGCGGCATCCGCGAATGCGTGCGCGCCCGTCGCTCTCCAGCGCCCGCGCCCGCTCGAAGGTGCGATTCCAGACTCTCATCGATGCCGCGCCGCCGCATCGCGCGGACCATAGCCGAGCCGAGCATGCCGGCCCCGTAGAATGCGATCGTTTCCATACACGGCAGCAATCGCGAAAGACGGCGAACGGTTGCGAAAGCGGAGACGTTGCGCGGCGCTCGGAAGTACGGGCGCGTGATCGCATCTCGTGCTGGCTGCCATTTTGGCCTCGCGCCGGCGCCGTCGAACCAGCAAGACGTGTCGTTCGTTTCGAGGGACGGAACGTCGTCACCGGGACGATCTCGTGGCCGGCCGGCAGCGACCGCCGGTCGTTGGCCTTCGTATTGATCGGCGAGGAAGATACTGCAGCGGAAACCGCCGCGGCGCTCAACGCCGCGGGACTCACGGTTCTTCGTTACGACGCACGCGGAATCGGAACGCAGAGCGACGTCGACGATGCGGTGGCTGCGGTCGCCGCGGTTAAAAGGATCAGCACGCCGATCCGACGCGCGTCTATCTGGCTCGCGCGCGGCAGCGGTGCAAGCGTTGCGATGGATGCTGTGATCCAGGGAGCGCGGTTCGAGGTATCGTATCTCGCATCGCGCATCTAGCTCGCCGGATCCGTCGATCCGCTCGTCGAAGTGTCGAAGGTCGACGTGCCGATGCTGCTGTTGCGGGAAGCGACGACACGCGAGTGACCGCGGGAGATTTGAAAGCGTTCGGCGCGCCCGCCTCGCGCGAGGCGCGCAAGAGCTGCAAGTTACGGCGAACTCGACGGCGACGACCACCTGTTCCAGGCGGCGCCGCCGGCGATCGATCCGCGTGCGGTCGCCGCGATATTGCGTGGTTTGCGGAGACGCAGTAGGCCGTCGCGCTAGCAAGTTGAGCAGTGCGAGCACAACCACCGCGATGGCGAGCGCGATCCAACTTGGCGCGGATCGTTGAAGAAGTCAGGCCCACACGCGATCCAGCGAATACGCGCCGAAACCGGTGAATGCGAGGCGAGCGCGGACCGAGATATACGCGGCGTTCAATTCCCCACCGGCCGTTGGAGAGAAGAAACCCTTGCTGATGTGGACGGTCGCGATTGCGACCAGCATCACATCATGATTGCAGCGCCGGTCGCCATATGCGCCGCCGATGCCGAGCGCGATCGAGGAGTCCGCTTCCGGCCTCGCCGAGGCCTGCGGCCGCCGCGAAGAAGCTGCCGGGCTTAAAGCCGAGGCCTTCGAAAAAGCCGCCGGTTCCGGCCAGCCCGTAGCCTCCGAACGATCCGAAAAGTTTTTGCGCGCCGTGCGCCGCCATGCCGAGCCCAACGACCAGCCGAACAATGAGAAGTTAAGTGATATCCATGAGATCCCTCCGGGCACCCTACCTTGCGTAAGGTGCTTACTTATGGTAGGTTCAGTGGAGCGTACCACGATCGGAAAACCTATGTCAAGTAGCCAGGCAACTTTGGTAAGGGGCACGGATCTTCTGCCCACGATTCCACAGGCGGTCGAGCTGATCGGCCGCCGCTGGACGGGTGCGGTGATCCAGGTCCTCATGGCCGGCCCGCTGCGCTTCAACGAGCTCCTAGCGGCGGTACCGGGCATCTCCGACCGGTTGCTAACCGAGCGCCTGCGCGAACTTGAGGCGAAGGACATTATCGTCCGCGAGGTCTCAGCCTGCTCGCCCGTGCGGGTAGTCTATAGCCTCACGGAGCGCGGCTCGGAGCTCAACGAGGCCCTCAACGCACTCGGCCGCTGGGCCGAACGTTGGATCGCCCAGGGAGCCTAGGAGCCCTAATGCCCGACTAAATCCGACGCAAAGACGAACTCGATGCCCTCGGCCTGCAGTTCGGGAATGAGCGCCTTGACGGCGGCGAGCGTCGTGGGCCGCGGGTGGCCGATCGCGATCGCACTGCCCGTGCGTTTGGCGATCGCGGCCGCTTCGCGCAGCTGACCCTCCGAATACGCGACGTCCTCTTGGTTGTCCAGGAACACGTCGCGCGCGGCCGTCGGGACGCCTTGCGCCAGGGCGACCTGTTCGCCGACGGAATTCGGGCTCGTCTTCGAATCGATGAAGAACAAGTTCCCATGCTTCGCTAGTACTGCGATGACGTCGTTCATCACGCGCGGATCCGACGATCCTTTGCTGCCTTCGTGGTTGTTGACGCCGCGTGCGAGCGGAACTTGTGCGAGATCCGCCTCGACCTGTGCGGTGATCTCTGCGTCGGTCATTTCGGTCGTCACTTTTCCGGGGCCGGGATTCATTCCGGAAATCGTCTCCATCGGAAGGTGCAGCATGACGCCTTTGCCGGCACTCGATGCCTCCTGCGCGATCAGCGACGTGTAGTGCACGTCCGGCAGCACCGACATCGTCAGCGGTATGCCGAGCGCCAAGTACCCGCGTTCCGTGTCGAGCCATTGGCCGCAGTCGTCGACGATGAGCGCAAGCTTGGCGGTTCCACTGCTCGCCGCAGCGCGCGGAGAAATCGAGGGCAGCGGCGTCGAGCTTTCGGTCGGGGCGGCCGACGGCGCCTGCGTCGACTCGATCGGAGCCGGTGTTTCAACCGCTTCCGATGTTTGCGTTTCCTCGGGCGCGGGGGTCGACTCGGTCGTGTTTGTCGGCGCGGGATGGCGGCGGGGCGTCAACAGCCACCAACCCGCAAAACCGGCGATGAGGATAATGGCGACGAGTGCGAGGACGGAGGACCGGGGTGCGGGGCGGCCACGACGCGATTTTTTCGGCACGACGGGGCTCCTTCGGCGTCGCGCGAAGTGGTCATGCATGACCGATGCTCTCGCCACGGCGCTTGACGGCGTTCGCGTTGTCGCGCTCGCGACGAATATTCCCGGCCCGCTGGCCGCCGCACGATTGCACGCGATGGGCGCGTCCGTTACGAAGCTCGAACCCTTGGCAGGCGACCCGCTCGAATCCGCATCCCCGCGATGGTACGCGGTGATCTGCGCCGGCCTCGACGTGGTACGCATCAATCCACGCGAACCGAACGAACGCGACGCCCTGCACGAACGCGTTCGCGCAGCCGACGTTCTCTTAACGACGATGCGCGGTTCCGCACTGACGCGCATGGGTCTGGGTTGGGATGCGCTTCATCGCCTCGCGCCGCAGGTCGTTCACGTTGCGGTTACGGGTGAAGGTGCGCCCCATGAAGATCGCGCCGGCCACGATCTCACCTATCAAGCCCGCGCGGGCTTGTTGTCGCCGCCGGCGATGCCGCGAACGCTCGTCGCGGATCTGGCAGCGGCCGAGCGCGTCGTTTCCGCGGTTTTGGCAGCGCTCGTTTTGCGCGCGCGCACCGGGCGCGGCGTTCGTACCGATGTGGCGATCGTCGATGCGGCGATGGAATTCAACGCTCCGGTTCGGTACGGGCTTACCGGGGAGAACGACGTGCTCGGCGGCGGCCTGCCGGCGTACAATCTCTACCGGGCGAGCGACGGGTGGATCGCCGTTGCAGCGCTTGAAGCGCATTTCATGGATCGCCTGCGCGCCGAACTGCAACTCGAGGCGCTGGATACGCCGAACTTGCGCACCGCGTTTGCGCGCCGCACGGTCGCGCAGTGGGAAGAGCTTGCCGCCGACGCCGACTTGCCGCTTGCTGCGGCCTCAACCCTCCAACTCGAAGCACGCTAGAAAGGCAATACGATGCAACTTGCGGGACGAACGTTTTTGATAACCGGCGGCAGTTCGGGGCTGGGTGCCGCGTGCGCGCACGAGTTTGCCGGCGCCGGTGCCAACGTCGTAATCTGCGATCTGAGCGAGCGCGGCGCCGTCGTTGCGCAGCAGCTCGGACCGACCGTGCGATTTGCGCAAACCGACGTCGGCGACGAAGCGCAGGTCGGTGCGGCAATCGCCTTAGCGGAAGAAGCGTTTGGCGGACTGCACGGTGCGATCAACTGTGCGGGCATCGCAACGGCGGAGCGGGCGATCGGGCGTGACGGGCCGCAGCCGCTGGCGCACTTTGCGAAGGTCGTTACCGTGAACTTGGTCGGTACGTTCAACGTGATTCGCTTGGCGGCGGCAAAGATGCTGGAGCGTCCGGTGGAGCCGGGGGACGATCGCGGCGTGATCGTGTGCACGGCATCGGTAGCCGCGTACGACGGGCAAATCGGGCAAGCGGCGTACGCCGCTTCCAAGGGCGGCGTCGTCGCACTGACGCTGCCGCTCGCGCGGGAGTTCGCGCAGCATCAGATTCGCGTCGCAACCATCGCTCCCGGGATCTTCGATACACCCATGCTGGCCGGGCTGCCTGAGGCAGCGCGCGAGTCGCTCGGCAGGCAGACGCCGTTTCCCGCTCGCTTGGGCAACCCGGGAGAGTATGCATCGCTGGCGCGGCATATCGTAGAGAATCAGATGCTCAACGGCGAAGTCATTCGCCTCGACGGCGCCATTCGCTTGGCTCCGCGCTAACGTCGCCGCGCAGGCGTCCCGGTAAGATTCAATGAATTCTCAGGAAAGACCGTCTATCATTGCCACAGCTTGATGGTATGAAGTTGAAACGCACCTTCCTCACGATTGCCCTGATCGCTGCGGCGCTCGCGTTCGTCGCCGCGCCGGGGGCGCGCTTTTCCGGGACGGCGACCGCGCTCGCCGCGGACCCGGTAGAGTCGCCTTCTCCGCTGCCTTCGCCCGAACGGCTGCTGTATCTGATTCGCCGCAAGTTTCGCTCGCATCGTCCACCGCCGCCTTACATCACGTACACGCTGACGCGCGCGCAGCTCACCGACTACGGCGATCCGCCGTATCCGGATCTCGTCAACAGCTACACCTATCACATTTGGTGCCGCACCATCGACGATGCATGCCTCGGGCGCAAGGTCTACCGGCATTCGGATCGAGGGTTCCCGGAGTTCATGCGCCCGGCGTTCAACGAAGCGCGCGATCCCGGTCCGCCGACCGCCGATTTGTTTCAGCCCGCACCGGCGCACTTTCATCCGGTGACCGAATCGCCGACTCCCGAACCGACCGGCTCGCTTCCCCCGGTCATCGCCTCGGTTACGGTGCTCGGCGAATTCGACTATCGCGTTTCAAACGTGCAGATGGAAGGACAGTTTATTCACGTAAGTTTGCTGCCGCGGCGCGACCCCGACCGCAATCGTTTGCGCGAGCTCTACGTCGACAAGGATACGCTGGAGCTGCGCCGCCTGGTGGCCACCGATAAGTTCTTCGACGGCGACGGCCCGCACGCCGACGTTTTTCCAATGCTCTTCACGGTGACGCTGGACATGCTGGAAGGCATACCGGTCGTCACCACCATTCACGGCCAGCCGTCGAAGGAAGAAGACATCGAATATCTCGGCCACCTCGGCGTCGTCGATTACACCTTTAAAGACATCACGTTCCCAAAGACGCTGCCCGATTGGTATTTCGATCCGCACCAATACGGCGCACACCAAGACGACGACCCGATCTAGCCCAAAGGCTTAGTTCTTGACGAGCTGCGGGTATTTCTGTTTTAGGTTTTGTAGTTTCGGCAGGTCGTTGTAGACGACGTAGCCGTTGTCGGGATTGTTCTTCACGAAGTTTTGGTGATAGGCTTCCGCGGGATAGAAGCCGTCCAGCGGTGCGACCTTGGTGACGATCGGCGCGGAAAAGGTCTTGTCGCTCGTGAGTCTTGCGATGTAGGCTTGCGCTTCGGCGCGCTGTGCGGGCGTCGTATAGTAGATCTCCGAACGGTACTGCGTGCCTTCGTCCGGGCCTTGACGGTTCAGTTCGGTTGGATCGTGCGCGACCAGAAAATACACGTCGAGCAGCTGCTTGAACGAAATTTTCGCCGGATCGTACGTGATCTCGACGGATTCGGCATGTCCGGTTGCGCCGGTGCTCACGATCTCGTAGTGGGCCGTCAGCGCGTTGCCGCCGGAGTAGCCGGCGACGGTGTTCGTTACGCCCTTCAAATCGCTGAATACCGCCTGCATGCCCCAGAAGCAGCCGCCGGCAAGGACGACTTTTTCGGTTTGGGCCGAGGCGGCGGTCGCGCCGAGCAGGCTGAACGCGAGCGCGAGGGCGAGGGTCGTGAGGGTTTTCATATATCCTATAACGCTTGCGGCGGGCAAATGGATTACGACGATTTCGTGAGGTATTCGTCCAGCCAAGCAAGCCAGAAACGTGTGAGGTCCGCCGTCTGGACTGGATTTCCGGGTCCATGCGTGGAGGCCGGAAAGACGAGCAGCTTCACCGGCACGTGGTTGTCGGTCAGCGCGTGATAGAGAGCATATGCCTGCGGGATCGGCACGACCGGGTCGCTCGTCGTTCCCCAAATCAGGGTCGGCGTGGTGATGTTCTTATAGTACGTGATCGGCGACTGCTCGCTGTAGACGCGCCATCCGTCGCCGGTATACGGCGCAGCCCCGAGTATGTACCGGTCCTGAACGTTGGACGTGGAGAGGTTATATTCTTCGAACTCATCGTTCACTGCGGCGCCGGAGATGGCCGCGCGAAAGTCGCGCGTGTGACCGATGAGCCACGTCGTCAATAACCCGCCGTAGGACCAGCCGGAGACGGCGACTCGCGCCGGGTCGATCGGGTTTTGCCTTTCGAGTGCGGCGAGACCGTCCATTACGTCGCGTCCCGGTCCCGCCGCGCTGTCGCCGTCGATCGCGATCATAAACGCATTGCCGATGTTGTCGCTGCCGCGATAGTTGGGCTGCAGCACGACGTACCCGCGCGATGCGATCTCCTGCGCGAGCGGCCAGCCTTCCCACGAGAGTTCACGAATGCTCGAAAGTCCGGGACCGCCGTGGATAAGCACGACGGCGGGGAACGTCTTCGACGGATCCGTTTCGCGCATCCGGTCGTAGCCGGGCGGGTACGTCACGACGCCGCTTTCGTGGAATCCGTCGATCGACGTAAAGTCCAGCTGGGCCATGCGGCCGAGATCGACCGCTGCAATCGCGTCGTTGAAATGCGTCAACTGTCGCGGCGCGGGCGCGCCGGGCGCTAGGACGAAGAGTTCGCGCGCGTGCCGCGCGTCGTTGGCGAGGAATGCGATCGTACCGTCGCGTGCGATATCAGCGGCGATGCCCGCATCGAACGTGCTGCTTTGATAGGTGTCGCACACCATGTTGCGGCCGCCCATCGGCAGCGGGCGCATGCGATCGTTGAGGTCGACGACCCACGCGAGCGTCGCGGTCGCATCGGTCGCGCATATCAGCATGCGCTGCGAATCGGGGAACCAGATGGCGCCGCCGACGTTGCGGTCGAACGAATCCGCCAGCGTCACGTCGGCGCTGCCCGTGCGAATGCGAACCGTGTTTTCCGCGGTGAAGTCGCCGTTCCGCGGCCACCAATAGGCGAGGTGCCGCCCGTCGGGCGAGTACGACGGACTCAGCTCGACGTCGGGGTGCGCGGTGAGCTTGTGCATCGCGCGCGTGGCAACGTCGACGCTCCACAGCGTCGTATATTCATCTTCCCCGCTAAACGTGGAGGCGGCGCGCGTTAGTACGATGCGCTTCCCATCGGCGCTCCAGGCAATTTGCGGCGAGAAGATGCCGCCGGGATCGGTCGGAGCGATCGTCCACGAACCGGACGTCAGCCGGCGCGCAGTACCCCCGGCGGCCGGCACCGTCCACAGGTGCACGGGCGGTGTGAGCGCCGTCGCCGTGTAGTCGTTGTTCCCGGCAAAGAAATAGTCGTGATGCGACGCGAGCGCCGCGGCGTTCGCCGCCGCGTCGGTCGCGGCGTATGCGATCGTTTTCCCATCCGGGCGCCAAGCGAAATCGATCACGTCGGCTGCGGCATGCGTGCGCTGTGACGCGACGTTTGCGGCGAACGTAAAGACCTGTCGCGTGCCGTGGCTCCTCGCGAGAAAACCGAGTTGCGTGCCGTTGGGCGACCAGCGCGGCACGCTCGGATCGGCTGCCGCTAGCGTCGCGACCGTCGCGCCGGTTCGGACGTCGACGAGGAGCAAATGCACGATATCCGTCGCGCGCGCCGTGTCCTGGCGATCGACTAGGATCGCGATCGTGCGGCCGTTCGGTGAGATCGCCGGCTCGTCCAGGCCGACGATCGTGGCCATATCGGAAACCGTCAGCGAACGGGCACCCGCAAATCCAGGGGCCAGGGCGAGGGAGATTAGAGCAAGCGCAAAGATTCGGGCCATGATGCTCCTCGAACCGGGTTAAGGGTTGTTTGCTTCGGGCAAAATGCGAGCGTTCCGGCAAGCGCTGAAACTCCGGTCTTACGGTGAGGTATAGCCCCGCATGAGGCCTCTACGACTCTTGTTCGCCGCAAAGACGGCGATCGTCCGGACATTCCCACTCATGCGAGACGCGCGCGTGCCGCTGGTGCTCAAAGGCATCGCGGGGCTGGTCGCGCTCCTGGTCATCTCGCCGCTCGACGTCTTCGGCGACATCCCGATTCTCGGAATGCTCGACGACGTCGCGCTGTTAACGCTCTTGTGCATGTGGTTCGTGCACCAGGCCGGCAAACACGTCGAACCGGTCCCGGTCCGCGCCCGGCCCGGCAGCGCGCTCGCCGTTACAAGATAGTCATTTGAGCGCGCACGTCTTACCGTCGCGGCGATATCGATACGGCGTCGTAGGGGTCGCGGCTGTACGGCGCCGCGTGTGACCCATCGACGGTAACCTCGTATGCATAACCCTGTCCCTGTTTCGTAAATAAGTTCACCGTTTGGCCGGGCCGGTACAAATGCAGCACGTGGACGGTCGCGATGAGGGGTTTGCCCGGTTGCAGCCGCGTAACGCGAACGTTGCTTAGAATGTAGGCGCCCTTCGTTCTATATCCGGAACCGGTGTATTCGAGCAGCGTCGCGATGCCGTGCTTGTCCACGACGAGCGCACTGCGTTCGTCGACGGCAACGCCGTAGATCTTGCCGGATGGCGTCAGGTGCTTCTGCGTAATCAGCGATAGAAACGCGACGGAACGGCCAAAGCGATCGCGCCGCGCGAAATGCGTATCCGTGATGACGTCGGCCATCGGCGGCCACGCGAAAAATCCGGTCGTGAAGCTGATTTCGGGCTCCGTCGGATTCGGTACGGCCGTTTTGGTGTTCACTTCGTAGCTGTCGTCGTTCGGATGAAGCCGGTCCGCGGCGGCGGAGTCGTAGATTACGTCGCCCTGAACGGCCAGACCCGCGCTCGTTCCGCCGATCACACCTCCACGATCCCATATCCGGCGAATCGCCTCTACGAGCTTGCTGCCCTTCCACGCGACGTAGTTGGCTTGGTCGCCGCCGGCAAAGAAAACCGCATCGGCGCGGTCGATCATCGGCGCGAGGGCGTCGATTTGATCGCTCGTCGCGCAGTGCGGAATACCGATCATTTGCACGGATTGGAACGGCCCGAGCGGCTGCATGTACGGCGAATACTCGTCTTCATCGGTGTAGGCACGCAGCACGATGACGTTGCCGCCGCGCGCCGTGCTGCTGCCGGTGAGCGTGCGATGCATCCACCGATACGTATCGTCGATATCGGACCCGCCGCCGCTCAACAGCAGGCCGGGTCCGCGCAGTGCGCTCGTGGTTCGCTCGAACGCACCCGTCGGCGGAAAGATTTTCGGGTTGCAATCCGGAGAGGAACTCGTTTGGACGGCCGGAGCGGTCATCGCGGTCGTCCCTGCGGCGGCCAAACGCCAGTGTCCGACGTTCCAGAACGCGCCGGAGAGGGACGTCGTCTGGTTCTCAAGCCGTTCCGAGAACGTGTTGAGCTGCGCGCGCCGGAAGATGAGCGCGATCGGAAGCTCCTTGTAGAGAAGCGCTTGCAGCGTGCGGTACGTCGCGGCGCGTCGCACCGGATCGTAGGTCGAGAGCCCTTGCTGCAGCAGCGCGTCGACCTGCGCGTTGCAGAGTCGCGACTTGTTGTACCCGTTGGGGGGAACGTTCTTGCACGCAAACTGATCGGTCGTATCGGGGTCGTCGCCGTTCTCAAAATCGTATAGCGCCATTTGAAACTTGCCGCCGTAGACCGGACCGCCCTCCCCGGACGGCGCGACGAACTGCGTGATGTTGAACTGCTTGACCGTAACCAGGGCGCCGACGGCCTTTTCGTACTGCACGACGTTGTTGGCGATCGCCGCATCGCCGGGCCGCGCCGCCTGAATGATGAGCTGCAGGTCGAGCGCACGGCCGTCCTTACTGCGGTAACCGTCCGGGCCAACGCGCCAGCCCGCAGCGTCCAGCAGTTTTCGTGCGCCGGCCGGATCGAACGGGATGTCGGGATAAACCGCCGGGTCGAACGCCCAAAGGAACAGGCCGGCACCCGCATCGTGGCTCTGCAACGCTCCACGATAGGCACGTGCGACCAAGTTAGGGATGTCGACGGCTTGCGCGAGCGCGTGTCGAACGAGCGGGTCGCTTGTGATCGGGTCTTGCGTGTTGAAGATGATCGAACCAACCGCGTTTTCTTGCGTGCTGGTGACCTTAAAGGCGGGGATAGCCTTGAGAAGCGAGTAGTTCGCATAGTCTTGTTCGTCGAAGTAGCCGTCGACTTCGTGCGTGTGCATCAAGTTGATGGCGGTTTGCGGACTGTTTACGAAAAGGATCGTCATATTGGCGATGGGCACGGTGCCCTGCCAATAGTACGGATTGGCTGCGAGTTCGACGCGATCGCCGCGCGACCAGTGCTTTACGCGATACGGTCCGGATCCGAATGGGGCGGAGTCGAAGTCGGCGTGATTGAAATCGGGTAACGACGCTAGCGCGTGCTTCGGAAGAATCGGAAAGCCCTGCGGCGCTTCGACCACGACCGTCAGCGGTGGGAACGGGCGCTTGAGATGCAACACGAGCGTCGTCGGATTCGGCGCATCGGCGCGCGCTACGTCGTCGTAGGCGAAGCGTGTCTGCACGTTGTTTGCGGGATTGTTAATCGCATCGATCGACCACGCGCAGTCGGCAGAAGTCAACGCCACACCATCGGCAAACCGGATGCCCCTGCGAATGTGGTACGTGATGGTGAGGCCGTCGCGGCTGATGCCGCCGTTGGCCAACGTTGGCACCACGGTCGCTACGTCGGGAATCAATTCTCCGCGATCGTCGTATTTCACGAGATAGGAGAAGACGAGCAGCCCCCATTCGCTCGACGACGTTCCATTCTCAAGTGCCGGGTTGAGCGAGCGCGGCTCCCATTGCTGTGCGATGGTAAACGAATCGGCCGGACGGCTGGACTGCGAGCAGCCGGCGACGAACGCGACGAAGGCGAGCGCGAGGAGAGAACAACGCTTCACGACCACAGCCTTTCGAGAGTGCGAACCTCGCCGACTTCGGTGCCCGCGCGATTGCGAAGTGGCGCGTGTGCGAAACGGCGGAGAGCGGGACGTTGAGCTAGGGAAAGAGACCCGATCGCGGAGAGTCCTTCGATCGCGGCCGGCGGGCGGGCGCGTTCGTTCCCATCGATCACCTTGATCACAAGTGCGGCGCCGCGGTCGATCAGCGCGGTCGCGTGAATCCCCTCGGCCCCGCCTTTGCAGACCAGGTCGCGCTCGCCGGCACGGATGAGCGATGCATCGAACTCGCCGGTGCCGGACATATATTCCGGGAATTCAAGCATCGCGTCGCGGACCAGGCGAAGCGCGGCGGCCGTGTCCTCGCTCACGCCGGCGAGCGTCGCTAGGCGCGCGTAGGCGACGGCTACGTTCCGCAAGGTCGTCGCGTAGGCGGGGATGCCGCAGCCGTCAACGGCGAGGTGAAGATCTTCGGCACGCTCGTCCGAAAGACGAGCGCAGAAATCGAGGATGTAACGTTGCGCGGGATTCGAAGGCTCCATGTACGTGGCCGGGATCGGCGCCGAGAATCGTACAGAGGGCGAGGATACCGGCGTGTTTGCCGGAGCAGTTGTGAAAGATGGGTGCGGGCTCGGTTCCGGCCGCTTCGAGCGCCGCGCGGGCCTCGACGTTGTAAGGGAGGTCGGCCCCGCACTGGAGAGCGCTTTCGTCGAGCCCGATCCGCCGCAGGATCGAGCGGACGGCAACGATGTGAAACTTCTCGCCGGCGTGCGACCCGCACATGACCGAAAGCTCTCGCTGATCTAGGCCGTAACGCGCTACGACGCCGGCACGTACCGCAGCAGCGGCAATGAAGGGCTTCGCCGCGGATCGCAGGTAGACCAACGCTTCAGTATTACCCGCCGACAGAAGAATGTCATGACGCGCATTCAGCGCGCAAAGCGCGACGCGATGAACCGACTCGATGAGACCGCCGCGAAGAACACCGACGAGCGGCATACCGGCCAGTTGAGGCATGACACCGCGACTACGCGGAAGCCGTGAAGCCGACCTTTCTCCACCGGCGGTGCGGATATAGCGGAAATCCGCCATGATGCGAATGTAAAGCTTTCCGGGAATCGTCGAGCTTTCGGTTCAAGAGCGAAGGGTTGTGGTAGAGGCCAACCATGATGAAGTCCTTGGTTTTGGCGTTGGTCGCTGCAGTTTCACTATCAGCTTGCGGAGGTAACGCCAACCCCGCGGTGCCCGGTGCGGGTTTAGCGGTCGATTCGGCGCGGACGATCGCTGCAGCACCCTCGGCTGCGATCGCTGCGAATCGATCTTTAAGTGCCGCGCAGTTCGCAATCTGGCCGGTTCTACCGTTACCAGCACGGGGCAGACGCGCGTCGGCGGCAACGTCGGAATTTTCCCGGAACCGCCCGAACCGGGTTCCCGCCGGCCCAGATCACGCATGGCGCGTTTCATTCGGCAGACGGCATGGCGAAGCAAGCGCAACTCGATTTGACGACGGCATATAACGCGGCGATGGGTCTCCTGAAAGACCCGGTTGCGGTTGCCGGCAACTTGGCGGCCAAACCTTGGCGCCGGGGCTCTATAAGTCGACGTCGGGGCTGGCGGTTTCTTCGGGCGATCTAACGCTGGACGGCCATGGCGACCGAAATGCGGTGTTTGTCTTCCAAATGGCATCGACGTTCAACATGACGAGCGGCCGAAAAATCATCTTGACTAATGGTGCCCGGCCGAAAAATATCTTTTGGGCGATCGGAACGTCGGCAACCCTCGGCACCGGGTGTTCCTTCTATGGCACGCTGCTCGCACATCAGTCGATCAGCATGGCAACGGGAACGGTAATGACCGGCCGCGCGCTGGCCCGCATCGGTGCGGTGACCATGCAAAGCAACACTATCGTGAAGGCATTTTAGGTGTTGCCGGTGCGGCTTCGGGTCGCTCTTGCGTTGCTGCTCGCTTTACCGGCGGCAGCGTGCAACTCCACCGGGGTAACGCCCGCGACCGTCTCGTCCAGCGAGACGAATGCGAATGCGCTGCAGGCGCCGCGCTCGTCGGTAGCGCGTGTAGACCTTCGGAGCGCGCGAACGTTTGCGATCCTAGCGGGCTCCACGGTCACGAGCACGGGGCGGAGCGAGATCACCGGTAACGTCGGTATATTTCCAGGCAGCGCGATGACGGGATTTCCTCCGGGAATCATCCATGGAAGCCTGCACGTAGCCGGCCCGATAGCCCAACAGGCCGAACTGGATCTAAAGCGCGCGTATAACGAAGCCGCGAGCCGGACCCGCAGCCCGGTTACGGTCTCCGGAAATCTCGGCGGTCAAACGCTCGCTCCTGGACTTTACAAGTCGACGTCGTCGCTTGCGATATCGTCGGGCGATCTGACGCTCGATGGGCGAGGGAACGCGAACGCAATCTTCGTCTTTCAAATGGGATCGTCGTTTACGATGACGACGGGCCGCCGGGTGATCATGACGAACGGTGCGGAGCCACGCAACGTCTTCTGGGCCGTAGGCAGTTCGGCAACGCTCGGTACGAAGTGCTCGTTTCACGGCAACCTGCTGGTCCGTCAATCGATCAGTCTCGGGACGGGGACTGCGGTCAGGGGCCGACTTCTCGCGGAGAGCGGCGCGGTAACGATGGAAGGCAACACGATCGCGAGGCCTTGACCGGCACAGATTTGCACGACGATCGCCGGCTTCTTCATCCTTTGTGTCGCAACGAGTTCTCCGGCACGATCCACGTTCCGACACCGCCGCCGAAGACCACGTGAGCCAGGGTAACGCCGTAACGCGGACCCGCATCGACACGCGTAACCGTTCCGACCGCGCCATCACTGGGTAAGGCGCTTCCTCGGATGCGCGGTTCGATCGGTTCGTTTCCTTTTGGTCGAAAGACGACCAATTCTGACCGTCGAAGCCGGAGAGTCGGGAAAATGTCGTTCTCGAGGGTCGCGGCCACGCGTTCCTTCAGGGCCTCAACATCGACAAGGCTTGGGCGCTCGTTGTAACGCGTGAGCGCGAGATGTACGGCGGCGCCGGTTCGGTAGAACTCCCACAATAGATCGCGCATCGGAGCGTCGATCTCGCGCAGCTCGTACAGATGAACGGCGCGGTCTTCTATAACCTGGTGGACGACGGCCGTACGCGCGACGAGACGGTCGTGAAGTATCCGCTGCGCGCGTGAGAAGGCCGACTGCGGACGGATGTTCACGACGGCGCGCGCGACGATAAACCGTCCGTCAGGAGCGCCGTCTTCGACTTTACCGTCCATCGTGAATCGCATATTCGCTAAATGCGCGGTCGTCCCGTGTAGCACAACGTCCCTTAGTCCATCCGGCCTATCGCATGGTCCAAAGGACCGTTTTCCCGGCGCCCTTTACAAATGCTTGACGTCGTTTTTTCCGGAGCCATACAAACCCCCGCGACGCCCGCAACGCTCGCCCTCCGGAAAAGGTGTAGACTCTGGGGCAAGCGCTATAAGCGCGGGGATTCCGTGTTGGGGTGTGTGACGGGTTTGGAACCGCCGTTTTTTGCGGCGTGGTGGAGTAGGAAACATGTCGGGACTCGTTCGGTCGATTCTGGCTACCTTAATGGCGATGGTACTCGCCTCGTGCACAGCCTCGCAGGTCAGCGGCACCGCTCCAACCGGAGCAGGCACCGGCCCCGCGGCCGCTGCGATCACAAACCCGCCGCGGAACAGCCTGCCAAAGCGCGGGCATGGGATTCGCCCGCACGACCAAATCGGCGGAGGTGGCGGCCGGCAACTTTGGGTCATGCTGGGAGACGCCGCACTGCCGAACGGCAGCAAGATTCAGGCGATCAACCTCGGCATCGACCAGATCCTCGCTACGGACGCCTACGGCAACGTAACCACCGTCGCCCAGTACACCTCGCCCCAGGTCGTCAACGTCCTTGCCTATCAGGGCGGCAACACCATTCCAATCGCCGACGGCAACGTCGCGAACACGCTCTACGCATCGCTGACGATCGTCGTCGATACGGCAACGAGCAACTACATTACGGGCGGCGGCGTCACCAAGGCGCTCACGTTTAATACGAACGCTGCCTCCCGGAGCACTTCGGGTTTTGGTACCGGTACCATGACCACCGCGGGACCGCTGCCCGGCACGGTCGCGATCACGTACAGCCAGCCATTCTCGGTAGCCGGATCGACGATGAACCTCGACGTCGACTATAACGCACTCGAATCGATGAACCCGACCTCCGCAGCCATCGCAAACACCAACACCGCGCGCCCGAGTCTCTCGGTCGCCCAAGAGGGTTATGATGGCAGCATCTCCGGCGTCGTGCAGAACACGGCGGGTACGGCCGTCGCGAACGCCGTCGTCGCCGCGGTCGACGGCAACGGCAACACCGATGCTACCGGCGTCACCGATGCCAATGGGAACTTCTTACTCCATACGCTCAACGGCGGTACGTACACGCTCGAAGTCTTCAATCAGTATGTCACCGCGGCCGGCTGGAACGTGAACGCTCAAAATAGCACCGGTGGTTCGGGCGCTATCCAAGGGCCGAGCGCAACGGTTACCCCGTCACAGACAAACAACATCGGAGTGGTGCAGGACTAGGTCGGGCACAGGCAAGGAAGCGGGCACGTGTCGCAACACGGGTCGGAGATCTCGCCGAAAGAACGGCTCGCCGCTGCGCGCGCAGCGCGCCTGGTGGCGCGCTACAGCGAGGCGTTGGATCTCCTGCAAGAGTCCGAGGATTGGCCGGCTCCGGAGAATGAGAACGCGACCCTCCTCCGAGCGCAGATTCTCGCGCGGCGTGCGCCGATCGAGGCGCTGGAGCTGCTTGCCCGGACACAAGACATCTTCGCGACGCCCGAAGGGCTCTTCGGCTACTACGTCGCCTCGATGCGGGCGTACACGGGTACGCGCAACTTTGACGGTGCGGCAGAGATGGGCGTTCTCGCCGACGGTCTCGCCGACAAAGTGGGGATGTCGAGTAAGTGCCTACTCTGGCACCAGCTCGCCTTGCTTAACCTCTGTCTCGAACGCTTCAATCCACACGATCCAAGCATCGGCGCTCTGCTCGTATCCAACGATCCTAACGGCCAGTTTCTCGGCTATCTGTCGCGCGGGTATATGTATGCCGGCGTCGGCAACTACGCCGAACAGAAAGCCGACCTTACGCGCGCGCTCTCGATCGCCGTCGCCAATCCCGGCGCCTGCGATCCCGGCCTGCTGGCGCTCCAAGTCTTTGGCTTACTTCGCCTCGGTCTGGAGACCGGGGACGAGGCAGCCTTTACCGCTGCACACGACGCCTATGAATGGATGCCGTGGAGCGACGACCTCCGCGACGAACGGTTCGGCTGCCTGCGGGCAATGGCGTGGGAAGCGTTCTTGCGCGGCGAGCCGGCGCGCGCGCAGTGGCTCCTAAAAGACTCGAAAGCATGCGCGCACGACCCGGCATGGAAGGTAATGGCGCACCTCGACCGCGCCTACATCGCCCGCGCAAGCGGGAACGAGGCGTGGGCCACCGAGGAACTGTTGGCTGCCCACACGCTCGCGCGAACCGTCGAGTGGGGTTCGACGCAGGGCGAGGAACGTCAGGCGCTCGTTATGCTCGCGGTATCTATGCGCCAACGGACATGGCGCAAGCCCAGCGCTACGTTTCCACGTATACGCAGCTCGGCCGCGACAGCGTTAACCCCGTGCTCTCGCTAGCCCAAGACCGGCGCGCGATCGGCTTCGAAAAGTATGCCCTCGGCCGCGTCCAGCAAGTTCTCGGCAACGAAGGCATGGCGCTAAAAGCCCTTGAGGCCGCTTACGAGATCTTCGAGGCCGCCGAGTATCACTTCCGTGCCGCTCTGGCCGCTACGGCGATCTTTGAGGGAACCGCCGATGCGCGCTGGAAAGAGAAGGCCCTGCGTCACGCCGCCGTCTTCCCGCACAGTCCGATTAGCGCGATGCTTCAATCGCATAGCGAGCCCACCATCGCGCCGCTGTTGCGCTCGCTAACGCCGATGCAGCGGCAACTCACGTTCGCACTCTCCGAGGGGCTCGAGCTGGCCGAGCTGTCACGCCGGTTTAGCCGCAGCGCCTATACGCTCAACAAGCAAGTCGAGGTCGTCTTCACGCATCTCGGCGTGACGAACCGCCGCGCGCTGCGAAACGCTCTGCAAGGGTGGAGCTTCGTTTGACCTCTTTCGCGATCGTCGCCGTGGCAGTCGCCATCCTCTGCGCGCTTGGGACGTTCGTCTTTATCCTGCGTCGTCGCGACCGGCAGCAAACGTTCGACGAACGCCGGTACGCTCTGATGGAGAGTATTCCCGACGCGCTCTTCATCGTCGATCTCGAATGGCGCTTTACACACGTCAACGACGGCGCCGAAACGCTGCTCGGCCAACAGGCGGTCGATCTTATCGGGCGGCGGCTTCCGACGATCCTCGACCCGCTCGCCTCGGAGCTGTTCCCCGAGCTGCTGCGCGCGCGTGAGTCGGGCACCGCGATCGAAGTCGTGCAAAGCTTCGAGGCCACGGATCGCGCGGTCGAAGTGCGCGTCCTCCCGTCGGCAACCGAGACGCTCGTCTACCTGCGTGACGTTACCGAACGGCGCCGGTCGGAGAAGAAGCTGCGCGAAAGCGAGCGCCGCGTGCGTCTGCTGCTTCAGCAGGTGCCGGCGTTGCTCTGGACCGCCGACCTCGATCTAACGCTTACCTCGGCCTCAGGCACAACGCTGGCCGACTATTCGCTGCGGCCGGACGAGATTATCGGCCAACCGTTCGATCGCGTGTTCGCCTCCGAGGGCGACGGCGCCGACCTGCGCGCAATGATTACACGCGTCTTACTTGGTGAGTCCCTTCGTTACGAAACGTCACATAACGGCCGCTGGCTTCAGCACGATATCGAGCCGCTACGTGCCAACGACAGTACGATCGTCGGCGCGATCGGCGCGGCGCTCGACATCACGGAAATTAAGGTTAGCGCTACGCAGCTCGAACGGCTCGCGCGCGTGGACAACCTTACGAAGCTGCCCAATCGGCTCGCACTCGAGGAACAGCTCGATGCCATGCTCGCCGAAGCCAAAGCCGGTGGACGCGGTATGGCGGTTATGTTCCTCGATCTCGACCGCTTCAAGGTGATCAACGACTCCTTAGGGCACCGCGCCGGCGACGAAGTACTGCGCTGCGTCTCGCAGCGTCTCGAAGAGCTTTTGGATGGCCGCGCCCGCGTCTTTCGGCCCGGCGGGGATGAGTTCGTCATTCTCACCGAGGGCAGTGTCGATTCGAGCGACGTCGCCGCGCTCGCCGCAGAAGTGCTAGCTTCGTTCGCCGATCCCGTCCCCTTCGACGGCCGCGATCTCCCAATCACCGTCAGCATCGGAGCGAGCCTCTATCCGACCAATGCCACCGACGGTGTCGAGTTCATTAAACAAGCCGACTCGGCCATGTACCGCGCTAAAGACGCCGGGCGGCAAAACGCCAAGTTCTACAGCGGTGCGATGCACGCGCACATCCTCGAGCGGATGGGCCTCGAGCTGGACCTGCGGCAAGCCCTGGCCCGCGACGAACTGACGGTTCTTTATCAACCGATCGTCGAGCTATCGACCGGAGCCGTGACGGGTGCCGAGGCGCTTACGCGCTGGAATCATCCGCTTCTGGGAGAAATCACCCCAGACCGGTTTATCAGCATCGCTGAAGAGATCGGGACCATTATCGAGATCACCGGATGGGTGTGCGCCAAGCCTGCACGCATGCCGCTGCCATGCGCGCCATCGGCCTGCCGAACTTCGGCGTGGCCGTCAACGTATCGGTCCGAGACCTTTGCGATGCCGGCATTCACGATCGTATCGCTCAAGCGCTCCGCGAGAGCGGCTTGCCGGCCGATGCGCTGAGCCTCGAAATCACGGAAGGCATCACGCTCAACGACGCGGCGGTCAGAGCACTCGCCGTCATCCAAAAAACCGGCGTGCATATCGTCGTCGACGATTTTGGCATCGGCTACAGCTCGCTCGACTACATCAAGCGGCTCCCGGTGGGTACGATCAAGATCGACAAGTCGTTCATCGCCGATCTTGCCCACAATCTGCACGACCAAGCGATCGTCAGGGCCATCACCACGCTCGCGGGAACCCTCGGACTCGGCGTGGTCGCCGAAGGTGTTGAGACCACCGCGCAACGCGATTTCCTGCTCACCGTTCACGCGCCGATGGCGCAAGGTTTCTACTTCAGCCGGCCGATCGCAGATCTGCAGTTCGCGCAACTCGTCCGCGGTATCGCCGCCGGTACGAAGAGCGAGCGCTTCGGGCGCGTCGTCAACCTCTTCGCCAAGTCCGGCGGTTAATAGACCCGAAACAAACGCGAGCCGCTTTAGTAAAGGTCTCCAGGGGCGAACGGAGTGACGCGTTCCAGGGCCAGGATTACCGGTGCTGTTTATCTGTTATATTTCGCCACGGCCATAGTCGCGTCGGCTTTGATTGCGCGAGGGCCGGCCGTCTACAATGCCGCTAACCTTTTCGCAAATGCCGTCTACGTCGCGCTCAGCCTGCTTCTCTACCAAATCTTCAAACCGGTGAACCGGAACGTGGCGCTGCTTGCAGTGCTGATCAGCGTCGTGGGATGCGTCATTCAGTCGCTGAGCCTCTTTCATCTCGCTCAACCGCAAAGTGCGCTGTCGGTGTTCGGGCTGTTCAATCTCGCCATTGGCTACCTCATTGTACGCTCGACGTTCCTGCCGCGCGCGCTCGGCATTCTGATGGCACTCTCCGGTTTGGGCTGGCTAACGGTTCTGTCACCGGCGCTGCTCGTCCATACGAAGCTCTACATCGAGATCGCTGGAATCGTGGCGGAAGGATCGCTGATGCTATGGCTCCTCGTGATGGGAGTGGACGTTCAAGACTGGAACGAACAAAATCAGGTGTGACCGATCACCCCACCATTCGCTGGCGCAAGGCACAGGGCGCGGACGGGAAGCGGCCGCCGCTCGTAATCTTGCTGCATGGCCTCGGCGCGGACGAGAACGATTTGTTCTCTCTAGCGCCGACGATCGATCCCGGTATTGCCGTAGCTTCAGTGCGCGCCCCCCTGCCGACCGATGAGGGCGGCTACACCTGGAGCGAAAGCCGAACGCCCGGTCATTATATCGGTGAAAGCTTGCGTGCGTCGCTGACGTGGTTCCAGGCCTGGCTCGAGTCTCTCGCGAGCGGGCGGCCGGAGCCTCAAAAAGTTTACCTCATGGGGTTTAGCGCAGGCATGGCCATGGCGAGCGCACTGCTGTTGGATCAGCCGGCTCGCTACGCAGGCGCGATTCTCTTGAGCGGCACCCTGCCGTTCGACACGGATCTATCGATTACGAAGGACCGCCTTACCGGCGTTCCCATATTCCACGGTCACGGATCGTTCGATCGTATGATTCCAGCCGACCTCGTTACGCGCAGCACGAAGTATTTACGTGAGAGCAGCGGCGCCCGATTGGAGACGCGCAGTTACCCGATTGCACATGAGATCAGCGATTCGGAGATGGCCGATATAAATGGATGGCTCGCGTCGCAGCCCCGATTCGAAACCAGTTAGCTGAAAGAAAATGCCTTTCCACTTGCCGCCGCTATGGCCGCCGCCATTGCGAGCTTGTGATCCGCGTTCCACGGCGGACCGACGACGCGCCGCACATCGAGAAAGTGCCCGTCGAGGTCCGCAACGCGCAACGCTTGCCGCGCCGCGCCCAATACGTTCTTCGCGTCGTACCAGTGGACGGGCCAGCCGTGCGCCGCGGCAGCGGAAGCCAGAGCTTTACGATACATCACCCAGTCGGCGACGTTCCGAGCACGGTAGTCTTTAAGTCGTTCGGGGATTGTAGGCGGCAACTCGGGGCAGTTACGAAGCGCGACGCCAAGGATAGGCTGCACGGCCTTCGCAACGTCGTCCAGCGCAATTCGTGCATGTGTTTCAGCCGAAGCGCGCACCCGCTCGACCAAGGCTACGGCCTCTTCGACCGGGAGCCCCTGGCCTTCATGATGATGAGGAAGCGCCGGCAGATCGTCGTCCACGAGCTCTACGCGGCGGCGGTCGAGGAGGGTCCCATCGCGCGCCACCGTCACGAGCACCGCCCAACCGCCGTGATCCGATACACCGATGATGCCGCCGTTCTTCGACACGATGTTTTCTCCAATCTTACGTCGCTTCACTGACTAAAAAGGCGCGCTTTAGAGAAGTCCGGAACTACTTCGTATGATTAAGCACGTCAATCAGTTGGCCATCGTCGTGAGCGGGGTCGTACTTTTGGCTTTTCGGAGCCCTGTGGTTCTGGTTATTCGGCGGAATATGGGCGGCCCAGTTGGGATCGACGCAGGCAGCAATGAACGCCTCGAATGCCACGTGGTATCCGTACACCGTCGCTCTCGTCATGAGTTACTTCATCGCCTACGGCCTCGATCGTATCCTCGCGTGGCGCGGCGAGATGAATCCTGGGCGGGGAGCATTCATCGGGCTCTCTATGGGGCTGTTGATCTTCGGTGCCGCAACGTGGCTGGATTACGCCTTCGAACATCGGGGTGCGGCGCTGGGCTTCATCAACATCGGCTACGTCGCCGTCGGTATGGCGATCCAAGGCGCGATCTTGGGCGCGTGGAAGCCAAAAGGCTCATAGACGGTTCGCATCTATGCGCCGCCGCAGTCGTGCTCGCTGTTGATGCCGTCGTAGTCGGCGTGGCGTTTGTAGTCGTAGACCCAATAGGAACGGCCGCGCTCGTCTCGGTCGGGGTCGCAGTATTTCTCGGGCGACGGGTAGCCAAGGAAACAGACTTGGACGCGATCGCCGGGCTTCTCCGAGGCCATGAGCGCGTTGCCGGGGGTGTCTTGGTAATGCGTGACGTTGACGCGGACTTTCGGGAACGCCGCCGCGAGGCCGAGATTGGTCGCGAACGTTACGATGACACCCGATTGGAAATCCGCCTTCGTGAACGTCGTTTGGTCGCCGCCGACCAGGCGCGGAGTGACGGTGACGACGGTTGTGTCGACGCACGGAATCGACTTGTAGTGCCACGGACCGGCCGGGTAGTTGGTAGAGGTGTTGGTCGACGCTGCGATTTGCGCGGGGAGAAACGCGACGAGTACGGCCGCCACGGTTGCGCGAGTTGCGAGAGACATCCGGAACCCTTCCCGGCGGCCACGAACGAACCTCTCGAGGCTCAAGGAGTGCCGCCTCGCAGGCGATAGTGCAAGTGGATTACTCCGGTGCCGAAACGGTGCGTCTCAAGGAGTTCAAGATTCCGTCGTAAGGCGGCCCGGAATGCCGGCTTTCCTCCGCCGACGATCACCGGGTTGATAAACAGATGGCATTCGTCGACGAGATCGGCTTCGAGCGCGAGCCCCGCAAGCTCGGCGCCGCCAATGTCGATGTCGCGTGCCGATTCACGCTTCAGCCGGCGAATAGCTTCGAGGTCGAAGTCTCGCTCGACGCGCGTGTTGCGCGTCGAAGCGTTCGTCAGCGTCCGCGAAAAGACGATCTTCTCTGCTTTCTGCCAGACAAGTGCGAAGTCGCGGTGTTCGGGTGGATAACCCTCCACCGGCGCATCCCAATAGGCCATCGTCTCGAAGATGCGCCGTCCGTAAAGATAGGTTCCGATCGGCCGCAACAAATCGGTGATGAACGCGTGTACTTGATCGGGATTGACCCAATCGAAGGCGCCGGTTCCATCCTCGACGTAACCATCGAGCGACGTATTCGTGATGTAGATCAACTTCGACATGGACTGGACCTATCCAATTCGTGCGTATTCATATTGACGGCAGCCCGCGCTCTAGCCGAAGCGTCTCAAGCTCGCGGCGCGCACGTACGACTTCGATATGATCGAAAGCGGCGGCGGCGTTTGCCGTTAGCAGGGTCAGGAGTTCGCGTTCTTCGTTGGTAAGGTGGGTTCCGTCGGTGTGCGCTCCGTAGAGGACGATGGCAAACAGTTCGCCGCGCGCCTTCACCGGCAGTGCGTATGCCGGTTCTTGGGATCCCGGCTGGAACGCCCGTTAGTCCGAGCATCTTTGGATCGAGGCCCTCGGTCGTGGAATGCAATAGCGCAACGGCCGGCGCGTCGCATGCGATATCCTTGATGGTCTCGGCTGGCCAGCCGATCGCCGACGTGCGAACGTAGGCGTTGCGCTCGGCCGAGAAAAGGAAGAGTGCGCAGGAGCTGAGTTCCAGCGTCGATACCGGCTCGTTCACGAGAACGTCGTTGACCGTCGATTCGCTGTTCGCATAAAGCAGCGCCGCAGCAAAATGGCGAAGACGCGCCGCGGCGGCGAGTTCCTTCTTGAACAGCAGACGGTCGACCAATCCGTCTACCCGCTCGTTGAGTGCGTGAATCGAAAAACCGATAAAGATTGCCGACGCAAGGCCGGCGTAGAGATCTGGCGTTCGTCGATTCAAACATCCGAGAAGCGAGCCAATGCGCGATCGAGAAAATAAGCACGATAGCGGCCGTGGTCACCGCATAGATGAGCGCGCGGCCGGCTGCGAGGCGCACGCCGATCACCCGATATGCGGTGAGCGCGTACAGAACGCCGGCAGCTAAGACGAGCGGACTGACGATGTAGATGAACAAGATGATCTGATGCTCGGCCGCGTCGCGCGACGTATGACTGACATCGAAGATGCGCGGCAATACCTGCCTGCCGAGCTCCGAGACGACGAAGGCCATTAGGATCCATGCCGCCCGCTGCCGGTTCTCACGCGGCGTGAAGAAGAATGTTTCGAGCAAGATCACGAAGGTCGCGAAGGGCAGGGAAGCAGCAATCCAGAACGATGCTGCCTGCACAAACGCCGGCGAAAGAACGTTGTCTCCGGCGAAGATTATGGTCAGCGGTGCATACAAACGGCCAGCGAAATCAGAGCAGTTCCCGCGAAAACGACGATGAGAAACCAGCGATGCCACGGCCTTGCCTGAGCGCGCAACAGCCAAACGGCGAAAAACAGCGGCGCTAGTGGAACGAGCCCCCACAGCGGCATTACGAGCGAATATCGCTATCGGCGTAAACGGATACGGCACGTAGACGACGCTGTCGCAAGTCCAGTTCAAAAACGTGTATGCAAGAAACGCCCAGCGTAGCTCGCTGCGGGGGAACATCACTAAGATCGCACCAAGGGCGATGGGCACCCCATCGGCGTATCGTGTGAAGACGTCGAGCGCAGATGGTGGTGAAGGACGGCCGTGTCCACCGTTACGGTCGTATCGGTACCGCCGACCCGAACCGGCACGTCGAGCGTCGTACCGTCAGCACGTATCCCATTGAAGTAAGTCAAATACGCACGTGAAGCAGGTGACATTGCGGTGAAGTTCACTTCTTCGTCGGCGCGCAGTCCGGCGCTCGGCGGTCGATCCTGGGGTCGACCGCGGAGTACCGTGTAAACCGACCCGGTATGGGCGAGCGTTAGCCCGCTGGTGATTGCGCTCTGACACGTCACGAGCGAGAGCGCCGTGCGGGCGCGATTCCGAGCCCGAGGAGTGCCGCCGCGACTAGGCGCTGCGTTCGCACACTCACGTCAGTCCGGGTCCCAGGACACGTGAGGTGCTTCTGCCGAGCGAGGGCGCTGGCGGCAAGTAGAACGCTAGCCGGCGATCTCATTTCTTCGGCTTGCTCCAAGAGGCGAAGGAAGAACGGGCTTGCCCTTCGGCCGTTCCTCGTACACGATGCTCGGTGAGAAGCCTACGGTTAACCGGCAAGGACGAGTATTCCGACTCCATCCAAAGACGGGCGGCGATTCCGCGATCGCGTCGAACCAGCGAATCGTGACGAGAAAAGAACTTGCTACGGTCGTGGGCGGTTCGATGGCCGGCGCAGCGCCGGCGACGCTCACTCGCGTCACCGGCACGAGCGTGTTCCTTAGCTCGGGCAACGATTATCCGGATCACTGCTCGGTCAGGATGTACCGGCATCGGGATGAGCGTTCGATCCTGGACCCGCGCGTCGTCGAGGCGAGCATCGGTCCAGCCCGCATGCTCTGAAATTAGGAGCAAGGCACCTGGAGTTGCCGTCGTCAGTCTGGCGACATCCATATGCCGGAACATGTTATAAACGTTGCCAGTCGCAGTTCGGCGCTCAATTGACCCGAAGAGCTCAAAGGCGCAGATGCTAGGTCTCGAAGGCAAACACGCGCTTCCAATCGCGCTTGATGCTGACAACGGTCCAGTCTTTGGAAACGGCTCGAGAGTACAAAGCGGGCGTAAAGGCGCCGAACTTCGTGTCGGTCTGGCCGCTCTCGGGGCCGTATGAATACTCACGCTGCGGGTCGTCGTGCAAAACGAGCATCATGAGGCGCACGCCGCCGGCGCACTGGGTGTACTCGAGCATCTGCTGATCGCCCGTACTGTTTCCGAACGCCGCGAGCGGCGCACGTCCCAAAAAGAGATAGATGTCTTCGGGTTTGCCCGCAAGGTCGTTATAAAGCAAGAGTTTTGGTGGCCGCATAAGGACGGCCTTACCATCGGAATCGTATTCGAACTTCGTCTCGAGTGACGAACCGATAACGAGCTCCGGCGGGATGCCGTAGACCTGCTCCGCATATGAACGTACGAACGCCTGGCCGCCGCCGGTGACGATGTACGTCTTGAAGCCGTTGGCGCGCAAATACTGCATCACTTCGAGCATAGGCCGATACACGAGGTCGGTGTACGGCTGCTTCCAACGCGGGTGCGTGGCCTTCGCGAGCCAAGCGCGTACCATCCCTCCAAAGTCGTCCGTCGACATGCCGGCGTGCGACGCCGCGACGAGCGTCTCCAGATCGGCCATGGTAAACTTCGCAAACGCGGCCTGGTCGCCGGCAAGCGTGGATTTGAAGGGCTCGTTCGTCTTCCATTCGGGATGCTGCGGCGCGAGTTCGGCGAGCCGCGAGAGCGCGAAGGCGAGCTGTGCGTACATCGGATGCTCGACCCATAGCGTGCCGTCTTGATCGAACGTTGCAATGCGATCTTCCGGACGCACGAAATCCTTACTCGCCGAATCCGTCGTTGCTTGAACGAAAGCAACGATCGCCGATTTCGCCGGGCCGTCGTTCCACGATGGAAGCGGATCAGCCATGGAAGCCAAGCGTCTTGAGATTCTTGCGAGCGGTGCCGAAGTCACCGAGCTGATAGACCGATACGCCCGCCGGAGAAAATGTAAACGCCTCAAATGGCGCGGCGACCATCGCGTCCAGATAGTTCTTCATGCCGACGCCGACGGTGACGTGCGGCATGAAGTTCTTGCCCGAATGTTCCGGAACGAACGCTCCGACGTACTGGAGCAACGTTGGCACCTCGTGGAGCGCCGGTTCGGACGGCAGTTTGAAGAACGCGTCCGCAGTCGCGGTTGCTACGGAAAATGGAGCCACCGCGTCGATGAGTTTCTGTTGAAGCCTCAAGAGGTCGTCCGTGACTTCAACGACGATGCCGGCGAGGCCGATCGGACCGGCTGGGATGTAGTAATACTTGTAGGCTTTCAGCTTCCATGCGGATGGTTTTTCGGTAGCAATTGCGCCGGCGACCGCAGCGTATACCTTATCGAGGTCCGCCTCGCGGACGAAGCGCTGTAGCATCGATACGTGCGCGTGGTGCGTGTCGTCGAGGGTGTAGCCCTGCGGGACGTTTTTGAGCAGCGCCGCGTTATCGGCAAGCGAGCGCTGCACCATCGTTGCGTCCGGCTCTATTGCGATATCGATCGCGACTAGGGTGTCGGTCACGGCGCAAAACTCCATTCCTTCAGTTTCTTTCGAGCGGTACCTGAAGTTGCCGAGCTGATACACCGATACGGCGACCGGCGAGAACGTGAACGGGAAAATGGTTCGGCTTCCAGCTGCTTCACGAATGCCACGGAGGCGACGCCGCAGGGGGGTGACGTGCGCGATGTAGTTGTTCCCGGTCGATTTCGGAACGAATGCCGCGACGTACGCGATCGTCGGCTCGTTAATGTCCGGTTCGGTAGGGGTCGTCACGAACGCGGCCGCCGTTCCGGTCGCAACCGTATACGGGGCGATGGCGTCGATGAGCTCCCGTTGCGCATCCAAGACGCGCTGAGGCGGTTTTGCGAGGATGACCGTGAGGGCCAGGCCGCTCCAGACGGCATGATCGATTTTGAACGCCTGCAGCTTCCAGGTGGCCGGATTGTTTGCGGTCGTAATCTTTGCGACCGCTGCGTAGATTGCCGGCAAATCCGCGGTGCGGACGTATCGTTGCAGCAGCGTGACGTGCGGCCGGTGCGTCGCGTCGAGCGAGTAACCCTTCGGATAAGCCCCGCGCAAGCGCGCGTTCAGTGCCGATGCGTGTTGGAGCATCGTTGCATCCGGCTCGAGCGCGATATCGATCGCGGTAACGGAGGGTTGCGCCCCGTTCGTAACCTGGGCATATCCGGGATGCGTTCCCAAGCCGAGAATGATAGCGATGCCGAGAACGATTGCAGTTCGCGCGTTTCCATCGCATACCGGCAGTGTAGTCCGGCTGGCCCCCCCGTCGTCTATCCCAAAAACGAAAAGGAAGTATGGCTATGTACTAGGTACCGATCGACACGTGGCCCGGCCGCAGTGCGCCAAACTGCTGCGGCGGCGTTCTGACCCACCAGGATCGCGATCACGAACGCAAGCACGACGTTCATGCGGCGTGCGCCTTCCAGCCGCCGGTCGGAGCGATCACCAGTAGCCAGAGGGCGGCCAGGCTGAGCACGACGAGCGCGATCGACGTGTTCGTCGCCCACAGAAACGCGAGGGGAACGAGAAGTGCCAGCACGAGCGGCCGGACGAAGGCACGGCCGAGCACGCGCACCGATAAAGCTACGGCGGCCGCGCAGCCGACGAAACCTGCCACGAGTGCGGGCGCATAAAACGTCAGGACTCCGGCAAGCGCCAAGCCCAGCGTGCAGGCGACGATCGCGGTACTCGCATCGCGCGGTGCGATCGCTTGGCGCGTGCGCCAGGCGTAAGCGCCCACGAACAGCGTCGCCACGAGCAGCGCAAACGGGAGGAAAGTTACGAACTTGGCCACCGACACGCCGGCGTCGACGCCCGAAAAGACGACGCCGATGTCCTGCGCCGTGACGATGTTGTGCAATTGCCAATGCAGCGTCGCCGAGCCGCCAAAACCATAGTGCGACGACGTTGGGAAAACCGAGTAGCGTGCGAACTTCGGGGCGCGATTGCTCGCGAGCGTGAGGTCGAGAGCGGCGATCGGTTCGCGCCTTCCCGACAGTTGATAGGTCCAACCGCGCGATCCTTGGTTCTGGTAGGAGATCTCAAACGCAACCCGCGCGTTGGGATTGACGGGTCCGTGCCACACGTAACCTGACGAAAGATCGGCGACATTGACGTCGCGCCCGTCGACTCGAAACGCCGCATTACTCAACGTACCGCTCCCCGTCGGCAACGGAAAGTTAAACTGCACGTCGACGTGACGATCCGTGGGATTCTGCAGCAGGTATTTCGCGTCGAAGGTCGCGTTGAAGTACCCGCGCCCGCCACCGAACAGCGAGCCACCATTGTCGAGATTCACGGTAAGAATGCTGGAATCGAGTCGCATCGGCTCCTGCACTTCGATCGTCTGTTCGCGCGAGAAGACCAGATCCGGTCCCGAGCGGTGGAACGCGTCGACTAGCGATTTGATGTCGCTGCTTTCCGGCACGCCGATATACGGCGCCAGCATGCCGATGCTGTCGGCATTGAGTTGGGCTGCGAACGCGCGCGGCAAGGTCAGCGTCCGGCGGTAGGTCTTCAGGACCGCGTACGACGCCGTCGGCGGGGCCTGTACGGTGACGCTTGAGTCTTCGTCGACCCCTTGACTCGTTTTTGCGTTCTGCGCGTCGCTGAGCCGTTGCACGGCCGCCGCCTGAACCACAAGGAGCGTGTAAAATCCGCCCGCCAAGACGATCAGCACGCCTACCCACACTAGGATCGGCCGAGCGCTGCGAACGGTGAGATCGAAAATCAGTCGAACGCGGTCCCGATCGAAGACACCGACGAGCGCGACGATCAACGCGACCGCGCCCAGCACGTAGAGTCCCGGCTTTGCAACGAGCGCAACGTCGCGAAGCCAGCCAGCAAGCATGTCCAGGCTTGTCTGAACCATGGTCACTATGACGACGGGAGGGAGAGGCGCACCTCCTCAACTACCCGTATTTGAAGTTTCCGCGCGATGAAAGCCGTGGGTTTACTGGCAAGGTGCCATTATTCCAACTAGGGTGTATTCATGTGTCAGTCCGCTGGCGCTTCGTCTGGACGCCTCGGACCCTCGGATTCGCTCATAGGCGTCCGCAAGGCCCTTTCTCCCGGCCTCGACGGGCCTCGCAGGTTGGTCGTCGCAACCGTCGGCTAACGCAATCCTGTTTCAGCACCAAAAGCGGAGAGAAATGCATGTCGGATAGGAAAGTTTGGCTCATCACGGGCGCTGGCCGCGGCATGGGCGTCGACATCGCTAAGGCGGCGCTCGCCGCCGGCCATGACGTCGTCGCCACAGGACGGAACCCGGAGCAAGTCAGCACTGCGCTCGGAATCCACGCAGACCTGTTCGTCGTAAAGCTCGGACATCACGAGCCCGGACGGCGCGAAGAACGCGGTGCAGGCTACCGTCGACCGGTTTGATCGGATCGATGTCCTGGTCAACAACGCGGGCAACTTCTATGCCGGGTTCTTCGAAGAGATCACGCCAGAGGACTTTCGAGCGCAAATTGAGACTACGCTGTTCGGCCCATTAAACGTGACGCGTGCAGTGCTTCCCGTGATGCGAGCTCAGCGCTCGGGGCTGATTATCGCGATATCGTCGACGGCAGGCATCGTTGGTCAGGAGTTTTGCAGTGCTTACGCAGCCTCTAAGTTCGGAGTCGAAGGTTGGATTGAATCGTTAGCCCCCGAGGTTGCGGCCTTCGGCATCAAAACGATGTTAGTCGAGCCGGGTTTCTTTCGTACCCAGCTACTCTCGCCAGAGTCAACGAAGTTTGCCAAGCCCTCAATCGACGACTACGCGAAGCGTACGCAAGAGACTGTCGTTGCTTGGAAGAGCATGAACGGCAAACAGGGGGGTGACCCCGCAAAACTCGCGAACGCGCTCGTACAACTCGCTCGAGAAGATCATCCACCGTTTCGCTTCGTCGCGGGCGCAGATGCTATCGCTGCGGTTGAGAAGAAGGCAGACGAACTTCTTGCCCAGGCGAACGACCACCGCGAACTATCCAGCAGCCTGACTATAGACGTAGTAAAGTCGTGAGAAAGACAAAAGACTGCGTGTTTTGCACGTCGTCTTTTTCACGGAATAGCCGACCTTTTACTGGTAAGGTACGGCTATTCCAACTAGGGTGTATTCATTTGACGCGCCTGTGGCACCCGATGTAACTGGCTTTAAGCGCAGCCGGGGGCTTTGCGAGCATTACGGACGAAGGCCGCGCGGCGCTCGACGAGCTACCGCCCGAATATCTGCAAGGGCTACCGTGAGCGATCGCTACGGCGCGGCCGCAACGTGCGGGCATGCGCGGACGTTAGAAAGTGGAAGGCCGAAACACTTCCAGCCATTGTTCTTGAGGAATGCGCCGACGACGTCTGCGTCGGGATCTGAAAACCAGACGCTCCCTGCACCGTCGACGAGAAGGTGTTTCGGCTTTATCGTTCCCGGCGTTGGTTGTAGCTGTTCCATCGCTGAGGGGCTTCCACCAAACTGGGCGATCCCTCCAGCGTTGTTCCAGGCAATGAGAACCTCGCCAGAGGTGCCCGCTTGCATGTCAGTGATCGCCGGGCGCCCGAAGTCGGACCAATACTGCGCAATAACCGTCCCGTCCGGAGTCGCTCGCGCCGTGATATTCCCGTACATGTCGGTGAACCATAGACCGTCCTTCCCGTCGACGAGGAAGGGCGTGGGACCCATCTCGCGGATCGGCAAATTCACGTTCGTGATGTGACCAGCCCAGTCTACGAAGAGCAGGGATCGGTACGAGCCCACTACCCAGTTTCCCGATGCCGCTCCGAGCACGCGTTCAGTGTCCACGTCGTCGGGCAATACGTATTTTTTCCAGCGCCCTTGCTGATCCGCGGCAGCTAGGAACTTCCCACCGGCGCCATACGACGCTGCGTCGCCGACGAACCACATGTGGTTGTCGCGCCCCGCTGTGAGGTCCATGATCCAAAACACCGGGAAATCCGGAGGGTAATGATCGACGCGCCCTGCCTCGTCGACGGCGCCCGCGTCGGTATCGTACACGAACCAGATGCGTCCGTCATTGCCCTTCGCAATTTTGAGATTCTCAGGGGTTTCAACTTTGGCGATGGGGATCTCCGTTTGCGAGTCATTCGGTCCGAAGCGAACTAGCTTTCCCACGCGCCGTTCACTCACCCAAACCGCGTCGCTAGTAGCGGACAATTTCGCCGGCGTCTGCGAATGGAGTGGGCAGGTTGATGGAGCGGAATGACTTTCCGGGGCCGAACACGTCGACGCGATTCCCCAAAGGGTCGAGCGCCCAAATCGTCTGCGCAGGACCTTCGACGAGCGCTTCAGGAGAATTGAACGGTGACTCGTCCGGCGGAACGCCGCTTAGCAAGTCGCTCGCGGAAATGTCTCGTTCGGTAAAAGAAAAGTTCTTCTGACCTGCACGAGCAGCCAGCCGAACCTTCTTGCCGTTTTTAAGCGTGACTTCCAGAACGCAGAAACGGCAGTTCGTCTCGTCGAGATAGTAAGCACCGTTGTAGATTGTCGCGGCCTCTGCGGGTTCTGACGGGTCCGGATACACCTCGGCCGGCAACGCGACAATCGAAGCGACCTCTCGCGGGATGGCGCCGGCGAGTCCGCGCGCCGCATCCACGAGGCGCCCACCGAGATAGCTCGGCTTAGAACAGTGTACCTTTACATAGGCTATTCGATCACGCTGCGGTAGAACTCCGACGAAGGGGTCCCCGCCGCACCTCTGAGTGTGAACGAAGAGTCTGTAGTACCCTGGCGCAAGTCGCAGCGTCAAATTCTGTCCGGACTGTTCCGCTAGCGCTGGGATCTCGTCGTGCTCGGCCTCGTCCCACATGCTCACTTTAATAGAGTTTGAACTGCAGTCATCGCATCCGACAAGCCTAACCGTAACTCGCTGAGAGTTATTATCCGTAAAGGAAGACTGTGCGACCCCGAACAGCGCAAATGCGATACCCAGAACAAGATAACGGCCGATCATAAGCGCCTTCACTTAGATCTATTTTCGACGCTTAATCTGGCGAATCCGCGCTAAAATGCCTTTATCCGCCATCAGGCTGCAACGGTTTGTGGAACCTTTATGCCGTCAGGGGTTTGGAATGAAGAAGGGCGCCCCATGGGCGCCCTTTGATCCACCGTTGAGCGTCCCATATGGCGCAAAAATGTTGCGTCATATGGAATTCGACACCTTTCTAGCTACAGCCGCTTGTTGCTCCGCAGCTATCGCATTTCTCGCAGGCGCCGTTTCGAACCATGGTGAGCTGTCCGCATTCGGAGCAGGCGTTTCCGGTGTAGCCTTTGGCCTTGGAGGCGCTGATCGCTTCCGTCTTCGACATGGTTGCGGTCGATGTTCCGCCGGTGTTGGCGGTTCCCCGTGTCGGGGCCGTCGCGGGCGGTGCTCCGAGTGTCGCGTTTGCGACCGGCGTCGATGGCGGTGTGTTTTGACCCGGGCGGAAGTGCGTGCTGACGGGATGGAGGCGTTCGGCCACGCCGGCGGGTCTGACGCTGACGTCGCCTTCCACTTCGTCGATGAAGTCGTCGGTGCGTTCCGTGCCCATCGCATCCATCTCCATAGACGGCTGTACGTGGGCGAGATCGTAGCGTCCGAGATAGCTGACGGCGAGCTCGCGGAAGATGTAGTCGAGCAGCGACGTCGCCATCTTGATGTGGTCGTGACCCGTTACCGGGCCGTTCGGCTCGAAGCGCGTGAAGGTGAAGGCTTCGACGAACTCCTCGAGCGGCACGCCGTGCTGTAAGCCCAGCGAAATCGCGATCGCGAAGTTATTCATCAGCGAGCGGAAAGCGGCGCCTTCCTTATGCATGTCGATGAAGATCTCGCCGAGTTGGCCGCCTTCGTATTCGCCCGTTCGCAGGTAGACCTTATGCCCCGAGATTACAGCCTTTTGCGTGTAGCCGCTGCGACGCTGCGGCATGCTGCGGCGCTTGGCGATGTAACGGTAGACGATCTTTTCGGCCACCTGCATCGGCGTGGTGAACGGCTGCTGCGATGCCGGCACCAGTTCGTCTTCGGTTGAGTCGCCGCCAAGGTCGTAGCTGGCTGCGAGCGGCTGCGAGAGCTTCGAACCGTCGCGATAGAGCGCGACCGCCTTGATCATCCGTTCCCAGGAGTACTTGTAGGCTTCCTTGACTTCCGCAATCGTCGCGGTTTGCGGGAAGTTGATCGTCTTCGAGATCGCTCCCGAGACGAACGGCTGCGCGGCCGCCATCATGTCGACGTGCGCCAACGGCCGGATGTACCGCGAACCGTAACGGCCGCACGGCGTGGCGCAGTCGAAGACTGCGAGGTGCTCGTCGTTAAGTTCGGGCGCGCCTTCGAGGGTCATGCGTCCGCAAATGTGCGCGGATGCTTCCTCAATTTGCTGTGTGGTGAAGCCGAGTCCGTCGCGTAGGATGGAGAAGTTCCAATCGTTGATCTGCTCGTCGGTAAGGCCCAGCGTATCTTTGCAGAAGTCCTCCCCAAGAACGAACTTGTTGAAGACGAACGGCAGCTCGAACGCGCTCGAAAGGTGTTCCTCGAGACGCGCGATCGAGTCGTCATCGAAGCCTTTGGCCTTGAGCGTCGCACGGTTGATGTGCGGCGCTTCGAACAGCGTGCCGGTTCCCTTGGCGTAGGTCTCGATAGCGGCGATCTGCTCCTCGGAGTAGCCGAGCTTATGCAACGCCGCATCAACCGACTGATTGACGATCTTGAAGTAGCCGCCGCCGGCGAGCTTCTTGAACTTTACGAGTGCGAAGTCAGGCTCGATACCGGTAGTATCGCAATCCATCACCAGGCCGATGGTGTTGTGCGAGATGAATCCGTTGGCGACATAAGTGACGTTCGCCGGTACCGACAGGTCGTACGTCAGCTGCTCGCCGCCGTCATCGTTCGATGCGACGGAATCGTAGAGGAAGTCCAGCGCGCACTCGATCTGCGGGTTCTGGGTTAGTTCGTGCAGTCGCTCAGTCGCGCGGCGGCTGATCGCACCGTGATGCTTGCGCTGCGACTGCTGGATCGAGCTCGCAAGTTCGCTTCCAGCTGGAACAAGTTCGCTAACCAACGACTTCGGGAGATAGACGTAATCTTTCTTGGTCCCCTGCCAACTCTCGTTAAACGTAATTGCGGAAGCCTTACGCGAACCGATGAAGTTGACTTTGTCGACGAACGTCCGCGCGTACGACATGCACTTTACACGCAGCACGTGGAGCGACGATTGGCCCCAGCCTGACTGATCGACCTTACTCGTCGTTGGAATACCGAGCGCGAGCAACATCGACTTTACTTCGAGCGAGAACTCTTCGTGTGTCGTCGTCCAGTTCGCGACGCCGTCGGTGACGGTGCCGTCGGCTTCGAACAAGCCACGCGCGAACGCGCCGTACACGACCGGATCATTCGAGGCGAGAACGGCATCCGGAATCCGCGGAAGGTAGCCTTTCCCGGAATGATCCGCGCTCGGCGGAATCTTCTTGAAACCGCAGGCTTCCCACCAGAGTGTGAGGGGAACCGAGTGGAACGCGACCTCGATGTAACCCGCTTGTTGCGACACGCCCGCTTCAAGGTTGAAGAGCGAACGACCGAGGCTCCGCAGACGCTCGACGACGTCGCTGTCTTGCTGAGAAACGCAAAAGCGCAAACCCTTCGAGTGGAAGGAGCCGTCTCCCATAAAATAGCCAAGGAGTTCAGCGAGATCGGCGTTCATCTCGCGAGGAACCTGCGTCGTGTAGTCGCCGGTCCAGTACTCTTCTCCGAGCGCCGGCAACGTGACATTCTTCGGCTGGCCGATGAGCGAGCCCATGGACAAGGCGACGACATCATCGGTAGCGACGTCAGCCATGCGCTTCCATTCGAGCTCGCCGGTAGCCGGAGTAACGACCTTTATGCGGTGTGCCGGTGTGCCTTGGATCACATAACCGCTAGCCGTCTTGATCTTGCGCGTCGGCTCGATGCCGTTGATAAAAAACTTCGTCGCCTTTTGGCCACCGTCATCAGTGAGCACGCGGAAGTCGACGTCTTGCCACTTGTCGCCGTCGACGTCGCCGAGACGATTCAAACGCATAAGACCACGATCCGTGACGACCATCGAATCGCCAGTGAGGCATCCAGTTGGTGCGATTACGACCGTCTGCGCGTTGCGATAACCGGCGACTTCGCCGATCGAGAGGGCGTCGTCCCACATTTGACGCGCTAGCGCCCACGTCTCTTGTGTGAAGAGCGTGGGCGCGTGCGTGATCGGCGTAACCGATAGACCTTCATACTCGCTCTTGTCAGCGGCATACGCTGCTCGGCGATGATTGCGAATTACGCGCAGCATCGGCTCGCGATTAGCTTCAAATCGATCGAATGCGCCGAGCTGCTGAGCGAGTTCTGCAGAGGTCCGATACGCGGTCCCAGTCAGCAGGGCCGATATTGCAGCGCACCAACCGAAGCCTTCTTCCGAATCGTAGGGTAAGCCCAGACGCATAAGCAGAGTTCCAACGTTCGCGTAACCCAAACCCAACGTTCTGTACTTGTAGTTTTTATCGGCAATCGCTTTTGACGGCATCTGACCCATCGTCACAGATATGTCGAGTGTCGTCGTCCAAATTCGCGATGCTTCAGCAAAGCGATGCGTGTCGAAATTATCACCGGTATTCAGGAATTTAACGAGATTCAAACTAGCGAGGTTGCAACTCGTATCATCTATAAATACATATTCCGAGCATGGATTTGTCGCATTAATGCGCTCGTCGTTCGAGCACGTATGCCACTCCTGAATGATGTCGTCGAACTGCAGCCCAGGATCCGCACACTGCCACGCAGCGAGCGCAATCTGCTCCCACAACTCACTCGCCTTGATTGTCTTGACGACGTCACCTTTGGTGCGTGACGTCAAATGCCAATCTCCATCGCTCGCGAGCGTGTCGAAGAAGGCATTGGTTAGGCGAACGGAATTGTTCGAATTCTGACCGGAAACCGTCGCGTACGCTTCGGAATCCCAGCCCGTGTCGTATTGCTCGACTTCGAGTCGCGTGTAACCTTGGCGCGCGTAGTCCAGCGCGTTCTGCGTCGCACCCGTCGGCACGCCGGTCGAGATCGCTTCGCGCAAAGCCTTACGCAAATGCGGATTCAGCGCCGCGTCGAGACGCGCGGCTTCGGGAACGCGCGTATCGTGTGCCGCGGAAATAATTTGATTGATGTGCTTTTCGAAGATGCGCGAACCGACGACCATGTCGGCCACCTTGCGCTCTTCACGCACTTTCCACGTTACGAAATCCTCGATGTCCGGATGATCCGCGTCGAGCACGACCATTTTGGCCGCGCGGCGAGTCGTACCGCCGCTCTTGATCGCGCCCGCGGCGCGATCGAAGACCTTTAGGAACGACATTAGACCGGAGCTCGTGCCGCCGCCCGTGAGCTTTTCGCCGGCGCCGCGAATCTTCGAGAAGTTTGCGCCGCTGCCCGAGCCGCCCTTAAAGATGCGCGCTTCGCGAACGATACCGTCGAACAACCCGCCTTCGTTGACGAGATCGTCTTTGATCGAGAGGATGAAGCACGCCGAAACTTGCGGGTGCTCGAACGCGTTCACCGATTTCGACGCTTCGCCGGTCGCGGGATCGACGTAGTAGTGGCCCTGCGACGGTCCCGCGATGCCGTACGCCCAGTGCAAGCCCGTGTTAAACCACTGGGGCGAATTCGGCGCGCCGATCTGACGCGCCAGCATCGAGCACATCTCGTCGTGATAGGCCTTGGCGTCTTCCTCGGTGTCGAAGTAGTTGTTCTTCCAGCCCCAATAGGTCCAGCAGCCGGCCATGCGGCCGAACACCTCGCGCGAGTCGCGCTCCGGCCCGAACTGATCGTTACGCTCGTACGCTTCGAGCGCCGTCTCGTCGGCCTCCGAACGCCAAAGCCATTCCGGAACGCCCTCCTCAGGCACCGGCTTGGTAGCTCTTGGAACGCCCGCTTTGCGGCAGTACTTCTGGGCGAGCACGTCGACCGCGACTTGGCTCCATTCGGTCGGCACCATCACCTCTTTGGCCTCAAAAATCACCGAGCCATCGGGATTGACGATGCGGGACGTGCGGGGCTCGAACGTCAGCCCGGCGTAGGGGTCGGCCGGGGTTGAGTAGGTGCGGCGAAATTTCATGCGGGGCTGCTCCTTGGCATCACAAAGCGCATTTTGGGTGGACCAGCGTTATTCGTCGACTCGAGAGCGAACACCTGTTCGCTAGTCGAGCGGAACGAAAGCCCGGCGGGACACCTATTGTGCCATGCCGGGAGCATTACCACAAGATATTGGGGTCGTTGTTCACAACTCCTTGTGGTTTGGCTGTGGTTAGCGACAAAAATCGGGGGATGACGGGGGGACAAGGGGCTTTTCGGGTGGACCCCGTGTGGAGAGTCCCGAGGATACCGGGGATAACCGCTCAAACGGAGGCTCGATGTTCGGACCCGATCGCTTTGCGCCGCGCCTGCACGATATCTCGCTCGCCGAGCTGGAAGCCGCCGGCATTCGGGGCTTGATCGTGGACCTGGACAATACACTGCTCGGCTTCCGGGAGACCGCGCTAGCGGCCGAACACCTGGCTTGGGTCGAGGAGGCGCACGGCCGCGGCATGCGCATCGTCATGCTCTCGAATAATTTCTCGGACCGGGTGCGGGGCATCGCGGCGACGATCGGCGTCATGTGCATTCCGAACGCGCTCAAGCCGCTGCCCTTCGGGTTTTTCCGGGCCGTGAGCCAGCTGGATATGCCGCGCCGGGCGGTTGCCGTCGTCGGCGACCAGCTCTTCACGGACGTCCTGGGGGGGAAGCTTTGCGGGCTCTACACGATCCTCACGGAGCCGATCGAGGCTAAGGATTTCGCGATTACGCGCATGTTCCGGTTCTTCGAACGGCTGATGCTGCCGGAACGTCGGCCTTGAAACTCGCGGTCATCGGCGATCCTGTGGCGCATAGCCGCAGCCCGCATCTGCACCGCGGTTTCCTGCGCGAAGCGGGCATCGACGGCAGCTACGTGGCGATCCAAGTCCCTCGCGGAAACGGCATCTCCGTGGTGCGCCGCATGCGAATGGACGGATACACCGGCTGCAACGTGACGTATCCGCTGAAAGAAGAAGTGCTGCGCGCGTGCGATTCGTTGACGCCGCTGGCGCAGCGTGCCGAATCGGTTAATACGATTCTCTTCGGACGCGAAGTCCTAGGCACGACGACCGACGGCATCGGTGCGCGCCTGGCGATCGAAGCGCTGCTCGAAGAGTCGATCGCGCTCAAGCGCGTTGGCGTGTTGGGATACGGCGCCACCGCGCGCTCGATCTTAGCGGAGCTGCACGACAACGACGTCTACTCGTTCGTATGGGGACGCGACGAGAAACGTGTTGCCGATGCCTGCGCGCGCTTCGAAGCCGAACCATGGCCGTCGGACAACCCGCCGGAAATTGTGATCAGCGCGCTGCCGCCCGGTATAGATCTCGACGGCGAACTATTGCACGACCTGCAATTCCCCGACGTCGTCTTCGACGTAAACTACGGCGACCGCGCGACGCTCGGGCGGAATCTCGATCGCGAAGTCGTTACCGGCGAAGCGATGCTGGAAGCACAAGCGCGAGCCAGCTTCGACTTCTGGCTCGCGCATGTAGAAGGCCTCGACGCAGATTAAAAAGGTTGTAGACTCGGAGAGGGGGAGATTCGAACTCCCGAGAGATTATTCACCTCTGCTCGCTTTCCAAGCGAGTGCATTCGACCACTCTGCCACCTCTCCGCGGCCGCTTCCGGTTGGCGCTTTGCGGGGAAAACTCCTCGACGAAGAGTCCTCGGGCGACTAGGAGACTTCGCGGGCCGAGTTGCGCTGCTCCGAAAGGAGCTCTTCAAACTCGTCGGCCGGCAGGGCGCGCCCAAAAAGGTAGCCCTGCGCGAACTCGCAGCCGCAATCGCGTAGAAACTCCATCTGGGCCTCGGTTTCAACGCCTTCGGCCTGAACCTCGAGGCCTAGGGCGTGGGCCATCGCGATGATGGCGGTCACGATCGCGAGGTCGTTGGCGTCGTCGGGAATGTCGCGCACGAACGTCTTGTCGATCTTCAGCTTATCGATCGGGAAGCGCTTCAAGTACGCGAGTGAAGAGTAGCCGGTTCCGAAATCGTCCAGCGAAAGACCGATGCCGAGCCCTTTGAGCTGGCGCATGATCCCGATCGAATCTTCCGCGTTGTGCATCGCGACGCTTTCGGTGATTTCAAACTCGAGCGTCTTGGGCTGATAGGCGACCGAACGCAGCGCGTCTTCGATCGACTTGATGAGATTGTAGTGGAGAAACTGCCGCCCGGAGAGATTGACCGAGAGCATTAGATCTACGTGGAAACGCTGTTGCCAGCGACGCACTTGTTCGACCGCGGTGCGTAGCACCCAATCGCCGAGTTGAACGATGAATCCGGAACTCTCGGCTTGGGAAATGAACGTTTCCGGCGAGGTAAACGTGTCGTCACGCTGCGGCCAGCGGCAAAGCGCCTCGAGCCCTACGACGACTCCCGTCTGCAAATCGACCACCGGCTGATAGAAAATACGGAACTCGCCATAACTCAGCGCGTTCGCCATCCTCTGGTGTAAGGGCAGCCGGTAGCTCACGACGGCTGAATCTTCCCTTCGCGCGGAATTTATCCCCCGGTCAAGCGCTCGCTGAGTCGCCCTCGCCGGGTCCCAATTGCTCGAGAAGTACGCAATTCGAGCCGCTTCTTCGGCTAAATCGCTCAAAACAAAGGCTTCCTCGAGGGTCTTACCGAGCGTGGATAGGCCGTGCCGCTCCATTAAGACGGTGTCGAAGCCACGCGCGAACTCGCCGGCGCAGAGGTCGGCCAGCTCGTCGGAACCGGCCGTGCGAAACGCCGTCCAAGCAACCGGTCCGAGCGTCTCACGGGCGCCCACCGTATCCTGCGGGAAAATTGTCCCGCATTTGGACCAAACGACGCAGAATGTCGGATGCGTGTGGATCACGCAGCCTGCGTCGGGACGCGCGCGATACGCGGCAAGATGCAGCGGAAGTTCGCTCGTAGGGCGCTGTGTGGAATCCCGCGCGGCGCCTTTTTCATCAACGCGAACGATCTCGCCGGGGGTAAGGTTCCGGAGCGAACGCGCCGCCGGCGTTGCGAGGAAATCGCCGTTCCCGAGACGCGCGCTGACGTTGCCGCTGGTTCCGGTGACGAGGCGGCGGTCCCACAATTGCGCGCAATAGCGAACGATCGCTGCACGCAGGTCCTTCTCGTGGATCGCCATCGGTGTCAGCTACGACGCGAGGGGAAGCGCCCCCTCGGGCGAACCTGCGGCGGATGATTGACTCCACGCATCTCGGGCGCGTCGTCGTCGCGGAAGCGTTCGACCAACGCGGCATCGCCGTGCTCGAACGCGCGGGAATCGATGTCGTTTCATGCGTGGGGCTCTCGCGCGATCGCCTGGATGAAGCGCTTCGCGACGCGCGCGGCTTGATCGTTCGTTCCGAAACGCGCGTCGACGGCGCGCTCCTCGCAAAAGCGCCGCGCTTGGAAGTGGTTGCCCGCGCCGGCGTCGGCGTCGATGCGATCGACGTCGATGCGGCGACCGCCGCCGGTATCGTGGTCGTCAATACTCCCAGCGCCAATACCATCGCGGCGACCGAGCACACGTTTGCCGTTTTGCTTGCGACGATGCGTCACGTCCCGCAAGCGCACGCGTCCGTCCATGCGTCGCACTGGGATCGCAAACCATTTGTCGGGCACGAACTATTCGGCAAGACGCTCGGCATCGTGGGGCTCGGACGAATCGGCAGCAACGTCGCCGCGCGGGCGCTCGCGTTCGGGATGCACGTCATCGCGCACGATCCATACGTGCCGTCGTCGCGCGCGAGCGCGCTCGGCGTCGATTTGGTGGAGCTCGACGACTTGCTGCGCTCCGCCGACGTCGTAACGCTCCACGTTCCGCTGACGCCGCAGACGCAGCGCATGATTGGAGCGAACGCGCTCGCACGAATGCGCGATCACGCGACGCTGATCAACTGTGCGCGCGGCGGCATCGTCGATCTAGAAGCGCTGCTCGCGACGCTCGATGCCGGGCGCCTGCGCTCGGCCGCAATCGACGTCGTGCCGCAGGAACCGCCGCCGCCCGGATCGCCGTCGGCCCGCATTCTGGAACACCCTCGCGTCGTCGCGACGCCGCATCTGGGTGGATCGACGTTCGAAGCGCTCGAGCGCATCGCATTGGAACTCGCCGAAGACGTCGTGCGGGTGTTGGGGGGACGTCCCGCCAGCGGTGCCGTAAACGCGCCGACCCTTACGGGATCCGCAGCGGAAAGCGCGGGCGGTTTTCTGGATCTCGCCTATCGCATGGGTGCCGTTCTGCCGCAGCTCTTCGACGAAGCGTTGCGCCACGAAATCGCTTTGGTGCTGCAAGGCGACCTCGCTGAGATCGAAGCGGAGCCGTTCGTCGCCGCCTTGCTGGCTGGTGCCCTGCCGTTCGTGAGCGACCGGCGCGTATCGACGGTGAACGCGGTTGCGGTAGCGCGCGAGATCGGCGTTCGCACGATGGTTTTGCGTGAACCTGCGAAACCGCCGTTTCGCGCGTCACTTGCCGTCGCCGCAGGCGAACACCGGCTCACCGGGACCGTGTTGCCGACCGGCGCGCGGATCGTGGAGATCGACGGATACGAGGTCGACGCGATCGCCGAAGGCGCGATGTTGGTGACGCGACATCGCGACGTACCGGGTATGGTCGGACGCATCGGCACGATCCTCGGCGATGCGGACGTCAATATCTCGACGATGCAAGTCGCGCGCGCACGGCGGGGCGGCGGCGCGATGATGGTGCTCGACGTCGATCGCGGCATCGGCCGCGACGTTCTCGATGCGATCGGCGCAGTGCCCGGCATCGAATCCGTGCGCCTCGTCTCGCTCTAGTGCCGCTCGCGTACGTCGCCCGTCACGGCGAGACCGATTGGAATCGCGAGGGCCGCTATCAGGGCCAGTTGGAATCGACGTTAACGCAACTCGGCCGTACGCAGGCCGCTGCGTTGGCTTCGGCGCTTGCGAAAAGCGGCGCGCGCCGCGTCATTTCGAGCCCGCTCGCACGCTGCGTGCAGACCGCGCTGCCGGTCGCAGCGGCACTTGGGGTCGACGTAGAAACCGACGCGCGCCTCCTCGAGATCGCTCATGGAACGTGGGAAGGCCGGCTGCGCGTCGAAATCGAGCGCGCCGATGCCGGACGCATGCGCGCGTGGATGCACGAACCGGCAAGCGTACGGTTCGAGGGCGGCGAGTCGCTCGACGACGTGGCCGCGCGATGGCTTGCGTTTACGTCGTCGCTCGCTGGGAAGAATGAAGACGTCGTCATCGTGACGCACGACGTTCTGGTGCGCATCGCCGTCTTGCTCGCGTCGGGCCGCCCGCTGACGCGGCTCTGGGAACCGCGGGTGCAGAACGGGGGTTATGCGTGTTTGTCCGTCTGTTCACCACGATGGGAGGCCGTCGACGAATGTCGCGACGAGCACCTCGAGGGAATCCGCGCCGATACGGCACGGCAGGCCCTCTAACCGTAGAAAGGTTCAACGTCCATCGAACTCTCGTTGATCCGGCACGGCACGACGGCGTGGAACGCGTCGCACCGCTTTCAAGGGCGTTCCGACGTGCCGCTTTCCGAAGAAGGTCGCTCGCAGGCGCGCCGGCTGGCCGGCCGCCTACGCGACGAACACTTTGACGCTATCTACGCGAGCGATCTCATTCGCGCGGTCGAAACCGCTGCGATCGTCGCGGAGCCGCACGGTCTCGAAGTCCGGCGAGATCCGCGGCTGCGCGAGTTCGATTTCGGCGAGTGGGAGGGTCTGACGTGGGATGAGATCGTCGCGACGCGCCCGCACCTGCGCGAACGGGCGCTCACCTCCGCTTCGCTCTACTCGCCCGACGGCGGAGAGACATTCGCGGCCGTCTGCGACCGCCTTCGCCCGTTTTTCGACGAACTGCGCACGGCCCCGGTCGCGCATGTCGCAATCGTCATGCATGCCGGTCCGCTCCACGCGGCGCTCTCGGTCCTCGGGCTCACCGTTGAAGGTCAACGATTTGCTCCGGCGAGTCTTACGCGAATAACCATGGAAGACGGGCACCCGCGGCTAATCAGTCTGAGCGATGTTCGACATCTCGATTCCCCCCGTTAACCGCGAAGCCGCGCGGGCTGCGCACGAGCGAATCAGCCAACTGACCAAGCCGGCGGGCAGCCTGGGGCGGATCGAAGAGTTGGCCGAGTGGCTTTCGGCGATACACGGCGAGCTGCCGCCAAGCCCGTACGAGCGGCGTGCGATTCTGGTCGGCGCCGCCGATCACGGCGTGGCGGCCGAGGGTGTCAGCGCGTATCCGAGCGACGTGACCGTCCAGATGGTCGGCGCCTTTCTCGGCGGATTTGCAGCCATCAATGCCTTCGCCCGCGTCGCGCGCGCGGACGTCTTCGTGGCGGATTTCGGCGTAGCCGGCGAACTGCCGCACCACGATCGTCTGTTTTCGGTCGCGATCGAACGCGGGACGCGCAATCTCGCACGCGAAGCCGCGATGCCGCCGTCGCACGTCGACGCATTACTGCGAGCGGGCATGACGGTTTTCGACCGCATTCGCGAACGCGTCGATCCGCAGGCGATCGCGCTGGGCGATATGGGAATCGGCAACACGACCAGCGCCGCCGCGCTGATCTGTGCGTTCACCGGCGCGGCTCCGGATGACGTCGTCGGACGCGGCACCGGTTTGGACGACGACGGCTTGCGACGCAAGCTGGCCATCGTTTCGGAGGCGGTCGCGCGGGTTCGCGGCTGCGGGTGGCGCGATATTGCGAGCGAAGTCGGCGGCTACGAGATCGTGGGTCTCGCGGGCGTGCTGCTCGCCGCGGCGAAAGCCGGCGTGCCGATTCTCCTGGATGGTTTCATCGTTGCGGCCGCCGCGCTGTTGGCGCGCGCGATCGCCCCTACGGCCATCGAGTACTGCATCGCCGCGCATCGCTCGCGCGAACTCGGCCACGCGGTCGCGCTGCGCGCGCTCGGCTTGACGCCGCTGCTCGACCTGGACTTGCGCCTCGGCGAGGCGAGCGGTGCGGCGCTCGCGTTCCCGCTCCTCGAAGCCGCGGGCCGGATGGTCTGCGAGATGAAGACGTTCGCCGAAGCGGGCGTCTCGACGGCGAACGAGACGGTCGAAGCCTAATGCGGCGCGCGCTGCGCGCTTGCGCGGACGCGTTTGCGTATTTCACGGTTCTGCCCATCGGGCGTTTAGCGAGCGGCGGCGCCCCCGATGCCTACGCGTTATCGTTTCTTCCGCTGGTCGGCGCGGTCGTCGGCGGCATCGCCGGCGGGATCGGTTATGCCGCGTTCGCCGTACTGCACGTCAGCTGGGCGTTCGCGGTGGCGTGGGCGGCGGCGATCGGTCTCACTGGCGCGATCCACGTGGATGGGTTCCTCGACGCGTGCGACGGATTACTGGTCACCGCTACGCCGCTGCGGCGGTTGGAAATCATGACGGATCCGCGCCATGGAACGTTCGCCGTCGTTGGAATGGCCGTGCTCACCGTGTTCTGGCTGATCGCGCTCGCACCGGTCCCTCCCGAACGCCTTCCGTTGCTTCTAGCCTGGAGCGGCGCGCTGGCGCGTCTGGCCGTCGTTCCAAACGCGTGGGCGTTCCCGTACGCGCGAAGCGGCGCGATGAGCGCGACGTTCGCATCTCGTCCGAGTTACGTCCTCTTCACGTTATCGTTCGTGATGGTGGAAGCGCTCGCATGGTTTATCGCGCCGCTGGCACTATTGATCGCGCCGGTTGCGATCATGGTCGCGCTCATCGGCGGCGTGTGGGCGTCGCGGCGGCTCGGCGGCGGATTGACCGGCGACGTCTACGGCGCGATCGTTGTGAAAATCGAGGTTCTCGCGCTGCTGAGCGCAGCGCTCATTCGTTAGCAATCACCGCATCGACGTCGGCAACGAACCCAGGTGCAAAACCCTCAGCGACATAGTTTCTCCCGTTAAGCACGCACGTGGGGCATCGTCATAAGAGCTGGGCGAAGATCTCTGCGGTGTCGACGAGGCGTGGACCCGGCCGGTTGACGTACGCGTTGCCGTCGACCACGTGAACTCGCTTTTCGCGATGCGCGCGCAGTGACGTCCACTCCGGGATGTCCGCAAGTTCGTCGAGCGCCGCGCGGGCGCGCGCGACGTCAAAGCCGCAGGGCGCGACGATGATCGCGTCCGGGTCGGCCTGCACGATCGTTTCCCACTCCAACCGCTGCGAGTTCGCACCGGGGTTCGCTAGAATAGCCGTGCCGCCGGCGAGTTCGACGAGTCCGGGCGTCCAGTGACCGGGGCCCATCGGCGGATTCGTCCATTCGAGAACCAGCGTCCGGGGCCGTCGCGTCGCGGCTGCGGCGCGAAGCGCTTCGATTCGAAGCGATAGCGCTTCGACCAATGCGCGCGCTCCGGAAACGTGGCCCGTCAATTCCCCGACGAATTCGATGTTCGCTAAGACGTCGTCGAGCGACGACGGTTCGAGCGAGACGACGCGGGGATCGCTGGTTAGACGCTTGGCGGCGCGGTCGACGATCTCATACGAAACGGCGCAGACCTTGCACAGCTCTTGCGTGATGATGAGATCGGGCGCGAGACGTTCGAGCAGTTCGGAATCGAGATGGTAAAGGCTCGATCCGGAATGCAGACTGGCACGTACGTGGCGATCGATTTCGGCGGAGCGGGAGGCGTCGGGCAACGCCGAGGAAGTCAGGCGCGGCAGCGCCAGTGCCGCTTCCGGGAAATCGCATTCGTGGGTGACGCCGACGACGTCGCCGCCGGCACCGATGCCGTAAAGAATCTCGGTCGCGCTGGGGAGAAGGCTGACGATTCTCACGTCGGAATCGGCGCCGGGGCCAGAAATCGGTCGCGCGCGCTGCGGATCGTCGCATACGGAACCGGTCCGTAATGCATGCCCCAAATCGTCATAGGATCCAACCGTTCGCGGTCGACGACCGAAATCGCTTCGTCCAAGTACTGCGGCGTAAACCAGCTGCGAATGGTGCCGTCGTCGGCGACATCGTCGGGAGCGAACAGATCGCTGGTGTACAGCAGATGCGTTTGCGGCAGATAGACGAGCATCTGGCGTTCGGCGGTGGCCGTGCGATACGGCACGATACGCAGCCGATTCGATCCGGTTCCGAGATCGAGCGGCGCAGTCACCCAATGGAATTCGGGCGCCCGCGGGTGCCGGGCTAGGTCGTCGGGCGTTTGCGTATGCGGAGCGGCCAGTTGGCGCTCGAGAATCGGCCGGTTCAGATCGAGTGCGTAGACCGGGATCCCCTCGGCGACGGCTTGGCGAACGCCGGCCAAGTGCGGCCACGAATCGGACGTGGTGATGACCGCTTTGACGGGAAGTCCGAAGTGCGTGCGCGCAAATGCGAAGGCCTGCTTCGAGTACGCGGGTGAGATCGGTGCTTCGAGAACGACGACACCGTCGTCTTGGCGGATGAACCCGACGTTCCAGCTTCCGCTCGCGAGAGTGACGCCGGGCGCCAGCTCCGTGAGCTTGGTGGACGGAAACGCTCGTGCGTCGATCGGTAGAACCTTACCCGCGTGGGCGGCGACGAGATCCGCAGGCAGCGTAAGGTCGGCGACCGCAACGCCGTTGAAGGCTACGGCGATGATGCTGAGCTGTCGGTCGGGCAAGCCGACGCGTTCGTACGTCCACTCGCGGGGGTAGTGAATTCCGTTCGGTTCGAGCGACCACTCGTTGAACGTCAGCGTGGTGGTGACGTCGCCCCATGCGTTGTAGAAGATGTCGTAAGGGTAGGCGCGCGTCCACACGATCGACCAGGGTAAGTTGGTTCGCGCGTTGATGGTTAGCTTGCAGGGTGCGCCGTCGACGGTAAAGGCGAGGACGTGATACGGCGAACCATGCAGCATCACGTCGGGAAGCACGCGTAAGCCGGAGGCGCGATCGGCGGTGAAAAGGACGCGCTCGGGGCCGAAGAGTGCGCGTTCCTGCGCAAACTGCACCGGCGAGCCGCCCGCGTAACGCCAGGTCTTGCCGTCGTAGATACCCGCGATGCCGTGGTCGACCAGAACGTCGCTCGCGTACGGCTTGCTCTGCGTTAGCCACCAAGTTGCCCGGCATATCCGGAATCCTCACTCACATCGCGAACGCGCGCGCTCTCGAGATCGACGCTCTCGGTCGTACGCAGGTGATCCACGAAGTACGGTCCGGTCGGGCGCTCCGACTGCTCCACCATCGCGCGCGTTCCGACAAAAGTATCGGCCACGCTGTGCAGCGCCAAAAGTTTGTCACTGCCGCCCATTGCGGTCATGGCGGCGGCTAGAATTGCGTGTGCGAGCGCGACGTTCGTCATGCTCGCACACTAGCATCCTCCAATCGGTGCCGCCAATCAAGGCGGCATCAATTTACCCGCTACTCACCCTGCGCGAGCGAGTAACCGCGCTCGCCATTGAACGTAAACAGACCCTCGGTCTTGATCACGTCGAACCCGAGCCGGTCGGCGGCTTCGAGGAGCCGTACGACGTGCTGCGACGTGAATGGCTCACCGTCCGACTCGAAGCGGCACGACCAGTGATCGCTCCAGAACGTGTCGTCGTTGCCGTTCGGCCACACCTTCGTTCCACGGTTGCTAATGGTCGTGAGCTTGGTGCCTGGAACTTTGAACTGCTGCATGAGCACGGCGATTTGATCCGGGTTGCCGTCCCGACGATCGATGAAGATGTCGACGCCGGCGCGTGCCTTCATCGGGGGTTTGCCCGCCGGCCGAATCGCGAGGTTCATCTTGACGTCGGGATCGTACTCGACCACCTTGAGATGCTGCGGCTTCTTTCCCATTCGCGCGATGACCGCATCGGCGAACTCCTTCGTGCCGACTTTTCCTTGCTGGCGCCCTCTTTGTAGATGTCGTACGTATGGATGCCGTCTTCGATGGTGCGCAGCCACGCATTGTGCACGCGCTCCGCGACTCGCGGCTGGCCAATGTGTACCAGCATCAGCATCCGCCCAGCAGCAGGCCGGAGGGATTGGCGAGGTTCTGACCGGCGCGCCGCGGCGCGGAGCCGTGAATGGCCTCGAACATGGCGCATGGTCGCCGATGTTCGCGGAGCCGGCGAGGCCCACGGACCCGGCGATCTGCGCGGCCACATCGGAGAGAATATCGCCGTAAAGATTGGGCATCACGATGACGTCGAAGGCCTCGGGCGTATCGGCCATCTTGGCGGCGCCGATATCGACGATCCAGTGCTCGTTCTGGAATGTCCGGATATTCCGCGGCAATTTCGTCAAAGACTTTGTGGAAGAGACCGTCGGTCATCTTCATGATGTTGTCTTTGGTGAAGCAGGTGACCTTCTTGCGGTTGTGGCGGCGCGCGTATTCGAAGGCATAGCGCACGATCTTTTCGCATCCCGGCCGGGTGATCAGCTTCAGGCATTCCAGGCGCCGGGGCTGAGCTGATACTCGATGCCGCGCGTAGCAGTCCTCTTCGTTCTCGCGCACGATGACCATGTCCATGCCGGGATGCTTCTGTCGACGAACGGATGATAGGACGAGCACGGGCGGACGTTGGCGTACATGCCCAGCGTCTTGCGCGCGGTTACGTTGAGGCTCTTAAAGCCGCCGCCTTGCGGCGTGGTGATCGGCGCTTTGAGGAAGACTTTGGTGCGGCGCAGCGATTCCCAGGATGCCGGCTCGATGCCGTTGCTCATACCCCGATGGTAGACGTTTCGCCGATCTCGATGGTTCGAGTTCGAGCGCGGCGCCCGCCTCCGTAATGATGCGGACGGTTGCTTCCATGATCTCGGGGCCGATGCCGTCGCCATACGCAACGGTGACGGGGACTTTTTTCAAACGAAATACTCCTAGACACGAGGCGGGGAGAGGTCGAGTATGCTTGGTCTACCTGGTCCAATCCTGTGCGTTCCATCCCTCGCTGATGCCGTTTGGCGCGAAATTCTGCAGCTCGGGGATGCGTGCGTAACGTTGATCCTGGTAGTAAAGGAAAGCGCCCGGCGCATCGCGGAGCAGGAGGCTCTCGATCTTCGCGTACACCGCCTTTCGGACGTTGCGATCGAACGTGGACAACGCTTGCTTTTGCAAAGCGTCCATCTCCGCAGAACAATAGCGCTCGACGTTGTTGCCGTTCGGTGGAATTGCGTTGCAGAGGAACTGTGAGGCGTTGTCGGGGTCGCCGCCGGAGATCCAGGCGTACATCGCGAGATCGAACTTTCCGCCGTTGAGGATACCGCCGCTTTGCGCCGCCGCGTAAAGAACGGCGTAGTCGTAGCTCTTGAGTTGCACGTCGACGCCGAGCGCCTTATACATCTGTTGTACCTGCTGGGTAATCGTTCGAACGACTTGACTGCCCTGGCCGTAAACGAGCTGCAGCGAGAGGCGATTGCCGTTCTTCACGCGCACGCCGTCCGGGCCCGGTATCCAGCCTGCAGCATCCAGCAAGGCTTTCGCCTGCGCCAAATCGTACGGAACCGGCTTCAGCGACGGATCGAAGGCCCAGTAGAACGGCGAGAGATCGGCACTCGCGAGCGTCCCCGTGCCGTACGTGTCGTCGCGCACGATCGCGCTGCGATCCATTCCGAGAACGAGCGCGCGCCGGATCCGAACGTCGTCGAGCGGCGACCGCTGCGTGTTAAAAAAGATGGCGGTGTAGGAGGGCGCTTGGGCGGGCTGGCGCACGATCGTGGTATCGCCGGCGAGATCGTTGTAACCGGAAAGGGTGAGCTCGAGTGCGAGTTGGACTTCGTGCGTGCGCAGTTGCGCGACGGTCGTGTTGTCTTCGGGAATATTGAGCAGCGTCAAGGTCTTTATGTGCGGTGCGCCGCGAAAATAATCGGGATTAGCCGTTAGAATGATGCGGTCGCCGCGCAGCCATCGCGCAAACTTGTACGGTCCGGTTCCGATCGGCGCGCTGTTGAACGGAACTTGGTTGATGTTCGGATACTTCGCCAAGAGATGCTCCGGTAAAATGCGATACGGAGAGTCGCTCTCGCCGAACAGGGTGTCGACGGCGGGCGGGAAGACGCTCTTCATATGGAAGACGACCGTGTAATCGTCGGGCAGATCGACCGAAGCCACCTGATCGTAGCCGCGCTGCGAGAGGACGTTATTGCCCTTCTTCATGATCGCTTGCCAAGTGAACTTGACGTCCTTGCTCGTGAAGGGAACGCCGTCATGCCACTTCACGCCGTGCCGCAAGTGGTACGTCAGGGTTAGCCCGTCCTTGCTGATCCCGCCGTTGGCAAGCGTGGGGACGGTCTCGGCTAGGTCGGGAACTTGGTTGTGCTGGGCGTCGAGCGTTACCAGTTCGTCGAAGATAAGGCCGTCGACCGCGCCTTCTACCGTGTTTTGGGAAAGAATCGGGTTAAGCTGCGTCGGGTTGATCGGCAGCGCGATGCGAAGATCGTCGCCGCCCGAGCCGGACGTACTACCCGTCTTGCTGCAAGCGGACAATGCAAAAAGAGCTGCGAGCATAAAGATGAGAACGCGTTTCACAATAGTGGCTGCTCCCGGGAAGCTAGGTTAAGTGACGCACCTGAATTTGGCGTACATGTATGGATAATCGTCGTAGAACCAGTTGCGGAACGAACGGCGCACGAGTTCGCGCGCCGTAACCGGGGACGCACCCTTCATCACGAAGTGCTTACCGTCAAAAAAGTCGGTGGAGTACTGCGGGTACGATGCCATCGCTTCGAAGCCTGGAAGCGGGCCGAACGGCGTCGACGTCCACTCCCAACCGTTTCCGATGAGGTCGCGCACGTCCCAAGCGCTCGCGCCCTCGGGATGCGCGTCGACCGGTTCGGGGTCGAAACGCACAAAGTCGAAGTTCCCGAAGGCGGCGCTCGGTGCGGCGTCGCCCCACGGAAACGGGCGCTCGTGCCCGGCGGGCGTACCGAAGGCGGCGCGATGAAACTCGGCCTCGGAGGGAAGCCGCTTACCCGCCCAGGCCGCGTAGGCTTCGGCCTGGCGGTGCGATACGTAGACCGGCCACGAACGCGGGAGCGGAAGCTCGTCGAAGACGCCGCGCAGATGCCACGCCCCGTCGCGCTCGAACCAGAAGATCGGAACCGGGCCGCCGTCGGCCACGAAGGCGAGCCAATCACCATTGGTCACCGGATACTTCGAGACGGAGAAACCGGCGACATCGACGGCGGTGCGCCCGAACTCGTTGTCCCAGCCGAACGGAATCTCGTCGTGCGCCGCTCCGAGCGTCGCGACGCCGGCCGGAACGTCGATAAACTCGGTCGCCGGTGAAACGCCGTCGCGGTGCTCTTGAGCTACGCGCACTTTGCTCGACGCGTCGAGTTGGTGGATGATGTACGTCAGCGTCTCGTGATGCATCGGTTCGTGCTCGAGCAGCGTGTAGACCGCCTGTCCGCGCACGAGCCGGGGCACGCTTGGATCTTCGATCGTAGCGGCCGCAAGGGCGGCGACTACGCGTTCGTCGCACGCTGCGCCGAATCGCGCGACTTCCGCACGCGTCGGCCAGTCGTTGCGCGCGTGACGCTGCGCGTCGTCTAACGAGCCGGGATCGATACCCCGCTCGAACAGTTTCTCGAAACGCGCATCGACCGGCGGCTGCCCGAGCGCGCGTTCGTTGAACGTCAGGTAGCTGAACGCCGGCAAGTGGCCTTCGTAGAAGATGAAGGGGTGGCGCAGCGGAATCGGCCGCTCTTCGAACGCGTCCGGTTCGATGACTTCGAAGAGTCTGGCGGAGCGAGCACGGTTTCGCCGATACCAGGCGATCATCGCGTCGCGGTCGAGCCGCGGCGTCGCGGGAGCAAGAATGTCCATGGCTAGTTACCCTGTTCCCGCATCGCGGCGGCGTACAAACGTTTCAAGTTCCGGTCCGGGCAGCGCGGGGGCGATGGCAAAGCCCTGCACCACGTCGCACCCCTTTGCTGAAAGGAAGGCAAGCTGCTCGAGGGTTTCAACACCCTCGGCGATGACCTCCAGGTCCAAGCTGTGTGCCATGCCCACGATCGTGTTGACGATCGTCTCGTCGCCCGCCGTGCGGCCGATGCCTTTGACGAACGAGCCGTCGACCTTCAGGACGTCGAGTTCGAACTGCCGCAGGTACGAGAGCGACGAGTAGCCGGTCCCGAAATCGTCCACGGCGATCCGAATACCGCTCGCGCCGAGGTCGCGCAGGATCTGCGCGGTGGCGGCGGCGTCGGCCATGGCCACGCTTTCGGTGATCTCGAGCTCCAAATACGACGGGTCGACGCCGACGTCTTCGAGCGTTGCCATGATGCGGCGGCGCAGGTCGCGATCGTGGAGCTGGCGTGCCGACAGATTCACCGCCAGCCGCAGCGGGCCAAGCTCGGCGTGCCACGTACGGAGTTGACGAACCGCCGTCGCGAGAACCCAGTCGCCGAGCGGGACGATCAAGCCCGAAATCTCGGCGCTCGGGATGAAGTGCCCTGGTTCGATCAGCCCGCTCTTCGGGTGGTTCCAGCGCACGAGCGCCTCGACGCTGACGATCCGGCCGTTGCGCAAATCGAGCTGGGGCTGGTAGTAGACCACGAACTCTTTGAGCTCGAGCGCTTTGCGCAGCAGTTTCTCTTGCGAGAGCCGCATGTGGATCGGCGCTTCCAGCGTCGGGTTGTAGAAGAAGTAGCCGTTGCGCCCGCGATCCTTGGCGCGTGACATAGCGATGTCGGCGTTCTTAATCAGCGCCTGATCGTCGCGCCCGTCTTCGGGGTAGATCGCGATGCCGACGCTCGTTGAAATAAACTGCTCGTATTCGTCGAGCGCAAACGGTTCGCTGATCGCCGCGATAATGCGCTCGGCAAGCGTCCGGGCCTCTTCGACGTCCGCGCAGTCCGTCAACAGGACGACGAACTCGTCGCTGCCCATGCGCGCGATCGAGCCGCGGCTTCCAAGGAGCTGCGAGAGGCGCGTCGACACCAGGCGCAGGAGCTGATCGCCGCGGGCATGGCCGAGCGTGTCGTTGACGTCCTTGAAGCCGTCCAGATCGAGGAAAAGCAGCGCGACGCGGGTGAGCCGCGACTGCGAGACTTCGATCGCATCGCGCAGCATCTCGCTTAACAGCGCCCGGTTCGGCAGTCCGGTGAGCGTGTCGTAATAGGCTAGCGTGCGCAGCCGCATTCGCGCCGATTCGTTTTCGATCGTTCCGGCGACGAGCGTCGAGACTAAGCCGAGCAGATCCGCATCCGTTTCGGTGAAGTTGTACGTCGTATTGCCGGCAAAGACCAGCGCGCCGTACGGCTCGCCGCCGACGTCGATCCGCGCGGCGACGCCGCGGGGCGAGAGCACCGGAGTGCCGGCGGTGGCGCTCTTCGCGGCGACGCGCGCCATTCCAATGAGGTCGTCGTGGGTCAGCGTACAGCCCGCTGGTGCATGGTAGATGTCGGTGACGAGCGGCGCGTCGCCGGTCGAGACGACGGCACCGAGACCGAGGCCGAACGCGCGCGTTCCCATCTCCAGCGACGACTGCATCCGGTTTTCGGAGCGATCGCTGCTGGTGGCGATGAAATAGAGATTGCGCATGCGCTGGCGCTGCATCTCCGCACGGCGCTCCGCGTTTCGCCGGTCCGTGATATCTTGGAAGATCGCATAGATGCCGACGATCTCGCCGGCCGAGTACTGCGGGATGATCGTTCCGTCGACCTCGAGCTGGCGGCCTTCCGCGTTGACGATTCCAAACGTGACGGTAGCCGGCTTGCCCTTCATCGCTTCTGAAAATGCGGACGCGATCTGCGGGCGCGTTTCGTTCGGAATGAAACGCAGGTAGTTCGAACCGACGATCGTCTCGCGTGGCAAACCGGAGATTCGCAGCGCAGCCTCGTTGCATTGCGTCATGGTGCCGTCGAGTTCGATCGCCAGCACGGGGTCCGGGTTGTGCTCGAAGAGGGAGCGAAGCCGCGCCTCGCTCTCGGAGAGCGCGCGCTCTTGGCGCAGGATCTGCCGCTCGGCCTCGCGGCCGGCCGTTTCGTCGCGAACGATGCAGAAGACGCCTTCGATCCGCCCGTTGCGCAAGAGCGGCGCCGAGGTCAGCGCGAGTTCGAGCGGTCGCCCCGTGAATGAAATGGCGCGCGTGTGATAGGTCAGCGTCTCGCCGGCGAGCGCCCGAGCCAGGTAAGATTCGTGCTGCGGAACGTCCTGCGGGTCGAGCCAATCGCGAAAGTTCTTGCCGAGCAGAACGTCGCGGGTCACGTGCTCTCCGAACTGCGCGACCGCAGCGTTGACGTCGACGATGGCGCCGTGAGGATCGAGAAAGACCACGGTTTCGGGGTTGAACTCGAAGAGCGCGCGAAAACGGTGCTCGCTCTCGACCAGCGCCGCCTGGGCTTCGACGGTCGCGCTGATATCCTCGCCCACGAGGATGCCCGCGAAGCGAGGGTCCTTTTGCCGCGCGACCCTCGACCAGCGATAGGTCCGTACCGCGCCGCTGCGATGCAGCATGCGGTTTACGACGACCATCGTGTCGCCGGGGTGATTGCGAATGCGCTCTTCGCTGCGCAGCACCTCTTCGAGATCGTCGGGGTGGATGAGCTGCGTCTCTACCAAACGTTTGCCGATGACGTCGGCGGGTTCCCAGCCGAACGCGTCGCGCGCGCGAGAAGACCAATAGCTCAGACGGTAGTCGCGGTCGAATGCAACCAGGGTCAGCGGCGAATGCTCGAGCAGCACATCGAGGTCGCTAAGCGCTCGCTCGTCAATGACGTCGCGTTCGCCGATGCCGGTATCCACGCCGGGCGTTACCCGGCCGCTCGCGTCACAGCGTGCCGCGTTTCTCTTGTTCGCGCTCGATCGAAACGAAGAGTGCTTTGAAGTTCCCCTTGCCGAACGACAGGCTGCCCTTACGCTGGATGATCTCGAAGAAGACCGTCGGCCGATCTTGCAGCGGTTTGGTGAAAATCTGCAGCATGTAGCCCTGGTCGTCGCGGTCGACGAGAATGCGCAGGCGGCGAAGCGTCTCCATCGCTTCGTCGATTTTGCCGACCCGTTCTTCAAGCTGATCGTAGTACGAGTCGGGCGTGTTGAGAAACTCGACGCCGTTGGCCTGAAGGGCTTCGATCGTCGCCGCGATGTCCTCGGTTCGGATCGCCATATGCTGGACGCCGGCGCCGCGGTAGAAATCCAGATATTCCTCGATCTGCGATTTCTTTTTTCCCTGAGCCGGCTCGTTGATCGGGAACTTGACGCGATGGCGAGGATCCGTCATGACCTTCGAACGCAGCGCGGTGTACTCGGTCGAAATATCCTTGTCGTCGAACGAGACGAGCTGCGAGAAACCGAAGACGCGAGCGTAGAAGTCGCCCCACGCGTCCATCTCCCCCCAGCCGACGTTGCCGACGCAGTGATCGATGAACTGCAATGCCGGGTTGCGGACGTGCGCGATCGAACGGCGCGCCTCGACGAACCCCGGCATGAAGATTCCCTGGTACGCGTCCCGCTGCACGAACGAGTGCACCGTTTCGCCGTAGGTCGCGATCGTCGCCTTGACGATGCGGCCGGAGCCGTCGTCGAGCACGGTGGGCGGGAGCACGACGCGGGCGCCGCCGCGCACGGCAGCGTCGAATGCGGCGTTCGCGTCCTCGACGAGGATCGCGATGTCCTTGACGCCGTCGCCGTGCAATGCGACGTGGCGCGCGATCTCGTCGTCCGGCAGCAGGCTCGCCGTTATCACGAAACGGAGCTTGTTCTGTTCGAGTACGTAGCTGACTCGGTCCTTGATACCAGTCTCCGGACCGGCGTAGGCGATCTGGTCGAAGCCAAAGGCCGTCATGTAGAAGTGGGCGGCCTGTTTGGCGTTGCCGACGTAGAACTCGACGTAGTCCCAGTCGATCTGTGCCAGCGGGTTGGTCTGCGTTTGGGCGGCGGTGCTCATGACCGAGGCTTGGAGGGCGCCGCGGCGGGCTGCCTGTGCCGCGCCGCGATAGTCGCAGTTGAATGCCGGGGCCGAGAAGGCCGCACGGGTCTCCGACGCCTGCCTTGGAGAGCATTGCGGCGTCCTCCCATCGTGAAGGGATGCGGCGGATGCGTCGAATGGTGCGAGCGATGAGCACCTCGACCGCACTCGCGCCTTCCGCTCGCGCCGCATTCGGCGCGCTCGTCGACTATGCCGGGCTTTTCCCGCCGGCAAAGCTCGCGATGACGGATGCGGTTGCAGAGTACGACGCAGCGCGGCGTGGCCCGCACGCATGGATGCTCGGCCGTTTTATCGTGCCGGCCTCGCGGCTGGCCGAGCTTCTCGAAGCGATCGGCGCCCGGGACCCGTTTTCGCTTTCGGTGATCGTCGATGCGCAAGCGGATCCGCGACGCTGGTTCGGTTCGGCACAGCATTCGCTCGGCGAGATTGCCGGGTATCGAGGAAACGCTCCGCGCAATTCGAATCGAAGCACTTGAAGCGCCGCTGCCGCCGCTGCTCTCAAAACGGGAAACGTACGATGCGACGCTGAGCCAGTTCGCCGGGCTCGTCGCGCGTGCCGGGCTGCGCGATCTCCAGACCTTCGCCGAATGGCCACGCGACGAGCGCTGGCACGAGCTCTTGCCCGCAGCCATGGCGGCGGCGGCGCGATCGCGCCTCGGCGCAAAGATTCGCTGCGGCGGCGTGACGGCGGATGCGTTCCCGAGCGTCGCCGACGTTGCGGCGTTCTTGGACGCAGCCGCTACGGAACACGTCCCGTTCAAGGCGACGGCCGGGCTGCATCATCCGGTACGGCACTACAACGCCGAAGCCGGGGTGACGATGCACGGTTTTCTGAACCTGCTCGCGGCAGCGGCGCTCGCCCATCGCGTTTCGCGCGAGACGTTGGAAGAGATTCTTGCGGAAGAAGATCCGGCAGCCTTCCATTTCGAGCGACGCATCGATGGCGTGGCGCGCCGACCTAGTGGCTCTCGACGAGATCTCTGCGGCACGGCGCGACGACTTCGTTGCGTACGGCAGCTGCAGTTTTAGCGAGCCGGTCGACGACCTGACCGCGCTCGCGATTCTGCCGCGCAGCGCATGATCGAATCCTGGGTCGACGTCGCACCGGCGAGCGATTTCCCGATCGAGAACTTACCGTTTGGCGTGTTTTCACTCGGCGGCGCGGAGCCGCGACCGGGGATCGCGATCGGGACGCAGGTAGTGGATCTGCGGGAGCTGGCTAGAAGCGGGCTGCTGGACGACGCGTGCGATCGCGCACTGCTTGCCGGAACGACGCTGAATGCGCTTTTCGAAGCGGACCGGTGGCGCGAGGTCCGCGCGCGCGTCGGCGATTTGCTGCGCGCCGGCGGCGACACCGCGCTGCGCGACGCTGCCAACCCGCAACTGCTGCGCGCGCAGAGCGATGTGACGATGCACGTGCCCGTAGCCGTCGGCGACTACGTGGATTTCTATTCATCGCTCGAACATGCAACGAATCTAGGGCGGCTGTTCCGGCCCGATGGCGATCCGCTGCTGCCAAACTGGCGGTGGATTCCAATCGGCTATCACGGCCGTTCGAGCACGATCGTAATCGACGCAACGCCGATCGTGCGGCCGAACGGACAGCGCAAGGCGCCGGGCGATGCGGAGCCGTCGTTTGGGCCAAGCCGCTCGCTCGACATCGAACTCGAGCTCGGTTTCATCACGAGCCGGCCGAACGCGCTCGGAGAACCCATCTCGGTCGCGCACGCGCGCGAACACGTCGCCGGATTCGTACTTGTCAACGACTGGAGCGCGCGCGATATTCAAGCGTGGGAGTATCAGCCGCTCGGCCCGTTTCTGGGAAAGTCGTTTGCTACGACGATCTCGCCGTGGATCGTCACCATCGACGCGCTCGAACCGTTTCGCGTCGCGGGGCCGCCGCAGGAGCCAAAACCGTTGCCGTATCTCGCCGGGGGCGGCGATGCAGCATACGACGTTCACCTCGAGGTTTCCATCCTCACCGAAAAGATGCGCGCGGACGGTCAGCCTGCGAAGGTCATCTCGCGCACGAACTTCGCCGGAATGTACTGGAACTTCGCACAGCAGCTCGCGCACGCTACTGCCAACGGCGCAATCGCGCGTGCCGGGGATCTGTTCGCGTCGGGAACCATTTCCGGCCCGGACGCCGGCAGCGAAGGCAGTTTGATTGAAATGACCTGGCGCGGCGAACGTCCGATCGCCCTGCCGAATGGCGAGACGCGTGCGTTTCTCCAAGACGGCGACGAAATTGCGTTGCACGGCTGGTGCGAGCGCCCCGGCGCGCGTCGAATCGGGTTCGGCGTAGCGCGCGGCCGAATCGCCGCAGCGCGGGCCTAAACGCCGGCGAACACGCGGTTAAACGCGAGGGCGGCATACGTCGCGCGCGTTTCGTCGTCCGGTAATTCCGCGATGCGTGCGTCGAAGCGGCTCTTGCCCTCGACGAGCAGCCGTTTTGCCTCCGTCTTAGCGCCGGCGGCCTCCGCCGAGCGCGCGAGCGTCGCGAGGATGTAGGTTGGGAACATTTGGCGGTCGGGGCCGGCATCGTACAACGCCTGCAACGCCGTCGCGGCTTCCGTCGCCTCGTTGGTGCGGCCGGCGTCCAGCAGGGCGTCGATGAGAAAGCAGTAGTCGTTGGGCAGCGAACGCGCCGCTTTGATCTCGGTGCGGAGCGCGATCGCTTCGCGTATCAGCTCGATACCCGATTCCGCGTTCCCGCTGCCGGCCCGCGCCGCGCCGAGCGCGACGATCGCGTCGCACAACAGACGCCGCTCGCCGGCCGCTCGGCAGATCGCTGCCGCTTCCTCGAGTTCCGGAATGGCTCGTTCGCTCTCGCCGAGTGCGACGAAGGCTTCGCCGCGATTGATCTTGACGCAGGCAACGGACGTTACGGATTCGAGGCGCTCCGCTATCGGCAGCGCCCGATCCCACTGGGCAAAGGCTGCATCGAAGTTTCCGAGCTCGCGTTCGAGCACGCCCGAGTTGATCGTGTTGGAAAGAAAATTCTGATGGAGGTTGTGACTTTCTTGGAGCTCGCCCGCTTCGGCATACCGGCGGCGCGCTTCGGCCACCTCTCCGCGCATGAGGGCGCTCTGTGCGAGGGCCACGAGCGACAGCGCGACGCCGGCGATACTGCCGATCTTCGCGGCCAAATCGAAGTGGTCTTCACCGACGCGGCGATACGTCGGTTCGTCCTCGAAGACGAGGGCCATTGCCAACTCCGCCGTGATCAAATTTTCGCGCATTTCCGGATCCGCATCGGTGCGGGCGATTTCTCGCGCCCGCTCCAGCACGCGCGCACCGCGTTCCAGTTCGCCGAGACGCAGCAATGCGTGGGTCAGCAATGCGAGGCAGCTCACGAGCGTGCCGCGTTCCGTCTCCGGTGCGATCTCAGCCGCCAGCTCGAGGCTGCGAACGGCTCGGTGCAGATGTCCTTGAAGGGTGTCGAGCCGCCCGAGTTCCAGCAAGGCGTGCATGCGCTGGGCGGGGCGGCCGCTCGCCTCGCTCAACTCCAGCATGTGCGTCACGACGGCGCGCTGCTCGTCGCGAGTCGTTAGCGATTCGAGGAAGCGCGACCGGCGCAGCAGCGCTTCGAAGCGGTCGTCGTCGGTCAGCCCTTCGGCAAGGCGATGCGCTTCGTCGACGGCGGCTTCCCAGACGCCGCGCTCGGTTTGAATGCGAAACGCGTCGAGAAGCTGGATCAGCGCGTCGAAACGCTCGCGATCGTCGCTGGCAAGTTCGCTCGCACGACGCGCCGAATTCGCGGCGTCGCCGTACGCAAAGATCGTCATCGCCGTCCGTGCGGCATAGGCGTACGTTGCGTAGGCCGTCTTGCGATCCCCGGCGAGCGCGTAGTGCGACGCCACGAGCGCCGACTCGGCTTCCCGGGTCCGTCCGAGCACCGCGGCGATGCGGCGGTGCAGGCCGGGCCGGCTCGGCTCCGGGACTTCTGCTGCGATGGCATCGCGAATCAGGCGGTGCGCGAACGAGAGGTCGAGCCCGGTGCCGTCGCGTATCGAAGGAGCCGCAAATCCAGAAGAATGTCGACGGCACTGAAGACCGCGCTCTCGTCCCAAGCGCCGATCTCGGCCAGTTCCTCGACGGTGAAGCGATCGCCGACGAGCGATGCCGTATCGAGAACGCGCCGCGTCTGCGGGTCGAGCCGCGACGCTCGCTCCGCGATCGCCCGATCGATCGCGACGGACTCGTTGGGGAGCGTTCCGGTTTCAAGGTAGCCGTGCAGAAGCTGCCACGCAAAGAGCGGATTGCCGTCGCTGGAGCGATAGATCGCGTCGGCCAGCGCTTCCGGATCGTCGACGTTCGCAGCGGCTTCCGCAACGAGCGCGCGAATGCCGTCGCGGTTCAGCGGGCCGAGCCCCACCACCGTCGCGCGATGTTCGTGCTGCAGGTGCCGGCGGAGCGTTCGCAATGGGTGTTCGGACGACGCCTCGTCGGAGCGGTACGTTGCAACGAGCATGATGTGCGAGCTGCCCACGCGGCGCGCCAGATGTTCGACCGCATCCAAGGTGTCGACGTTGGCCCAATGCAGATCTTCCAGGATCACCGCGACGGGGCGCCGGCGTGCGAGCGATTCGAGGACGCGCGCGAACGCCTCGTGCAAACGCGCTTTGCCGCCCTCGATGCTCGGAACTTCCGGCAGATCGGGGTGCAGCCGAAGCAGTTCCGGGACGAGCGGCGCGAGCGCCGCGAGCCAAACGTCGGGAAGTTCGTCGCGAACGAGGTACGGCGCGGCAGCGCGGACGACGTCGACCAGCGGCTGGTAAGGCGCACCCTCGCCTTCGCGCGCGTGTCCGAAGAGCGCGTTGCCGCCTTGCATTTCGACGGCATTCGCGAACTCCGAGAGCAACCGCGATTTCCCGACGCCCGCCTCACCGCCGACGAAGACGGTCGTCCCGGTGCGCCGCGCGGCGAGCTGCCACACCGCCAAGAGCCGCGCGAGCTCCTCGGAGCGCCCGACGATCGGCACGGCCGCATGAACCGAACGCGCGGCCGAGGCTTCCGTGCTGAGCGGCACGTTCGCTAGGATCGTATCGCGCAGCGCACGCGTCTCCGGCATCACGTCGACGTTCATGTCGACGCGCAACTGCTTGCTGAACGCGTCGAACGCGGCCAACGCGCCCGGCCGATCGCCCATTTCGTATAGCGCGGCGATCTTGATGCGGGCAGCGTCTTCGCGCCATTCCCCCAGCGCGAGCATCCGATCCGCGTACTCGCAGGCTCGAACGAAGTCGCGAGCGGAGCGCGCGCGAAGTGCCGAAATCGTAGGCGACGTCGAGGAAGATCGCGAGCAAGCGCTCTCGCTCGGCGACGGCCCAGTCGTCAAACGTACCTTCGAGAAACTCTCCGCCGAACAGTTCCGCCGCCTCGGCCGCGCCGGCGTTGGTTCCGGAAAGGCGCACGAACTCGACGAGGTCGATCCACGCCCGCGCTTTAGGATTCCACTGCAAGGTCGCGGTGGTCGCTTCGATCCACGGCTCGTCGCCGCATTTCGGCAGTTCTGCATTGAGACGATGCAGGTGACGCCGCAGGTTGGCGCGCGCGTCCTCTTCCAATTCGTCCGGCCACAGTGCCGACGCAACGACCGAGCGGGTAAGGCGGCGGTCGCGGTTGACGATCAGGTACGCAAGCAGCGAAAGAACGCGCGGCGGCGCCATGTGCGGCAGCGTCGTTCCGTCGAGTCGCAACTCGGGACGCCCGAGCAGGCGTATCTCGAGCCGGGTTGTGGTGCGGTCGGAAGAAATCAGCGGCCGTTAAAAAGTGTAAGGACGCCGGCCGCATGCGCGTTGCGCTGCGCGAGGACGGCTAGCTGGAGCTGATTTTGAACCTGCGAGAGCGTTGCGTTGGTGTTCTCCGCACCGACGTTCGCGTCGGCGATGTTCGACTGCGATTTCTGCAGATTGAGCGCCGCCGTATCGTCGTTGTCGCTCTGGTATTGGAGCGCGATTTGCTGCGCGCCCAACTGCGTCTGCGTGGTACCGAGCTGTGCGATGGCGTTATCGATCTGGCCGATCGCATTCGTCGCGTTCGCGCTCGTCGACAGGTCGATGTTCGAGATCTGCAGCGAAGCCGCCGTTGCAGTACCATAGTTGATGCCGGTGACGTTGCCTTCGCTCGCGCCCGACTGAACCTGCAGTGCGGAGTTTTGAGTGTTCGGCGCCACCGCTTGGTTTATCTGAATCGTCGCGGTCTGCCCGATATCGGCCGTCGAAAAATCTCCGAGTGCGATGCTGACGTTCTGTATCCCACTGACGGTCTGGCCGGGAGCGAAGGTGCCGGCGACGATGACTTGCCCGGTGGCGTTGTCCGTAGCGGTAACCTGGGCTTCGGGCTGGCCGTTGCTCCCGGCAACGATTTGGATCTGAATCGTCGAGTCGGTCGTCGCGTTTCCGCCGAAGCCTTGCGCCGCTCCGTTCGGGTTTTGAAAGTTTGCGTTTGCCGCAGTCACCTGGGTGACGAGGTTGCCGCCCTGCGCGAGCGGGACGTTAGCGGTGACCGTCGCCTGCGCCGGCGTGCCGGCATTCGCGCCGGCGTACGTGCCGTTGAGCAGCGGCGCACCGTTGAAGTTCGTGTTTTGTGCGATCGTGTTCGCCTGCTGGACCAACTGGTTGGCCTGCGCTTGCAGCGCGGCGCGATCCGTCGGCGAGAGAAAATCGTTGACGCCGGCAACGGCGAGGTCGCGAAGCTGGCTGAGGATCGCGCTCGTCTGGCCGAGCGCGCCGGTCGCGACGTTGGTGGCGTTGAAGGCCGTCTGAACGTTCTGACTGGCTTCATTAAAAGCGGCGACCTGAACTTGGAGGTTCGTCGATATCGCGAACGCGGCCGGCCCATCGGCCGGCGTTTGGAGGCGCTTCCCGCTCGCTTCGCGCGTAAGGGACGTTTGCAGCGCCGTTTGGGTCTGCTGGAGGCTGGTAGTCAGCTGGTCGTTGTTGACGGTCCCGATAGCCATGACGCTAACTATACCACCGGTTAACGTCCGGGCGGAAGGCCGCTTGACTTCGTGACCGGGGCCACGAAGGTCGCTTTGAAGGCATAATGCCCCTCTAGCGGGGTGCAGTCCCGGGCAGCCGGCCGGTATTGGCTCGCCCGCGCCGCCGCCAGCGCGGACTTATCGGCGTCGGTATGGCCGCTGGAGCGGGCAATGCGAACGCTTTTGACGCTGCCGTCAGCCGCGACCGTGACGTCGACCTGGACGACTAAGTCATCCGAAAGCGTTGCGGAGTTGGGGTACGCAATCGGGGCAGCCTTAACCATTTGTGCCGCCGAGGCGGGGCAAGCCGCGGCGGTCACGTCTTCGCCGGCGCCTCGATCCAAGATCGGAAATAGGTCGGGTCTTCGCAATCGAGCGCGGCCTGTGCGACCATCAGCGGCTTGAACGTATCTACCATCACGGCAATCTCGTCCGTCGACGCCTTCCCTAAGCTTCCTTCGACCGCGCCGGGCTGGGGGCCATGCGGCGCTCCGGCCGCATGCAGCGTGATCGAACCTTCCTCGACCCCGCGGCGGCTCATAAAGTTGCCGCTCACGTAGTACAACACTTCGTCGCAGTCGACGCTCGAATGATTGTAGGGAACGGGCACCGCAAGCGGATGATAGTCGAAGAGGCGCGGAACGAAAGCGCAGAACGCCGCGCCCGGCGCTTCAAACGTCGCGTGGGCCGGCGGCGGCTGATGCAGTTTGCCGGTGATCGGCATGAACTCTTCGACGTTGAACGCGTATGGATAGCAGTAGCCGTCCCAGCCGACGACGTCGAACGGGTGGTTCTGCACGACGTAGATTGCGTTGCGCGGGCCGCTGCTCACCCGAACTTCGTACTCACCCTGCGCGTCGACGGGCGCTTTCAATACCGGCACCCGAAAGTCGCGCTCGTAGTACGGCGCGTGCTCTTCGAGCTGGCCGAATTCGTTGCGATACTTGCGCGGAATCTTGACCATGCCGCTCGATTCGTGCACCAGCATGCGCGTTGGCGCCGACGGAACGATGCGATACGTGGTGCCGGTCGGCACGACGATGTAGTCGTGCTGCCGGTAGGCGAGTTCGCCGAACTGCGTCTCGATGACGCCCGAACCGCGGTGGATGAAAAGCAATTCGTCGCCGCCGGCATTGCGATAGAAGTACTCCATCGGCGTATCGGCCTGCGCGACGGAAAGAAGAATGTCGGCGTTGCCGAGCAGCGGCATGCGCGTTTCGATCGCATCTCGCCCGGACGCCTCGAGATGGTGCGTCTTGAAGTGACGGTTGCGGAGCTGGTCGTTATCAAAAAACCGGATCTCCGGCCGCTTCCACGGACGCACGTCGAGCGTCGCGGTCGGCGGCCGCAGGTGGTAGAGCAGCGAATAGACGCTTTCGAAGCCCTTGGTTGAGAACAACTCCTCGGCGTACAGTCCGCCGTCCGGGCGCCGGAACTGGATATGACGTTTGTGCGGAAGCGATCCGCTGCGAACGTATGACGGCATCTTACGGCCCTTCCGACGGCGTGGCGCGTTCGACCGCGACGAAGCCGTTCGTCTTATGCGTCCCATCGCAAAATGGTTTGGTTTCGGATCCGCCGCACCGGCAAAGCGCGGCGACACCATCGACCGGGTACACGTTGCCGTCCACATCCGTCAGGACGAACGTGCCGCTAACGCGGTACGGCCCGCTCTCGCGAACCTTGATGACCGCCTCGGTCGTGACCTCATCTATCATAGCGAGCAAGGCGTTCGACGAGGCCGCGGCGCACTCCGGTAGAGCATTTCCTTGCGCTTTCGGGAGGACGTTAGGTGAAACGAGCAGGTTTGGCTTTGGGTGTATTGGCGCTGGTCGCGTTTCTCTGGCCGGGTCTCACGATGCAGAAGAATCTGGCGGTGGCCGCGACGCCGACGCCCGTCGCCCTGCAATACGATCAGATCGTCCGGATGGTCATTCCACCCGCGACGCCGCCGGCGCCCGGGTCCTTCCAAGCCGATTATGCGGTCATTACGGGCGGGCCCGCCGGTGCGTCGGCCGACGCGTCGGCCGCGACGCCGACTCCCGCGCCCAAGCACGGCGGCATCGGCAGCTTACTAAGCACCGTCATGGGCGGTCAGCCGCCGAACGGCGGCTCGCCGGACGAAAGCGGCGGCAATTTCGGCGGCGCTATGGATGCGATGCGCAAGGGCACGCTGACCCGCTACACCTACTACAAGGGATGGCTGCGCACGGACGACGTCGTGCATCAGACGGCCGTGATTTCCAAGTGCCAAGAGCATGAATACATCACGCTCGACTTGGCCAAAAAGACGTACACGATGACCAACACGAAACCGGCATGCGACACGACGCCGCAAATGCCGATGGGGCCGCGGAGTCCGCAGGTGGAGAATGAAGCCTCCGGGACCGTGGATATGACGATCACGAACACCGCGCAAAACCTCGGTCCGCTCACGATCGAAGCGATCGCAACGACCGGTTTCGACAACGCCCTGCAGATGTCGATGACGAACGCGACCGGCTCGTGTTCCAACAACAGCATGGGCATGAACTTGGAACAGTACATTTCGAAGATTCCGCTGCCGCACCAGTACTGCCCGCTGCCGCGCGGAGCCGGCAACTACGATCCGTCGTCGGTGGTCGTGCACGGTGGATGCAAACCCACCATGCACGCGAGCGGAAATGCTTCGGGGATGTTCGATATGGACAAGCTCGTGATGTTTTCGAAGATGACGCTGAATGCGGCCGGCGGCCAGTCGCACATGGGAGGGTTCGCGCAAGTCACCGAACGCGGCAACGTGAAGTGGTACAGCGGCGCGACGGCCGACGCGCTCTTTACCGTTCCGCCCGGCTTTACCAAGGCGAACTAGCCGGTTAGGCGCGGGTCACGGGTTTGAGGCGGTTGCGCGCAGCGTTGCCGTCGCGAGAACGTGACCCGCCATCGCTTTTTCGAGCTTCGCGGCGTCGAACTCACCTGAAGTGCCGGCGTGCGCGATATCGAGCGCGTAGAGCGTGAAGACGTAGTGGTGCGGTTTGCCCGGCGGCGGGCAGGGGCCATAGTACGACGCTTTACCGGTCGTCGTGAGACCGGCTTGTCCGGCTTGCTGCGTCGCGTCTCCCGCCAACTGCTTCGTGGTCGCAGGCACGTCGTAGAGAACCCAATGGATGAATCCGCCGGCAACCGGAGCATCCGGATCGCGCAAGATCAGCGCAAAGCTCTTCGTGCCCGCGGGAGCACCGCTCCAGTCTAAACTCGGCGAATGATTGGCGCCGCCGCAGTCGGCGGACATCAACTGCGTGCTCATCGCACCGCCGTCGGTGAAGTCGCCGCTGTGCAGGCGCATTGCGGTCACCGCGGCGAGGAGCAGTGCCGCGATCACGGCGCCACCGAGAACTCGGCGTAGAAAGCATCCGGGCGGCTCGGCCGCCCCAGAAATGCCTGCACTTCGTCGTCGGGCTCGTACGTGCGAGCCGGCGCGAGGATGGTCGTACGGTATCGCATCCCGACCGCCGGGTCGAGTACGTTCCCCTGCGAAAACGCGGTGAACATATCTTGCGCGTAGACCAGCGCCCACGGATATGCGTACAAACCCGCGTCGTATCCGCCCATCATATGGCCGAACGCGACCTGCGGATGCGTTCCGGGATAATACAGCAGCGGCAGCATCTGCGCTGCAGTCTTGGCCCAAACCGCCGTCGTATCGACGTGCGGCCCCATCGAGTGATACTCCAAATCGATCTTTCCATAGACGAGCAGCCGATCGATCTCGTACGCGTGCGTCGTTTCGCGCGACGCAACCAATTGCGCGATCAGCGTATCCGGCATCGGTTCGCCGGTCTTCCAGTTCGACGTGATGCGGCGGAGTATCTCGGGCTGCCACGCAAAATTTTCAAGCATCTGCGAAGGCGCCTCGACGAAGTCGGTGCGGAATCCGTCGGTCAGCGTTTCGTAGGGAGCGGTCGCCAGCAGCGCGGCCAGATCGTGCCCGAACTCGTGGAAGAACGTCACGACCTCGCCGTGGGAGAGCAGCGCGGGCGAGCCGGCCGAGGGCTTGGGCCAGTTGCCGACGATCGCGGCAACGGGCACGCGGGCGGATGGCGTCGTGCGCACCGTGAGGATCGGAAAGTTCGCGAAGTAGTCGTACTTGCCCGTGACGCGGATACAGATCGAAGTAGGTTATGCCGAGCAGTCGGCCCGATGCGGTGTCGAGCACGCGATATTCGAGAACTCCGGGAGCCCACGCATCGGCCGGCTCGACTTTCGCGAACGTGACGCCGAGAAGCGTGTGATAGACGTCGAGCACCGCATCGATGGTGTGCTGCACCGGAAAGTACTGCCGTATGGCGTTGCCGTCGACGGCGTGCGCCTTCGAGACGAGATACTCGCCGCGCTTGACGTCCCACGGTTGGAGCACGGCCCGCGGATCGCGATTTTCGGCCCGGATGGCGTTCTGCATCGCTTCGATCTGGCTTGCGACCGCCGGTTGCAGTGCGGCGGTCGTCGATCCGATGAACTTCTCGACGCGCGCGGGCGTACCGGCCACGCGGTCGGCCAAACGATAATCTGCCCACGTCTCGAAGCCGAGCAGATGCGCGAGCCGGTCGCGCACGGCGATCGCCCGCTCTAGAAGCGGGACGTTCGCCGCAGCCGCGCGATTGTTGAACGCCATATAGTAGGTGCGCCGTGCATCTTCGTTGGCGGACTGGCTGAGGAATTCGTAGGTGCCGCTGTTGACCGGAACGGTATAGCCGCCGGTGGTGCCCGCAAAACCCCCCAGCATATCGCTCGATAAGCCGTTACTCTGCCTCGAAGACAGCTCCATCGTCGTCGTGTCGTCCGCCAGATTTTGTGCGAAGCGATTTTCGAGATCGTGGAGCGTCGATTCGAGCTTGACGAACTCGGCGCGCCGCGGCGGGCTCAGCTGCGCACCGGAGCGATGCAGCGTTTCGAGCCAGAGATCGGTGAGCTTCTTGTCGTAGACCGTCTTCGCCGTTCCCGAAGCCGCCGCGAGTTCCACGGCCGCGTTGAGCCCCGGCAGAGCGGAGAGCGCGCTGAACTCGTTTTCGACGTTCGTATCGCACGCGAGCGATGCATCGCGCACCGCCTTCGAGGGTGCGATGCTCGAGAGAAAAACCTGCGCGGCAAGCGCGTCGCTCTCGTCGGCGATGGCGTTTTCAAGCGGCAGCACGGTGTTCGTAAACGTAAAAGCCGCACCGCTGCTGCGCGGCCGCGCGATCGCTCGGACCCGCGCGTCCGCGGCCAAAATCGCGGCCGCGCACGTGCGCGCGATCGTCGCGGCATCCATCGACCAGTCGAGGCTCGGCGCCGGCGACGCGGCTGCAATGGAAGGCAACACAAGCGCAGCGACAAGGACTGCGTGGGAAAGTAACCGGCGCATGGGCGGTCCTTGGCGAGCCGGCGGCGCCGTTCCGCTCTTCGGGCACTTACCCCCGACATAGCTCGGGGAAGGCGCGGCTCGGCTGTGGTACTATGCTCAGGCCATGATGGGGGTTGGGCGTCACGCGGCGTAACCTCGTGAACCCCGCCAGGACCGGAAGGTAGCAACGGTAAGCGAGCCCTTACGGGTGCCGTGGCCTCCCTGACTCTCGTCGTGGTATTTGAATTTTTATGCCGCAAACAACGCTGTACGCAGCCGCCGGTGCCCTTGCGGGCGCCCTCATCGCCCTGGTGCTCTACCACTTCATTGCGGTAAAGCCCGCCCTTGCGCGCCTCGCGGCGCTGCTCCAGACCCACGACGGCCTGATCGGCGGCGGGTCCGGGGATGCAGCGGGCCGGTTGGGACAGCTCGAGGCCGGCCAAGCAACCGCACGAGGTGCCCTGGAGAGGGTGACCGGGCGCACCGACGAACTCGAAGGCCTGGCTAGGACGGACGTGTCGCGCATCGGCTTCGTTCGGTACGACGCTTTCGACGACACCGGCTCCAACCTGTCATACGCGCTCGCGCTGCTCAACCGCGAGGGCGACGGTGTGGTTCTGACGAGCATTTACTCACGCACGGACACGCGCACCTACGGTAAAGCCGTCGAGCGATTCAAACCCGCTGCCAACGCATCCGAAGAAGAACTCGCGGCAATCGAAATAGCACGGGGAACGACGTCGAACGCATGATTAACGACCGGTACTACGTGAAGATCGTCCCGCAGCGCGGCGACACCGTGCACCGCTTCGAGGTGCGGCGGCGCCATATGTGGGCCGTCGTCGGCTTTCTCGGATTCCTGATCCTGGGCTCGTTCGCTTTTGCGGGCGTTCAAGTGCTGCGCGCGCACCTGCAGGTCGCGGCGCTGCAGCAGCAAGCCGAGCGGCAGAAGGAAACGCTCGACACGATCAACGCACGAACCGACGCGCTCTCGCAGCAGCTCCAGCACGTGCAAAAGCAGAATCAAGAGATCAAGCGCGCGATCGGCATCGGCGACGCGACGAAACCGGCTTCGAAAATTCAGAAAACCTCGTTCGTGCGCACCGGATCGACGCTCGACGGCATCGCGGCGCGCGTGAGCGAACTGACCAGCGCCTCCGACGCGACGCAGGAAGAATCGGATCAGGACCGGACCCTCGCGATGCACGTGCTCAACATGCAGCACCTTCGCGACCTCGCGCGAGCGCAGCTCATCGCGGCAATCCCATCGATCGATCCCGTTGAGGGCGCGGCGGTCGTCGGCTGTTTCTGTTACCGGACGTATCCCGACGTCGAGTTTCACAAGGGCGTCGACATCGAAGCCGATTACGGTACCCCGGTCCGGGCGTCGGCTGCCGGGACGGTCGTCGCGAATTCGTACGACGGCGCCTACGGCATCAAGATCGACATCGACCACGGGAACGGCTATCACACCTGGTACGCGCATCTTTCGCGCGTCGACGTCTCGGTCGGACAGCACGTCTATAAGGGTGAGAATATCGCCGCTGCCGGCGCTACCGGCTTTGCCACCGGTCCGCATCTGCACTACCAAGTAATGTACAACGACGAGCCGATCGATCCGACGCCGTTTCTGAACGGCGTTCCGGCCAACGTCTTGGCCGCGCTCCCATAGAGTAGCAGGTACTTCTTCGTGAATTTCGTCTGCATTCTGGCGCAGCTTGCCCTCGATGCGATCAACGTCTACCTGATCCTCATGCTGATCTATGCAGTCGTATCTTGGATTCCAAGCCTGCGCGGACGGTGGACGGACTACCTCGGGATGGTGATCGAGCCGCTGCTGCAGCCGCTGCGCCGCATCATCCCGCCGATGGGCGGCCTCGATCTATCGTTTCTCGTACTCATCCTCGCGATCCAATTCTTACTGCGGCCGCTGATCATCAACTCGATCGGCCACGCCTGCTTCGTCTCCTACTGATACGTTGAGCATCCCCGAACGCCCGCACCGTTTGGAAACGGCGAGCAACGTGCGCAACTTCTGCATTATCGCGCACATCGACCACGGAAAAACGACGCTCTCCGACCGGTTGCTCGAAGTCACCAAAACGGTCGCGATGCGCGCGATGGGCGAGCAGATGCTCGATGCCATGGACCTCGAGCGCGAACGCGGAATCACGATCAAGATGCACCCCGTCACGATGAGCTATCCGTCGGTCAGCGGCGAGATCTTCCAGCTCAACCTCATCGACACGCCGGGGCACGTGGATTTCTCCTACGAAGTCTCGCGCTCGCTCGCCGCCTGCGAGGGCGCGCTGCTGATCATCGACGCCGCGCAAGGTATCGAGGCGCAAACGCTTGCGAACTATCACCTCGCGCTCGAGCACGACCTCACGATCATCCCGGTAATCAACAAGATCGACCTGCCCGCGGCGGATCCCGAACGCGTGATGAGCGAAGTCGAGGAGTTGCTCATCATGGAGAAGAGCGAGTGTATCTTGGCTTCAGCCAAAAACGGCATCGGTATCGAAGCGATCCTCGAAGCGATCGTCTCGCGTATACCCGCGCCCAAAGGGCATACCGATCACTTGCGCGCGCTCGTCTTCAACGCGCAGTTCGACCCGTATCGCGGCGTCGTGAACTACGTGCGGATCGTCGACGGTGAGTTGAAAGCCGGTATGCGTTTCATGTCGATGGCCCATCAGCGCGTCTTCGAATGCACCGAGGTCGGCATCTTTACGCCGGCAATGCGCCCGACCGATAGCCTGCAGCTCGGCAGCAGCGGTTACGTGATTGCCAACATCAAGTCGCTCGGCGACATCGACGTCGGCGATACGATCACGTCGCCGGATAATCCATCGCACGTCCCCCTCCCGGGATACGCGAAAGCCGTGCCGATGGTCTTTTGCGGTCTCTATCCGAATGAAGGCGCGGAATACGAAGATCTGCGCGACGCGCTCGAAAAGCTGAAGCTCAACGATGCCGCGCTGGTGTACGAACCGGAAACGTCGGTCGCGCTCGGCTTCGGTTTCCGCTGCGGGTTTCTCGGGCTCCTGCACATGGAGATCGTCCAGGAGCGCCTCGAACGCGACTATTCGCTCGATTTGATCGCGACCTCGCCGTCGGTGGTATTTCGCGTGACCAAGACCGATGGCGAAACCGTGCTGATCGACAACCCGTCGAAGCTGCCGGCATCCAACTTGATTCGCATCATCGAAGAGCCGTACGTCAAGGCGACGATGATCACGCCGCCCGACTACGTAGGCCCGATCATGGAGCTCACCCAGAATCGCCGCGGCGACCTGCAGGACATGGAGTATCTGCACGACGGCCGCGTGATCCTGAGCTATCAGATGCCGCTCATCGAAGTGATCGTCGACTTTTTCGACCAGCTCAAGTCACGGACGAAGGGGTACGCCTCGCTGGACTACGAGATGATCGGCTATCGCCCCGGCGATCTCGTCAAGCTCGAAATTCTCCTCAACGGCGAGCCCGTCGACGCGTTGTCGTTCATCGTTGCCCGCGACCGGGCACCGGGCCGCGGCCGTGCGCTGGCGGAGCGCCTGAAGGATCTCATCCCGCGTCAGATGTTCGAAGTGCCGATCCAGGCCGCAATCGGCGGGAAGATCGTCGCGCGCGAAACCGTCAGCGCGATTCGCAAGAACGTGCTTGCGAAGTGTTACGGCGGCGACATCACGCGCAAACGCAAACTGCTTGAGAAGCAGAAGGTCGGCAAGGAACGCATGAAACGCGTCGGCCGCGTCGAGCTGCCGCAAGAGGCCTTCATGGCGGTACTCCGCCTCGAAGACTAGCCGTCGATGAAAACCTACGTCGCGACCAAAAACCGAGGGAAGCTCGTCGAGATGCAGGCGATCTTCGAGGGGTCGCCGCTGGAACTCGACACGTATTCGGACTACGTCGACGTCGTCGAGGGCGAGAGCAGCTATGTCGACAACGCCCTGCTCAAGGCGCGGGCGCTTTCCCGGCAGTTGCGCGACGCGGGCATTTCCGCCGCCGTCCTGGCCGACGATTCCGGGATCGAAGTGGAAGCGATGGACAACCGTCCGGGCGTGCTGTCGGCCCGCTACGCGGGCGAAGACGCATCGTGGCCGAATCGCCTCGCCCTCATGCTGACCGAACTGCGCGACACGCCGGACGAACGGCGCGACGGTCGATTCGTCTGCGTAATGGCGCTCGTGCTTCCCGACGGCGAAGAGCTTACCGGCAAGGGTATCGTCGAGGGAATCATCGCTCGCGAAACGCACGGCAGCGGGGGCTTTGGTTACGACCCGATTTTCTTTTATCCGCCGCGCAGATGCACGTTTGCGGAGCTAACCGCGCCGGAGAAGAACCAGGTCAGCCACCGGCGCCGCGCCGCAGGCGCGCTGCTCGCATCGCTGCAGTCGCGTGTCTGACGTTCGGGTCGGTGCGGCAAGTGCAGGGGATGTGGCTGCGATCGCGGCACGCCGCAATTTCGACGAACGGACGTTTCGCCTGTCGGCGGCAATCGCGCACGCCGGTAATGCGTGGTGCGCGCGGGATGAAGGCGAACCGATCGGGCTCGCGCTCGCGCACCTGAGCCCGGACGAGCGGTATGTCGGCGACCTGTTCGTCGAACCGTCGTTCCGCAACGCCGGGATCGGCGCGCAGCTTCTCGACGCCGCCCTCGACGACGACGGACGAGGTGCGACGCGCACCATCATGCTTGAGGCAGGCGATGCCGCAGGCGTTGCGCTCGCGCTGCGCCGGCGCATCGCCGTGCGAACGCCGGTGCTGCGCCTAGCCGGTTCGATTCCGCGCGAGGATACGCTGGTGGAGATGGCCGCCGGCGACTACCGCTTTGAAATCGAGGCGATCGATCCCGCACGCCACGGCTTCTCGCTCGATGCACTCGACCGCGAAGCCCGCGGTACCGCACGGCCGCTCGAGCATGCGCGTTTTGTCGAATCCGCTCAGGGCAGCGCGATCTTTCGGAACGACGAATTCGTGGCCTATGCGTACGTATGGCCGGACGGCCGGATCGGGCCGCTCGCCGCGGTCTCGGCGGTCTACTTAGTGCAGGTTCTGGCGCTGTCGCTCGTCACAATGCAGCGCCAATACGGCGCGAGCTGGTGCAGCGCGTTCGTACCCGCGACCAACGTCCGCCTCGCCCGGGCGGCCCTTCGATCGGGCCTGCGCATTGCGGGGGCGAACCTCTTCGCGAGCGATTCGTCGGAAGCGGATCTGTCGCGATACGCGGGATTCCATCCGCTGCTGTTCTAAGAGATGGCCGTCGCGGGACGTAGCTCAGCTTGGTAGAGCGCTTGCTTTGGGAGCAAGAAGTCGCAGGTTCAAATCCTGTCGTCCCGAAAGTTCCAAAAGCCTTTAGCCAGGCTTTTTTTATTTTCCGGTTTAGACGAGCTGCCCTCGATCGCCCGGTCAGGTATCTTCTAGCAAGCGGGCTTCCTCTTTGTCCGCGTAATGCAATTGGACGATATGGCTCTGATTGATGACGTGGATTATTCCGCCAGTTGACGGCACCTTCAGAAACAACGGGGAGTTACTGTTCGATCCCAGGTTGTTCGCGAGCCATTGGGCCAGCTTCGCGGAAACGTGAACCGTCGTGCCATCGGATAAGAAAAGCTCACCGTCGGACATAGTTCAATTCTCCCCAAAAAGAGCGATTCGGTTAACGCACACACGAAGCGCAATCAGCCTAGATATCGTCTGGCTCGACGCCCGAAGGCTTTTCGTTTAAGAACTCCGACATCGGATGCGGTTGCGGAATCGGCACGAATGCTCGCGGCTTCTGCGTGAAGTCGAACGAGTCCGCGAGGCTCGCACCGCGAACGTCGGTATAGCCGAGAGCGCGAGGCCCCGGCCCGAGCGCATTCGGTCCGAGCGATGGCAAGTTGAAGGCTTGTTCGGTGAAGTGGAGCACGCTCCCGAACTCATATTGCGTGTGCGAGACGTATCCGGCGCGCGCGTACGGCGAGATGATGATGCACGGCACGCGCATACCGAGGCCGCGGAAGTCGAGTTGCGGCGGCGGAACGTGATCGTACCATCCGCCCCAGTCGTCCCACAAGACGATGATCGCCGTGGACTTCCAGTCCGGTCCGGTGCCGATCGCGTTGACGACGGAGGCGACCCAAGATGGGCCGCGGTCGCTGCCGTTGCCGGCGTGGTCCGAATCGAGGCCGTCGGGAACGACCCAAGTAACCGCGGCAAGGTTGCCGATTTTCGCTTCACCGAGCACTCGCGTCTGCGGTGACATGACGTTACGCTTCCAGTCGGGACCGTGAAAGACGCTGTCGATCGATTGGAAAATCGACCAGAGCGCACCTGAATGCCCGATCGCCGGCGCGTAATATTTCCACGAGATGCCGTGCGCGTCGAGCGTGTCGGCTAACGTAGAGAACTGCGTGAAACAGGGAAAGGGTCCGACCGGTTCCGGAACGCGCGTGCTCGTGATTTCGTATGTTTTCGCGCCTTTCGGAGCACCGCACCCCCAAGGGGTACCCGTTGGGACTTGGGCGATGGAGGTCCTCGGCGCAACGCTCGACGTGCCCGCGATGAGATCGAGATGCCCGACGAAACTCGCGTCGAATTGCGTCGTGAACATTCGGTCGGCCAGCGTGTATGCTTTTGCCATCGCCCAATACGGCGCGACCTGCGTTTGCGGCAAGTACGTGTAAGCTCCCAATCCGGCCGCTTCCCCCGGGTTGATCATCGGCAAGCCGAAACCGTCCATCTTGCCCTTGTCCCAATCGATGAGACCGCACACGAATCCGTGGCATTCATCCTGTTTTCCGAACGGCGCGGGCGTGAGCGTAACCTTTTCGACGGGCGAATGCGGGTTGCTGGTCGTTCGCATAAGCGCATAGGGCGGGGTATCCGTGCCCGGAAATCCGTAGAACACGTTGTCGAACGTGCGATTTTCTTGAATGATGATGACGACGTGTTTGATGTATTTGCCGACGGGATTTCCGGCTGCCGGAAGCGCCACAACGGGGACGTTTGGCGTCGGACCGCCCGCGCCGCCCCCCGCAGAGCAAGCGGAAAGCAATAGGATCGCAGCGGCGATCGAGGATATCGGCTTCCGGGAAACGCTGAATACGCCCACGTGCAGACCTATTTACCTGTTCTTACGGAGATTAACTCCGCCGCTTTCGGGTAGGCCGCTACTCGACCCTCGGCGCACTCCATTGCGACCTCTTACCCTCATCATTTTCTAATTGCGGAATCGTAACGCGTCGCGTTCGTAGATCGTCGCGCTAGCTTGCGAGCCGGTCGTCTCGTTACCGTGTATGGAGTTACGTCGTGGGAGGGCAACCCTCTCCCGCGCCGCACGCCGCGCTTGGCCGGCTCGGCGACCCGAATCCGTCGCTCCGCCCGAACGGGGGTCCAAGGTCCTTGCGGAGGCGTGGTATCCTGTTCGGGTGCGCCCTGGGAGTCGCATCCGTGCGCCCGTGGTCTAACAGGATAAGGCACGAGTCTTCTAAACTCGAAGATGGGGGTTCGAGTCCCTCCGGGCGCAGATCTCGGCCGCGGCGCCCGGCAGAAACGCGTGGTGATCGTAGCTCAGTTGGTTAGAGCGCCTGACTGTGACTCAGGAGGTCGCCGGTTCGACCCCGGTCGGTCACCCCAATTTTCTTTGGACGAGCGAGTGAGGATCGTACCTCGCTCCTGCCATTCTTGTGACGTAAGGTTAAAGAAGTAACCCCTTCAATAGGCGCGAAGTCCCATCGAATGGACCGGAAGCCTGTTACGGTTCGTGCTTGGGCGTCTTGGTCGGGCATCGTCGCAACGGTGCTGTCCGCGCTCGTGCTGGCGGTCGTCCTCACGGAGGTGGCGCGCCTCGACCGTGCCGGCGGGCTCGATCCGACGACACGCGATTACGATCTCGCGGCGATTCGCACGACGACCGAACTCAACGATCTTGCGGAACTCGTAGCCGCCTATCGCTACGCGCTCGTCCTCGGACGTCCGCCGTTGGAAGTTGCCGCGTTACGCGCCGACATCGACGCGCGTCTGGGCCCGCTCGACGCAGCGTACGGAACCGGATCTGCGGCCGGATTCGACCCGCATCACGACTGGGCCAAAGTAACGACGGCCTGGAAGAAGGCGCGCGTCGCACCCGGGGGCGACGAGGCTATCCAGTCTTCCAACGACCTGACCGCGGCCATCGGCAACATGGTTACGCTCAATCTCAACAACTCGAATCTGAACTACGACGCGTATTCGTCGGCGCAAGATCTCGCAGACCTATCGATGGGCGGGCCGCCGCTCATGTACGAAGACGTGTCGCGCTCGCGGGTACTCAGCGAGTTCACGGTCTTGCGCGGCGGGATGACGCTGCAGCAACGCATGCGCTTGTCGAACGCACTGACGGGTATTCGCAATACAGCCGACCTCTCGATCGACCAAGTGCCTCGGGTCGTACAGTCCATGTCGACCCTCTTGCCGCAGGAAGCCGGCGACCTAGCGCAGCTGCCGGTACTTGCGGATCGATTTAGTACGACGGCGATGGCGTATCACAAGCTGCTGGTCGCCGGTGCTTTGCTCAAACCGAGTCCCGCCGTCACAACCGAGAATATCGACCGGTTCGCCAAGCCGGCGCTTGCTGCCGCGCACGACCTGCGCGTCGCTGCAACCGGATTTCTGACACGCTCGATCGAGCGTCGCGGCTCGTTCTACGAGCTGCGCCAGCGGTACATCTACGTCGCGCTGCTCGTCGGCGCCGTGTTGCTCGTCGCGCTGATGCTGGCGATCGCGCAGTTTGCGGCGCAACGAAGCGGCGAGGCCCTGCGGCGAGCGCAGGAAGAGTCCGCGCATCTCACTGCGGAGTTGGCGCGCCAAAACGCCGAGGAGGCGCTGCGCCTGTCGGAAGCACAGTTTCGTGCGGTGTTCGACGGAGCCGCCGTCGGTATTGCCGTCCTCGATCGGGCGGGCAACGTCGTCGATGCGAACGCGGTCTTTCGGTCGCTGTTTAGCGAAGGCGTCGCCGCCGCGCTCGAGGGCCACGAGCAAGAACTGGCGGACTTGCTAGCCGGCGAACGCGATACGTTCGTTCGAGCAGCATTTGAATACGCGCATGGGACAAGAAGTCTGGACCGATGCGACGGTGTCGGTCGTGAACGACGAGAACGGCGCCCCACTCTTCGCTATTTGCATGTTTCGCGACAAGACGGCGCTCAAGCACAGCGAACGCCGGATGCAGCACGATAAAACCCACGACATCCTCACCGGGCTTCCGAACCGCCAACTCTTCGAAGAGCACCTCCATCGGCGCTTCGAGGAAGCCAGCGCTTTGCTCGACTCGTTCTTTGCCGTGATTTTCGTCGACCTCGAACACTTCCGGGACGTCAACGAAACGTTTGGCCACGCCGCCGGCGACACCGTACTGACGCAGGTCGCGCAGCGCTTGCGCTCGTCGGTCGACGTGCGCGACGTCGTCGCTCGGCTGGGAAGCGACGAGTTTGCCGTCTTGCTGCAATCGCTGGGCGATATCTTGCACGTCGAATCCGTCGCGCGCCGCGTACTGAACAACCTCTCGAAAATGATCACGATCAACGGGCGCGCGATTTATCTGGGCGCAAGCGTCGGCATCGCAATCGGCTCGTCGAGCTACGAACGTGCTGAAGACGTAACGCGCGACGCGGAAATCGCGATGCAGCATGCCAAGGCGGGCGGCGGGTCGCGCTACGCGCTGTTCGATTCCAAGATGCAGGATCGCGCTCAAAAGCGGCTGCAGCTGACCTCCGATATCCGTCAAGCTCTGGAACGCAACGAGTTTCGCCTGCTGTACCAGCCGATCGTGAGCCTCGTCGACGGCTCTCCGATCGGATGCGAAGCGCTCCTGCGATGGGATCACCCGACCGAAGGCGTCGTGAGCCCGACCGAGTTCATCCCGATCGCCGAACAGAGCGGGTTAGCGACGCCGATCGGCCGATTCGTCGTGCAGACGGCCTGCGAGCAGCTCTCCGCCTGGCGCCGGAACCGCAACGGGCGCATGGATTTCCACATGCACGTCAACGTCTCGGCAGCGGAACTCGTCGATCCGGATTTCGAGCGCTATTTGGTGCAGGCGCTCGAACATCACGGCCTTTCGCCAAAGGACTTGATCATCGAAATCACCGAGAGCGTCGTGCTCGACAGCGGAACGCGCGCCAACGTCACGCTCGAACGCATTCGCGATCGTGGTTTCAATCTGTGTATCGACGACTTCGGGACCGGCTATTCATCGCTGCGATACCTGCAGCAGTTCAAAGTCGACGCCATCAAAATCGACCGCGGCTTCGTCTCCGGCATCGACGGCGAACTCGCGAGCGAGCCGATCGTGCGCACGCTGATGACGCTCGCCGAGGCGTTCGACGTGCGCGTCGTTGCCGAGGGCGTCGAAACGGTGCGCCAGCGGGAGATGCTGCGCAACGCCGGCTGTCGTCTCGCGCAAGGCTTTCTCTATTCGCGACCGATCACGGCTGCCGAAATGGTCGCACTTTATCCGGACGTGCTCGGCCGCTTGCCGACATCCGCCTCTGCATAAGCAGGACGCGTCGAGGCGCGTTTCGTAATCCCTGGGTCGGCTTGAGCGCCTTTAGCTCAGTCGGTAGAGCAGCGGCCTTTTAAGCCGTTGGTCCCGGGTTCGAGTCCCGGAGGGCGCAAAACTCGCACCGCTAGCTCAATTGGTAGAGCAGGTGACTCTTAATCACTTGGTTGGGGGTTCAAGTCCCTCGCGGTGCACCAAGTAGGAACCCTCGCGAAGAATCTTCGCGGGGGTTTTTCTAAGCGGCGCCGCACGCGCGTTTAAGGAACGGCCCGCTCCCATGAGGAATGGCGCGGCAAAGACGCCGTATCGAATCTGGAGGATGCGTGGAACGGAAAACCTTCCTAGTGGCGGGCGCACTTGTCGCAGCGCTGGCGACCGATGCCTGCGCGAAGGGCGGCGCGAGCGAACTCGAGATGGTCGAGGAGAAATCGGAATTCGACTATGCCGGCTTCGTCAAGCTGGTCGAACGGCCGGGTGCCGCGGTGCATCAACTGTGGGATATGGATGGGTACGTGCCGCGCGCGCTCGGCGCAATCAAGAGCGCCTATAACGGCTATCAATTCGGATTCGGCATCGCGCCGGGGTCGATCGCGATGGTCGCCTGTCTGCACGGCTACGCCAACGCTTTCGCTTACAACGACGCGATCTGGGCGAAATATAAGATCGGCGAAGCCTTCGGATTCAAGGACCCGAGCGGCAACGTCGTCGCGACGAACATTTTCTATCATGCCCGCTCGCAAGCGACGACGACGGCCGACCCGAACGACGGCGAATCGATGTATCAGGACGGCACCATCGAAGCGCTCCAGCGGCGCGGCCTCAACGTTCTGGTCTGTCACACCGCCGCCGCCGAACAAGCGCGTACCCTCGTTCAAGCCGGCGCGGCATCGCAGGGAAGCACTCCCGTCGACGTGCTCAAGGACCTGCTGGCGAACGTGATGCCGGGCGTGACCATCGTACCGTCGATGGTCGCTACCGTCGGCATCCTACAGAATCGATTCAAGTACGCATACACGACGGCGGAACTGTGTACGCACGTGCACGATCGGACCGATTTCTTTCCGGCGTCGGTGATCTTCTGCGCGTACACCGTCGGCGGTCGCCTAGCGTACCCGTTCGTCGACGGCGACCGTTTTGGCAGCGCCAGCTCGGCAGACGTAGGAGCTGACCAATTTTGCGCCATCCCGACCGCACTCGGCAGCGATGTGTTTCGAGCGCAGACCGGGCGCCGTGGGTACCGCACGAACGGCCGCTCGGCGTTCGCGGCGCCTGGCGATGGCCACAACGGCGCCCCCGGGGTGCCGACGGTCGTCGGCATGTATCGCCGGTTCGTAACGTCGGCGTCACCGCCGCGCCAGACGTGCGGGCGCTGCGACGACGTCGACGTCGGCGTCCCTGCCCTTGCCGGCATCGGCCTCGATTCGACCTTCGCGCTGCTAGAGCGCAGTGTTCTGGCGCTGCCGTCGCTCGCCGGCCTGAATCTCGCACTCGACTGCTGACGGTGTCGCCGTCTTACCGGCGTTCCCCTCGCCGTCGCGTGGCGACCTTCATGCGCAGTGACGTCACGTCGGCCATCCCATCGTGTGGATCGACGCAGGCGATTTCGTGTGGAGCGCGCCCGAGCCGCGGGCGGGAAGGAGGGCGCCGGCGCTGTCGGAGCCCGGCGTCCGGCTGCGCCCTCGTGCCTGCATCGGCGTGCCGCTGCAACGCCTTCGCACGCCGCTCGGCGTGCGGAGCTGCCCACCTATGCGCTTCGAAAACTGATGCAAAGCCGATCCGTCAAGTACATCACCCGAATGGAGCCGACGACCGGCTTCAGCATGCATATCGTTGCGGGCATGTTCCCGCTGCTGGCACTTGGCGACTCAATGGCGCGGCGCGCCGTCTGGCGATCTCGCCTGCGCGATCCGTGCTCTTCACGGCGTCATGGCCGTCGTGATGCTCTTTGCTGGCGCAGCATCGCGCCGTCTGCCATTCCTGGGGCCTGCGGTTGCAGCCTCCTTGGCGATCGAAACACCGCCGGCTGGAAGTTATCCGCTCGCCTGGAGCGAGGTTTGCGATCGTGCCCTGGCTCGGCGATGTTTCCGTCGTCGCGTCCGCTCCGTTGGATGACCGCGTACAACCATGCAAACCCATTACCGCGACCTGGCAACTGCCGGCGGGTCGACGCGCCGCGGCGCCGCCGGGCGAACACAACTTGCTCTGCGCGGAGTTCTCGCAATGCGCGTACGCACTGGGTCGAGGCAATATCAAAGTCTTTCTGGACGGCCGGGCCGATCCGTTTCCTCCCGAGGTTTGGGACGGCTAGTATCGGTCGCGGCGATGGCGCCCGGCTTGCCCGAGACGCTGGATCACTTCAAAGTCAACGCCCTGCTCGTTTCCAAGACCGATCCGCTCTCGGCCGCTGTTGGGAGTTGCCGGGCTGGCTGCAGTTCCGCAGGACGATCGCCTGCCGCGATCTTTTCATCCGTCCTTCATCCAAGAGCTGAAACCGGGGCCGCTCTCGAGGGTATCGTTTGCATGGTGATCGCCGCATTCTTGGCTGCCGCACTAAGCGCGGCGCCGCCTTCGACGGATCCATACGAGATCTTTGCGCAACTCGCCGTTATTGGAATCGCAGCGCTATCCCGGACAACTGCAGTATACGGTGGTGGTGCGCGGGCACGAAGGCGGCGAGGACCGCGTCGAACATTATCACAGCGGCTACGATGCCTACACCGGCTCTATTCTCTTCGATCCGGTCAGCGACGAAGAGCTCGCGCACCCGCATTACCCGAAAGGCATGAATATCGGGATATTCCTGTGGCGCATTGGGAAGGCGGAACCGCCCGCCGACTTTCTCGGCGCGCCGGACTCTCGCCCAATTACGGATTCGGGAATCGGAACGACACCGCTTACGCCGGTGCCGCAGCCGTTCGACGCCCGCCGAAATCGTACGCCAGGTGCGCGAACAGTTTAACGATCCCGATCCGCACGCCACCGCGACGCCGTCGCCCGAACCGACCCCGGCCCTGCACGAGATCGCTACGGTGTACGCTCGGAATCGCGCCTACGACGTCTCGCTCGTCGGCACGGACGACATCGACGGGTCGCCGGCATACCACTTGTCGCTGCATCCGCTGCGCGAACCGCATCGTTACCGCCTGCGCGATCTCTGGGTGGACACGACGACGTACGCGCCGCGCAAGCTGATCGAGGCGCTCAACTTCGCTAACGGGCCGGGTACGAACGTACCGTGGAGCGTCACGTTCAAGAATCAGGACGGCGCGCTGTACATCGATCGCGAAACGGCGCTCGCACCCATGCAGTATCGCGGCCTGATCTACACGCAGGCCAGCATTAGCATCGAAGACCTCACGCCGGTCGAAAAACTGCCCAAAGAACTCAGCGACTTCCAGCCGGAATCTCCCGCCGACATGTTGGAGGAACCATAATCGGGACCGCGTATCTGAGGAGGTCGCCGCCGACCGGGGTTCCCGAAGGGTCTTCTGGTTAGGGCGTACCTGGGCGCGTGGCGGAACTGGCAGACGCGCTGGATTTAGGTTCCAGTGGGGCAACCCGTCAGAGTTCGAGTCTCTGCGTGCCCAGAAAAACTGCCTTCGGCCCTTTTCTGGGCACGCAGAGCAGTTTAACCGGCGCTCCGCCCCTGCGGGGGCTGTGCGCCCCCTACGGACGAAGTCCGTAGGGCGGTGCGGGGTGTTTGGGGTAGAATACGTCGGTTGCCACTTCCGGCTTTTGGCCGGTGTTTTTTGCGGAAGTAGCTCAGTGGTAGAGCATCGCCTTGCCAAGGCGAGGGTCGCGAGTTCGAATCTCGTCTTCCGCTCCATTCTCCTGGAGTTAACCTGAGCACCTCAACATTGACCCGTCTCGCTCCGACGCAAGTGGAGCTTGAGATCCCGATCTCCTCGGAAGAACTCGCCGCGGCTGAGGAACGCGCGTTCCGAAAGCTGGTGAAGAACGTTCGCCGTGCCGGCTTCCGCGCGGGCAAAGTGCCGCGCAAGGTCTTCGAACAGAACTACGGCGCCGAATCAATCACCGGCCAGGCGATCGACGAGGTCGTTCCCGAGGTCTATGCCAAAGCGATCCGCGAGCACGCACCTGCAGCCCGTCGAGCGACCCAAGATGGAAGTGATCGAGGAGGGCGAGGACGGCCGCCCAGTCCGCCTGAAGGCCACGGTCGAAGTTCGGCCTACCATCGAGCTCGGGCAGTATTCCGGCCTCGAAGTCGACCGCCCGAGCGTGGTCGTCGACGACGGTGACGTCGACCGCAGCCTCGAGGCCCTCGCCAAAGAGCGCGCAACCCTGGTCCCCGTCGACCGGCCCGCCCAGCTCGGCGACGTCGTCACGCGCGACTATGCCGGCACGATCGACGGCGTCGCCTTCGACGGCGGCACCGCCGAGAATCAAGTGACCAACCTCGAGGAGGGCCGGTTCATTCCGGGCTTCGCGAGCGGGATCCGGGCATGACCGCCGGCGAAACCAAGGAAGCTGAGGCCGTTTTCCCGGGGGATTACTCGAGGCGACCTTATCGGGCAAGACCGTGATCTTCACCGTCACGCTGCACGACGTCAAGCAGCTCGACCCGCCGGCAATCGACGACGAAGTTCGCCAAGGCCATCTCCAGCAACGAGACCCTCGAAGCGCTGCGGGCCGACGTGCGCCGTCGTTTGGAGACGATCCACAGGCCCGCGAGAAGCGCGCGATCGGTAACGAAGTCATGGAGCGCTTGATGGGCGCACACGATTTCCCCCTGCCCAGAGCATGGTCGAAGGCGAAGTCGAGCAGCTCATGAGCGACGCGCAGTCGCATGCGGCACGGGGCGGCATCGCGTTTGAAGAGATCGAAGCAAAACGGCAAATCGGAAGAGGAACTCCGGGAGGAATACCGGCCCGAGGCCGAGCGCCGCGTCAAAGGCACGCTGCTGATAGAAACCATTGCAAAGAAGGAGAATATTGCGGCGACACCTGCCGACATCTCCGACGAACTCGCATCGCTTGCCCGGCAATACGGGCAGCCCGTCGCCCGAATCCGTCAAGCACTTGGAAACAACGTGTTGTCGCTGATGGACGGCATCGTACGCCAGAAGACGCTGGATTTTCTGGTCGAAAACGCCCGAATCACGAATCGCGAAGAAATCGCGGCCCCCGCGTCGTAGTTAACAGTCACAGACACAGCACTTCGCATCCGAGGAGAGACGAGCGCACGATGGGTCACTTAGTACCGATGGTTGTCGAGCAGAGCGCGCGCGGAGAACGCGCGTACGATATTTATTCGCGCCTGCTAAAAGACCGGATCGTTTTCGTCGGCGGCGCCATCGACGACCAGCTCGCGAATTTGGTCATCGCGCAGCTGCTCTTCTTGGAACGGGAAGACCCGGATAAAGACATCGACATGTACATCAACTCGCCGGGCGGCAGCGTCACGGCGGGGTTGGCGATGTACGACGCGATGCGCTATATCAAGCCGGACGTGGCGACCATCTGCATGGGGATGGCGGCCTCGATGGGGTCGATCCTGTTAACCGGGGGAGCGCAAGGCAAGCGGATGGCGTTGCCGCATAGCAAGATTTTGATCCATCAGCCGTGGGTCTCCCAAATTGGGGGCCAGGCGACCGATGTGGAAATCGCCGCCCGGGACCTCATTTCGACCCGTCACAATATCGCACAGATCTATCAAGAGTCCACCCATAAGCCGGTCGAGCAGATCCTCCGGGACATCGAGCGGGACTACCACATGACGGCCGCAGATGCCAAGGAATACGGGATAATCGATACGGTTATCGAAAACCGAACCGGTCTGCCGACGCCGGCGTAGCAGCTAGGTAACGAGGAGGAGCCCCCCGGGGTAACGCGATGTTCCGCTTTGGAGACGAGAAGGGCCAGCTCAAATGTAGCTTCTGCGGCAAGTCGCAGGAGCAAGTTCGCAAACTGATCGCCGGCCCAGGCGTCTATATTTGCGATGAGTGTATCGAGCTCTGCAACGAGATCATCGAGGAAGAGCTCTACAAGAACGTCGACGAGAACCTCCGCCTCCGCAACATCCCCAAACCCAAAGAGATCGATCACATCCTCAACCAGTACGTGATCGGTCAAGAGCGCGCCAAGAAGTCGCTGGCAGTCGCTGTGTATAACCACTACAAGCGCATCAACGCCGGCGGCACCGCCGACGACGTCGAGCTGCAGAAGTCGAACATCTTGCTGGTCGGTCCGACCGGTTCGGGCAAGACGTATCTCGCGCAGACGCTCGCCAAGATTCTCGACGTTCCGCTCGCGATGGCCGATGCGACCTCGCTCACCGAAGCGGGCTACGTCGGCGAAGACGTTGAGAACATTCTGCTCAAGCTCATTCAGGCCGCCGACTACGACGTCAAACGCGCCGAAAAGGGCATCGTCTACATCGACGAGATCGACAAGATCGCGCGCAAGAGCGAGAACCCGTCGATTACGCGCGACGTGTCGGGCGAAGGCGTGCAGCAGGCGCTGCTCAAGATTCTCGAGGGTACGACCGCCAACGTGCCGCCGCAGGGCGGCCGTAAGCATCCGCACCAAGAGTTCATTCAAATCGACACGACCAACGTGCTGTTCATCTGCGGCGGAGCCTTCGACGGGCTCGAGCGGATTATTGAGTCGCGCGTCGCTGCGAACAATATGGGGTTCCGCGCGCGGCCCGAGGGCAAGAAGGAAGCGCACGTCGGCAAGATGCTGCAGCAGCTGATGCCGGAAGATCTGCTGAAGTTCGGCTTGATTCCCGAGTTTATCGGCCGCCTGCCGATCGTCGTGACGCTCGACGCGCTCGACGAACTGGCACTGCGTCGCATACTCACCGAGCCGCGCAACGCGCTGGTTCGTCAGTTCCAAAAGATCATGAACATGGATGGCGTCGAGCTCGCGTTCAGCAAAGACGCACTCGTTGCGATCGCGACCCGGGCCCAAAGCCGCAAGACCGGTGCGCGCGGTCTGCGCTCGATCCTCGAAGAGACGATGCTCGACGTGATGTACGATCTGCCCTCGCTGCAAGGCGTGAAGAAGTGCATCATCAACAAGGACGTCATCGAGAAGAAAGAAGCGCCGACGCTGATCTATCAGGAGCAGAAGAAAGATATGCCCGCCTGATCGTAAGGCGGATTAGCGGTTTAAAGGAAAGAGGCCGGGCGAAATGCCCGGCCTCTTTTCTCGTGCTGACCGGCGCTATTTCGTGAGCAGTTGGACGGTGTTCGTGTTCGCGTCGGTGTAGTACAGCGTCGTGTTGGCGTCGTTCGTTCCGGCGGCGACGAGCCCGAAGATTCCCGCAGACGCCTTGGTGTCGACGACCTTCGTGTCGAGAACCTGACCCGTCGGCGTCATCTCGACCAGCGAATTGCCTTTGGTGTTGGCGATGACGAGATTTCCATTCGGAAGCAGCGCCGCCGCGACGGGCGATTTGAGCGCCGTGCCGGCATAGACAACTTTTGCGGTCGCCGGAACGCCCTTTTCGATTTTAAACGTCTTTCCGCCGGGAAGAACCGTCACGGCGTTCTTGGCCAGGATGTTCTTCATCGGCGAAAGCGCTACGACGACGCCGTTTACGCCGTCGACGATGTACAGCGTATCGGTCTTCTGATTGTAGGCCAGTCCGGACGGCGCGAGCGCCGCAAGGCCCGCCTTCTTATTAATCGCAAATCCCGTTGCGATCGCCGTCACGCTGTACGGGGGCGGGCCGCCCATATTCGTATCGAGCCGCAGCAGCGACCCGGTTTTTGCGTCGGTCGTATAAATGACGATCTGATCGTAGCCGCCGCCCTGCTTGATGTCGGCGTAGGTCGTACCGAATGGAGCGACGATTGCCGGGCTCGTCGTTTTGGCGTACTGAAAGTTGTTGGTAGCGTCGAATGTAGCGACGAGTTTGTTCGTAAATGCGCTACCGAAAAGCGTGTCGCCCGCATTGATGCCGAGCGCGCCGCATCCTTTGAAAGCGTTATTTTGTACCAATCGCACCGGCGTCGATCCAGCCTTTGCATTCAGAGCCTCGATGGTCGTGCCGGTACCGGCTTGGCCTGCTTTGTTCGAAAAGTTGCAGGCGATGATCTGGCCTTTTTTCACGGAGCCGTTGGTGAAAGGCGCGATCACGACGCCGTGCGGCGTTTTATCACCGTTCTTTGCGTCGACCGTCGTTCCGATCGTTACGTTCTTGGTGAGCTTTTTCAATATCGACGTCGTGTCGACGGCCGCATCCGGAGCGATCGCCATCATGCCTTGGTTCGCGCCGAGTCCTGTCGTCGGAAACGCGCGATTTCCAGCGCAGGCCGACGTCGCCAGGACAATGGCCGCGACGAGATACCGCGCGCGATATGAGGAGAACACGTTCGTACCACCTTTAATGCTGAGTTTTGCGTCCGGTTTACCGGCCACTTCGAATAGGGTTTTCCGATACCCTCCCCTCGTCGTTTGGCCGAGTCGTCTCGCGCTCGCTTGGGTCGGTAAGCAGCTGTTTTTCCTCGAATTGAACGAAACACAACACCAAACATCGTGAAGGCATTGGGCTCGGATTCGAAAAAAAGGCTACCGATGCGCTTGAAGCTCCCTCTTGTTGCTTCCGTTGCCGTCGCGCTCGTTGTGACCGGATGCTCCGCCTCAAGCAACCGGGCGCAAAGCGTGCTCATCCCCGCGGCCGCGGAGCGCGCGGGGCCCGAAACGGCGGCCATTGGGAAGTACATAAAGCACGTCGTGATCATCGTGCAAGAGAATCGTTCGCTGTCGGATCTTTTCGCCGGGTATCCCGGCGCCGATGCGCCGCTTTACGGCTACCAATACAACCCCGGAACGAAGCAGCGTACGAAGATTCCGCTAAAGCCCGACACGTTCATGGGGAGCGACGTAAGCCACTCGTGGTCTTCGGGAATCGCCGACTATCGCGACGGCAATATGGACGGGTATCCCTCGGTCGCCTACTATTACATCAATCACGAGCTCGCGAAACCACTCTGGACGATGGCGCAGCAATACGTGCTCGCGGATCACATGTACGAGGAAGAGTTCGGATCGAGTTTTACGGGGCACATCTCGCTCGTTGCGGCGACCACCAACCTGACGTCCGATGCCGGCCCGAACCCGGAATCGGAAATCGACATTCCGAACGGTGCGTGGCGTTGCGACGCGGTTCCCGGCACGGTGACGAGCATCATTACGCCGGGGCAAGACCGGCTGGCCAAAAACTCCGTCGCCCACTACGACGCCGGGCCGTTTCCGTGCTTCACGCAGTTCAGTTCGATCGCGAACGTGCTCGACGATGCGAAGGTGTCGTGGAAGTGGTACAACGCGCCGATCGGATCGACGCTGCGTTGGGATCCCTTCGATTCCATCAAGTACGTGTGGGATGGCCCCGACGAGCAGCGCAACATCATCCAGCCGCAGCAGCAAATCATCTACGACGCCCTCAAAGGCACGCTGCCCGCGGTCTCGTGGGTGACGCCGGACTGGAAAGACTCCGACCATGCGGGCAACAATAGCGACACGGGCCCGTCCTGGGTCGCGGCCGTGGTGAACGCCGTCGGTCGCAGCCCCGAGTGGGATTCGACCGCCATCTTCGTAACGTGGGACGATTGGGGCGGTTGGTACGACGGCTCGGCGCCGCCGCAGAAAGACTTCACCGGCCTGGGCGAGCGCGTGCCGTTCCTCGTGATCTCACCGTATGCGAAGAAAGGATACGTTTCGCACGCACAGTACGAATTTGCGAGCACGTTGAAGTTCATCGAAAGCACGTTCAACCTGCCCGTCATCGGGCCGCCGGCGTTTGGATACACGGATACTCGCGCGCCGAACATCCTCGATCCGTTCGATTTTGCGCAAAAGCCGCGCGCCTTTGTGACGATTCCGGCGCGTTATCCGCTCAACTATTTCCTCCACGAACGGCAGTCATACCACATACCCGATGACATATAGCATCTCGCGCTACGGCGCGAGGAACAGATGTTGTGGCTTGGCGTTGCACGGCGACGCCGCTTTCGCGGAGCAGCGCAGGGCGAAGTGCGGGGTGACGCCGCTCGAGAGCGGAATGCCGTAGACTTTGAGCTTCCCGTCAGCGGCCGACAGGCTATAGAAGACGGAGCGCGCCGGATCGGCGACCAGGGCACTCGAGACGTCGTCGACGACGGCAGCTGGGAAGACGCCCACGCCGTTGACGGGCATCAGCGGAAGGTCGAATTCCGCCAAACGCTCGACCGGCGGCGGCGGCGACCGGCCGGGCGCGGGCGCGACCAGCAGACCATTGTATTGGCCGATCAAAACGCCTGACGCGAGTGCGGGCGGAGGACCGTTGGGATATTGGCTCGGGTCCACGTAATCGGGAATCGAGAGATCCAGACCGTCGACCGGAGAGGGAGCGCTAGCGTATGGAAAGCTATTCTTGAAGAGGAGGCTATACTGCCCTTGCGGCTGCGTCGCGTACACGTAGAGCGAAGCGTTCACGTCGAAGCGCGCGCTGCGCAGCGAACCGTACGGCCCGGCTTTCGTCCCCGGAATTCCGAAGAAGACGGTGGCCGCCGCAACGGCATACTTATTCAGCGGCGCTTGCAGTTCGGTGACTTGTCCGCCGCCGTAGTTGTTGACGAGCCAAAGATTGAGATTCGGATCGAACTCGAGGTCGGCCAAATCGGCGCCCGAGGGACCGATCTGCGTGATCGCCGGCGTGAGCGGGATCTTCAAGTACGCGTGGCTCCGCGCAAACGAGCGTATCGGTGCGTGATACAGATCGATCTCGGTCGGCGACGCCAGCGCAACGTTTCCGAAGAGATCGGCGGCGATCTGCGGCGGCAGAAGTTGTCCGGGCGCTTCGAGCAGCGTCCGCACCGGCTTGGAAACGGGCGTGAGCGGAAGGGCGTACACCGAGAACGTGCCGTCGTGATCGACATAGAGATGTCCGGGAGCGGGCGTCGGTGTGAAAAACTGCAGGTAAGGCGAGGCGTGCCGGCCGGCGGCGCGATCTCCCGGCACGAGGCCGGAAGATCCGCCGCCGACGGTGCATCCGACGAGCGCGAGGCAAAGCGTAACGAAGGCAGATGCAGCGAGCTTCATCGGTCGTGCGATCCTATTGGATGCAGGGATGTCCGGCGTAGTTACCGGTGCCGGTTGCGGCCTGTCTGACGAGGCTCTGCAAGGATTTGCCGAGCGCCGTGTATTCCAGGCCACCGACGAGGGCATTGGCCGGAGCCGACTCGATGTAGTTGATGAGTTTCAGCTTATCCGCGACGTGAACGCCGTTGTTGTTGCCGTAGAACAGCAGGTAGCTAACGCCGACGATCGGGTATGCGCCCTTTGCGTCCGGATTCGCAAAGTGCTTCGGGTTGATATAGAGGACGCACGTTTTCCTCGAGGTTGCGAGTTGTAGTCCGTCGGAGCCCCCGCCGAACGTCACGTCACCGATACTGAGCTTATTGATCGCGGTGTTGACGTTCTTCGCAACGGTAGGATCGACGAAGTTGCCCTGGCTGTTTTGCAGCCACGCCTGGCTGATCTTGGGAACGCTGGCCGAACGCGCGTAAGCGCCTTCGACGTAGCCGGTCCCGTAGCGTTGTCCTTGGATCGCCGCTAACACACCAGGGTTGCCGCTTTCGCCAATGAAGTTGCCGGTCGTCTTCCCGAGCCACGATTGCGACGTACCGACCGTCCATGCGGCGTTGCGCTGGGGCGTTTCATACGGTTTCTTCGAATACGGCGGCAGCCACGAACTGCTGCAGACCGTTGCCAAATGGTTCTGGAAGATGTACGACGTGCCGCTGCCGTCCGAGCGATAGTAGAACGTGATCGGTTCGGACTTGCCGCCGGTTACCGATACGCCGCCGTTGTCCGCGGTGATCGCATCGTCGTTCCAGTCGGTGACGGTGCCGTTTGCGATCGCGCAGTACGACCACTCGGAAAGCTGAATCGAGAGGTGGTGATGGGTGAGCTTTTTGAAATCCGCTGTGCGATAACCGTAGACGATCGGGCCGCCGATCGCCGGGAACTCAAAGGGCTCGCCCCAGTTGGTTCCTACCCCGGGTTCGCGATTGGTCTTGTAGGTCGTGTAGTCAGTCGAGGCCATGGCGACGTCCGATCCGACGAAATCGGGCGGGTCGGTCCGTCCACCGAAGCCGGTCGGCGTCAGACCCAACGCCGCGCAAGCGGCCGTGGCGTTCGCCGGTGTCGCATCGGTGAAGACCTTACGGCCGAAGCCGCTGCCGGTCAGACAGTAGTAGATCGTTCCGGTGGTTCCGGCGCTAGCGAAAAGCGAACCTGCGCCGGGCCCAGCCTGCGACGCCGATGCAAGGCCGGTTGGTTGCGACGCGAGGTTGTAGGCGTATCCCGGGAACGTCGCGCCGCCGGCGTGCAGATCTTGCGGACCGGCATCGTGGCCGCGGACGACTTGCCGCGCGTTCGGAATTCCCTGGCTCGCGGTGCCGGAGCCCGCTCCGCCTGAGCAAGCGCTGATGAGGAGCGCCGGAAGCGCAACCAATCCGACTGCTCGCATGAAGTTGTTCATACGTATGGTGTCCTTTGTGTGTGAGGTGAGTGCACTCTAGGGTTGCTCGAGACGCTCATCGAGGCGCATCCCGCGATGAGTACCGTACGTGGGAACCACGTGCGGAAAGCGTTGTTTTGCTCGCCGGTGCGATCGCGATCGCGATCGGCGCGTCGAGCGAGGTCGCCGAACCGGCGATCCTTTGCGCGGGGGAAACGCTGCCCGATGCGCCGGTCGGATACACCGCGATCGCGTCGTTAAAGTCGTCGCCGGTATAGGCGAACGCACCGAACACCGCAAGTGCCGGAAAATGTTGCGACAGCACGCTTCCCGAGTTCAGACACGCCGTATCGGCGGTCGCGAAACCATCGATCGATGCGATCCGCAACGGCGGAACGTCGGTGGTTCCTCCGGTCGATCCGGCGGCGTAAACGTTGACTTGGGCCTGGCAGCCGCCGCTCGATACGCGCGTGAAATTTGCCACGTAGATCTCGCCCGACGAGTCAAGCCCGGCCTCCCCGGCTTGTCCCGGGATCAATCCAGTGCCGCTGTCCCACGGCAGCGTGCGCGCCGCCGCGGCATGGGCGCTGCTGCCGTCGGCGACCGCAGTGACGAAAATGCCGCTCTGCGGTGAAAGCGACGTCTTCAGCGTACCGGCAACGTAGAAGTTTCCCGCCGTGTCGAGCACCAGTCCAGTCGGTCCCGGATAGTGGAAGTACGGCGACGTATAGCTCCAGGCGTGGATCGGCGCTGCGCCGCCCGACGCGTTCGGTGCGTAGATAAGCGTCGCATCGTTGCCCTGGTTCCCGTCGACGGTCGTAGCGCCGTAGGTGACGAGGTCGCCCGCAGCGTCGAAGGCGATCGACGCGGGATAGATGGCGGTCGGGCCGGCGGATTCGAGCGTAGCGATCGGAGCAGCCGAACCGGACGCACCTTGCGCGAACACCGCAATCTCGTTCGCTGCGTCCGGTTGTCCCGTCGCGGCACTCGCGCCCGTCGGCGAATCGAAGTAGCCGACGTAGAGCTGCTGCTTCGCATCGAGTGCGATCGATTGAGCGTAACGCTTCGGATCGAGCTGCAGCGTGAGTTTCGGGGCGGCGTTGCCGTTCGCGGTGGCGTCGAAGACGGTTACCGTTGCACCCAAGCCGCCGTTCGCACCCGCATTGAGTACGTAGATGTCGCCGGCGATGGGCGGCGGCCCCGTTCCGCTCAGCGTGAACGTCGCGGTCGCGCTAAGACTCGCACCCGCAACGGTCGCTTGCAGCGCGATACTCGATGCTTGCCGGCTGCCGTTGTAAAGGAGCGCGACGGGCACCGCCGGCTTTACGACCGTAACGCTGCTCCCCGCGGACGTCCCTTCGTGCAGCGAGAACGCGCCGGCAGCGTCACCTTGAATCGTTAGCACGACGGGTTGCAAGAAATCGCTGGCACCGACGATCGCCGCACCCGCGGCATCGTACGCCGTCAGGTTCACGCCGGCGCGGCCCGGCGTACCAAGTTTAGCGTGCGGGGGATCGATCGTCAGCGCAAGCGCGGCAACGATCCCGTCGAGTGAGAGCGAAAGCGGCGAGACGGCCACGCCGCCGCTTGACGAACTGATGTTTGCCGTGACGGATCCGGCAGAGAGCACCGGGCCGGTTCCCGCCGGTCCGGCAAACGTGGTGACGTTGAACACGTCCGTTCCGGAACGGCGTCGACCGTGCCATGGCAGACGATGGCCTTCGCGCTTTCCTTGCATCCAGCGGACTTCGGACGCACGTCGATCGTCGTCGCGGTGCCGCTCGAAGCCGATGCTAGCGCAACCGCGACCGATTGCGTCTTGGGAGAAACGTAGCGCGTGGCGCGCGATGCAGACCCGGCACGCGGAATCGTCACGACAAGCGGCGCCTTCACCACGTTCGGCGGCGGACTCGGCGGGCCGCCGGGCGAGTTCACGACCGAGCCGTCCGGAGTGTTCGGGTTACCGCCGCACGCCGCAAGGGCGAATGCGAAGAGCAGGGCGGCCGCCAGAGTTCGGCTCACGGATACGTCGCCTGCAACGCGTCCGAGGTTGTCACGTCGGCTTGGCCGTTGCTCCCGAAATCGGCGGCGCAACGGAGAGGTTCTGCGGATATGCCGACTCGTACGCCGGATAATTAAAACCGGCCGCGTACACGAGGAACGATTGATTCGGACATATGCTGTCCGTTGCGGTTCCGGATGACGCTTCGCCGAGCGTGTCGTCGAGCTGCAGCTTCTGGGTTCCCGCGTGGTGGGCGACCAGCGTGTAGTACTGATCGCTTTCATGCGAAACGACGCACGAACCGGAACCGCTGCCTCCGATGGCGCGCACGATCGCGACCGTCTCGCGCACCCCGGCCGGCACGTGCATGGTTATCGTCCCGCCGCCCTTGCCGTCGGCGGCGAACTGCGGCGTGGCGAACGGCGGCAGCGCGTGAAGCGACGCCAAGACCGCCGTGCTCGAAATCATTCCAGGCGGCGGCGTCGGCGTGGCATACGGTTGCGGCGACGGTGTGGGATTCCCGGGCCCGGTGAGCGCCGGCGGAACGCCGACGTTCAGACGGTAAGAACCGAGCACGGGCGCGACCGCGAAATGGGTAAAAGCCGAGCGAATAGCCGACGGAAACCGAGGGCCGTAACGCTTTCATCCTCGCGGGGAAATGCCGGCGGACCGCCATAGAAGAGCAGCGCGTTCGTGCTAGATCGGAAGATTGAAAGCCTGATAGAGCGACGGCGTGCCGTTGGAGGGCGCGGCATCCTGGTTGCATGGGCACAAGCCGTACCCGAAGACGCCGGTGGTCGCGGCCTTCGAATCCGCGCGGCTGCCCCGCCCAGAGCGGCTGATTAAGCGTTGCCCACGAAATGTGATTCGTGCCGGCGTCGGAGCCGGCCGAGAGGACCGTATTCGCCGGTCTCCGTTGAAATGGAGACCGCGAAGTTGCGTCGGCCCGGTGATTTTCGGGACGTCGTAGAGCGCCGCCGACAAACCGTCGCTTTGCCGCAGCGTTCCACGGTATTCAAACCGACCGTGACGCTCGAACCGCCGTTATACGCGATCGTGGCGATTCCCACCGCAAACTGCAAGCGCGATCGTGCCGGGTCGACCGAGGTCACGGGCGGCTCGGATGCACCTCCGCCCCCGCACGCGGCCACGAGCGGTAGGAGCGCGAACGCAAACAAGGCGAGACGTTTCATAACTTCACCTGGTAGTAGAAGCGGAACGAGAGCGGCTGCAAGTTGGGATACGTCAAGTACGCCGACGTCGGGTGTGCGGCAACGTCCGGCGGCCCGTATTGCTGGCTCAGTACGACACGGGCCGGTTCCGTAGTTGACGCCGCTGCTGACCGGCGTACCGTAACAGCCGTTAAACACGGGAACGTTGAACAGTTGATTCAAGAGGTTCTGAATCTGCAGGCCGAAGATGGAGCGCGATCCGTTCGGCGAGTATTCGAAGGTTACGTCGGCCGAGATGCGCGGCGCGGTCAGCATCCCGCCCGGCAAGCCCGGCTCATGCACGCCGCGCGTCGCGGCGATGTTCGGTTTCGTGCACGACCCGGATCCAGTGGATCGATATATCCCGGCGCTTGCGAGAAGATCGTCCCGAGCGACGTGTTCGGTACGATGACGGCGATACCGTTGCAGTAGACCGCCGTATAGTATCCGCGCCGAACGGATAGCCAACGTTGGCCCCGATCACCGGATTGATCCGCCAACCGTTGTGGTATTCGCAGTTGAACGCGGCGTTGAGCTGGAGCGGCGATAGGTTGGGCAACCGGTAGGTCTCGCCGACCGCCAGCGCGGCCGGCTGTAAGAACGCGCCCGGCGGCTCGTTGCCGAACTGGCTGATGTAGGTCGCGCCGATCTGCATCGAAAGCCCGTACGGAACGTCCTTCGTGTACAGCAGCTCGATGCCGCCGGCCTTTTGCGTTCCGAGATTCGAATACGCGACGTCGCCGTAGACCGGCTGGCCCGTATTGTAGTTGAAGCCGAGGATCTGCGCCGTCTGTTCGATCACGTTGTACCCGCGCCGGACGAACGGCGTGACCTTAAACGCCGCGCCGTCACGAAACTCGTGCGCCCACGAGATATCCATACTGGTGAACGTCGCGCCGACCAGCGGAGCCTCGAGCGTCGAACTGCCGAAGCGGTAGTCCGGGTAAGCCAATAGAGTTGGTCGGCGTAATTCGCACACTGCGCGTTGGCATGCGGTCCGCAATATTGCGCCGCAGCGCCGGTCTGGTTGTCGTACGACGGTATCCCGGCAAACGCGGCGTACTCCGCCCGGTCGACGTTGGCGCCGAGCTGGCTCGGCAGCGGTACCGAGAGCGTACGGCCGAAGCCGAAGCGAATCGTGTCGTAGCGGCCCGGCAAGTACGAGATGTCGAAGTGCGGCTCGTAGAGACGCTGATGGGCCGCCGCGGAAATGCCCGGAGGGCTGCCGGGGTCGTACGGAATTTGAAAGTTGTAGCCGTCCATGCGGACGCCGAGTTCGCTCTTCCAACGGTCGCTGAAGTCGACCGTATCCATCAGATAGGCACCGTAGACTTGCTGTCCGACCGTCGGCACGTCGTGTTCGGCCGGAAACGGCACGGGCTGGCCGTGGAAGTACCTCGAGAGATAGCCGCAGTTCGCAACGACCAGCGACGCGCAAACGGCGGCGTAAAGAAATCTTGCTCGAGGCCCTGTTGGATGGTCGGACTGTTGTTCGGCAGCAGGCCTTGATACGTGTAGGGTAGCGGCAGCGGCTGATTCGGATGCGTGATCCCGTAGGTCACGATGTACGCCGGCACGGTAAACGCGGTATAGGACGTATAGTCGTAACGATCGCCGAACGGACGCGCGAACTCGTAGATCCCGCCCGCCTTGACCGTGTTCTTCGCACCGATCTGCGTGCGTGAAGTCCAGGGTTCCGCCGACGCGCGTGCCGCCGTACGGCGACGCGTAAATGCCTTGAGCCGGCATTTGCTGCGACTGCTCGATGCTGGTGCGGAAGTAGCGCATCGTCAGCAGCGAGCTCGCGCCGATGTTCGCGCCGTACTCCAGCTTGTAGGCGAGAAACGGACTCTTCAACGTATCCGCGCCGAGACGAACGCGGACGCGTTCGGCTGCCCGGGGAAAAGCGGAATCAAGTGCGAGCACGCAAAGTCTTGCTGCTTCGTGTTGACCGGGCCGGTTGGCCCGATCACGGGGTACGGCGCGCACTGGCCCGGCTGCGTACCGCCCGAGATATACGGCAGATTCATGAATCCGCCGTAATCGAGCTGCTGCGTGATGTTCTGGGACTGGATGAAGAACTGGAACCGCTGCGAGTTGTTCTTCCCGAACCGGTAGATCGCGTTGTCGACCAAGTCGCTGGACGTCAACCGCGACGGCGCGTAGTAAACCAGGTTCGGGTCGATGACGCTGCCAAGCGAGGCCGCGTTGGTGCCGAGCGTGCCTAGCGTGTTGGCGGCGCTGCCGTTCGTCCCGTATTGGTATTCGCGGAGAGAGTTCCAATGTACCCGATGTAGTTGGAGAGGCGCTGGCTCTTGTCGGCCCAGCCCCATTCGAGTCCGAGCTGATGCAGGTACGGGAACATCAGCGCCTCGACGTCCGCGTTGAAGAACCAGGGGAACGTGCCGTGCTTGGCCGTGAACAGCACCAGCCCGGTTCCCGTGTTGCCGTGTGTGGCGTCGCCACCGCCGGGGATCAGCTGAACGCTGCCGACGCCGTTGAGCATGCCGAAGTTGCCGACGTTTTGGAGCGTGTTCTGAAGGTTCGCGGTCGGCGTGGTGTAGTCGATGCCCTCGAACTCGTAGGCGGCTTCGAACGCAAAGCCGCCGCGGATCGAGACCGTCCCGGACTTGTCGATAGTGATCGACGGGATGCTGCGCAGCAACTGGTTCTCGTTGGTATTGAAGTCCTTACCCTGGACCATCTGAATCTGCGTACCCGTCACCGTATACGTGTCGATGGTCATCCCACGCTGAACGCGCTGCCGCCGTTTCGGTGGGCCGTGGTCGACGCGATCGTCTTCAGGCTCGTCGAAAGCGCGGCATTCAGCGTCTGCTGGGAGCCGTTTAGGACGACGACGATGCTCGAATACGCCAGATATTTGGCGGCCATAAACGAGACCGTATAGTTATCCGGAATGACGCTTAAGAAGTTGTAGTGTCCGCGATCGTCGGTCACGGTTTTGTAGGTCGCGCTCGGCGAGCCGGCCGTAACCGCAACACCGGCGATCGGCTTGTGGGTTTTGTCGTCGGTGACGACTCCCGTTATGATTCCGGCGGTATCGGCGGACGCGGGGGACGCGAAGAGCGACAGCAAGATAGCCGCGAGAACGAACGCTAGACGTTTGCGTAAGGATACGGCGCGCAGGCCGGTGACCTCCATGGAAAAAGCGAACTCGCGCGGCCTTTTTCAGTGCCGTCTCCAGGGCCATGGTAGTGGAGGGAGGTGCGAAGTGCATCCAGGAACCCGCTATGCTCGCTTAATGGGCGAGCATACAACGTTAACGTTTGGCAAGCAGATACAAGACGATCACAACAATCGCTCGCTTGCCCTTAATGTAAACGCGGGGTTTACGAGTGTTGCGTCGCCGGCAGGGAATCGACGATCTGCCAGCGGGAGCGCAGTCCGAGCCGCGAAAGAATCGAGCTTACGTGACGCTCGACCGTGTGTTCGCTGATGCCGAGCGCGGCAGCGACTTCACGATTCGAGGCGCCGCGGCGAATGAGCAGCGTCACTTGATGCTCGCGCTTGGTCAGCGAATTCGGCGTCTTACGTCGTTCCGCGCGCGGCGAACGCGCGCGCTCGTCGCGAACCAGGAGGCGCATGGCTTCGCCGGACCAGCGGGGAAGCCGCAGCCGATCGAAGGCGCGCGCCGCCTCGCCGGCGTTGGTTGCTGCGTCTTCGGATTCGCCGCTGCGCGAGAGAAGATGGGCTCGAGCGAGGTGATAGTGCGCGTCGATGTACGGGCGATGGGGCGCCGGCAGCGCGCGCAAGGAGTCGACGGCGACGCGCGCGTCGGCGGGATCGGCGTGCTCTGCGGCGCGTGCCAAGAACTCCACGGCCGACGCCGGGAAGTCGGCGAGCAGCAGCGCGCGCCGCGTCATCGTCGCCAGCTCGACGGCGCCCAGACCGTCGGAAAGCAAGCACGCAGTTGCGGCGGCGATCGCCAGGGTGCGATCGTCGGAGGCCGTAGCTGCATCCACGATCCGCGGAGAGGTCCAGGATGCGAGCGCGGCCGGGTCGAGCGACGCAATCGCAAGCTCGACGCCGAGCGGCGCGAAGAGCGCGAGCGTCTCGCCGCTCTCCGGAGTCGCGAACGCTTCGTTGACTAAAGTCCGGCTCGCTTCGAGATCGCCCATGTCTAAAGCGATGGCCGCAAGCCGCGCGGTCGCGCGCAATCGCCAGCGCGAGAGCCCGTGAACGCTCGCGATCTTCCGCCGCTTCGGTGGCGGAAGCGCGCGCAACGAGCGGTTCGCCGAACAACAGCGCGTGGTGCGCGTGCCGCTCGCGCGCCGCCACGGCGAGATGAAGGCGGCGCTCCGAGAGCGCCCGGGCGGTTGCCTCGTCGAAGAACGTGTAGGATCCGTCACGATCGCCCGACCACGTGAGCACGACCGCTGCAAGGAGCAGGTCGTGCGAGGAAGGTTCTCCGGTCGTCGCAAGGTAGCCGCGCATGACGTCCGCGTTCGAGCACCGCAGCATTGGCGCGTCCGCAACGTACGCGATTTCGCGTTCGCGGCCCGCGATGGCGTGCGCCGCTGCAGCTCGCCGCCGGACATGCGCCGACGCCGGAACCGCACGCCAGGAGTTTCCTGCAATTGATTGCGCAACACCCGCGAAATCGGCGGCCGCGAGCTGTGCTTCGATCTCGTCTGCGAGTACGTTCCCATCCTCCTCGTCGAAGGCATGGTATCAGGGCGTTGTTAAGTGCGCGTTAACGAGTCGCGTGCAATCCTGCGGGAGGCTCGGATTCACGAGGCGCGGAACCCCGACGGTTCAATGTACGATCCGAAAACCGTCGAGCCGCGGCTCTACGAACGCTGGGAAGCCAACGGCTATTTTCACGAAGAGCCCGACTCGGCGCGCCCTCCGTTCGTCATCTGCATGCCGCCGCCCAACGTAACCGGGGTCGCGCACCTCGGGCACGGGTCGACCTATACGCCGATGGACGTCATGACGCGGTACCACCGGATGCTGGGAAATAATGCCGACTGGCTGCCGGGGCTCGATCACGCAGCGATCGCCACGGAATCCGTCCTTCTAAAGGAACTCGCAAAGGAAGGCCTTTCCCGCGAATCGCTTGGACGGGAAGCCTACCTGGCCCGCGCGTGGGAATGGTCGCGGACCTACGGCGGAACGATCAACACGCAGTTCCGCGCGCTAGGCTCGGCCCCGATTGGGAGCGCGAGCGTTTTACGATGGACGTCGGGCTCTCGGTTGCGGTCCGGCGCGTCTTTGTCTCGCTCTACCGCGAAGGGTTGATTTATCGCGGCAAACGTCTGATCAACTGGGACCCAAAGGGTAAGACGACGGTCTCCGATGCGGAGGTGGAGCACGACGAGCGCGACGCGACGCTCTGGTACGTGCGCTATCCCGCCGACGGCGGCGACGGCATCGACGTGACGGTCGCAACCACCCGGCCCGAGACGATCTTGGGCGACGTCGCAATCGCGGTCCATCCGGATGACGAACGTTATGCTGCCGCGATCGGCCGGCGCGTGCTCGTTCCACCGCTGCTCGAACGCTCGATTCCGATCGTCGCCGACGCAGCGGTCGATCGCAGCTTCGGAACGGGGACGGTGAAGGTGACGCCGGCGCACGACGCGACCGACTACGAAATCGGCCTGCGCCACAAGCTCCCGATGCCTTCGGTGATCGACTTGGCCGCAAAGATAAGCGGCGCAGAGATCGCCGTCGGGCCCTACGACGGACTGGATCGGTTCGAAGCGCGTACCCGGATCGTCGAAGACCTGCGCGGCAAAGGCTTCCTCGTTAAAGAAGAAGCGCACCGGCATGCGATCGCGCTCAGCTCGCGCAGCGGGGACGTGATCGAGCCGCTCCTGTCGGAGCAGTGGTTCGTCAAGATGGCGCCGCTCGCCAAACCGGCGTTGGAAGCGTATCGTGCGGGCCGCATCAAATTCGTACCGGAACGCTACGGGCGTACGTACGAGCAATGGCTGGAAAATATCCGCGACTGGAATATCTCGCGCCAGGTCTGGTGGGGACATCAGCTGCCGGTCTGGTACACGGCGGACGGTGCGCAGGTCGTGGCCGAGACCGAAGAAGAAGCGCTGGAGATCGCGCAGCGCGATCACGGCACGCGCGAACTCAGCCGCGATCCGGACACCTTAGACACGTGGTTTTCCAGCGGTTTGTGGCCCTTCTCGATTCTCGGATGGCCCGAGAAGACGCCGGAACTCGACTGCTGGTATCCGTCCCAGGTCCTGATGACGGGTTGGGAGATCATCTTCCTATGGGTCGCGCGCATGGTGATGCTCGGCATACACTTTATGGGCGACATTCCGTTTCCAACCGTTTTCGTCACGCCGCTCGTCTTCGACGCGCAAGGCCGCAAGATGTCCAAATCGCTGGGCAACGCCGTCGACCCGATGGATCTCGTCGAAAAGTACGGCGCCGACGCGTTTCGCATGGGCGTGATGCGGCAGCTGCGGCTCGAAGCCCAGGAGTTGCGTTTTCAAGAATCTCGTTGCGACGAAGCGCGCAAGTTCGCCAATAAGATGTGGAACGCGACCAACTACGTGCGCTCGCTGCCCGAGGGGCTGCCCGGCGCGCTGACGCTTCCAAAACCGGAACGCCTAACGCTAGCCGACAAGTGGATCCTCACGCGGCTGCACGATACGATTCGTTCCGTCTCGGCGTCGTTGGATGCCTTCGATTTCGGCGTTGCGACGGAAACGATCTGGCGATTTTTCTGGTACGAGTTCTGTGATTGGTATCTGGAGGGGACGAAGGAGCCCGGCAATCTCGAGACGCGCGCCGCCGTGCTTTCGTTCGTGCTGAACAACGCGCTGCGCTTACTGCATCCCATCGCGCCGTTCGTTACCGAAGAGTTGTGGCTCTCGCTTCCTCACGATGGTGCGACGATCATGACGGCGACCTGGCCGGATCCTCTCGAAGTCCCGGTCGATCGCGATGCTGCCGAGCTCTTCGACTTGGCGGCGTCCACCGTCGAGCGACTGCGCAACGAGCGTGCCGAAAACGGCATCGCCGATCGCACGCGCACCAACATCGGCGTACCGCGTGGAAACGGCACGCTGCGCGAACTCGGCAGCCTCGTCTTGCATTTTGCCAATGGGGACGAAACCGTGCTCGAGTCGCAAGTCGAAACGCCGGCGGACTATTTGGCTGCATTCGCCGTTCAGGTCGATGCCGGCGCTCGGCGCGCTCGCCTCGAAAAATCCCGTCAGCGCTTGCTTAGCGAGGTCGAGCGCGGGGAAAAGAAGCTTGCGAACGAGGCGTTTATCGCCAAGGCCGCTCCGGACGTAGTTACGAAGGAGCGAGAGAAGCTCGATGGTTACCGGGCCGAACTCGCGCGGGCCGACGAGGAGCTTGCGTCGCTGAAAGGGCGGGGATGAACGAAACGCAGGGCAAGAGCCGGATGCTCGCCGGCAGCGCCGAGATCGCGCGCACGATCGCGCGGATCGCGCACCAGATGGTCGAGCCCGAAGACGCGCAGAACGGTTTGGTCTTGCTCGGCATTCGCCGCGGCGGTGAAGCGCTGGCCCGCCGCCTCGCCGCTGAGATCGAACGGATCAGCGGCCGAGCGCCCGAGCTCGGGTTCGTCAACATCAACTTGTATCGCGACGACCACGTCACGCACGAACTGCCGGAGTCGCAGATCCCCGTGGACGTCAACGACCGCACCGTCGTCGTCATCGACGACGTGTTGCTTCACCGGGCGGACGATTCGCTCCGCGCTCGACGCCGTCACCGATCTCGGCCGGCCTGCGGCCGTGCGCTTGTGCGTCCTGGTCGATCGCGGTCTGCGCGAACTGCCGATTCAGCCCGACTACGTCGGACGCTTCATTCCGACCAGCCGGCGCGAGCACGTCCGCGTCTCGCTTGCGCCCGAGCCTTCGGAATCGGACGAGGTAACGATCGTTGCGGATACGCCGTAGCCTCATCGATCTCGACGACTTATCCGCAGCCGATATCGCCTATATCTTCAAGCGGACCGCGGAGTTCGAGCGCGAGGCGCCCGGCAAGCTGCTCGACGGCTGCGTCTGCGCAATATGTTCTTCGAACAGAGTACGCGCACGTTCACGTCGTTCAACATTGCCGAGCTTCGCTTGAGCGCCTACGTCGTCAACCTTTCCCCCAAGGACTTGAGTCTTTCGACGAAAGGCGAAACCGTCGAAGATACGGCGATCACGCTGGCCGCAATGGGCGTGGGCGTGCTTGTAGTGCGCCACCCCGAACCGGGTTTCCCCGAGGGCGTCGCGGCCGCGTTCGACGGCCACGTCATCAACGCCGGCGACGGCGCGCACGCGCATCCGACGCAAGGACTCCTGGACGTCTACACGCTGATCGAAGAGTTCGGCGATCTGTCCGGGCGAACGGTCGCGATCGTCGGCGACGTGCTGCACAGCCGGGTGGCACACTCGACGATTCTCGGGCTGCGGCTTCTCGGCGCGAGCGTCGTGCTCGTCGGTCCGGAATGCTTCCTGCCGGGCGAGTTCGCCGAGAACGGTGTGACGATCGAACGCGACCTCGACGCAATTCTTCCCGAAAGCCGATGCGATCGTGCTGCTGCGCATTCAGCGCGAACGCTTCGCTGAGATGCCGATCTCCGACGCCGAGTACGTGGCAGGTTACCGGCTCGACGAGAGGCGCTTGGCCGCGATGCGTCCCGAAGCGATCGTCCTGCACCCCGGGCCGTACAACCGAGGCATGGAACTCGACGACAGCGTGCTTCTCTACGCCGGCTGGCGTTACGCCAAGCAAGTGCGTCACGGCGTCGCGATTCGGATGGCCGTTTTGGATTTCTTGGTGAACGGTGCTTCTTAAGGGCGGGCGGCTCGTCGATCCCGCACAGGGTCTCGACGCGCTGCGCGACCTGCGTATCAGCGGCGGATTCGTGAGCGAGATCGGTGAACGACTCGAACCGCACGCCGGCGAGGAGACGTTCGACGCTTCCAATGCAATCGTCGCGCCCGGCTTCATCGACATGCACGTGCATTTGCGCGAGCCGGGGTTCCCCGAAAAAGAAACGATCGCGACGGGCACCCAAGCCGCCGTCCGCGGAGGATTTACCGCCGTCGCCTGCATGCCGAATACGAAACCCGCACTCGACGACCCGTCGGTGTTGGCAACGCTCGACGCACTCGTCCAGAGCGGGGCGTACTGTCGCGTCTATCCCGTCGGCGCGATCACGCGCGCGCGAGCCGGCATCGAGATCTGCGATCTTCCCGCGCTCGCCCGCGCCGGCGCCGTCGCGTTTTCGGACGACGGTAACACCGTAATGAACGCCAAAGTGCTGCGGGACGCCGCGCTTGCGGCCATCGACCTCGAGGGCGTTTTCATTTCGCACTGTGAAGACGAACACATCAAGGCCGACGCGGTCATGACCGAAGGCACCGTGTCGCGCCTGCTCGGCGTGCCGGGCAGCCCACGGATCGCGGAAGATTCGATCGTCGCCCGCGATTTGATGATTGCGACCGAGACGCAGAAAGCGTGGCATATCGCGCATCTCTCGACGCACGGCGCGCTGGAGCAGCTGGAGTTCGCGCGCGAACGAGGCGCGCGGGCGACGTGCGAAGTGACGCCGCATCACCTCTTGCTCACCGATCAAGCCGTGCGCACGCTCGGCGCCGAAGCAAAGGTCAATCCCCCGCTGCGTTTCAACGACGACGCACGAGCGCTGCGCAACGCCGTGCGCGACGGCACCATCGATGCCTTCGCTACCGATCACGCACCGCATACCGCCGCCGAAAAGACCGGCGATCTTACGCACGCGGCCGTCGGCTTCACCGGTCTGGAAATCGCCATCGGCGCTTACCATGCTGCGCTGCCCGACCTGCCGCTCCTTCGCTTCGTCGAGCTGCTCTCGACCAACCCCGCGCTCATTTTGGGGGTGCCCGGCGGAACGCTGGCGCTGGGTGCTCCGGGCGACGTGACGATCTTCGCGGAGCGCGACTGGATCGTCGATCCGTTAAGATTTGCATCGAAGGGCAAGAGCACGCCGTTTGCCGGACGAACGTTCAAGCGGCAGGCGATCGCTACGATCGTCGGCGGAGAATTGCGATACCGGCTATGACCCTGCGAACCATCGTGACGGCCGTGCTTGCGAGCGCGGTTCTTGCCGCATGCTCGGGGACGGCTTCGGGCGTATTGCCGGGTTCATCCGGCGACGCGCCGTCGGGCGCGCAAGCGGCCGCACCGGAGACGTACGCTTTCGCACCCTACGTGGACATGAGCGCCTATCCCCCGTTCGAGTTCGCAGAAGGGAGCAAAAAGCACCGGAACGCGCTATTTTACGATGGCCTTCATGGTGAGTCTCCACAACGACTCGTGCAAAGGCGCGTGGGGCGGCTACGCGCTGCCGTCCGATCCGACGTTCGGCCCGTACGTGCGTAAGCAGCTCGCCGCGATTCGCAATCTTGGAGGCGACGCGATTCTTTCGTTCGGCGGCGCCGGAAATCTCGAAATCGCACAGACCTGTCGCGACGCTGCGTCGCTCGAAAAAGCCTACGAAGCCGATATCGACTACTACAAGGTGACGCACGTCGACTTCGATATCGAGGGCCCCGCGATCGACGACCAGCTATCGGTCGAGCGCCGTTCGCAAGCTCTCGCAGCGCTCGTCGCCCATTACGCCAAGCTCGGCAAGCCGATTTCGATTTCATATACGCTGCCCGTTCTGCCGCAAGGCATGCCCGAGGACGTCTTGAGCGTGATGAAGTCGGCCGTTGCCGCGGGCGTAAAGATCGACATCGTCAACGAGATGACGATGGACTTCGGCGACTACAACGCCCCGAACCCGAAGGGCAAGATGGGGACGTATGCGATCGCCGCCATCGAAAGCGCCGCGAAGCAGTTAAAGCAAATTGGTTTCGCGCTGGGAACGAACCCATACGCGTCCCTCGGCGTCACCCCGATGATCGGCGTCAACGACAACAAGGACGAAATCTTCGAGCCATCCGACGCGCAGACGCTCTACGCCTGGGCGAAGGCGCACGGCATCGGCCGGGTCTCATTCTGGGCGGCGCAACGCGACAAAGAGTGCAAGGACGGCGCGAAAAGCTTCGCCGTCGACACGTGCTCCAGCATTCTCCAGACGCCGGGTGAGTTTTCGAAAATCTTCGCGGCATATTAGGCGTGTTAGCGGAAACCCCGGTTTAATGAAAGTCTCATCTGCCGGATCCTCGCCGATCGCCGTAGCCTAGGTAAACGTAACGCGCAGTCCTAATAGGAGATTCATGCATCGCCATCGCCATCGCCTTTGGCCTTTAATACTGTTTGCTGCGTGTGTTGGGCTCGCCGGATGTTCGGGTCAATCCGGGCTTGGGGGCGCTGGGTTGCAAGTATTGCCGGCGCAGGCGAAGCAGGCCGCGAACGCGCGAAAAATTCAGCACGTCATCATCATCATTCAGGAAAATCGCAGTTACGACGATCTGTTTGCCACCTATCCCGGCGCCGACGGCACGAAGACGGGTCTTGCCAAGTGTTCGGTATCGCCGAATTGCCCGAACGGCACCGCGGTCGTTCGGCTTAAAGCGGTGAAGTTGGACAACTACGACCTCCCGCATAGCCACGGCAATTTCCTAACCGAATACGACGGCGGAAAGATGGACGGGTTCGGCGAGATCTCATTGGGCGGAACCGGTCAGTACGGTCCGGCCGGACTTTATCCATACCAATACGTGGAACCCGCGGAGATCAAACCGTATTGGACGATGGCGAAGCAGTACGTGTTGGCGGATCACATGTTTCAAAGCCAAGGCAGCGGCAGTTTCACCGGGCATCAAGATCTCATAGCCGGCTCGACGTCGTTAACCCCGACGACGGCGGTAACCGACTTCCCAGACAATGAAATCTGGGGCTGCGATTCCCCCCCGGGCACGGTTACCGCTCTCCTAACGAAGACCCAGTATCTTCCCGGCGGCGGCCCGTTCCCGTGCTACGATTACAAGACGCTGCGCGACGTGATGGATCCGGCACATCTTTCGTGGAAGTACTACGAGCCGGTTTGGGCTAAGAACAGCAGCGCGTGGATTTGGTCCGCGTTCGATGCAATTCGAGCCGTGCGGTATGGGCCCGAATGGGGCGTCAACGTTAATGGCCCGACATCCACGCCCGAAACGTCGATTTTTACCGACATCACGAATGGGACGCTGCCGGCCGTTTCGTGGCTGATTCCCGACAATCAGAACTCCGATCACCCCGACAATCCGCCACATGAGTTTCCCGACACCGGCCCGTCGTGGGTCGCCCAAGTCGTCAATGCGGTTGGGGCGAGTTCCGAGTGGAAGTCCACCGCGATCGTCGTTATTTGGGACGACTGGGGCGGATTCTACGATCACGTAAAGCCGCCCAACTCGACTATCAGGGCCTCGGTTTTCGCGTTCCGATGATCGTCATTTCACCCTACGCACGCGCCGGTTACGTTTCGCACACGCAATACGAACCCGCCAGCATTCTGAAGTTTATCGAGAATAACTGGGGACTGGCGCGAATCGGAACCAACGACGTTCGCGCGACCGACATCGGCGGCGCGTTCGATTTCAGCAAACCGCCGCGAGCGTTCGTGGAAATTCCGGCGAGATATTCGAAAGAGTTCTTCCTGCATCAGAAGCCGTCGAATCGACCGGTTGACGACGAATAGGCGGGAACTCGTGGGGGCGGATTACTGATGGAACAGCGGCGTTTGCACGAAGCCGTTGATGACGAATTGGACCGCAAGCGCCGCTAAGATGATCCCGAGCAGCCTCGATACGACGTGAATGCCGGTCATGCCGATGCGATGCAGGTAGCGTGCGGCACCGTGCATGCAGAGCCACGTGATGAGCAGCGCCGCCGCATAGGCTGCGAACACCATCAGGTACTTGGTTACGTCGCCGCGAGCCAGGTTTACGAGGAGCATGACGGTCGCGATCGTGCCGGGGCCGGCGATCATCGGAATAGCCAGCGGAAAGACGGCCGGGTTCTCGCCGGCCTGGGCGTCGCGTTCTTCTTGTTCGGTGCGGCGCGCGCCGCTCGGCCGGCCGAAGAGCATGTCGATTGCGATCAGCATGAGCAGTATGCCGCCCGCGATCGTGAAAGCCGGCAGCGTTATGCCCAAGTAAGCGAGCAGCGCCGGCCCGACGACTCCCATGAATAGCATCACGATCGCGGCGACGGCGATCGCTTGATCGATGACGCGCGAGCGCCGGAGCGCGTCGAAACGGCCGGTGCTTGCAAGCGTGATCGGGATCATTCCAATCGGATCGATGATCGTTAGCGCGGTTGCAAATGCCGTCGCGCCGTAATGCCAGTCCATGCTCCTGCCTTCGCCTCGGGGCCTAGCGAATGCTTTGCGGAGGGGATTCCGACCGGTTCCGGCTAACGCGTAGGGCCGATATGACCGCCCCCCGCGCCGCTCTATTCCTCGCCGACGGAAGCCGCTTTGACGGCCACGGCCTCGGCTTCGAGGGCACCGCACTCGGCGAGGCGGTTTTTTACACCGGAATGACGGGCTACGAAGAGGCGCTCACCGATCCGTCATACGCGGGTCAGATTCTCACCTTTACCTATCCGATGATCGGCAACTACGGCATCTCCGGCTCGGCAGCTCAATACGGGCGCGGCTGCGTCGCTGGGACCGTCATCAAACAGATAGCCGAACATCCTTCGCATCATTTGAGCAAACGATCGCTCGGGTCGTGGCTCGACGAACAGCGCAGTCCCGCGCTGATCGGCGCCGACACGCGCGCCATCACGATCGCGCTGCGCGAACACGGCACCATTTGGGCGGCGCTCGCGGTCGGAGAAGCGGCACTCGCCGCTGCCGAGAGGCGCCTCGCGTCGTTCGTGCGCACGGCTACTACCAAAGCGCTCGTACCGGGGGTCGCGACGAAAGCGGCGTTCGTCACGGGTGAAGCAGGCGGCGCGCGCGTGACGCTGATCGACTGCGGCGTAAAACGGGCGATTCTGCGCGACCTTTCTTCGATCGGCGCGCAAGTGACGGTGCTGCCGTACAACGCATCCGAAGCGCAGCTGCTGGAAGGCGACCCGGACGCGATCTTTATTTCGCCGGGACCCGGCGACCCCACGGACCTCCCCGAGACGATCGAAACACTGCGCGGCCTGATCGGACGTAAGCCGTTGTTCGGCGTGTGTTTGGGGCATCAGCTGCTGGCGCTGGCTTGTGGAGCGAAGACGTACAAGCTGCCGTACGGACATCGCGGCGGGAACCAGCCGGTCAAAGATCTCGTTGCTGGAGACGTGATCATTACCGCGCACAATCACGGCTACGCCGTCGACGCCGGCACGCTGCCGTTCGAGCTCGAAGCGACGATGACCAATCTCAACGACGGAACCAACGAAGGCTTTCGCCACCGGTCGCTGCCGATCGCGGCCGTGCAGTTTCATCCCGAAGCCTCGCCGGGGCCGTCCGACGCGCGGCGGCTGTTCAAGCAGTGGTTCGAGTCCGCTTCACTCCCGGTACGATGAAACGGTTCGCAGCGCTCGCGATCGCGCTGTGTGCGCTATTCCCGGCAGTCGTCGGCGCGGCACCGCTGCAGCGGCTGGCGGTCACGTCGTTCACGCTGACGGCCGACACGGCCAAGCCGGAGCTCGAGGTCCCTTTTCATCTGTTCGTTTCGCTTCACGTTCGCGAAGCCGTGCCGGAGATCGACAATCTCAATCTGCCGGTGCTGGTCGACGTCGAGCTCCTTGGCGATTCGCGCGCGACGCAGGCGGGACCGGGCGGAACCGACTATCGCGAGACGATCACGGTCGTCGCGCACCACACCGGCACGATCGCACTCGCGCCGGCTACGCTGCAAGTGATCGACGCGCGTGACGGCAAGGCCAAGCAATACTCGACGAATCCGCTCACGCTGCAAGTAACCGGCGCCGCACTTGCGGTTCCCGGTCCCGAGAGTCAAACCGTGCAAGAGCTGCTCGCCGGCGTTTGGGCGGTGATCCGCGGCCTCATCGTGTGGATCGTCGGGCTCGGCGCGCTGGTCCTGCTCGTCGTCGTTCTCGCCCGGCGCCGGCCGCAAACGGCGGCACCGGTTGCGGCGGCACCGGCTCCGGCGCCGCGGCCCGTTGCGACCCCGCGTTCGCGACGCGAGCGTTTGCAAGACGGGCTGACGGTCTTGAGTGCCGACCGCAACCGTCCGACCGCCGTTCGGGTTCGCGCCGTCGTGTGGGAAGTGATCGGCGCATCCGAGGGCGAGACGTTGGCCGACGTGCTGCGCCGCCCCGAAGCCGGCGATCCGCGCATGGCCGGCGTCCTGCGGGCGCTCGAACGCGCCGCTTTTACGTACGATGACGATCTCGCGCCGGCCATCGATGCCGCCTGCGAAGCCTTGGAAAGATATCTCGCATGACGCAACCCAAAGATCTGATCGACGCGCTTTCCGAGACGATCGTCGGCCAGCACGAGGTAATCGAATCGCTTTTGCTCGCGCTGCTCTCGAACGGGCACGTGCTTCTCGAAGGCCCGCCCGGCGTCGCGAAAACGCTCGCGTGCCGCTCGCTCGCGGCCGCGCTCGACGGCGACGTTCAAGCGCATTCAGTTCACGCCCGACCTGCTGCCGAGCGACATCGTCGGCACGCGCGTCTTCGATCAGCGCGCAACCAACTTTGCGACCGTACTCGGCCCGATCTTCGCCAACGTCGTGCTCGCCGACGAGATCAATCGCGCGCCGGCGAAGGTGCAGTCGGCGCTGCTCGAAGGGATGCAGGAACGACAGGCCACGATCGGCCCGCAGACGCATCCGCTGCCGGATCCGTTCGTCGTGATGGCGACGATGAATCCGCTCGACTCGGAAGGCACCTACGCGTTGCCGGTCGCGCAGATGGATCGATTCCTGATGAAGGTCAACGTCGGCTATCCGACGCGCGATCAGGAGCTCTCGATCTTGGACCGCTTCGCCGTTGCGGACACGCAGCCGCGGCGCGCAGTAGCGACGCTCGACGACGTTCGCGCTTGGCGCGAGCGCGCCCACGCCGTGCACATCGACGAGAAACTCAAACGCTACATCGTGGAACTGGTCGCAGTCACGCGTGAAGCCGACCGCGTCGACGTGCAGACGCAACGTGGGGCGACGCTGCATGCGAACGAGCTGATCGACTACGGTGCCAGCCCGCGCGCGACGCTGGCGCTCGCCTACCTCTCGCGAGCGCGCGCCTTCCTCGATGGGCGTGACTTCGCGCTGCCCGACGACGTCCGAGCCGTCGCCCCGCATGCCTTGCGTCATCGAATCGGATTCAACTATCGCGTCACGACGGAGGGGGTCAGTATCGACCGCGTGATCGAGGCGCTCGTCGCGGCGATTCCCGCACCGTAACGATGACCGTGCGCGAAGCGCTGCTGCGCGGAAAACGCCGGCCGCGCAACCTCGGATCCGGCTCGCCGACGACCTACCGCGGCGACGGCTACGAATTCGTCGAACTCCGCGCCTACGTTCCGGGTGACGACGTGCGCCGCATCGATTGGGCCGCCAGCGCGCGATCCGGCGACATGCAGACGCGCGTCGTGCTGGAAGACGTCGCGCTGACGCTTGCGGCAATCGTCGACGATTCGCCGTCGATGCGCGTCGGCCGCAAGCGCCCGCTGCTCGATGCCGCCTACGAAGCGGCTGAAGGCTGGCTGCTCTGCGCCCGGGGCGAGGATCGCTGCATGCACGTAACGGGAGATTTCGTTACGCCCGCGGCGCTGCAGCGCAAGCCGCACGCGGTGTTTGCCGAGTTGCAGCAAAGCGGCGGGGCCACATTCGATGCGGGCCGCGCGATGATCACGGCCCGCGCGGCCCTGCCGCGCGGCACGGCACTGCTCGCGATCGGAGATTGGTGGGATCTCGACGCTTCACACGACCGCTTGCTCGCGCAGCTGGGTGCACGCTATGACTGCACCGTGCTGGTGGCTCGCGATCCGTGGTACGACGGCTTGCCGCTGGCGGGCATGGTGCGCATGCGCGGCGTGGAAGGCGGCCACGTGCGCGCGTATATCGGAAAACGCGAACGCGACGCCTATCGCAAAGCCGTGCACGCGCGCGAGACGGCGCTCTTGGAGCGGTTTGCGATCGCGAACTGGCGCACCGGCCTGCTGCACGAAGAAGACGGCTTCGCATCGATCGCGCAGGCGTTTGGCCTGCATCCCGGCGAGGCGCACGTACGATGACCTTCGATCGTCCGGGATGGCTGCTTGCCGGAATCGCCGGCGTGGTCGTCTTCACGCTCCTTTACCGCTGGTTCTCGTTGCGCAAGACGTCGCGGGATCTCGCGTACTCGAACGTCGCGTTCTTCGTGGCGGCGACCAAACCGCGCCCCTGGATTCCGGCGGTGCTAACCCTGCTCTGGATTCTTTCACTCGGCGGCATCGCGCTCGCTCTCGGCGGACCGCATCTCGTGCTGCCCGTGCCGGGCCGCGACGGGAGCGTCTTCATTTGCATCGACACCTCGGGTTCGATGGCCTCGACCGATATCGTCCCGACTCGCGCTGAGGCGGCCAAAACCGCGGCGCGTACGTTCATCGCGGCGTCACCCGCGGGAACCAAGATTGGTATAATCGCGTTTTCGGGCGCAGCCGGCATCGTCCAACCGCTGAGCGCCGATCACGACGCGGTCGCGCAGTCGCTCGACCAAGTCCCATTGCCGAACGGCGCTACGGCGATCGGCGACGCACTGCAACTGGCTGCGCGCAATCTGCCGGCCAAAGGCAATCGCGTCATCATCCTCATCACCGACGGCGTGAATAACGCGGGTGCCGATCCAAATGAGGTCGCGCAGTATCTCGGCGCGCACCACATCCCCATCTACACGATCGGCATCGGGACGAACTCCGGCGAAATTATCCCGGGAACCAATCAGGAGGCCACGATCGATGAAGATGCGCTGCGCTCGTACGCGCAGGCCAGCGGCGGTGCCTACGCGCGCGTCGAGACCGCCTCGCAGCTCCGGGACGCACTCGGCCGGCTCGGCCGCATCACGACGCTCGAGCGCAAACACGTCGACGCGTCACTGGAGTTTGCGATCGCGGGGGCGCTCGGCATGATCGTCGCATTCTTTGCCGGTTTCGGTCTCGGACGGTATCCATGAGAGAGCCGCCGATGGAACCGTTTGCACCCGATCCGATTCCGCTGCTTCAGCGCTGGATCGACGATGCCGTCGAAGCCGGCGCGGTCGAGCCGACGGCGATGTGTTTGGCAACGTCCGGAGCGGATGGCCGCCCAACCGCGCGCATGGTCTTGCTGCGCGGCCTCGACGATCGTGGCTTGCGTTTCTATACCTCATATTTCAGCCGCAAGGGCCGCGAACTTTCCGAACTCGGACGTGCGGCGTGCGTCTTCTGGTGGGGCGCGCTCGAACGCCAAGTGCGGGTCGAAGGCGCCGTGACGCAACTTTCCGAGGAGGAGTCCGACGCGTACTTCGAATCGCGCCCGCGCGGCCACCGTCTTGCCGCATGGGCGTCGGAGCAAAGCGAACCGGTCGACTCGCGCGCCACGCTCGAAGATCGCTACGCGCATTTCCAGGACCGCTTCGAGGGAGAAGAAGTCCCGCGTCCGCACTCGTGGGGCGGCTATGTGATCGCCCCCGACCACTTCGAATTCTGGCAAGGCCGCCCCAACCGCTTACACGACCGCGCAGAGTATTTGCGGGAAGGCGCATTGTGGATCAGCCGCCGCTTGTCGCCGTGACTTGCCCCAGCGTAATCGTGAAAGCCGCCCTAGCGATCCTTTCGTGCGTTCTCTTAGCTGCGACGGATAGTAGATCGGCGTTTCTTGCTTCCGGCCCCGCGTGCAGCGGATGGGAACGTCCCTCGATCGTTTCGATGCGCGGTACGGTCCAAAACCACGACATGAGCGGTGCCTTCGACGAACTCGTCGATCCGAATACCGGTCGCACGATTTCCCGCTGGACGCAGGATGGGTTTCACGCGGCGGACGGATCCAACGGAACGATGCGCTGGGCGCAAGACTTCTCCGGAACGACGCACTGGCTCGACTCGGGTCACGCAATTGCGGTTGCCGCAACGGATGCATGGATCGAGCGACGCGGATGGTGCGCCTCGAACGGCGACGGCGCATCGCTCCGCCAGAGCTCGCTTCAAAGCAACGGTCGCACGTACGACGTCGTGCATGCGCTTCCGGCCGGCGGCGTTCCGGTTGAGATGTGGTTCGATCGTGCAACCGGATTGCCGGATCGTTCGATCGTTCGGCTGAACGAGGACACGCGTGCGATTCGCTATTCGGATTGGCGCGAGGCCGCTGGAACGATCTGGCCGTTCGAGCGGGAGATCGTCGACGTCGAGGACGACGACGTCACGACCCAGAAAGCGACGGTCGTTGAGGGCGCCGCACCACCCGCTGCAGCGTTCGATCCGCCGCCGACGACGCAGACGGTAACGATGCTGCATGGTGCCGTGTCGACGACCGTTCCCCTCCGTGTCGAAAACCGCAAGATGCTCGTCGACGTAATGCTCAACGGTGAGGGGCCGTTCCCATTCGTCTTCGATACCGGCGGTCATTTTATCCTGACTCCCGCAACGGCGAAGCGCTTGAATCTCGACGTCGCCGGCCGCGGAACCAAAGATCCCGAAAACAACGACGGCTTCGCACGCGTAAGCGAACTGCGGATCGGCGATGCCGTCATTCAAAACGACGTCGCGCACGTCGTTCCATACTCGTACGCGCGCCTCGAACGCGGTTCGAAACCGCCTAAAGCCGGATGGCTCGGACTCGAACTGCTCGATCGCTTCTCCGTGGTAATCGACCCGGCCAAAGGAACGTTCACGTTGAGGCTGCGCGGCGCGGCGGCCGCGCGATACGCCGGCATTCGGATTCCGCTCGTGCTCGACGAAGATGCGCCGCTCGCACCGTGCCGCATCGACGGGGCCCCCGGCGAATGCATGATCGATACGGGGAACGCAGGCGCGACGATCGTCGAGGGCCACTGGTCGCACGCAGCCGGCCTCGATGCGCGCTTCGCGCACGGGTTGGATGCAGGCGACGGCGTCCGCGTGTCGCGCGCCGACCTCGAATATAGGCGCAGTGCATCTGCCCCGAGAGATCGTGTACGTTTTTCCGCAGCAAAACAGCGGCTCCGAATCGACGACCGTCGAGGCCGGAATCGTCAGCGAAACAATTCACGAACGCTACGTCACGTCGATCGACTACGCGCAGCATGCGATGTGGCTCGCGCCGATTCCCGGCATCACACCGCCGCCATTCAATCGCACCGGACTGCAGCTCTCGAAAAAACCCGACGGCACCTTCACGGTCGCATACGTGTACCCAAATTCGCCGGCGGCGCTTGCGGGGTTAAAGACGGGCGACCGTATCGTAGCGATCGACGGCAAGGCCGCATCCGCATGGACCGGCGCCGACGTCGCTGCCGCCAACCTCGCACCGTCCGGCACGCGGCGCAGCTACACCATCGGCGCCACGAGCTCGGCTCAATCTCGCGTCGTAACGCTGCGTCTTACGGAGATGCTGCCGTAGACGCCGGGGCCGGCGCTTTCGCATACACTTGAACGCCCTGTTTTTCGCCTTTATCGTTTAAGTGCGTCAGCGTAAGCGTGTCACCCTCGATCTCATAGTCGAATTTTTCGTTCTTGCCGTTCAAATGCAGCACGAGTTTGCCGTCGATGACTTGGAACAGCGCAATCTCGCCGCTCCCCGGTGCGATACGTACCTGGCCGAGCCCTGAAGGTGCCAGCTTCGTGCCGAATTGCAGCTCCGGCAGCGAAACGGAAACTTCCGTGCCGGGCGCGGTCGCGATCCAGGACGTGCCGGCCAAGACCTTGGTCTGCTTGTACGACGCCGTCTGGCACGCGGTAAGCAGGGCGAGCGCCGGAAGCAGGACGGTCAGGCTGCGCATGCCGCGAGTATACCAGGCCGCCGACCTATGTCGTCCAGGACTACAGAGCCTGCCGGGCCAAAGAAGTCGCTCCAGCATGGTTCAGCGCAACGTCATGGTCATCGGCTCCGGACCGATCGTCATCGGTCAAGCTGCCGAATTCGACTATGCCGGCGTTCAAGCGTGCCGCGCGCTGCGCGAAGAAGGCCACCGCGTCGTGCTCGTCAACTCAAATCCGGCGACGATCATGACCGATCCTGAGGTCGCCGACGCGGTCTACCTCGAGCCGCTGACGGTCGCTTCGGTCGAACAGATTATCGCGCGCGAGCGCGTCGACGCGCTGCTGCCGACGCTCGGCGGCCAAACGGGCCTCAACCTCGCCGTCGAACTTTCCGAAGCCGGCGTTCTCGAACGCTACGGCGTCGAACTCTTGGGCACGCCGGTCGAGACGATCAAACTCGCCGAAGACCGCGAACTCTTCAAGCGCAAGATGATCGAGATCGGCGAACCGGTGCCGGAGAGTGCGATCATTACCGACATCGAGCAAGGCGTCGCATTCGCTGCCGAAAAGGGCTACCCGCTGGTCGTGCGCCCGGCCTATACGCTTGGCGGTACCGGCGGCGGAATCGTATACGACGAGGCGCAACTCCGCGAGACGCTGGAAGCCGGGTTATCGGCGAGCCTCATCCATCAGGCGCTGCTGGAGACGTCGCTGCTCGGCTGGAAAGAAGTCGAGTACGAAGTCCTGCGCGACAGCCGCAACAACTGCATCATCGTCTGCAACATGGAGAACATCGATCCGGTCGGCGTACACACCGGCGATTCGATCGTGGTCGCGCCGTCGCAGACGCTTTCGGACGTCGAGTACCAGATGCTGCGAACGTCGAGCCTCAACGTCATCCGCGCGCTCAACGTGCAGGGCGGCTGCAACATTCAATTCGCGCTGCATCCGCACCGCAGCGAGTATGCGATCATCGAGGTCAACCCACGCGTATCGCGCAGCTCGGCGCTCGCGTCGAAAGCCACCGGCTATCCGATCGCCAAGATTTCGACCCGCATCGCGCTCGGGCAAACGCTCGACGAAATCCCCAATCCCGTCACCGGCGTAACGAAAGCGGCCTACGAACCGACCCTGGACTACGTCGTCGTCAAGATTCCGCGCTGGCCGTTCGACAAGTTTCCCCTGGCGGATACCCTCCTCGGTACGCAGATGAAATCGACCGGCGAAGCGATGGGGATCGGGCGCACGTTCCGCGCCGCATTGATGAAAGCGGTGCGCGGCCTGGACCTCAAGCGCGAAACCCTCACCGGCCTCTTCGACGAGTGGAGCGATGCCGAACTCGAAGCGGTGGTCGCACGCCCGACGCACGAACGCCTCTTTGCGGTCTGCGAGCTGCTGCGGCGCGGCGTAAGCGTCGAATCGATCGCCGCACAATCGGCTATCGACCCGTTCTGGCTGCACGAGTTCGTCGCGCTCGTTGCGCTGGAGAATCGCTTACGTACGGAAGGTGACCCCGATGACGTTCGCGAGGCGCTCGAGTCCGGCTATTCGACGCAATCCATCGCGATGCTGAGCGGTACCCCGCCGATCGACTACGCGCAAGGGCAAGCCGGGTTCCGCATGGTCGACACGGCGGCTGCAGAGTTCCCCGCCCAATCGCCCTACTATTACCTATCGCGCGGTGAGGTCAACGAAATTCGGCCGACGCCGCATCAGGCGGTGGTCGTGGTCGGCAGCGGACCGATTCGCATCGGGCAAGGCATCGAGTTCGACTACAGTTGCGTACACGCGGCGTGGGCGCTGAAGGCGGCCGGCCGTTCGGCGGTCGTCGTGAACAACAATCCTGAGACCGTCTCGACCGATTTCGACGTCTCGGACGCGCTGATTTTCGAACCGCCCGGCGCGGACGAGGTCGAGGCAGCCTATCGCTCGACCAACGCGCTCGGCGTGATGCTCGCCTTCGGCGGCCAAACCGCCATCAATCTGGCAGCGGAACTCCACCGCCGCCGCGTGCCGATCGTCGGCAGCGATCGCGCCTCGCTCGATATGGCCGAAGATCGCGAGCAGTTCGATGCCGCACTCTCGCGCCTCGGCGTTGCTCGCCCTGAAGGCAAAGCCGCGCGCAGCTTCCGCGAAGCTCGTGCCATCGCCCGCGAACTTGGGTTCCCGGTGCTCGTACGACCGTCGTTCGTGCTCGGCGGCCGCGCGATGGAAATCGTGTATAACGAAGGACAGCTCGCTTCGTATGCGGAGTCGGCGCCGCCGATTATGCCCGACGCGCCGCTTCTCGTCGACAAATACCTTCGGGGCCTCGAAGTCGAGGTCGATGCGGTCTTCGACGGAGAAGACATCCTGATTCCCGGGATATTCGAACACATCGAACGCGCAGGCATTCACTCCGGCGACTCGATCAGCGTCTATCCGACGCAAACCATCGACGAAGCGATGGAAAAACACATCGCCCAAGTCACGCTCGATATCGCGCGCGAACTCGGCATCCGCGGCTTGATCAACATTCAGTTCGTCATCCACGAAAACGGGCTGTACATCATCGAAGCCAATCCGCGCGCCAGCCGCACGGTTCCGATCATCCAAAAAGCCACCGGGGTGAATATGGTCGCTGCGGCGACGCGGATCGCTCTCGGCGAGAAGCTGCGCGACATGGAATACGGCACCGGGCTGCATCCGCGCGTGCCGTACGTCGTCGTCAAAGTTCCGGTGTTCTCGTTCTCGAAGATGCGCGGCGTCGAAACCGTGCTCGGCCCTGAGATGAAATCGACCGGGGAAGTTTTGGGCATCGACGACACGTTCGCGGGCGCATTACTCAAGGGATTCGTCGGCGCGGGCATCCGCCTGCCGGGCAGCGGCGGGCGCATCCTGGTCTCGATCGCCGATGTCGAAAAGCTCGAATCAGTCCCAATCCTGCGCCGGTATGCAGAGCTGGGACATACGTTGGTCGCGACGCCCGGCACGCGGGCGGTGCTCGAAGCCGCCGGAATCCCGTGCGAGGGCGTCAACAAGATCGCGCAGGGCTCGCCGCACGTTCTCGACCTGATCCACTCTCGCCGGGTCGATTTGGTCATCAACGATGCCAAAGGCCCGCGCGAAATCTCCGATAACTACAAGATTCGCCGCGCTGCGGTCGAAGCGAGTATTGCGTGTTTGACCAGTCTGGATACGGCTCGGGCTCTCGCGGAGGCCCTCGCAAGCACGGCGGGCCCGCCTCGGAGCTTGCAAGAATACCGCTGCGCAGCGACGATCGGCTCCTAGACCTCAAAGACGAGCCGCGGGTCTTCGTGCTGGGCGGCAACGGCAGCACGCTCGCCGTCGTCAACAGTTTCCGCACCGAAGCCACCGGCAAAGCTATAACGGCGCGCCTGGTTCCCGTCGCGTGGACGCCCGTCGGCGTCGTCGTCGGCGACACGTGGCAGAACGTCGGTATCGCTCTTTCCGGACTCTTCGACTGGGTCGACCGTACCTTTCCGCCGGAAGACGAGCGCGCGTTCATCGCGCCGATGCGCGACATCGAATTGCTCGCGCGCATCCAGTGGGAATCGCCGCTTCCCGAAACGATCGACGAAGGCTCGGTCCTCAACATCGAGGACGTCCCCGAAGAGATCGCCGACGGCTTGTCGCACCCGCCCCAGCCGATCGTACAGTGCGCGGTTTGCCGCCGCCTCTGCGTTCGCGACGAGTTCGTTTGGAAAGAGAAGCAGCTCTGTGCGTGGGACTACCACACGCAGGTCTTCGGAAAGCGCGGTCCTTGGCGCAACGGCGGCTACGAGGAGCGCCACTTCGAAACGCTGCCCGAATGCGCGTACGTCGCGCCGCCGCTGCTCGTGGAGATGGGCGTTGAAGTCGTACTGATGATCAACGAAGTCCCCGAAGCCACCGCGCACGCAATGATCAACGTCCTCCTCGATGCCGACGCCGAGCGGCCGCACCTCGCGGTTCGCACGGTCGCGGGCGGATTCACGGTGTTGCGCGAGTGACGAACCGCGCGATTCGACGGTTAGCGACGTTCTTCGTCGTGCTTTTCGGCGTGCTCGTCGCGCGGCAAGCCTACGTACAGGTCATCTTGGCTCCATCCATCGCCGTCAAGGCCGGGAACCCGCGACACGCACTGCTGGATGCCAATCGCGGGCGCATTCTTGCAACCGACGGTTCCGTGCTCGCGCAAACCGTCGACGGGCATCGCGAGTACGAACTCGGCTCCGCGCTGGCGCAAGTAATCGGGTACGTCTCGGTACGCTACGGAACCAGCGGACTGGAAGCTGCGTACGATCGAGCTCTGACGCCGGCCGATACGACCGGCGATCCGCTCACACAGCTAGCCGAAATCGCCGCCGCATTTCGCGGTACGTCGCTCGTTTCCAAAGGCGCCGACGTGGTGACGACGATCGTGCCGGACGTGCAGCGCGAACTCTTCGACCAACTCTCCAAACACGACCGCGGCGCGGGCGTCGTGATCGATCCGCACACCGGTGCCGTTCTGGCGATCGCGAGCGTGCCCAGCTACGATCCGAATGCGTTCGACGCGAACTTCAAAGAACTCAGCACGGACCCGCACAGTCCGATGCTGGATCGCGCGCTCGACGGGCTGTATCCGCCGGGTTCAACCTTCAAAGTGTTTACGGCCAGCGCGGCGCTCGACTCCGGCACCGTCACGATGGATTCGCACTTTTCCGACCCCGGGTACTTCACCATCGGCGACTTCACGCTGCATAACAACGAAGGTGAGGCCTCCGGCTACGCCGACGTCACGACCGCGTTCGCCAAGTCGAGCAACGTCGATTTCGCGCAGATCGCGCTGAAAATGGGCACCGACACTTTTTACGATTACCTGCAACGCTGGGGAATCGGCGACTCGCTTGACTTCCAACTGCCGTCGGAGCCGGCCAGCGTCCCAGCCAAGGACACGATCGTTCCCGGCGAGCTCGCGCAGATGGGGTTCGGCCAGGGCGCGCTGCTGATGTCGCCCCTGCAGATGGCGCTGATCGATGCGACCATTGCCAACGCCGGCAACGAACCCCGGCCGTATATCGTCCGCCAGATACTGCGCGACGGCACGCCGGCCAGCGTCTACGCATCGGGAACGCTCGCCAGCCCGGTTTCCGCCGACGTTGCGGCGAACGTTACCAAGATGATGATCGCGGTCGTGCAGCGGGGGACCGGGACGGGGGCCGAGATTCCGGGCGTCGTGGTAGCCGGGAAGACCGGCACTGCGACCAATCCGCTCGGCGCCTCGCACTCGTGGTTCGTCGCGTTCGCGCCGGCCGACAAGCCGCGGGTCGCCGTCGCAGTGGTGATCGAGAACGGCGGCTACGGCGCGGTCGCCGCGTTGCCGATTGCTCGCGAGGTCCTGCGTACCGCTTTGAGCCAGTCGCCATGATCGAAGAACGCATCTTCAACAACCGCTATCGACTCGACGGTAAGCTCGGTGAAGGCGGCATGGCGATCGTCTACTCCGGCACGGACACCGTGTTGCGGCGGCGGGTCGCGATCAAAGTTCTGCGCGAACAATATGCCGCCGACGAAGAGTTCGTACGCCGTTTCTATCAAGAGGCCGAGTCGGCTGCGAAGCTCTCGCACCCGAACATCGTCAACACCTACGACGTCGGCCGCGAGGGCGCGACGTACTACATCGTGATGGAGCTCGTCGACGGTCCGTCGCTCGGTGAGATCATCGCAGCAGACGGAAAGCTTCCCGAGCCGGTCGCCATCGATTATGCCGCCCAAATCGCGAGCGGTCTCGCATACGCGCATCGCGCCGGGCTGCTGCACCGCGACATCAAGCCCGCCAATATTCTCGTGACCAAGGACGACGTCGTGAAGCTCTCCGACTTCGGCATCGCCCGCGCCGTTTCGCAGAACACGATCGCGATGACGAAGCCCGGTCTCGTCATGGGCAGCGTTTTCTATATGTCGCCGGAGCAGGCGCAGCTCAACGAACTGCACGAGACCTCCGACCTCTACAGCGTCGGTATCGTCCTCTTTCAAATGCTGACCGGCAAGCTGCCGTTCAGCGGTGAGTCGCCGGTGACGGTGGCGCTGCGCCACATCAGCGATCCGGTTCCACGCATCGACACGCGGGAGATCGGCGTCAGCCCGGCGCTGGCCGCGATCGTCAACCGCCTGCTCCAGAAGCGTCCCGAAAACCGCTTTCAATCGGCCAGCGAACTCGCAACCTCACTGCGCGAAGCGCGCGAACGGCCAAACGTTCCGGCGTTCCGTATGCAGGACGACGCGCAAGAACTCGCCCAGGAGGCCGCAAAGCGCGGCCAGCGTTTGCCGCGCCGCTCGACGCCGCTGCCCGACAACCGGCGGTACGCCGCGGACGACGAAGAAGAGCGGCCCCCGCGCCGGTGGGGTTTGATCGCGGTACTGACGGTCTTCCTCATCGGGGCAATCGGCGCAGGCTACTATCTCTTCGGACGGCCGCTGCCGAGTTTGAGCCCGACGGTTCCGGTCGCGGACTACACCAAGATGACCGACGCGCAAGCCAATGAGGCGATCGTCAACGCGGGTTTGCGCGTGCACATCACGCGCAGCGCGAGCGACACCGTCGCTGCCAATCGCGTGATCAGCCAAGATCCGCTTCCCGGAACGAACGTCGAGAAGAACTCACTAGTCGACATCGTCGTCAGCAACGGGCTGCCGACGGTCGGATTGCCGTCGGTTCTCGGATACAACTTCGTCTCGGCCGAGCGCACCCTGCAGGAGTGGCCGAACGCAAAATTCCTCGTCGACATCAAGCGCACGTTCAACGAGGGACCCAAAGACAGCGTCATCGACCAGCAGCCCAAGCCCGGCTCTTCGGTGCGCGAAGGCACCAAGATCACGCTCACCGTTTCCGACGGTCCGGCCCCGACGTTCGTGCCGAACTTCGTCGGTATGACGACGGCCGCAGCGCAAGCCGCCGCGCTTAAAGCCGGTGTCAAGCTCGATACGTCGCAGACGATTTCCGGCATGCCCGCCGACACGATCGCGTCGCAAGATGCAACGCCCGGTTCGAAGATCGATGCCAACGTCATCGTGCACGTCATCGTGAACAGCGGCGGCGGTATCCTCACGCCGGCAACGAGCGGCGCGGCGACCACACCGGTGCCGGCGCTCGTCGGACAAGACTACGCAAGCGCCGCCGCCGCGCTTACTGCCGCCGGGTTCGTTCCGCGGGTCGTCTACGCGCAGCAAAGCACGAACAACGGCAGCATCGTCGTGCAAGATCCCGCCGCGAATACGGTAGCAGCGCCCGGTTCGACCGTTACCGTCACGGTATCCGTATCGGGCGAAGTCCCGGATACGGTCGGCATGACCGCCGACGCGGCAACCCGCCGGCTCGCCGCGTACGGTTACACGGTCGCGAAGATCGAATACACGACCGCCGTCGGCGCCGGCGGCAAAGTCGTCGGAACCGTACCCGAGGCTGGGACCGATCTCGCGCCGGGAAGCTCGGTGACGCTTACCGTCAACGGATCCGGGCATTGAGAGTCCTCGGCATCGACCCCGCGCTGCGCACGACCGGCTACGGCGTGATCGAGGCGACGGCGAAACGCGTCCGATTGATTGAAGCCGGCATCGTCGCGCCGCGCGTCGGCGGTACGCTGGAGCAGCGACTGCGCGAGCTGCACGCCGGCATCACCGACGTCATCGTTCAAACGGCGCCGGATTTGGTGGTGATCGAAGAGCTTTACACGACGTACAAGAACCCGGCGACCGCACTGCTGATGGCCCACGCACGCGGCGTGCTCTGTTTGGCGGGCGCGCAAGCCGGCATCGCAGTGCGACACGCTCGGCCACGCGCACGTAAGCGCGCCCTCACCGGTTCCGGCGGCGCGCGCAAAGACCAAGTCAATTCCATGGTCGTCCGGATGCTCGGCTTGCGCGCCGCGCCGAAACCGAACGACGTTTCGGACGCCCTCGCGCTGGCGCTGGCGTTTCTCAACGTCCTCGACCACCAGCGCCGGACGGCCGTGACGTTTTCGCGCATCTCCGGATCGCTGATCGAGCGCGGGCACGACGCGGCGGTCATCGAAGCGGGCGGCCTCGGCTACGAAATCATCTTGCCGCCCTGCATCGCCGAGAAAATTCCGTCGCTGCGCCGGCGAGCGCGTGACGCTGGAGATCTACGCCGTGATGAACCAAGACGGCAACACCGGCCGATTCGCCTACTACGGGTTCAGCAACGCCATCGAACGCGACTTCTTCGAAGCATTGCTCAGCGTCGCATCGATCGGCCCGCGTTCGGCAGCGCGGGCGTTTTCCCAACCGATGTCGGCCATCGCCGGCGCGATCGAGCGTGCCGATCAGACGTTTCTGAAGTCGCTTCCCGGCATCGGACAGCAGAAAGCGCGCGACATCGTCGCCAAACTCCAAGGCAAGGTGGCGAAGTTCTTGCTCATTCAGGACGCGCCGGTTCCCGTCGTAGCGGTGATGCCGGATTTCGCCAGCGAGGCGCTTGCGGTGCTGCTGCAGCTCGAGTACAAGCGAACCGAGGCTGAAGCGATGGTGCGCGACACGCTCGATGCGGAGCCGTCCATCAACGACTCCGAGCGTCTGCTCGCGGAGATATACCGCCGCAAAGCGGCGAAGACGTCCACCAATGGATGAGAGCGCGCGCAGGCGGTTGCTGGGGCCGGAGGCCTCGATCGACGTCGCCGGCGGCGACGAGCGCATCGTCGATCCGCAGGGGACCCTCGAAGACGAAGTCTACGTCGCGAGCCTTCGCCCGCGTACGTTCGAAGAGTACGTCGGCCAGGAGACGGTCGTCGATAACTTGCGCATCGCCATCGACGCTGCAAAAAAGCGCGGCGAGACGCTCGATCACATTTTGTTCTACGGACCGCCGGGCTTAGGAAAAACCACCTTAGCCGGGCTGATCGCACGGGAAGCGGGCGCCAACTTCCGTCCGACGAGCGGGCCGACGCTCGAGAAACCGAAAGATCTCGTCGGCATCCTGACTGCGCTTGAAGACGGCGACGTCTTCTTCGTGGATGAGATTCATCGCCTCGGCCGCGTCGTCGAGGAATATCCTATCCGGCGATGGAAGATTTTCAAATCGACTTCATCGTCGATCGCGGCGCGTTCGCAAAGACGCTCAAGCTGCCGCTCAAGCGTTTTACGCTGATCGGCGCGACGACGCGCGCGGGCATGCTCACCGCACCGCTGCGCGAGCGTTTCGGCATCGTGCATCACCTGGACTACTATTCGGTCGAGGATTTGGAGAAGATCGTCGTGCGATCGGCCGGCGTACTCGGCGTTCCGATCGACACGGCCGGCGCGCACACGATCGCCGCGCGCAGCCCAGCACGCCGCGCATCGCCAACCGTCTGCTCCGGCGCGTACGCGACTATGCGGAGGTGCGCGCGGACGGGCGGATCACGGCGCAGGTCGCCGACGAGTCGCTCAGACGCGAAGGCGTCGACGAACTTGGCCTCGACCGGCTCGACCGCGCGTTCTTGAGGACCATCGTCGAGCAGTACCGCGGCGGCCCGGTCGGCATCGCGGCCATTGCGGCCACGCTGACCGAAGATGCCGAGACGCTGGAAGACGTAGTCGAGCCCTATCTGCTCAAGGCCGGCTTCGTGATTCGCACGGCCGGCGGCCGAAAAGCGACGCCCGAGGCCTACCGGCACCTTGGGCTGCGCGGGGGCGGGCCGGTCCAGGAGCCCCTGCTATGATGCGGCGCGGCGCCTTCCTCGCGCCTTGGAGCCGCCGCGGCCCTGGCTCCCGTCATCGCTCGCTCTCAGGACGACGCCGATCCCGCCGTTATGTCCCGCTCGCCATCGCTTCGCGTGCTCTTGGGCCCCGGCGAGGCCAGCCCCCTGCCCGGCGGTGCCGGCTTCACGTTCGACGGGCGTGACTACCGCGGCAGCTTCGTCCGGAGCGCCGACGGCAGCGTGATCAACGTGGTCGACCTCGAGCAATATCTCTACAGCGTCGTTCCGCACGAGATGTCTCCGGCGTGGCCGATCGCGGCGCTCGCGGCTCAAGCCGTCTGCGCGCGCACGTACGTGCTGCAGCGGAGCAATCCGAAGCGTGACTACGACCTGCGCCCGTCGGAGTCGGATCAGGTCTACGGCGGCGTCGCCACCGAATCGCCTGCCGGACGCGCGGCAGTGGATGCGACGGCAGGCCAGGTGCTTCGCTACGGCAGCGGCTTCGCGTCCATCGCCTATTCCTCGTGCTGCGGGGGACATACCGAGTCGTCTTCCGATGCTTGGGGAGCCGCTCCGATTGCGTACTTAAGCGGCGTCGTCTGCCCGTGGTGCGTGGAGTCTCCGAACTATCGCTGGGTCAGTTCGGTCGCGTTCGATCAGATCGAGCTAAGCTTCGGCGCCCTCGGCGCGTTCGGTTCGCTGCGCGACGTCCGCATCGACGGCACGGACGCCAGCGGCCGGGCGCGCAGCTTTGACCTCGTCGGCGATCGAGGGACGTTTCCGGTCAAAGGCAGCACGTTCCGGCTTGGAGTCGGCGCACGCGTCATCCGAAGCCTGCTCATCTCGCGGCTGACGCAGGCCAGAGGAAGCATCGCCATCGAAGGGGGAGGTCTCGGGCACGGCGTTGGGCTATGCCAATGGGGTGCGCGAGGAATGGCGCTCGCCGGGAAACCGGCTAACGACATTCTTCGATTCTATTTTCCCGGAACAGAAGTAGGCAATGACTGACGCGGCGCGCCCGGCCGGCGCTGAACTCTCCGATGCCGACAAGCGCTATGGCTTGCGGCTTCGCAAGTATATCGACGTCGTGGTCGAGGACCCGCTCTCGGCGATGCTGTTTCGCGGAGCGGTCGCCGACATCTCGCCGACGGGTATGCGTATCATTGCCGATCAGTATCTTCCGGTCGGCAGCAAATACACGTTCACGATGAAGCGCAACCCGTTCTTGCGCCTGCGCGGCCAAGTCCGGTGGATCCGCACGTTCACGGCCGACACCTATCAAGTCGGCGTACTCATCGTCGAAGCCACCGAAGACGACCGCAAGCGCCTAACCAACTTTCTCGACATCGAGCGCCAGCGGCTGACCAGCAGCAGCGGCTAGGAGTCCTAACCCGACGACGCTCGCCTCCGATTACGATTTTGCGCTTCCCTCCGAGCTGATCGCTCAGACGCCGGCCGCGCAGCGCGATGCGAGCCGGTTGCTCGTGCTCGACGGCGATGCGACCGCCGATCGCCGGTTCTCCGACCTTCCCGAATACTTTCACCAAGGCGACGTGCTCGTGCTCAACGAGACGCGCGTCATCGCCGCCCGTATCTTCGGCGAACGCGTTCCGAGCGGCGGCCGCGTGGAATTTTTGCTGCTGCATCCGGCGCGGACTGCGCGCTACGATCCGTCCGCCAAGCGGTGGATCGCGCTTGCCAAACCGGCGCGACGCCTGCGCGCCGGGTCGCAGGTCGCGCTGCGCGATGCGGATCGTTCTTACGGCAGCGCGACCGTCGTGGCCGAACTCCAGGACGGTATGCGCGAGATCGAGTTTGCGCTCGACCTGCCGTTCGAGCACTATCTGGAACTCGCCGGGCGGCTGCCTCTGCCGCCGTACATCCACAACGAAACGGCCGAGGCGCAGCTGCGCTATCAAACCGTGTTCGCACGGATTCCCGGCAGCGTCGCCGCTCCGACCGCGTCGCTGCATTTTACGCCGGAAGTGCTAGCGGCGATCGAGGGCCGCGGCGTTGAGATCGTCCGCCTCTGCCTTGACGTCGGACTTGGTACGTTCCGCCCGATCGTCGCCGAGCGCGTTGAGGCACACCGCATGCATTCCGAATCGTACGCGATCCCCGCGGCGACCGCGAGCGCCGTCGAACGCGCGCGCGCCGAAGGGCGCCGCGTGGTCGCCGCCGGCACGACCGTCGTCCGGGCTCTCGAGGGGAGCATCCAAAAGCACGGCCGGGTCGTTCAAGGAGAAGATGCGACGGATATCTTTATCCAGCCCGGCTTTACGTTTCGAGCGGTCGACGCGATGATTACGAACTTCCACTTGCCGCAATCCAGCCTACTGGTGCTGGTCAGTGCGTTCGCGGGCCGCGATCGTATCATGCGCGCGTATGCCGAAGCGATCGAACGGCGCTACCGTTTCTTTTCGTTCGGCGATGCAATGTTCATTGCGCGGAGAGCCGCTGCATGAGTTTGCGCGCGGAGTGGTCGTGGGAGTTAGACGCGCCGCGGATGAGGCTGTGGCGTTTTCTCGCGGATACGGACTGGTTCAACGAGCACGCGGGCCTACCGCGCATCGAGGTGAGATACGAACCGCAGCCCGGCGGCGGCTCGCGGCGCTTTGCGTCGTTCAAACAAGGGCCGCTGACGCTCGAATGGGAGGAACGCCCGACGATTTGGCGCGTTCCCGAATACTTTGCGGTCGAACGTCTCTACATCCGCGGTCCGCTCAAACGCTTTCTCACCAGTACCACGCTGGAGGAACTTTCGCCGGATCGCACGCGCGTCGTCGTGACCGTCGACCTAGAAGCGGCCTCGCTGTTGACCGAAGGGCTGCTGCCGCTCGTCGCCGCGCAAGGCAAACGCGGCGCGAATCGCGCGTTTCGCCTTGCGGAGAGGCTCGCCACGCGCGAGGAGCAGGTTCCTACCGCTCCCGATCTTGGCCCGTTTGCGTCGCTGGTGACCGCCAAGATCGCTCCGGAAGTCGCGAGCGCAATCGCCGGGTTCGTCGCCGCCGCCGACGATCGCGATCTCGTGCGCATGCGGCCGTACGAGTTGGCCGATCGATGGAAGCTGCCGCGCCGCGAAGTCCTGCGCGCGTTTCTCGCCGCAACCCGTCGCGGCTTGTTCAATCTGAGCTGGAGCGTGATTTGCTCGAGTTGCCGCGGGCCAAGTCCCGGTATGGAAACGCTCGAAGAATTGCAGAGCGGGTATCACTGTCCGGCGTGCAACGTCGCCTTCGACGCCGTCTTCGATCGTTCGGTCGAAGTCACGTTCGACGCTAAGCCGCTCGGGCGAGGCGGCAACGTCGGCCTCTTTTGCATCGCAAGCCCGCAGCGCAGCTCGCACGTCTTCGGCCAGTTCTCGATCGGGGCGGGCGATGCTGCGGACTTCGAGGTTGCGCTCGCGCCGGGCAGCTACGACATCCACGTGATGGGTGCGGGCGTCACACCGTTCGTCGCGACGCAGGAAGCCGGCGCGGGCGAGCTCGAGGTCTCGCTGCACCCGCTCGCCGGTATCGACTCCACCCAGGCCGTGCGTAGCGGCAGCGTGCGCGGACGCATCGAGAACGATCTCGACAACGAGGCGATCGTCCGAATCGAAGACGGCCGCTGGCCCGACACCATCGCCACCGCGGCGCAGGTAACGGCGCTCCAAGAGTTTCGCGATCTGTTTTCGTCGCAAGTTCTGACCCCTGGGTTGCAGTTAAGCATCGAAACGATGGCCGTGCTCTTCACCGACCTGATCGGCTCGACGGCGATGTATGCTAAGACCGGCGATGCCGGTGCGTTCCGCATCGTCAACGATCACTTCGACGTCGTCCGCGACATCGTTGCACGTCATGAAGGCGCGATGGTCAAGACGATCGGCGACGCCGTGATGGCGGTCTTCGTCGATCCGTTAAAGTGCTTCGAAGCCGCGCTCGAACTCGACGAAAGCATCCGCACGATCAGCGCCGACGGCGAACCCTTACGCATGCGCGTCGGCTTCCACGTCGGCCCCTGCATAGCGATGCGCGCCAACGACCGCATCGACTACTTCGGCACCACCGTCAACCTCGCCGCCCGCCTCGAATCCCTGGCCCACGCCGGCGAAATAACGCTCGCCAAAGACGTCGCTGCCCGGCCCGCCATCGCTTCGCGGTTGAGCGGGCTGCCCGGGCGGGTAACAGAGGAGACGGTTCGAGTAAAAGGGATCGCAGAGGAAGTGCGCGTGGTTCGAGTATCTCCGTGAGAGCCCGCCCACGATAGGAGAAGAACGTGATCAAAAGCGTGTACGCGAGTATCGCCGTCGATGACTTGCAAACTGCGCGAACGTGGTACGAGCGCATTCTCTGTCGCCCTGCCGACGCGACGCCGATGGACGGCCTGCTTGAATGGCATTTTACGCAGACCGGCTGGCTACAGGTCGTTAGTATTGCAAAGGTTCGGGAGATTCAACGCCTTCCCGAGTGGGGAACTGCCGGCAGTTCGAGCGTGGCGCTCGTCGTCGACAGCATCGCCACGCATCTCGCGCCGGCGCGGGCGGCCGGCTCGCTGCCCGTGACCGAGTACTCCTCCGACACGTTCAAAACCGCAACGATCGCCGATCCCAGCGGCAACCTCATCACCTTCGTCGAATTGTCGCGATGAGATACGTTACCTTCGACCAACCCGGCGACCCCTCGGTTTTGCGCGTTGCCGAAATGGATGCGCCGGAACCTGGCGATAGCGAGGTGCGGATTCGTGTCGAAGCGGCTGGTGTTTCGCGAGCGGATAGCTTGCAGCGTAAAGGCGTCTATCCGCCTCCGGCCGGGGCGTCGACGATCTTGGGGATGGAAGCGGCGGGCACGGTCGACGCCATCGGGGGCAGCGTCACGAAATGGAAGATCGGCGATCGGGTTTGCGCGATCGTGAGCGGCGGTGCGTATGCTGAAGAATTGATCGTTCCAGAAGGCCTCGCGCTTCCGATCCCTGCGGGCTGGAGCTCCGTCGAAGCCGCGACGCTCCCCGAGAACGCCTTCACGGTTTACGACAATGTATTTACACGGGCGCGCCTGCAGCCGGGAGAATCGATTCTCGTGCATGGCGGCACCAGCGGTATCGGGACGACGGCGATCATGTTTGCAAAGGCACTCGGCTCCATCGTGTACGCGACGGCCGGCAGCCCGGAAAAGTGCGCGGCATGCATTCGCCTCGGCGCAGCCGCCGCCATCGACTATCGCACCCACGACTTCGTCGAAGAGATCCGGCGGATCACCGCCAATTTCGGCGTCAACGTCGTCCTCGACGTCGTCGGCGGCGACTACATCGCGCGCGACCTGCAATGTATCGCTTTGGATGGCCGCATCAGCTGCATCGCAACCGCGCGCGGGACCGACGTGCAGTTCAACCTCGGGGTGCTCTTGGGAAAACGCGCCTCGATCATCGGCTCGAGCATGCGCGGCCGCACGGTCGCACAGAAAGCTGCGGTCGGGCAACTGCTGGTGGAGCGCATCTGGCCGCTGCTGCCTGCGAGGAATCCGATCGCGCCGGTCGTCGATTCGGTTTTTTCCTTCGCTCGGGCCGGCGAAGCGCATGCGCGTCTCGAGTCCAGCGAGCACATCGGCAAAATCGTGCTGGTGCCCGAAACTACGTAACCGGCGGCGCGTCACCGCTCAAACGGCCGCTGTCCCGCAGTGCCGGAAAACCAATAGCCGCCGCCGCCACGACGAGCAGCGTCGCAACGCCGCCGATCGCGACCGCCGCAACCGGGCCTAAAAACTGCGCCAACGTTCCCGATTCGAACGAGCCGAGTTCGTTGGATGCGCCGATGAAAACACTTTCGACGGCGTTGACACGGCCGCGCATCGCATCCGGCGTATTGAGCTGTACGAGTCCGTTGCGAATCACGACGCTCACCATATCGAACGCGCCCGCCACCGCCAGCGCCGCGATCGAAAGCCAGATATTACGCGAAAACGCGAACACCAGCGTCGCGACGCCGAACCCCGCGACCGTGGCCAACAGCGTTCGCCCGACGCGCCGCTGCGGCGGTCGATGCGAAAGAACGACGGCCATCGCCGACGCTCCGACGCCGCCCGCGCTGCGGAGAAGCCCGAAGCCGAACGCCCCAACGTGTAAGATCTGTACCGCATAGACCGGCAGCAACGCGCTCGCACCGCCGAAGAGCACGGCGAAGAGATCGAGCGTGATCGCACCGAGCACGATCGGACGCGAGAAGATGCAGCGAAGGCCGTCGAGTACCGATTTCTTGTCGAACTCCGTTCCTGCGGGCCGCTCCGTGGCGGGCACGCGCACGAGCGCGAAACCGGCAAGCGCGGCCGCGATGAGCGCCGCCGCAACGACGAACGCCGTCGCATCCGAAATCGCCAGCAGCGCGCCGCCGGCAGCGGGACCCGCGATGACCACGATCTCGCGCATCGACGAGTATCGCGCTTGCACCTTGACGTAACCTGACCTCCCGACGATGTTGACGAGAATCGTGCGCTCCGCCGGATTTCCGAAAGCACGCGCCGTGCCGAGCACGGCAACCACCACGAGGGTTAGCAAAAGATCCCGCACGTGCCCGATCGCAAACCCAGCGAGAGCGAGGGAACACGCAGCTTCCACGATCGCCGCGACGATGATGATGACCTTGCGGTTGTAGCGATCGACGGCGTGTCCCGTCACGAAGACGAGAAGCAGCGCCGGCGAGAACATCGCCAACCCGACGAGCCCCAGGTCGAACGCGCGATGGTTGATGGCATAGACCGTCCAGCCGATCGCTACGGTTTGGATCTGTCCCGCACCCTCGCCGGTTAGGAACGCAAAGAAGTACGCGGCGATGTTTCGCCGCGTACTTCTTGTGGAACTCTCCGGGCTAGTGGTAGATATTGTTGTGCGGGCCCGTCGCCATGAAGAAGAGCATTGGGATCGAGAGCATCGTGTTGACGCGCGATGCTAGGAATGCGACGCGGCGAGCTTTGACTTTTTGTTCGTCGGTCGCGGGCACGATGCCGAGGATCTTCTTTTGGTTCATCCAGATGAACGTCCAGACGTTGATCAGCATGATCGTGCCGAGCCAGGCGCCGATGCCGATCGGAGCGAGGTAGCCCTGCAGCAAGAAAGCGGCCGGAAAGCCGTTCATGCCGTTTGCGCCCGTGAACGTACTTAGCAGGCCGGCGCCCATGATCCACGTGAGCACTGCGCCGTAACGGAAGTACAGGAGCGCGCGCGGCATGATGTACTTGCCGATCGGGCCGGCCTCGCCGTTGGCGGTGGCTTCCTTGACGGCGGCCGCGTTGACGAAGTTAAAGTAGTAGAGCAGACCGATCCACATGATGCCGGCCAAAAAATGGAACCACAGCATCCAGTTAAATGGAGGAATGGAATACATCCTACGACCCCCCGACCGCTGAATGTGCGACGAGCTGTACCGCTAGAACGAAAAGAATGCCGGTAAGAATGAAACCGCAAATCACGGTTCCCCAGATCGAATCGAGTGGATTCTTCACGTGAATACCTCCCGGGTTCGGACGTGTCTTGCTAACTAGGTACGCTTCCAGGCGGTCGTCACCTCCGTACAGCAAGGGGCGTTTCGCACTCCGCCCACGCGGGTACCGCTTAACTACCTGGAGCGACTTCCAACGCCACGATTAAGAAAGGTAACGTCCACCTCATGAAGCTCTATGCGCCCATGAAGACCTACACGCCCAAGAAGTGGGACCTCGCCGGGCTGCAAGGCATCTCCGACGCGACGCTCGAGATGCACTTTGGACTCTACGAAGGCTACGTCAAGAACGCCAACCTCATCAATGAGAAGTTGGCGGCGATTCGTTCGGCGGGCGATCCCTCCGGCGCGGACCCGGCATACGCCGAGCTCGTCCGGCGCCTCGCGTTCGAGTACAACGGCATGCGCCTGCACGAGTACTACTTCGATAACATGACCAAGTCGCCGGCCGAACTCCGCGGCGGCAGCCTCTACAATAAACTCGGCGAAGCCTACGGCGATTTCGAAAAGTGGAAGGCCGATTTTACCGCCGTCGGCGCGATGCGCGGCGTCGGTTGGGCGATCGCCTATCTCGACACCGAGAACGGGCAGATAACCAATCATTGGATTTCGGATCACGAAAACGGTCATCTTGCCGGATTCGTGCCGATCGTCGTGCTCGACGTGTGGGAGCACGCGTTCATCAAGGATTACAAACCGGCCGAGCGCGGCAAGTACATCCAGGCATTCTTCGCAAACCTCGACTGGAAAGCGTGCGAGTCGCGGCTGCCCTGATCTTATCACCCTGAGCGAAGTCGAAGGGCCGCGGAAGAGTTAAACCCTTGAAGTGGCCCTTCGACTACGGACCTTCGGTGCTACGCTCGGGGCGATAAGGGGTGATCAGGATCGTCTTCGGATGGGTGTACCAGACCAGTCCGGGCGGTGCATTCTGCTGCTTGCGAACGTGCTTGCGAAGCGTATAGTCGACCGGGACCTTTGCGCTCCCCTTGGCTTTCGAATAGAGCGCGGCGAGCGAGGCCGCCGTCTCGATGTCGGCCTCCGGCGGCTCTGCCCGGTCGCCGCGCGCGAGAATCACGTGCGCTCCCGGAATCCCCTGCGTGTGAAACCACAGATCGTTCGGCCGAGCGAGCGTGAAGGTAACGTCCGCGTTCTCGGCCGGCGAGCGTCCGACGACGATGCGCGAGCCGCTCGCCGTCCGAAACTCGAGCGGCGTACGTCTCTTTTTCTTTCGCGCCGGCTCCGCGGCGCGTTTGCGATGCGGGTCCAAGTGTGCGACCGCCGATTCGACGTCGTCCAGCAGATCGTCGGCCGCGCGTTCCGTCTCCCACCGCAGCGCATCGATCGTCACCAGTCCTTCGCGCGCCAAGCGTTCGCGCACCTCGATGTGCGGCAGCGCGGTGCCGAGTTTTTTGTACTGTGCGAAGAGCTTCGAAGCTCGTTCTTTGGCCTCGTCTCGATCGGTTTCGGCCATCTCATGCAGCGAGGCAAAGATCGCTTCGCCCTCAATCCGCAAAGCCTCGCGCTCGCCGGCGCGGCGCCGTTTCTCCGCGAGCGACGCCAACTCGTCGCGCACCCGCCGCTCCCGGTCGTCGAGACGCTTGATCAGCGTCGCGCGCCGCCGCGCGGTTCGAACCCGCTCGCCGCTGCCTTCGCGTTCGACGCGCATCTCGCGCAGCAGCGATAGGACCGACGCTTCGCGGGACGCCGCCAACTGCGCGTATTGTGGAAGCGCAACCACGTGCGCCGCGACGAATTTCCCGCCATCCCGGTAGGCGTAGAGCGGCTCGCGCATCGCCGCCTCTCCCTCGGCAATCGGGAGAAACGAATCCTCGGAATACCCCGCATCGGCAACGATTTTCGGCAGCAGCGAGCCGGGGCGCGGCGGCGGCGGCGCGTACGCCATCCCTACTTCGACCGCGCGCGATCCATTTTCGGCGAGCGAAAACTCCTTCGCAGCCGCCACCACCGTCCCGCCTTTAACGAGCACGATGTTTCCGAAACGCGGTACCAGCTCGAGAAAGAGTTCGATCTCGTCGCCGACGCCGAAGCGCGAGCGCGAGCCGAACAGCAGCCGGATCAGCCGGTCTCCGCGACGAGCGCGCGCATCCAGCAGCGTCGTATCGCGCAGCCCCGCGGCCAGCGCGCGCACGAACCCCGGCTCGGCTCGAATGCCCAATTCGGCGCTTTCGAGCGCAACGGACGGCGGCGTTCCGAACGCATCGATCGCCAGCACTGCCGGCCCCGATCGCGCGCGCAGAAGAAGCCCCACCCGGCCGTCGGGCAGGAGCCCCGCATCGCGGACCTTTGCGCCGCGAAGCTGCGCCGCGATCTCGTGCGCCGCCCGGCGAAACAGGACCCAGTCGGTGACCATCGTCTTCTATGTGGCACGCGGGCTTTTCGCGCGCCTGCTCGAAGAAGTGGCGCTGTGAAGATTCGCATCCTCTTTGCATTGGCGCTCGCCGGGCTGCCGGCGGCCTGTAACGGCGGAACGCCGTCGCCGGCCGGATGGCAGCCCGTCCCGGGAGCCAGCCCGAATACGGAATGGAGTTCGGGCACCGGCCAAACGCTGCAAACCTATCGCTTCGAGCAGCGGCCGTTCAGCGGCACGCTGCAAGAACTCGCATCGCAGCAAGCGACGGACTTCGTCAAGAACACGAGAGGCGCGCATTTCGACGGCAGCGACACGGTCGCGCAATGTCCCGGCCAGGCGGCACTCGAATATTTTAGCGTTGGAACGCAAGGCATCTCTACGCAAGGCGTTGCGACGCGAAACGGCAACGCGACGATCGTCACGTACTCCCGCCCGAAGAATACGCAGATCCCCGCCGAAGTAACGGCGGCGCTGGAGAAGGGCCTTTGCGGTTAGCTAAGGGACGTTAGGCCAGACGACCGAATCGGTCGCGCAATTCCCGCTTGAGCACTTTGCCGCTCGGACCCAGCGGCATCGCGTCGATCGATTCAACCCGCCGCGGATACTTGTACTTTGCCAAGTGTTGTTGCGACCACGCAATCAATTCGTCCGCGTCGAACGGCTCCTCCGGCGCATCGAGCACGATCACCGCGACGACTTCCTCGCCGTGCACGTCGTGGGGAACGCCGATCGCCGCTACTTGCCGTACGCGCGGATGGCGCATCAGCACTTCCTCGACTTCGCGCGGGTACACATTGTAACCGCCGCGTAGAATCATGTCTTTCTTGCGGTCGACGATACTGATAAAACCATCCTCGTCGCGCGTACCGAGATCGCCGGAACGGAACCAGTCGTCGACGATGGCGGCGCGCGTGGCTTCGGGATTGTTCAGATATCCTTTGAAGACCGCGTGGCCGCGAATGACGATCTCGCCGAGTTCGCCGTCGGGCAACAGCTCGATGCGGTCGTCGAGATCGGGATTAGCGATCGCAAGATCGACGCCCCAAATGCCGCGACCGACGGTTCCCGGCTTACGGCCGTAATACGCCTGATTGAAACTCGCAACCGGCGACGTTTCGGAAAGGCCGTACCCTTCGTAAATCGAGACCGAGAACTCGCGTTCGAACGCTTCCAGCACAGCGAGCGGCATCGACGAACCGCCCGACATCGCGTGCCGCAGCGCGGGGCGGCGAGCCTCCGCTTTGGCCGCTTCCAGCAGGCCGATGTACATCGTCGGTACTCCGGCGAACACGGTCACTTCATACGTCAGCATCGTCTCGAGGGCAATTTTTGCATCGAAGCGCGGCAGCAATTGAATCGTCGATCCGGAACGAAACCCCGCGTTCATCACCACCGTTTGCCCGAAGGCGTGGAAGAGCGGCAGCGCCGCGAGGTAGACGTCGTCCGGGCCGGAGCGGCAAAGTTCGAACGCCCCGATCGTGGCATTGAGAACCAGGTTGTTCTGCGTCAGCAGCGCGCCTTTCGGCGAGCCGGTCGTCCCGCTGGTGTACAAGATCACGGCGTCGTCGAGCGGCTGCCGGGAGCGATAGCTCGCCAGCGGCACCATCCGCGCGGCCACAGCCTCGAAGGCGGGCACTTCGGGGGCGCCCTGCGCCATCAGCGAGTAGCACGGAACGCCGGCGGCGCTGGCTCCCGGGACTCCGCTCGCCAGCAGGGGTGCGGCGCAGAGCAGCAGCTTCGAGCCCGAGTCGCGCAGGACGTAGGCCACTTCTTCAGGGGTCAGAAGGGCATGGACCGGCACGACGACCCCGCCCGCGGCGAGGATGCCGTAGTAGGCGCGGGGGAAGTCGGGCACGTTCGGGATCATAATTGCAACCCGGTCGCCCGGACCGATTCCAAGGGCCTCCAGGGCAGCGGCGTACCCTCTTGCCTGCTCCCAAAGCTCGGCATAGGTGATCGTGGCCGGCCCCATGGCAAGGGCTGGGTTGCTCGGGTAGCGCGAGGCCGACTCCGCGAGGATTGAAGCGAGTGAGAGCACCATATACGAGGTTAACCACCCCCGGCTTAAGAAGATGAGAGGTTGCTTCTCCGTGGAGTTCGCGTGACCGCCCGCCCGGGACTGCTCTTCGTCGTATCGGGGCCTTCGGGGGCCGGTAAGGACACGCTGCTCGAGGCGCTTCGCGCACTTCGGCCGGACGTGCGCTACTCGGTCTCGGCAACGACGCGTGCGCCGCGGCCCGAGGAACGCGACGGCGAGCATTATTTCTTCCTCTCACTCCAGGAGTTCGAACGGCGCCGCGACGCCGGCGGGCTGCTCGAGTGGCGGGAGTATAACGGCAACCTTTATGGGACGCCGCGCGATTATATCGAGCAAACCCTCGCACGGGGCGACGACCTGATCGTCAAACCCGAAGTGAACGGTGCGCTCGCGGTAAAGCGGGCTTACCCGGAAGCGGTGTTGATTTTTCTGGCGACCGACGGCTTTGCGAATCTGCGCAGCCGGCTGGTGGCACGGGGCACCGATTCGGGGAAAGAGATCGAAAACCGGCTCTCAATCGCGCGCAAGGAACTGAAGTTCGCCGAGAACTTCGATTACTTGATCGTGAACGAACAAGGGCGAATGGACGCCGCGCTATCCAGCGTCGCGGCGATCCTGGAAGCCGAACATTGCCGGATGCACCGGTACGACGGCGGCGCGATCGCGCGCCTGCAGTCGGAGTAAAACGTACTAACGAGAAGGACTACATGAGTAAATCAGTCTTCGGAGACCTCGACGCTCTCCTGCAGCACACCGATTCGAAGTTCAGCTTGGTCAACATCGTGACGAAGCGCGCCCGCCAACTCAACAACTGGGTGCGCGTGCAGCAACTGCCGCCGGCCGACCGTCGTGAGTTCTTTGCGAGCGAACCGCTGGTCGAAGACAAGTCGTCGGTGAACCCGAACAAGCCCGTCTCGATCGCGCTCGACGAAATCGCCGAGGGCAAGATCGCCTATCATCGCACGCGAGACAGCATCAAGTAACGAGGATCACATGTGCGGGATCGTAGGATACATCGGTCAACGCGATAGCGTCCCCATCATTCTCGACGCGCTCGGGCGCTTAGAGTACCGCGGCTACGACAGCGCCGGGATAGCCGTCATCGACGCAACCGGCGCCCTGACCGGCTCGAAAGCCGAGGGGAAGCTTTCGCGTTTGGCGGAGCGGTTGCGCAACGGCGAAAGCCTCGCCGGGTCGGTCGGCATGGGCCACACGCGCTGGGCAACCCACGGGCGTCCCTCGGACGCCAACGCGCACCCGCATATGGACTGCACCGGAAAGATCGCCGTCATTCATAACGGCATCATCGAAAACTACGCTTCGCTGCGTGCTCGGCTGATCGGCCTCGGTCACGTTTTCAAGAGCGAGACCGATACCGAAGTCCTTTCGCATCTGATCGAGATGCACTACGACGGCGACCTCGAAGCCGCCGTGCGGCGCGCGCTTACCGAGGTACGCGGCGCCTACGCGCTGGGCGTGCTCTCCAGCGACGATCCGGAACACTTGATTTTCGCGCGTAACGGTGCGAGCCCGCTGATCGTCGGCATCGGCGAAGGCGAGATGTTCGTCGCCTCGGATACGCCCGCGATTCTGCCCTACACGCGCAAAGAGATCATCCTGCAAGAGGGCGAGTTCGTCGTCGTCGGACGCGACGGTTACAAGCTGTCGACGTACGACGGCACGCCGATCGCGCGCGACGTCGTGCAGATCACCTGGGACGTGACGTCCGCCGAGAAGAGCGGCTACAAGCACTTCATGCTCAAGGAGATCTTCGAGCAGCCCAACGTCATTAAAGAGACGCTCGCCGGCCGGATCGATGAAAGCGGGCACGTGCACCTCGCGCGCGACATCGGCGGGATTACGCCGGAACTCTTGAGCGGCATCAGCAAAATCGCGATCACGGGCTGCGGCACCGCGTACCACGCAGGCATGGTCGGGATGTATTTGCTGCGCTCCCTGGTACGCTTGCCGGTCGAGATGGAACTCGCCAGCGAGTTTCGCTACGGCGATCCGGTAATCGACCCGAGCACGCTCGTCATCGCCATGTCGCAATCCGGCGAGACGGCCGACACCGTCGAGGCCGTCAAGATCGCGAAGTCTGCCGGCAGCACGATTCTGGGGATCTGTAACGTGCTCGGTTCGCATCTGTCGCGCATCGCCGACGGTACGCTCTATACGCGCGGCGGCCCCGAGATCGGCGTCGCGGCGACGAAGACCTACGTGTCGCAAGTTACCGCCATCACGTTGCTCGCGCTCTACCTCGCGCGAACTCCGCGGCACCGCAAGCGAGCACCGCTTGCGCGAAATTGCGGACGGCACGAAGCTGCTGCCCGCGGCGGTCGACGTCGTGCTCGACACGTCCGATCGCATTCGCAGGGTGGCGCGTGCGATTCGCAAAGCCTCGACGATGCTCTTCCTCGGACGTTACATCAACTTCCCGACCGCGCTCGAGGGGGCACTCAAGCTGAAGGAGATCTCCTATATCCACGCCGAGGGCTACGCGGCCGGCGAGATGAAACATGGCCCGATCGCACTGCTCGACGCCACCGTCCCCGTGATCGGCATCATGACCGACGATCGCGTGCGGGAGAAGATGCTTTCGAACTTGATGGAGACCAAAGCGCGCGAGGCGCAGGTCATCGTCATCGCCAATCACGGCGACGAAGAAGCGGCCGCCGTCGCCGATCACGTGTTCTGGGTGCCGAAGGTCGACGAACTGCTCTCGCCGATCGTCAACGTGATCCCGCTGCAGCTCCTCGCGTATCACATCGCCGACATTGAAGGCAAAGACGTCGACCAGCCGCGCAATCTTGCCAAGACCGTTACGGTCGAATAAGGAGCGTCCGACGCCGTGGAAATCGACTTAGGCCCGAAACCCGTCGAGCGGCTTGCCGACATTCTGCGCGAAGCGGAGGACGCGCATCACGTATACGAGCGTCATCTAGGCCGGGTCGATACGGATTGGCCCGCCTGGTATGCTCGGCATATCATCGACCGCCTGACCGAAAGTGAAGAATCCCGCTCGGAGTGAACCCTTCGGGGGCAGATTACGTTCCCAAAGCGAGCGGTCAAAAACCGGATACCTCTTCGTTATTTCGGAGACTACATGAAGTACCAACGCCTCCTAGGCATCCGTCGCACTTCTCGCATTGGTGGCCGCTTCGGCCTGTTCCAGCCGCGGAGGCGGTTCGCTCGTCCCCTCGGCGATGCCCGCCGCGGCCGACGCACAAGACCCGATGGAGTCGCTCTTCACGCCGGCGATGGGGTATTACCCAATGTCGGGCGCGAACGCAGCGCAGCGCGCCTGCAGCCTGCCGGCAACGCCCGAACGCCTGCGCTGCATGGCGTGGCGCCGCACCGATCTCGTTCCCGACACGATTGTCGAAGACGGCATCCCAGGCGGCGTCGGTTTCACACCGGCCGATATCGCGTCGGCCTACCATCTCGATCAAAGCAAGGGAGACGGCCAAACCGTAGCTACGGTCGACGCGTATGGCTACACCCAAGCCGCGTCGGACCTTGCCGCATATCGCAAAGCGGGCAAACTGCCGCCGTGTACCGAGGCCAGCGGCTGCCTGCGAATCGTCAATCAGCAAGGTCAAGCCGGCCCGCTGCCCGCACCGAATACGAATCCGCAAGATGACTGGCGCCCCGAACAAGCGCTGAGCAATACGTAATGTCGCAACAAAAAAAAAAAAAAA